>JAAYVE010000005.1 GCA_012517315.1 Deltaproteobacteria bacterium
GGAGCAGGAAAGCGTCATCGCCTTGAAAATCAGGTCCGCCCTTTGCGCCCCTCTCATCTATCGCGGGCGGATCTACGGGCTGGTCTATCTGGATCGCAATGTCCCCGGCGCATACAATGAGAAAGACTTGGAACTCCTGAAGACCATCGCCTTCATCCTTGCCCCTCTCGTGGAAAACGCCCGCTTGTGGTCCCAGCTGAAGGAGCATTACGACCAGGCGATGGCAACCCTGCGAGCAACGGAAGCGAAACTCATCCAGAGAGAGCGGGAGGCGGCCTACATGAGGCTGGCACAGGCCATGGCCCACGAGATCAGGAATCCTCTCATGGGCATCGGGGGGCTTGTTCGAAGAATGCTTCAAAAAGAGGGGGGTTCCCCATGGGAAGAAAAACTCCGTACGATCCTGGGACTCGCTGAGCGAGTCGAACAGGTCATGAGGGATGTGGATGCGTTTGTGAGATTTCCCGAGCCGGAATTACACCTGGAGAGAATCGACGAGGCCATCGGGCAGTGCCTGCAGGAGTGCGCCCACCATTGGCAAGAAAAAGGCATCCACCCGGTTCTCGAAATCCGCACCGCCCAACTGCTGGTTCCCTTGGACCGGCAGCTCTTCACCCATGCCTTTTCATTGCTTCTGAAAGAGATGCTGCCGGGTATTCCGGAGGAGTCCCCTTGCACCCTCACCCTTCAGGACCATGGCAGGGAGATCGCCGTCCTCGCAGGGGAGGCGGCGATGGAGAAATGCACCGGCCAGCTCTACGATCAGGAATTGAAAAGAAGGCCCTGGAGCCTCAGCCTCTTCCTCAACATCGCCCATAAAATCATCAGCGATCACGGGGGACGGATGTTCTTCGATCCCGAGGGGAATTCCCCCTACCCCTTCCTGATGACCCTGCGCAGAACCATTCCGATGGCACCCCTGGAAAAGGTCCTTAACCCAACCCCTTCTCCAGGGGGTGAATGAAACAAGGGCCCTACTTGCCCGGCTTTCCCATGCCCTCCTGCATCCCCTTGAGGAACTCCCCCATCTTCCTTCCGGCCTCCTCGGGGGACATTTCCTCGATTTTGCCCATTTCCTTTTCCAGCTTGTCAAACTGCTTCGCATACTTCCTGGCGGTCATCTGGGAGCTGAGGGAGCCAAGGATCAGGAGGACGGCAAGGATCCCGAACACCGCCCAGGCCATTTTGGGAGCGACGTCATGGACCTCCACGCTGGCGACAACCATGAGAAAGGTCATCCAGGCGATTCCGATGATGGGACCAATGTAAGGAATGACATTGAGAACGGTCGTCACGGGGGAAATGGCACCGGAGTAGGCGACACAGCGATACGCGCACTCGAATGACTGCTGGGAGCCAAGGAGTTTCCAAATGACGAACACGACGGCCGCACCTACGAAACCGAAGATGGCGACAAGAATCGGTACCAGGACGATGGAGGCTCCCACGACGAACAGGGTGCCCGACACCCCCAGCCCAAAGACCCCCAGCAGGGTCTGCAGAATCCCGGAAATCAACCCCATGATCACCATGAACAGGAGCGGCTCCACGTATCCGCCCCCCCGTTGCATGTACCTGTAGAAACCCATGGGGTCCATGATCACTTGGATCGCCGCATTCTTCACTGAAGTCAAGAAATCCTGAACGTTCATTCCCGCCAGGGAGTTGTTGCTCATAAATGGGCCTCCTTCAGATTTCGATCCTTGCACTCTGTCTCCTCACGATCCCCGCCGCCCGCTGCCTAAGGATTCGGGATCCTCTCCAGCCTGTATGCATAACCGGAATCGGTCGGAATGCGCGCGACCTTGAAGAAGGCTTCCTGCTGGCTGCTCTTGCCGGCGGCTTCCACGACGCCCTTCATGGCATAGTGCCCCCTGGGAAGATTCTTGGGGAACGTCACCTCCTGCTCCGAATAGTAAGTCCCCGGCACCCGGTCAACGGTCTTGGGACCGATCTCCTTGAGCATTTCCTGCCCACTGATGATCTGCCTGCGCTCGGTCACGGGAAGGGGCCGAGAGGGGTTGCGCTCGAGAATGGCATACGTCATCACCAGTTTTGAAGGTCGGCCCGGGACAATCACCTCCGGCTCGACGCGCACATCCTCCACTCGCACCATAGCCCCCTGGCTCGGCTGATAGTCATACACCTGGGCCGTCTGCATGGCATTTCGCTCCTGCCGGTCCAGGTAATTGCCGATGATCGCACCGGCGAGCGCCCCCACTGCAGCCCCCACTGCAGCCCCGATGAGAGCCCCTTTGGCATCCCCACCGATGGCTCCCCCCAAGATGGCTCCCGCAGCCCCCCCTGTAATTGCACCCAAACCGGCCCCGCGTCTGGACTGAGCGGCCCCGGTACTCCCTGCCGTCACCACCAGCAGGATGAGACACACCACTGCCGAAAGAATCCTTTTCATGACTTGCCTCCTTTGTTTCCGCTATGAGCTGCCTGTCCGGTCCTCATTGACCGTTGATCTTCCGGTCCTTGTAAGGGCCCGTCACCCAGTCGTCTCCCGAAGGGGGAGGGGGCCTGAACGGAACCTCACCGGATTGCCTAGGCTTCTTCGGTTGCTCCGTCGGTTTCCGGGGGGGGGCAGGAGTCAGCTTTGCCTCCAGCGGATACTCCTGCGCCGCCACCAGTTGTACTTCTTTCTTCCAGTCCCGGTACTTGTTCAGGCTCATACGCACCTCATATTTGCCGGGAGACAGTCTCAGGCGGAGGGGGGTTTTGCCTTTGGCCACGCCGTTCACGTACACGCTGGCGTTCGGGGGATTGCTCAAGACGGAAAGGAAGGCATCTGTGGACAAGGGTTTGAGGTCAATCTTGAACGGATATTCTCTGCCCTCTTCCAACTGAACCGTGTTCTCCCAGTCCTGGTGATCCGCCAGGGCCAGCCTGATGGTGTGTTTTCCACCGGGGGAAGCCAATTTCAGCGGCGTGACCCCCTGAGATTCGCCGTCGAGATAGACTCGGGCCCCCTGGGGATTGCTGTCAATCTGCAATTCGGCTTTCCTCACCAAGGGTTTGAGTGTCGCCTGCAGAGGATATTCCCTCGGTTCGCGAATATCGACAGCGGTGGACCATTCTTCATGGCCTGGCAGGGTGACCCGGACCTTTCGCTGACCCATGGGAAGTTCCACCTTCACAGGCGCCTTCCCTTCCAGTTTCCCATCCACATAAACCTCGCCCCCCGGGGGACTCGTCGCCACCTGTAGGGTGGCCATGGCCAGAGCAGGTTTCAGCTCCACCCCCAAGGAATAAACCTTCTCCTCTTCCCATTTCACCACATCTACCCAGTCCAGATATCCGCTCAGCTGCATGCGCACGTGGTATTGTCCGAGGGGAAGGGAAAGTTCCAGGGGAGTCTTTCCCTTCAGTTCGTTATTGACGTAAACGGATGCTCCTGCTGGATTCGTGTCGATTTTGCCCGTCGCCAGGCCGGGCCGGACGATTTTTTTCATCTCGGCAGACAGGGGATACTCTCTTGCCTCCGTCAGCAGGACCGCCTCCTCCCATGGTTCATAGCCGGCAAGCTGCATTCTCACGGAATGCTTGCCCAGGGGAAGCTCAAGTCCAAGGGGTGTCTTCCCTTCTCCCACACCGTTCACAAAAACTTCGGCACCAGGGGGAGTGCTCTGCAGCTTGAGCCGGGCAAGATCGGAAAGAGGGCGGAGTTCTACCATGAGAGGGTACTCGATTTCCTGGTCGGCGAGGACTTCCCCATGCCATTCATTATAACCCGGCATCATCAACGTGATGGATTTTTTTCCCAGGGGCACCCGAAGATCTAGGGGGGTCTTTCCAGCCGACTCCCCGTCAACGTGAACCTCCGCCTCCGACGGAGCAGTCCTGATTTTGAGCACGGCGACCTTAACCGGAATTTCCTCTTTCCTGAACACCTCGCGCAGCCTGTTGACGGCTTCGCCCCAAAAACCAGGAAACAGGAAAGGGAGAGAACCCACGGAAATGAGTAAAAGAAGGAGGAACAGGAGAGGAAGATTACCCTTTTTCTCCTTGCTTTCCGCCGGTGTCTTTTCCGCAGGGGCAACCGGCCTCAGCAGAGTCTCCTCGTATCCCTTGCAGGCGCGTAGCGCCGAAGCCAGTTCCTCGCCGCTGGAATAGCGATTTTCCGGATCCTTGCTCAGGCACTTCATGATGACCCGTGAAAGCCTGGGGTCCACTTCATTGTTCAACTGGGCGGGCTCAGCAGGCTCTGAATGGACGATCTCGTTGAAGAGCGTCACCAGGGTCTTGCCTTCTCTGCCGAAAGGTCTTTTTCCCGTGCTCAACTCGTAGAGGATCACCCCGAGGGAAAACAAGTCCGATCTCCCGTCGATGGCATGCCCCAGAACCTGCTCGGGTGACATATAGGCGGGAGTCCCCAATATTTCGCCGTCCTGGGTCTGCAAGGTGGCCGAAGGGTCTTCGATGTGGGCGATGCCAAAGTCCGTGATTTTCACCTGCCCCTTGGGCTGGACCACGATGTTGCTCGGCTTGATGTCCCTGTGGATGACTCCTTTGCTGTGCGCATAATCCAGGGTTTCCGCCACCTGAATTCCCAAGTCCAGGATCTCATCGTAACTAAAAGTTTTTTCCTGCAAGAGTTCGTTGAGGGGTCTTCCCTCGAGAAACTCCATGGCGATGTAGATGGTCCCCTGGTCATCTCCGGCATCGTAGACCGTCACGATGTTGGGATGGGACAAGCGGCCGATGGCTTTCGCCTCCTTGACGAACCGCCGCACAAACGCCTCACTGGAGTGACGGTCCTGGCGCAGAACCTTGAGGGCAACGATGCGGTCGATCTGAGGATCATGCGCCTGGTAAACGACGCCCATCGAACCTTTGCCCAATTCCCTCAGGGTCTCGTAGCGGCCGTATTTCATAGGGGAGCGTTTTCCTTCCAACCTCGATGCAGCGAAGCTTTTTCCACGGAACGCCTTGCCGGCGAAGCCCGTTATGAGCGGGGCATAAGCTGTTGAATCGAGCCAATGCCGGAGCTGAGCAAAATTCTCTGTGTGTCAAACCAGTCCAATTTCAGGTGACCCCTGAGGACTCACGCACGAAAAAGCCCCGGAATTGCAGATGCAGAAATCATTTAACCATAACCAAAATGAAAATGTATCTGAGGTGGAGGCGTAGTCAAGCAATTTCATCCCCCACTGTTTTCCCGGTCGTAACAGGCCCCGAAATGCAAATCCCCTTGTTCCGGGTGATATTTCCGGGAGTGTTCCGGCGCCGATTGCTCCATTGCGTGAAGAAATGCGCTCTTTCGTCTTTCAAAAGAGACTCCATATGAAATAGAATTAGATAAGAGTTCGGCGTTTTCATGCAGACCACTTCTGAGCATGAGCATTTCTGATGAAAGAACCAAGTTAAGGATTCCCCGAATGTTTCTCGCAAGGCTCATCGTGAAGGAAAACCCGGAAACCTCCTATCCCTTGGAGGACAGGGACTATGTGATCGGGCGCTCTGAGGAATGTGACATCCAGGTTCCAGACGGCTTCGTATCCAGAAGGCAAGCGAGGCTGACGTTCGACAAGGGTGCGTTCATTCTGGAAAATACCGGTAGCAATCCCATTTTTGTGAACAACAGAAAAGTGGATCGACACGTCCTCGTGGACAGCGACCAGGTCACCATGGGCAAAACGGACTTCATATTTCGGCGGGAAGAAACCCCATCGGTTGCGTCAGAAACGGACGCCACGGCACGTGAAGAAGCCGAAAAAGCCCCGTCCGTCGACACGGAGGAGGAAAAGACAGTCCTTTTCCAGGCCGGCTCACCGTCCCGTGAGGGTGCAAGGCTCGTCATCGCCACCCCCGGCGGGGAATCGAGGATCTATCCCTTGAAAACGCGCAAGCTTGTCATCGGAAGGGCCGCCGATGCAGACCTTCGGCTGGAAGATCCCTCCGTCTCCAGGAGACACTGTGTCATCGAGCGGGAAAAAGGGGGGTATGTTCTCAAGAGCCTGACCTACACCAACCCTGTCACTATCGATGGCCAGCCCGTGAATGAAAAGCCCTTAGCTTCCGGAGACCATTTTCGTATCGGGGCATGCAGCGCGACGTTCCTCTCCGACCGCCCCGAAGATTACCCCACGAGGGAGGAGAAGGTCGTCCTCAATGGACGGGGAAGAGGACTCCTGGCGGCCGCACTGGTTGCCCTCGTCCTGCTCTCCGCGTCGGGCTACGGCCTCTACCGGTGGCTCTCGGCACCCTTAAAACTTCCGGAACAAACCCCGAAAACGTCACCAGAGGCGTCTTATGCGGACAGGTTCAAGACCGCTGCGGAACAAATCGAGGCAGGGGACTTCCCTTCCGCCCGGAACACCCTGGGGGTCCTCCTCCAGGAGAGGCTCACCCCGCAGGAGTTGCAGAAAGTGACCGAACTCCTCTCCCGCATTGCCATCCATGACGCCCAGCAGATGGCGGAGGCAGGCAACCTCAGGGAAGCCCGTCAACACCTCTCCGCGTTCCTGGCAAAATACGGGGCCGGGGAACAGTCAAAATCCGTTCAGGATCGGCTTGATCTCTACCGCCTTCAGTCCGCCCAGCAATTGGAAAGGGCGGGCGATCATCTTGGGGCGCTCAGGGAATTCTCGGCCATCGCCGAGGACAGCACCGTCTATGACCAAGCCCAGCAAGCTCTCAGCCGGATCTGGCTCTCCTACCAGCAAAAGCAGGTTCCAACGCTTCCCATTCCTCAACTCCTGGAACAGGCGGACGAACACTTCCGGGAAAAGCGCTACACCACCCCCGTCAACAACAACGCCTACGTCATCTATCAACTGATCCTCGCTACCGATCCCCAAAACCCCGTCGCCAAAGAGCGCATCGAGCAGATGAAGGAGTTCTACCGTGAACACGGAGAGCGGTATTTCCAGCAGAAGCATCACACGGCTGCCCTCTCCTATTTTCAGAGATATGCCCTCATCGATCCTGATGACCCTGAAAACAGGGCCCGCATGGCCGAATGCAAGAGGCTCCTCCGAAAAGAGGGCGGCTCGCAGCGTTCCCCCGGGCCGGGGGATGACGGCCGTTCCGACGACCGCTTTCGTGACCTGCTTGAAGGAAAATAAACAGGATCTCACGTTGCTGAGTTGATCAGATTGTGAATCCCCGTGCGGGGCATGTTTGAAATCCGCAAGGAATGGCGGGACCGGAGGTAAGCTCCCAGGGACCACATTCTCGCCGGCACGGGCACGCAGGCGGAGCCTACTCCGTTTGCGGCGACTGTTTCTGCAACCCCCGGAACACGTAAGCACTGGCCACCAGGGACAGGGGGATCGTGACGAAGAGCCCCACGCCGAGTGCAAGAAGCCCCAAGACGTTGATCCCCGTCAGGGCCAGGGCCAGCAAAAAAAGATCCAGTTTGACATTCCTCGTGATGGCGGCACTGCTCTTCAAGGATTCCCAGGGCCCCTTTCCCGCGTCCACGATGAAGTAGGCGAAAAACATGTATCGGATAGCCCATACCATCCCCGGAATGATGAAAAGAAGCAGGCCGGCAAATACGATGAGACCATAGAGAAGGGTCGCGAAAGAATACTTGAAGAAAAGCGGCATGCAGTCGAGGAGGTTGGAGAGATCGGGCTTCTCCCCGTCACAAACGCGGAGACCGACCTTTATGCAGCCCATTGTGACCGTGGCTTCGATAATGAGGTCAACAGCCCTGAAAAGGACTAAGGTCACCGCTGGAGCACGTTCGGTCGCCACGTCTGCAAGGAAACACGGCACCAAGATGAGGAGAAAGCCCAAGGCCAGGAAAACGACAAAGAATCCCAAATGTCCCCTCACCCGGTCCCAGCCGAAACGAAAGGCTCCTCCGATAGGGAAGGGAGCGCCATGAGAGACAGGAACCGAACCGCCGGAGTGAAAAACGCCCGCAGGGAAAACCGCGCCCTCACCGTTTGGGGCTGTGGTGACAGCGACCGTTTCCGGTGTCACGGGAACTGAGGATTCCTGAGTGTCAACCTCCTTCGCCCCGGGAGGAATCTTGCTGAAAATGACACCGCAGCTTGTGCACTCATCTCCCGAGGGCTGACGCGCGCCGCACTTGGGGCATGTGATCCCTTCCTCCGGTTCAAGGGGGTGGACGGGGAACCGATGTCCACATCCACCGCATCGGGCGACCGTGCCCTGGGCGGGCACGCGGGAGTCTTCGATCCGGTATTTCCGCCGGCATTGGGGACACTCAATGATCACAAAGGTCTCCTCCAGGACCCGGTTGCGCCGGACAGAGCAATAGGGAGGCGAATCCCCGGTTCCCAGCAATCGCCATTGGGGTCGTGTCTACTTGAAGAGCCTTCGGAACACGGATTTCTTCTCCCGGTCCTCTTTCCCCTCCATCGCCCCCCCTGCGGCCTCATCCTTCCGACTTTGGCCGGGGAAGTCTCCGGATTCGGGAGATGACTCTTCAACCTCCGCCAGCCGACCCTCCCCCAGGAAGCGGAATACGGGGCCTTGGGGGCCGAGTTTCAGGAGATCCTGGAGACTGAGAGGGGATGGCCGAAGACCGATAGCCTCCCCATTGACCTGGACCAGGCTTCGACCCGTGAGGTCCTTCACCCAGTATCGGTTCTGGGAGAAAAAGACCTGGGCGTGCAGGTCGAGTATGCCGGGGTGATCGATGGCAAACTGGCATTGGGGGTGTTTCCCGATGTTCACGGGAAGTTGCTTGTAGGAGCGCAGCGTCGGGCCATACTGGAAAACCAAGGGCGCGCTCACCGGCTGAGGAAGGACATCTCCTTCATCCGGGGCAACCGGGGCGATGGGCGGGGACTCCCTGCCGGCAATTTCCGGTCGCTCCCTTGCGGGCATCGCTTCCTGTGCCTTGGCTAAAGGAGCCGGAGAAGGCCGCTGATCCTGTTCCCTCATTTGGGTCAGGAAGCTCACTTTCGGCCCTCCCTCAGAGAAAATAAGGACATCCCCGTTTTTGAGGAAAGCCTCTTCCACCCGCTTTCCGTTGACGAAAGTCCCGTTGGTGCTGTGATCGGTCAGTTTGAATCGATTGCCGTCCCGCACAATGTCGGCATGTTTGCGGGAGACGACGGTGAGGTCGGCGGGAAAGCGGATTTGACATTCCGGACTCCTGCCGATGGATATCACCGGGTCCGTGAATTCCTGGATCTGCCCCTTCATCGGTCCCTGCAGGTGCACCAGTTGAACAACAATGACGGGAGCTTGTTTCATGGTCTCTTCACCGACCGCCCGGAAAGAGATTCATCGCAAAAGGTCTTCCACCCGGCTCCACAAGGCGGCATGGGGGCTTTCACCCTAATACGAAAGCCTTGCAGAAGCGCCGCAATATTTTTTATTATAGACTCACATCGGCGATCCGTGCAATCGGTGTTTGCACGATGACAGGACCCCTGAGGTCCTGACTTCCAACCCGTGAATGCCTTTCAGAAGGGCGGTGCAGGCCCTGAACGAGTCTGGCCATGTTGAGAATCCTTTCCGTGGGGAAGTCCGATGTCGGACTCAAGCGCACCAACAATGAAGACATTTTCCTCATTCGCGACGACTTGGGCATTGTCGCAGTGGCCGACGGCATGGGCGGTGCCGCTGCGGGAGAACTGGCCAGCCAGTTTTTCGCAGAAACGTCCTTGGACGTTTTCACACTCGATGGCCCTCCGTCGGGAGACAACGACGGGGCCCTAATCCAAAAAGCTTTCGACCTGGCCAATCAGCGCATCCTGGAACACGTGGAACGAAACCCGGCCCACAGGGGAATGGGCTGCACCGCAGAACTCCTTGTCCTCCATGGAGAACGGTTCACCCTGGGCCATGTAGGAGACAGCCGGACTTACCTCTTTCGGCAGAATCAACTGAAGCAACTCACCCGCGATCACTCTCTCGTCCAGGACCAGCTGAACCAAGGACTCATCACGCCGGAAGAAGCGCGCAAACACCCCCTTCGAAACGTCATTCTCAGAGCGGTGGGTACCCAGGAAACCCTCGCAGTGGACCTGATCCGGGGGGCTCTCCTCCAGCAGGACATTTTCCTTCTGTGCTCCGACGGCCTCACGGACATGATCGATGACGATGCCATTTTCGCCACTCTCGCATCTCCCTTCAAACTTTCCCAGAAGGCCGAAAGTCTTATCGACCAGGCCAAGCTCGCCGGGGGCTTGGACAACGTTACGGTAGTGCTGAGCGAGGTCATCGAACCATGAGTGGACGTCTCTTTCGCGGACCCGCCTTTTGAACGGGGGTCACACGCCTCATGACCCGAAAGCTTCGGACGACCATGCAAAATGCACCCTTTGGGCGCGCTACCAGAATGGGTAGGCCCATCGCACCCCACCGAGCCAGTCAACCAGATGTGGCATCGGCGATCGGTCCACCCAAGGAGATGCGTTCAAACGGCTTGAACATATGAGCACTCTGACGCCGTTCTCCCAGTCGGAACTGGTGGCGGGCACAACGCAGCGAAAAGGAATATGTGTGGCACTCTGCGATCTCTGGTTGAGGCTGATCAAGCTGAATCCAGGCGAAGATCCGCATGGCCGTCTCGGACAATTGCGACTCATGATCCCCCAAGCGTTGCACTACCAGGACAACTACGCCGGCCTGCGTGCCATCCGCGGCAGGACGGCGGCACGTCAGCAGGTGGCAGGCAACCTCGGCCTCCATTACGTCGAACAAACGACCGTCTCCAGGCGCCAGAGCGGCATGAGCGGCATAAGACAAAAGTTGGCCTCGGACATCGGTTATCCTGGCGCAGCGGCGACCTGGACGTTGGAATTCGAGGGAGGGAGCCGGCATGCTGTGGCGGGTTTTTGCGGAATCGGCGGGCAGGAACCGATCTTGAGGCTCATCCTCCATCTTTTCGACCCCAACGTCGGGGAGTACCGTGGAGAGCTGCGGGAGCTGAATTCCATCCTGGATGACCTTCTGGGGCGTTTTCCGGTCTATCATACCGTCAAAAGCGTTTGCCGCACTTGGGAAGGATCATGACATCCGGTCGAGCGCCGGACCCCTGGGCAATTTCTTAAGGAGAGGCGATCGCATACCGAGGGGAACCCGCACACAAGGGACTCTCTGGGGGGAGGGGGTGACAGCCGCCGGGTTCCATCCATGCCCGCCAGGATTTACGATGGGGACCGCCGTGCGTTTTCAGTCCCCCGGTTTTCTCATCCTTCAGGAGGTGGCGCCATGTCCAGAAGAGTCACTCCGCTGAGCCTTTACCAGGAGTACCGCAGACTTCGGGTCGCCTATGAAGATCCGGTCACCTACGAATCCAAAGCGGCCACCGTGGATGTCCACCACTATTTCATGATGCGCTGGCCGAAGGATTATCCGTCAGCGACTGAATGGAAACAATCCAAGTATGGTCAAGCCCAGTTGCAGCGCGAGAAAATCGTGCAGGGAGTGAGGGGTTATTTTGGTCGGGATGCCCGTGTGTTTCTCGGCAAAGCCGCCGATGTGGGTTCACTCAGCTACGACCTGTTCCAGCCTTTCCAAGGCAAGGGTTCGCCGGGGCAGATTGCCGCAGCCCTTGCATGGGCCGCCCGATCGGGGGCCATCAAGGGAACAGGCGTTGGAGGTTCCCTCAAGGAAAAGGACCTGCAGGCCTTTTGTGACAGCTACGTCGGGATCGACTGCCTCGGGTTCGTCAACAACTACTTTCTGGCCTCCGGGCGATTGCAGGGTCGCCACCGCGACATTCCCGTCTATTACGCCAAGGGGAGAAAGTTGGCGAGAGAGAGTGCCTCCGATGTGATCCAATCGGATATTCTCATCTGGATGGTGAAGAAGGACAAGGCGTTCTCCATGAAGAACAACCCGGGACACATCGCCCTGGTGGAAAAGGTGCAGGGAACCGGGTCGTGGGAAGTCGTCGAATCCCACGGGGGGAAAGGTCTTGACCACAATGTCTACAGCGTTCTTCAGGAGCCTGAAAAAACGGGCACTTCCGGTATCTTTCACGTGGACAGAGGCATCGCCGGAAAAGGTTGCAATTACGTTGCCGTTGTGCCTTTTGTGCCATGATGTGCAACGACTTTCGCCTGCCTGCCGGCCTTTGGGGCATTGGGACGGCTTCGAGGGCAGTGTTTTTGATCAGACGCTGGAATTGGCTGCGAGTTGTGGGGCTCTCCTGATGTCCTTCAAAGGGGATCGAGTCGGGGGAGGCATACGGGCTTTTTGCCTGAATTTATCGGATAAACCATGCGTTACGGTCGCTACGACATCGTGGAGGAACTGGGGGGAGGATCCATGGGGGTGGTCTACAAGGCTCTCGATCCTCAGATCAACCGCCTCGTCGCGCTCAAGGTGATGCGGCCCGACCGCGTGACGAATCCGGATTTCAGGAAGAGGTTCCTCAAAGAGGCTCAAGCCGTTGGCAGGCTGTCACATCCCAATGTCGTGACGGTCTACGACATGGGGGAAGATCACGGGCAAGTGTTCATCGCCATGGAATTCGTGGAAGGAAAGCCCTTGGACCGGATCATCCGGGACAAGAGCTTCACCCTCCGGGAAATGCTCGACATCGGGATACAGGCCGCGAAGGCCCTAGATTACGCACACAGCAGGGGGGTCGTCCATCGGGACATCAAGCCGAGCAACATTCTCGTCCAGTCCGACGGGGTCATCAAGATCACTGACTTCGGAATCGCCCACATCGAAAATCCCGAGGCGACGCAACTGACGCAAACGGGCGATGTTCTGGGCACACCGGCCTACATGGCCCCTGAACAGGTTCTGGGCCAGCCTGTGGATGGTCGTTCGGACCTCTACTCTTTAGGGGTGATCCTTTATGAGATGGCGGCAGGGAAGAGACCCTTCAAAGGCGAAAACATCGCCACCATCTTCCAAAGCATCATTCACGAGAATCCCGAAAGCCCCGTCAAGACCAATCCATCCCTTCACGGGGAACTCTCTCAGATCATCATGAAATGCCTCGCAAAATCTCCTGATCTGCGCTTTGCCACAGGTCGCACGCTTGCCGACGCCCTCGAAAAATGCCAGGAGAGTTCCGAGGCTGCCACAATGACGGCGCGCGCTTCGGTTGAAAGCATAACGCGACCATTGGGAAGATTTGTGGTTGTTCCCCTTGTTTTCTTGATTGTCGTGTGCTTCGCCGGAGTAGTATACTTTTATTGGATACATTTTCCCGAAAAGAAGCGAGAAGAATTGCGGACGGGTTCCGTGCCCGGCATGCAGGACGCAAAGAGTGAGCCCACTGCATTGCATCCATCGCCTGTGGCGGGGAATGACGAGGCCCTTCCTTCCGACATCAAGACCGGTCTGCTCAAAATCACCACCTTTCCCATCGGGGCACACGTTATCATTGACGGAGAAAGGAAGGGAACCACACCCCTCGAGATACGGCTCCCAAGCGGCCACTACGAATTGCGACTGAACCTTGAAGGTTATGGAGACTGGGCGGCAAGGGTCAAGATCGCAGAAAACGCATTGGTTCAAGTCCCCGTTGATTTGCTCCCCCTGTCTCCTCCCGGCTTTTCAAATGCTCCAGGAGGCAAGAATGGTCAGAACCATTAGAGGTTTCGGATTTCTTGTGCTACTGTGCGCCGCTTTTGCTCCGGCCCCGAGCGCCATTGGGAAGCCGACACCCGGGCAAACAGCACCTTACTTCTCTCCAAAGGACTTTCAGGAAAAAACCCAGGATATTGCTCAACTGCAGAACCGGTCGGTAGTGATACTCTATTTTTTCGATCCCGACTCTCAGGCCAGCACCGAAGGATTGGCAAGCCTCATTACCCTGGTCGATCGCTACCGCGAACTTGAGGTGACCGTGTGGGCGGTCACGGCCTCCAATCCGGAAAGAGTCAAGGCAATGCCTTCCTCCACCTCGATCCCGTTCCCCCTTCTCTTCGATCAACCGGGGATTCTGGCGAGCTATGGAGCCGACGTCATCCTCCCGACCATCTGTGTCCTGGGGCCAGGGCTGAAAATCCTGGACGTGCTGCAAGGTGCGGGCAAAACGACCGAAATGAGGTTGGAGAGGATCCTGACGGGAGCGCTCCATGAGAAGCAGCCGACTGTCGCCGAACCCATCAACGGGATCACCATCGACGAACCCCAACAGATTGCGAGCATCCCCGATTTGTCCACACCCGCGAGGTCCTTTGCCGATTTCAAGGCCTATTACCTGGCGGGGAACGAACCACCGACGGAACTCAAGGAAGCGGACAGCCTCACTGCCGACCACTTCTATTTTTTCACGTTTCGTCCGGAACGTTCATTGTATCTTTACATGGCCCAGATCGACTCGCGGGGAAGCATCCATCCCATTTTTCCAAACAAGCGTTACAGTGCCGCCCAGAACCCTCTCAAACCCACAAGGGAATACAGGTTTCCCGAGGTCGACTTTTTCGGTGTCGACCAGAATGCCGGCAGGGAGAACATCCTCGCCATTGCCTCCGAAGTGCCCGTTGAAAGCCTCGAAAAACTTTTCTCCCACCTGAGGGCTGCGGGGAACGGGGGAGCGGAACCTGTTGCACAACAGTTTCAGTCGATTTTCAGCAGACAGGATTCGGACAGGGTGAAGCGGTTGTCGTTTCTGCACAAGTAAACCGTTTGAAAGCCGCAAAGGAGGGTTGGATCATGAAACGGCTCATGAGCGTGGCTCTCGTCATGGCTTTTCTGGCTTTTCCGGGATCTTCCCCGGGGGCGGACTGTTCCCAAGCTTACGCGCTGATGGAAGACTCCAGAAACAGCGAGGAACAGTTGGTCGACCTGGAAAAGAAGTATCCCGATTGCGGGGAGATCAGTGTCTGTCTTGGGGATTTCTACTATGACAGAGAAATCTGGAAGGCTGCCTTTGAGCATTACCGGAAAGCCTTCAAGGTTCTCGGACCAACCGACAAGTTGAAAAGCCGGCTGTCGGAGCTGGAAGGCAGACTGCCGGTGGCGGTGGCGGACGCAGACGATCTGGGCAAGCTTCGGGGCTTGGCCGGTATGAAGAAGTTGCCCCCGCTGGTTCTTCACATCCAGTTCGATACCAACAGTGCGGAGATCAAGCCCAGCAGCAAGAAACTCCTGGACAACTTCGCAATGATGCTGACGACGACGTTTGCCGGCAGGAAATTCATCATAGAAGGACATACGGACAATGTGGGTCGCTATGAACCAAATCTGAAGCTCTCCAGAAACAGAGCCAATTCAGTGAGGGACTACTTGGTCAGAAGGCACGGGATCGATCCCGACCGATTGGAAGCGGAGGGCTACGCTTACAAGAAACCCATCGACACCAACCTGACCCCTGAAGGAAGGCGGAACAACCGGCGCGTTCAGTTCGCGGGACAGTGAAAATCGACAACCGGGGATGGAGGATGGCACTCTTCCAGATCAGCAGGCAGCTTCTCGACGGGTACGCGGGCAAAAACATCGTTGACATCTGCGCTTACGGCTACTCAGACGCGGGCCTCAGTCATTGCGCCCATTTTGTGAGCCATGTTCTGCAATTGCAGTTCGGCTACACTTGCGGCCGAGGGGGAAGAGGGGGGCGCAATGTCAGGGTTCACGAGATTTTTGCCAACTGCCCGCAGGTGGGGAGATTCAATGACCGCCCATCAGAATACTGCCTCATCTTTGTCACAAAGCTTTCCAATGTCAACATCAGGCGAAGAACGATGAAAAACGTGCAAAAGAAACATGTGGGCATCTATTGCAACGGCACAATCTGGCACTATAGCAACTTGCGCCACAGGGTGGTGACACAAAGGCCCGCTGAGTTCATCCACCACTATCCGAATCAAACCAACGGTCTCTTCTATGGGGCATTTCCCGCCGATGCCGCGGCGATTCCCTGGATACCGCTGGCTGAGGAACCCAGACTGGCAGATGAGAGGGCCCTCGCATGAACATGTCTTGTGGATCCATCCGGTCTCTGCGGGGGACTCTTGCAGAATCTACTGTCTGGCCATCGTCACGGACCTCTCTCCCGGCCTCTGGCCGCCGTCTCCCACAACGACGAAGGCCCCCCAAGCCAGGGGATGTGAAAAAGTGGGATTTTCAATCAAGGCGGCCTGAGCGCGCATCATCGCCTCCGAAAGAGTGAGATTGGTGTCCTTGAGCTGCTCGAAACACGTCGTCATGAGTTTCACCGTTGATTTTTCCGGTATTTCCCACTGAGTCACCACGAGGGAACGCGCTCCCGCGTAAAGGAAAGCCCTCGCCAGCCCCGAAAGAGCCTCGCCGCCCATGCCCGCAGCCGGTCCGGAGGTGTCGCAGGCGGATAGCACCACCACGTCCGCGTCAAGATGAAGGCCGATCACTTCGCTCGTGGAAAGCAGCCCGTCGCTCGCTTCCCCTTCCCGGGATGACATTGAGACCACAAGAGCCGGCTCCGGAAGACACCTGAGCTTCTGGGGAAGCAGCCCATGCGTTGCGAAGTAGATGATGCGGTAATCATCCAATTTCGCTTTCTTTACGGCAGCTTCGGTGAACGCACGTCCAAGTACCAGCGATTTTTCAGGTGCGTGAAGCATAGCGGCCACCTCGCGGAGCTCCCGCCCCGTGTTGGGGAGTTCGGGCAGGTTCGCCAGCAGATGAGCCTCCTCGCGGCAGGTTTTCGGCAAGTCCAGTGCCGCCATCACCGCATCTGCATCTCCATGTGGCACGAAATCGCCGAACCCGATGAAGCCTGCGGGAGCCCGCGACGGTCGCACCGCAGTCCGCAGGTTCACAAAGGACTGCACCGACGGGGCATGGGTGATGGCATGCTTTCGAGCCATCCAGGGAATGGAAGAGTAATCTGCCTGGAGGACCCAATCCGGCTGGGCGGTCACGAGGATCCCCAAAGGCAGGTTCAGGAGGGGACCGCTGGGCACCGCAATGATATGCCTTGACGCGGAAACACGGTCCTGAACCGGTCCGAAAAGCCGTTTGAAAAGGGCAAATGCTTCGTCCACGGGGAATTTCTGAGTGACATCCACCGCGTCGAGGGGCTTGCGTAAACGGTTGACAAGTTCCAGGGCCTGGCTCTCCGACAGATCAATCCCGTACCCGCTGATTCCCTTCGCATCGGCGATGAACCCGAAGGAACTCTTCGGTCCCACCAGGATCTGCACCAAGAGTTCCCCTGGCCGCAGAACCCCTATCAAATCCTCGACCGAAACGGGGCGGTCGATCACTTGATTGTACCGAGGCGCCGCCGCCTGGACCTGGCGTTCCAGGTCCGCGACGCGGGCACTCGAACCATCCCATTGTTTCTCCAGCTCGGACACTTGAGGTGCCAGGACACCGGGTTCTGCCTGCACCAGGGTGAGTTTCTCCCGCAGTGCATCCCTCTCCTGGCGGGCATCCTGCAACTGACGGATCAGGTTTCCCACCGCATCCTCACCCGCTGCAAGCCTTGCGGCCGCGAGGGACATGGACTGGGCCGCGGTGATTCCCCGGACGAGCTGTCCCGCGGAAAACATCTCCGCAAGAATCTGCTGCTTCCGGGCGGGGTTCGCCTCTGCTTCAGCCTGACCCGTCTTGAAAAAGGGAGCCGCATCTTCGAAACGAATTCCCCCACCCAGATTTCCCATGATCTCGAAACCTTTTCGGAACGCCTCGAGTGCCTTTGTTCTCTGCCCCTGACCCGCACGCACCCGGCCCAGCGCCATGTATGCCAATCCCTCGCTCCTGGAATCGCCGTACAGCGCATGCTGAGCCTGGATGCTTGCCAAGAGAAGGGCCTCGGCCTCTGACCATCTGTTTTCCTGTTCGGCAATGCGCGCCTGCATGAACCGGATCTGAGGCAGCCACCGCCTGGGCACTCTGGGTTCACGGGCCAGGATGTCCTCGGCCTCCCTCAGGGCATCCTTGGCACCCCCCAAATCGCCCACTTCCACAAGCATGGCCGCTTCGAGGTAACGGCTTTGCACTATGTCCCCCAACGCCGTCGCCCCACGGGGACTGAGGAGAGTCTCCCCGCCACGGACCTGTCCTCGGGGAGTCGTTGACACCAGGTTGGTCATTGGAGAGGATGCAAGAGCCGGATCCACCCCGTACCCTCTTGACAGTTCCCGCCGCATCGCCGTCGCCTTCCTTGCCGCCGCCAGCGCCTCCCGGTCCTTCCTCTGATTCGCGAGGTGAATGGCCCGATAGCTGACCAGTCTCGCTTCGTCGGTAGGTTCAAGAGACTGGGCAACCAGCGCTTCAGCCTTTGCAAACACCGCTTCCGCCACCTCGATGCGCCCCTGGTTGCTCAATTCGAGGGCGATGTGCATATCCAGGAAGCCCTTTTCCCCAAATTCCGCGGCCACGACTTTTTGCTGAAGTGCCAACGCCCGACGGTAGCGCTGTTCCGCCTCTGGGAAGTTCGCCTGAAAATTGTAATACTGGCCAAGCTTGACAAGATCCCGGTAGACCGTCAGGTCTCCGGCGCTGTAGCTTGAAGCGGCAAGGCGCGACTCCAGCCTGCGGGTTTCCTCGGACAGCACCCCCCCCTGGGTCGCCTGAGACCGGGGAAGTCTGCCGGCAAGGACACCGATGGCCCGCTCAGTGGCCGGGTAGGCTGCTGGAATGGTCTCCGCCAGATACGTCCTTTCCCCGATACGGGCCGCCAAAGCCTGATAAGGCCAGCCGCCCACCCGGAAGCTACAGTCCAGGGCGACTGCATCGATCCCGTCCAGGATTTTCGTGGGGATCGCCGGGCCGCAGTTTGCAAAGGAGTCAAGACGATCACGCCACCATCCGCTCCCAGCCAATTCCACAGGCCCTGGCCCCCCTCCCATCGTGAAGACCCTGGCGCTGGGCTCCTCCCATTTCCCACAGGCCACACTGCGCGCCTCCACACCCTGCGGCAGTTGAACGGCCTTGGAAGGGGAGACCACTCTGCACGGCTCGCCGATCCGGTTCTCACCCACCGGGAAGGCTCCACTCCCTGTGCCGTGGCGCGGGGGCATGGAAGCCCCCCGGCAGGGAGCGACCCAAACAATGAAAAGGGATGCGAGAAGACCTATGGACAACCGGCTGCAAACCCGCACCGAACTGCACGTCCCGTGTAAGCCCTTCACCATGGCGCGGTCCTTTTGAGTCATGTGATTGAAAGCCCTCCTTACTGCCCGGAGGGCGGTTCCACCGTGGGAGAGGGTCCCCAGAGCTCCCGGTTCCCGTCGTTGGAGAAGAGCAGATCCTCCTGCAGTGGCAGCTGGGGCAAATCGGGCAATGCAAATATGTACGCACCGGGTGCAGTGAGAATGAGGGGCGCGCTGGGAGTGAACTTGACGCCGATGGGAACATCGGGTTGAAGGGGATTGCCGTCAGGGTCAATGGTCGAGTGACTTCCAGGCTTCACAGTGAGGACTCCGCTCAGGTACTGGATCTGGTAGTTCGCGGCCGTCGCCCCGAAGGGATCGATTCCGTAGGATCCTGGTGGCGAAAAGAAGTCGGCGCTGGATGTGATCTGCAGACCATTCAGGACCGAAGCGTCGTCGCCCGGTTTGAAGCCGGTCACGGCAGCCGAAAAAACGGGATTGGCCTCACCCACAAAACGGCTCGCATCGTTTGCCTGCACGTTAAGGGTCGCCGGATCGATCGTGAAGACACCGTCCACCAGTTCAATCCTGTAGCGAAGAGGGGAAGTCAGGGTCTCGGGCCCCATGTCCACAAGGTAGTTTCCCACCCCGCTGGCAAATTGAGCCGTCGTGGTGACCGTGGGATCATCGGACAGGGCCTCAAGGAGCGTGTCGCCGTCGATCAATCCTGTGACCGTGTACGTCAACGGGGGATCCGGGTCCTTGTACTCCCGGGAGGCGTTGTTGGCGGTGAGTGTCAGGGTGGGCGCCGCGTTGTAGAGGAAGAAATTGCCCTCCGCCGGCAGGCCGCGCCCAGATCCGAAAGGATCGTTTGGATCGAAGGGGAAATCATAGAGCTTGGTGTACTGGGAAGCAGGGAGGTTGCGAAAGTCGGCGGCCGGATTCTGAGAGTACACCAGGAACCTTCCTGACGGCGTCTCCATGGCCCCTGGCCCGAATTCGTTTCTGAACGTGAAGGCACCGTTGCAAACCAGAAGGATCGACTCTGAAATGCCATCCCCTCCGAGGTTCCCGCCGGCGAACACCGGTTGCAGAAGGGTGAGGCTCCCATCCGTTTTCAGCTCGACACCTCCGTTGAGTGCCTGTAATCCCGAAGTCCCCGCGATATCGGTCACCCTCACCGTCCCCCCGCCCCTGTTGTCAATGCGGATATCCCCGAATTGCGTCGATGCAGCAATGCCGGACAGGTTCAAGGTATCCACGTCTATGCCGGTCCCGGCGATGAGAAGAAGCGGCCCTCCCGGCGAAATGGACGTGCCGCTCGTCGAAATGAACCCGTCCCCAACAAGGGAGGCACCGGCTCCGGCTCGCATGGAACCGGAACCGGAACTGCGGATGTCACCGGGGTCCCCTGAGGACTCTGTACCCGGCGGGATCGCCTGCGTCAGAAGGAACAGGGAGCCTGAGGCATGCACGGGTCCCAGGACGTTGAGGGTGCCCGACTGGATCACCTGGACATCGCCCGCCTCGATCCCTCGCACATTCATCCCGGCGCCCTCCGAGACAATGTCCACGGAGGAAAAAGGGAGATTGTCGCTGCCAAAGCGGCCGACAAAGAGATCTCCGGCGATCACATCGGCGTCGACGATCCCTGGCCCGGTCTTGTCGTTGGCCAGGCTCTCCATTCTCATGCTGCCTGCAAAGACGAACCTGCCGTTGGTGTTGATGTTCACACTCTGCAGCAACAATTCCCCAAAGGAGCCAAACGAGAGATCACTGTTTTCAAACGTGATGTTCTCCTTCGCGAACAGGCGAATGTTGTTGCCCGTGATCACCTCTGCAAGGGCATCCACGGTGATGTTGCCCCTCGCTTCGATGATGACGTCCCCTCCCGCGCCCTCAATGGAAGATGCCAGCACCACGGAGGTGCCGTCCACCGGGGGATCGTTTTCGAAAATCGGTGGGACATCGGGGGTGGCATCAGGGTCGGTGGCCGCCACGATTTGCACGTTCAGCGGATCCAGGAGCCAGCCTCCCCCGCTGCCTGCCGGAGCGGCGGTGTCGACCCAGCCGGTGGCGGAAAGGTCGCCGGTGGAAGACGTCTCCACGGAGCCCCCGTCTCCTCCCAAGGGTCCTCCCCGGGCCGAGATGCCCCCGGCAAAGGCGGTGGATGCATCAGACCAAAGGATGACTCGGCCACCCTTTCCCCTTCCCAGAGCGTCCGCCTTGATGGTGGCAGCCTCCGCAACGTAAGTGCACCTGGCATTGGGTTCGGGCCCCTTGCCCTGGTAGTTGCCGCCGATGAGAACCTCGCCGCCCCCGGAATCACCGGAGGCATCGATCTTCGTCCCGGCGAAGAGCCCCACCTTTTCGCCCAGGACCTTTACGCTGCCGCCCGACTGTCCTTCCTCCGGGCCGGAAGCATCAAGACTCCCCGCCACCCTGACGATGCCGCTCTCCCCTCCGTGCAGCACGATGTTCCCTTTTTCGACGCCGAAACTTCGTGCTTCCACCACCCCGCCCACGTTGATCACTTCGTCCACCACCCCGGCCGCCGCATCGGCCGTGATGAGCACCGTGCCCCCGTCCATGGTGATTTTGCCGTCGTTTTCAGCAAGCGCTCGGGCTGGGTCGGGCTTTTTCACCACCTTGGATGTCGCATCGAACTGGATGAGCCCATCCCCGTAGAAATCCAGTGTGAAGGTGGGAGTCCCCCCGATCACTATTTGCCCCAGCCGTCCCTGGATGATGCCGGAGTTCCTCGCATGGGGCGCCACGAGGGCCCCCAGGCCGCGATCCCCCAGTGAGATACTCCCCTGGTTCACCACGGAAGCATCCGGGTTGGGTGACGGAATGGAGAAGTGATTCCGCCCCTTCATGAAATCGCTGTCGGCGATGTCAGCGGTCGTCGCCACCAGGCCGTGGACATCCACCCGGGCGGATTCGCCGAACAGCACCCCGTTCTGATTAACCAGCCACACGTTCCCATTGGCCTTCAGATGGCCGTGGATCTGGGAGGGGTCGTTTCCCACCACCCGGTTGAGGGAGATGGAGTCACGGCCCGGCTGGTTGAACTGGGTCAGTTCACCCCGGTCGATGCTGAAAGACTGCCAGTTGATGATGGCCCGGTCTGTGGTTTGATCGATGTTTGTGAGGCCCGGCTTCTGGGTGATGCCTGCTTTCCCCCCGACCACCTTGCCCCCCGCGGGATTGGCCAGACTCGGCGACGCACTGATGAGAAGGCCAAGGCTCAGGACCAGAGCCGTCGCCTGCAGGATCCTCCATGCCGGGAAGCATGTTCCATCCGCAACGTGGGTGGAACCGCAATTCCTTGATCGTTTAGGTCTGCCCATCCCAGTCCTCCTCCTCAACCACGGAAACATTCCCCTCAATTCCCCCGCGTCCTCTCTCAAAACCTGGCAAAAGCGCGGAAGAGCACCTGTGGGTCGCGGCTCCCGTCCGCACGATCGCTTTCCCGGGTGAGGGGCTTGGCCACCTGGAGTTCCAATGAGAAGTACCGAGCAAGCCAGAGCCTCACCCCGCCGCCCGCCGATGCAAGGGATGCGGAAAAATCCGTGCCTCGATCCCAGGCTTCGCCCACATCGTAGAAGCCAAAAAGCTGGAACCTTTCCAAAACGGGGACCTCCACGGCTCTCGTGTACTGGAGTTCGGCCGTAAAACCGACCCCGTGATCCCCGCTCAGTTCTTTGGGGTCGTACCCCCGCCCGAAACGGGTGCCTCCCACGTCGAATTCCTCGTCGGATAAGAGATCATCGAAAGCGTATTGACCCGCAAACCTCCCGAACAGGGCAAAGTGGCCAGCGATGGGCTGCAGACGCCACAGCTCCCCTCGAAGGGAAGTGCATACGCCGGTCCCATCCGCCCTCGAGAGAAGATCATCCCCCGATTCACTGGCATCAAAGAGGGGCAGCCCCTGGCGCAACCCCAAACTCAAGAAAGTGTTCCCCCGCCAGGCGTCACGGAAATCCGCAATCCCTGTCAGATGCAGCACGCGCAATCGGTCACGGGAGAATTTCAAATCGCCGAAAATGTCCGTGTCGCTGTTGATGAAATCGAATCCCAGTTCCACGGAAAAATTGAGATCCCTTGACCGAATGACAGGATAGCCGCCCAGGGCGGTGACAAGGAGTTTCTTGCTGTCGAAATCGAACCGACTGATGATGTCCCCGGGATTCGAGTCGCCGTAGGAGGCGGACAGGCCAAAATAAAGGCCGTTGGAGGCGGGCCTAAAGGTCCCTCCGAACTGGATCACCTTCTGGTTCTCGTTGTCCCCGGAAAAACCCTCGGCCGGATCGCTGAGGAGACCGGACAAGGTCACACTCTCTCCAAGGCAGGTGAAGGAATTGGCCGTGAAGCTCCCCGCCACCTCCCATTCACCGGTGAAGGTGCTTCCCATATTGCCGGCCACCACCAGGGCATCGAAGCGCTTGCGCTCCACAGCGGCCACAAGCTGGGCCGCCCCCACCAGGCCGGGCGCCGGCCTGAGAACGCCCTGGACATCCAGACCGGGAATGTCCTTCGCCAAAAGCAGGTATCGCTCGAGGGTCTTGAGCTTTAGGGGGCGCTCGTGAACCAGGTGCTGCAGATAAGCTTTGACGAGAGATCTGACAGGGCCGATTTCCCCTTCGATCTTCACCTCACTGACGTACCCTTCAATGACCTGAATGGTGAGGCGACCCTCCCGGGCTGTCTGCGGCGGTATGATGATCCGTGTGAGAAAGTAGCCGTCTTTTCGATAAAGACGCTGGATCTCGGCTGCCACCTCGTACACATCGGCTAGGGAGATTTCCTTGCCGATGCGATCCGCATAAACTGCCCCCAATGTCTCCGTCGAGTAGGCCGTCACCCCCTCCAAGTCCAGGCCGGCCAAGACGAAACGCACCTGGTCGGCACCTGCCGGTGCACGGCTCAGTGCCGCCTCGGGAACCTGCACCTCTGGAAGGGGTTGCAACGGCCCAGTGGGACGCAGTTGCTGCAGGCGCACATCGGGTTCCGCCGCCGGCGGCAGCCTGAACTCAGGGGTTTGACCAAACGCATTGCCCGGAATTGCCAAGGCCGGCATCGAGAGTGCCATGCAAAGGCTTCCAACAGCCACAGGAAAGCGCCATCTTCCCAAGGTTCCCCCCTCCTTTGGTCACGATTTGTCAACCTACGTCATGCGGTTCACCTCATCCCCAAAGACTTTCCATTTCCGACATCCTGCGATCCTCGAGCGCCGTTGGCCTGACATGCAGCTTCACCAGGTACTGCTGCAAGATCCAAAGGACTTCGTTGAGATGGACCTGTTTCTCTGAAATTTCAGCTCGTTGCCTTTCGAGACTCTCCAGATCGATCATGCCGTATTCCATACCGATTCCTCTGACCACACGCGGCAATGGAGCCTTCCCGGACCCTTTTTGCGAAAGTGCTGCCCGGTATGCCTGGCGGGCCAACGGACACCAGACAGCATCATAGGCATGGCGAACTCTCTCACGATCGATCCTGCCGTAGGAACCGGCTTCAGCTGAGATGACCTCCCTGCAGGCCTGTTCGAAGGCTTGGATCAAACCGTTGCTCTCCGCCGCAGAATCAGCATGATTGAAAGCGAGGGGCAGGAGGGTGCACTTGCCGAAACACGACCGAATGGCAAGGGCGGCTTGGGAATTACTAGTGAGGGTGGATGGATCCCGTCCGTTCACGTATATCTGGCAGGGAAGGCAATGGGCTGCCGGGGATTCGGCGGCTCCCTTGATTGACTGGAACCGCGCCCCACTCGAACTGACCGTGGCACCGGCCGGAATCCTCCCGGAATTGCGCAGCAGACTGAGAAAGCACAAGACTTCCGCAACCGCGGTGTTTCGCCCCGCGCAGTGGTTGCTCACCTGCGCAAGGGAACTCTCAAAGCGTTCCACTCTCTTCTGACGGAAGTTCTCGACCTTTCGAACACCCGGTCCCGGGCTGGACCTCACCTGGCTCATCCTCTGCTCCTTGTTCGGCATTTAGACTTCAAAAAAAGCCGACACGAAGGGTTCAGACGGATCACAGCCGACCGATGCAGCGTGAACGGTGAACAGAGACCCCGGCAGCGCATGAACGTTCAAAGAATCGATGGGCTCTATGTATCTTGCGTCAATTATTCATGAGGGCACAGTGAAACACAAGTGATAATTCATGCTCTCGAATCAGGGGAACGGGCATGTGCAGCAGCACCTCCCGGAGGGTGCGCAATCAGGCTTGTCTATGGGCTTCGAGATCCTGCCTCTTCCAGGTTTTCCACCTTTCGAACACTCGCTCCCGAACTGGATCCTGCCCGGCTCATCCCCTGCTCCTCGTTCAGCATATCGACTTTCACGACAATGCTGACATGAGGTTCCAGACGGATCACAACCTCTCCCGATACAGCGTGAACACTGGCCTATAGCGCATCCGGAATTCCATTGAGTGGCTGGATTTACTATGTATTATCACCTTTTGATGAGGACACGGTCAATGAAAAGCGATGCCACATGCTTTCGAGAATCATGATCAAGGGGAGAGGCTCCGCCATGCCGGAGACACTGCCACCTCCAAAGACCTTCCGGCGGCGAAAAGAATTAGGATGGCCACTGCCTCAGCCAGGGAGATGGAAGGAGTGACGGTCACGAATGGGGAAAAGGGTTGGTCTTGAGCCAGCGTGTCATGCGGTCGAAGGCACCGTCGATTTCCTCCTCCGTCCCCCCGAAGGAGAGCCGAATGTGCCCTTCCCCGGTGGGGCCGAAAGCAGCCCCCGGGATGGTGATCACCCGGGCTTCCCGGAGCAGTCGCAGGGCATAGGTCATGGAGTCCACGGGGGCCGTGTAGCGGGCCATGAGGTAATAGGCTCCCCTGGGCCTCACATAGCAGAAATGATCCCGCAGGCCGTCCAGACGTCGACAGGTGAGATCCCGCCTTCTGCGGAGGGCCGCCGCGATTTCCCACACACACTCTTGGGGCCCGGACAAGGCCGCGAGGGCTGCCACCTGCGACACGGTAGGGGCGCAGATGGCCACCGCGTCGTGGATCTTCATCATCTGGTCCAGGACTCCTTCCGCCGCAAAAACGTAACCCACCCGCCATCCGGTCATGGCATACTTCTTTGAAAAGCTGAACGTTGCGATGAGGTTCTCCCGCAATTCCGGAATGCTCGTCAGACTGAAATGCATCCCCCCGTCGTAGACCAGGAAATCGTAGGTCTCATCGGAGATGATGAAAAGATCGCGGCGAAGAGCGATTTCCACCAACCGACGCAGGTCTTCCGGCCTGAAGTTCGCTCCCGTGGGATTGTGGGGATTGCAAAGAATGATCGCCTTCGTCCTGGGAGTGACGGCCCTTTCGAAAGCTTTCACATCCAGCTGCCAGTCGGTTTCCAGGAGGGGAACGAAGACGGGGACTCCCTCGGCCAGCAGGACCTGTTCGATGTGGGAAGCGTAGTTGGGGGTCGGCAGGATGACCTCGTCACCCCGGTCCACAACCGTCAGGACCGCCGCAGCCAATGCCTCCATGGCCCCCACGGTGATACAGATTTCGCGCTGCGGGTCTACGGGGATTCCAGCCTTCCGGCTCAATTCAAAAGCCACCGCCTTCCTCAGTTCGAGCAACCCCGGCCCCAAGGAATACTTGCCCGTCTCCGGACTTTCCGTCATGGCGGCGAAAGCGGCTTCCACAATGTGCCTGGGGGTGGGAAAGGAGGGAATGCCCTGTCCCAGGGAAAGACAGCCCTCCAATCGACTCGCCAGAAGCGGCATCTCCTTGATGGCCGAGATGTTGATGCGCCTCACCCGCTGGCTGATCCCCTTCAGGCGGTAAGACTTCCCCGCCGCAACAAGGGCGGAACGTTGCAGTGGCATGGCATCTCCTGAAAAACGGGGCCCGGGCCCCATCGGGTCAGTCGAAGAGTTTGCCGGGGTTCAGAATGTGCAGCGGATCGAACACGTTCTTGATCGCCTTTTGGAGGCGAATGCTTTCCCTGGAGATCTCCAGCGGCAGAAAACCCTTCTTGGTGAACCCGATGCCGTGTTCTCCCGAAATGGTCCCTCCCAGGGTGAGCACCTCCCTGAGGAGGGCGGAAACGCCCTCTTCGATCCTGGGTCTCGCAACGGGGTCCGCTGCGGTGATGTTCAGGTGGATGTTCCCGTCCCCCGCATGGCC
The DNA here is from genome assembly GCA_012517315.1 of Deltaproteobacteria bacterium. Lineage (GTDB taxonomy): Bacteria > Desulfobacterota > Syntrophobacteria > Syntrophobacterales > Syntrophobacteraceae > JAAYUJ01. Next base: position 27,096 of record JAAYVE010000005.1, read on the forward strand.
GAAAGCGTAGATCTTCATGTCGTAGCGCTTCTCGAAGACGGGCAGACCGGTGACGAACTCCGCAATGCGCCCGATGGGCACCACCACGTCTTCGGGTATGTAGAGGGGCGAGCTGTGCTCGATGCGCAGGGAGACCTCCTTGCGCACCTCCCACATCTTGTTCCTCCTGTTGCTGTCAGGGGCAAGAAGCACATCGAGGGCGCCATGCTCCAAGCACACTTCTCCCAACTTCTCGATCTCCTGCTGAACCACGGCAGGAGAACCGTCCGTTTCCAGAAGCAGAAAAGCCCCCGAGTATACGGTGCTTTCGAAAGCCAACATATCTCCCACCAGTTCAAGACAGTGCCGATCCATGAATTCCATGGCGCTGGGAATGTGCCCGCTGGTGAGAATGGCCGTGACCGCTTCCATGGCTGAGGGGAGATCGGGAAAAAAGGACACGAGCGTCGAGACGGCGGGGGGGTGGGGGATGAGCTTCAGGATCAGGCGGGTGATGATCCCCAGGGTCCCTTCCGAACCCACGATGAGGTGGGCGAGGTCATAGCCCACCACCCCCTTTCTCGTCTGCACGCCGGCGGTGACCTTTTCTCCGTTGGGCAACACCGCCTCCAAACCGAGCAGATAATCGCGCGTGGTCCCGTACTTGACACAGGATGGCCCGCCGGCATTGGTGGCTGCATTGCCCCCGAGGGAACAGGTGTCCAGGCTTGCGGGGTCCGGAGGATAGAAAAGCCCTTTTTCCCGGGCGGCCCTCTTCAGATCGATGTTGACGACTCCGGGCTCCACGATGGCGATCATGTTTCTCGGATCGACGGAAAGAATGCGATTCATGCGGGCAAGGGAGAGAACCACACCCCCGAAGACGGGGACCGATCCACCCGTCAGGCCCGTTCCCAGTCCCCGGGGGGTCACCGGAAACCGGTGCTCGTTGGCCAGTCGCAAAACAGCCTGAACCTCCTCCACGTTCCGGACTTCCACCACCAGTTCTGGGAGGTGCAACAGCTCCGTCGCGTCTTTGCCGAAAGGCTCCAGCTTCTCCTTTTCGGTCAACACGCATCCTTCTCCCACTGCCAGGCGGATACGTTGGACGATGGGGGGCGTGATGGGTGAATAGGGGGAAGAAAAGCGAGATGGTGCTGTCTTCACGAGCTACATCCTATGATGTTCGAAACCGGGAAGCGTGAGCCGGTCTTCCAGCAGTTGCAGCAACCAGCCGGCCAGTGAAACCAGAATTAGGTAGAAAAAACCCGCAGCGAAAAAAACCTCTAGATACTTGAAGGAGTGAGAGGCAAGAATCTTGGCCTCGCCGGTCAATTCGATACACGTCACCATGTAGGCGAGGGAGGAGTACTTGATGAGATAGATCAGTTCGTTGCCGCACCCGGGAAGGGCTCTCCGAAGAGCCTGGGGAAGGATGACCACCATCACCATGCGCAAATTGCTGAAACCCAGGGCCTGGGCCGCCAGCAGCTGCCCTTTCTTGATGGAAAGCAGCGCTCCGCGGATATACTCGGAATGGTAGGCTCCGCTGCACAGGGAAAAACCCACGACCGAGGCGGTGAAAGGGGAAAGGTAAATCCCCACATGGGGAAGACCGAAATACCAGGTGAAGAGCTGCACCACCAGGGGAACTCCTCGAAAGAGGGCCACGTAGAGATCGGCGGTCCGGCCCGCCAGAGGCCCGCCGTATACCCGGAGCGCTCCCACCAGGACACCGATGCACAGACCGCACACTGCCGACGGCCCGATCAAAAGAAGGCTTGTTTTCAGTCCCCGCATGAGCGCCGGCAGCACCTCATCCCTGATGAAAATCAGTTCCTCCATGGGGTTCAGCCGGCCTCCCCGTAAAGTTCCGAGATCTTGGAACAGAATTCCCGGGTCCTTTCACACTGGGCTTCCGAAAGAATCTTCGCCGGGGGTCCCGTTTCCAGGATTCTCCCCTCCTCCATGAAGATGATTTCGTCCGCGAATGCCCTGGAGAATCCAATCTGGTGCGTTGCCATAAACATAGTCATTCCATTGGCCACCAGGTCCCGAATCACGGAGAGAACTTCACCGATAAGTTCCGGATCCAGGGCGGAGGTGGGTTCATCCAGGAGCATCACCTTGGGGTCCATGGCCAGAGCCCTGGCGATGGACACCCTCTGTTTCTGGCCCCCCGAAAGATGAGCGGGGAAGTGGTTGGCGTGGTCCATCAGGCCGACACGTTCCAGTTCGGCCATCGCCCTCTCTCTGGCCTGCTTGCGGCCCATTCCCTTCACATGGATGAGAGACACCTCGATGTTCTGCACGGCGGACAGGTGATCGAAGAGATTGAAATCCTGAAAAATCATGCCCACCTGCTGACGATACCGGTACAGTTCCTTCTTGTGGGTGTGATCGATGCGGCGACCCTCCAGCCAGACTTCGCCGACTTCGGGCGTGACCAGGAAATTGATGCACTGGAGGAGCGTGCTCTTCCCACCCCCTGATGGACCGATGAGGACCTTCAGTTCCCCTTTGCGAATGGATAGGGAGACCCCTTTGAGGATTTCCCTGTTTCCATAGCGCTTGTGCACGTTTTCCACCCTGAGGATGGGCTCGTCTTTCAACACTGAAAAGATTCCTCGCCTTTTGGACTCGCCTGGCGACTGGGGTCCCCTGCGAAAAGGTCTCCCGCCCGACACAAACTCCCACCGCAGGGCCGTTACTGATGCCCCTGCGCATAGCCGCGGATTCTCACCCTGGATTCAAGCACGCGCAACCCCCTCGTCCCCACATAGGTCAGGATGAGATAAATCAGCCCCGCCGCCATGTAAAGGGGAAGGTGCTGGTAGGTGCGCGTCGCCACAAAATGGGTTCTCGCCATGATTTCCGCCACACCCAATGCGTAGGTGACCGCAGAATCCTTGAGCACGATGGAATATTCGTTGGACCAGGCCGGAATGGACAGTCGCAGGGCTTGGGGGAGAACGATGAGGCGCAGGGCTTTCAAGTCGGACATGCCCAAGGCGCGCGCCGCCTTGAACTGACCCTCGGGCAGCGCGAGAATTGCACCCCGGAAAATCTGCGACTGGTATGCGGCGCTGATGAGCCCAAGCACGATCACCGCCACCGTGAGGGCGGAGAGGTTGATGCGGAGAAGGGTAAAAAGGCCGAAATAGAACAGGAAAAGGAGCACCAGGAGGGGTACGCCTCGGAAAAACCACACATATGCGGTGATGGCACGTCGCACAGCCCTTCCCCCGTAAACCTGCCCCACCGCAAGGGGAACCCCTGCGAGCAATCCGGTGAGCATCGCCCCTGCCACAACCAGGAGGGTGACCAGAGATCCCTCGAGCATGTAGGGCAACGCATTGATAACAGCGATCAGTCCTTCAGGCATGATGCGGATGGTCCCCTTCCCACACCGTTCCATCTGCAGAGGCGCAGGGGTAAAGCGTAGAGAAAAACAAAGGCCCCGGGACCGCCCTCGTCCCGGAAGCCTTCCCATGAAACGAAATCCGCGCCATACCAGCGGCGCGGTTTCGCATCACTCCAGTTCGTACTTCTTCTTGAGTTCCGTCCAGTAAGGCGACGCCATCAGCTTCTTCAAACCTTCGTTGATCTTTTTCAAGAGCTCCGTGTCATCCTTGCGGACCGCATACCCGAAATCCTCCGCTGGCATGCCGAAGGTTCCGATGATTTTCACCGCCTTCCCCTTCTTGACGGCATCCCTCGCAGGCGCGTCGTCCATGGCTGCCGCGACGATGCGACCGTTGAGCACATCCTCCACAGCAAGGGGCGCGGAATCATAGTACACGAGTTCAAACTTCATCCCCTTCTGCTTGATGAGATTCTCCTCGATCCACTTGGCTTCCGTGGTGCCCCTCTGCACCCCGATCTTGTTCCCCTGGCTCATAGCGGCCTCCGGTGTCAGCTTGGAATCTGCCTTGGCCACGAGGACCTGCGTGATCTGCCAATAAGGAATGCTGAAGTTGACTTCCTTTTTGCGAGCTTCGGTGATACTCATCCCTGATGCGATGATATCGATCTTCTTGGCGTTCAGGCTCGGGATAATGCCGTCCCAGTCCATGGGTTGATGCTTGACCTTGAAGCCCATCTCCTTCGCGATCCAGTCCAGGGACGCCACGTCGAAGCCGTCGGGCTTGCCGGTCTTGTCCACGAACGCAAAGGGTGGAAAATTGGCATCGATGCCGTTGGTGTAGACCTTCTCTTCGGCCACGCCCACGCCCGCGAGTCCAAACACAAGGCAGGCCAGGACGAGCACCAGACTACCAAGTCTTCTTGTCTTCATTTCCCTCTCCTTTTTCTCTGAAAAACCGGTGTGAAAGAGTTCCTTCCGGGTACACGGGAGGAGGGCTGAGCGTCTGTCTTTGCCACCGCCTCCCCCCTGCATTCGAGTTTTGCAAAGATAACAGAAGGGTAGCTCTGGATCAAGTTGAAACAAGGCATGGCAGGGAGAGCAGCGCCCAGGGAGGGACTTTCATTTCACCTCGAAGGGGACGGCGGGAGTCGTCTGGGGTTCGCGGGAACCGGTTTTCCAAACCCTTGCCTGCACCCAGTGGCGTCCCCGGACCAGCGGCCAGAGAAATCGGTTTTCTCCCGGTCCCGTTTCACCAACCTCGGTGCCGTTCACGGTCCATTGAATCCTCCCGATGCCGGGGTCCTTGGGAAGAAGAAACACAAAAGCCTCCAAAGCATCTGGAATGTGTGGATCCATGCGAAGCTGCAGGTCCCGTGTAGGCTGAAGAAGAGTGAAGCCCATACCCTGTGTGCTCTTCAAGAACTCCCTTCCCGTTCTCTTTCCCTCCTCCGACCGGTGGGTATGGATGGAACAATACCGCGTCGGGGCGGTTCCCTTCTTGAAAAGCTCCCAAACAACCGGGCATGCCGGCCCGGCCAGCAAACCGCTTTCCCCGCAGATGGGGACATGGGCCAAACGGGTGCTGCCGGAAAGAGGTCGCGGATCCCCCTCGCGGTTCAATTCTGCAAAAACAGCCCGGAGCACGAGAGCTGGCCCGGTGGCGCCGGTGATTCCCCGGGTGGGCTTCCGGTCGAGATGCCCCATCCAGACCCCTACCGTGTGACGTCGGGAGAATCCCACTGCCCAGGCATCCTTATGATCACTGGATGTTCCCGTCTTCACCGCGGTCTGAAAAGGGAACCGAAGGAGGTGCCCTTCGCCGAATTCCAGTCGGCGCGCCTGGGGGTCCGACAGGATATCCCCAATAATGGCAGCGGTCTCTTCCTGGAAGATGCGTTCTGCAGGATTCGCCGGTCTTCCCACGTTCAACACCGTTGACAGCGGCCTCCGCTCTCCCAGGCGCCCCAGCACCGCGTATGCTCCCACAAGTTCCAACAGGCTCACCTCCCCATCGCCGAGGGCAAGTCCACTTCCGTAATGGTCGCTCGGGCGATTCAAGCTGTGGAAACCGAGCTTCCGGAGGGTCTCCAGGAACGCCCCCTGCCCGGTATGCTGAACGGTGCGCACCGCAGGTACATTGAGGGAATTGCCAAGAGCCTCCCTCAGGCGCAAGGGTCCGTAGTGGATCCTGCTGTAGTTGCGAAAAGGGTGCAACCCCGTACCGATGGGTTCCGCCAGGGGAGTATCCTCGATGAGTGTGGCGGCGGTCAATCCCCTTTCCAGGGCGAGCGCGTAAAGAAAAGGCTTGAGAGTCGATCCAGGCTGCCTGGGAACCGTCACCGCGTCAATCCATCCCCCGGGGAGATCCTCTGACAAGCCGCCTCCGTTCACCCATGCCAGCACCTCGTCTCTCAGGTGGTCCACCACGAGGACGGCCCCATCCAGGGGCTGAGACCCCGAAAGGTCCCGGAGTCGCACATCCAGGATTCGCTGTATTTTCCTTTGGAGCACCCCGTCCAAGGTCGTGACAATTTCAGCGGAGGAGTCGAGAAAGCCGTGCACGCCTTTTTTTTGAACGGCCTGGACAAAGTGTGGGGCATCCCCGGGAAAAGTGTTTTCCGGGGGAACCCAGCAAAATCCCCTCACACGCCGATCCTGCTCCTCGCTCAGTAGCCCCCGTTTCCGCAGGCGGCCGGCGAGATTGCTGAGACTCCGTCTCAGTTCATCCCCCCGCTTCCTCAGGTCCATTCTCCCCGGCGCACGGACAAGCACCGCCAGGGCCAGAATCTCCCCTTCGTCAAGGGCATCCAGAGAACGGTCGAAATAGAAACGTGCGGCCTGAGGCACCCCTCTGCGCCGACAGGCATAAGGCACCTGGTTGAGGTAGAATTCCAGGATTTCAGCCTTTGAAAACCGCTGCTCGAGGCGCTGAGCCTCGATGCCCTCGAGCCATCGGGACCAGAACGTTCGGGGTCTCGCATGGAGCATACGGATCACTTGTTCTGAAATGGTGCTTGCACCCCGCACCACTCTCATGGCCGCTGCATTTTGCAGCAGGGCGTGCACCCGAGCCGCCCAGTCCACTCCGTTGTGCTGAAAAAAACGGCGGTCTTCGGACTCGAGGAACGCAGCAACCAGCAGGGGTGGCATCTGGTGAAGGGGGACAAAGTGGTGGTGATTCCATCGATTCTGGTAAGTCACGGTGAGAGGGGTGCCATTGCGGTCCAGCAGCCTTGACTTGGACACCTCCACGGTCCCCGGAGCCAGTTCCCGAGGGACCGGCAGGAGCGCACTCCTCGTCTTCACCGCCCCAAGAACACCGCCAAGGACTGAAACCCCCAAAGCCATCCAAAAGAGGAGATTTCTCCGGCACATGCCTGCACCTCAATCGGAAGCGAGCACTCGCAACAACGCCGGGGTACCCTTCCCATACACATCCGGGTTGTACATCTCTTCCCCGTGCGTCGGCAAAAGGGTGTACTCCCCGGGAGCGATGGCCTGCGCCACATAGCTCAGGTGATACCGGCCCGCAGGAAGGAGTTCCGAGTAGAAGCGGGCCACATCGTGGCGCAATTCCCTGTGGTAAAAAGTCCACCTGGAGGTTGCAAATCCCGTCCACCCCCTGAAACGATTTCGGTACGAACCCTCCGGGCGGCGGGTTTCCGCCTTGTCCGCATCCACGATGGAAGCCGTGGCGAGGTCGCGGCTGACGGGTTCGAGCCCTCCCGGGACAGGATCGTTCACCACGACGAAATAGCGTTCGGCGGGTACGTTCACGTAGAGGTCCACCTTCACCAACTCACCGGTCCTGATCTCCATCGGACTCTCCAGGAGAACCCACTGTCCACTGCGCTCCACGCTGAACTCTCGGTGCACTTCCAGGCCTGCATTGACCGGATCCTTTTTCAACTGCGCCGGTGCATATGTGAGGTTGACTCCATAATAAAGGCGTCCCGTCCCTTCTCGAGTGATTCGCACAGAAGCCTTGCGACCGGCGTCGCCCGGCCGCAGGTCCCTGGAAAGGCTCCCGGTCGGCTCCGAGATGGCTTTGAACACGACCTCGCCAAGGCTTTCCGAATCCAGCCACCCGCGAACCACAAGATTCACGGGCTCCTTTTCATAAGCCTGGCTGAAATCCAGAAGGGCCTTGAGGACGAAAACGTTGTCCTGCGTGGAATCCCAGTGGCGCCGGGTCTTGCGGCTCTCGACAATGGTGCGCGCCAGCCTCAAGGGGATGTCCCCCAACTGCCGCCATGCCGGTTCGGACCTTTCCAGGAGGAGCAGGGCACTCAAAACGGCACTGTTGTCTCTCACCCGCGATGTGAGGATCTGCCGGTACCGGGAATCGAGGGATTCACTGAAGACAAGGCCACCACCGGTCTGATTGGCTTGGGCCAGGATGCTCTTCAAGACGTTTTGCTGCATTTTTGCGGTCCCTTTGAACCGGCTCAGGGCCTGCAGGTAATGAGCTCTTCCGAAAAGGCTCATTTCCGGCGTATGGGCTTCATAACGCTGCACCTCGGTCAGCGGGATCCTCCCCTGCCTCGCCAGCGCCGCAAGGGCCACCCCGCGGACGGTGGATACCATGCCTCTCGTGTAGGAATCGCTTTTCAGGTCCTTTTTCAACAGGTTCTGCAAGTACGCGTGGAGCTTCTGTTCCACTTCCCGTGGGATGGAATGGCCCAGTTCCCGCAGCCACCCGAATGCCAGAGCCGTGAAGGCACTGAGGTAGGGGTCCGCATATTCCTCCTTGGGCACATAATACGCCATCCCTCCGTCGGGAGTCTGGTGATCGGCGGCCAACCTCAGGACCTTGGCGGGGATGTCCTTGCTCCCTTCCCAGGAAAATTCCTCCGGAAGGTATGTCCTGAGCCTCTCGTAGAAGGCCGCCATCACGCCCCGGGTGATGAGCTGTTCCCAGCAGGTATAGGGATAGTCCCGCAGGTACCGGAAAGCCCCTTCCATGTTCCCCAGGACGCTAGGCCCGACGCTGACGCTCAATTTCCCCAAGTCGGGACGCATGTCGCCGGGGAAGGCAATCTTTTCAGACACATCGCCGGTCATTGTCGTCCCGTACGCCGCAGCCGTCTCAAGTGAATAGCGCTCTCGCACGGGAACAGAAACCTGAATGGCGTCCCTGTCTTTGTCGTCCCCCGCTCTTGCGGTGAGAACGATGTGGCCTGCAGGCCCAGCCTTGAGAGGAATCCTCATGACGCGGCGCTTGAAGGGTTCCAGGGTCATGCGGCTCGAAACCATGGGCGGCTCGCCTTCCCCTTTGCCGTCCACAGCCCCCTCGGCCCGCATCACTACCTCCAAGGTACGTGGTTCCTCCGTGCGGTTCATAACGGAAAAACCCGCTTCAAAGGAATCCCCCTCCAGGACCTGGTTGGGGAGAACAGGCCTCAACTCCGTCGCTTGGTTCACCGTGAAAACCTTCTCCCCCAAGCCCATCCGGTCCTCCGGCGTTACGGCCATGGCGAGCACCCGCCACCCCGTCAGGCTGTCCGGCGCCTGGAACTGGATTTGGGCTCTTCCGTCGGGATCCACAGGAATAGAGGGATTCCAATAGCTCAGGAACTTGAACACCGACCGAAGTCCCAGGTCCCCTCCACCGTCTCCCGCCGGGTCCGCCCCCTTCTTTTCCAGCTTCTGCCTTCCCACGAGCTGCATGATCAGGTTGTAGTTGGCGAGATCCAGCGGGTCCAGGCTGTAAAAACCCTGATAAGGGTCGTATGCGGCGCGCCCCTTCCTCAGGAGATCGAAAACGGCATCGTCGAGAACCGCCACGGCCAGCTCTATGGGTTCCCGCGCTTCCCCCGTTGAAGGATTGCGAGGACGGGCCTCCAGTTGCACGGTCACGGTTTCCCTGGGCTTGTAGGTCTCCTTGTCCGGCATGGCCACAACCTCGATTTCCTTATACGGGTCCTTCACCTCCAGGGTAGCGTATCCCATGCGGAAAGCCGGCTTTCCAAGGTCTTCCCCATCGTTGTCTTGTGGGCGGTCCACCCGTGGGGACGTGATCAGAACCGACACGTAAAAACCCGGCAAGTAATCGGGCTGAACCGGGATCTCCACCACTTCCGTACTGGAGGCAAAGGTCTTCACCCAGCTTTGCATCACGCCGAAACGCTCCACCGTGATGAGCCCTCTTGCCCCGGGAAACGGGTTCTGCACCAGAAACCGGGCCGTCTCCCCGACCTTGTACTCCCTCTTTTCCGGGTGGACATCCAGCACGTTACCCGGAACGGATTCCCAGAGCACGAAGCTTCCCCCCGTCACCCACCGCCGAAGGCTCGTTTTGTGCGAACGCCCTGCGGTGTCCTGGATAGAGGCCACGAGGCGGAAACTGCCCGAAGCTTGCGGCGTGAACTCGAACTCCACTGGATCCTCCGCCGATGTGACATCCCACGCCTGTTGCTCAACCCACTCCGTATCGTATTGGGCGACGTACGCATCGCCCGCCCCTTTCACCCGGGCCGCCCTTGTCTCTTTCTTCTCCAAGCGCATTCGGACGGGCATCCCTGCGACGGGATTCCCCTCCCGGTCCACCACCAGGACCCGTCCCTTTCCCGGCTTCTTTTCCTGGAGGAGCCAGTCGCCCTGGAAAAGCCCCACAAAGCGGTCCCTGCCCGCATAAGTGGCCGAGGCCCGGTTCGCCACCGTTTTTCCACGTTCGTCGCGAACAGCGCTCTCTACCGTCAGGGCGCCGTAGAGCACGGGCACATCGGACAGCGCAAATTCCGTTTCCAACTCACCGTTGTCCAGGAGTCTGCCCTCCTGCTCAAACACCGTCGCCGACCGCACCGGCTCCAAATCCTCCTCTTCCTCTGCCACGTCGAACCGAAATCCCTGGGTCTTGGGGTTCTGCGATGTGAAGGCCCGTGTCTCCACCACGGCGGTGATACGCACATTGGCATTGGCGTATGGCCCCCCCGCGTGGAGCTTCGCCGCGGTCAGGACCTTGACCGGATCCCCCGTCCCGAAAAGTTTCCCGTTGAGATCCGTGGTCACTTTGAAAGGAGACGGCGTGAAGTCGCTCACCAGCACACGCATAGGCTCCCATTCTTCGCTGGTGAAAGAGGCCGATAGTTGGAAGCGGTACCAGCCCACCGTGCCGTTGCCGGGAATGGAGAACTCCCCGTCGAAGGCTCCGAAAGGGGAGAGTTCCACCTTATCCCTCTGGTGGACGACCTTGTCCGTGGGATCCAGGACCTTCAGCTGATATTCCAGCTGGGGTGCGGCAGTGAACTTGCGGACGCCCTGGTCCCTGACGTAAATCTTGTACTGGACGGTGTCCCCCACTTTGTAGATTCCCTGGGCGGTCGCTCCCCAGGCCCGCAGGTGGCCGTGAAGAGGCCGCAGCCACTGGGAGATGCTCTCCATGTTCGCCCCTTCCGGGCTCACCTGGAAATCGTAATGGAGGGGCAGAACGGCCATGTCATCCCCTTTCCGGCAGCGCACAAAGAGTCTGGGTTCGTCCGGTTCGTAGGCATGAATGGCTTGGATTTCAGGATCCAGGGCGGACAACCCCTGCATCTGCACCAGGCCGCCGCCGTCAGTCACACCCTGAGCAAGGACACTGGCCCGGTCGGCCACATTCTTGAAAAGTCCCTTGAGCACCTGCACCTGTACGCCGGCAACGGGGTCCCCTGATTTCAGGTCCGTCACCCAGACCACGGTGTTGTGGTAGCCGATCTTGGTGTGCACATGGAAAGGAGTCACCTGGGCAAAGAACCAGCCTTCTGAAGGTTCCTTTCCCGCAACGGGAGGCTGAGGAGTCAGCTGCCCCTGGACGAAACCGGAGGGCTGGCCGACAAGTTCCCGAATGCCCATGGGAACCGGCACGTCTGCGTCCTGGACTCCCGTTAAATTGATGAGTCTCGTTTGTTCCGCCCGCGTGCCCCTTGCGGTGGTCGTCCGGTAGTCCATTTTCATGCGGGTCAGATTCGTCGCCAGAAAAGCGGCATCCGTGTCCAAATCCTTCTCCAGGACCGGCATGGACTTGGGGAGTTGGTAATCGGGGAGACGGTGGTCCGTCGCAAACCGCAGATCCACCCCTTCCGTGAGTGGACGTCCGAATTCATCTTTCAAGGCCCCCGCCGCTATCTGCAGACGGTACTCGGTAAAAGGCTTGAGAGACCTCCAGGGAAAATGTACCGGATAGGAACTGTCCCGGTTCCGCATCTCCCACAAGCGTGAATAAGAGGAAAACCCTCCGTCGGCATGTTCTTCGTCGACTGCGGTGGAAAGCTTCGGGGCGAATGTGACGGCGTCCTTAAACGTTTTCATGTACACGGGGGCCGTGAACTGCATGCGAGTCTCACCCCGGGGATTGCAACGGGGCAGGGGTGATGGGACCTGGCCAGGGGCAATGAGCACCGTCTTCCCGTCGTTGGCTTCGCACTCCAACCCCGTGAAACGGAACCGAGGAAACGTGAAGAAAGACAGAAGGACCCGGTTTTCCATGCCGTTTTCGGGACCCAACCGCGAACGCACTCCGGGCTCCACCCGGAAATCGACCGATTCTCCATGCGGTAACTCCTGCACGGGTCGAATCAGCCATTCGGTTCCCTCTATGAAATCCTCTCTTTCGTTTGCAGTCGGATCCATTTCGATTTTCGCGGCTGTCCGGCCGCTCTTCTGGCTCCAGAAAAAGAGATGCGCCGCCGCGGCCGCCTCATCGACGGGCTGGTTGAACCGGACTCCCAGTTGAGGCATCCCCGGCGAATGCCAGGTCTTGAACCATGCCGACGCAATTTTCGGTCGCTCCGTCACGAACGTGTGTGTGACTTCCTCCGCCAGTTGTCCTCCCTCCAGGCTGGTCATGCCCGGACTGACGTGGATTCGATAGCGTGTGGCCGGGACGAGTTTGTGCTCTTCGCCCAACTGGCAGGAGAGGGTAGAAGGGTTCAGCCAGCGCCACCTGCACTGAAGACCCGGCTCCGTTCGGATGGGGACTTCTGATGCATCTCTCTCCATCCGTCCCAAGGGCACCATGGGCACGCTGAACTCAAAAACCACCTGGTTTCCGGCGGGAACGTTTTCGCCCGAGGGAGTGATCCGCATCAATTTGGGCGGTTGTCTCCCTTTCTTGGCCTGAGCGGAGTCGAATGCGGTCGTTGGTATTCCTGCCGCAGACCGGCAGTCGGCCGGAAGGACGAAAAGGAAACAAGCACATGTGGTGAGGACTTCAACCGCCTGAAAAAACGATGGGAGCTTTCGCCCTTTCATGGTCTGCACCTCCGGCGTCTTGGGTGGAGCGGAGATCGGGAAAGGTGGAGTCCCGACCGGGCCATGGTCCCCAGTGTAGAATGAATCGTTCCATCTCTCCACCCATTTCTCGCGCGGGAGTTCGCTGGACAAAGGAAGATGGCAGGCAAAAAGAAGACCGTCGGGCAATTTCCGAGAATTCTTCTATTTCCAAGCGGATGCACATCGCTTCGGATCGATGGGGGGCTCGCCGTCGTCCTCACCAGGAACTCATTCAAAACATGCCCGCAGACATATCTTCTCTTGCGAATTCTTTCAATAAATGCATAATTGGCGCAATGGCTGGGCAAACTAACTGAATGAATAGGGAAGAAGGAGTATTGCCATGAAACAGCTGATACAGGGAAGAAAGATCGATAAGCCGTTGCTCAGATGCTTGCCTGTATTTCTCTCTATTTTGATCCTTTTCCCGGCGGCATGGACTGTTTTCCCGTCTCATGCCCAGAACGCACCGGGAGCGGTACCATCTCCAACCCAGGAAGCCCCCAACCCTTTCGCCCCCCCCGAGGAACCGGCTTCGCCCTCTGTGTCCAAGGAAACCCTGGCTGTGGCTGAAAGGGTCAAGGAGGCGCTGAAGAAGGAAACCTTCGCCTATGCTCCTGCAGACATGATCGACCCGTTCGTCCCCTTCATCGCTCCCGCCGAGTCCGTACCCCAGACGCGGGAAGTGACCGGAGAAGAGGAAGGGGACCTCCCTCCGGAACAAAAGAGGCCTCTGACCCCATTGCAGAAAATGACCGTTGCAGAGATCGAAAGGGGCCTGAGAGCCATCACCTGGGGTGAAATGGGGCGCAAAGCCCTCATCGAAGATGCGGCAGGGAAGGGATACATCGTCGGCATCGGAACGCCCGCCGGGGACAAGAACGGCATGATCACCGAAATTTTCAACGACCGACTCGTCATCCAGCAGGAAGTCTGGGACAGGGAAGCGAGGCGCATGGTTCCGCAGAATTCCGTCGTGAAACTGAAAAAAGACGTGAAGCAGCAATAACAAAAGTCCCTGGCCAGCCGGCAGGGACTTTTCGGTCATCCGGACGGTCGCCTTTTCGGCTGCTTTACGCCGATCGTTCTGCTATTTCCCGCGCACAAGCGACACCAGCAGCATGATGGCCCCCGTGGTGATGGCCATGTCTGCGACATTGAAAGCGGGCCAGTGATAGCTCCCCGCGTGAAAGTCGAGGAAATCGATCACCTCCCCGAGACGCACCCGGTCGAGAAGATTCCCCAATGCCCCACCCGCGATGGCACTGTAAGCCGCTCGCGTCCAATGATCCGTCTTGGAAACCTTGCTGTAAGCATAGAAAATAATGCAAACGACGATGACCGCCAGGCCGATGAAGAGGCCCAGCCTGAGAGCTGAACCGCTGCCGGCGAACATGCTGAACGCACCCCCCGTGTTCCGCACGTGCACCAGGTTGAAAAACCCGGGGACGATTGCGCGCATGCCGTGCAGGGGTAGATGCCACAGCACCAGGAGCTTGGTCGTCTGGTCCAGTACGAGGATGGTCCCGGCCAGGACCGTCAAGAACACCATGCAGCCACTCCATGTCTCAGGCGGTTCACTCGTGGAGCCACACTAGGGAAGGGTTTCACGCAACCCCCCACTATCCTGTTTGGCCCGTGATGACCCCATGACATCGGCGGCACAAGGTGGGATGATCCTGGAAAGCTCCCACGGATTCGTGGCGAACCCAGCAGCGCCCGCACTTCTCCCCCGGAGCGGGCATCACTTCCACCAAAAGGTTCCGGATCTCGTCTGATTCCATGGGGTTCGAAAGCTGTTGAGCATTGGCAAAGACAACCCGGGAGACGATGAAAACGGATCCGAGCAACTCTTCCTCCCCCTCGAAAGCTTCCTTCATTTCCGCAGGAAGGGCCAGCTTCACCTCCGCATCCAGGGGGTGGCCGATGATCTTGGCCTGCCTGGCCAGCTCCAATGCCCGCAGGACTTCGCGTCTCAAGATCAAAATAGTCTGCCACCTTTGGTTCAGGGTTTCGTCGAGGAGAGAGGGATTCGGCTCGGGGAAACTCTCCAGGTGCACCGTTCCACCGGTCTGCCCCGGAAGATGCCACCACCCCTCCTCAGCGGTGAAGGAGAGGATAGGCGCCATGAGCTTGAGCAGGGCAGTAAGAATCTCGTGGAGGGCAGTCTGGGCCGATCGGCGCTGCCGGCTCTCCCGGGGAGAGATGTAAAGGCGGTCCTTGAGCACATCAAGATAAAAGGAACTCAGATCCACCACGCAGTAGTTGTGGAGGGCATGATAGACCTTATGAAACTCGAACCGGTCATAGGCGAGCCGTACCCGTTTCACGAGGTCCTGCAACTGGTGCAGAGCAAAACGGTCCAACTCCTCCATTTCCCCGCAGGGCACCGCATCCGACTCCGGCCTGAAATCCTGCAGGTTTCCCAGGAGAAACCTGCAGGTGTTGCGGATGCGCCGGTAGGCTTCGCTCAACCGCTTCAGGATGTCCTCGGAAATGCGGATATCGTCGCGGTAATCCTCCGCGGAAACCCAAAGCCGCAGGATTTCCGCCCCGTACTGGCGGATGATTTGCTCGGGGGCAATCACGTTTCCCAAGGATTTTGACATCTTGTAGCCTTGGCCGTCCACGACGAAACCGTGAGTCAGCACAGACCTGTAGGGAGCCCTCTCCCTTGTGCCCACCGCCGCAAGGAGGGACGAATGAAACCACCCCCGGTGCTGATCGCTCCCCTCCAGGTAGAGGTCGGCAGGGGCGCTGAGATAGGGCCGATGCTCCAACACCGCCGCATAAGAGACCCCTGAATCGAACCAGACATCGAGGATGTCCATTTCTTTCTCGAAGCTCTGTCCACCGCACCCGGCACAGACTGTTCCCGGAGGAACGAGCTCCCGGGCATCCCGTTCGAACCAGCAGTCGGCACCTTCCTTTTGGAAGAGACCGACGATGTGATCGAAAATCTCCTGGGAGGCCAGCACTTCTTTGCAGTCCTTGCACGTGAAAACCGTGATGGGCACACCCCATGATCGCTGCCGGGAAATGCACCAGTCGGGACGGTTGGCGATCATGTTGTGGATGCGCTCTTTTCCCCAGCCGGGAATCCACTCCACCCGGTCGATCCATTCCAGGGCCTTGCGTCTCAGATCATTCTGGTCCATGGAAATGAACCACTGCTCGGTGGCTCTGAAGATCACGGGGTTCTTGCATCGCCAGCAGTGGGGGTAGCTGTGGCTGATCTCCGCTTCCTGGACAAGGCATCCCACTTCCCGAAGCTTGGCATTGACATTCCTGTTGGCATCGAAGACGAACTGCCCTGCAAAAAAAGGAACATCATCCAGGAAGCGCCCGTCGTCGTCGATGGGAGAGTAAACATCCAGACCGTATTCCAGGGCCATGTCGTAATCTTCCCGGCCATGCCCCGGCGCCGTGTGCACACAACCGGTACCGGCTTCGAGGGTGACATGAGAACCCACAACCACGACCGCATCACGATCCAGGAACGGGTGGCGACAGGTGAGCATCCTAAGCCGAGACGCACCGAAGTGGGCCAACACTTTGTAATCCTGGATTCCAAACGCCTCCATGCAGCGGGAGAGAAGCCCCTCCGCCAGTATCCAAACCTCGTCGCCCACCGCCACTGCCACGTAGTCAAAATCTGGATGGACGGCAACGGCCAGGTTGGCCGGCAGCGTCCATGGCGTCGTGGTCCAGATGAGAACGTAAGCAGGACTATCACCAAATTCAGGAAAACTCGAGCGACTCCCCGCAGACACGGGAAATTTCACGTAAATGGACGGAGAGACGTGGTCGTGATACTCCACCTCGGCTTCCGCAAGCGCTGTCCGGCAGCTTGAGCACCAGTAGATGGGCTTCTTGCTTCGAACGACACTCCCTTTTGCAAAAAACCGCCCCAGCTCCCTAGCGATAATGGCTTCATAGTCGTAAGACATGGTGAGGTAGGGATTGTCCCACTCTCCCAGAACGCCAAGCCGCTTGAACTCCTCCCGCTGAATGTCGATGAAACGCTCCGCGTATTTCCGGCATTCCCGGCGAATCTCCACTTGGCTCATGGAAAATTTCTTTCGGCCAAGCTCCTTGTCCACCTGGTGTTCAATGGGCAGGCCGTGGCAATCCCAGCCGGGAACGTATATGGCATCGAAACCGCTCATCTGTCGGCTCTTGACGATCATGTCCTTGAGGATCTTGTTGAGGGCGGTTCCCAGGTGAATGTGGCCATTGGCGTATGGAGGACCGTCATGGAGGATATAGGCGGGTCGGTTCTTGCCTCTCTTCCTCAGCTGGTCGTAAAGCTTCATTTTCTCCCACTTGGCCAAGATTTCGGGTTCGCGCTTGGACAAATTGGCTTTCATGGGGAATTCGGTCTGCGGCAGGTTGATGGTGGTCTTGTAATCCATGCGGTCCCCTTTCAGTCCAGAAGCACCGTCCCGATCACGGATATGCGGCATTTCTTCTTGCCCCCCGGTGCAGCCCGCCCTATGAAGGAGCCGGGCAAAACCCAAAGCATTTTTAACTAGCACAGAATCCCCACAAGTCAAGTGTCATGACACCTCAAACCATTTCCTCCATCCCCCCTCTTCGCCGAGTGCGGCAAGAGTCGAGTCCCCGGCGGGCGTTCAAGGACAAACAGGAAGGGAGTGAGGCGACGGGATGCGGGAAGGGCATTTTCCAGCACCCCGGGAAGTGTCTCCCACGAAAAAAACCCTTCGCTCTTCGGGGGAAGACGCGAAGGGTTCATGCATCTGTCAGCAGACATAAAAAGCGCGGAGCAATTGAGCCGCCTCCCGGCAACTCCGACCTGCATCAGTTTCGACCGATGCCCATGCGGCCGCGCCCAGAACCATGCCGCAAGTTTTCCGGTATATGGCAGGGGCGAGGGCTCACTGCCCTGGAACTCTTTTAGTACATACCACCTCCGGGGGGCATACCCGGCATGCCGCCGCCTGCAGGAAAATCCTTTTCCTTGGGCAGTTCGGAAACCATGCATTCCGTTGTCAGCATGAGGGCCGAGACACTTGAAGCATTCAGGAGGGCTGTCCTGGCGACTTTTGTTGGATCAATGACACCAGCCTCGATGAGATCCTCGAAGACCCCCGTCTCCGCATTATATCCAAAGGCAGCGTTGCCGGCCTTGATCTGCTGAACGACAACCGATCCCTCCTCCCCGGCGTTGATGGCAATCTGGCGGGCAGGCTCTTCCAAGGCGCGCTTGACGATGTTGAGACCCAGTTTCTCATCGCCGTCGAGAGAGAATGTCTCCAGGGCAGGAATGCACCTGAGGTATGCCACTCCGCCGCCCGGCACGATCCCTTCCTCCACGGCAGCCCGGGTGGCGTTCAATGCATCTTCCACCCGCGCCTTCTTCTCTTTCATTTCCGTTTCCGTGGCAGCACCCACACTGATGACCGCCACTCCACCCACCAGCTTCGCCAGGCGCTCCTGGAGCTTCTCCCGATCATAGTCGCTGGTCGTCTCCTCGATCTGAGCGCGGATCTGCTTGACCCGCCCTTCCAGGGTCTTCCGGTCTCCGGCCCCGTCCACAATGGTGGTGTTGTCCTTGTCCACACGAACCGTCTTGGCCCGCCCAAGATCGTTCATGCTCACATTTTCCAGCTTGATGCCCTTCTCTTCGCTGATCACCTGACCGCCCGTCAAAATGGCGATGTCTTCCAGCATCGCCTTGCGGCGATCACCGAAGCCGGGTGCCTTGACGGCACAAACCTGGAGCGTTCCGCGCAGCTTGTTCACAACCAAAGTGGCCAGAGCCTCCCCCTCCACGTCCTCCGCGATGATGATAAGGGGGCGTCCCATCTTGGCGATCTGCTCGAGGATGGGAAGGAGATCCTTCATGTTGCTGATCTTCTTCTCATTAATGAGGATCAACGGGTCGTTGAGGAGGACTTCCATCTTCTCGGGATCCGTCACGAAATAGGGAGAAATGTAACCCCGGTCGAATTGCATGCCCTCCACCACCTCGAGGGTGGTTTCCATCCCTTTCGCCTCTTCCACCGTGATCACGCCCTCTTTGCCCACCTTGTTCATGGCCTCGGCGATGATGTTGCCGATGGTGGCGTCGTTGTTGGCGGATATGGTCCCCACTTGAGCGATTTCCTTCTGATCCTTGGTGGGCTTGCTGATCTTTTTCAGTTCGTCCACCACCACCTTCACCGTCTTCTCGATGCCGCGCTTCAA
Organism: Deltaproteobacteria bacterium; assembly: GCA_012517315.1. Taxonomy (GTDB): domain Bacteria; phylum Desulfobacterota; class Syntrophobacteria; order Syntrophobacterales; family Syntrophobacteraceae; genus JAAYUJ01. The sequence goes on from JAAYVE010000005.1 coordinate 45,904, forward strand.
CGCCATGGGATTGGCACCTGCCGCCACCAACTTGGAACCCTCAAAGTAAATGGACTGCGCCAGAATGGTCGCCGTCGTGGTCCCGTCGCCGGCCACATCACTCGTCTTGCTGGCCACTTCCTTCACCATTTGGGCGCCCATGTTCTGGAACTTGTCTTCCAGTTCGATCTCCTTGGCAACCGTAACACCATCCTTGGTCACGGTTGGACCACCGAAGGACTTCTCGATGACCACATTGCGGCCCTTGGGGCCGAGAGTGACCTTGACGGCATCGGCAAGAGTGTTCAAACCGTTCAGCAGCGCTTCCCGTGCTTTTACATCGTAAACCAGTTGTTTTGCCATGAGGCATTCCTCCGTGGATTGAATGTTCTGCTCAAAACCTTCCCGAATAGATTATTTTTCGATGACGGCGAGAATCTCGTCCTCGCGCATGATCAAAAGCTCTTCCCCTTCCACCTTGATCTCTGTGCCCGAATACTTGCCGAACAGCACTCTGTCCCCGGCCCGTACATCCAGCGGTCTCCTGCTCCCATCTTCCATGACCTTGCCGTTTCCGACGCTCAGGACCTCGCCCTGGATGGGCTTTTCCTTCGCCGTGTCAGGGATGATGATCCCACCGGCAGTCTTCTGCTCTTCTTCGATTCGCTTGACCACCACCCGATCATTCAACGGTTTCAATTGCATTGCCAAAACTCCTTTCCCGGTTTCATTCCACAAATTACTGGTCATCCCAATGATTGCAGTACATGCGGGACCCTGTGCCGATCCAGGGACCCTGGAAACTCTCTTTCAGGGAGCAGCCTGCTCGAAGACCCGCCGTCGCGATTCTGTTAGCACTCCCCATGCGCGAGTGCTTATAATCACTTTGGGATTATTTGACAAGAGGCAATGAGCCGGGGAGGGGGAAAAAAAGCGAAAAAATTGTACCTTTCGGGGCTTGGGAAGCCACTTCGATGCGGCCCCCCGCGTTTTCGATCATCTGATACACGATGCTGAGCCCGAGGCCGGTGCCGGTCTTCTTGGTGGTGAAAAAAGGTTCGAAGATCCTCTCCTGAACATCCTTGGGAATCCCCTCCCCCGTGTCCGCCACGTCGATCCGGATTTCCTCCCCTTCTCCACGCCTGTTCCTCACGGTATCCACCATGATGGAGAGTTCTCCTCCGTCGGGCATGGCTTCCAGTGCATTGGTCAGGAGGTTCCACATGATTTGGCGGAAGTGCTGGGCGTCCATAGTATAGGTGGGCGAGCAATTGAAGGCTGTGCGGATGTTGTGGGAGACGTTCACCTTGCTTCGGGTTTTGAGCAGAGCGAGGATCTCGCTGATGACGCTGCACAGTGAAACTTCCTCGGTTTTCTCCGACTTTCTTGCCCCCTTGGACAGCCAGAGGAAATCCGTCACGAGTTCGTTGATCCGATGGATTTCCCTGGAGACGATTCCCATGAGGCGGGAGCGCTGGGAGTCCCGGCTGGAATCCATTTGCATCATTTGAACGGCACCGCTCATGGCGGCCAGGGGGTTTTTGATCTCGTGGGCGATTTCCGCGGCGATTCTTCCGGCGAGGGCCAAGCGTTCCATGCGCTTCAGATGCTCCTCCATCGCCTTCAGATGGGTGAGATCCTGAAAGATCAGCACCCACCCGGATGGTTCGCCGCTTCCTTTGTGCAGTCTTGAAATGGTGTAGCCCAGGGAGATCTCCTCGCCGGAGGGTCGGGTGTATGCCGTCTCCATGCGTTCCAGACCAGGCGAAGTCGTGAAAAAGGGTGCGGAAGGTTCCGCCACCCAAGGCATTCCTTCCAGGGGAGGAAAAACCCGCTCGAAGGGACGTCCCTCGATCTGTTCGGCCGGCAGGGCGAGAATTTCCATGGCCGCCCGATTACAAAAGAGAATCTGACCGTTTTGCCCGATGGTCAGCAACCCGCTGTTCATGCTCTGGACAATGTTCCGGTGAAGCACCTCCAGTTGAATCAGGTCCCGTTCCTGTTCCTTGAGCTTCCTGCTGGATTTTTGAAGCTCTTCCGCCAGGTAGCCACCCAGATAGGCCACTAAGTAAAAACTGGCCGTGTTCATGAGAATACTCAGAAAATAGGCGCCACTGTCCTTGCCCGTCGCCACCTGGGAGATGATTTCCAGAGGAGAAATCCAGCCGAAGTACTGCAGATCCAGTAACAGGCCGTAGGAAAGGCTGCAAAGGGACGCAATGAGGAGGCTCCCCCGGCGATAGAGGAGCACGGCGGCGCTGATGATGACCGGCATATACAGGAAGGAAAAGAAGCTGTCGATGCCGCCGGAAATGAAGATCAACACCGTTACGGCGGCGACGTCGAAGAAAAGCTGGAAGTACGCGAAGTTAACGAGCCCGTGCGTATATTTAAGCAACCAACTGGCAAGAATGGTGAAGGAGAAAAGAATACAGGAAAAGAAGTAGAGCGGCTGTAGATGGACGGACAGCAGGTCCGCCTCCCGATGGCTCTGGACGCCCAGAGTCAGCAGGAGAAAGAAGACGGCCATGACCAGACGAAACATGAGGAGACCCTGAAGTTTGCGCCTGAGGGGCTCCTCGTGGGTCTCGGCGAGGACGGGGGAGGGGAGGATCCTGCAGTCCATGGAGGGGGCCATGGACCGACAAGGCATTACAGCGGCGGTATCTTGAGGGAGCATCATTTCTCCGAGCTACTCGACAATCGCAGCATCCGATCGATTGAGAGGGAGATTCAAGGGGACCCTCCCCCACCCGGCACTCGGCCAGCGCGGGTCGGCTCCTGGGGTTTTCCGCCTCATGCGCCTCTCGAGACAACATCTGCAATCTGGAAGATGGGAAGATACATGGCCACGAGCAATCCACCCACCGTGACCCCCAGAAAGACGATGAGCATCGGTTCCAGCAGGGAGGTCAGGGCCTCGACCGCCGTATCCACTTCTTCGTCATAGAAATCAGCGATCTTCCCCAGCATGGTGTCCAAAGCTCCCGTGGCCTCTCCCACGGCGATCATCTGGGTCACCATGGGTGGAAACACGTTGGTCTCCTGGAGGGGCTCCGCCACGGGACGCCCTTCGGCGATGGCTTCCTTCGCCTGTCGGATGGCATTCTCGATGACCTTGTTTCCCGCTGTCGACGCCACAATGTCCAGTCCGTCCAGAATCGGGACTCCGCTTCCGAGCATGGTGCCAAGCGTCCGGGTGAACCGGGCGACCGCCACTTTCCGGATCAGCATGCCTACAACGGGAAGCCGCAGAAGGAGCCGGTCCGTGTAGAGTCTACCCTTGGGATTCTTGCGCAACTGTTTGATGCCAACTCCCATGAGGACCAAGCCCAGACCGATCCAGTGGAAATAGCGCACCGCGTAGTCACTGAGGGACATGACAAAGAGGGTCATGGCCGGAAGCTTGGCGCCGGCGTCCTTGAAAAGCCCCGCAAAGACCGGGATGACATAGATGAGGATGACTGCGATGACCACCAAGGCGATGGTGACCACGATACCCGGATAGGTCATGGCACTCTTAACCTTCTTCTTCAGGCCGGCCAATTTTTCTATGTAGGCGGCAAGACGGTTCAAAATCACGTCCAGCACGCCACCCGCCTCGCCGGCACCGATGAGGTTCACGAAAAGATGGTCGAAGACCTTGGGATGCTTTCGGCAGGCGTCGGAGAGAGTCGCTCCCTCCTCCACGTCGCGACGCACGTATTTGATGACTTTCCGAAAGGTGGGATTCGTCTGCTGATCCTGGAGGATCTCGAGGCACTGGACAAGAGGCAGGCCTGCATCGATCATTGTGGCGAACTGCCTTACAAAGATCACCAGGTCTTTTTCCTTGACCCCCGGCTGCAAAAACGTGATGTACTCCGAGATGTCTTTCGGTTTTTCCTTGAAACTGGTGATGGCGATGCCTTTCTTCGTCACCAGCTGACGGGCGACGGAGACATTATCTGCCTCGATCTCCCCTTTCTGTTTTTTCCCTGAGCGATCGGTTCCTTTCCAGAGATAGACCGGCATGGACGTACTCCTTCCTTCACACAGCTGCTAATCTTTTGCCGATGATCGCAGGACCTCTTCCACCGAAGTGACTCCCGCCTTCAATTTATTGATACCGCTTCTTCTGAGGGTGATCATGCCCAGCCGGATGGATTCCCTCTTGACCTCGGCCGTAGAGGCACCGAGCAGGACCAGTTCACGGATCTGCTCGTGCATGGGCATCACTTCATAGAGGGCGATCCGGCCCCGGTACCCGGTGTCGTTGCACACCGGGCAACCCTTGCCCTTGTAGCATGCAAACTGCCCGATTTCGTCCTCCCGGACCCCCATGTCCAACAGCAGTTCAGGTGCCACGTCCTCTTCGTAACGGCACTCGGAGCAGACCCGTCGCACCAGTCGTTGGGCAAGAACGAGGTTGACCGCCGATGAGACCAGAAATGCCTCGATGCCCATGTTCAGGAGCCGCCCGATGGTACTCGGCGCATCGTTCGTATGGAGTGTGCTCAGGACCAGGTGCCCGGTGAGGGCAGCTTTGATGGCGACCTCAGCCGTCTCGAAATCCCTCACCTCCCCAACCATGATGATGTCTGGGTCTTGCCGAAGAAAGGAGCGGAGAGCTGAGGCGAAATTCAAGCCGATGGAATCATGGATTTGCACTTGGTTGATCCCAAGCAGGTTGTATTCCACCGGGTCTTCCGCAGTGGAGATGTTAAGACTGGTCTTGTTCAACTCAGATAGGGCGCTGTAAAGGGTGGTCGTTTTTCCGCTTCCTGTGGGGCCCGTCACGAGCACCATTCCGTAGGGAAGGTAGATGGCTTCCCGAAACGCCTTGTACTGGCTGTCCTCGAATCCCAGCTTGGTCATGTCCAGCTGAAGTCCCGATTTGTCGAGGAGTCGCAGCACGACCTTTTCTCCAAAGAGGGTGGGTAGGATGGAGACTCGGAAGTCCATTTCCCTGCCCTTCGCCTTCAGCTTGATGCGCCCGTCCTGCGGCAGTCGGCGTTCGGCGATGTCCAGGCGGCTCATGATCTTGATGCGGGATATGATGGCATTCTTCATGGCGAGCGGAGGCCTCATGATCTCGTAGAGCACTCCATCTATGCGAAATCGAACCCGCATGGTCTTCTCGTAGGCTTCGATATGGATATCACTCGCTTGCTTCCGAATGGCGTCCATGAGAATGAGGTTCACCAGTTTGACGACGGGGGCCTGTTCGGCGGCATCCTCCAGGAAGGAGAGGTCCATCTCCTCCGCAGTTTCCACCAGGTCCACGTCGACTTCTTCCTTGAGCATCCCGAGGACGTCGTCGAGGCTGTCGTCGCCGGCGAAAAACTGACTGATGATCTTTTTGATGGCGCTATCCGCGCAGACGTGCACTTGGATGTTCTTGCGCGTCAGGAAACGCAGGTCGTCAATGACGAAAAGGTTTCCTGGATCGGCCATGGCCACGTTGAGCGTATTGCCCATGACCCCGAAAGGAACGGCTTGGTACTTCTGGGAAATGTCAAGAGGAATCAGGCTGAAGATTTCTTTGGGGATGGAGAGCTTGGTGACGTTGACTGCCGGGACGTGAAACTGCCGGGCGATGAAATCCACCAATCTGTCTTCCGTGATCAGCCCCAGTTTGATGAGGACGGCCCCAACACGCTCCCCGCTCTGACTCTGTTCCTCCAGAGCCCGATTCAGCTGCTCCTCGTCTATGATTCCCTCTTGAATCAGAAGTTCCCCAAGCTTCTTAGCCACTGACAACACCTCTTTAGCGCTTCAAGGAGACCATCTTAACTGCAAGATATTTTGCCATTTCGATGACTTGAAGGATCTTCTCTGGTCATCTTTGAGCCGGGACCCCGCGCAAGTCGCTTCCATGCAGCCTATAAATCGTAAGAAGCTCCTGAGAGGTTGAACGAAAAAGCACCCGCGAGCAGGCTGAAATATTCGACCGAAAAAGTCTTGACAGAGGACAAAACGAGGTTATCATTCGCCCAATTTTCCGCTTGTGCCCGAACAATTTAATTTTGAAGGAGGATGTGCCATGCACTGTGCAACGGTGAAGGTGGGTCATGACTGCACCTTCATGACAAAAAGCGGCTGTGGATTCAACGGGGGTTCCTGCCATCAGGTGGTGGAGCAATGCGAGGGATGTCAGAAAATAATGGAATTGCCTGCGGGAAGGTACTGTTCCACCTTTCCCAATCCGGCCGTCAAATGGAGAACCAGCAACTGCAATTTCGCCACTCACGTGAAGATCGAAACGCAAAGCCAGCAGCAGGCGAAGATCAACCCGTTGAAAGCTTCCAAGCGGGCTACCAAAGCGAAGTGAAGCGCCTCTCTGCTTGTGGCTGGTGAGAGCATCGTTTCACAGCCGATTCCAACGGTTTTGCAGACGCGCTCTCACCACCCGCCACAATCCCTGCCGTCCCCCTCTCCTATTTTTTTCCTCACAAGAATTCAAACCATCTCCAGTATGGCCGCCAACCCAAGAACATCATCTTTCCCTCTCGACGGAAGGCGCCTAACGATTGCCCCCTTACCTGGCCACCATGGCCGCCCTGAAGACGGGTCATGTTTTCGTTTGACTTCTTCAACAGCGGTCGTTATGGGATTATCTGCCGTTGAGGCCCGTCCTCGCTTTTCATTAATCGGGAAAAGATGATGAGAATCTCTCCTTACCCGTTTTGCAGGCGCCTCGCGAACGGTCATTCGCCCTTTGGGGGGCCATGAAGAAAGGACAATGTCATTGTGGGACAAACGCTGATATTGACAGGAAACCAGACAGCGGCCCTCGCTGCCAAACTCTGCCGGGTTCAGGTCATCGCAGCCTACCCCATCACTCCCCAGTCCAAGATCCCGGAGGTTCTCTCGGAGTACGTGGAAAAGGGGGAACTCCCGGCAGAATTTGTGCGGGTGGAAAGCGAGCATTCGGCCATGGGAGTGTGCATTTCCGCCTCCATGGTGGGTGCGAGGGTTTTCACCGCCACAGCCGCCAATGGACTCGCCTATATGCATGAACAGCTTCACTGGGCCGCCGGGGCCCGGCTGCCCATCGTCATGCCCGTCACCAACCGCGGCCTTGGAGCTCCCTGGACCATCCTCAACGACATGCAAGACAGCATCGCACAGCGGGACACGGGCTGGATGCAGTTTTACTGCCTGAACAACCAGGAGATCCTCGACCAGACCATTCTGGCTTACCGCACGGCCGAGGCGCTGCTCGTTCCCATCATGGTCTGCTTCGACGGCTTCCGGCTCTCCCATACCATGATGCCCGTGGAAATCCCATCCCAGGACGAGGTGGACGCTTTTCTGCCTCCTTACCGACTCCCTTACACAATCGATGCCCAAAACCCCGTGAACATAAACCCTGTTGTCATGACCGATCCCCTTCCCGACCCCGCCGGTGAACTCGCGCCCAGCTACATGGGTTTCCGCAGAAGGCTTCAGGAAGCGCACGAGTCGGCACTTCCCGTCATTGCCAGACTGGGACGGGAATTCGGGGAGATCTTCGGGAGATCCTACGAAGACAGTCTGTACCGCTATCGCAATGAAGACGCCGATTTCCTCTTCCTGACCATGGGATCCCTCTCCAGTGAGGCGAGCGACACGGTGGACATCCTGCGGGACGAGGGAGTGAGGGCCGGCGTCATTGGGTTGAGGGTGTTCCGACCGTTTCCTGCCCACCAATTAGCCTCCGCCGTCTCGGGAGTGAAAGGAATCGCCGTCGTCGAAAAGGCCATCAGCTACGGCTACGAAGGGGCCCTTGCCACTGAATTGAAGGCGGCCCTCTTCAGCGCCAACGGGTTGCGGCCCGTGGTGACCAACTACGTCGTCGGCCTGGGAGGCAAAGATGTCAAACCGACCGATCTGCTGGAAGCCGCACGCGATACGCTGACCCAGGTGGACGGCGCAAGCAGGCACGAGCACCCTAAGTGGTTGGGTTCAGGGGTCTGATCCGCCGGGGGGGATCCCGCCGCCGTTGCGTGGACCTGGCCCGGAGCAGGCGGAACCATTGCGGAACGTGATTGGAGAAGTGTTCAAAGGGAACGGCAAGCCCCATTCGGAAGCAGTCGGTCTTGTTGCCTCTTTGCCGTTCTCGTTTCAGGCCAACACCAAGAGGAAAGAACCGATTCTATGTCGACGGCCATCCTGGATCTCCCCGAAGAAGAATACATCATGCCCGGAACGCGGACCTGCGCGGGTTGCGGTCTCCCCATCGCCTACCGATACATCCTGAAGGCCCTCGGGCCCAAGACCATCATGACACATCCCGCATGCTGCCTCACCATACTCCACGGCATCTATCCCAAGACCCCCATCGCCATCAACGCCGTGAACAACACGTTTGCCAGCACGGCTGCCTCCGCCACGGGCCTGGCTGCCGGTCTGAAGGCCACAGGGCGGAACGATTTCACGGTCCTCGCCATGGCGGGAGACGGGGGCACGTTCGACATGGGCATCCAGGCTCTCAGCGGTGCCGCAGAGCGGGGCACGGACATCATTTACGTCTGTTACGACAACGAAGCCTACATGAATACGGGAGTCCAGCGATCCAGCGCCACACCCAGCGGCGCAATGACGACCACCACCCCGTTCATTCCCAAGGAACAGCCCAAGAAGGACTTCGTTCAGATCATGGAGGCCCACCACCTGCCCTATCTGGCCACCGCCTGTTCCGCCTACCCGGGGGACGTCTACAACAAGTTCCTCAAGGCCAGAGAAATCAAGGGCACCCGCTTCATCCACCTGGCGGTTCCCTGCCCACCCGGATGGGGATTTCCCACCAAGGACACTGTCAAACTCGGCCGCCTTTCAGTGGAAACCGGCGTGGTCGTGCTCTATGAAGTGGTCAGGGGAGCGCTGCAGCTCACCGGAAAGAGCCTCAGCATGGCGAGAAGCGGACGGAAGAAGCCCGTTGAGGATTACCTCAAGATCCAGGGGCGTTTCAAGAAGATGACGGCCGAACAGATAGCCGATTTTCAGAGGCAGGTGGATGAAAGGTGGGAGCAGCTGATGGCAAGGGCAGAATTCTGAAAGGTTCCCCTTGCCGGGCAGGCCCTCTTTCGTGGAGGGAGGCTTTTCAGAGCGATGGCGCCGGGTGCCCTCCTTTTCCCCGCAGACTTCGCAGTCGGCTGATCCGGCTTCATCCGATCTTTCGGGGAAGGGGTCCTACTCCCACCAGCGGAGCAGGACGCTGCCCCATGTGAAGCCAGCGCCGAAAGCCGACAAGACCACGTAATCGCTTTTTTTCACACGTTTTTCCTCCACCGTCACGTCATAGAGACATAGGGGGATCGTCGCTGCCGTCGTGTTAGCGAAACGGTCGACATTGATCACTACCTTGCTCGACTCAATTCCCATGCGCTCGGCGCTCGCCCCGATGATCCGCAGGTTGGCCTGGTGAGGGACAAAAAAGGCGATGTCCTTTCCCTCCAGGCCGTTTCTCTTCATGATTTCGACGGAAACACCGGCCATTTCCGTGACGGCGTGTTTGAAGACCTGTCTCCCCTCCTGGTAGACAAAGTGCTCCTTGTTCTGCACCGTCTCCATGCTCGCAGGCCGCCGGCTGCCCCCCGCTTTCATGTGCAGGTATTCCCCCCCGGCCCCATCTATCCGGTGAATGTAATCGAGGATTCCATAACCGGGCTCGGGGCAGGGTTCCAGAAGGACGGCCCCCGCTGCGTCGCCGAACAGAACACAGGTGTTTCGATCCTCGTAGTCCACGATGGTGCTCATCACGTCACTGCCGATGACGAGCACCTTTTCGTGACGTCCGCTTTCAATCATCTGGGCGCCGTTCACGAGGGAGAAGATGAAACCGGAGCAGCCGGCAGAAAGGTCGAACCCCCAGGCCCGCTTGGCTTCAAGAGCTGACTGGACGAGACACGCAGTGGAAGGAAAGAGCATGTCCGGCGTGACGGTCCCCACGATGATGGCGTCGATCTCTCCGGCTTCCACCCCGGCGCGTTCTAGGCACTCCCGGGCGGCACGACAGGCCATATAGGAATTTCCAAGGCCCGGTTCCAAAATGCGACGCTCCCGGATACCCGTGCGGGTGAAGATCCACTCATCGGTTGTATCGACCATTTTTTCCAGGTCCTGGTTGGTGAGTCGCCGCTCCGGCACAAAACGCCCTACGGACCGGATAAATGCTTTCTTCTCGTTCATCTTCCCCCACTCCCACTCTGTTACATGCTTCCTTTATAGTAGCCCCCATCGATCTGTATGGAGGCGCCGGTAATGTAGCCGGCCCTCTCGGACGCAAGAAACGTCACCAAGGCAGCGAACTCCTCGGGGGTTCCCAGGCGCCCCATGGGGATGAGAGCTTCCCAACTCTTGACGATCGCCTCGGGAGTGCTGTTCTTCTTTGCCGCCACGTCGATGGCGAGCTTTCTCACCCGCTCCGTCATGGTATACCCCGGGCAGACATTGTTCACCGTAACATTGAAAGGGGCCAGCTCGTTAGATAGGGTCTTGGCCATGCCGATCACCCCCATCCTCACGGTGTTGGACAGGATCAGTCCGTCGATAGGTTGCTTGACGGAGATGGAGGTCATGTTGATGATCCGCCCCCATCGCTTCTCTTTCATGATGGGAACCACTTCCCTGGTCATGATGATGGTGCTCAGAAGGTTGAGGCGCACGCCGAACATCCACAGGTCGTCGTCGATCTCGAGAAAGCTCCGGTCGGGAGGTCCCCCCGCATTGTTCACCAAAATATCCACCGTTCCGAAATGTTCGACACCCTTTCGAATGAAATCCCTGGCTTGCTGCCCGTCGGTCACGTCCGCCGGGACACCGATGATTTCACCGCCGGTCGCCCCGCGGATTTCCTCCACTGCAGCAGGGAGCTGAGGATCGTCCAGGCCGCAGATGACCACCTTGGCTCCCTCCCGACACATCTCCATAGCCACGGCTTTCCCCAATCCCTGGCTCGCTCCGGCAACAAAGGCCACCTTTCCCTTCAAACCAAAGTCCATGCTTCATCTCCTCTTCGGCTACGCTCTCCGCGATCCATGTGGGGTCCGGTTTCCTTCAGGGCTTCAGCCCGTCCAAGGATCCGGCCTCTACACACATCTGTTGAAGGTGTCCGCCACCCCATCCCGGAGCAACCTCTCCATGGCTTCGGAATACCTCCGGTCTTCCCGGTAGATGAAAAACGGGGGGGCGACGCGCAGGCCTTCCCCTCCTTCCTTGCGGCATTCCAAGTGCACAAGGCAGCCGGGCGTGGACGGCCTTGAATGAATGACGGTCAACTCTTTGGGCGCAAAGCCCTCCTGGTGAGCCGCGACCATGAGGTGTCCCAGACGCACGGAAGGATAAACGACGGCCAGTCGCCCCCCCTTCCTGAGCAGATGTCGGCCTGCCGCGAAAACATCCCTTACGGAACCGAAAAGTTCGTGTCTCGCTCTGGCCTTCTGGGTATGCGGGTTGATCCGACCTGTATCCAACCGCCGGAAGGGAGGGTTGCTCACCACCAAGTCAAACCGTTCCGCCTCGAACCGCTCTGCCGCCTTGCGGAAATCATGGTTGCAGATCTGGATTCGATGGGAAAAACCATTGGTCACGACGCTCTTTTCCGCCAGACCGGCGAGCTCGGATTGGATCTCCACCCCCACCAGTTCCGACCCCATCTTCCTGAAGGCAAAGATGAGCAGCACCACACCACATCCCGTCCCGAGGTCCACGATGCGGTCCTGCGGCTTGACCCGTGTCAGCCCAGCCAAAAGGAGTGCATCCACGGAAAAACGATATCCCGTCTTCTCCTGAAAGACGGTCAGCCTTCCGTTTAACAATCCGTCACAGGTCAACAACAATTCCCCCGGTCAAATGCATCCGTCCTCGCCGTCCAGCAGACGGATGGTCAGGCCGCTGCCCACCTTGGGATAGAAGTACGTCGACTTGTGGGGCATGATGAGACCGGAACCGGCCACTTCCTCAACCTGATCGATACGGGTGGGATTGATGAAGAAAGCAGCCTGGTACAATCCCCCTCTCAGGGATTCAAGTGCTTCCTTGAGGTCATGCTTGAAATGGATGTTCCTTTCGTCTGCGAGAAACGCATCGGATAAGCCCAAAATGCCCCTTAGGATCACCTGATCCAGAACAACCACATCCAGCCGGTGCATCACCCGGGGTATGCCCATGCGGGCAAGACACCCCGAGACGGCTTTGCGATCCGCCTGGAAGGCATAGAGAAACCGGTCGCCCTTGCGACAGAAGCCCACCACGTTCCGTTGTTCGGCCGCACCCTTTCGCAGTGCCTCCACCCACCGGCGCTCCCCCTCACCTTCGGCTTCAAAACGATCCACGCGGAAAAAGCGACGGGCCGACTCCAGGAAGGCATCGGTCTCAATCCCATTCAAATTCCTGAGCATTCTATGGGTGGGCAGAATCGTCAGACCCTCGTCGTTCATGTTGGTCAAATACATCATGACGTATTCGTGCGACCGGTCGGTGGGCGTTCTCCCGGCCTGGTCCCGCCGAATGGACCTGTAGTTGAGGCTTGTCTCGTAGCGATGGTGCCCGTCGGCGATGAAAATCGTCTTCTCCTCCATCAGATGGGCCGCCCGTCGAAGCGCCGAAGGTTCCGAAACCCTCCAGACGCGATGGTTCATCCCATGGCGATCTTGGAAATTGATGACGGGGAATTCCTCTCTTGCGTCCCGCAGTACCGCATCCACCGAACCGCCCGCGTCGCCGAAGAGGGAGAAGATCGGGCTCAGATTGGCGTGACAGGAGAGCATGAGCTGCAAGCGCTCATCTTTCACGTTCTGGAAAGTCCGCTCATGGGGTCTGACACGCCCCGAATCAAAGTCCTCGAGCCTGAGGGCACAGATGAAGCCGTATCGAATACGTCGCAGATCCGGGCTCATGGAGTATTCCAACTCGTAATAGTAGATGCAGGGAATCTCCTCCCGGACGAGAACCCGCTCGGTTTGCCATGTGTTCAGATATCTTGCTGCCCGGGTGTGTGGATTCTCCTCGGCGGTATCTTGGGGCGCCGCCTTGCCCAACTCCAGGTGAACCATATTGTAGGGACTGGTTTGGTGAAAAAGATCCTGTTCCTCGGGAGAGATCACATCATAGGGTGGAATGAACACTTCATTGAGGTCTCTGATCTTTTCAGCATTGTATCGCAGACCCCTGAAAGGGGCGATTTGAGCCATGTCCCGATGATCCTTTCTTCATTTCTCGTCTCGAACCCTCCTTTCCGCCGGTCGAAGGGTCCAATTCACCAACTCAGTGCCCAACCCTTCGGCAAGGGTGGAAGGGATCAATTGCTAGCACAGCTCATGGCTTTTTACAAGTCAATGGTCGAAATCCATAGGGGACGACGATCGAGGGCCGAAAGGGGGTCAAAAGGGGTCCGCTTCTCGGGGAAAGGCACGGCATGCGTCCCTCGCCTCCGCTAGGTGGGAAAAGTCGGTCAAAAGGGGAAGCAATCCCTTGAATTGCAGGACCCTGCAGGCCAAGTCCATCCACTGGATTGCGGTGTTCAACACTGCCTGGTCACTGCTGGCCACGGTACACTCCCCGTATGGGATTTCCCGCTCCGGGACGGGCACAGCCCTGGCTTCGCCCGGAATACCCAGGGACCGAAGCCCCCTGAAATACCTTTGCGCCAGTTCCCCACTTCGGCTCATGGGAGCATCGAAGAGCATAAGCACCTGCTTCGGACGATAAGCGGTGAAAAATCCCAACACCATTTCTACGGCCGCTTCCGTCACCTCGCTGATCCCAAAAGCACCGGAAACCCCGGCTGTGTCCCGCAGGGCCCCGTCGTTCCCCTTCAGCAGGGGCCGTTCCAGCACCGCGCTTTCCAATGTGATGTGCACGTTGTGCCCGTCCACCACAAGCCAGGTTCTTTCCCAGTCACTGCCGAGACATCGCCTGGCCTTCCGGTGCATCGCCTCTTCCTGGCTGAAGACTCCCCGATGAAGCAATTCCCTCTCGGCGCGCATGAGTCCATATCGATCGCCCACATGTCGCAGGGATGCCTTGCGGGGATAGGCGCGATTGAGGAGAAAGAAAAAATCGGAAGCAGCCTGGAAGACGACAGGCCGAGGCCTGCGATTTTCTCTCGTTTTCGGAGGCATGACCACCCTCGGGATTCAGCCGTTAAGGAGTGGTCTTGACCTGTTGGCCGCTTCGGCCCGATTTCGCGCGTTGGGCCTCATACTGCTGAACAGCCTCCATGCGCAACTGCCTGCGGAAGACTTTCCCCACGAGGCTCTTGGGAAGCGAGTCGCGGAATTCGATGGACCGGGGGACCTTGTAGGCGGCAAGTCGTTCCTTGCAGAACGCAATGATTTCCTTTTCCGTCAGGTTCTCACCTGGCTTGGGAACGATGAATGCCTTGACGATCTCCCCCCGGTAGTCATCCGGAACGCCGACGGCGACGGCGTCGAGGATGCGCGGATGCTCGTAGAGCACTTCATCGATCTCCCGGGGATAAATATTGTAACCTCCTGAAATGATCATGTCCTTTTTGCGGTCTACGATGAAGAAGTACCCGTCTTCATCCCGGGTGGCGATATCGCCCGTATAGAGCCAGCCGTCCCGCAAGGTTTGAGCGGTCTCGTCCGGCATGCGCCAGTAGCTCTTCATCACCTGGGGACCCCGGACGATCAACTCTCCCGGCTCCCCCGGCTCCATTTCCCGAACCCCAAGGTCGAGGTCCACCACTTTGGCGTCTGTGTCCGGAAGGGGAATACCAATGGACCCGACTTTACGCACACCTCCCAGAGGATTGGCATGGGTCACAGGGCTGGACTCGGTGAGGCCGTACCCTTCCACGATGACGGCCCCCGTGAGTTTCTCAAACCTTCGCAGTACGTCTACGGGCATGGGGGAGGACCCCGTGATGCAGTACATGATGGATGAGAGATCGTAGGACTGGACTTTGGGATGGTTGACGATGGCCACGAATATGGTGGGCACCCCTGGAAAAAGGGTGGGCTTGGTCTTTTGCAGAGTCTTCAGAAAGTCGTTCACCTCGAAACGGGGAACGAGGATGATGGTACAGGCCGCATGGATGGGCAGGTTCATGGTCACGGTCATTCCAAACACGTGAAAAAAAGGCAGGATTCCCATAAACCTCGTTTCGCCGAACTTCAGGTCGGGGAACCATGCCACCAATTGCAGCACGTTGGCCATGAGGTTGGCATGACTCAGCATGACCCCCTTGGAGACTCCGGTCGTCCCTCCGGTATACTGCAACGCCGCCAAATCCTGCGGTGTGGCACCGAATGGGGGCGGCTCCGGTTTGTGGGATTTCAGGAGACTGGAAAAATTGAGGACCGTATCTCCATAGGGAACTGCTGTGAAAAGCCTGCCGATCCTTGCCTTGAGGGGGTAGAGGAGCTTCAGGTGGAAGGGGAGGGATTCCCTGAGGCTGGTGGCGATAACCGTGCGGATCTTTGTTCGGGGAAGGGTTCTCTCAACCTTGGGGTACAGGTGGTCCAGAACAACGAGATGCTCTGCCTCCGCATCGGCCCATTGATATTCCATTTCCCGTTCCACATAGAGAGGGTTCGTCATGACCACCACGGCACCGAGCCACAAGACGGCGTAGTAGGCCACCACCGTCTGAGGGCAGTTGGGAAGCATGACGGCCACCCGCGTCCCTTTTGTCACCCCGAGAGAGGCCAGGGCCGTGGCAAACCGCTGCACCTTGTCCCACAAGTCCGCGTATGTCAGGGCGGCCCCGAAGAATTCAGTGGCCACGTGTTCCGGGAAGTTCGCCGCATTCCGTTCAAGTGAAAGGGGCAGGCAAAGATCGGGATACTCCAACGTCCACGGTACACGTGGATCGTAACTGCCATGCCAGATGCGGCTCATTGCCTCCCCCCCTCATGGTCGCTCCGTGGTCCCCCCACCGCTGGTTCCATGGAATTCACCGGCACTAGCCTCCGCAACCCCGTGGACCGGCGGATCGCAGGGAGGACAACATCACCCGGGTCGTCGCGGGCGGTCATGAAACCCACCCCTCATACACCCAGTCTCAGGAACACGTGCTCTTGAGCTTTCGCACTTCTTCCGTGAAAGCAGGAATGAATTTGAACAGGTCTTCCACTACCCCGTAATCCGCCTTGCTGAAAATGGGGGCATCCGGGTCTTTGTTGATGGCCACGATGTACTTGGAGGATCCCATGCCGGCCAGGTGCTGGATTGCACCGGAAATCCCCACGGCGATGTACACTTCCGGGTTCACTACCTTGCCCGTTTGGCCCACCTGATCCGAATGGGGCCTCCAGCCGGAGTCCACTGCGGCGCGTGAGGCTCCCACGGCGGCGCCGAGAAGCTTTGCAAGCTCCTCAAGCATGGCATAGTTGGACGCCTCCTTCATGCCACGCCCGCCGGATATGATGATTTCCGCCTCCGAAAGCTCCACCTTTCCCGTCGTGTCAAAGTCGGTGGCCTTTACCCGGGACCGGGCCTGAGGAACGGGCACATCCACCATCTCCACTTGGGCGCTGACAGGTTCATCGCTTTCCCTGCAACTCATCACGTTGGGTCGACACGAGATGACGGGCAGGGCATCCCCCACCCATTCACTCCAGGCAAAACACTTCCCTGCGAAAATCGGCCACTTGGCCTTGATCTTTCCATCCTCACAGACGATCTGGATCACGTCCTGCACGAGGGCTACCCGCAGTTTCGCACCCAGACGGGAGCCAAGATCCTTGCCGTCAACAGAGGCCGGAAGGAGGATCAGGGCCGGGTCGAGGCGGGATACCATTTCTGCCACCACCGGCACGTGGGTTTCGGCCAAGTAGTGCTCCAGAGCCGGGTCATCCTTCACCAGCACCTTCCGGACACCGTATCGCCCCAACTCCCCGGCCTTGGCCGCGACTCCGGAACCGACGGCCACCGCACACAACTCCAGTCCCAGCGCATCGGCAACCCGTCTTCCCTCACTGGCCACTTCAAAAGACACACGCCGGAAGTTTCCGCTGCGAAATTCCGCAATCATACAGACGCACTTTGCCATCTCGATTCTCCCTATTCCTAGATCACTTTCGCCTCTTCATGGAGACAACGGAGCAACTCCGCCGCCTTTCCCGCCACATCCAGATCACCGTTGATGATGCGCCCCGGCTTCCGCTCAGTTGGTTTTTCCAGGGAGGTGATGACGATGCGCGCCGTTTCCGGCTGAAAGTCCGCTGGATCCAGACCCAAGTCCGAGACCTTCTTCGTGGCGATGGGTTTTTTCTTGGCTTTCATGATCCCGGGAAGGGACGCGTATCGCGGGTTCCAAATGGCATGAGCGCCTCCGAAAGTCACCAGGGCCGGGAGGGGGGACTCCAAGGTCACTTTTCCGCCTTCTATAGGGCGATCGATGGTCACCGTTGTGCCGTCACAGTCGACCGCGACGGCGAGTGCCAAGTGGGGCCAACCTAGGTTTTCCGCCACTATGGCCCCTCGCTGGCCCTGATCGTAGTCGATGGCTCGGGATCCCGTAAAAATGAGGTCCGGGTTCAATTCTTTGATGGCAGCGGTCAGAGCCCTTGTCACCCGGAGATAGTCCGCTGTCTTGAGCACGGGGTCGTCAATGAGGACCGCATCATCGGCTCCCATGGCCAGGGCCGTCCTCAATGCCTCCACTACCCGTGGTGGCCCGTAGCTCACGACGGTCAGCTTTCCCTTGAATTTGTCCTTCAAACGCAGACCAGCTTCCAGGGCGAATTCGTCGTAAGGGTTGATGATCCATTTGAGACCCTCCGTCACGATGGACTTCCCATCCGCGGCGATTCTGATGACCGATTCCGTGTCCGGTGTTTGCTTAAGCAAAACAACAATGTTCACCGAGATTCCTCCTTCCGATCTTTGGAATCACATGAATTGGAGTGACGATGCAACAGCATCCCGAATGAGCGTTCATGGAATGGCGGCATATGCTCGGGGAGTCTGGCACAGCAGTCCCTTAGCACAATCGAGTTTGGAGATTCAAGCACAAAGACGGGGCTGCTTGGAGAAATATCCCAATCATATTCGAGTGATGCATTGAAAGGGGGAGATGGAGTCGGGTGTCTACCACAAACAAGACGGCAAGAACCAGGAGGCGGCCGTTTCATCTGTTGCGGCACCCCTGGATTCGGGCGCCACGCGTTCGCAAGCTTTCAGGACCCATGGTCGCCCATGAAGGGCCTTTAGGGGCCTTCGAGCCACCGACCTCCATGGAACCCCACCGGCGACAGGCGGTTTTCCCCTTTGTACGGGCGCAAGACTCCCCTCACCAGTGCATTCGGCAAAGCACCAGTGCGACCAACAATCGCTCGGGCTCTCTTCCCTCGGCTACTGGCCCTTCCGGCATTCCGGGCAATACCCCTGGAAGATCACCTGGGCTCTGACAAACTGGTAGCCGTTCGATTCAGGCAGCGGGATGGCCTTATCCAGGGATGGGTCGTCCATGTCCTTGATCATCTGGCAGTTGAGACATATGAAGTGGTGATGGGGTTCCACAACGGCATCGTACCGGGCCACCTCCGTCATGGGACTCACCTTCTGAATCAATCCTGCTTCGCTGAAGCGCTCCAACGTCTTGTACACAGTCCCTAGAGAAATCATGGGGAAACGTTTTCTCACCTGCTGATAAATCGTCTCTGCGCTCGGATGCTGCTTGGTGCGGTAGAGTGTCTGATAGATCGCCAGGCGCTGATAAGTCACTTGAAGGCCGTGGTCCCTGAGAGTCGTGATAAAATCCTTCTCCATCATCCCCTCCCTGATGCCCCGTTGGAAAACGAGACGGGTTCCCTCACCGGAAGAACAGGAACGCTCCGCATGGTTCAGGGGAACTTATAGAAGAGTTTCCGGCCGGGGAGCAAGTCCATTCTCTACCATATCTTCAAATTCCCTATCCTGTGATCCCAGCCCGGACGAGGTCGCTCACCCTGCCCGATTGGTGCCGTTTCAGGTAGACCATGAGGATGGAGATTGCCGCAGGCGTGATTCCGGCAATCCTGGAGGCCTGTCCGAGAGACAGGGGTTTGATCTCCATGAGCTTTTGCCGGATTTCATTGGAAAGCCCCGGGATCTTCTCGTAGGGGAAGTTTTCGGGCATGGCGACTCGTTCCAGTTCCTTTAGCTTTCCCGCTTCTACTTCCTGCCGCTTCAGATAGCCCTCATATTTGCACTCGGCCTCCACTTGTTGCCGAACCCTCCCGGACAGGGATTCGGGTGGGGGCGACAGGGAGGCAATGTCTTCATAACTCAGTTCGGGCCTTTTCAGGAGCTTGTCCAGAGATGCAGGTTCTTCCAGAACCTTCGTTCCCCTGGCTGCCAGGGTTGCATTGACAACGGCGGTGGGATTCACGGTGACTCTTTTCAAGCGGTTCAACTCCGCCTGGATGGCCCGTCGCCGCTCGCGCAGTTCCCTCACCGCCGAAAGACACTGCAATCCCAGTTCGTGCCCCTTTTCCAGGAGCCTCAGGTCCGCGTTGTCCTCTCGCAGCAGGAGCCGATATTCGGCTCGAGAGGTGAAAATTCGGTAGGGCTCGTTGGTCCCCCGTGTCACGAGGTCGTCCACCATGACCCCGATGTAGGATTCGCAACGATGCAAAAGGAAGGGTTCCCTGTTTTGCACTTGCAGGGCTGCATTGATCCCGGCCAACAATCCCTGGGCGGCCGCCTCCTCGTACCCGGAAGTGCCGTTGATCTGTCCGGCCAGGTACAGTCCCCTGATGCGCTTTGTCTCCAAGGTCGGCAGCAGTTGAGTCGGCTGGACGAAATCGTATTCGATGGCGTATGCGGGTCGCATCACCTCCGCTTCCTCCAACCCCGGTATGGAATGGATCAGTTGAAGCTGCACCTCGTAAGGGAGTGAATTTCCGGTCCCGCTTGCGTAGATTTCCTCGGTATCGAGCCCTTCCGGTTCCAGAATGATGTGGTGGAACTCCTTGTGGGGGAATTTCATGATCTTGTCTTCCAGAGACGGACAATAGCGCGCGGAGACCCCCTGGATCGTCCCATTGTAGAGGGGGGACAGGTGGATGTTGCGGCGGATGAGTTCATGGGTGCGGGGATGGGTTTTTCCCATGTGACAAGAGACTTGGGGGAGGGGAATGCAGTCGGTGGTCAGGGAAAAGGGTCTCGGTTGCGAGTCGCCTTCCTGTTCCTTGAACTGGGTGAAATCGATGCTTCTTCGAAGAAGGCGGGCGGGGGTCCCCGTCTTCATCCGTCCCAGGGTGAATCCCAGCTTCACCAGTTGGTCCGCCAGGGAATCGGCAGGAAATTCGCCAGCCCGTCCCGACGGGATTTTGCGGGTGCCGATATGGACCAGTCCGTGGAGAAAAGTCCCCGTAGCCAGCACCACCGACTTTGCCCCGAAGAAGTTCCCCAACTGGTCCACCACTCCCTTCACCCCCCCCCCCTCCACAACCAACGCCTCTACCAGGGCTTGTTTCAAATACAGTCCTTCCTGGGACTCCAGGCGATGCTTCATGAGAGTGCGGTACCGCACTTTGTCGTTTTGGGTCCGCGTGCCTCGGACCGCCGCCCCCTTCTTGGTGTTGAGCCACCGGAACTGGATGGCGGTCAGGTCGCTCACTTTGGCCATTTCCCCCCCCAGAGAATCGATTTCCCTGACCAAGTGCCCCTTACCGATTCCGCCGATGGACGGCGAACAGGGCATGTGAGCAACCGTATCCAGGTAGATGGAGAAAATCAGAGTGCTGCAGCCCATGCGGGCCGAAGCCAGGGCCGCCTCGCAACCTGCATGTCCCGCACCCACAACGATCACATCATATTCCATGCTCATTACCAAACAATCCCATGATAAAAAGGAAAAGGGACATCCTCCCGACACTCCCTCAAGAGAGTTAAAAAAAGTTTTAATATGATATCATCAAAAAAATGAGAATTGGAGATCCCCACCTCCAGGTGGAGATCGTGCACAGCGACGGAGCTTGTTCCCACAACACTTCCTGTCCTGCGCGGCAGGAAGAAACGGGGAGACGCATGGGGGAGACCCTTTACCGCAGCTTCAACAGCTATCTGCGAGAAGTCTTCGGGTGCCGGGTTCAGAAAGTCACCATCGATGCCGGCCTCACCTGCCCCAACCGGGACGGCCGCCTGGGCACCGGGGGCTGCATTTATTGCAATGAGAAGGGGTCCGGGACGGGGGCGGCTGCCCGCGCCCTGTCCGTCAGCCGGCAACTGGAACAGGGGATTTCTTTCCTGGCCAGGAAATACAAGGCGGAAAAGTTCATCGCCTATTTCCAGTCCTTCTCCAACACTTACGCCCCATTGGAACGGCTCCGCTCCCTCTACGCAGAAGCACTGGAGAACCCCCGGGTAGTGGGGCTCAGCATCGGCACTCGACCCGACTGTGTCCCCGATGAGATTCTCGATCATCTGGCCGACCTGGCCCAAGACCGCCTCATCTGGCTGGAATACGGGCTGCAGTCGTCCAGTGAGAAAACCCTGGCCCTCATCCGCCGCGGACACGGCCTGCAAGTCTTCGAGGACGCCGTTCTTCGCACCCGTCGCAGGCATCTGCCCGTCTGTGTCCACGTGATATTGGGACTCCCGGGGGAAGGTCTCAGGGAGATGCTGAACACCGCCCGTTGCCTCGCCGGCCAGGATATCCAGGGGATTAAGCTCCACCTGCTCTACGTTGTCCGCGGAACCGTTCTGCACCGCTGGTATGAATCGGGACGCTACCGGTGTCTCTCCAGGGACGAATACGCCGCCGCGGTAGGGGAATTCCTCTCCCTGCTCCCTCCATGGGTCGTCATTCAACGTCTCACCGGGGACCCTCACCGGGAGGAACTGGTGGCCCCGGCCTGGTCCCTGGAAAAGGAGAAGAACCTTCAGGCCATCCACGACTACCTTCGGACGAACAACCTCTATCAGGGAAAGCATTTCCCCGCCCCCGGCGGTGGATTCCCTCCGGGTTCCGGCGGTACGACCCGCATTGACACCAAGGCGTCCCTCGGTTAAAAAGTGTCTGCAAGACGTCATGGAATGCCCTCTCTTGAAATGGCGAAGTATTCTTATTGGTTACGTTGAAAAATGGCGGAGAAGGGCCATGGACACGGAGAAAATGGAATTGCGTGAAAAGCCGCTCCACGGAATACTGATTCGAGGCCGAGGGGGATTCACCCTCATCGAACTGCTCATCGTCATGATCATTCTGGGACTCCTTGCCGCACTGGTTGGGCCCAAGATGTTTCAGAAGGTCGGGAGTTCCAAGCAGAAAGCCGCCAAGGCTCAGATCAGCCTTCTTGAAACGGCCCTGGACGCTTACCGGTTGGACGTGGGAACATATCCATCCTCGCAGCAGGGACTTGAAGCCCTGCGAAAGAATCCCGGCACGGAGATGTGGGATGGGCCCTATATGCCCAAGGAGATCCCCTCGGATCCCTGGGGACATCCCTACGTCTATCGTTCTCCCGGTGAGCATGGAGACTACGACCTCCTCTCCCTCGGGGCCGACGGCCAGGAAGGCGGTGACGGGGAAAATATGGACGTGGTCAGCTGGAACTGACTCCTCTCCTTTATCCGGCCCCATCGCGCTCATCTCTCAGTTTTCCTTGACATTCTCACCCAAAGATGATCTTAGGGTGCTTTGGTCGCAGACTGTTCTTGCTTGTGAGAATCCGGGGCGAGAGTGGCGAAACTGGTAGACGCACTGGACTTAGGATCCAGCCCTGGCAGCAGGATGGGGGTTCAACTCCCCCCTCTCGCACCAAGCCTCAAGGCTCATGGCCTCGCTGGACGCCGATTCACGCCGTTTCCACCTGCTTCGGTGGAAAACCGGTTCAGGGGTTTGCAGGGATAAGTGCATCCCCTGGAGAGCGGGTTTGGGTTTGAAAAGCCTTTGCGAGTCCATGGGAGCATTTGGCATCATCGTTTGACTCAGGAGAAAGGTCACGAAAAGTGGGAATGAACGTTTCCGTTGTCGATCTCAGCGCCAACCAGAAGAAACTTCTTGTGGAAATCCCTGCTGAGAGAGTGCAGAAAGAGATCAAAGCAAGGTATCGGGATCTCGGAAAAACAGTGAGAATCAAGGGATTCAGGCCGGGCAAGGTCCCCATCACCATTCTCAAATCTTATTACGGGAAGAACGTGGAGAACGAAGTCTCTTCCCAATTCATTCAGGAGAGTTTCCCGGAAGCCCTCAAAGAAACGGACCTGAAGCCCCTGGTGGAAGCGGACGTGAGTGAAATGCGCTTTGAAGACAACGGAGGCTTCACCTACGCCGCCGTGGTGGATGTGTGTCCACCTTTTCAGACGCCGGAATACAGGGGCTTGAGCTTAGACCGGCAAATGGTTCAGGTGGATGAGAGCCTCGAAGAAATCGAACTGGAGCGGATCCGCCAGCAGCATTCCCAACTGAGGACCCTTGAAGAAGAGCGACCCGTGGTGGAGGGGGATGTGGTTCTCATCGATTTCACCCCCTGGGTGGATGCGGCTATTTATTCCAAGGGGATGCGCCACGACCACATGATGGAAGTGGGCAAGGGGTCCATACACCCTGATCTCGACTGGCATATGGTGGGGCGTCGTCCCGGGGAATCCTTCTCGGTGGACCTGACCTACCCCGAAGACACACCCAACCGGGAGGTCGCCGGCAAGCAGGTCCGTGCGGACGTGGTTGTGAAGGAAGTCAAGGAAAAAATCGTTCCTGAACTCAACGACGATTTCGCAAAGGAGGTGGGTCGGTTCGAAACGCTTGAGGAACTGAGGCAGACGGTGCGGAACCAGATCCTTCAGAGGGAGGAAAGCCGTTCCAGGTCGGAGTTGCGCCAACGGATCGTGGACACCCTGGTTGCCCAGATGGGCGTGGAATTGTCCCCCCGGGTCATCGAGAGGGAAATCGACCGCATGATCGGCCAACTCCAGTACCAGTTTGAGAGCCAGGGACTCAAGATCGACCCGTCCCGGTTCAATACCCCTGAAATACGTGAGGACTACCGGCCCCAGGCGGAGAAGAGCGTGCGCTGGCGCCTCATTTACCGCAGGATTGCAGAGCAGGAGAGCATTGAACTCTCTGAAGACGAACAGGAAGAGATCTATCGGGAGGTGGCCAGGCTCACCCGCTCGGACGTGCAGACCGTTAAGAGGGAATACGGGGACAGCAGCCTTGTCGAACAATACAGGGACGGCAGGATCGTGGAAAAGGTGTTCAAGCTCATCGAATCGGAAGCCGTCTTCACCGATACGCCGGTCAAAGAAGACCGGCCTGTAGAGGAGTGACCCATGTCGTTGATCCCCATTGTCATTGAACAGAGCAGTCGCGGGGAAAGGGCTTTTGACATCTATTCCCGTCTGTTGAGGGACCGCATCGTCTTTTTGGGAACCGCCATCACCGACGACATTGCCAACTTGATCATCGCCCAGATGCTTTTTTTGGAGTCAGAGGACCCGGACAAAGACATCCACTTCTACGTCAATTCCCCGGGGGGCCTGGTGACCGCCGGTCTAGCCATTTACGACACCATGCAGTATATCAAGCCGGACGTTTCAACCCTTTGCATGGGCCAGGCAGCCAGCATGGCTGCGGTTCTCCTCGCTGCGGGGGTCAAGGGAAAGCGCTTCGCCCTGCCCCACGCACGGATCATGCTCCACCAGCCCATGGGAGGGTTCCAGGGGCAAGCCACCGACGTGGAAATCCAGGCAAAAGAGATCCTGCGCCTTCGGGAGGAACTGAACCATATCCTCACGTTGCACACGGGACGACCCCTCGAGCAGATCGAGAGCGATACGGACAGGGATTTCTATATGTCCGGTGCCCAAGCGAAGGACTATGGTCTCGTCGATGAGGTGATCGCCACCAGAAGCGGGCCCCAGATGCGGGCCATCACCTAGGAGTGCATTCATCCGGCGGGATGAACACCGCGAGCGATCGACCTCAACGGTCAACCTTCCGGCCGGGTCGCACGAACACGGCGGTACAGGGTCATTTCCAGGCCACCGCAAAGTGGAGTGTTCCTGTTGAGGTTGCAGGGTGCCGATGATTTTCGGGGGAGGCGACCGTCCCTGCGGTGTGGGGCGGGGCCGGACTCAAGTTTCTCCCACGTGACCCCGCCTGCTTCCCTCTCAAAACGCCCCCGGCCCGACCATGTCACTCCCGGTCACCGCCCCCTGCAGAGGAAGTCGTTGCCAAGACGAGAGGACAAGAAGCATTTCAGGAAACAAATCTTCTTTTCGATTCTTCTGAAGAGATTGCCGGGGAGATGGGTGAGGGCGCGAAGCCATGGGACCTCTCGCCAGCTGATACCCTTCGTTTCTGTCCCTTCCAAAGGAGCAGGCGATCAATGTTTCGACTCCTCCCGGCACATGAGCGCGGCGCGAGGCGGCCGCGGGGAGTTCAGCGCGCATTTGGGCTAGCTAAGAGCATTTCCAATAGTTATAATGCTGACACGAAAAGCCGCATGCAAGCAACCCAAGGGCACTGCGGGCTGCTTCCATGCTGTTTCCGATGCGCCCAGCAGCACCGGACATATGAGTTCAGGAGGTTTTGAATGGCCAAGAAGCGCGAAGACAGAGGTGGTGACTTGAGATGCTCCTTCTGTGGAAAGAGCCAGGACGAAGTGAAGAAGTTCATTGCGGGTCCTACCGTCTATATCTGCGACGAATGCGTGGAACTCTGCAACGACATCATCGCAGAGGAATATGAACGAGAGGAGGCCGCCCGGGCGACTCAGATCCCCAAGCCGGTGGAAATCAAGCACTTCCTCGATCAGTACGTCATTGGTCAGGAACACGCAAAAAAGATCCTGTCCGTCGCCGTACACAATCATTACAAACGCATCGAACTGAAGCTGGACAAGAACGATGTCGAACTCCAGAAGAGCAACATCCTGATGATCGGCCCGACGGGTTCCGGCAAGACTCTCCTCGCCCAGACTCTGGCCCGTATCCTCAATGTCCCTTTCACCATCGCCGATGCCACCACCTTGACGGAGGCGGGTTACGTCGGTGAGGACGTGGAGAACATCCTTGTCAGCCTCATTCAGGCGGCGGACTACGACATCGAAAAGGCCTCCCGGGGAATCGTCTATATTGACGAAATCGACAAGATCGCCAAGAAATCGGACAGCCCCTCCATCACCCGGGATGTCTCCGGGGAGGGCGTGCAGCAAGCCCTGCTCAAGATCCTGGAAGGAACCGTCGCCAGCGTCCCGCCCAAGGGAGGCAGAAAGCATCCCCAGCAGGAGTTCATCAAGATCGATACCACGAATATCCTCTTCATCGTGGGCGGCGCGTTCAATTATCTTGAAACCATCATCCATTCCCGGATTGGTGCCAAAGGTCTGGGTTTCGGCGCCGAAATCCGCAGCAAGGAAGACCGGAACATCGGCGAGGTGCTCAGTCGTGTCCAACCCGAGGACCTCATCAAATTCGGCATGATCCCCGAGTTCGTGGGGCGTCTGCCTGTCATCGCCACGCTTCGTGAGCTGTCGGAAGACGAGTTGGTGCGCATCCTCACGGAACCCAGGAATGCTTTGGTCAAACAGTACAAAAAGCTCTTCGAACTGGAAGACGTACGCCTGAGGTTCACGGAAGGAGTGCTTCGGTCCATCGCCAAGGAAGCGATTCGGCGAAAGTCTGGGGCAAGAGGGCTGCGGTCCATCATGGAAAACATCATGCTGGACATCATGTACGATCTGCCCTCCCATCCGGAAATTCAGGAGTGTATCATCAACGAAGATGTCCTCGTGAAGCAGGTTTCTCCCCTGCTCTTGTATCGGGGACAGAGCCAGGAATCGGCATAGACAGGCTCTTGAAGGGCCTTTACGGGCGAACCTGCCCCCCCGGTGGTCGCCTCACCCCCAATGCGGCAACGCGGGGAAGCCGTATTCCCGAAACAACGATCAAAGTCTCTTTCGCAGATTTTGAGAAAGAATCAAGGTATGTTCAAATTGACGCGCAACAAGGACGACCAGAGCCCGCCCTTTTCCACATTGGCTTTGCCTCTGCTTCCCCTAAGGGACATCGTGGTGTTCCCATCGATGGTGATTCCTCTTTTTGTGGGGCGCGACAAATCCGTCAACGCCCTCGAGCGGGCCATGGCAACGGACAAGCGCATCTTCCTGTCCGCCCAGACCAAGGCCAAGACGGACAATCCGGGAGAATCGGACATCTACAGAGTCGGTACCATCGCCAACATCCTCCAGATTCTGCGCCTCCCGGACGGCACGGTGAAAGTGCTGGTGGAAGGGGAACATCGTGCGCGGGTCATGCACTTCATTCCCCACCCAGACTTCTTTTATGTGCAATTGGAGCAGTTGGTGGAGCAGGAGGGAAACCAGCTGGAACTGGAGGCCTTGCAGCGCAATGTGCGCACGGCCTTTGACAACTACGCAAAGCACAACAAGAAAATCACCCAGGAAATCCTCGATGCAGTGGCTGCGGTGGAGCAACCTTCCAGGCTGGCGGACACCATCGCCTCCTACATGCCTTTCAAGCTCGACTTCAAGCAGAGGCTCCTGGAAACGCTCCCCGTCGCACACCGCATGGAGATCCTCTTCGGCCAGATCCGTTCCGAGCTGGAAATCATCCAGACGGAAGAGCGCATCAAGGGTCGCGTGAAAAAACAGATGGAAAAGACCCAGCGCGAGTACTACCTCACGGAGCAGATGCGCGCCATCCAGAAGGAGATGGGGGAAAAGGACGACTTCAAGTCGGAGTTGGAGGAACTGGAAAAACGGATCAAGCGAAAGCGGTTGACGCACGAGGCTGCGGCCAAGGTGAGAGGGGAGTTCAAAAAACTCAAGCTCATGTCCCCCATGAGCGCGGAAGCCACGGTGGTGAGAAATTACATCGACTGGATCCTCTCCCTCCCCTGGTTTGAAAAGACCAAGGACAAGATCGACATCGACGAGGCTGCCCGCATCCTGGACGAGGACCACTACGGTCTGGAGAAGCCCAAGGAGAGAATTCTGGAGTATTTGGCCGTCCAAGCGCTGGTGAAGAAGATCAAGGGCCCGATCCTCTGCTTCGTGGGTCCTCCCGGCGTTGGAAAGACCTCCCTCGCCCGCTCCATCGCCCGCGCCATGAACCGCAACTTCATCCGCCTTTCCCTCGGGGGGGTGCGGGACGAGGCGGAGATTCGCGGGCATCGCCGTACATACATCGGAGCCCTGCCCGGCAAGATCATCCAGTCCCTGAGGAAGGTGAAGAGCAACAACCCGGTATTCTGCCTCGACGAGATCGATAAGATGAGCATGGACTTCAGGGGCGATCCGTCGGCCGCCCTCCTTGAAGTCCTCGACCCCGAACAGAACTTCGCCTTCAACGATCATTACCTGGACCTGGATTACGACCTTTCTGAGATCTTCTTCATCACGACGGCCAATAACCTCCATTCCATCCCCCCACCCCTTCGGGACCGCATGGAAATCATCCAGCTGGCGGGATACACGGAATTCGAAAAACAGAACATCGGCAAGGGCTTTCTGGTGTCCAAGCAGTGCAAGGCCAACGGGCTCAGCGTCGAGAATGTCGTCTTCCCCGACGACATTCTCCTCTACATCATCCGCCATTACACCAAGGAAGCGGGGGTGAGGAACCTGGAGAGGGAAATTGCGTCCATCTGCCGCAAAGTGGCCAAGGAGGTGGTGCGCAGCGGCCCTGACACCAAAGTGGAGGTGACGGAGGCCATCATCCAGGATTACCTGGGAATCCCCAAGTTTCGCTACGGCCGTGCGGAAGAAAAGGACGAAATCGGCCTCGCCGTCGGCCTTGCCTGGACGGAGGTCGGAGGGGACATTCTGGGGATCGAGACAGTGACCATGCCCGGCAAAGGGAAAATCACCATCACTGGAAAACTGGGGGATGTGATGCAGGAATCGGCCCAGGCTGCTCTGAGCTATGTCCGTTCCAGGGCTAGCCGCTTGAAGATCGAACCCGATTTTTACCAGAACCTGGACATCCACGTGCATGTACCGGAGGGAGCCATCCCCAAGGACGGTCCCTCCGCAGGGATCACCATGGCCACATCCATTGTGTCTGCTCTCACCCGCATTCCCGTGCGCAGCGACCTTGCCATGACCGGTGAAATCACCCTCAGGGGCCGGGTGCTTCCCATCGGAGGTCTGAAGGAGAAGATTCTCGCCGCCCACAGGGGACTCATGAAGAAGGTGCTCATCCCCGCTGAGAACGAAAAGGACTTGAAGGAGATTCCCGCCAAGATCCTTCAAGAGATTGAGGTGGAAGTGGTGGAGCACATGGATGACGTCCTGCAGCAGGCTCTGGTGCTTGAGGAGGGAATGGCCCTCTTCAGAGATGCTGAGGAAGGTGCCCAGCAAGCGGTTCTTTTCGAACCCAAACCGCCTTCAACAGGCGAAATCCGAACCCACTGATCCTAGGCGAGCGAGAATCATTGCAAAACCGGCGATGCGGCGTCCTGTGGGATTATTTCCTTGACTTTTCCCGGGCGATCCCCTAGATAGTATCTCTCGCTTGGGCAGCGAGGCGAAAACCTCCTCCCCGGTGAGCGCTGCGCGGGCGGATAGCTCAGCTGGGAGAGCATCGGCCTTACAAGCCGAGGGTCACAGGTTCGAGCCCTGTTCCGCCCACCACAAACAGACAAGGGGTGGTAGTTAAGACGGTTATAACGCCGGCCTGTCACGCCGGAGGCCGAGGGTTCAAGTCCCTTCCACCCCGCCAGAAATCATCGGTTGTTTTGGGTAGTTGCCTGACAACCTTCAATTGTACATGCCGTTTGATGGAGGCTGACGGCTCCGTCAAACGGTTTTTTCTTTTTGAGAGAGCCCGCATTGTTGATTTGAGGTCTGTCAGGTGGTGGGGGTAGCGCTCCGTGGTCACAGTCTTCTTGGGCCTTGAAGATGGTCTGGACCCTCATGATGGGTCAGAATGCTTGCTTTCAGGCACCTGATGGCAGATAAACCGAACGGCTTGCCTCCCTCACGCCTGCAAAGCCAGCTCGTCTAAAATTTCCTCTCAACCAATGGCCGAAAAGTCAGCGAATTCGAGTCGGCCCACTGGCTCCGGCTGTTCTGACGTTGCTGATTTTCCCCCCCTCATGTTCTGGCATAGATAATGATTTTGCGCCGGACCAGCTGTTTTGGAGGCTGCGAATCGGATGCGGCCCAACTTTTTCGAAAGAAGCCATTTGAGAGGTAAATCCAACGCAGCCCCGGCGGGCCTTCATTCCTCCTCAAGGTCAAGATACCTGTAGTAGGTGGCGCGCGATATCCGAAGGGTAGAGCAGATTTCGCTCACCGTGATGTTTCCATTGGCGCTCATGGCCTTTGCAGCCCTCACTCGGGGATCACTCGGTGCAATGGGTTTTCTTCCCCCCTGCCTGCCCCTGGCGCGGCCCGTCTCGACACCTGTTCTTGCCCGCTCCTGAAGCACTCGCTGGGAAAACCGGGCAAGGCAGGAAAAGACATCTGTAACAACATCGCCGGAATCTCCCGTGGTGTCGATAATCACGTCGCAAAGAGACCTGAAGCCGACACCCCGCCCGTGCAGGTTCTCCATAAGCCCTATGAGGTGGGGGATGGATCTTCCGATCCTGTCGATCTTCCAGACGATGAGGGTATCGCCTGAGGCCAGCTCGCCAAGGCAAGCGTTGAGGCCGCTCCATTCCGCCCTGGGCTCGATCGTCTCATCTGTGAAAAGATGCCTTTCCTCAACCCCGGCTGCTCTCAGTGCACTCAACTGCGGCTGAAGATCTGTCTCCAGCGCCGACATCCGCGCATATCCAAAGATTCTTCCCAAAGGTGATCCCCATTATGGCTGCAGAGCCCTTCCATATTTGATTTCTGAGACTCGATAACAGATGCACACACCGCAATGAAATAGCACCTGATCCGTCACATTGCAAGGGCGTTGTCTCATCTCCAGCCCCATCTTTGTTCTCTATTAAATGGTTCGATCGGCTGGTGTGAGGGGGAATGGGGCCTCAATGCTACACCTCTTGGATTTTAGATTATGAGACTCATATCTTGACATTTTCTGCACTCTGCCTATCATTTTTTGCGAGCTTGGGAAGATCGACAGCTGCGGTTGGAATGGAGCGGCTCTCACGATGCCTTGAGCATTCCCGCACGCGGCAGTCTCGGTTTTTTTCTGTGCTCCACCGGACTCCGTCTATGGAGGTTGGAGGGTCCCTCCATCAGGGGGGATACTCAGACCTTGGGGCACCCTGGATGAACATATCATCCGTGGAGACCGTATCATGGATAGAGCCTGCTTTTTCCCTCCCGATTTGCACAATGTGGCGCTGATCGGTAACTATCTTCCCCGGCAGTGCGGCATTGCCACCTTCACCAGCGATCTCCTTGAGGCCTTGAGGTCCGAGGCTCCGGAAACAAACTGCTGGGCCGTGGTCATGAACGACACCCCGGAAGGATACCCATATCCGGATCGGGTCCGTTTCGAGCTCAACCAGAAGAACCTTGCGGACTACCAGCTTGCCGCCGACCTCCTCAACATGGGCCAGGTCGACGTCGTGTGCCTCCAGCACGAGTTCGGCATATTCGGCGGGAGCTTCGGAGGACATATCTTGGAGCTTCTCCGAAGCCTCAGGATGCCGGTGGTGACCACGCTTCACACCGTCCTCAAAGAGCCGGTTCCCGGTCAGAAACTCGTCATTCGCGAACTGGAAGCGCTCTCAGACCGCCTTGTGGTGATGAGCAGAAAAGCCGAATCGATGCTGTTCCATGTCTATGGGATCGCCCCTGAAAAGATCGCTGTGATTCCCCACGGCATCCCGGACGTTCCCTTTGTGGATCCGAACTTCTACAAGGACCAGTTCGGCGTCGAGGGACACAGGGTGTTACTGACCTTCGGGCTTCTTTCTCCCGGAAAGGGTATCGAATACATGATAGAGGCCCTGCCGGAGATCGTGAACCGGTACCCGGATACAACCTACATGGTTCTTGGCGCCACCCACCCCCATGTTAGAAACGAGCAGGGAGAGTCCTACAGGCTTTCTCTCCAGCGGCGCGCCAGGGAGTTCGGTGTCGGAGATCACGTCATCTTTCACAATAGGTTTGTGGACTTAAAGGAGCTTTGCGAGTTCCTGGGAGCGGCCGATGTCTATGTCACGCCCTATCTCAACCGGGAGCAGATCGTCTCGGGAACGCTCGCCTACGCTCTCGGAGCGGGCAAGGCAACGGTTTCCACCCCATACTGGTATGCGGAGGAAATGCTCGAAGAGGGAAAGGGAAGGCTGGTTCCCTTTCGCGACTCAAAGGCTCTGGCCCGGGCGATTCTCGATCTTTTCGACAATGAACCAGAGCGGCACGCCATGCGAAAGCGCGCTTACACCTTTTGCCGCGGAATGGTTTGGAAAGAGGTGGCGAGGAAATACCTCGAGGTCTTCAGTCAAGTGAGAAAGGAGCGGGAGAAGCACCCGAGGCCCGTATTTCATGCCAAAACGCTCGATGCCGCACCACCCGAGCTCCCTCAGCCCTGTTTCGATCACCTTCTGCTTCTTACTGACGAGACGGGAATCCTGCAACATGCAAAGTTTACAGTCCCCGACCGCATCCACGGCTACTGTACCGACGACAATGCCCGGGCCCTGATAGCCGTCCTTCTGGCCCGGGAAATGATTCCAGAGGAAAAGGATCTCACCCGCCTCGCATGCCGCTACCTCGGTTTCATCCACCATGCCTACAACGAGGAAAATGGTCGTTTTCGCAACTTCATGACCTATGAGCGCCGGTGGCTCGAAGATGAGGGCTCGGAGGACTCCCACGGGAGAGCCGTCTGGGCCTTGGGCACGGCAGTGGCGCTTGCCGCCTCCGAGAGCCTCACTGCCGTCGCATTGAATCTTTTCATCCGGGCGCTTCCTGTCATGACCAAGTTCCAGTCCCCGAGGGCCCTGGCCTTCGGACTGGTCGGTATGCACAACTATCTCAGCCGCTTTGGCGGGGACAGTGAGGTGCGAAGGATTCGCTCCGTCCTGGCAGGGACGCTTTATGACCTTTACAGGGGCAATGCCGCTGATGACTGGCCCTGGATCGAGAACACGGTCAACTACGCCAACGCAAGGATTCCTCAAGCCATGGTCCTCTCCGGTTGGGCCATGCAACACGGGGAGATGTTGGAAGCTGGCTTGCAGAGTCTTGAGTGGCTGATTCGGATTCAAACGGACCCCAGGGGCCATTTCGTCCCCGTTGGCAACCGTGGTTGGCTTACCCGGGAGGGCCACAGGGCAAGATTCGACCAACAGCCGATTGAAGCCCAGTGCCTCATCGAAGCCTGTGTGGATGCCTACGGAATAACCGGGGAGAAGAAGTGGGCGCTGAGCGCCGGGCGCTGCTTCGAATGGTTCCTTGGGGCAAACGACCTCAATGTCACTTTGTACGACTACGGCACGGGGGGCTGTCGAGACGGCCTTGTGGCTGACGGCGCCAACCAGAACCAGGGAGCGGAATCGACCCTGGCCTGGCTCATCTCGCTTCTCACCATGCATCGGCTGAGCGGCCTCGAGGCGGTATCCAAGAGCGGTACGGCTTTCAAGGAGGCGGCTGACGCGGTTCACTATAAGCACCTCGAGCTCAAATCAGATGGGTTTCAACGGAGTCACACTTCAGTTTCAAGCGGAGATAGGGATGTCGAGCGGTCCAATTATCATCATCAGTTCGTATCCTCCAAGGCTTTGCGGCATAGCGACGTTTGCGGAAGAAGCTCGTGAGTTCATAGAGAAGGCGAATCCAGGGCGAGAAGTCTTGGTCATAAGCCACCTTGACGGTGAGGGCGAAGGGGTTTTGCCCCTCATCGACATGGGCCGGCATGACTGGTGGCGCCCCGTGGCTGAAAAGGTTCGCGAGCTTTCGCCTTATGTGGTGCACATCGAGCACGAATACGGCCTCTATGAGTACAGGGACAACCGGGGCATCGGCGACGGAAACGAGGGATTCCTCACCCTCCTTGAAGCCATAGGCGACTACCCCATTGTGGTTGAACCTCACACGGTGCACGGGCGCCTTCGGGACTTTGAGGCGAACTTCCTCTATGAGCTTTGCCGGAGAAGCCATGTTGTCCTTTTCAAATGTCACTATCAGAAGTGGCGGCTCGACTGGACTTTTCCGGCCTACGGCTGGCGGACCCCGAGAAATGTCATGGTCGTGCCCCACGGGGCAAGACCCGACAGGCGCTGGGGAGCCCACGAAATCCCGGTCCTCAGAGAAGAGCTTGGGCTGGATAAAATCGGTCTCGCAGAGCACGTTGCGGGCATGATCGGCTGGATCCAAATCAATAAGCGCTGGGACATCCTGCTCTCCATGTGGGAAGATATAAGGGAGGAGATATTCGGTCGAACCGGCCAGACCTGGGATCTTCTTGCCGCGGGAGCCATGCGCGATCCAGGCCACAAAGCTGTCTACGAAAAGTGGAAAGCAGATGCGCTGGAGTTGGAGCAAAGGGGTTTTGCCCACTACTATGAGTTCATCCCAAGGGGTGAGATCTACTACAAGATGATGGCGGTCTGCGACTTCATCGTACTGCCCTCGACGGATGAAACCCAGTCCGGCACCCTGGCGCGCATCATCGCTCTGAACAAGCCTTACATCACCACCGCTCCCATGGAGGGGCTGACCGCACAAACCCTGGAGAGCGAAGGGGGCCTTCTTTTCACCACAAAAAAGATGCTCAGGGACAAGGTCGTGAGGCTTGCCTGCGACGAAAACCTGCGCTTCACACTGGGTGAAAACTTGAGGCGTTATCTCGATGAGGTCGTATCCTGGGACCTTGTGGCGAGGCGATACAACGAAGCCTATGAGCTTGCACGGGAGGCGAGGCGCACGGGGGCTCCCGTGACGTTGGATCTTGAATTCTGATCAGGGGTGCCGCAAGGAGGAACGAGATCGAACTATGCGTGGACGAGATCTCTTCAAACGATATCCGGGAAACCCCATCATTACGCACGAAAGTCTTCCCTACCAGTCAAACTCCGTTTTCAATGCCGGTGCCACGGCAATGGAGGGCCAAACACTCCTCCTCATGCGCGTCGAGGACAGAAAAGGAATGTCCCATTTTACGGCGGCCAGAAGCCGTGACGGCTTGAGCGGCTGGACCACAGATGAAAAACCGACCCTTATTCCCTCGCCGGCGGATCATCCCGAGGAAATGTGGGGAATAGAGGATCCGAGGATCACTTATCTCCAAGAACTGGGGTGCTGGAGCGTAACCTACACGGCTTTCTCCCAGGGAGGGCCGCTCGTCTCTCTTGCCTGCACGCGGGATTTTGTCAAGTTCGAGCGCCACGGCGCGGTGCTTCCGCCCGAAGACAAGGATGCAGCGCTCTTTCCCGTTCGCTTCAAGGGGCGCTGGGCCATGATCCACAGGCCGGTATCCAACTGGCCGGCGGTGAGGGCCGATATCTGGATATGTTTTTCACCGGATCTCAAGCACTGGGGCGATCACCGCATCCTCATTCCGGCCAGAAAGGGCGGCTGGTGGGATGCAAACAAAGTCGGCCTCTCACCGCCACCGCTTGCCACAGAGGAGGGGTGGCTGATTCTCTATCATGGAGTGCGCACGACGGCAACCGGCTCCATATACCGGCTCGGCCTGGCTCTTCTGGATCTCGAGGACCCGTGCAAAGTGATCGCACGCGCCGATGAGTGGGTGTTCTCCCCCCAGGAGAGCTACGAACTCATGGGGGATGTGGATAAGGTCGTGTTTCCCTGCGGCTGGGTTAGAGAGGGTAACAGCGTGCGGCTCTATTACGGCGGGGCCGACAAATGCCTGGCCCTTGCCACGGCAGAGGTTCCCGAACTTTTGGAATGGCTGAAGGAGCATGATGTGAATTAGATGGACCGAATGGAAAGGGTAGTTGCCCATGCGCGTAGCGATGCTTTCACCGATTGCCTGGCGCACTCCGCCCCGGCATTACGGGCCTTGGGAGAGCGTTGTTTCGCTGCTGACCGAAGGCCTGGTGCGCAGGGGCATAGAGGTCACACTGTGCGCGACCGCCGATTCCCTTACTTCCGCCAAGCTCAAGGCGGTTTGCCCCTCGGGATACGAGGAGGACCGGGCGCTCGATCCCAAGGTGTGGGAATGCCTCCATATATCCGAGCTTTTTGAGTGTGCGGACCAGTTCGACCTCATTCACAACCACTTCGACTTTCTGCCCCTCACCTACATGGGGATGACCGCCACTCCCGTTCTCACCACCATCCACGGCTTTTCCTCCCCAAAGATCCTTCCGGTCTACAAGAAATACAACGGCCGTGCCTACTACGTCGCCATCAGCAACGCAGACCGGCACTCGGAACTCGACTACATCGCGACGATCCACCATGGAATCGATCTCGATGCTTTTCCCTTCAAGCCCGAACAGGGCGAATACCTCCTTTTCTTCAGTCGCATCCACCCGGACAAGGGTGCAAGGGAAGCCATAGAGATAGCCCGCAAGGCCGGGAAGCGGCTTCTCATGGCGGGCATCATCCAGGACGGGGACTACTTTGAAGCCGAGGTCAAACCCCACCTTGAGGGAGATCGTGTCGAGTATGTAGGCAGTGTCGGCCCCGAGAGAAGGAAGGATCTTCTCGGAGGAGCCTTCGCTCTGATTCATCCGGTAAATTTCGAGGAACCCTTCGGGCTTTCCGTGGTGGAGGCGATGGCCTGCGGCACACCGGTGGTTGCCTTCAGTCGGGGAAGCATGCCGGAATTGGTCGTGGAGGGAGTCACGGGCTTTTTGGTCACCACCATCGATGAGGCCGTGAAGGCTCTGGGAAGGATACCGTCAATTCCGCGCATTGCCTGCAGAAGGTGGGTCGAAAAGAAATTCCGTGTTGAAAGAATGGTCGAGGACTATATCAGGGTCTATGAAAGAATCCTCTCCGAGCACAGGCGTGAGGACCATCGCCCGTGGGGCTTCTACAGGACCCTCTGTGACGAACCACACCAGAAAGTAAAAAAGATCGTCGTCTACCCCGGGCAGCGGCTCAGCCTTCAGCGCCACAGGTACCGGGATGAGCACTGGTTCCTGGTGCAGGGCCTTGCGGTGGTCACCCGAAACAGCGAAGAGATCCGCCTCAAAGCCGGTCAGTCGACGGATATCCCGCGCGGAACCTGGCATCGGGTCATGAACCCCGGCAGTGAGGAGCTAATCTTCATCGAGGTGCAAACCGGGGACTATTTTGGCGAAGAGGATATCGAGCGCATCGAGGACGACTATGGGCGGGCGGCACAGAGCAGAAATAGTCAGGCGCTACGAAGGCAATCCGATCCTCACCAGGGCCGACGTGCCCTATCCGGTTGAAACCGTTCATAACGCAGCCGTTGTGAAGCACGATGGGAGTTATGTCATGCTCTTTCGCTCCCATCTTCGAAACGGGCGCTCCATCATCGGGCTGGCCCGAAGCGATGACGGCCTGAACTTTCAGGTTGCACACGAACCCTTCATCACACCCGCAAGGGAGGGGCTCTTTGCCGAATACGAGGAGTTCGGGGTCGAGGACCCGCGCATCTGCAACATGGAGGGATCGTATCTCATAACCTACAGCGCCTATTCCCGCCACGGTGTGCGGACTGGACTTGCCCGCACCCGTGATTTCAACGTCCTTGAAAGAGTCGCCCTCATCACCCAGGCCGACTGCCGAAACGTTGTCCTTTTCCCGGAAAGATTCGGCGGGCGCTTCGGCAGGCTCGACCGCCCCCATTCTGAGATTTCCCCTTGGTCCATCTGGCTTTCCTACTCCCCGGACCTCATTCACTGGGGTGATTCCAGGGTGGTGATAAAGCCTCTCTCCTACCATTGGGACGAGATGAAAATCGGACCCGGAGCCACACCCATAAAGACCGAAAAGGGCTGGCTCAACATCTACCACGGCGTCTTCAAGACGATGGATGGAGCCGTATACCGGTTGGGTGTCGCTTTGCACGACCTGAGAGACCCAGCACGGGTCCTTGGCGTATCCGACGACTGGATTCTCCAGCCCGAAGACCCCTGGGAAGTGACCGGCTACGTGCACAATGTCGTCTTTACCTGCGGAGCCGTGGCGGAGGAGGACGGCACGTTGAGACTCTACTGGGGAGGTGCCGATACGGTCGTGTGCACCGGCACAACCACGATCGAAGCCCTTATCGACCTTTGCTTTTCAAGGCCCAGAAAACCTATTTGAAAACGGGTCTCGAAGAAGGCGAAAGCCCCGGCAGTGCCGATGAAGGGATGTAGATTGCAGCAAGAAGGAATATTGCCGAGCCAAAAAGGACAGGAGACCTCATCGTCAATCGGCAGGAAAATCCTTGTCAAACATTCAAACGGTTCGAATGGTGTTTCGGCAAGAAGCACGAGGGACAAGCAGTTAGGAGTATTTCGGGGGGAAGAGTGCTCGCTCCCTGACGTCCCCTGCGGAATACCCTCAAAGACCCCCTGTCACGCCTTAGACCGAAGTTTCAGGTCCCTTCCCCCCATCAGAGAATCCGAGCGCTCGGTCGATCCGACCGAGCGCTTTTTTGTTTGCCGTTTGGGTTTGGGGAAAAACGCCCCTCTCGATGCAAAATCCCTCTTGATCTGATGTCGCATGAGACCATGTGCCCATCAGCCCTCCAGTCCCAGAGGGCAGGCTGTGGCCGGATGAGCGGAGGCGATGCGACGCTGTGTTCCTATGCCTTCCGGAGGGAGCGTCCCGGTTCATCGTGGTCCTTGTGGAATTGAAAGGGGGGCACGTCGAGACGGCCCTGAATCAGTTGCTCGAGAGCGCATCCGTTCTCTGCAAACGTCGGGAAGATCCTTTCGGCGTCCATGCCGACGAAGGTGTTCTCCAAAGTTTGCGTCGACTTGCCGCAGAGGGCCACGACCGGTGCCAACCGCCGAACGCTTGCGCGAGTTGACATGGGACCGCCTCAGAGAGGCAGGGCCCGCAATTCCGAAGGGGAGAGATACGGGTGTATGATTCCCCGGGCGCATGCCGTCCCCGCCGCACGCTGAGCGAAATCAACCTGGGGCATCTGTGAGAGATGGTCTGCCGGATCCGGAACTCCGGGGAGGGGGTTGGGGTCGTAGACCCAGTACATATCGGGTTGATCCCCAAGCCACACAACCACCACATGGCCGTAGTCCGTGCAAATCCCTCCGCTCCCCCGGTGCAAGGTGGGGACAATGATTCCCGGTGTGCCGGGTCTTAAGCGATACAACGCATTGATCCTCGAACGAAGAGCCGTCGCGGTCGCATAGCTGGCACCCGGCCCTCCTGTCAGGTAATACGCTTCGTATGCAGGGGTCACTCCCAACTGGCGCAGAAAGGAGGGTATCTCCCAGGAAGAGACGCCGGTGGAACCGGTTCCCCCCGGCAGGTTCAAGAAGGTGTCCCGGGCCGCGTAGACCTCATCGCGGGTCATGTTCATCGCACTGAAATTGGAGTGGTTTCCACTCGTGCCGGCCCGGGATGCGACAAACACGACGTATCCGCAAAAAGCCCAGCAAATGAGTTCGCCGGGCGCCATGCCCACGTTACGGAAGTTTGCCATGAGCCCAGTTCCTCCCTGTGAGATCGGCGTTCCCAGTCGTTCCCAATGCCGACAGACGCGTCCTCCTGACGTTCAGCTTCGGGGACACACCACGATGCCGATACGCCAAGGAGTCGGTCTCCCCACATTGTCCAGCACCTGAAGTTCCGGGAGCCCGCCTGCCGCTTGCAGCCGTCTTTTCAGCTCCGGCAACGCCGCCGCTTCTCCATGGTCTCCATCAACGATGACCGTCAGCTTGTTCTGAAGTGTCTCAAGGGGAACCTCGTCATAAAACGTCCATTTCCTCAGGCGGACTTGGCCCGCTTGACCGCTTTTCCTGAGGACATCGATGAGGGTTTGGGCGATGGACTGGGCGTCCGCGTTTTCCCAGCACCTGTCACAGACGAAGACATCATAGTCGGTAAAACGAGCTGTTTCCTCAGTGCTTCGGACGACAACCCCGGCAACGCGCTCAGCCACGGTTGGCTTGAACTGGGGAAGATCCCCCGACTTCCGCTGGAGATAGCCCTCCAGTCCTTTCCTAATCTGCGGCTCGGCAATGAGGTTTGTTTCGAGCATGAAGCGCAGGGAATTGATCCGGTCTTCCAGTTCTTCCGCCTCAAGGGCCTTCATGACGAGATCCGTCTGGAACTTCTTGTCCGCCAGCGAACTGTCCCAGTGTCCCTTGATGACACCTCCGGCCACCGTTCCCAGGATGGCCAGCAACCCCGTGATCAGAAGCGTGCCAATTTGAGATCCCTTTTGCTCACTCATGGAAAGGTTCCTCCAATGGGAGTCCTATCCCTTTGCTGAAAGCATCTGGGGTCCATGGGATCATGGAGGGACCCGGTGATATCCAGCCTTTTTGCTCCGCTGTTGGAGACGGGGATCTTCCCGCATTCTTGCGCATCGGTCATGAGGAGAAACACACGCCGTTTCAAAAGTGAGGAGGAGAAGGAAAAAGCGCTCCAGTGGCACAGTAAGTCCATTCTATGATCTTCGAATTTCAATGTCGAACCATTTCGTTTCGTTGCCTTCCTGGAGATGAATTCTCATGGGTGTCTGCAGAAGTGTGTTGATCAGATCCTCTTTTTCCCCAACCAGCCGAAAGAAGGGCTGATCACAGCCTCTTTGTCCCGGTTTCACGAGCCTGTTGGACCAAGGTCCAATATCCCCGCCTTCACGTCTCCGGCTATAGTGCAACGCAGCTTCAAAAATCCGTTCCCATCATGAGAAGAACGCTCCACCCCGATTGCCTTGCAGAGGTCGTCCCGATGGGCGTCCCCGTGATATTTGGGATGGAGTAAAACGTGTTGATCCGGTTTTCAGGAGAGAGTGTCCGGCCCATCTCCCTGCCGCAGGCACCAGAGGTGACCCATGATCCTCATGGCTTTCTTCGTGTTCCTGGTCTTCCTTTACAGTATCATGTCTAGGCGACTGGAACGCACGGTATTCACGCCCCCCATCGTTTTCACTACAGCAGGCCTTTTGCTCGTCTTTTTCTTGCCGGTGCTGGAGGAACTGGAGGCGGACAGAAAAGCATTTCTGCTCATTGCCGAAGTGGGTTTGGTGCTGACACTCTTCTCCGATGCCACCCGAATCAACCTTCGGACTCTCAAGAATGGTGAAAACCTGCCCATCCGTTTGCTCGGCATCGGTATGATGCCGACCATCCTCCTCGGCGCCGTCGTTGCAGCCATCATCTTCCCCCACCTGTCCATCTGGGAAATGGGGGTCCTTGCCGCCATCCTGGCCCCGACGGATGCAGGGCTGGGAGAGGTGATCGTGAACAGTCCACGGGTGCCGGTGCGCATCCGCCAGGCTCTCAGCGTGGAGGCGGGCCTCAACGACGGGCTGTCGGTGCCATTTCTCATGTTCTTCATCGCACTGGCCCAGGTTGGAACACAGGGGGCCGGCGCAGTATTGGTGCGCTTCGTAATGGAGCAACTCGGCTTCGGCACTCTGGTGGGCCTGGCGATCGGTCTGGCCGGCGGCTTGCTTCTGGCCCGGGCCAAACAGAGAGGTTGGATGACCGAGGCCCTGCAGCAACTGGGGTTGGTGGCGCTCCCGCTCCTCTGTGTCATGGGCAGCG
Organism: Deltaproteobacteria bacterium; assembly: GCA_012517315.1. Taxonomy (GTDB): domain Bacteria; phylum Desulfobacterota; class Syntrophobacteria; order Syntrophobacterales; family Syntrophobacteraceae; genus JAAYUJ01. Next base: position 87,353 of record JAAYVE010000005.1, read on the forward strand.
AACCCGTGGGTGGGAGCATGTTCATCGCCGCGTACGTTGCCGGCCTAGCGGTGCAGGTGAGCTTCAGTGATGCGGCTGAACAGAGTGTCGCATTCACCGAAGGTTGGGGGCGGTTGCTCGATTTCTTCGTGTTCTTTCTCTTCGGCATGTTCGTCGCTCTTGCGTTCAAAGAGCTCACACCGGCATTGTGGATGTATGCCTCACTCAGTCTGACCGTGGTGCGGATGTTCCCCGTGGCCGTTTCCCTCATGGGAACTCGCCTGAGCAATGCCACGGTGGTCTTCATGGGCTGGTTCGGGCCCCGCGGGCTGGCTTCCATCGTCCTGGGCCTGGTGTACCTGGAGCAGCAGTCTTACCTCCCCGGGGAACCGACCATCAGGCTGGCAGTGATGACGACGGTTTTGCTGAGCATTTTCGCCCATGGCTTGAGCGCATTGCCCGGTATTGCCCTTTATGGCCGAAGGATCGATGCGTTGGGCACCTCGGCACCTGAAAAACTGGAGAGGGAGCCTGAAGGATGAGCTTCCTTGCCCGTCTCACAAACGGTTACAGCCGGCGGCGTTTCGCCTTTCTCTTCTTTTCATTGCTCATCACCATGGTGGCTGCGCCGGTTTTTGAGACGTTGAGACTCAGCACCCAATTCATGGAGGTTCTCCTGGGTCTCAACATCCTGGCGGCCCTCGTCGTCACGCTTTTCAGTTTCGGGAATTACGTGACCCTGGGTCTGCTGCTTCTGTTGATTGTGGTGAGGGGCGCCCATGCTCTGGCGGGTTATCAAACGCTCCTGGTCACGACTCAAGGGATCGCCGCCCTCATCTGTCTGGTATCCATCTGTGTCATGCTTCGTTTTTCCCTGCTGAGCAAAGGCTCTGTGAGCACCGAGCGCCTCTTTGCCGCTCTCAGTGTCTATCTCATGCTCGGGGTCACGTGCGGGGTGATCTTCTACATTTTTGAGAAGCAGTGGCCGGGGTCGTTTTCCATTCATGGATCTTCACTCTCCGGGAGCAGGAGGATGCAGATGGCCGAAACTCTCTACTTCAGCTTCGTCACCCTTGGAACACTGGGGTACGGCGACATGACCCCCATCGGCGCCGCCGCCCGGGCGCTGGCCGTGGCCGAAGCCATCGGGGGACAGATGTATCTGGTGGTGGTCGTGGCGCGCCTGGTCAGTCTCTATGAGGCGCCGGGCGACCGCGGTGATTCTCAACAGGGTTGAAGCCCACACTGCAGATTGAATCCTGCTGCTTTTTCTGCTTGCGCATCCCTGCCATATTGGACCAAAGTCCAATATCACTCTCTTTGCATTATAAGTAACAGTCATGGTGCGAGCCATGAGGTTGCAATGCCTTGAAGAGAGAGCAGGGCAGCAGGCCGATGTTTCCCACGGTATTTCCCTCCGCCGGCCGCTGCGGTTTCCCTGCTGATATGTCCCCTCTATTTTTCCGTGTCTGCTTACTGGATCAGAACAGTGCAGGAGTCTTCCTATGAGAGATGAAAGACATTTTGGATTACGACGCCGGTGGAACGCAAGCGGCCTCTTCCGAACCCTACTTGCAGGGAGCGCCTTCCAGGGAGCCATCCTCATGGGCATCGCTCTGCTTCTCGTTGCCTTCCAAGGAGAGAGGCTGCTGGCGCAGGCGCTCTCCGAGGTCGAAGTCGTGACCGTCACGCAGCGGGATGTACCCGTTTTTTCCGAATGGGTCGGCACCGCTGAGGGACTGGTGAACGCCAAGATCCGGGCGCAGGTCACCGGCTATCTGTCCAGCCAGGCCTACAAGGAAGGCTCATCGGTGAAGAAAGGCGACCTGCTGTTCGAGATCGACCCCCGCACCTTCCAGGCGGCGGTGGCCCAGGCCGAAGCACAGCTGGCGATCGCCAAGGCCAGATTGGGCAAGACCGAACTGGATGTCAAGCGGTACCGGCCCCTTGCCAAGGAGAGCGCCATCAGTCAGCAGGAACTGGATGACGCCATACAGGCCAATCTCGCCGCTAAGGCCGGCGTGCAGGCGGCCGAGGCTGCCCTGGAGCAGGCCAGGCTGAGTCTCAGCTTCACCCGGATCACCTCGCCCGTGGACGGCATCGCAGGCAGTGCTAACGCCCAGATCGGCGATCTCGTGGGCCCGACCCAGACGGGGGAACTCACCACCGTCTCCACGGTGGATCCCATCAAGGTCTATTTCCCCATCAGCGAGCAGCAATACATGCAGTTGGCCCGGGAGGCGGTCAAGACAGGGGCCGGGCCTGACCGCGAGGGGCGGAAGCTGGAGCTCGTCCTGGCGGATGGGAGCGTTTTCCCTCACAAGGGGGCGTTCTCCTTCGCCGAACGGCAAGTGGACGTGAAGACGGGGACCATCCGCATTGCAGCGGTTTTTCCCAATCCAGGAAACATCCTTCGGCCCGGCCAGTACGGCCGGGTGCGTGCCGTCATCGAGACTCGCAAAGGGGCCTTGATGGTTCCCCAAAGGGCGGTCAGCGAGCTTCAGGGGACCTACCAGGTGGCAGTGGTGGGTACGGACAACAAGGTCAACATTCGGACTGTCAAGACCGGTGAGCGGGTGGACAATCTGTGGGTCATCACCAGTGGTTTGAACCCCGGCGACCGGGTGGTGGTGGAGGGGATTCAGAAGGTGAGGGAGGGCATGGTGGTGAGTCCCAAACTTGTGGAGCCCGAATCCAGGCCACAGCCGGTCCCTCCCCCCGGACCCGATGCAAAGCCCACCCCGACCCCCACAAAAGCTCCCAAAAAGGACTGAGACCCATGGCCAGATTCTTCATCAATCGACCCATCGTGGCCATGGTGATCGCCATCCTCATGGTCATCATCGGCCTCGTGGCCATGTCCGGGCTGCCCATCGCCCAGTTTCCCAACATCGTCCCCCCGGAAATCCAGGTCAAAACCACCTATACCGGAGCCGACGCAGTCACCGTGGAACAGTCCGTGGCGACTCCCATCGAACAGCAGATGTCCGGCGTGGACAACATGAATTACATGTATTCCCTCAACGCCAACAACGGGCAGATGACCCTGTACGTCAACTTCGACGTGAAGACCGACCCCAACACCGACCAGATTCTGGCGCAGATGCGCCAGAGTCAGGCCGAGTCCCAGTTGCCCTCGGATGTGCGCAACTACGGGGTGACAGTGCAGAAGTCCACTTCCGCCCCCCTCATCATGTTCGCCCTCTACTCGCCCAATGGCACCTATGACGGCATCTTCCTCGCCAACTACGCCTACATCAACATCAACGACCAGATGACCCGGGTGCCGGGGATCGCCAGCGTCACGGTGTTTGGCGGCGGGCAGTATTCCATGCGTTTCTGGGTCAAACCCGACCAGTTGGCCAAGCTCAACATCACCATTCCGGAAATCGTCAACGCCATCCAGACGCAGAACACGGTCAACCCGGCGGGACAGATCGGTGCGGAGCCGGTGCCGTCCGGCCAGGAGTTCACCTATGCGGTCCGTGCCCAGGGCCGTTTGGAGAGCGAGGAGGAGTTCGGCGACATCATCGTTCGAGCCCAGCCGGACGGGTCTTTCGTGCGCCTGAGAGACGTCGCCCGCATCGAACTGGGATCTCAGACCTACAATCTCATCGGCCGTCTCAACGGCAAACCCGCCGCCCTGATCGCCCTCTACCAGCTGCCTGGATCCAACGCCATCGAGGCGGCGGAAGGAACCAAGAAGCTCATGGCGAAGCTCAAAGAGAGCTTCCCCGAAGACCTGGATTACGCTATCGCCCTGGACACCACCCTAGCCGTCACGGAGGGCATGAAAGAGATCCAACACACCTTGGTCGAAGCCCTGGTGCTGGTCATCCTGGTGGTGTTCCTGTTCCTCCAGGGATGGCGCGCCACCCTGATCCCCCTCCTTGCGGTGCCCGTTTCCCTGGTGGGAACCTTCGCCCTCTTCCCCCTGTTCGGCTTTTCCATCAATACTCTGTCCCTTTTCGGCCTGGTGCTCGCCATCGGGCTGGTCGTCGATGACGCCATCGTGGTGGTGGAGGCGGTGGAGCACCACATCGAGCATGGGCTTTCCCCCAAGGAGGCGACATTCAAGGCCATGGAGGAGGTGTCCGGGCCGGTCATCGCCATCGCCATCATCCTTGCCGCAGTCTTTGTTCCGACGGCCTTCATTCCCGGCATCACCGGACGCCTCTACCAGCAGTTCGCGGTCACCATCGCGGTTTCGGTCATCATCTCCGCGTTCAACGCCCTCACCCTCAGCCCCGCCCTCGCATCCCTTTTGCTCCGCCCCAAAAAACAGTCGCGAGGCCCTATCGCCCTCTTCTTCCGGGGGTTCAACAGGGTGTTCGACCGGGCTACCAACGGGTATGTGAGCACCTGCGGCCTCCTTATCCGCAAAAGCGCCATATCCCTCGTGCTCCTTGCAGGCATCACGGTGTTCACGGGTTTTCTGGGCAAGGGGATCCCCATGAGCTTCCTGCCCGAGGAAGACCAAGGGTACATGTACGCCGGGGTGCAGCTGCCCGATGCGGCCTCCCTGCAGCGCACCGATGCAATCATGAAGCAGGCCGAGGAAATTCTGAAAGCGACCCCCGGGGTGCAATACTACTCGTCCATTGTGGGCTACAGCATGCTGAGCCAGGTGCAGAACACGTACAGCGGCTTTTTCTTCATCACCCTGGAAGACTGGGGGAAGCGCAAGAAGCCCGAGGAAAAGTACGGGGCGATCATGGCCCACCTGAACGCCAAGTTTCGCGAGATCACCGGGGCCATCGGCTTTGCTTTCTCGCCTCCCGCCATTCCAGGCATTGGGGCCGCCGGCGGGGTGACCTTTCTCCTCCAGGACCGGACCGGCAAGGACATGGCCTTTCTATCCGAAAACGTTCAGAAATTTGTGGCCGCCGCCCGGGAACGGCCAGAGCTGGCGAGTGTGAGCACCACATTCCGCCCTCTGGTCCCGCAGGTCTCGGTGGATGTGGACCGTGACAAAGTCTTGAAACAGGGCGTGCCTCTCAAGGACGTTTACCAGACGCTCCAGTGCTTCATGGGCGGCATCTTCGTGAACTACTTCAACCGCTTCGGCCGCCAATGGCAGATCTACGTGCAGGCGGAAGGGGACTACCGCACCCGTGCCGACGACATGGCCCAATTCTTTGTGCGCAACGGCGACGGCAACATGGTGCCCCTCTCCGCCATGGCGGGCTTCCATCCGACGGCGGGCCCCGAGTTCACCATGCGGTTCAACCTGTACCGTTCCGCCCAGATCAACGCCTCCGCCAAACCCGGCTATAGCTCCGCCCAGGCCATGAAGGCCATGGAGGAGGTCTTTGCCCGGACCATGCCACGAGAGATGGGATTTGACTACCTCGGCATGAGCTTTCAGGAGAAGAAGGCCCAGGAGGGGGTGTCGCCGGCCGTCATCTTCGGGTTTTCACTCCTTTGCGTCTTTCTGATCCTTGCCGCCCAGTACGAGAGCTGGAGCCTGCCCTTCAGCGTCCTTCTCGGCACTCCCGTCGCCGTGGCCGGTGCCTTTCTGGGCCTGTGGGTCGGCCGTTTTGAAAATAACATCTACGCCCAGATCGGCCTGGTCATGCTCATCGGCCTCGCCGCCAAGAACGCCATCCTCATCGTGGAGTTCGCCAAGATGGGGGTCGAACAGGGCAAACCACTCATGGAGGCGTCCCTCGAGGGCGCCCGCCTGCGGCTTCGGCCCATCCTCATGACGTCTTTTGCGTTCATCTTGGGCTGTGTGCCCCTGGCCAAGGCCAGCGGCGCAGGGGCGCTCTCCCGCCAAGTCATGGGGTTCGCCGTCATCGGCGGCATGATAATGGCGAGCTTCATCGCCATCTTTCTCATTCCGGTGACGTTTTATGTGGTGGAGCGACTGTCTCATCGGGGCGTCAAACACGAAACACCGCAGACGAATGGACCAACGACCCGCGGTCCCGGTGGAGGGCACGAATGATGGAACGGCTTGCACAGCAACTGACCCTGTTGTCGCTTTTGTTTTTTTTCATCAACGGCTGCGCCCTGGGACCCAATTACAGAAAACCTGCGGTGGATGCCCCCGAAAACTTCCGGAGTGCGGAAAGCCCTGCGGGACAGGCATCCCTCGCTGACCTCCCCTGGTGGCAGGTTTTTGAAGATCCGACGCTGCAGCAATTGATTTCCGAAGCCCTCCAGAACAACTACGACCTGCGGGTGGCGGTGACACGCGTGGAACAGGCCCGGCAGATCGCGGCCCAGGCCCGGGCCCAGTTTTTCCCGGCCATCAATTATGACGGAAGCATCGCCACCGGCAGAAACAGCTTTCTCACCAGCCCCAGCCCCAACGGGGGGCAGACGACGGACTCCGCCCTGCTGGACCTGAGCGTCTTCTGGGAAATTGATCTGTGGGGGCGCATCCGCCGCCTCAATGAAGCCGCAAGGGCCCAGCTTTTCGCAACGGACGAGGCACGGCGGGGCGTCATGATCTCTCTGGTGAGTGCGGTGGCCCAGGCCTATTTTGAGTTGCTGCAGCTGGATCTCCAGTTGAACATCGCCAAGCGCAACGCCAAGTCTTTCGAGGACACGCTGAAGATCTTCACACAGCGCCTGGAAGGCGGCGTGGCATCCAAGCTGGAAACGTCCAGTGCGGAAGGGTTGCTGGGGACGGTGGCCGCCAACGTTCCTGAAGTGGAGCGTCAGATCGTCGTCAAGGAAAACCAGATCAATGTCCTCCTGGGACGCAATCCCGGTCCGGTTGAGCGCAGCGCAACCCTGCTGGACCAGTCGACGCCCCCGGAAATCCCAGCAGGGCTCCCCTCGGGGCTCCTTGAGCGTCGCCCCGACATCCGCCAAGCGGAGCAGAACCTGCGGGCGGCCAATGCACAGGTGGGAGTCGCCGTCGCCGATTTCTTCCCGCGGATCGGTCTCACGACGCTGCTGGGGAGGGTCAGTCCCGAGCTGTCCGCCTTCAGTGCCGGCACCGCCAATTTCTGGGCCGTGGCCGGCACCATGACCGGCCCCATCTTCCAGGGAGGCGCACTGATCGCCCGGCACCGGCAGGCGAAAGCCGCTTGGGAGGAAGCCAAGCTGGCCTATGCACAAACGGCCCTCAATGCCTTCCAGGAAGTGTCCAACGCCCTCATCACCCGACAGAAACTGGAAGACGTCCGTGCACAGCAGTCCCGGGCCGTAAAGGCCTATGAGGAAGCCGTGTCGGTGTCCCTCAAACGCTACGTGGCCGGAAAGGCAAGCTACTACGAAGTGCTCCAGAACCAGCAGCAGCTTTTTCCCGCCGAGACCGTTCTCGCCCAGACCCAGCTCAATCAGCTCCTGGTCATCGTGCAGCTCTATAAAGCCCTCGGAGGCGGCTGGCAGGCATCCGAAATCTCCCCCCTGGATCAGAAACCGATCTGCCCGTAGCAATTGCCACGTGAAGATGCGTTGCAAACCTCCCGGGGGAGCCTCCCTGCGGGAGGGGACTACTCCCCACCCTTCTTCTTTCCCCCTGCCTTGGCGAGCGCTTCCGCCTCTTCCTGCGCCAGTGCAGCTGCGGCGGCAGCTCCGGCAGCCTCCAGGGGGACGCTCTCCCCCCCAGGTGTTGTCGGCGTCCCACCGGAGCTGGGCTGTGGCGGCAGGTAAACCGTCACGTTTCGATGGGCAAACTCGATCCCCTTCTCCTTGAAGGCCTTCTGGATGCGCTGATAGACTTCCCGGCGAAGGACGAACTGCTCGCCGGGGATGCACTTGAATTTCACCCGCATGATCATGGCCGAGTCGTCCATGGCGCGCACTCCCGCCGACTTGATGTCGCTCAGGAGGACACTGGCAAATTCTTCCTCCTTCCTGATTTCCTTGTTGATTTTTTTGATGATCTTACGGATGGTATCGGGGTCGGAGTCGAAGCGGACCCGGATGTCGAGCTTTTCGATGATGTAATCGCGGGTGAAGTTCTGAACCATGTTGAGTTCCCCGAAGGGAACCACGAAGATCTGTCCCCGTGGGTGCCGGAGCCTGATGGAGCGCAGGGATATGTGCTCCACCGTTCCCTTGGCCGTGCCGGCCTCCACGTAATCCCCCACGCGAAAAGCGTCGTCGATGAGGAAGAAGATCCCGGAGATGATGTCCTTCACGAGCGTCTGGGACCCAAAGCCGATGGCAAGACCGATTACTCCGGCACCGGCGAGCAGGGGACCGATGTTTACCCCGAGGGAAGCGAGGACGCTGAATCCCACGATGACAAGAAGGGTGACGAGGATGAACTTCCGGAGGAGCAACAGCAGAGTTCCGCTGCGGGACCCCCCGGAGCCCCCCTCTTCGGCTTCATCGCTTTGAAAAGGCATTTCCTCTTCGATTCTCCGATCGATGCTTGCCTTCGCCACTTCCCAGGCAATCACCCCCAGCAGCACGGCAATGACGACGCCAAGGACACTCTTGGCAAAGATCCAGCCGACGTCCAAGTCGATGCCCCAGAGTTCCAAGGCTGCAAAAATGAGGAATATCAGGAGCACGCCACGGAATGCCTTGCGCATCAGTGGAAAATAGATGCTGATTTCCTTCGATGGGGTCTTCTCGCTTCGGGCCCTCAAGTCCTCTGCGGTGAACTCGACGGGTTCCCTTTCCTCGGTTTGATCCGGCGAAGTGAAATCGATCACTTCCTGGGGCTTTCTCCCCAAACGGTCGAGCATCTGCCGCAGCCCGTGATCCAACGCGATGCAAAGGGGGACCAGAAAAAGGCTCAAAACCAGTCGGAGGATCGTCGCATCACCGTGGGTGAGAACCCTTGCCCACCAGTACCCGCCCACTGCCAGGACAAAGAGGATCGCCCAGTAGTGCCAGGTATCGGCGCACTTTCTGAGAAGAGGATTTTTCGGGATGTCTCCCATATCTCCGGTCGGGCAGATGGCCGTCGCCACCCGCCGGTGCACCCGCCAGATCATGACGGAAATGATGAGGCTCATGATGGGTCCTGCGCTGGAATAGACCAGCAGGACCAACTCCCGGGGGGCGCCGGATTTGTGCAGGGCCAGTGCCAGGGTCGATGTGGGAACAACGGACGCAGTGATCCACAGCATCCATTTGTAGAGGAAACGGGCATCGGGATCGGACAGGTTGACCAGTCTCAGTTCGGGGATCCTGGGAGAGGCAATGAGACGGGCGGCCCATTGGATAGCCCGGAAATAATAGGTCATGATGAGCGTGGCAGGTAGAATCTCGCCTGTCTGCCTCCGCCCGAAGAGAACAAAATACCCCAAGAAGGTGACCAGCACATAGACGCCAAGCCCCAGGGCGGTCAGCATTCCCCTTGAGAGGAAGATGCCTGCTTTTTCCCCAACGCCCTGCGGGATTCTCTCCAACAGGCGGCTTCGGAATTTCTCGGACTTGAGCAGGAGGAGGCTCTCCAATCCCCAGCCGAGGAGAACGATGCAAAACAGGAGGGCCAGATCCCCAAGAAGATGAACGAGTCCGCCACCTCCAAGGAGCTTCCCCCACACCTCCGATTCGGTCGGCGCATGGGCGTGGGCAATGCTCCAGGCCAGTTGGTCGTAAAGAGCCGACAGGGCCTTCTGCGCTCCATAGAAAGCGGCGGTGAACCCGGTATCTCTTAGAACAACCTGATCCGCCTTGTCCTTCTTGGACTTCTCCGTTGCCTTCTCTTTGAGTTCGCCGGCAAGCAGTTTCCTCGCCTGCTCGTCGGTCAGTTGCGCCAGGTAGCTGTCCACCTGTTCCGGGGCGAGGTCCGAAGGGATTCTTGCTTCCTTGGGCTGCGCCTGTGCCTTGGACTTTACCTTCCCGAGCCCCTGGGCCCAGAGGGCCCCCGGGCTCAGAAGCAGAACGCAGGTGAAAAGCACCGCCCAGCGCATCTTTTTCCTCTGTTTGGTGTCCATTTTTACCCCTCCTCTCCCGCAACGGAGCGGTCTAACACCGCGAGGGTCAAAGCGGCACCTCCCAGGCTGTCGCCGGGTACCCTGAATACCGCCGCACTCCCCTGGGACCAGGAACAGCCCTTTGGGAGGGGGCCCGAAGAGGTTGGTCGTGTTTCCGCTCATGCGCGTAGCCATCTATCCGCCTCCTTTGCCGAAGAAGGCCCGAAGAACTCGATCTCCGTTTTCCTAAACCCCTTTCCAACAAAGGCGAACACATGGTCCTTCCACTTTTCATCTCCCACGATGGCCATTCTCTCAATGTCGTCTCCGTGAGCCATGAAAAAGCCGATGTCGCCCCAGTCTACTCCCTTTTCCCAACCCTGAAAGTCAACAAGGGTGACGAGCACCCTCACCTTCCCCCCAGCAGCCGTCCACTCCATGCCGGCACGCTGCAGAGACTGCTGGTCCGCCAGCTTCATGACACCCGAGATCCTGACATGGAGGAAACCGTCCTTGTTTCCCAAGATTTCATAAGCCACGGGTGAGACTCCTTTCGATAAACGTGGAAAACCGCATCCTGGAAAGACTTCGGTCTCAATTCGTGTCATCCTCTCGGGGGCCACCGACGCAAATGGGTCACGGTGACACCCCTTGAGGGAGCGCTTCATCATCAGGGCCGGCAAGGGCGCAGATCGCCGCACCATAGGCGTCCTTGAGGGCATTCAGATACGATCCGTCTATTCTCCCCCGCCAGGTTTCCACCTCCAGGAAGCGCTTGGGGATCGCCACCTTGAGGGGATCGAAACCCGTCCGGAGACGTGTTCGCCATCTCAGCCTCTGCACGTGGAGGGAAACCTTTCGAAGATCGTCGGCGAGGCTGGTGTAGCCGATGGAGCGCAGGGAATCGGAGAGGACCTCCTCCCCATAAACGCCCCTTGCAAAGAGACAGCTCACCATGGAAGTCAGCAGGACCCTGGCGCGTTCGTCCTCGACCAGGAACCGGACCGCCCCGTCGACGTCGGGGTTCTGGTGTTTCTGATCGTAGGAGTAGCCTCCTGCGTCAAGATGGGAGTGGCGAAAGCCCAGCGCCTGGGAGACGAAAAACACCTCTCCCGTGGCGTAGCCCGCCATCTCCTGGCCGAGGACAGAGGCAAAGTCACCTCCCCCGTAATGGGCGGCGGCCTTCATCGTCCCCTGGGAGAGAAGCCGGTAAAAGTCGTTGGAACCTGCCCCAAGGTGGTGGATGGCTTCCCGGTAGGCGGACCCGTCGCCAAACTGGAGAGGCACGATGGTTTCCCGGGTGGAGAGGAGGCCTTTTTCGGAGGCTTCCGTGGCCCATGCCAGGGCGACCCCGGCGGACATGACATCTAGGCCCTCCCGCTCTGCCGCGTCCAGGATGGACAGTACGGAGAAGGCGTTGGTCACGTGAAGCATGGCACCTGCAGCGAAAATTGGTTCATGGTCGTAGGAAACCTGCCGGTAGAGGTAGCGGTGCTCTTCCGTGAAGCGCTCCCGGACAAATCCCAGGTGAATACACCCCACCGGGCACCCGGCGCAGGCTACGTTGCGCAGCAGTGTGTCCCGGGCAAAAGCCTCCCCGGTGATACCCTCCACGCCGGCATCGCTCGTCTTCTGCAGGTTCCGGATGGGGAGAGCCTGCAGACCGTTCAGGACCGCCATGTTGATGGCCGTGCCGTAGTTGTGGTACTTCTCCATCATGTCCGTATCCGTCATTTTGCGGTGCACGTCGGCAAAGAGTTTGGAATAGGCTTTCCCATCGGGAAGAGGAAAGGAACCGTCCCCCAGGATGACGATTCCCTTGAGGTTTTTCGCTCCCATCACCGCACCGCAGCCGAGCCTGCCGAAGTGCCGATACGTGTCCACATTGATGCAGGCCATGGGGGAAAGGTTTTCCCCCGCAGGCCCGATGCGGAGAATGCTGCGGTGTCCCGCCCCTTTGTACATGCGCCTCAGCATCTTTCCCGTCTTAAGAAGGTCCATGCCCCGGAGGAAGTGGACATCTCTTAGATCCAGGTGCCTCGATCCGATGGAGAGGCAGGAGGGCGTGGGCGCTTTCCCCCGGATCACCACTGCGTCGAAATCCGCAAACCTGAGGGAAAGGGCCGAGCGCCCACCTGCATGGCTCTCGGCGTACTGGTCGTGGTAGGGGGATTTGAAGGCGCAAACGGTCTTGCTCATGAGAGGGAAATAGCCCGTGAGGGGACCGATGGCGAAGATGAGGGGCTGCGCGGGGTCCCCCCAGGGATGCTCCGGAAGGCCGTAACGGTCGAAAAGCATGGCCGCAAGGCCGCTCCCGCCTGCCACGATGTCCCGGCCATCGAGGCTTTCGATGGTTCCCCGTCCTGCGGCAAGGTCCACCATGAGTATCCTGAAGTGATCCCTGATCATGAGGCACTCTCCTCCCCGTCGGCGTCTGCCGCTCCGCGTTTCTCCACTTCCGCCAGCTCCAGGCAGTCGTGGGGGCAAAAGGAGACGCAGCGCCCGCAGTGGATGCATACGAAGGGCTCGCCCTTTGGATCGAGGAAGACGGCATCGACGGGGCAGGCCCTGGCGCATTCGCCGCACCGGATGCACAGGTCCTTTTTCACCACCACACCGCCGCCCTTCCGCTGGGCAAAGGCACCGGTGGGACAGGCTTCCGCGCAGGGGGCGGGGAGGCACGCCAGACAGGTCCTGGCCTCGAAACCCGTGGAAAGGCCTCCCGATGAGGAGATCCGTATTCCGGCCGTGTCCCACGACAGCTGCCTGTGCACCAATCGGGCGCAGGCCAGGGAACAGCAGTGGCACCCGATGCACCGCTCCATTCTCGGCGCCCTGAGGATTTTCATGACGTGTCCCCTCAAAATCTCGACGAGGAATGTTCGAGAAGATTTGACGATTCCCCTGGATTCGTGTGGTCTTCTCTCTTAATGTGGCTTCCTCCCTTGCCGGCACCATGAGTGACGGCAAGGGAGGAAGCCTGCAACAGAACACTCTGTCGCACTGCTAGCGGACGAAGGCTTTTTTCCCGGCGTAAACCGCGCCGGATCCCAGTTCCTGTTCGATGCGCAGGAGCTGGTTGTATTTCTCCACCCGCTCCCCGCGACAGGGGGCACCGGTCTTGAGATGTCCCGTGGCCATGGCCACGGTGAAATCGGCGATGAAACTGTCCACCGTCTCCCCCGACCGGTGGGAGACCATTGAACCCCAGCCTGCTTTCCGGGCCATTTCGATCGCCGCCGTCGTCTCGCTCAGGGAACCGATCTGGTTGAGCTTGATCAAAACGGCGTTGGCACAGTTCTCCGCAATTCCCCGGGCGATGCGCTTCACGTTGGTGACGAACAGATCGTCGCCCACCAGTTCGATCCGGTCCCCCAGCGCCTTGTTGAGCAGTTTCCATCCATCCCAGTCGTCTTCCGCCAGGCCGTCTTCCAGAACCGCAATGGGATACTTGTTCACCCAGTCCGTCCAAAGCTCCACCATTTCCGCCGAAGTGATCTTGCGTCCTTCGGTTCGCAGGTGGTAGAGCCCATCCTCGTAAAACCCGCTGGTCGCCGGGTCGAGGGCGATGACGATGTCATCCCCGGGCTTGTAGCCCGCTTTCTCGATGGCCTTCAGGATGATCTCCACCGCTTCGGAGTTGGTTTTCAGGGCCGGTGCAAACCCACCCTCGTCTCCCACGCCCGTCCCGTAGCCGCTGGACTTGAGAACGCCCTTGAGGGCCTGGTACACCTCACTGCCCCAACGCAGGGCCTCGGCAAAACTCGGGGCGCCCACCGGGGCGATCATGAACTCCTGGAAGTCGGTTCCCTGCCAGTTGGCATGGACACCGCCGTTGAGAATATTGAACATGGGCACCGGCAGCAGATGGGCCGCCACCCCACCGAGGTACCGGTAAAGGGGGAGGCCCACCCAGTCCGCCGCAGCCCGAGCGACGGCCAAACTGACTCCCAGGATGGCGTTCGCCCCGAACCTGCTCTTGTTGGGTGTTCCGTCCAGGGCCAGCATGGCGTTGTCCACGGCCTTCTGGTCCAGGGCATCCATGCCTTCGATTCGTTCGGCGATTTCTCCATTCACGTGTGCGACTGCTTTCAGAACCCCTTTTCCGCCGTAACGGGACTTGTCCCCGTCACGCAGTTCCAGGGCTTCGTGGACCCCCGTGGACGCGCCGGACGGAACCGCGGCCCGGCCGAAGGCGCCGTCTTCAAGGAACACTTCCACTTCAACCGTCGGGTTGCCCCGGGAATCCAGGATTTCTCTTCCCACCGTTGCGAGAATCTTGCTCACGATGCTCTCCTTCCTTTCCTTGTTCATTGTGTCTCTAAAACCGATAGTCGCCTCGAGGTGCAGACAAGCCCCGAGCCGACTCTCCGCATCTCCTGGGGCAACACCATACACCTTTTTTCATGGATTGCACCTAATTCGGGCCGGGCCGAACGCCCGTTCACCGGCACAATCCAAGGGCAGCGTGCCGTGCGGCCCCCAGAAGCGCCGTCTTGGGATTCATGATGACCCGGACAGGCATATCCTGGAGGAGTGGCCTCATGCGCCCTTTCGCGGTGAAGGCGTTCATGAATTCGGCCTCTTTGAGTTTGGAAATGATCCTGGGGGCAATGCCTCCACCCAGGTACACCCCGCCGGTGGCCATGAGCTTGAGGGCCAGGTTGCCCGCTTCGGCCCCGTAAAGGGACACGAAGATTTCCATGGCTTGGATGCACAGCAGGCTTTTACCTTCGAGGGCGTGCTGAGAAATGATCGGGGCGGGGTCAAGCCCCCGGCGGATCTGTTCCGCCAGCCAGGCGGGCTCCTTAGCCTTCCCCGTGTCCCTCAGAAATGCATACACGTTAACCAGGCCGGGCCCCGATACCAGCCGCTCGTAGCTCACCCGTTGGTAGCGCTTCAAGCAGTAGTCGAGCAGCTCCATTTCCAAGAGGTTGCGTGGAGCGAAGTCCACGTGGCCCCCTTCCGAGGCGAACGGCCGATGGGTTTCACCGTCCCAGTACATGCCCGCCTCCCCCAGTCCGGTGCCTGCCGAGATGATCGCCCGGTTGCCCTTTGAGTTCCGAGCGCCTTTGTTGAGAATCACGAAATCCCTGCTCTGAAGGGCGGCGATCCCGTAGGCATTGGCCTCGAGGTCGTTGATGAGGCCGACCTGCTTGAGGTGGAGGCGTTTCGCAACAGCCTTGGAATCGACCACCCAGGGAAGGTTGGTCGCCTCGCAGCGACCGTTGCGCACAGGCCCGGCAATCCCGAAGGAAGCCCCGGTAAGATCGCAGGGGTGAAGGGAGAGGAATTCCGCGAGCGCCGCTTCGAGACTCGTCCGTTCGCGGCTTGAAAAGGTCTTTTCAGCCTTTATCCGCAGGCCGCCACCCGCCGCCTCAACGAGCGCCAGCCTGGTGTTCGTGCCTCCGATATCCCCTGCCAGAATCATGTTTCTGTGAACTCCTCATGAAGCATTGCCGCATCAGGCGGACCGGGGTCCGTCCCCCCCCCCGTCAAAGGAGCGGCAGATCGTAGTTGAGAAAACCGCGAACCTGATGAATTCGGTCTCCTCCCGACTCGTGAACCGTTCCGTAGCGGAACCGCAGGGAAAGGCCCTTCAGACACTTGTGCTGAAACCGGTACTGAAGGTCGGCATCGAACTCGTTCTCTTCGGGAAGGTCCTTTCTGGTGGCAGCGTTCCTGCGACCCGTGCTCACGGTGCAGAGAGCATATGCGCTGAGTCCCTCCACAAAGCGCTTGAAGTCATAGGAGAGTTTGAACATCAGGGCGTCTTCCCCGGCGCGGTTGAAGTCTCTCACCTGGCAGCTGGTGAATCCGGGGTATGAGCTCCAGGTGCTGACCATGTCCCGGTCTGCGTCGGTGCTGGTAAAGGCCGAGGTGAAAACGGTGTGGCGGTAACTGACGTCCAACGCCATCCCTCCCTGGGCGGTGTGGAAAGAAGACCCCGTGAGGCGCTCGTCCCCCACACTCCTCTGATCGGAGACCTGAGCGCTCAGGGCCAATCCCCAGTGCTCACCCAGTTTCCATCGACGTTTGCCCTCCGCGTAGAAGATTTTGAGTGTATCCTCCGTATAATACTCAATGGCCCCGACGGATCAAGGTCCCCTGGTGTAGAGCGCCCCACCCATGATGGTTCCCCGTTTGACGTCGGCCCCGGCGTCTTCCGACATCCACACGAATCGGTCCTGGTTGCGCTCCTTGATCTTGGAAACGTAGCCGGCCACGTATATCAACGACCCGGTGGATTTCTCATCACCGACCATGCCGCGAAACGTGTAGCCCTCGAAGGTGTTGGGAACCATCCTGCCGTCGTTCTTGTTGATGTAAGGGTTGTCATACGTCTGGCGAAAGAAACGGAACTCATTCTCACCCCGGATCTTGATTCGACCGTATGCTTCACCCAAGACGGCAAAACCATTCTGCCCCCGTTCCAGCAGTGTGGTGCCATCCCGATCGTCCGGCGCATAGAGAGCCTGGGAAATGTAGACGGTCGCCGCAACCCCCAGGTGGTCCCAAAGCCACCCCGATTTCTACTCCACCCACCCCCCGGCTGTCCAAGCCTCCTTCTTGCTCTCGTCGAACTCCTCCTCAAAGAAGTAGGCACTGCGAACATGAAGGTTGAGTCTGGAATCCCGCAGGAACGGAGGCGCGTCCTCATGTGCGTCTTTGAGCCGTTCCGTGACCCTTGGCCAATCCGGTTTCGGTGTGAACGAAAGCTCCAGGGGTGTGACAATCTCCTCCACCGAAGCGGGGGGCGGCAGGGTAAGGCCCGGCTCCGACTGGGCCCATGCATCGGTGTTCAACAGGGCCAGGGCAATGATCCATGCCGTGGTTTTCAAGCAGGCGGTCGTTCTTGTTGTCTTCACGGCGATCGTCCTTGTCCCTTATTTCGACGGATGTTGTTCCTGATACGTAGGGAGCCGAAACGAAGAGCATGCCCCCTCCCCCGGGGCGCTTTCACACCATAGCTCCCCACCCGGCATATCGATCAGTTCTTTTGCCGTAAATACGGAACACGCCGTCTTGGCATCAGCCGCAAACCCTCAACCTCTCAGACACCCTCCCGACGGCTCAGGTCCACGATTTCCAGGCGGTTGTTGGCGTCGGGGTGTCTGCGGGAAGGGCCTTCGGTGACCAGCGCGAGCTTCCCCTCCATTCCTGTCGCCCGGAGCCACTCCGAAACGTAGGTCTTCCAGTTCCCGGGGTGCTCCGCCTCGCAAACGGGGTGCACCCCCGAGGAGAACTGCAGCTGCTGACAGGTCGTTTCCTGTGAACTGACGGCCACAAGCCACACGGGGAGGTGGAACCGGGCGATGCTCCTTGCCGTCTTGCCGCTGTGGGTGGGAACGAATATCGCCGCAGGGTCGGAATACTCCAGGGTGGTCTCCACGCTGAGGTCGATCAGCCTTGCAGGGGGCAACTTGCCCTTGAGGTCGATGTCCCTGAACAGTTCCCTGGCACTCGTCATGGTGCGGTATGGCTCGATGGCGGCGGCAATTCTGGCGAGCATGGCCGCTGAATCGACCGGGTAGCTCCCCATGGCCGATTCGCCCGAAAGCATGACGGCATCCGTCCCGTCGAGGATCGCATTGGCCACATCCGTCGCCTCCGCACGGGTGGGGCGTCGATTTGCGATCATGGATTCCAGCATCTGTGTTGCCGTGATCACCGGTTTCGCCCACATGTTGGCCTTGCGCATGATCTGCTTTTGCACCACGGGAATCTGTTCAATGGGCAGTTCCACGCCCAGGTCCCCACGGGCGATCATGATACCGTCCGCCGCGGCGATGATATCGTCCAGGTGACTGAGCGCCCTTGTCCGTTCGATCTTGGCGATGACGAAGGGATGGTGCCCCAAGGCCGCCGCTGCATCGCGGACGGCGTCAATGTCGGCGGCGTTTTCCACAAAGGACTGGCTCACCGCGTCCACACCGTTTTCGAGAGCGAACTTCATGCAATTGCGGTCATGTTCCGTGAAGGCGCGGATGCCGAGGTCGATGTCCGGCAGGTTGAGCCCCTTGCGTGAACGCAGTTCACCGCCCACAACAACCCGGCAGCGGACGTCGCTTCCCTGGACCTGATCCACATCGACCTGGATCAAACCATCGTTGAGATAGAGCGTGTCGCCGGGTTTCACCACCTGGGGGAGACGGGTGAAGCTGACGGAGACCCTCTTTTCATCCCCCGCGATATCGTCGGTCGTGAGCGTGAAGTAATCCCCCGGCTTCATTTCCACGGGCTCGGAAGCAAATTTACCAATGCGCATCTTGGGACCGGGCAGGTCCGCCATGATGGCGAGTCGGTGCCCGGTGGAGCTGGCCGCCGCGCGGAGGTCCTGGATCACTTCCTTGTGTCCCGTGAAATCACCGTGGGAGAAATTGAGGCGGGCGATGTTCATTCCGGCCATGAGCAACTTCTCCATCACTTCTCGGGAACGTGATGCCGGTCCGATGGTGCAGACGATCTTGGTCTTGTTGAGAGGAAGGCGCATCCGTTTCTCCATGGTTGGCGTGGGCAGGTCACCATGGGCCCTTTTTACGGTGGCACCGCCGCAGGCGATGTTCATGTTCTTCGGGATGACAAGGGTAGGGAGAGGTGCGGTACACCGTCCTCACTTGAAGGACTCCTCGACTCTTTCCTTGTCATCGGAGGGGACGGCCCGGATGGTCACGGCCGTGACGTTCTTGATTTTTTCAGCCATGCAGCAATTACGAGCGTCTATCACTGCAGGCATTCCTTTTCTGAAAAACCGGCGAGGGTTGCATTCGTTCATGCGTTCCCCAGGCGTCGGCTGCCATTGACGTTCTTCCCAACCAGTTCCCTGATGATGGTGATGGTCTCCCTGGCCGCTTCCCTCGGTGCCAGTGCCGTATCGGCGATGTTGCACACGAGTTTCGTGATATCATGATCAATCTTCTTGTCCCCCCATGTGCTGCCCCTGGTCACGGTGATGTAAACGGAATAAGAGTGGTGCATGGTCCCGGGCCGCTCACCTATGATGTGGAGCACCCCTCGAAAACCGTTGGGGTCTGCTTTTCCGAACAGCAGTTCGCCGATGCGATACCCGGCCCGGACCCTTCCGCTGGTGACGATGATGTTCTTCTCGCTCATGGGGGCGCCAGCCTCCGCAAGCAACTTCCTCACTTCATCCAGGTAGGGCGCTAGATGTCCCTCATCCATGATGGCCTTGGCGTTCAAACCGTCGGAGATGACGATCTGGCCCTTGGGAGGATTCCCACCCCACGAATCCCTGAGGCTCTCCAGGACTGCAATGGATTGAGGACTCAGTCTTTCCCCCGTTTCCGGATGAGCGATGTAGTCGTCGCGGTCCCTGGAGAGCGTGATGACCGATAATGCATTGGGGATGGTCTGTGTGAAGTCGGGGCTGAGCTCAGCCCACAGAGAGATCTTGGCGTCCTCGTAAAGAGATTTGACCTTGGCTTCCAGCTGAGGGTTGAGGTCCCACATGTTCCTGCCGTGGCCGGTGGCAATGTCCACGCCCCTCGCCTCCACTTCCTGGATCTTCTTGCGGCCCTCGGCGAAGATTTCGTTCATGGAGCGCTTGTCGCCCCTTGCCAGGCAGTACTGATAATAAACCCAGAGGGGGTCACCCAAGTGCTCGGTGTACTGGTTGTTCGCATCCACGATGCCGATCCGCTTGTAGAATTCCCACATGGCATCGTTGACCCTGTAGCCGAACTCTTTCCTCAATCGCACATGGTCCTGGAACGACGTGGAGAGGTAACTCAGCATGGGGTCGTTCTTTGTGGGGAGAGCGATGAGGTAGGCGGGGTTGGCCGGCATGATCTGGTCCTGGCACCAGTCCAGGTCGTCCAGAGTGACCTCCATGTGCAGCGTGGAGCAGATATCGAGGCCGATGGTCAGCCCGTGAAGCTTTCCCATGGCGATGTCTTCCAGGCAGCACCGCACCAGTTGCTCGCGGGTCCTGAAAACTTCCGGGCCGATGAATCCGGCCACATCGTTCACATGGAGCCACGCCCCAGTGGGCTGCACCCTGGCCAGTTCCATGGCCACGGCCCTGCTGAAGCCGTACTTTCGGGATTCCAGCACCATCATGTCCACGCCGCCGGCGGCGCCGTTGGTGAACTCGGACCCCTGGCCGGTCTCGAAATAGAGCCCGTAGCGTTCCCCCCTCTTGGATTCCGCATATTTCAGGATCTTCTCGACCGTCACGTCGAAGGTCTTGTTGCAGTCATCCGTTCCAGCCAGGCTCTGAAACATGGTGGCAACCGATCCCGGGTAGGCCTTGCCGACCTCCGCCTGGACGTCAATGTGGGAAAGAACGCACCAGGGAATGATGTCCTGCAGCTGGAACGTGTCGACCACGTCTTTGAGGGCTTCCTGCACGGCAGCCACACTCTTCACCTGGCTGTCCACCGGGTTGGTCCCGATGACGATGTCCCCCGTTGCATAGGAAAAGGCGTCAAAGACCTGCCAGACCACGTCTTCGGGATGGTCCGTCGGGGAGTTGGGCTGAATGCGGGCGCCCATGTAGCCTTTGGCCCCCATGTTGGTGCCCGGCAGGGGGTTGAAGATCTTCTGGCCGATGGCGATGAGCTCCTCATTGGTCATGAGCTTGGGGACGCATCCAATGGTCTCACTGGTCAGGCCGGCCATGACGCCCTTGATTGCGGTTTCGGGCTGGGTCAGAAGAAATGTTTTAAACTGCCCCATGGTCCAGTCCTTGACCGTCTCGTAGCCGTCGCGGTCCGTGGTCTTCCAGATCAACTTCTGCAAGTCGTCTTCCAGGAGCGGATGCACGAACAGGTCCTTGATCTTCGTGTTGGAAAGAAGCGCTCTGGCGTTCTGCCGAGTCGCCTCATCCTTTGCGCCGACACCGATAGCAACATCGCCCTCCTTGAATGCGTTGGCGGCGCCGATCACCTGCCGATAGAGCGTCTGATCGAAGCGCCCCTTGATTCTCGCGACATATGCGAAGACGTCCTCCCCCTCCTTGACCTCCCGGATGGCGATGACCTCTCTGGCGAGGGACTCGGCGGCCACTGCAACGCCGGCCAGGGTGGCCCCGGCAGCACCCATCATCGCAAGAAAGGCTCGGCGGGGAATCCCTTTGTGAGCACAAGAGCGCCGGTTGTTTTCCATGACTCCTTCCTTTCAAATGATCCCGTTCTTTGACAGATTCGACTTTTCGATGGTGCGGATGGTCTGCCGCGCGATTTCCAGTTCCTCGTCCGTCCGGACCACGAGGACCCTGACGGGCGCACGGTCTTTCTGGATTTCCGCGACCGTCCCCGACACCGCTTCGTTTCTTGCACCATCGACGGCGATTCCCAGGTGTTCCAGCCCCTCGCATACACGCGCCCAGATGAACGTTGCGTTCTCACCGATACCGCCGGTGAAGATGACGGCATCGACACGGCCAAGCACCGCAGTGTAGGCGCCGATGTACTTCTTGACCCGGTAGCAGAACATCTCGATGGCGAGGCCGGCCTGGGCATCACCTTCCTCGGCACAGCGCTGGATCTCCCGCATGTCGTTTAGGCCGCAAATCCCCTTGTGGCCGCTCTCCTTGTTGAGGATCTCTTCCATGGCCTCGAAGGTCATGCCCGTCTTTCTGGCAAGATAGAAGTGAACGGCGGGGTCGAGGTCTCCGCAGCGCGTCCCCATGATCAGTCCCTCCAGGGGCGTGAGCCCCATGGACGTGTCGGCGCTCTTCCCACCCCGCACGGCAATGGCGCTGGCACCGTTTCCGAAATGCAGGGTGATCAGGTTGAGCTGGTCCAACGGAATCCCCAGGTGGTTCGATGCCTCCTGTGTGACGTATTGATGCGACGTCCCATGGAAACCGTAGCGACGCACATGATGCAGGCGGTGCAGTTCATGGGGCAGCGCATAGTGAAAGGCTTTGGGCGGCATGCTCTGGTGAAACGCCGTGTCGAAAACCGCCACGTTGGGAACGTCCGGGCGCAGCTTGCGAAGGGCCTCAATGCCGGCCACGTTGGGAGGGTTGTGCAGTGGGGCAAGGGGGATCAGGTCCTTGATCCTGCATATCACGTCCTCATCGACGATCACCGGCTCGCGGAATGCCTCCCCCCCGTGGACGACACGATGTCCGAAACCAAAAAATGCTCCGGGGGCAACACGAGTGGTGGGATAGCGCTCCGCCACATCGAGAAGGTACTGGAAGCCTTCATAGTGGTCGGCGATTGGTCGCGTTTCGACGATATCCTCCCAGCTTTCCGAATCGGTCAGCCATCGCCGCCGGAACCCCGCCTCACGCGTCCCGATCCTTTCGAGCGACCCCTGCACCACGGAGGTGCAGCCATCCAGGGCGAAGACCTCGTACTTGATGGAGGAACTGCCGGCATTGACGACCACGACCCTCATGAAGCCGCTCCTCGTTCTATCTGTGCCTGGATGGCGGTGATGGCGACGGTGTTGACGATATCGGTCACGGTGCATCCGCGGCTCAGGTCGTTGAGCGGTTTGTTGAGTCCCTGGAGCACCGGCCCTATGGCGACGGCCCCTGCAGCGCGCTGGACCGCCTTGTAGGCGTTGTTGCCGGCGTTCAGGTCCGGGAAGATGAACACGTTCGCATGGCCCGCAACCACACTGTGGGGCAGTTTCACCTTCGCCACGTCCGGATCGATGGCGGCATCATATTGAATGGGTCCCTCAAGCTTCAGTTCCGGACGGATTTCTTTGGCGATGCGGGTCGCATCCTTCACCTTGTCCACATCGGCCCCCTTGCCGGACTCGCCCGTGGAGTAAGACAGCATGGCGACTCGAGGCTCAATTCCGAAACTTTGGGCGGTTTCGGCCGAGCTGACGGCGATGTGGGCCAGCTGCTCCGCATTGGGGTCGGGGTTGATGGCGCAGTCCCCGTAAACCAGCACTTGGTCGGGAAGGCATATGAAGAAGACGCTGGAGACGATAGGACTCCCCGGCCTGGTGCGGATGATTTCCAGGGCGGGGCGGATCGTCTGCTGCGTCGTGTGGACCGCCCCGGAAACCATGCCGTCGGCGATCCCACGGTGGACCATCATGGTGCCGAAGGTGCTCACATCGGTCATGGCGTCCATGGCCATTTGCTCCGAGACGCCCTTGTTCTTGCGCAGTTCGTGGTAGGTCCGCCCCAAGTCCTCGCGGAGCTCCGAGCGGAGGGGATCGATGATGGGGAGTTCGCCCAGAGAGAGCCCGAGAGCCGCGATTTTCGCCTGGATCTCGCGAGGGTCCCCGAGGAGCGTAATGTCCACCACATCCCGCAGGTGCAGGATCTCGGCGGCCCTGAGAACCCGTTCCTCCGTTCCTTCGGGGAGCACGATGCGCTGACGCATCCCGCGCGCACGCCCGATGAGGTCGTGCTGAAACATGAGCGGCGTCACACGGGAGGATCGCAGGACGTCGATGCGGCCCTCGAGCCGCTCCAGGTCCACGTTGGTTTCGAAGACCCCCAGGGCTCCGGCGATCTTCCTCCGGGTTTCCGGCGCGATTTCGGCGCGCACCGCATGCACCGCCGTGGCCGTCAGAAACGTGTCGGTCCCAACGGAAAGGATGGGCACTGGGGAGTGCCTGAGCCCTTCGATGAGTCGCGTCACCTGCGCCGCCGGCTTGAGGCCCCCTGTGAGCATGAGGCCGGCGACTCCGGGATACGTCGCCGAGGCATCGGCCAGAAGGGTCCCCAACACGAGGTCCGAACGGTCACCCGGCGTGATGACGAGGCTTCCCTCCTCGAGGTGGTCGAGGAAGTTGGGGAGCTCCATGGCCGCGACCTTGGTGTGCAGCACCTCCCCGTCCAGCCGATCCATGCTGCCGTGGAGCAGTTGGGCCCCGAGGGCTCGCATGATCTCGCCCACCGTGGGTTTGTCGAGGAGCGGGTGCGCCGGCAGGACGAACACGGGAGTCCCGGCCCGGACGTCCTCCTGGAAAAATGCACTCGCCCTAGCAGCCGAATCGGGAGCAACCCGGTTGACGATCAGCGCGAGGACATCGCACTTTTTGGACTCCAGGAATTCCGCCAGCGCGCCTGCTGCGTCCACCACCTCGACGACCGTCCTGTCCTGCCCGGCCACAACGGGGAGGAGAGGCGCGCCAAGGTCCCGGGCGATGTCCACGTTGCGCTCGAACTCGACGGCCGTGCTGATGCCTCTGTAATCCCTGCCCACGCAAACCACAAAATCACATTCCCGGGCCAGCTCCCGGAATTTCTCGAGGATTACGCCGTGCAGCTCGTCTTCCCTGCCTCTGGAAATCAGGTCCCGCGCCCTGTCGATGGTGACGCCATGCATCGTGTCACGGGAGCCTGTGATGCCACAATGGCTCAAGGCGAGAGCCGTCAAGGAATCGGGATGGGTTGTTTCCTTGATGACGGGGCGAAAAAAACCCACCTTTCGACCATGCCGGGCCAGGAGCTCCATCATGCCGAGCACGACGACGGATTTTCCGCTTCCCGGCCCAGTCCCTGCAATGTAAACGCTCCTTGACATCTGTCGTCTCCAACGGAACGCCTTCGACCGTCTCTACTGGGTCGACAATATCGGCACGCCGATCCCTTGTCCGACCAACACATCAATCCAGAACGACCGGGAGCGGCTTCACCATCCAGATGTCCCTGCAGTATTCACGAATGGCCCGGTCGGAGGAGAACTTGCCCATGCGAGCGGTGTTGAGGATGGACATGCGGGTCCAACGTTCCGGGTCCTGGTACGCTGCGCTCACCTGCTTCTGCGCCTCCACGTAAGGAGCGAAGTCGGCCAGGAGCATGAACGTGTCGTGGAACAGAAGGGAATCGACCAGGGGCATGAAGAGTTCCCGGTCGCCCCTGGAGAAATGGCCGGAACTGATCCGCTCGATCACCGTCTGGAGTTCCGGGTTGTTCCGGTAAAACTCCATGGGCTGGTACCCGTTCCTCTGGAGCGAGATCACTTCTTCAGCCGTCAACCCGAACAGGAAGAAGTTCTCGGCGCCCACCTCCTCCCTGATTTCGACGTTGGCGCCGTCCAGGGTCCCGATGGTCACGGCGCCGTTCATGGAGAACTTCATGTTTCCGGTTCCCGAAGCCTCCTTGCCGGCGGTGGAGATCTGTTCCGACAAGTCGGCGGCGGGGTAGATGAACTTGGCGTTCTTCACGTTGAAATCGGGGAAGAACACCACCTTCAAACGGCCCGCCACATCGGGGTCATGGTTGACCACTTCCGCCACGCTGTTGATGAGCTTGATGATGCGCTTGGCCATGAAATACCCGGGGGCGGCTTTCCCACCAAAGATGAACGTCCGTGGGCACAGATCGGCCGAAGGATTCTCTTTGATCCGGTTGTACAAGGCGATGATGTGGAAAACGTTCAGATGCTGCCTTTTGTATTCGTGGATCCGCTTCACCTGGATGTCGAACAGGGACGACGGGTCCACTTCGACCCCCGTGCGTTCGCGGATCAGCCAGGCGAACGTTCTCTTGTTCCCCAGTTTTACCCGCCGCCACTCCTCCCGAAACGCGGGGTCGTCCACGAACTGTTCCAGCTGCCTCAGCTCCTCCGTCTTGCTCACCCAGGTGTCACCGATCTTTTCCGTAATGAGCCGGCTCAGGCCGGGATTGCTCAAGACCATGAAACGACGCGGCGTGACCCCGTTGGTCTTGTTGCTGAATTTCTCCGGCATCATGTCGTGGAAGTCGCGCAGGACGTCCTCCTTGAGGAGGCCGGTGTGGAGTTCCGCCACCCCGTTGATGGCGCGGCTGCCGACGCAGGCCAGGTGCGCCATGCGCACATACCGATCCCCCGTCTCGTCGATGAGGGACATGCGGGCCACCCGCGCCTCATCCCCGGGAAACCGACTCCTCACCTCGTCGAGGAAACGCCGGTTGATCTCGTAGATGATCTCCATATGCCTGGGGAAAAGCCCGGCAAACAGGCTGACGGGCCACTTTTCCAGGGCTTCCGGAAGCAGGGTGTGATTGGTGTAGGCAAACGTGTTGCGGGTGATCTCCCATGCAGGCTCCCAGCCCATGCCGTTTTCGTCGATGAGCAGGCGCATGAGCTCCGCCACGCCGATGGCGGGGTGGGTGTCGTTGAGCTGGACGGCGAAGTGACCGGAGAACTGCCTGATGTCGCCCCCGAACAGCTTGTGAATGCGCAGCATGTCCTGCAGTGAGCAGGACACGAAGAAATACTGCTGTTCCAGCCGCAGTTGCTTGCCCTGAACGGGTTCGTCGTTGGGGTAAAGGACCTTGGTGATGTTCTCCGACTTGACCTTCTGTTCCACGGCCCCGTAGTAGTCGCCCACGTTGAAGGCCTCGAACTCGAAGGACTCCACCGCTTCAGCCTTCCAGAGACGCAAAAGGTTGCAGGTGTTCACCCGGTATCCCTGGATGGGAGTGTCGTAGGCGACGCCCTTCACGGTCCGGTGGGGAATCCAGCGCACCCGGTAACGGCCCCGGTCGTCTTCATAGGGTTCGGTGCGCCCCCCGAAGCCCACTTGACAAGTGATCTCCGGCCTGGCGATCTCCCAGGGATTGCCCAGATGAAGCCACTCGTCGGTATGTTCCACCTGCCAGCCGTCTCGAATCTCCTGGTCGAAAATCCCGAACTCGTAGCGGATGCCGTAGCCGATGGCAGGGATCTCAAGGGTCGCGAGGGAATCGAGGTAGCACGCAGCCAGCCTGCCCAGTCCCCCGTTACCCAGCCCGGGCTCCTCCTCTTGGTCGAAGATGGCCTGAATGTCGAAGCCGGCTTCCTCTGCGGTCCTGCACACCTCATCGTAAATGCCCAGGTTGATCATGTTGTTTTCCAGATGCGGTCCCAGAAGGAATTCAGCCGAAAGATAAGCCACGATTCGAATGTCCTGTCTGTTCAGTTGCTCAACGCTCTTCACCCAACGGTGCAGGAGTTGATCCCGGACGGTGTAGGCAAGAGCCATGTATAGGTCGTTTGTGGTCGCTCCGCCTGGAAATCGGCCCTGCGTGTAAAAGAGGTGTTCACGAAAAGTGCGTAGCAAGGCTTGAAGGCTCATATCCGAACGGCCGCCGATGCACATGTCTTCTGGGCGATCCTTGGATTTGACTTCTTTCAGCATCTTGAGGCTCCCTCCTCTGAATGGTGTGGAAAAGAAAACCGGTCATGGACGTGCACACAGTGCATTCCGGTGGGGTTCTATCGAGTCGTCGCGTCTGTGAGCATCGTCCTGTGCATCGGCAATTTGTTTCAAAAACCGCCCTTGTGATGCATGTAAGCCGCCAGATCCGCCACGCGGCAGGAGTAACCCCACTCGTTGTCATACCAGCAGACGACTTTGGCCATGTTGCCCGCAAGAACCTGGGTATAATCCATGTCCACGATGGAGGAATGGGGATTCCCTTTGTAATCGCTGGAGACAAGGGGCTCCTCCGAGCAGTCCAGGATCCCTTTCAGCTCTTTTTCGGCAGCGTCCTTCAAGACGGACCTCAGGGTTTCCGTGTCCGTCTCCTTTTCGAGAACGGCGGTGAAATCGACCACGGAAACAGTCGGCGTCGGGACTCTCAGGGAGTACCCGTCGAACCGGCCCTCCATTCCGGGGATGACGAGGGCCAGGGCCTTGGCCGCCCCCGTCGTCGTGGGGATGATGTTCTGGGCCGCGGCCCTCGCCCTCCGCGGGTCCTTATGGGGCAGATCGAGGATTCTCTGGTCGTTGGTGTACGAGTGGACCGTGGTCATAAAACCCTTGTGGATGCCGAAACGCTCGTGAAGGACCTTCACCGGGGGAGCGAGGCAGTTGGTGGTGCAGGAGGCGTTGGACACGATCCGATGATTTTCCGGGTCGTACTGGTGGTGGTTCACCCCCATGACAATGGTCTGATCGATTTGCTTGGCGGGGGCCGATATGATGACTTTCCTCGCCCCGGCCTCCAGGTGCGCCGATGCCTTGGGGCCCGTGGTGAAGATTCCCGTGGATTCCACCACCAGGTCCACACCCATGTCATCCCAGGGAATCCGGGATGGCTCCCGTTCGGCAAAGGACTTGATGGGAACGCCGTTCACCACCAGGTCCTCCCCTATGGCCTCCACCGTTCCGGGAAACATGCCGTAGTTCGTGTCGTGTTTGAAGAGGCGGACGTTGGTCTGCACATCAAACAGGTCATTGATGGCAACGATCTGCAGTGAGTCCGGGTGCCGTTCCAGGGCCGCCTTGATGACCTGGCGACCGATCCTGCCGAATCCGTTGATCCCGATTTTTAGCATGGCCGTTCCTTTCCTCGCTAGTTCTCGTCGATACGGTAGCGGTCAGCCACGAGCAGGTCGAAATCGCCCCGCAGCGTCTGGTGCATCCTGGCGTTCTCCAGAGCCAACGCGCTCAGACGGGCCATGGCCTCGAGGAAACGCATCTCTTCACGGTCAAAACGGCGCACTTCACCGGCGTAGATCCTGAGAACTCCAACGCATTTTCCCTCTGCGGTCAAAGGGGCGACCAAAACCGAGGAGATCCCCTCCTGCCTGGCCTTCTCAGGGTATTGAAACCGGGGGTCCGTCTGCGCGTTCTCCAGGTAGACCGTTTTCCCCTCCATGGCCTCCCTGTCCAGCGCCGACTCTTCCACGAGGACCGGCCCCTTGCGGATGTAGCCCTCGCTGAGGCCGGTGGAACAGCCAAGGATGAGCCTCTTCCCCCTGCGGTCCAGGAGCCGGAGGCTGCACGCCTTCAGCCCCATGGCCTGTACCGTCGATTCCACGACGTTCTTCATCACTTGTTCATGGTCGAGGGACCCCACGATCTTCTCCAGAGCCTCGCACAACGCCTCAAAAAAATCCCGGTGCACGTTCATGGGTTGATCCTTTCACTTGGTTTGCAATCGCGGAGACAAGAAACTGAGCCTCTCGACCGATCCTCAAGGGGACTGTTTCCCCTTCATTTGAGACCAGGCGGTCCTCCGTGCCCCGTCGGGGCACCCACAGAGATCAAGACGTTCTTCAGGGCCAGGGTTCCATGGTTTTCCTCCGAACCTTTCCGGCCGTTCCGTCTCTTTCCGAAGGCGCAGGATCAGGCCAAGTCCGTGAATACCGTCGCATCCTTTATGGACAAAACCAATTTCGCCGGGCAGGCTGCGATGGGACAGGCAGCATCGTTGAAGTTCCCGTAAGCCTCGCGTTTGGCCACACCGACGAAAAGAAGGAGCGCAACCTCCGCGGTCTGCATCAGGGAACGTGACGAAGTCATCCTCTCCCGTGGCGGCTTGGGGGAATCGTCCATCACGATGAAGCCGTGGTGCGGGTCTGCAATGGAGTGATGGTGAGGGTACAAAGCGCCCACATGGCCATCCTCCCCCGCACTCAGGAGGATGATGTCATACCGGAACCCATGTTCCGCCAGCACCTGCTCGTAGTGCTGTGCGCCGCGATCCGCCCTTGCCGGGTCCAGGATGAAGGGGTGTGCGTTCCCCGGCGGGATGCTGCCTGCCTGCACCATTGGATCGATAAAATGGTCCCGCAGCAATTTGTAGTTGCTGTCAGGGTGGTCGACAGGCACCAGTCTCTCGTCGATGATGAAGAAGTGCACCCGCTGCCAGTCCACCTCTTCCCTTTGCATCCTCCGGAAGATCTTGGAGACGTTTCTGCCCCCCGGCACCGACAGATTCACCTGCTCCCGCGCGGCGAGGACTCCGCGGATCCTGTCGCAGAGGTGCAGCGCCGCTCTTTGCAAGAGCCGATCGTCATCTTTTTCTTGAATGATCGTGAGCATTCCTCTCCCTTTTCCCATGTTCCCTTTTTCTTCACGTGAACTCGACTGATCCCGCAGTTTCGCTCCGTTGCGAGCAAAGCGCCGACGCTGGAAGTGGCGAAACTGGGCATGATGAAGGCGGCGTAATTCGCCCCGGCAATCCTCCATTCCGACACCCAGAGAAACATCGGGCACAGGACATACAGGTCAACGTCCACATCCACGACAAGGGTGACTCCCGGGCCGCCGCCGCGATTGCTGGTGATCGAACTCACCTGGTCCCCGTGGCGGTCGTTGCGGCGGTCGGTCGTATAACAATAATTGTAGACCACAACGTTAAATCCGGCATCGGGCATGGCATAGTCGCGGATGTTGACAATGCCGGGGACTTACTGGCCGATCTCTCCGGCCTCACCGACGGTGGTTGCGAGCGCTGTTGCAACAACGAGCGCGACGGCCATGAGGTTTCGTCTGTATCCGATTTTCAAGGTTGGGTCCTTTTGAAGGCCAAGTTGTGTCGGCCGGGGAAAGGCCGCACTCGCTGGGACAGGTGCAGCCCGGTCGGTGCAAGCATGAGCAAGTGCTCGCCAAATCGAAAGGGGGCGCGCAGGGCGGCAACATTGCCGTCATGCTCGACCATTGCGTGCGCCCCGGTCGGACATGGCCTTCTTATGAGCGGCTTCCGCGCAGAGCTTGTTCTCCTCTGCCTTTTCAGCCTGCTTCATTTTCTTCACGTCGATGGTGACCTTGCCTATCTTGCCGGTGAATTTGCAGGGCACCGGAATTCCATGGTTCTCCACGACCGGTGTCTCCCCATCCTCACCCACATCAGCTCCTTCGTCGGCCGAAAAGACCATGGACTGTGTGTGTTCGATCCATCCTTCGGCGACCTTCCAGTCGTTGACGAAGATCGTCCCCACCCCGCCCTTGCCAAGGCCGCCTCCATCATAGGCGAGTTCATAGCGGATGGTTGCCTTCCCCGCAGGCACAGGCTCCTTGGCGGCGATGGTGAAGCGCTGCAACCCGAGGAAGTTGTACGTATAGGTCGGCTTCCCCTCTTCGAGATAGAGGCGCCAGCCGCCAACCTCCCCCGGCCTGGGCAAGGACCACGCCCTTGGCGCCGCCTTTGGGAATCCCCACCTCGGCCGTGATCGTGTGCGAGGGTTCTTGGTGTTGCTGAAGACGTTCTCGGAGATCCCCGTCATCCTTTCTTGGACCGTGAGCGATGTGCGCCCGGCCATCAGGTCGGGCCGCCCGACGAGGGCAGCATTCATACGCTCCAGCGTGCGGTTGTCGATAGGCAGGACGCTTTATTTCTCCGCCTCCTTCATGAACAGGTCCTGCATTTCCTTGAGCTCCTCGGGATTGTTCGCAGCGAGGTCGTTTGCCAGGCTGAAGTCGGTCCGGGTGTCTTAGAGCTCTCAGGTATCGTGCGCGAGAAGAGCACGCACCTTCGCCTCCCAGGGTGCCCGGTGAACGGTGCCGGGAAACCAGCCGTCATGGTAGACGGCACGATCGCCGAAGATCTCGAAATACTGGACTGGTACTTGACGGTCCATTCTTTCGGCACCTGGTGCGGCGCGTGGGTCGCACCCGGCGCAAAGTAGATGAAGAAGGGCTTATCCGGCGTGAGGGATTTCACCGACTTCATCCACCTGATCGCCTGATTGGTCATGTCGGTCATGAAGTGGAAATCCGGATCCTCCGGCATCTCGATTTTGGTCATACCGTCATAGATGGCCGCCGCCCATTGGTTCGTCTCGCCGCCTATGAAGCCGAAGAACTTGTTGAAGCCGCTTCGGGTCGGCCACCGGGCCGGAGGAGCTGACCTCCCACGCCGCAGTCTCGTGGCTCTTCCCGAATGCAGCGGTGGTTTAACCGTTGTAGCGGGGCATCCCCGCCGGCTCGACAACGCTCTCGGGCCGCTTGCCCGGTGTTTCACGGGAAGGTCGTCGAAGTCTCCATGACCGACCCCCTGTTGTTCATGTGGTGTAGGTGTAGTTCTCCCCGAGGTCGCGGCCGTCCGGGTAGAAGTGGGGATACTCGAGGGTCGCGATATCGAAGTGGTCGAAAAAACGGTCCACCGGAGCGAAGGTGGCGGTGACCGGGGGGACAGCCTCTGGTCGGCGAACTCCTCCAAATCCCCGGTGACGGCCACGATCGGGCTGCGGTATTCCTACGGGTCCTTCCGACTATGTGCTCAATCTTATCGGTATCAAAAGAGGAGGGATATTGGACTTTAGTCCAATACACGCGGGCGCCCAACGGGAACCGGCGCCGGGCGGTTTGCAGCAGCAGTCATCCTCTGTTGACTGGAGCTTCTACCCTGGAGGGATCGTCACGATGGGCGCGCCTTCCCTGCCGCCGGTTTCCACAAGAGTGAGGATGAACATGAGGAGGGAAAACATCCGTTTTAACGGCAGGTCCCGGTCATCGATCCAAAACCAATAGCCACGGTAGGGCAACGCGACGAAGGTGTCGGCGCTCTTTTCGCGGAAGCCGTGTATCCGGATCAAGGTAGCTGACCAGCCACTCGGGCCTGAATCGTCCTACACAAATGGGGGCCGGGTCAGCATTGCGAGTGATACGACAAAGCACTTCATACTAGATATCAGCAGCTTATTTTGCCACATCATTGGGGGTCGCTTGCCCTGTTTCCTGGCGAAATGCAGCCATTGCATGGCGGTTCGTCGGGTACAGCCGGTTTTCCCCGATCCTTTCCAGGCAATGATAATGCGCAAGCAACGCAGAAATCGACGGATTGGCGCTGCTTATGGAAACGCTCACCCCTCGGCCTTTCAGCCACTCGAGAACCTGATGAAGTGTTTCCGCACCGGTGGTGTCCATGTCATTCACCGCCTGAAAATCCAGCACGAGCCATTTGACGGGTGTGACCACCCGGTCGACCAGTTTCTCCACTTCTTCCTCAAAAAGGGCGGCGTTGGCGAAATAGAGGGATGCGCCGAACCGATAGAAAATGATTCCGCTCGTGTCCGGGGCAGGGTCTGTCTCCTCTGGGATAAAATGACTGCCGTCGGGCGCTTCCCGCAACACCCAGGTGCGCGGACTGGATGCCCGTCGGAGCAGATCGATGGTGGCCAACAAAAAGGCCAAGATGACCGCCCGAAGGGGCCCGAGCACAAGAACTCCGAGCGTGCAGACGGCCGCGATCCAGAATTCGGATCGGCGCATCTGCCACAATTCCCGAAGCTCCTCGACCTCAATCAGCTTCAGCACCGCACTGGCGACCACTCCGGCCAATGCCGCGGTGGGCAGATACGCCAGCTCATTGGTGAAGAAAATCATAACCAGCGCGACCGTCGCTGCCGCCACCAGACTTGAGAGCTGCGTCCGGGACCCGGCGGCGTCCATTGCCGCAGTGCGCGAGGCACTGGGACCCGAGACCAACGAACCGGTGAACCCGCTGACCAAACTGGTCATGCCGTAGGCAAACAACACCTGGTTACCGTCCGCCTTGGTGTTGTGCTTTCTGCTGCAACTGCGGACCAGCAGCAATGCCTCGCACAGGGTGATGCCAACCACCGCCATGGCACCGGGCAGCAGGCCCAGAGTGTACGAGAGTGGCACGTTTGGAATGGTCAGGGATGGCAGCCCCGAAGGCATGGGTCCCAGCACCTTGACGCCTTTCTGGTCCAGGCCGAAAGCGGCCACGACGACCGTCGTCAGGATCAGTGCGATCAAGGCCGCAGGGGCTTTGGGCGCGACTGTCTTCATGAACCGCACGATCGCAAAAGCGCCCAGCCCGATCGCGACGGAGTAGAGATTCGCATGAGGTATGGATGCAAGCAGGGCGATGAGCTCCACAAAATAACCCGTGGTATCAACGGAAGTGGCCATCGCACCATGGAGTTGCTCCGCGATCGCCGCCAATCCCGATCCTTCTATATGAGCAGCACCAAGGATCCTTCTGACCTGATTGGTCAGCACCTCGATCCCCAAACCGGTGATGAAGCCGGCCAGCACCGCCCGGGACAGAAAATTGGCGAGAAAGGCGAGCCGAAAGAACCAGAACACAAAGAACAGCAGGCCGCACATCACTGCCAGAACCAAGGCATATTGCACGCGCTGCGGGTCCCCGATCGGAGCATAGCCAATGAGTAGCGCTCCCAAGATCGCAGAAATCGGGGCATCCGGGCTTCCCACGACATGGCGCGAGCTGGTGAAGAGCGCATAGACCGCCAGAGGAAGGATCCCGGCATAAAGTCCAAACACAGGGGGCAACCCGGCCACCTGCGCATATCCGATATTGAGGGGGATGATCAACGCCGCCAGGGTGATGCCGGCAGAGATTTCGCGGGGGAAATCGGCCCACGTCATCCCCTGCAAACCTGCAAACATGGAGGGCCATTGAACCTTATGCAAGGTACTCATCCTTATTTTGCCGCCACAGCAGGTTTGATTCTACATAGATAGGATACCGGTAGCCATATTACCAGGATCAGCAATACCACCAATACGATTGCCAACATGACATTCGGCTGATCTTTAAACACATCATTTGCAACCATTACTGCAGCGCTGGCATTCCGTGCGCCATGCATGTATCCCATTGCCAGGCTTGTGGACCGGTCAGGCAGTCCAAGCAGGTAGCCGACCCAAAAACCGCCGACAACAACAATCAATCCTGCAAGTATTGCGTATGTGCCAAACAAACCGGCGATTCGCTCGTAGTACAGCGCGATGACTAAGAATGTGAGCAGCATTACGAAAACGCGTGAAGTCATGTGGAAGTACTTTTCA
This sequence comes from Deltaproteobacteria bacterium, assembly GCA_012517315.1. Lineage (GTDB taxonomy): Bacteria > Desulfobacterota > Syntrophobacteria > Syntrophobacterales > Syntrophobacteraceae > JAAYUJ01. The sequence continues at coordinate 121,594 of JAAYVE010000005.1, forward strand.
ACAGCGTGGGCTGTCTTCTCAAAGCGCCATCTAATAAAGAGACCTATAAGCAACGGCGCCACTATGGTAATGCATAGCTTCAAAAGTAGATGCCCCATCGGAACCTGAACGTCAGGGAGAAACACTCCCAGCATCAAAGGGAGGTAGAAGATCGTGATGGCGATCGACATGACGAGAATGCCGCCGGAAAGCCGGACATTGGCATTGGAGGCTGATGTTAACACCGGGCCGATCTCCGCTCCCGCACACATGGCTATCAGCACCAGACCGTATCTCAGTGCCGGGTCAAGACCGAAGAGCCTCGCAATTGAGGTGGCAATGAGGGGGAGGATGATGTAGCTCGCGACCACCGCCGAAATCGTCATCCGAACATTTTTGAGAGGCTCAATAATTTGTCTGACCGTCTGACTCAATCCCAGTGCCAGCATTCCACTGACCACATAAATCAGTATCACCGGGGTTAATGCGTGTGACAGAAACTCATTCATATTCTTATTCCCTTATCTGAATAATTACAGAGACCAGAATTTGCCTGACGAAAACAAACGACGCAAATTCATATAAAGCGCACCCGGCCGGTTTCAATCTCGTAGATGGCGCCGACACACCTGATGCGCCCTTCGGCCACGCGCACCTGGCCTTCGGGTGACTCGATGATCGATTGAACCGTCAAGCGGACGTTATTCTCGACAGCCAGCGCCAGCCGAGCGCGCTGCGGAAGGTCGGGATCAAGCCCGGCCAAGGCAGGCAGGATGCTGTCCACAAGCAATTGGATCCGCGAAAGGTGTTGAACACCCTCATACTTCACCTGCAGGGCGGCCTGAATGGCGCCGCACCCTTCATGGCCGAGCACCACCATCAAAGGGGTCTGCAGATGGCTAACAGCATATTGCAGGCTGCCCGCCACCTCCGGCGAAAGGACGTTTCCCGCGACCCGAACCACGAACAATTCACCAAGGCCGGCACTGAAAATCCACTCCGGCGGCACTCGCGAATCGCTGCACCCCAGTATCGTCGCAAAGGGCTGTTGACCCTGGACCAATCCAGCCAAGGTCTCGCGCGGCAGGCTGGGCGGATGCGCCTCTCCCTTCAGAAATCGTTTGTTGCCCTCGATCAGGCGCTGGAGGGCTTCGTCGGCGGAAATATCGGGCGTGTGGCTCATGACTGCCTCATCATCGCCAGCATCACCTGAAGAAGCAGGATCTTCATGATGGTGCCGGTCGGGAAAGTCATCGAGTAGACGATATCGGTGCGGTCGCTCTCCGTGAGCTTCGAAGCGAACACCATCTGGGCGGGGTTGGCGGCCACGCCGCAGGTGGCGCCGAGCAGCTCGTCGAACCCCAGTCTGAACAGGAAGTGCCCGACGAGGAGATTGACGATCACCGCAATGAGCACGATGGCGGCGCCCAGGCCCAGGAAGAGCAACCCTGTTTGCTGCACCGTCTCGACGAACTTCGGCCCCGAGGTCATGCCGACCTGCGCGAGAAACACCGTGAGGCCGAAATTGCGCAGGATGATGTTGGCCGAGAGCGGCATGGTCCAGACCCAATCCCCGGTTCGGCCCAACCGGCCGAGGATCAGCCCCACGACAAGCGGGCCGCCCGCGACACCGAGACTGAGGGTGCCCAGCCCCGGGATCGGAATCGGGAGGATGCCCAGGAGCACGCCGAGCGCCATGCCGACCCCTAAGGCCATATAGCTGAATTCGGTAGTCCCCTTGATCGAATCGCCAAAGTATCGGCGCACCGCATCATGGTGCGTGCGGCGGACCATCACACCAACGCGATCTCCGAACTCGAGCACAAGCTCAGACCTCGGAAGAAGATCGGCGTCACCCCGCCGCACGTGCATGACGGAAAACTCAGCGACCTCCGGTATTTGGAGGTCGGCCAGCGATACGCCAACGACAGCAGGCCTGGAAACAAAGAGACGGAAATAGTCCAGGTCCCCGCGGTCCCCCGTGATCCCGCCGGCAGCAAATTTCCCAATGAGCAACCGTGCGCTCTCGAGCGCCTCTTCAGACTCGCCTGCGAGGGCCACGACGTCGTTCTGCGCGAGGACGATGTCGGGCGCAGGTACCCGGTTCTGATTTCCCTGCCGGACAATGACGACCCGAACGCCGGACGGCAGTTCGGCGGCCACTTCGGCCAGCGGCCGACCGATGATCCGCGGATTGCGCACCGCCACTTCGCGAAGTTCGAGAGCGGGCCCCGCGGGTGTCATGACTTTCTGCTTGAGCCAGACGTTGGCGAAGTACATGCAGAGGATCGGGGCGATGAAGCCGAAGGGGTACGCCACGCTGTAACCGAGGGCCGGGTCGTTGTTGCCCGCCGCGCTGATGGCCGCCTGCAGCGCCGGCGTGCTGGTCAACGCACCGCAGAACAATCCTGCTACGGCCGCCGGCGAAACCGAGAACGCGGCATAGGCTATATAGCAGACCCCGATCCCGATCAGGTGCGACAGCAGCACCAGCCCGATCGCCTTCAGGCCGAAAGCGCTGGCCACGCCGCTGAAGAACTGCTTCCCGTACTGGATCCCGATCCCGTAAACGAACAGGACCAGCCCGAGCGAGCCAATCAGCGCGGGCGGAGCGGCCTTGGGCGAGATCATTCCCGCAGCGAGCCCGACGAAGAGAACCGCGCCCGCACCCAGGGCAAACCCCCGAATGCTCACGCCGCCCAGCGCATACCCAAGTCCAATGACCAGGAGCATCGAGAGCAGCGGCTGCTGTTCGAGAAAGGTTTTGAGGATATCCATTTCAGCTACCTCGCTTGGGTCGGTCGGCCAAAGGCCTCGTCGATGATCTCCCTCAGCCGCTTGAGGGTTTCCGGACTCGGCGAGGTGAAATCCTGCATCTCGTAAACCGCCCCCAAGAACTCATACTTTCCCTCCCCGAAACGGTGATAGGGCAGCAGTTCATAATCGATCACGTTTTTGTAGGGCTTGATGAACGCCAGGGTGGCCCGGATGTGCTCTTCGTCGTCATTGACCCCCGGGATGACCGGGGTCCGGGCGATGAACTTTGTATCGGGAAATGTCTCATAGGCCCGCTTGAGGTTGGCGCGGATCCGCGTGTTGTCCGCCCCGCACCACCTCTTGTGTCGCTCCGGATCGGTCAGCTTGATGTCGTGGAGCACGGTATCGACATGAGGCAGGACCTTGGCCATGAAATCCCAGGGCACATTGCTCGCCGTTTCGATCGCCGTGTTGATCCCCCGCCGGTGCGCTTCGGCGAGGAGAGCCGCAAGGAAATCGGCCTGCAGCAGGCACTCGCCTCCGCTCACCGTCATTCCGCCCCCGGATTCGCGGTAGAAGCTGCCGTCCTGCTCCACTTCTTCGAGCACCTGATCTACGGTCATCTCCTGTCCAAACAGGGTGAGGGCATGGGTCGGGCAAACCGGAACGCACCGGCCGCAGTTGGTGCACAGGTCCCAGTTGACGCGCACCTTGTCGTCCGGCCGGTCGCCTGAGCCGACCGCATAGAGGGCCGACTCCGGGCAGACGTCCTTCAGGCAGAAGCCGCACTCTTTTTCGCCGATGCATTTGCGGGGGTTGTAGGCGAGCTCCGGCTTCAGGTGGATGCTCTCGGGATTGGAGCACCACTTGCATCGAAGCGAGCAGCCCTTGAGGAAGACGGTCGTCCGGATGCCGGGGCCGTCGTGGGTGCAAAAATGCTGGATGTTCAGGACCAGTCCTGTCGGAGCTCTTGTGCTCACGTGCTGATTGCTCATGGCCCGCCCTCCTCAGTCGCCTAGCGAGATGCCCAGGGCCCGGGCGATGTGAATGAGCTCGCTGTCCGCCGGCACGGTCCTGACCTGGTTGATGGCCTCGTTCATGGGCACGAACTTCAGGTCCGGCGGCTGGAAGACCACCATGACACCGCTCCGGCCGGCCTCCAGGGCGCGCACCGCGCCGGCGCCGTATCCCAACCCCAGCTGGCGGTCGACGACAGTCGGGGTTCCTCCCTTGGCCAACTGGCCCAGGACGAGGGGGGTGGTCTCTTGATCGGTCAACCGCTGGATCTCCAGGGCCACCTCCGCGGCAGCCTGACCGGACCGGTCCATGACATGGAAGCTTTCGCCGCCGGCGGCTCCGGGGGACAGGGCAGCTTTCATCGGTGCATCCAGGGTCTTGGCTGCGCCACCGAGTCCGGCCAGCGGCTTCGCGCCCTCGGCCACCACCACCAGACCGAACCCTCTCCCGGCCGTTGCCTTTTCCCGAAGTTTCAAGGCCACCTTACGAAGATCATACGGAATCTCCGGAATGAGCACGGCATCGGCACAGACGGCCATTCCGGCCTGGAGCGCCAGCCATCCCGCGTGCTCACCCAGGACTTCGACGACACCGACCCTCCGGGCAGACTGGGCCGCCTGACGACAGCGTTCAAGCATGTCAGCCACGAAGCTCAGTCCACTGTTGAACCCAAAAGAGAGCATCGTGGCGGCCACATCGTTTTCGACGGATTTCGGGACGCAGACCGTCTTGAGGCCTTTTCGGCTGAGCTTCCAGAGGATGCTGAGCGCCCGGGCCCCGACGACGGAGATGACCGTATCGATCTTCTCCTTCTGGATGACCCCCAGGAGCTCATCGGACCGGTCCACCTCCTCCACCATGTTCTCCGCGTTGATGGTGCGGACGTGGAAGGGATCGGAGCGGGCCGCAGTGCCCAGGATGCACCCGCCAGCCCCGGCAAGGTTCTCCACGAGGGTGGGGGTGAGCGTCACCAGACCGCCTTCGGGGTAACGGTCGGGGAAGAGCAGGCCGTCAAAGCCATCGCGGATTCCGACAACTTCCCATCCCAGCTGGCTCGCCGCAAGGACCACGCCCGTGACGACACTGTTGAGCCCCGGGACATAGCCCCCCCCAAAATTGATGGCAATGCGCCTCGCCGGGTTCTCCATGGCTCAGCTCCTTTCCTGATGGTTGTTGATTCACCTCAAGGCTTGAGCCTGTGGAACCTGCCCGGGGTCATGGCGCCGGCCAGATGGTCCAATCGCCCCTTGAGGCCCTTCACTTCATCGAATCCCTGTGTCCGCAGATAGGCATAGGCCAGGACCCCTCTAAATCCCGTCAGACAAAACGTGATGATGAACTTGTCACGCGGCAGCTCCCCCAGCCGGTCAGGCAGCTCATCGATGGGGATGTGCATCGCAAAGGGGAAAGCCAGGTGCTCTCTTTCTTCCCGGGTTCGCACATCCAGAAAGAGGAAATGGTCATTGTGGATGAGCTTCGCGGCATCTTCCACCGTGATGCCGTATTCCCCCAGGACAATGAAATCGATGTCCATCTCACGAAGGACATCGGCAAAGGTCATGGTCTCGTTTGGGAGAGCTTCCGTGTTCATGCGCCACCTCAAACCTTTTCTGTGGCCGTTCCCCGAAGTCTCGGCCCAATGCGGCCACGAGGGGTCAGAAAGCCCACACGAGCTTGATCCAGATAGTGTCCCCTTCGAGGCGATTGCTGGTGTCCAGCTCGGGGAGCCATTTCGCTTCAACCAGGATGGTCTGACCGCAAATGGGGGGGGAAATGTAGGAGAGGACAGGTCCGATACCCGCTGTGCGCCCTTCAAAGGAGCCGAGCCTCGCCCCGGAGCCGCTGTCACCGGTCAATTGCTTCCAGTAAAAGGCGTTGACCCCCACGCCCAGGATTCCGCAGTCGAAGAGGGGCAGGTGCTCGGCGACAGTCAGATCGAAGTGAACGACATCGCCGCTCCGATAGTCGATGTCGGTGTTCTTCGTGTTGAAATCCATGCCGGCGAAAGCCGTCACTTCCAGCCCGATCTTCGTGTTGAGATAACTGAAGGACACGGTCGGCTCGAACGTCCAGTAGTTGAGGCCCACGTTGGCCAGGTCTTCCTTGTCGTACGCCCCGGTGGGGGCGTAGATGCCAAGCCGCACATCCCATTTGAATTCGCCTTTGTTCCAGGCCAGCCAGAATGGGACGAGCATCATGTCGCCGAGCCCCTCAGCCCTGTCGCGCCTGGTGAAAGACCTTGTGGGACCGGACAGCTGGGCTGTCACATCCGCCCACACATAGGGGATGGTGGCTGCAAAGCTGAATTTGCCGCCAAGAATGCCCCAGGGGGTTCCGTAGGCAATCACAAAAACATCGGCGTAGCTGGTGAAATCCACGTCGGCGGCAAGCAGGATCCCGATCGGGAAGATTCTTTCGGCGCCGGCGGACCCGCTGTAAGTGTTGAAGACGTTTTCCACAACCAGGCCGGTGGGCGCCGCGTCGATGAAGGAGGCGAACATTCCCGGACTGTAATGGCCGATCCCTTTCTCCGCCCCACGGGCACTACCGCCTGGCGCAAGCAGGAAGCAGACGATGAGTCCCAGAAAACCTGCAACGGTTTCCTTCTTCATGCTCCGTTACCTCCTTTCGAAAGGCAATTGGCTCTTCCATGGACCCTCTCGGGAACGCCTGTAATTCCCGCATCCTTTCGTGCGAGCGTGAGAGAGATGAGCTCAGCCCATTTGCTCCTCGGTCCGCGCGATGATCTCCGCCTGCTGTGAGGGTGAAAGGTCCACGAAGTACGCGCAGTAGCCGGCAACCCGCACCACGAGGTCCCGGTACTTTTCGGGGTTCTTCTGCGCGTCGAGCAGGGATTGCTTGTTGAGGATGTTGAACTGGATGTGCGCATGCTTCTGGCTGCTCCAGGCGCGGATGAGCTGCATGAGCCGGCGCGTCCCTTCTTCCCCCGCCACGTTGGCGGGCGCCATCTTCATGTTGAGCAGGTCCTCGCGATGCTCTTTGTAGATGTGGCAGGTCGCCCGGGCGATGGACTGGAGGGTGACCGTAGGTCCCTTGGTGTCGCAGCCGTGCGAGGGAACGATGCCGTCGGAGAGGAACTCTCCGGCCGGCCGGCCGTTCGGCGTCGCCATGGTGACCTTGCCGCAGGGGTTATGGAAGGTAATGGGAATGATGCGCATGTTGAAGCTCTGACCATGCGGTTTGGGATGGTTGTGCGCATACTCCATGACGAACCGCTGGATCTCGTAGCCGATGGCATCTACCCACTCGATGCCGTTGCCGTACTTGGGGGCATTGAGGCACATCTGGCGGATGGCCTCCTTGCCCTCCCAGTTCTTTTCGAGGGCGTCGAGAAGCTGGTCCCAGGTGAGTTTCTTCGTGTCGTAGATGAGGTGCTTCACGGCCGCTAGGGAATCGATGCAGGTCGCGAATCCTCCAAGCCCGTCGATGCAGGCCGCATCCAGGCCCCCCGGGATATAGTCCCCGTGTGTGTGGAGATCCCTGCCGTGCTCCATGGCCAGATCATGCAGCAGGGAGGCCAGCGGAGCCGCGATGTACCTGGGCTTCAACGCGACCGCCGTGTACACCTGGATCATGCAGTGCCTGATAACGTTCTCCAGCTGCATCTTGAAGGCATTCCAGAAATCGTCGTAGGTCTTGAAGGTCCTCGGGTCCCCCGTCTTCAGGCCGAATAGCTCGTCGTTATGGATTTTCATCCTGCCGTCGCGGAGCGTCATTTCCATGACCGCGCCGTAATTGATTCCGGAATTGCCGGTCTTGTGGGTCTCGCGGTTGGGCAGGCGCGATTCGCTGCATCCCGATATGGCGTAATCGAGGGCCTCCTTCATGACGATCCCGTTGCTCATGAACCACGGAACCATGAACTCGTCGTTGAGCAGCTTGGGTGAGCCTTTGCCATCCTTGATGACCTCAGCCACTGCGTGCAGGAACTTGTCGGGCGTGTTGGCGTGGATCCGCACTCCCAGCTCCGGGTAGCTGCAGGGAAGCGGCCGGGTGGATTCCAGAAGCACATACGAGAGCTCATTGGTGGCGTCGAGTCCTTCGGGGGTCTGACCGCCGATGGTCACGGTCTCATGGTGGGAGAATCCCTCACGACCCTTGGCCAGGGCGGGCGACATCTGGGACTGGATGCACTGCATGACGTTCAGCCAGAGGCACTGGAACAGCTCCTGCGCCTCCTCCGGCGTGATTCGGCCTTCTTCGAGGTCTCTCTTGTACGTGGGATAGAAATACTGGTCCATCCGGCCGGAGTTGATATCGCCACCGACCATTTCCTCCAGGCGCGAGAAGAGCTGGGTGAACCACTGCGACTGGATCGCTTCCCGGAAGGTGCGCGCCGGATTCTCGGGAACCCACGCGCAGATGGCCGCGATCTCCTCCAGTTCCATCTTGCGCCGGGCGTCTTTCGTCCTGGCCGCCATCTGGCCGGCCAGTTCGGAATAGCGTTTGGCGAAGAGGCTCAAGGCGTCGCAGGCGATGATAGCCGCCTCATAGAACGGCCCCTTGAAAGCCAGGTCGCGCGGGTGTTCCAGCGCGGCCAGCCGTGCCTGGGCTTCCTCGCGCATGCCCTTGCACCCCCGCGTCAGCATCTTCCCAAAGTCGATGACCCAGTTCTGGGAGTGCCGCATGGTTGAGGTATTGACGATCACGAACGTCTGCTTGATCCCGATGTTCTCGGGGTCCGAACCGAAGTTCATGTGCCGGGATTCGGGAGGCAGGGCCTTGACGAAGTTGGGGGTGAAGTCCTTGCCGTTCCAGTAGGGGAAAAGGACCTCATCAATGATCTTCTTGTCTTCCTCGGTCACGGTCACGGCGTCCGGGGCGCCTTTGGCCGCGATGAACGCCTCGGCGCCGGCCTTCATGATCGAGCCGTCCAGCTCGGGGAAAACCAGGGTGTAGCGCCCGAACCAGGTGTTGGGGCGGCCGACGATCAGCTCGTCGTCGAAGATGGCGACGGAGATGTTTTCGGCAATGTGCTTCAGGGCCTTGGCCCAGCGCAGGACCAGCGGCTGACCTTCGCTGGTCTTGAAGGACTCCGTGAAGTAGACCGCCCGCTCCAGGGCGACGCGGGGCGGGCCATAGGAGCGGATGGCGTCAAACATTCTCAGGACCCGGTCGGTCGCGGTCCCGTGCAATACCTTTTTGCCATCAACGATGGCCTGTTCTTGCGCTGAGAGGAGTTGGGCAGTTTCAGTCGCCATATTCATCTACTCTCCCTTTTTCATGTCTTGGGATACTGGCTGGTGGCAAGGATGTCCGGTCTGATTTTGGGCTCAAGTCCACTGCCACGCTTCCCTCAGTTGGGCAGGAGCGCCCCCGGCGAAACGGGGGCGCTCGGCGCATCTCCAGACGGACGCTCACTGCTAGGAGAGCATCGGAACCCCCCCGTCATACAGCGGGCGTTCCTTTTCGCTGGCCAACCGCTTCTCCCGTGGCTGGCTCCAGTATTCCCAGCGCGCGGTCGGCGTGAACACACCGGTCACCGCCGCGTTGACGAGGGCTTCCGGGTTGCCGTAGATCCAGTTCGGTCCGAAGCCGCCTCCCAGCTTCACGTACTTGAAGCTGTCCGTGGCGATGGTCGTGCCCTTCGGGTAGTGCCGGATCGGGGTCATGGCGATGCAGGTCTGGTGATAGATGTGACCGCCGGCCTCCTCGATGATCTTGGCATCGCCATAGTGCTGGGCCATGAAGTAGGAAGGCGTGTCGGTCTGCACCCACAGATGCACTCCAGGCTTCACCTTCTTCCCCTTCACGAGGCGCGCAACCTCGCGAACCTCCTCGAAGGTGCAATGCGGGCAACCGAAGAAAACGATGTCCACCGGCTTCGCCTTTTCCGGGCCGGGGGCCGGCGCGATGGCGTTGAGGTGGCGGTACATCTCGACGATGTCGTCCATGGTGACCTTGTAGCGCTCGGGGTTCTTCGGCATCTTGCCCTTGAAGGCGGCCTCCAGGGTCGGAGACTCCGGCGTGTAGCCCATCAGGTGCAGGATCGGGTCGTTCATGCCGGGCGAGGCGCACGAGATCAGATTCTTGGTCGCGCCCGGTCCCATCTTCTTGGGCAGGTTGAGCACAGCCATGATGCGATTTTCCGCCTTCTCGGCGATGCAGGCACCTAGGGCGCCCCAATCCGCCATCCCCTTGATGTTGTTGCGGACCTCGTCATCCAGTTCGACGATGCACTTGGCTGCGCGATACTCGTCTAGGTGAGTGCCGTACTTGGGCAGGCAGCCGGTGTAGGCGCAATACACCGTGTTGACGGCGGATTCCCGATTGGTCCGGGCGCCCAGGATGGTGTTGATGTAGCACGCGGCGCTGGACTCGGAGCTGGCGGCGTACTCACCCATCTTGGGGATGCGGGTGTTGAAGTAGGGGTTGCACGAGTGCCAGGGGAGCCAGCCGTGCTCCATGAGTTTATCGTAACCCGCCTTGAAGCCGGCGACCATTTCCGCATCGAGCCTGAAGCTGCCCTTGCCCGGAAGCTCGAAGTTCCAGGGTTTTCCGGTCGGCGGCCCGAGTATCTCGCCTCGTTTGTCCAGCTGAATCAGGTACGGGTCGTTTCCGCACGCGCAGCCGGATTCGTCTTCGACATGGGCGTCCTTCATCTCGAAGATCGGATCGTAGAGCGGGCTGTGTCCCAGGTCGTACATGTTGAGTTTTTCCAGCGTTTCCGGTTTGCGACGATCTTTGATCCAGATGGGGCATTCGTTGAGGACGAGAACCAAGTCGACCATTTCAGTGGCTTCGACTGCTTTGCCGAAGTCCACGAGTTTGTCCATGCAGAACTGCTTACATTCGCCATGCTTGCCGTCGAGCATTTCCTGCTGGTATTTTGTGAGTTTCATTTTCATAGGTGCCTCCTTATTGGTAATTTGCTTTTCCAATATTGTCCGAGGTCTACTCCTTGCGGGTAATGGTGACCGTGGCCTTCGCGCCGACCTCGGGCGCGTCGATCTCAACCCAGTCCCCGGTCTTGATGGTCTCGATGGGATCCTGGTCCAATTTGTCCACGGCGGGAATTTCACCGGCTATGGCGCCGCTGATGTCGATCCAGTGAACCTCCCGGCAGATGAGGCCTGCAGGGCCATGTTGTGACACCTTGCACTTGTAGTACAGACTGACGGCGCCGCTGGTGGAGCCGGCCGTCGTGGGATAGACGAAGATCTTGCCGGTCACGATTTGGCCTTTCATGTCGGTGCCTGGCGCGAGAACCATGCCGTCCTCGTTGCCGACGTGGTTGAACGCCCATCCGATCCGCTGGCGATTCACCAGCGCTTCGCCGGCGGCCTTTCCTTTCGACCGGGCGATGCCGGTCAAGACGATCTTCTGTTCCATGGGATGCTCCTTCCTTCATGGTTGGCGCCGCTGCCATGGTGATGGAAGCAGCGCGGATCTCCCGGTGACCGCCGCGCGGTCCCGGATGCCTCGAACCCGTCTCTCTACTGGCTCCTTGCAGAACTTTGGTCCCGCAGGAATCATGCTGTCGTACTGATTGTTCTCCTTAGACGCGGCACCGATCTTCCGCCCCGGTGCAGTTCCCGAAATTGAAGCCCTCTTCTCATCCGTCCGGGCAATGAGAGCCCCCTGCCGGGACAGCGGCAGGTCGGCGAAGTCCTCCGAATGCCCGTTGACAGCCACGATCAGGCTCCGGTATTCCTCCGTGTCCTTCTGACACTTTGCTCAATCTTATGGGAATCAATACAGCAGGGATATTGGACTTTAGTCCAATCCACGCGGGGACCCAACGCGAACTGACGCCGGGCTGTCTGCAGAAGGAGTGCTTCCGAACAGGGAGGCGAATGCGTTCGGTTGGAGCGTACCTGACAAGCCCCGATAGTTTTTCGAGCTATCAAAAATCCGTTTATTTCACCGGTTTTTTCAAGTCGATAAGAGTGCGTCTGAGATCTCGATAGGTTGCCTTCTTCAGCGGTGAGGATTTTCAGGATCAGGACAGAAAGCGCAAAGACCTCCGCCCGCCTGTAACAGGTGCTTGAGGGAGCAGTGCTGCGATAAGCGCGTTGCTCGAAAACGGTGTCCGGAATCTCAGCTCGGCGACTGCGGGTCCCTTTCCTCCTGAGCCTGCCCGCCGTCCGGGTTGGCCGCTACCCAGCCCATGAAGACCTGATAGCCCAGCGCCAGCAGGGTGGCGCCGACGAACATCCCCAGGATTCCAGCGCTCGCCATGCCGCCCAGCGCGCCAAGCAGAATGACCGGCATCGGCGCATCGACCCCCCTCCCCAACATCAGCGGCTTCAGCACGTTGTCCGCCATTCCCGACAGGAACAACACCACGGTGTAGGCGATCGCCGCCGCATTGCCGTAATCGCCGCTCGACCAGATGTACACGATGGCAGGCAGGGTCACGATCAGCGCCGGAAGCTGGGCGATGCCGAAGACTAGCACGATCAACGCCAGCGCACCCGCCCACGGGACCCCGGCGATCAGCAGGGCCAGGCCGACGATGATGGCCTGAATAAAGGCCACCCCGATCACCCCTTGGGCCACGGCACGAATGGTCGCCGTGGACAGTTTGGCAAATTCGCTGCCGCGCGCCCCGCCGACGACGCGCTCGAAGACCGCCAGGCCGGCGCGACTGCCCGACTTCCCAAATGCCATGATGATGCCGGCTATGATGAAAGAGGCTATGAACTGCAGCAATCCGCCGGCGATGCAGGCGACGGAGCCCAGAGCCGTTTTCGCCAGTTCGCCGATCTTCGGCTGCATGCTCTGCACCAGGGCCGGCAGGTCAGCATGGGCCCTGGACCAAAACTCGTGGATCTTCTTGCCGACAACCGGCCACTCCTCCACACGCGGATGTGGGGCTGGAATCTTCAGCGAGTTGTTCTGCACGTCGTTGACCAGTTGATGCACCGAATCGCCAAGGGAGCTCATCAGCATCGCCGTCGGCACCACGATCAGCATGACGCCAACGATGACCAGCAGCGTTGCCGCAAGTCCCTGTTTGCCCCCCATCCTGCCGGCCAGGGACTGGTGGAGCGGATAAATCGTGACGGCCAGGATCAGCGCCCAGACCATCAAGGTCAGGAACGGCGAGAAGACCTGGTAGCAAAGCATGGCCATGGCGAGGATCAGGCCGGCACGGATCAAAACATCCAGCATACGGGAATCCAGCGGCTGTTCGAGCCCTTGAGCAGGCTGGAAGGGCAGGTTCATGGGTCATCCATCTCCTGGTGTCCATGCGGCAGTTCTTCCCCGCAGACACTCGATTATGTCGCAGACTCCATTAGAGGAAACCGGAGCAGCGGAGTGCGACGGATTTTGTTGCGCAGTTGCTTCGGGCACCCTATCCGGCTGGGATCGTCACGATGGGCGCGCCCTCCTTGCCGCCGGTTTCCACCAGGGTGAAGATGAACATGAGAAACGAGAACATGCGTTTGGACGGCAGGTCCCGGTCGTCGATCCAGAACCAGTAGCCACGGTAGGGCACCGCGACGAAGGCGTCGGCGGGTTTTTCACGGGAGCTGTGAATCCGGATCAGGGGAGCGGACGGGCCACCTGGGCCTGAATCGTCCCTTTGTGTTGGATTGACCCGCTTTTCCTCCACGTGGATATCCGGGACATCGATGAAGGAGGCAAGATCGATGATGATCTCCAGGATGGAGCGGCTCAGAATGGCCAATTCCCGGTCGTTTTTGGCGGTCGAGGCATACACGATGGAAAATTCTTGAGCGGTGGGGTCCAGGCCCAGCATCCTTCTTATGGCAAAGGATTCCTCCGAAGTGGCTTCATCCACCTTGCCACGGATGGTCATGAGGGTGGCGTCCTTCTCGGTTGTCTTCTGGACGCGCAGCCCGATGGCCCCCGAAGCCTGAAGCCTCTTCAGCCTTTCGAGCAGCGGGGTGAACTCGGGGTCCGCGGGGCGGGCCCGGGCGGCCCCGCCAAAGCGGTTCCGGATCCCGTTCACGGAATGCACACAAAGCCTGAAAACCAGGTCGACAGGGTAGTTCGCCTGGATGAGGCTCAGGATCGAGGCAGGGGGGATGGGGGTCATGAGACTCCGGGCGAACTTCTCCCCGGATAGCGGGCTGTATGTGATGGTGGGACGGTCGATGTACCGGGCCGCACCCCCGGCGGACTGGCTGTTCGTCACGGCGGCAGTGATCGGGTCCGCCCAATTGAGCCGAAGGTCCAGTTGGCTCTCGACGGAGTACTGGTTGATCACCGATGCCACGTCCAGGAAGGTCGGCGTGTCCCCATAGCGCATCTTCACCATGTTGACGAGCATCTGGGCCTTCCAGGAATCGGAAATGGCGGTGGTGTAATCGAACCGGTCTCGGGAGACGGTGTGCGGGCCGACGCCCGCGCAGCCGGCGAAAGCCAGGATCAGGCCAGTGAAAACGAATGTGTTGAACCCCTTTCGAACGATCATCCATTCCCCCTCACATCCTTTGAACATGCTTACAGCCATTCCAGCAAATGGAATCCCCAGGCTGGAAGATCCACATAAAGGCCTGGACCGCACAGCGCATCGCCGTCCCGCTCGTAGACCTCCGAGGTGAACGCGTCTTTCAGCTGCCAGGTCCTGCCCCTGAGATCGTCCCAGGGGATTCTGACAAGACACTGAGAGGCCGTATCGGAAAAGTTCACCACAACGAGGCATCGCGAATTCTCGCCGCGCCGGCACCAGCTAATGACGTTCAGGTAGCTCCCATTGTCCGGCCAGCCGGTTCGCTCACAGAGAAGCCACGTCCCCTTGAGGAAATCCCACCTGGACAGGGCTTCGAGCAAGGTACGGTAGAACGCAAGCAACTCGGAGTCCGGCGACTCCTCGGGACGCCGGGCCAAAAAGACTGGCAAGTGCACCCGCCGCCCCTCCATTTGACCTTCATGAATCAGACGGGCCCCGGAGAGCGTCAGGGCAGTCACCGCAGCGGCCCGGTGCTTTGAAGGCCCAAAGGCGGCGGCCGCTCGGGGTTCGTCATGGTTTTCGATGAAGCGGACCAGCTTATCCTGGTAGTCGAGGTCCGCGCACAGGTGCAGCCGCACGGTCTCCGCCGGGGCATGCTCCAGCCGGTCGTAGAGCTGTTTATCGTAGCAGTAATCAAATCCCTGCTGCTGCAGCGCCCACTCCAGGTCCCAGTAAGCCTCGGCCATGAACCGAAACTCGGGGTGGCGCGAGCGCACCGCCGGGATGAGGGCGGGCCAGTAGTCCTCGGGGGGCCGCGCCCCGGCCCTCGGCCCCCAGGTCCGCTCAAAGACGTCGCTCATCATGAGCATGGCCATGTCGCAGCGCACGCCGTCGCACTGATCGGCGATCTCCCGCACCGTCTCGACAGCCGCGCTGCGCAGACCCGGGTTGAAGGCGTTGATCTGGAGCACGTCGGGCCAGGCCGGGAAGTACGGGTCCCGGCCACAGGCCAGCACCTTCCCCCCGGCTGCGATGAACGAGGCGGGGTCCCGGCGCAGATCCTCCTCGTTCCCCTGGATGAAATACTCGGGGTGCGCGGATACCCACGGGTGATCAGGGGCCACGTGGTTGGGCACAAAATCGAGGATCAGTCGCAGGCCGCGCTCAGCGAGCTTTCCACGCGCGGCGGCAAGCCCCGCGGGACCCCCGAGGTGCTCGTCCACGACGTAGCGGCACACGCAATAAGGCGAGCCGACATTGTCCGCCGCGGAAAAGTCCGGCAGGGCACGGCGGAAGTCCTGAAGGAGCCCCTCGTTTCGCATGGAAATCTCGATTCCGGCGGGGCTTCGCTCCCAGACCCCCATGAACCAAACGGCGTCAAACCCAAGGGATGCGATGGAATCCCACTCCTCATCCGGCACCGTGGCGAGGTTGACGGGCCGCTTAACTGTGCGGCTCAGTTCCCCCAGCCACACCCAGGTGTTGATCTCGTAGATGAGAGGGTTCTTGGACAAGGTTTTCATGATGTGTCTCCCTTCGGCCTCATGAAACGGTGCTTCCCCAGTGTACCCTGGGCTCATGCCCCACCCATGCCCGGCCCGGCGTCCGGGACCATGCCGCCAGCCGGGCACGGGTGTTGATCTGGTGCAGCAAAGGGTAACGAACAACGGGCTGTATCCTCCCTATTTCACGCGCGTCTGTTCCCCGCCCACCTGTTCCCTGAAGATCTGTTTGATGGTTTTCGAGCGTTCAGCTTCCAGGGCGGTTTTGGGATCGAGACGGCCGAAGACGTCCAGGAGGAGGGCAACCAGGCCGGTCCACCCCGTCTGGTGGCTGGCCCCGAGCCCGGCCCCGTTGTCGCCGTGGAAGTACTCATAAAACAGAATCAGATCACGCCAGTGCGGGTCGTCCTGGAACTTGGCCGTCCCCCCGTAAACCGGCCTTCGCCCGTTGGCGTCGCGCAGGAACGTGCCCGCCAGTCGCCGTGAAATCTCATGCGCCACCTCGAACAGTGTCATGGTCCGGCCGGAACCGGTCGGACACTCGACCTTGAATTCGTCGCCGTAAAACAGGTACAGGTTCAGCAGGGCCCGGATGATCAGCGCATTAACCGGCATCCAGACGGGACCCCGCCAGTTGGAGTTCCCGCCGAACATCCCCGTGTTGGACTCGCCGGGCAGGTATTGCACCTTGTACTCTTCATGCCCCACCCGGAACATGAACGGATGCTCCAGGTGCACCCGCGAGAGGGAGCGGATCCCAAAGGGCCCCAGAAACTCATTCTCGTCGAGCATGTACCCGAGCACCCGGGTGAGCTTCTCCTTGTTGAGGATCGAAAGCAGCCGTCGGTCTTTGTACCCGGTGAACCCCTCGTCGGTCGGGGCCACGTGGGAAACCACCTCCGGATGGCGTTTCCGGAACAGGGCGATCATCTCCGCCAGCTTCGGAAAGCGCTTCAAATAATCTCCCGGGAATACGGTGGATGCACAGAGCGGCAGCAGTCCCACCAGGGAGCGCACTTTGAGGCGCATGGCCTGGCCGTCGGGCAGCCGCAGCAGGTCGTAAAAGAATCCGTCCTCCTCGTCCCACATTTCGTCGTGATGCTCGCCCATGCGGTCCATGGCGTAGGTAATCCAGATGAAATGCTGGATGAACTTGAAGGCGATTTCCTCGTATATCGGGTCGTGTTCGGTCAGAATCAGGGCAATGTCCAGCATGCACTGGCAGTAAAACGCCATCCAGGCTGTGCCGTCCGCCTGCTCCAGCGACCCGCCCGTCGGTAGCTGAGCGCTCCGGTCGAAAACGCCGATGTTGTCCAGCCCCAGAAACCCCCCGGCGAAGACGTTGCGCCCGGCGGGGTCCTTACGGTTCACCCACCAGTTGAAGTTGAGCATCAACCCCTGAAAGGACCGCTCCAGGAAACGCAGGTCCGCCCGGCCGAGCGTCTGTTCCATTTTGAAAAGATAGAGCGTGGCCCAGGCGTGCACCGGGGGGTTCACGTCGCTGAAGTTCCACTCATAGGCGGGAATCTGGCCGTTGGGGTGGAAATAGAGGTTGCGCAGCATCAGGAGGAGCTGCTCTTTTGCAAAGTCGAAATCCACCAGGGCCAGGGCGGTCGTGTGGAAGGCCAGGTCCCAGGCCGCGTACCATGGGTACTCCCACTTGTCGGGCATGGAGATGATGTCGGCATTGAGCATGTGGAACCAGTCCATGTTCCTGATGCCGCGCGGATTGGCATCGAGCAGCGGATGGCTCTTGTGGTCGGTCAGCCACTGCTCCAGGTCGAAGTAATAAAACTGTTTGCTCCAGAGCATCCCCGCCAGCGCCTGGCGGTGCACCCGGCGCTCGTCTTCGCCGAGCGAGGCCGGCGTGATGCGCTCGTAGAATTCGTCCGCCTCTGCGAGGCGGCTCTTGAAGACCCCATCGAAGCCCTTGAAGGGGTTGACCACGGGGGCGGCTGCGAGCCGCAGGCGGACTGTCCGGCTTTCACCGCCGGGGACGTCAAGCAAATAGTGGGCCGCGGCCTTGGTCCCTGACTTGGCGGGATTCACCGCGTCCCCCTTTCCCGAGATGATGAGCGCGTGGAACGCATCCTTCACGTAGGGAGAGGCGTTGGGCCTTCCCCAGAGACGCTCGGTGTTGCTCTCATTCTCGGTGAACAGGAGTTCCGGTCCGCCGTCGCAGTGAAGCCAGGTGTCGCCCAGTTCATGATGGGAGGCTTGAATGACGCCCTTCCCCACTTCCCAAAGGGTCGGCTTCCGATCGTCTTCACCCCAGGACCAGGTGTTCCGGAACCAGAGGGTCGGCAGCAGGTGAAGCGGGGCCGCTTCCGGCCCCCGATTGTTCGCGGTGACCCGGATGAGCACATCCTCCGGCCCTTCCTTGGCGTATTCCACGAACACATCGAAATAGCGATCGTCGTCAAACACGCCCGTATCGATCAACTCGTACTCGAACTCCTCCCGCGACCGGCCCCTGTTCGTTTCCACCAGATCCCGGTAGGGAAACTCCCCCTGCGGGTATTTGTAGAGGTACTTCATGTAGGAGTGGGTGGGGGTGTTGTCGATGTAGAAATAATACTCCTTCACGTCCTCTCCATGGTTCCCCTCGCTGTTGGTGAGCCCGAACAGGCGTTCCTTCAGGATGGGGTCGCGCTCGTTCCAGAGCGCCAGGGCGAAGCAAAGCTGCTGCTTGTCGTCGCAGATCCCCCCCATCCCGTCCTCGCCCCAGCGGTAGACCCGCGAGCGCGACTGGTCATGGCTGAAATAGTCCCAGGCGTTTCCGTCCTCGCTGTAGTCCTCGCGCACCGTCCCCCACTGCCGCTCGCTGAGATAAGGTCCCCATTTCTTCCAGGGGATTCCTTTCTCGCGAGCATCGTTCAGGCGCTTCTGTTCGGTGACATCCACGATCTTCGTCTTGGTGGCCATTTCTCACTCCCTCCCATCCTGTTTTGTTCTGTGTCGATCCCGACCGGGACTCCTCCAGAGACGGATTCGAGCGATCTCTCTGTGGAAATGGGCAGGCGTTTTCTCCTGATATATGGATTGGGATTCCCGCTCCGGCAGCCCTTGCGCCGGGGGATCCTGAATGGACATCCGCCCTGCAAACTTCTTATTCCCTGGATCTATTGAGAAATTCCGGGCAGTGAACAGGACACTGTTTTTCTCATACAAAAATCAGAGGAAACAGGATATTGGACTTTAGTCCAACAACCACCCGGGAACGCATTTTCCGCAAAGGACCTGCATCCAAGGCGGTACCGCCTTCTCGATCCGTCCCGAAACCGTGCAACGAAGGCACACCTTCGACTGAGAGCCCCCACACCCGCCTCCTCAGGCCATCAAAGTTGAGGATTCAATTGCTTTGACTGCCCTGGTCATGTGGTTTAAAGATAAAATGTGCATGGAAGAGAACGGCTGAAGAATCCGAGGGGGCACAAGCATCCATGATTCTCACGGAGCGTAAGAAGCAAGGGGTTTTATTGCTATTTGCGGGGTTTCTGTTTTTTGCCTCTTCTCAGAACGCATGGGCATCGCTTCCCCAAAAGACAATCCTCATCCTCTTCCCTTATGAGAGCAACACTCCCGGGTTCATCCATTTTGACACCAGTTTTCGGTCCTCCTTGACGGCCAAGACGGACTATTATTTCGAGTTCTACGTGGAATGCCTGGACCTCGCCCGTTTCCCCGATGCACGCTACCATGCCAAGCTGATTGACTTTTTCCACGAGAAGTACGGAAAGCTCAAGATCGACCTGATCGTGGCCACCCTGCGTCAGTCCCTTGAGTTCTTCAATGCGTACGGCCGGAGTTTTCTTCCGGAGACCCCAGTCATCCTCTACGAGCAGGACCGGCGGTTCCTCGATGACCGAACCTCGATGCAAAATGTGGTTTCCTTGATAGGTCACCTGGACATGGAGGGCACCCTGGATCTCGCCCTGCGTTTGCAGCCGGATGTCCGCAACGTGTTTGTCGTCAGCGGAGCGTCCCGGCACGATCAATCCGCGGAAGCCATAGCCAGGGAGGCTTTTCGGGGTTTCGAGAACCGGGTGCGGCTCTCCTACCTGTCGGGATTGCCCATGGATGAACTCATCCAACGGGTTTCGCAACTCCCCGAGCATTCCATGCTCTTCTACCTTTCCATTTTGCAGGATGGCAACGGACAGACCTTCAAGTCTCCCGAAGCCCTGGCTCTCCTCTCCCCCGAGGCGAACGCTCCCATCTACAGCGTGTCCGAGACATACATGGGGTCAGGGATCTTGGGGGGCAACCTCATCAGCCACTCCGCCCATGGGGCACGGGCGGCCCAAACGGCCCTCCGTATCCTCGCGGGGGAAAAACCGGAGAATGTGCAGATGCCGGAAGAGTCCGGCAACCGGTACGTTTTCGACGCGCGCCTGTTGGAACACTGGGGAATCGATGAGGAAAAACTGCCTCCGGGCGCAGACGTACGCTACAGGAAGTTCTCCATTTGGAATAAATACCGATGGCAAATCATCGCCGTCTTTCTCATCCTCATTTTTCAGGCACTCCGCATCTCCGCCCTTGCCATCAGCCTCCGGAAGCAACGCCGGACCGATCTCGCCCTCCGGAATGCGGAGCGCAAGTATCGCACGTTGGCCGACTTCAATTACGACTGGGAGTACTGGACGGCGCCCGATGGAAGGCTACTTTACGTCTCTCCTTCCTGCGAACGCATTACGGGTTACTCATCCCGGCAGTTCACGGAAGACCCCGCTCTTTTCCATGAGATCGTCGTTCCGGAAGACCGGCAGCTGTGGGATGGACATCATCACGACCACCAAACGGCCCTCGAGTTCCGCGTGATCCAGTTCCGCATCCGGACCCGCGTTGGAGACATGCGATGGATCGAACACGCCTGCATACCAGTGATCGATGACCGAGATCAGTTTCAAGGGTTCCGGGCCAGCAACCGGGACATCACCGAACGGAAGAAGGCGGAACTGGAAGTTCAGCTCCACAGGGAGGAACTGGCCCATATTGCCCGCATCACCACCCTGGGGGAGCTCGCCACGTCGCTGGCCCATGAAATAAACCAGCCGCTCACGGCAATACGTTGCAATGCCGAGGCCGCCCTGCGTTTCCTGTCCTCCCACTCCCCGAATCTTGAGGAGGTGCGGCAGATCCTGGATGACATCATCAATGACGACACGAGGGCCGGCGAGGTGATCCGCAGAATCCGGACCCTTGTGAAAAAGGAGCATTCGCAGCATTCCCCAGTAGACCTCAATGAAAGCGTCCGGGAGACCATCGCCTTGGTGCGCAATACTTCCGTTCTGCCCGGCCTGAAAATCATGACGGAACTGGACCATGAGCTCCCTGCCGTTCGAGGCGATGCCGTGCAGTTGCAGCAGGTGACCCTCAACTTGCTCATGAACGCTGTGGATGCCATAAAACGCGCCCCAGCGGCCTCGAGGAAAGTGGTTGTCAAAACAACCCTCTGGGATGACCAAACGGCCGTCGTGATGGTGAGAGACTCGGGCGAGGGCATCGAAAAGGATGTCATGGAGCGGCTGTTCGAACCCTTTTACACCACAAAGGGGGAAGGACTGGGCATGGGTCTGTCCATCAGTCGCAGCATCATCAAGGCCCATGGAGGAAGAATATGGGCAGACAATAACCGGGAAGGGGGCGCCACTTTTTTCTTCACTCTGCCGCTGGAGGGGAGGCAACAGCCATGACCGGCGATAAGCCCGTCGTGTATGTGGTGGATGACGACCCTTCGGTGCTCCGGGCGCTGGAGCGGTTGTTGCGATCGGCAGACTTGGGGCTGGAAACCTTCACCTCGGCCCTCGATTTCCTGAATTTCCAGCACCCGGAAGCTCCGGGCTGTCTCATCCTCGATGTGAAAATGCCCGGCGTGAGCGGATTGGAACTCCAGGAGCGAATGGCCCGTCAGGGAATTCTTTTTCCCATCATCTTCATCACTGGACATGGGACGGTCCCTCTCAGTGTCCAGGCAATGAAAGCCGGTGCCGTTGACTTTCTAATGAAACCGTTTGACCCCAAGGATTTGCTGGAGATTGTTTTCAAGGCTCTTGACAAGGATCGACAGGCGAAATGGGAGCAAAGGGAATTGAAGCGCCTTCGAGAGCGCTTAAAAACCCTGACGCCGAGGGAAGCCCAAGTCTTCCGGTCGGTTGTCGCGGGAATGCTCAACAAGCAGATCGCCTATGATCTCGGGACCGCCGAAAAGACCATCAAGGTGCATCGCGCCCGCATCATGGAAAAGATGGGGGCCAAGTCCCTCGCGGAACTTGTCCGTTTCGCCGAGAAACTGGGCATTGGATCCCCAAGTTCCTGACCCGCCGCCGTTGGACCAAAGTCCAATATCTTTTTCCCTTTCACTCCGCTAAACGTTAACCGTCGCGCGGGGAAAGCGTTCCCTCCTCCCGTGATCTTTTCCACGCTCCTCTTTCATTCACCATCGGTCCAATGGGTTCCGGCGGGTATCGGCCTGCACAAGCGCGTGGTCGCGACCACCCCGGCGATTCCGGATTCGGGCGTTTGCCGGAACAACGGGACGACATTCGCAAGCGGGTTGTGGAGAGAGTCTCTTTCATCCGGCCTGGGCATGAAACCCACCGGGAGGAAGGTGGAGGTTCCGTGAATGAGCAAACCTTGACCGTGCTTGTCGTGGATGATGATGAATCCATCAGGAGGGCGCTGCAGCGACTGCTGCAATCCAATGGCTATCGCGTCCTCACGTTCGAGTCCGCGGAAGCCTTCCTCAGTTCCGCTCCGGTGACAGGCGAATTCTGTCTTGTCCTCGATATCCGCCTTCCGGGCATTTCAGGGCTGGAGCTTTACGAAACCCTTGCTTCCTCAGGAATTAAGGTCCCGGTGATCTTCATGACGGCCCATGACAACCCTCAGTGGCAGGAAATGGCCGAAAAGGCGGGCGCCACCGCATACTTGCGAAAACCTTTCGGTGAGCAATCCCTGCTCAGTGCTCTGCATCATGCGTGTGAGCGGACGCAACCGAGTTTGCCAATCAGTTGAGGAGATACAAGACATGCGCTCATCCTTGAATGGAACGGAGTCCGACAGATCTTCCCATGGCCCGTTACAGCGGGTCCATCCCTGGATTTCGGTCGTGGTTTTCCTCCTCGCGGCATCCGGTTGCGCCCACTACAGGGTGAACCCATCCTTGTCGCAATGGAACCCCGATACAGGATACCGGGGCAGGAATTTCGTCCATCAGGGAGTCCATCAGGGAAACGACGACCGACTCATGATCATGCTCACCTTTTCGGGCGGGGGAACCCGCGCCGCCGCCTTCTCCTACGGAGTGCTGGAAACCTTGAGAGACACCCGCGTTTCCATCCGCGGAAGGGAAAAGCGGCTTCTCGACGAGGTGGACTGGATTTCCGGCGTTTCAGGCGGGAGTTTCACGGCGGCTTACTACGGGCTCTTCGGGGATCGCCTCTTCGACGATTTCGAGTCCCGCTTTCTCAAGAAGAACGTCCAGGGTGATCTTGCCCGGGCCACTCTCCTCAACCCCGTCAATCTGGGCCGGCTTTTCTCCCCTTATTATGACCGCAGCGATCTGGCCGCCGAATACTATGACAAGCACGTGTTTGACGGGAAAACCTTTGGGGACATCATGGCCCGCAAAGGCCCCATGATTGTCATCAACGCCACGGACATGACCCATGGCACCCGGTTCTCGTTCACGCAGGATTCCTTCGACGTCATCTGCTCGGACCTGTCCGTTTTCCCTGTTGCCCGGGCCTGCGCGGCCTCCTCGGCGGTACCCATCCTCCTGAGCCCCATCACCTTGAGGAACCGCGCCGGCCGGTGCGGCTATGAGATGCCCCCGGCCCTCGCCCAGGCCATGGTCCCGCCGAGGGACATCACCTCCCGCCGCTTCGACCTCGCCAACAACATGCTCCCTTTCCTGGACTCAAAAAAGAAGCCCTACATCCACTTGGTGGACGGAGGCGTCGCCGACAATTTGGGTCTCCGGGCAGTCCTGGAACGGGTGACTCTCATGGGCGACACGTGGACCACCCTGCAGTCCGGAGGCATGGAGAATGTGAATAAGATCGTCTTTGTGGTGGTGAATGCAGAGACGGAGATCGACAGCAAATGGGACCGTTCCGAAAAGATTCCCCCTTTCGGCGCCATGCTCCAATCCTATTCGTCCATCGCCATCGCCCGCTACAACATGGAAACGGTGGCACTCCTCAGAGAGAGCTTCCCCAGGTGGGCCGAGGAAATCCGCAGGGGACGCTGCGGTTCGGGGAAAGTGTCCACGGAACCGGGTTCCTGCGGCGACATTCAATTCTACCTCGTGGAGGTGCGGTTCGACGCCTTGGACGACGAGGCGGAACGCAGCTTTTTGAAGCGGCTTCCCACCTCGTTCGTGTTGAAGCCGGAAGAAGTGGACAAGCTGAGGGACGCCGCCCGTCGCATCCTCGCCAAGTCCTTGGAGTTTCAAAGACTTCTGGGAGACCTTCAATAGCGCTCTCCCCATTTTCTTTCTTGAAGCTCCGTATCGCGGGGCGTCCAGTGAGTTCACGGTGTCCGCCGGGATGATGCACACTGCGCCAGCGCGGTCAACACCTGGTTCTTGTCCACCTCTCAGACGCCGGATACACGGTAAAACGGGAAGTGGTGGAGCATTCCATTCATGCCGCGCAGAGGTCCGGTAATGGGGGTTCAACCCTAATGATTCATCGTAAAGTAAGGAGACATCCATGGCCACTCTTTCCTCCCGTCCCAAATGGTTCACTCACTTTGTGCTCTTGTCCTTAATGGCGTTGTTTCTCTGCCGGCCCCCGGCCTTTTCGGCAGCAGCGGCGCCCCGATTTGAAAAGCCGGTCAAGGGAAAGGCATCCGAGATTCTGCCACCTCAACTCCTTTCCGGACCCCATTTCCGCGTCCGGGAAAATGTGGTTTCATACGGATACATGCACCACTACGAGGTGGATTCGGACTTCGGCCCATTTGCGGTGACCGGGGATTTCGCCCTCCGCAAACTGGTCAAGGAAATCGGGGCCATCGCGGCCCTGCGGAATTTCAAGAAGAGCGAAGCCTACCTAAACGGCCTCAAGAAGGCTGCTTCCCAACCGGTTGAATTCGCCGCAAACCTCATCACCGACCCGGTGGATACCATCAGCGGGGTCCCCAAGGGGATCGCCGGTCTGTTTGAAAACGTGAAAACAGGGCTCACCACAAAGGCCAACCCCGCTGAAGACGGCAAGGTGGAACAGGCCCTGGCGGTCTCTTCCAACAAGAGAAACCTGGCCGCCCAGCTGGGTGTGGACGTCTATTCGAGCAACAGCGTCCTGCAGAAGGAACTGAACAGTGTGGCCTGGGCCGCCACCCTGGGTTCCCTGACCCTTTCGGCGGCGCTGGCTCCCGTGGGAGGGCCCGCGGTGTCCGCCGTTTCCCTCACCAAGACGGCCCAGCAGATGACGGATGTCCTCAAGGATTACCCCCCCCAGAGGCTGCGCAAGATGAACGAGCAAAAGCTGCTGACCATGGGGGTGTCACGGGGGCTCGCCGCCCAGTTTCTCGACCACCCGTCCTACACCCCCACACATCAGACGGTCATCGTCACTTCGCTGGAATCCCTGTCGGGGGCCAAGGGGCGGGATGCCTTCGTCCGGCAGGCCCTTTCCGCTAACGACGAAGAGACGGCCAACTTCTTCATGAACGTCGCCGAGACCCTGAGGGGCTATCAGTCCAAGACATCCCCCATTCGGCAAATCAGCGTGTTCGGCCCTCTCACCTTCGCTAAGGCAGCCAATGGAAGCGTACTTATTCCCCTGCCCCTGGACCATGGGATCTGGACGGAAAGGGCTGCGCAGCGCGTTCCCGAGGCCATGAGCGCCTATAAGGCGGCCCATCCCGACTCCAGGAAATTCGAGGCCTGGGTCACGGGGACCGTGAGCAAGGGCGCGAAGGAGGAAATGGGCAAGCTCGCAATCCAGGTCGTGGAAAACGTGGACAAGCGAATTGCCTTCCTTTTTTGATGGAAGCCGAT
Organism: Deltaproteobacteria bacterium; assembly: GCA_012517315.1. Taxonomy (GTDB): domain Bacteria; phylum Desulfobacterota; class Syntrophobacteria; order Syntrophobacterales; family Syntrophobacteraceae; genus JAAYUJ01. Next base: position 147,248 of record JAAYVE010000005.1, read on the forward strand.
TTTATGGAGATCGTGGGAGTGAAATGATCCAGGTTGGAGGTTGGTTTCCCCCCTCGCCCCAGATGGGAGAGGGGGGACTGACGGACCCCGCGGTGTTCCTGCCGGTGAGGGGCGGATGCAGCGGCAGGGGCCGCGAGGTTCAATCTAATAGCCCCGTGGAGCCTCCACCACCACGTAGGTGACGTCCCCGCCCGAATAGGCCTGGGAGTACCAGGTGGGGCCGCACTGGTAGTAGGTCACACCCCCCACAACCACCGTGGTGGGGGTGCAGGGGAGCGTTGCAAAGGTCGATGCGGTGACGACCGTGCCGATGGCGTAAGCAGCCGTTACGGCGGCCGCTCCCACTGCCGCGTATCCCCACGGGCTGTCCCAGTGGCCATGGTAGTGGTCGTCGTAATAGTCCTGCCAGTCTTCCCGGGCCCCTTCCCTGTACTGCTGACGGTTCTCCTGGCGATCCGTCACGTTTTCCTGGCGGGTACCCTGGCGGTCCGTCCTGTTGTCCTGTCGAGTGCCCTGGCGTTCCGTCCTGTTGTCCTGTCGATCCCCCTGCACGTCCTGGCGTCCTTCAGTCCGTCCCGCTCTCGTGTCCTGGCGGCTCTGGGTCCTGTCAGCCCTTGCCTGCTGCCGCTCTCCGCCCAAATCGGTCCTGGCCTGCGTCCGTTCCGTACGCCCCGCCTGCCGATCCTGCACTCTCATGGTCTGCCCCCCCTGTCCGAGCCGGTCGGCGGAACCCGCGTAGCCACCCCTCTGGGACGAGGAATAGCCTGCCCCCGTGCTCGGCCGGTCAAAGGAAGATGACCTGTCCATGCCACCCATGGAACCCCTGGAAGAGAAGCTCCCGGAACCGGCAACCCCGGACCGGCTGAAGCCGCCGCCCCCGTAGGAACCGCCCCCGCCCCCGGAGAAGCTGCGTCCTCCACCCCCTCCCCCGGAGAAGCTGCGTCCTCCACCCCCTCCTGAAAATCCCCCTCCTCCTCGTCCCCCACCTCCCCCGCCACGGCCACCACCGCCTCTTGCAGGGGCCTCCACGGCGAGGGACAGGACAAAAAGCAGGGCCACGGCAACGGAAAACATTCTGAAAATCGTTCGCATTCTCATTTTTTGCCTCCCTTCTTTGCCGCAGGCTTCACAGCCGGCTGCATCCTTGGCAGGAACTCGATACGCCGGGCGTCCTGAGGAATGGCAAGAACGAAAAGGTTTTCGGGAGCCTCTGGAGCAAGGTTCCAGTCCGCAAAATTCGCGTGGAACTGGGGCTGCCCCGGCTCATTCTTGTATGTGATCACGACACGGCGCGGCAGGGGGTCTCCCTGGGCCGGCACCCACAGCTGGAAATCCACCTGGTCCGTTCGCGCCGCCACGTGGAAGCAAGGGGGGTCCATGATGGCGGAAATCTCTACAATTTCGGCAGAAATGACCCTCCGCAGGATTTCCTGGGGAAGTCTCGACACGAACAGCATCGCCAAGGGCAAACGCATCTGGAGTTCCCCGATGAAGTGAGCCACCGCGCCGTCGATGTCTTTCGGGACATACGAAACCCCGTACACCTTGTGGTTGGGACTGTAGACCGTGATCACCCGGCCGTCGAATGTGATTTGAGCCTTGTCGCCGTCGCTGCGCAGCACGTCCAAGCGCAACCGGTCGGGACGCACGATGGTGAGCCTGCGCACATCGCCGAACTCGATCTTCTGCCCCGAAGCCTGGAGCACGTCGTAAGCATCGGTGATGGTGACGCTGAACTTCGGTTGTCGGCTCAGGAAATCCCCCATGCGGCGGAGGACGTCCATGGCCGAAGCGGTCGGCATGGGAGCGGTTTTGCCCGACTGCTGGGCGTCGACAACTGAAACCGCGCTCATTGCAACCGCCATCAAAAAGAATCCAAAACAACATGTCCTGATTTTCATGGCTTCCTCCACAATGAGATCATTCGGGAAAACAATCGGCGGGATGTCTTCTAGACACTGCCGGGGGCAGGAACTCTTCTCCCGCCGAGTGATCTTAGGGCTTTCGCAGGGCGAATGATATTGGACTTTGGTCCAATGGGGATCGGCCTCAAGGAGCGTCCCCGCTGCCCTCCCTCACCCCCTTTCACCACGACCGATTTCTTCTCGGAGGGGGCTTCCGAAGGCTCTGATAAAGAATTCCCCATGCCACCCACATGGCGTCATTCAGGCGTTGCTTGTCCTCCAACGGGTATCGTGCTATCTGTGCCATACACACAGGGGGGCACACGGCATTCCCGCTGCCCGGGCAGACCCCTCTTTCACTGTTCCCGCTCCCTGCAGACTGCTTCCGGCAGAAACTCCATTCCTCCGGGGAAATACCGGGACTCTCACCGTTGGACCCTCATGGTGTGAGAACCGCCGAAAACGTTTAGAACACGGAAAGAAGAAAGGATGTGCCATGAAGCGTGCTCTCATGTGCCTGGCCACCACCCTGGCTTCCATGGCTATTGCCGCCCTTGGGGCTTCTCCGGCCCTTTGCGGCATTGATTCCCTCCGGTGCGGAAACGACGTGGTGCAAACGGGAGACAACGAACTGACCCTGCTCAAAGCCTGCGGCGAACCCACCATGAAGCGCACGGAATCCGTGGCCGTCCGCAGCGGCAAGAAGGGAAAGGGCACCGTCTACCAGGATGTTCACCGTTGGTACTACAACAGGGGCAAGAACGATTTCATCTACATCCTGACCCTGGAAGGCGGCAAGATCACGAGCATCGAAACGGGCGATCGCGGCTACTGATCGGAAACTAGGGCCGTCGAACGGAAATCGCCCGTCCGCCGGGAAAGGAGCGCGGGCTCCATGACGGTTTTTCTGGTTTTGTTACAGTTCGGGGTGCTCGCGTTCACAGGGCTCGTGGAAGCACAGACTCAGCGGGTGCTGGATTTGCCCACACGCCACGGTGTCACAGTGCGCCTGCTCATTCTCACCCCGAAGAACCCCAGGGCCGCCCTGGTAATTCTTCCGGGGGGACTCGGCGGGTTGCAGATCAGCCTGGACGGGAAATTCCAAGGCGAGGGGAAGGGGGGTAATTTTCTTCTCCGCGCCCGACACACCTTCGTCTCCCAGGGCCTCCTCGTTGCCATTGCCGATGCCCCTTCGGACCGCCGGACCCCCCCATACCTCGGGGGATACCGCACCCGGCCCGAGCATGCCACGGACATGAAGGCCGTCATCGGGTGGGTGCGCAGGGAGACATCGATCCCCGTCTGGGTCGTCGGGAACTCCAGCGGCACTTTGTCCGCAGCGTTCATCGCAATCAGACTCGGGCGCGGCAATGAGGGGCCTGACGGCCTTGTTCTCACCTCGACCATGTTCACTCATGATCCGGGCCTCCCCGGCGTCCTTGACATGCCCCTCCAGAAGATCCGGATCCCGACGCTCATCGTCCACCACAAGCAGGACGGCTGTAAGTACTGCCGGTACGGGGATCTCCCCAGGCTCACCCACAAGCTCTCCTCCGTGCCTTACAAGGAGGTGCTCACCTTTGACGGAGGCACCAGCGTGGGCGATCCCTGTGAACCCAAGGCCTACCATGGCTTCAACGGGATCGTGGAGAAGGTGGGAGGAGCCATCGCCGATTGGATCGTTCAGCACTCTGCACCCTGAGAGGCCGAGTCACCACCTCCGCCGCCTCCCTCCTTCAGGGAGCGCCAATGCGGTTCCAGGGCATCCTCCACCGAAAGGAATTCATCGGTCCGCAGGAGACGGCGGGCGGGGGAGGCCTTCAGCGAAAAGGTTAAAACAAACGTCTTTTCTCACTCGGAACCGGGGAGACGCCAGGGCAGGTTCTCTCTGCTTCGCCGCAGTTCCGCGTGAATCCGAAAGCGCCACTTTCGAACCTAAATGGGCATAATGGATGGGTTTGGGGATGCCGCGTATCGAAGAAATGGGGTGTTTCGCCCTTCCGCCGATCCTCCGTCGGCGCAAAGGGTTCCGGTGAGAAGGGATGGCGGCCGGGCCGACCCTATGGGACCGGCCCGGCGACGGCTCATTCCCCCAGGTCGATCGTCGGGGCGCTCTTCTGACGTTTTCGCTTCATGTGCACGAGGTCTTTTTCTCCGTCGTAAACATCATCCATCAGGAATTCCACCGGGCGCTCCGCTCCGCTGCGGTATACCGCCGCCTTCGCTCCGTACCTCAGGATGCCCAGTTTTCGCAAGAGATCCAATAAATTCATTTTTTTCCATTCCTTTCCGGCGGGTTCGCCGTTTGTCGGGTTGCGGAGCATCGACTCCGCGGACGCGGGGTGCACCGGGTTTCCCTGTGTCCGAGAGCGCCTCGTGGGGCCGAACCTTCATGGGTTCTAAACGGCATTCCCTGCGGAGGAGTTGAAGAAAAAGAATGCCGGGGAAACCGGTTTTCACTCAAAAATGGACAGCCCCCTCGGGCCGTGAGGCTCACCGAAGGGGCCGTTCCGTTTCACCATCTTTCAGGGTTGCCTGAGAGGGGCTCCTCTCCTCATCACCTCCCGCGCATCAACCCAGGCTGATGTTGTTGCTGCTGTTCTTCCTCACCGGGTTGAGGCTGCCCCACGACTCTCCCCCTCCCTCTCTGCTGAGGGGCCGGTGCCTGCTGCGGAGGTGCCTGCTGCATCTGCCTGCCCCGCTGCAGCTGAGGCTGAGGCTGGGATTGCTGCACGGCGGGTGCCTGCTGCATCTGGCGGCCGCGTTGCATCATCTGGGGAGGCTGTTCCTGGACCTGCTGCCTTCGCTCGATCCTCTGGTTGCGCTGAATCCTTCCGCCGCCTTCCGTTCCCCCTGGGACCACCCCCATCTGCCCGCCGGGGACCGTCCTGCGCTCAAAGGAGGGTTGCCTGGAGCCGGCGCCAGAGTCCTGCAGGCTTCTTGGGGGGGCCTGTTCCTGAGCCGGTGGGGTCACGCGCCGCACGCCGGTCCCCTCCCTTCTCACGGCAGGTGGAGATTCGCCAGGGGTGGGCTCTCCCTCCGGGCGGGTCACTGTCCGCCCCGGCCGGCGTTCAATAGACCGAGGCAGCTGCTGGGACTGGTCAGGCTGAATTTCCCGTCCCGGCCTCAGACTGCGCCCCCTCGACTCCCCAGGCTTTTCCAGCGCACCAGGCTGCTGCTCCTGACCCGGTGCCGTCGGCCTCACCCGACGCCCTCTCTCCACGGGCGGCTGGATCGTTCCCGGTTCCCCCATCTGTCCCGGCTGGCCCTCAACTCCCGGCCGTACACGACGCCCGGGGAGATCCCCAGGTTGACCCCCAGGCTGCAAAGCCTGGCCCGGTACGCCCGGCTCTCCCATCCGGCCTCGAATCCTTCGCTCGTCTAAGGTCTGCATGCGCGTCACCGGGGATTCCTGCGCAGCCCTCGCACGCGTCCGGAAATCCCGTTGTTCAAAACGCACATCGGATACAGGCCTGCTCACGTCGGCCGGGCTGACAAGGCGGCTCCTCAAGGTGGGACGCTGCAGATCGGCCATCGCACCTCGATCCAGTGCGCCGGGGCGGAACCTGGAAACATCACGTTCGATTGCCGACGCGGAGAGCCCTCTCACCTCCCGCCCCAAGAGCTGGTTTCTTTCGATCCTCCCCAGCACCTCCCGGTGCGGCACGACGTCAGGCACGGCATTGGTGAACATGAACCGCTCCCGCCGCCTGTCGAAATCGGCGAAAATGCGGTCCGACACCACCGGCGCCACTGCGTAGTTGTTGTTGATGATGGTACTCCTGTCGATGTTGATGATGTTGTGGTTATAGTAGTTGTTAACGGTATAGAAAGAGTTGCGGGGGATTCCCACCGCGTAGTCCGCATACCGGTAGTTGTTGATGTTGATGTTGATGCTCCCGATATTGTTCACCACCACCGCCTCGGGTCCCCAGTAGTAGCGGGAGTAATAACGCTCCCTCGGGGCCAAGGGAAACCATCCGATGTGCACCCCGCTGCCGATCCACCCGACCCTGCCCGGGTACCACCCGAAACCGATGCTCACCGCGGGAGCGATGCTCACGCTCACACCCACCACGGGAGGGGCCCAGTACCAGAAATCGTTCACATATAGCCAGCTGCCGTAATGGTGCGTGACGTAACCGAAGGGTTCGGCGGGAATCCAGCAGTGGTCACCATAGTAATCCGTCCACCTGCCCACCGTGTAGGGTCTCCAGCCGGAATGCACATAGGTGGGGCGCCACAGGTAGTGGTAGCTGTCTTCGTAGTAAACCCGCTCCCAACGCCCATATTCATCCAGTTCGTAGGCGTCGTCATAGAGGGGCGGGGGGACGTACCGCACTGAATCCCCCTTCACCTGGGCTTTCTTGGTCCACAGGCTGTCCCGCTCCGCGTTCCAGTCGTCCCAGTCGGCGTCCACATTCCCCTCCCCCGATGCCACCCGTTTTCCGTCGGAGAGGAGCGACGATGATCCGGCCTTGACCTCGTAACGGGTCTGGTCGCTCTCCAGGACGAACTCAACGCTCCCTTTCAAGGCGATGACCTCGAGGGACTCATCCCCCACATAGAGGTCGAAGACCGTCCCACTGCGGGCCACCACAAACCCGAACGGGGTGGTCGCCTTGATGACCGTGTCCTCGCCCCGGTTGTAGAACCTGGCGATGCCCGACGCCACATCGATCTCCGTGACCTCCGGCTGCAGGGCGATCAACTGGATCTGGGTGTCGCTCCCCGTGCGAACAAGCGTGCCGTTGGGCATGACGAACTCCGCCCTGGCCGAGCGGTCGGAATACAGGGCGTCGTTGAGGCCGAACGGAGCGTCCTTGACCGTCACCACCCAGTCTTTTTCTTCCGGCACGTATCGGAGCAGCTTGCCCGTGACATGAGAAATGCGCCCCACGAGCACGCCCTCTGATGAGCCGGAAGGCTGTGAGTACGCCTGAGAAGCAGGCCCGAGGACCCACAGCAGGGCGCAGACCAACCACGCCGATCGTTTTGTCGTGTTCATTGTCCCACTCCTCTTTTCATCCTTGCGATGATTCCCTTGCCCGGTGCACTCCCGTCAGATTTCCATCGGCGGCGGAAATCCGTCCGCCATGTCTCATGTCTGTGGAATGACGACCACCCCACAGCTTTCACCTCAAGGGCCCGGCCGACTTCGATGCTCCTGATCGAGGGTTTCCTCTCCCTAGGGGAGAAGACGGATGCGGCTTTCTTCACGTTCCCCCCCCCCTCCAGGGGGCCCCATGGCCCAATGCCCGGGGCGAACCCGAGGGGAGAATCTTCAAACCAACCCACAAGAGAAACAAGATTCATTCCAAACGCAGCTTCCACATCCCGCGAGGAAAAAGAAAGGCATAGGGAAGCAATGGCGTGGCATGCCTCCGCGGATTGACGCCGGTCTCTCTTGATCTATTGTAAACGATGCGGCTGCGGAATTCCCCAGGAGGACAATCGCAAAAAGTCACCTTTTGTGCACAGGCGGTTACGATTGTTGCACAGGGAGGTCGGGACCCCCGTCCAGGGGAGGGCACCGTCAGGGGAATGGCTCCCTGCCATTCGTGGCTTCCACGCCATGGCAAGAAAACGCCGATATTTCGGCAACACTCAGGGGAGGAGTTCCAGGGGGAGGCGGTCCGATACGAGGTATCCCCGGCGGGTGGGGAGGATCCGGTCCCCGTCCCTGCGCAGGAACCCCTCACGGACCAGCCGGTCCAATGCACCCAGGGAGTGCGGTTGGTTCTCTAGAAGGGCCAGGGGGATCCCGCCGCCGGTTCTCAAGCCGAGGTAAACCGCTTCCAGCTTGAGCTGTTCCCTGTCCAGTTCCTCGCTGCCCGCCGTCGGTCTCTCCCCCGATGCAATTTTCCTGCAATACTCCCCAACCGACCGCACGTTCCACCATCGCACCTTCGCCCGATAGGAGTGGGCGGATGGGCCGAGCCCCAGGCAGGGGATGTGGGACCAGTACTTTCCGTTGTGGCGGGAGATCCTTTGAGCGCCTCGGGCGAAGTTGGACACCTCGTAGTGGAGATACCCCTCTTCCTCGAGAAACCGGGAAGTGAACAGGAAGAGGTCGCTCACCTCCTCTTCGCCCAAGGGCTGAAACCGGCCCAGGGCATGTATCCTGCCGAGGGGGGTCCCCTCTTCCACGGTGAGCATGTAGCAGGAGAGGTGCTCCGGCCGGAACTGGAGGGCAAGCCGGAGGTTTTGTTCCCAAGCGCCCCGCGTCTGCCCGGGAAGGCCGTACATGAGGTCCAGCGCCAAGTTGTCGAAGCCGGCCGACCTCACGGCTTCAATGGCACTCCGGGCCCGCCCTCCGTCATGCCTGCGTCCGAGCCATGCCAATTCCACCTCCCGAAAAGACTGCACCCCCAGGCTCACCCGGTTGAAACCCATCCTCCTGAGTCTTCTCATGCGCGGTGTGTCCACGTCGTCCGGGTTCATCTCGATGGTTGTTTCCGTATCGGCGGAGAACCGGAATTGAAGGCGCAGGCGGTCCAGAAGGTAGGCCAGCTGTTCATCGGATAGGACGCTCGGCGTCCCGCCCCCCAGGTAGAGACTGTCCATCTCCCCCCATTCCTCCGCGAAAAGAGAGGCTTCCCTGCACACCGCGTGAAGCCATGGTTCGACCAGCTCATTTCCGGTGACGGAAAAGAAATCGCAGTAGCGGCATTTCCCTTTGCAGAAGGGCACGTGAACGTAGAGGCCCGATGGGGAGGCGTTATTCATGGTCCGTCTTGAGGACCGCCACGAAGGCGCTCTGGGGAATGGAAACAGACCCGACCATCTTCATGCGCTTTTTGCCTTTCTTCTGCTTTTCCAAGAGCTTCCGTTTGCGCGTGATGTCCCCCCCGTAGCACTTGGCCGTCACGTCCTTGCGGAAAGCGGAGATGGTGGACCGGGCGATGATCTTTCCGCCGATGGCCCCCTGGATGGCGATCTTGAACTGGTGGCGGGGGATCTCCTCCTTGAGGCGTTCGCACACCTGCACCGCCCACTCCCGTGCCCTGTCTTTGTGGACAATGAGAGAGAGGGCGTCCACCTTTTCCCCGTTCACCAGGATGTCGAGCTTCACCAGGTCGCTTTCCCGGTAGTCGATAAGATCGTAGTCGAAGGAACCATAGCCCTGGGTGACCGTCTTCAGCCTGTCGTAGAAATCGAAGATCACCTCGGCCAAGGGCATGTCGAAGACAATCTCCACGCGCCCGGGGGACGGGTAGTTGAAGCGGGGATTGCTCCCCCGCCGGTCGATGGCAAGCTTCATCACCGCCCCCATGTACCGCTCGGGGATGATGATGCTCGCCTTGATGAACGGTTCAAAGGTCGCCTTGATGTCCACGGGGTCGGGAAAATACTGGGGATTGTCCACGGTGACGGTGGAATCGTCTTTGAGCGTGAACCGGTACTCCACGCTGGGAAAAGTCATGACGATGGCCTGGTCGTATTCCCGCTCCAAGCGCTCCTGAACGATCTCCAGGTGCAGCAGGCCCAGGAAGCCGCAGCGGAACCCCTGTCCCAGGGCGACGGAGGAATCCTTCTGGTAGACGAGGGCGGCGTCGTTGAGTTTGTATTTCTCCAGGGATTCGGCAAGACCGAGGTACTCGTCCGAGGACACGGGGTAGATGGAGGAGAACACGACGGGCTTCACCTCCTTGAACCCCGGCAGCGGGGCGGGAGCCGGCCTCGTATCCAGGGTGATCGTGTCCCCCACCCGGGTGTCGCTCACCGTCTTCACCCCCGAGATGATGTACCCCACTTCCCCGGCGGACAGAGCGGCCCTGGGTTCGCGGCTCAGGCGAAAAACCCCCACTTCCTCCACCCGGTAGGTTGCCCCGTTGGACATGAACCGGATCACGTCCCCCGGCCCCACCCGGCCGTCGAACACCCGGCAACTGACCACCGTTCCCCGGAAGGAATCGTACTGCGCATCGAAGATGAGGGCGGCCAGCGGCTCTTCCGGGTGACCGGAAGGGGGCGGGACCCGCTCCACGATGGCTTCCAGCACGTCCTGAATCCCGATTCCCTCCTTGGCGGAACACAGGACGGCCGTTTCCGATTCCAGCCCCAGTTCCGTCTCGATCTGTTCCTTCACCCCTTCCACATCGGCGGACGGCAAATCGATCTTGTTGATGACCGGGATGATGGTCAGGTCCTGTTCCATGGCAGCGTAAAGGTTCGCCAGGGTCTGGGCCTGGACCCCCTGGGACGCATCCACCAGGAGGAGCACCCCTTCACAGGAAGCGAGAGCCCGGGACACTTCGTAGGAAAAGTCCACGTGCCCCGGAGTGTCGATGAGGTTCAGTTCATACTTCCCGCCACTCCTGCTGGTATAGGGGATGGAAATGGTCTGGCTCTTGATCGTGATTCCCCGCTCCCGCTCGATATCCATGGTGTCGAGGATCTGATCGCGGAATTCCCGTTCGGGAACAAGGCCCGCCCACTGGATGAGGCGGTCCGCCAGGGTGGACTTCCCGTGATCGATGTGGGCGATGATGCTGAAGTTGCGAATTGGACCCATGGGGTTTCGTTTCATCCTTTGCAATACAGTCAGCCCTTGAGACATGGGGGCTCCGGAGTCGGGAGGAGACACCGCCCGCCACCGGGCACGCCCGTCTTTCGGCTTCTTGAGCCCCCGCGGGCCGTGCCGCGGAGCGTTGGGCTCCCAATTTGATGATGGACAGATATGCACAAAAAGTGTAAACAGGGCAAGTATGTCTGCGGGCAAAGGCCCTTTTTTCCTGCGTCACCCGGTGGGGGTCCTTTTGAAATCTTCGATGAACGGAGGGATTTTTATGAAGGCATTTCGTTTGGCTTGCGCGGTCGCTTTTGTGCTGGCATTGGTTTCATGTTCCTTCCAAACGGGCTGGATCATGCTGGGGAAGTGGCAGAAGGTGGACGGAAAGGAAACCGTCGAGTTCACCCGTGACGGGACGGTCATCCTGGCGAGCGGCCCCACCCAGATCAAGACCAATTTCAGGATGAAAGACCCCAAGACCCTGGACATCCTCCTGGCCAGCCTTGGGTCGGTCACCCTGCAAGTGGCCGTCGACAAGGACATCCTCACCCTCACCGACGCCAAGGGGCATGCTCTCAAATACAAGAAAGTGGTGGAACCTCCGGCAGCCCAGAAGAAAGCGGAACCCCCCAAGAAACCCGAACCGGAAAAGAAGGCCGAACCCGCCAAGAAGCAGGAAATGGCAAAGAAATAGGCCGGCCGCTTTCTGTCGGGTGGATTCGGAAGCAAAACCGACGGGAATCCCTTTCCACACACCCGGAAAAATCGTTCAAGCGCACGGTGACTCTCTTGCCCAGGGTGAAAAGGACCGTGCGCTTTTTTTTCTTGCGACAGGGCCAAGGCCCCCCCGCGGGGGACGACGCTGCGGTCACTCCCCATGCTGGTTGCAAGCCTCCCCCATGGCACGTCAAAAGGACGCGGCAATGCGGATGCCGCCGAACACGTGTTTGGCGTCCCCGTCCCAGCTGTTGAACTTGATGTTGTCCCTCCCGTCTCCGGTGAGTGGGAACGCAAAGCCGATCTTCGGCGAAATGGCGACGGACTTGTGCACGGGGATGTTCAGGGCTGCCGACACCTGTCCTGAATGGAAGTCGGCGTAATTCTGGGGGTTGGAATCCAGGTAGCCGGCGGAAACGCCCACATCCAGGCTCATGCCGTAGCAGGGCAGCTTGAAATTGCGCGACACGTCGATCTGCATCCACCACCCCGGATAGTTGTGAAATTCCCGGTACCCCGTGATGCCGACGGTGAACCACGGGAAGGCATAGGAGAGGCCTGCGAACGCCTCGGTGGAATCCTCCGGGGCGTTCACCAGGGAGTAGTAGACGATGCCCACCGTCCCCGTGAGATTGGGGACGATCTCCCGGCTGTACGAGAGGGTGAAATCCGTCTCGTTCCACCTCTCATTTCCGCTGAAGATTTTCTCTTCCGTGTCGAAATTCCCCCATATGCCCAGGGAAAACCCCTTGCAGCCCAATGTGATGGAGGGCTGAATCACGGCACTTTCAGAACTCAGGGCAACACCGCGGAAAATATATTGGCTGAGGATGTCCACGGAGGCATTGACCGTGGGCCGGTCTTGCGGCGCATCGCCTCGAGCCGGCGACGGCACAACGTGCGGCAGCAGAACGAGCATAAGGAACACGGCGGAAATGAACGGGCAAGAAACTTGCCTGCGTGACGTTGAAACTGACCTCATGTTTTCCCCCCATACGGTCTTTTCCCATTTCATTGTCAGGGACAGAAGATCTCAGGGGCAGAGAATTCAGTCCACCCTCCTCAAAAAAACCAGCGTACGCAAAACGATGCGGATTCGCGTGGAACGGACATCACCCCCTTTACATGGCCCAAATACGAGCGCGCCCCCTCGTAGGAGCAACCGTTGAGTTCCTGACTCAGAAGCCGGGATGCATGGAGGCTTAGCAGGAAAGAGGCCATTCCGATGGATACTTTGTTCCATGAGCTTGGGACGTGCGTTTATGGCCTTCGATCAACTCTATACGCTAAAAATAAAGCAATCGTTTGATTCTTTTTTGTCATATACTACGCTATAAGCCTCTAATTAAAACAATTCTGAACCACTTATTAATCAGTTTTTGAATTGATTCAGGCTTCCTCCAGCATTTCGCCGGTCTCTTCCGCCCCCGTTCGGCGGGCTTCCGGGGGATTTTTTTGTTCCCGTCTTGCGTTTTTCCATGGGATGCAGTACCAAGCAATTTTGAGGGTTGAACGGGATCAGGGGGGGAAGGAACCGTCGAATGAATAGGGGCGGGCGATGGACTTGACAGGGATTGAAACCATCATGGGCGAGGCCATGATCACGGGGTGGAGTTTTGTTCCCACGGGGAGCGGTCTACTCATCACCACCAACTGGAAGCTGCCCGACAGGGGGGACATCGAGATTCACGTGCGGCGGGTGGGTGAACGGGAAGACCTCTACCTGGTGACCGACGGGGGAGAACTGTTCAACTTCTTCTATCTTCAGGGGATCGACATCTCCAGGGACCGGGACGCCATGGACGTCGTCTCGCGAGTGGCCGGCGATTACGGTGCGAAGGTCGTGGAGGGACAGGTGGTGAAAGGGGCGAACGAGGGAGATTTTCAGGAAGCCGTGCGCTCCGTCCTGGAAGCGTTGAAAGAAGCCGCCTTCATCCTCTGGGGGCGGGGGCGGCTCCCCCGCGGGGATGAAGATCGGCGGTAAGGGGCGCGCAAGGGCCGCATTTGCTTAAGCGGCACTGGGGGGAAACGCCGCAACGTTCCGCAGTGAACTGCCCCGGCGTTTCCCTTTTGAGTGGAAAGCCTCAAGGGATGGAGGCCCTGTCCAAAATGAGGGGGGACCACTCGGGGGTGCCCGCACACCCCTCCGTGGCAAGTTCCCGCAGGTCCGTCCCGTCGAGGTTCATGGCGTAGATCCAACCGCCCGCGACCTGGAAGACCAGCCGCTCCCCCCCGGGTGAAAGGGAAAAGTGCACGCAGTCGGTCCCGAAGTCGGCCAGGGCCTCTGCATTCCCCCCCTCCCCGTCCATGACCCACAGGTTGTAGTACGGGCTCCAGCCGCCCCTGGAAGCAAAAAGGATCTTTTTTCCGTCGGGGGACCAGGCGGGCCGGCGGCTGTCCACCGTGTCGTCCGTGAGGCGGGTCATCCCGGACCCGTCCGGTCTCATGGACCAGAGGTTGAACACGGCCCCGGACCCATCGAACCCTCCCAGGTGCTGGAACACGATGCGGTCTCCCACAGGGGACCAGGAAGGTTGTTCCGCGTGGGGCTTGTCCCTCCAGGAGTCGATCCCCCCGGGAAAGCTCCAGCCCCCGGTCTCCACGTCCAGGATGACCAGGGCGTTGACCAGGTCCGATTCATCCGGCGGACGGCGGTTGCGAAGCCTCTGGGCCACGATTTTCGTCCCGTCGGGGCTGAAGGAGGGGGCGATGAAGTGGCACGCCGTGTCCCGGAAGACCCTTTTGATGTTCCCGGGATAGGGCACATCCGATGCGAGGTCCACCACAACGATCTCGTACCGGTTGTCCGCCGTGATGCCGTTGAAGGCGAGAAACCTCCCGTCGCCCGACCAGGCCGGGTTGGCCCGCCACATGTAATCGAACCCTTCGTCGCCTTCGGTCAAACGACGGTCGTCCGTCCCGTCGGGGCGGACCGTGTGCAGGAAGCTTGGGTTGGACCCGCACCCCGGCTGGCACGTGTAGGCGATCCTGGAAGTGAGAGGCAGCACCTTCCCGACGACCGCCCCGTCCTCGCCGCCGAGCCTCCCCCGGTAAACCAGGGTCAGGGTGATCTCCCGCGTCGTTGCGGGAATGGGTTGGGGAAACAAGACGTCAACGGAAACAAAGCCGGAGTTGATGGGGTCGTTCTCCGCAGCCACCTCTCGGATGCCATCCACAAGGAAACGGGCGGGATCGTTCCCGCCGGGCGGCACGAAACTCACGGCCAGATCGAGCCGCCCACCCGCCATGGTTTCCTGCTCCCCGCCCAACCGGGAACCGTTCCGCACCCGAATGGCAGCACCCGAGAAGTTCCCGTTCGCATCCCGGCGCAGGCTCACCGCGGCCGCATCCAGGCGTCCCCTGAAAAAGTAGTCCACGAGGGCGGCGCAGTGATTCACGGCCCGGGGCACGAGAAGCGACGCGTAATCCCTGAAGACCTCATGGTCCAGGAGCCAGGCATATCCCCAGCACGTTCGAGGCGGCAGGCAGTCCATGAGCCAATAACTGGAGGCCAGGAGCCGGAAAGGCTGGGACGAACCCGTGTGGCGCAGGTAGATCTTCCGGTCCGCCTTCCCGTCCTCCCGATCGATCTCTTCCGGGTTTTCCCAGTCGATGCTCCAGAAATCGGTGTCCAGGGAAACCGTCGGGTGAGGATATCCCCTGCCCGTGACGGGGGAAGGCCAGATCGTGTCACTGCTGAAGAAGAACGCATTGGTGTATTCGGCAAGACCCGTGTCCTTTTCGGACGGGTTGGACCCGTCGTACACGTTTTGATCCCACAGGGCCGAAATGGGAAAGGGCGCCAGAGGATCGTGAACCGCCCCCCGGAAGATGCGGGGATTCAGAGGGTTTCCACCTTCATAGGGGAGTCGTCCCGTGGCGGCCTGCTCCTTTGCCCATTTCTCGTAAGAGTCCCCACTGGGGTGGGTGTCGTTTCTCACGTGGGCAGGCACCGCGGCATCGGCCACCAGGTGCATCACCTGCCCCAGAGCCTGGAACGTTTTCGCCCAGTCGGCCTCGGACCCTGTGGTGAGCGCCCTGTAATAGTGAGTCCGCAAAGCGACCCAGGAAGAGGCATTGTACGATAGGGCGCCGGGGTCGTCCGACGCTTGCGCCCACACGAGCGACGAGATGCCGGTGGGCAAAAGGGGCATGTCCAACCCTGCATCGTCCCACTGTCTGAGAGGATCATGGAAGTGATTGAGCCAACGCATGGCATCATCCTCCCGTGTCCCACCCTCTTCGATCCAATTCTGGACTGTCTTGCCGGCAATCTTGGTATCAGTGATGCCAGCGTCGAATCGAAGTTGCTCTCTAAGGAATCTATCCAATTCCGAGCGAAGCGCAGCATTCTGGTTGATTTGGCGATGCACGACCTCGTCATCATACGCATACAGGGGATGCAATCCATGAGCAAGGATGGAAATCCAAGAAAGGAAAAACACAACACAGCACTTCATCAGAGTCTCCCTTCAATCTCCAGGCAGAAGACGAATTTCATTTCTCTCGGTATCCTCCAGATCAATGAGCTTCCTCAGCTTGTCTTGTGGAATACCAGGGTGTGTGATTGTGCCCAGATTATCCCTTCGTTCCTTCCTCGTAAGTAATTTGGGCAATTCGATGAAGTTGTCTTCAATTGGCGGAATAAGCCTCATGGAGTAAGCTCCATATCCCGGTTTAAAGATCGTGACGTAGCCGTTTGGGTCCCACTGGTGTGGGAATCTGAACTTCCAGGCCCTGTAGGCAGGGATGTGGAACGTGCCCTCGCGGTCTGTTTCTGTTTCAAGCGCCTCGACGTAATGGCTCGTGAACCCACCGGGCGTGTACATCTCCGTGTAGAAAACCATGAGGACCAGGGCCCCCTGGATGGGTTGCCCCGTCTCCTTTTCCGTGACACGCCCATGATAGGGCCCGTACCGGTGCGTGACGGTGCACGGCCCGATCGCGGTCAAGACGGCGGCAACCAACACCGCCGCACCCGACCGCCGGAGTCGCCTTTTCCCTTTCGCCCCAAGAACCGTGTGTGTCCTCCCCATCCCACGACCCTTCTTTTTCGAACGCCTGGAACCCTTGAACCGGTTTTGCCGCGGGTTTCCCCCTCGAATCCTTCGAGGAACTCCCGCATCAACCGCCCCTTCCCTCCAGTATGGGGAAAAAGCCCTTTGGTGCAACTCCATCCGCCGCCGCCGCAAGGTCAAAAGAATCAAACCGACCGCCCCGCATTCAGAAACGGTCGATCTTCCAAAGGCCTTCCTCGTCCATCGCAAAGAAGATGGAATACGTAACGGCGACGGGATTCCCGTTGATCCGGTGGGTCCTGGAGATCCGGTACTCCGCCTCGTGGTCGTAGCAGCGGATGAGTTCGATCTCCTCCATCCGAGCCGCGATGTCGGCGAGTCCGGGGCCCAGCTCATCGAAGATCATCCGATACCGGCTCCGTGATCGCTCCCCGAAAAACCCGAGCGCCTCCTCCACGGCGCCGGCCGCGAGCCCCCCTTTCATGGCGTTCCACTTGTTGCGCAACAATCGGTCAAGCACATCGCGATTCAAACCCACAAGAGCGACCGCGTCGGACCGGGCGACCCCCCGGGGATCCGTCAGGGTGACTGTGCAGGTGTGGATGCCCTCGGTGGAGACTTTCACCCACCGCACATCCGGCGCATCGCCCTCCCTGATTTCAACCTCCCCCGGTCCTGCACAGGAAAACACAGGCCGGGTGAACGCGAAAGGGGCGTCCACGCGAAGGCTCGTCTCAAACGGCGGCACACCGGACGTGCCGACGGCGTGGAGGACTACCGCCTCCCCCGTGCTCTCGGAAAACACATTCAATGCAGACGAAGCCGTGTTGCCGGCCGCATCCCCGGCGATGGCCAGGATCCTGTTTTCCCCCTCGTGGAGGGGCACATGCCCGGCCACAAACACTTCCCCATAGACCTCCGCCACCACGCCGTTCACCGTGACCCCCGTTTCCTCTCCCGCCCTGTTCACCACCGTGCCCCGCACCATCACATGGGGCCCCTCGATCCGTTCGCCCTCCAGGGGGGAGATGACGCGGAGGGAAATGGGCGGACCGGCCTCAACGGTGACGGTCACCCGCCCCGATGCCCTTCCGCTCCTTCCGTCTTCAACCGTGTAGTCGAAACCGTCTTCCCCCGTGAACCCGGCGGAAGGAGTGTAGACGAGCATCCCCGGTTCCCCTTCCACAACACTCCCGCTCGTCCCCTGCCGAAACCCCGTCACGTAGATGGGATCCCCGTCCGGGTCCCGGTCATTTGCAAGCACATCCACCGAAACCGGCACACCTTCCCGTGTGGATGCCCGGTCATCGGCGGCGATGGGGTCCCCGTTCAGGACCGTCACGGTGGCCGTGGCCGTGGCCGTGCCTCCCGCCCCCCAGGCCGTGAGGGTGTACGTGGTAGTCCGGCTGGGGGTGACCGTCGCGGAACCCTTCGGCGGCACACTCCCGAATCCGGGCTCCAGTTGACAGGTGTCGGCGTTTGAAGTCCTCCATGTGAGAACAGCCTGGCCCCCCGAGGCAACCGCCGCGGGGGACGCCGAGAATTCCACCGCAGGGTGCTTTTCCCGCCCGAAGACGGTCACCGTGATAAAGCCGCCGGGAGCGCCCCCCAGGGTGACCTCGAGGAAATTGGAAGCCTCCAGAGACACCACTTTTCCCATCCAAGGGAAAGGAGATTTGAAATCACGGGGACCCACAACGCTTTTCCCGTTCAGGGCGATTCTCCCTGTGGACACCCGGCGGGCTCCCCGGTGATCCCCGTTTCGCACCCACAGCAGGAACCGGGAACCCGTCCCTGGCCCCTGAAACCGGGACGCCGCCGTCTGGGGCTTCCCCCACCCGCGGGCGAAGCACGCGGGCCCGAAGACGGTCGATGCCTCTCCCCAAGCGGGGAGGACAAAGACCAGCAGGACCAGGAAAGCAGGCAACGAGGAAAGAAAGGATCGGTTGCGCATGAGGCCTCCTTTTGCGGGACTGAAAGGAACGCACGGGGATGATTTCATCGAAGGCTGTGATTGCCCTCTTTTCTCGACGGGGTCCCCCATTTGTTTTTTCCTCGGGAAAAACGGCTTCGGGGATCTGCAAAACCGATGGAGATGGGGTGAGTCAATGTTCGTGCCAGAGGGCCCCCATGCTTTCCGGCCACTCGCGGAAGGGCCCGCAGCAAGCCATAGCCGGAATGGGCCATGGAATCAAAGGGAGTCACCGCCCGTCACGGCAGCGCCTGGAATGTCGTTCCAGAAATGGGGGGCACGCAATGGAAATACAAAGGTGGGACCGGGAGCATGTGGTGAGGGCCTCATCATCAAGGATCCCCAAATCCGTCCAGGAAGAGGCAGGGCAGGAAGGGCGGAAAAAACCTTTCCCGTCGACTTGGTGATGCGCCACTTCGTTTTCATCCCCCTGCATGGGGGGCAATGGCCGAGGGGGCCTTGTTCATTCCCCCGCGCATCCCCCTGCCGTTTCAAGGGGCCGCTTCATCCAGCCACAGGTTTTTCAGGTCAAAGGCGATTTCGGCGAAGGGTTCCGCCCGCACGGTGTCGTCCTCGGCAAAGGAGGCTCCCAACAGCCACTTGCCGTCAAAGAGGGTGAAGACGTCCAGGGTCCTTGCGGCAGGGTCCACGAGCCACAGGTGAGGCACCGCGTGCCGGGCGTAGACGGGCATCTTGCGGACCTTGTCCAGACGCGCCGTTCGCGGCGAGAGAACCTCGCACACCCAGTCCGGGGAAACGGAAATCCAGTTCTCTTTCGGGGCCCCCGGGAAGCGCTCCCTCTTCCACCCCGCCAAATCCGGGACCAGGAGGTTTTCTCCCAGGAGGATTTCGGTCTCATGAAGAATGACCCATCCACCCGGCCCCCCCCGGCCCAAGTGATACGCCGGTCCCACTTCGATCCCCAGGACCGAGGCCGCGTGCGTGTGCCAGCTGGACGGCCGGGGCGTCGCGAAGAGCTCCCCGTCGACGATCTCTCCCGTCACGTTTTCGGGGAGCGTGTAGAGGTCCTCATAGGTGGCTGGTTTTTTTGCCGGTTCTCCCATGTCGCTCCTCCTCCGGCGGGTTTGATGGATGGCCCCTCACGCGCAAACGGGCAACGGCCGTTCCAACAGCAGGAGAATAACACGCCGGACCTTCCCGAGCCAGTCCCCGGACACGACATGGCGCTTGCTTTGGGGAGGGACTCGTGGGATAAAGAAGTTGGACACTTAAACATCCCGGCCGTAGACTTGCGGAAAAAACCAGACAAGGGGAGACAACCCGTGTCACCTTTCCCGTTATGCCGTGGCCCATTATTATTTCGCCGTTTCCCAACTGCCGGGAAGCCGCTAGGCATCTTCCTTACCTCCATGGTTGCGGTCGCCTGCATCGCAATTCACGACGCCCACCCGGCTCAGGTAACCCTGGCTTGGGACCCGCCCGATCCTCACACGGGCGTCGTGGGATACAATTTCTACGTGGGTACAACCAGCAGGCAATACCAGCAGCGTTTCAAACTGGGAAATACCCTCACATACACTGTTCAGGACCTTGAGGAAGGAATCACGTACTTCTTCGCCGCAACCGCCCGCGACTCCGCCGAAAGAGAAAGCGGCTTCTCCAACGAGGTGCCCTACACGGTCCCGATCAAGGGATCTCTTTCAACCCTTACTGATTTTAACGGCGACGGGAGAGGAGACATCCTCTGGCACAATCAAGTCACCGGGGAAATTTACGCATCCTTCCTGGATGGAGTGAATTCCATGGGCGGGGCCAGTATCACTCCCAGCGCAGTACCTGATGTTGGCTGGCAGATCCGGGGACTCGCAGACTTCAACGGTGATGGAAAAACGGACTTCCTGTGGCAGCACCAAAGGACGGGGCAAATTTACGTTTGGCTCATGAACGGACTGAATGCAACTGTAGGACTTCCAATCCAGGTGAGTCCCCTCCCAGAACCCACTTGGCAAATTCAGGCCGCCGCCGATTTCAATGGCGATGGCAAAACCGATATTCTCTGGCAGCACCTTCCCACCGGATTGCTGCACGTCTGGATCATGGACGGGCTCACAGCCAAAAGCAGCTCCTGTTTATCACCCGATAGAGTCACAGACACCCAGTGGCAAATTCAGGCCGCCGCCGATTTCAATGGCGATGGCAAAACCGATATTCTCTGGCAGCACCTTCCCACCGGATTGCTGCACGTCTGGATCATGGACGGGTTTGTCATCACTGCGGCATCTTCCCCTCTCCTGCCTGACCGCCCATTCGACCCCAGTTGGCAAGTCATCAGTCCTTAGGGTCTCCGCTTTCACTCACCGCAACGCCGCGAATGGTCCCCCAAACCATCCTGGAAATGATTCTTTCCCGCATATGAGGGGATCGCTGCCGCCTCTGCCCTGATAAAAAAAATGATGCACCAGTCAAACCGGCCCTTCTCCCCCAACGCCCCCACCCATCCAGCAATCCAGCAACCCAGCACCCCAACAGACTCAATACAGCATGATTTCCAGATAGGGGTCTCCCCCGTGCACGATGGTGCGAACGGCCCCGGAAGCGGTGGGGAAAAAGAGGAAGCCCTTCGTCTCTTCCCCCGGGCCCAGGTTTTTCCGCCTGAGCTTGGTTCTCAGTTCGATGCTCTGGTAGAAGGGCGGATCCATGGCAATCACCTGCCCCCGCACGGTGACACCGTAGAAGTTCTCAGGCAGGATGCCCAGGTGAACCCCGGAGGTGTTGCGGATGGACACGTGAAACAATTCCATCTGCAGGCGGGTCTTCTCTCGCGGCAGGAGGTGAGAGAGATCGCAGGGCCCTCGCATCTCCACGCACACGCGCACTCCCCCGGCGGATGCGCAGGTTGACCTGGTGGCGGCCGCATCCTGGAATACGACAAGGAAAGGGGATAGGAAGAGGACCCAAAGGCCAGGCAGTGCCGATCTTGAGACGCGATGCCAATCCATCGTGCACCCGCAGCCGTTTCATCGGTTCAGAATAAAGGGGGTTGCGGGGACCATCGTCAGGGAGAGGCTCACCCTGTTTTCGTCGTAACCTCCCCCAACCTGGTTGGAATCGACAGTTCGGTGGACATACCGGAGGGAAGCGAGCAGCCACGGGCGCAAGCGATAATTCAGCCCCGCAAGGAACGCCGCAACGGTGTCCTCCCGATCGGCCACATCGGTATAGGAACTGTTCCGGTAACTGGCGGAAACCTCCCCGCTGAGGGTTCTGGTGAATTCATAGGTGCCCGCAACGAGGATCTCGTGAAATTCGGTGAACCCGAGGTTTTCCGCCCCGTAGAAGGCCTGGTCGTAACCGATTCCTCCCGAAAGCCGCACAGCGCCCCGGGCAAAACGTTTGGCCATGTCACCTCGCACCACATAGCCTCCAGTTGGGTCCCCGTCGTCGATGGTGCGGTAGAAGTAGCCGCCGCCCATTGACACGGAAACGGTCTCGGATGGATTGTAGTCGAAACCGACGGAAACGTCATGAACCTGGTAGTCGGGGTCGTTTCCTTCAAAGGCCATGCGGGTCAGGGCATACTGTACAAAGAGGCCCAGGCGGGGCGAAAATCTTCGGATAAGCCGCGACCTCATGTACAGCTCGTTGATGGAATCGGAGACCGTCTCCCCCTCTCCTGAAAAGTCGCCCCGCGAATAACGGGCATTTGCCTCGATGCCGTAACGGGGGTTGAAATAGTAGGTCACGCCGGCTTCCGGGATGTGGCGCGTGTTGTCCTCGAGGTTTGGGTCTTCATTCTGAAGCATGGAGTGAGTGTAGGCCAGGAAAAACAGATCGGTGGGTCCGAACCGGTGGAGGAAGCGGGCATTGGCGAAATTGGTGTAATAGGGTTCCGTCCCCCGCCGGATCGTGGTGTCCTCGGTGGGCGCCGGTT
This sequence comes from Deltaproteobacteria bacterium, assembly GCA_012517315.1. Taxonomy (GTDB): domain Bacteria; phylum Desulfobacterota; class Syntrophobacteria; order Syntrophobacterales; family Syntrophobacteraceae; genus JAAYUJ01. The sequence goes on from JAAYVE010000005.1 coordinate 169,266, forward strand.
CGTCGGTGCGCTGGAAGGTGGGATCCCGGGTCGGGGTGGGGTCGTCCGTGAGGGTGAAGGAGTCCCGCAATTCAAATCGGGACGCTCTTGTCATCTGATCGTATGCGTTGAGGGTGGCGGCGTGGCGCGTGGAGAAGCTTTCTTCCCTTTCGGCGTGATAGGCGAGGGAAGGGTCGTAGCTAAGGGTGAGGCCACGGGTGGCCCCCGTGAGGGAATAGGTCACCCCCGGTGAAACGGTGTTGATCACATCGGATTGCGGGTTTGTCTCGTCCTGGCCAACGTTGTCGGTGTACTCACCGGTGATAGCCAGCCTCGGCAAGACTGTGGAACGATACCCCGAACAGGCCGACACCGCTGCCAAAAGGCTTAAAACGAGAAAACACGAGCGCGCCCCCATTGCCCATTCCCCCGCTCTCGCTTGCCAACTCTTTCCTCGCCAATACGGCACTTGCCAACTCTCATGGCACCACGATGGTGTCGTCAGCCCGAAGGGTGAGATTCTGCCCTGAATCCTTCCCCTTGACAATTTCCTTGTAGTTGATCTTGATCTTCCTTTCTGAAGATCCCTCTTTGCGGATGAGAAGAATCTGGTCTTTAACGGCCCATTCGGTGAACCCACCGGCCCGCGCGATGGCTTGGACGACGGTGAGCTCCTTCACCAGGTCGTATTCCCCCGGAGTCCTCACCTCCCCCACCACGTAGAACTTCTGGCTGACCGGCGTCTTCACGGTGACGGTCACTGCAGGCTCCCCCAAGTATTCCTTGAGCCTGTTTTGTATCTCGTCTCTCAGTTCCATCGGGGTGCGACCCATGGCCTTCACATCTCCCAGGAGGGCCACTGAAATCATGCCGTCGCTTCGCACCAGCGTTTCGCCGGAAAGCATGGGTTCTCTCCAGACGCTGATGTCCAGGACATCCCCCTTCCCGATCCGGTAGTCTCCCCCTTGACCGATGTCTCCATTCCGCAAGGCGGGGGATTGCCCGCCGTTACTTTCCCCGGCCCATGCCGCCGCCACCTGCAGTGCCGCAGGCCACAAGACGAACGCCAACCAGAAACAGACCAGCAACCTTTTCATCACCGCGCAGCCCTGTCAGAGATCCGCTCCTCGGGAAAACCCCTCTTTACACCCGACAAAACCTTTATAGCAGCAAACGCTTGCAACACGCGAAAAGATTTTCACTTCCTGTTGCATCTTCCATGACCGTTTTTGTCGAACAACCCCTATTTCTCTCTATTCCCGTACCCGTAGCCCTTGTAGTAACCGGCATACTTGCCGTAGCCCTTGAGTGGTTCATCGTAGCCGTTGTAGACGATCCCCAGGAGCTTTTTTTTCTGGATCTTTCCCACAGCCGACTTGACGGCGTCGCGCGGGGTCTGACCATGGCGCACCACGAGAATCACCGCATCCACTTCATGGACCAGGACGGCGGTTTCCGACGTCAGCTCCAGGGGTGACGTGTCGATGATGACGAAACGATCGGCGTAACGGTCCCTGACTTCCCGGATGAGACCCTTCATCCTCGCCGATGAGAGTAGTTCCGCGGGAATGACCGTGGAATTCCCTGCCGGGAGTATGGACAGTTTCGGGATCTCAGTTTTCCTGAGCACCTCCGGAAGGGGTAATTGGCCTGCGAGATAAGTGGACAGGCCTTCCCTGTAGGCGCGAAGCCCAAACACTTCGTGAACACCGGGAGACCGAAGATCGGCATCGATGAGAAGCACTTGTTCTTCCAAGCTCTGGCTGATGCTCACCGCCAGGTTGCAGGCGACAAAGGTCTTTCCCTCTCCCATGAGGGCACTGGTCACGAGAATGGTTCTTGGAGGCACGCCGGAAGGGGGCCTGATCACCTTGTACCTGAGAAAACGGAAGCACTCCGCCATGTGGGAATAGGGATCATTGAGAACAACTAGGCCCCCCGGGCTCTTGCGCACCCGATCCATGACCGGGACCAGATCCAATCTTTCACCCGCCCTTTTTTCCTGCTTGGCCTTCTCCAATGCTTCGTAGATCTTGCTCATGAACTCTTTCTTACAAGTATAGCCACGTCAATGGTTGTCATCGGTACCTGGTGTGCCTGGAGCATCCCGCACTCTAAAGGCCTAAAAAATGGCTCCAAATTGGATTGGATCGTATGATCGACAGGATCTCAAGACACACAAGCGTATATTAATAAATTATAAGCCATTGTCCCAAGAGGAACAAGGGCTGATTTCGCGGCGCAACGCCCCATTCGAAGCCAAGCCCTCTATGTTGGAGCACACTCAAGTTCCACATCGTCAAACTCACATGAAACCTTGAGGAAAGGGATGCTGAATCTGGCTCTCGACGTGCGGCCAGGGCTTCTCTTCTTTAGGACAAACCCGTGAAACGTGGGGAAGGGTGCATTGCCATGGCTTGCTCCTTTCTGTACTATATTGGTTGCAAACACATCATTCGATGGGATGAGCCCCATGCTGCTTCTCGCCTTCCTGTACGCATTCAATTTCGTCCTCGTTGCATCGGGGCTTCTGGCCCTTCGGCTGCCTGCACGAGACAGGGTATTCTCCCTGTCCCTTTTGAGATTCCTTTCGGTGCTGCCCCTCCTGACGGCCCAATACCTTTATCTCGCCCACGACCTCACCACCGAGACCGCTCGGGTCGTCCTTCTCTCCGAGGCACAGTTCTCCCTGGTGACGGTATACACGGCCTTCCGCCTCGGCCGGGCAATGGTTGCCACGGAAAGGGAACCGGTCCTCCTGTGCCTTGCAGAATTCATTATGGGTCTCGTGCTCTTTGCAGGCGCATGGCTCTTGCCCCCCCCATGGCCACCCGACGCCGCATCCCTCGACTTCCTGGTCACCAATCACGGCGGCAGCGGGTACGGGTTTTCCTTACTGGCACTTTGTTCCATGCTGACCATGGCATGGCGCCTGGAAATCTTCTGGCGGAACCTGGAACCCATAAGGCGCTGGGAATACAAGTTCCTGGTTGTGGGTTGCTACCTTGTGTGCGGGTCCCTTGTATGGGCCACATCCTACCGGCTCACATATCTGCGTCTCAACGGCGACCATTTTCTGCTCCTTGCCTGCCTCCTGGCCCTCGCATGGTTCATGATGGCCTACGCCGTGGGGCGCCACCGCCTGCTCAACCGCAAGCTTTTCATTTCTCGAACGATTGTGCACGCCTCCGTGGCCCCGTTTCTCCTGGCCATTTACCTGACGGGCCTGGGCGTGGCCGCTTTCGCTGGACAAATGCTGGGATGGTCGATCCAGTTTGTTGCCCTCGGGTTCCTGGGGGCTCTGGGATGCGTCGCCGCAGCGCTGTACTGGTGTTCGGCAAACCTGCGCAAGCGGATCCACCGGTTCATCAGCACTCATTTCTACGTGAACAAGTATGAATACCGGGACGAATGGCTGGCCCTTTCTATCGCCTTGCGGGGAGCCGCATCGGAAAAAGAAATTGTCGCCGCGTTGTCGGAACTCCTGTCGCAGTGCCTCTATTCCCGGAGGATCGTCATTTGGCTGGCGGACAGGGAGGGAACCTTCCAGATCGCAAGCTCCACCGGGTCCACCCCTGTTCGGGAGGAAGGACGGGGATTTGCCAGCAATCACCCCCTGGCGGCTTACGCAAAGGGGCGCGGGATCTTTTACTTGGGGGACGACGGCGAGGAAGGCTGGAAGGAAGTGGCTGCAGTATGCGGGGAATTGCTGGAAAAGGCGGGAGTGGTGATGATGGCGCCCATTGCGGCAGGGGATGCGATCCTCGGGTTCATCGGCGTCGGGGAGGAGGAAACGGGGGGAAAGTTCGGCCTGGACGATTTCGACCTGTTGTCAACCATCGGGGCGCAAACGGCTTCGGCACTGCTTGCAGCCCGCAGGGCTGAGGAACTCGTCAGGCTGAAGCAGCGGCAGGTGTTCGAAACCCTTTCGGCCTTTGTCCTCCACGACGTCAAGAATGCGGCAACCCTGCTCTCCCTGGTACAGGCCAACGCGGCCGACCACATCCACGACCCGGAATTCCAGGCGGACATGCTGGAAGCTGTTGACAACGCCCTCCAGCGCATGGAGAAGGTCCAGAGGCATCTTTCCACCCTCCATGGAAACACGGCGCCTGTGAAGGAGCAACTGGAAGTGTGCGCCTTCCTGGAAGCTTTCGTGGAAAGGGCGTCGAAAAAATTTACAGGTCTGCAGGTGGACCTGGAGTGTTCTGCGCCTCTTTGGGCACAAATGGACAAGGGTTTCCTGGACACCATCCTGGAAAACCTCCTTCTGAACGCCCTGCAGGCGGGAGGGAAAGGGACAACGGTGAGGATCTCCGCATGTGGGAATCTTGCGGGCGAACTCGTCATGGAAGTGAGGGACGACGGGCCGGGCATCCCGGAAGACCTTCTGCCCCATCGGCTCTTCGAGCCGTTTCAGACGACGAGGTGCGGTGGCAGCGGCATTGGGCTGTGGCAGGCGAGGGAACTGACGGCGGCGTTGGGCGGCAATATCAGTGCGGAAAACAGGGGAACAGGAGCGTGCTTCGTCATCACGATTCCAGGGCTTGGTGCAGCGGCACCAGCATGAGAAACACCGGGCCGTGTCCAATCCCATGACGTTTCATGGAACGCAGCCGCTCCCCTGGAGACCAATGACTGGGACGGAAAGTGTAAAATTCTTCGACACGTGCGCACCGATTTTCCCGTGGTTCCTTGCACCGCGATGACCTGAAGAAGGGTCCCGGAAATATGTCTCGCAGGGGTGAGCGTATGGATTGATGTCGGTGGTTTATACACCCAACCATCATCAGGAGCGGCCCATTACGTAATATGTTAAAATTTATAAATAATTATTTGTTTGGCATGCCCTGTGCTTTACAGGTGATTCATCATAGAGCTGAATGGTGTGATGCGCACTGCGGCTGCAAGCCGTTGAAACTTGCGAAGGTGTGGAGAGGGGTGGTCCCATGAGAAAGCGTTCGGTCGTGATTGTCGCGTTGCTTGGCCTGTTCATGTTCGTGGGTTTCGGGGAAGCTCAGGCTATTCTTTTCAACATTGGCGAAGCCTCGTTCACGAACCTTGTGGGACAGAACGAAAATCTCACATGGGGGGTAAGTAGTACGGGAAGTCAGTCCTTTAACCTTGAGCTAGGACAGTCCAAGACTTTCACTTACGGCTGGTTTTCCACCAGTGATTTCGGTGGCGGGCTCTTTGAAACCCTGTTCGACGTGGCGGACAACAACGACAGCTTTCGGGCGAGTTTCTCCGTGCAGCCGCCAAGCCCAGCCACCAATGCCAGCAAGGTTGCTTCCCCCGACATGAGTTTCACGTGGTGCTCCACCTACGTGGCGGTGAATTTCAACAACAGCCCGTTTGTCATATCCTTTGTTCAGACTGATGAGACGGGAACATCGTACTCGGGAACGTATTCCTTGAGCTTCCTGGATACGGGCCACCTTTATGGCAATGGCAGCCTTGCTCTTCAAGCGACGTTGGCTCTGACCTCACTCGCTGGATCCGGGGGGCAGGGACAGCCAGCGCCTGTTCCGGAGCCCGGCACCATGCTCCTCATGGGCAGCGGACTGCTGGGACTTGCGGTTTTCCAGCGGGTCAGGAGGCGATAATCGGGGGAAGTTGCCCAGCGGATCTCCATTGGATCTCGGGCACGAACAAGAAACCCCCCGTACCTGCCCGGGTACGGGGGGTTTTCGTTTTACCTTGCGGATGGGGCCAAGCGGCTCAGCGGACGAGGATGGCGTGTTTGCGCAGGAGGTCATGAAGGGTCGGGCGACTGATGTCCAGAAGCCTCGCAGCCTGGCTGATGTTGTTTCCGGTCCTGAGAAGGGCATGTCGGACGGCTTTGATCTCAGCCAGGTCCCGGGCGGCCTGCAGGGTGAGGTCCGCAGGTTCTTCAAGGGGATGAAGCGAATCCTCCGGAGGACCCAACCCCAGGTGCTTTGGTCCGACAACCGCGTCAGCAAGGGTTACTGCCCGACGAATGCAATTCTGCAGTTCACGGACATTCCCCGGCCAGGAGTGCCCTGCGAGAGCGGCAATGGCATCCCTGGAGAAAGTAAGGCCCCTCCCTTCCGAAAGAAGTCCAGTCCCCTCCTGTCTCAGGAAATGCTGCGCAAGAACGACGATGTCTTCCGGACGCTCGCGGAGTGAAGGAATCGAAAGGGGAATTACGTTGAGCCGATGATAGAGGTCTTCCCGGAACGTCCCCTCCCGCACCGCCTTTTCCAAATCCACATTGGTGGCGGCAACCACCCGGGCGTCCAGCCTGATCGTGCTGCAGCCACCCACCCGTTCAATGGTCCCTTCCTGCAGGAACCTCAGGATCTTCACCTGCAGGGTGAGGGGCATGTCCCCGATTTCATCCAGAAAGACGGTGCCTTCCTGTGCGTGTTCGAACCTGCCGATCTTCCTGGACACAGCTCCGGTGAAAGCTCCTTTTTCATGTCCAAAGAGTTCGCTTTCAAGCAGGGCTTCAGGTATGGCCACGCAATTGATGATCACCATAGGCTTGCTGGACCGGTGGCTCAGACTGTGGATGGCATGCGCCACCATTTCCTTCCCAGTGCCGCTTTCGCCGGTGATGAGGACGGGATAGTCCGTGGCGCTCACCTGCCGGATCCGCTCGAACAACCTCTTCATTGGTTCCGAAACCCCGAGCATTCCGCACAGCCTGCCCGTCGCAGACGACTCCCTCTCAAGCGTCCGGTTGGCCTCTTCCAGTTCGTGGATCCTGTAGGCGCGGGACAGGATGATTTCCAGGACCTTCACATCGATGGGTTTGGAGCAGAAGTCCGCCGCCCCAAGGCCGATGGCCTTGATGGCGTTTTCCCGTTCGCTGTTCCCCGTGATGACGATGACCTTGCTGTGTGGAGAAAGGGACGGGATTTCCCCCAGGAGTTGGAATCCCTCCTGAGGGGTGTCGGGGAAGGGGGGCAGACCCAGGTCCAGGGTGATGACGGGATACGTCCTGGACTCGATGAGGGACCTCGCCTGCCGGGCACTCCCTGCAATGGTGACGGCGTAGTCACTGTTGAGGGACCACTTGAGCTGCTTGGCCAGGGGGGCTTCGTCTTCGATGATGAGCAGTTTCTTTTTCATGGGTGATTTTTGCTGCGCCGAATATCGGATGCTCGCTAATGGATTCCCGAAGTGCTGGCATTGAGGCACCCCTCTTGCCACACCGTGGTTGTTGCCGAAGCCTCTCAAGACGCCTGGAGTTCAGCCAGGACCTTTCTTGCCTCTTCGTGCCCAGGGAAAGCAGGGTTCAATTGCAGGGCCTGCCGCAAGGCCTCCTTCGCAGCCTCCAGGTTTCCCTGTCGATACAGGGCCATGCCCAGGTGGTAGTGCACCACGGGATTTTCGGGGAGCTTGCCGGCGCTCAACTGGAGGGACGTGAGCGCCGGCTCGATCTTGTCCTTCTTGTACAGGATCCACCCCAGGGTGTCCGCCACATGGGGGTCTTCAGGGGCCTGGAGGCGAGCCTTGTAGGCCAGTTCCAGCGCTTTGTCCAGGTCCCCTCCGTGCTCCGAATAAAGGTACGCCAGGTTGTTGGCTGCCGGGGCAAAGTCGGGATTCACGTTGAGGAGTTTTTCGTAGGCCTCCTTCGCTCTTGGAATGTCCCCTTTTTCCTGGTAAATGGTGCTCGTGAGCATGAGGGCCGGAATATTCCTGGGGTTCACTTTCAAGGCGTCATCCAACTTGGCGAGAGCCTGGTCATATTCCCTGGATGAAATGTAGAGCTGCCCCAGTGCCACGTAGGCGGCCGTGAGATTGGGGTTTATTTCGATGGCCCTGGTGAAAGCCCCTTCGGCCGACTTCGTCTCCTTCCGCGCCTGGTGCACCCTGCCCAGGAGGAGTTGGAGACCTGCCGAGTCGGGGGCTAGTGCAACCTGCCTCCGGACTCTTTCCAGGGCGACATCCTGCTTTCCTGAGGCAAAATCCATGATAACCAGCTGCACCAGGGGTTCCACAAAGCCTGGGGCAAGCTGGAGCGACTCGTTGAAGAGCTTTTCCGCTTCACTGTTCCGGTTCTCTTTCCGGAGGGCCAGGCCCAGCAGATAGGGTGGCCTGGGGTCCTTGGGGGAGAGCTCTTTTGCCCTGCGGAAGGCGTCCGCCGCTTTCGGTGCATTGCCCGCGGCCAGGAAGGCGGAACCCAAGAGCACTTGACCCTGGAAAAGGTTGGGCTGCCCGGCAAGGAGTTTTTCCAGATACTCGATGGCCCTATGGTGCGAACCGCCCTGGATTTCCAATTCTGCCAGGCGCAGGGTGGCGTCCGTGAACTCGGGCTGAATGCGCAGGGCATCCATGAGCTTGGATTTTGCCTGGGCCGCATCGTTGGACTGGAGGTAGGCCAGGGCCATCTGGTAGTGGCCTGCTGGGGAGTTGGGCTGGAGTTTTACCACTTCCCGAAAGTCCTCCATGGCTGAAGCGGTCTCCTTTCTTGCCAGGTGGACCCGGCCCCGGATGAGGCGCGCTTCCGCATCGGAAGCATTCTTGTTGAAAACGGGCTCCAGGAGGGCCAGGCACTCGTCGTACCTCTGCCCGGCAAAAGCCATTTCCGCCAGCCTGTATCGGGCGGGCAGAAAATCCGGGACCTTTTCGGTGAGCTCCATGAGTTTTTTTCTTGCATCGTCGGTCCTGCCCATGGCCGCGTAGAAATCCGCAAGGCGTATCTGGACGGGGGAAGCCAGGGGGGCGAGGTCCGCCGCCGCTTCGTATTCTTTTTCGGCCCCGGCCACATCCTTTTTCAGGAGGAGCACGTCTCCCATAGCCAGGTGGGCTTCGACGGAGTTGGGGTTCCTGGCCAGGGCAGTGCGGAAGGACGCTTCCGCCGCGGCAAGGTCCCGGCTCCTGAGGTGCAGGCCGCCGACGGTGAGGTGATACTTCGCCTGGCGGTCCTGTTCCCCCTTGATGGCTTCGAGCTTCTGGAGGACGGCGGCGACCTCCTCGGGGGTTGCAGCCAGGGAGGCCAGGAGCTGAATGGCCTCCAAGTGGCCGGGATGCTTCTCCAGGATGAAGTCCACCTCCTTTCGCGCCTCGTCCGGTTTGCGCGCCATGTTGAGGACGCCGGCCAGTTTCAGGCGCATGTCCAGGTCATGGGGGTCGAGGTCCCTCGCCTTGACCAGGTACGGAAAGGCCTGCCCGGCATCCCCAAGGGAAAGGTACGCCGCTGCCAGCCTTTTTGCGGCATGGAGGTCGTGGGGGTCAACCTGGAGCACGTTCTTGTACTCGATGACGGCTTCCTTGTACTTCTGCTCGCCGTAGTAATTGTCCCCGCGCTCGGTGTGCCTCGCCTTCCTGCTCTCGGAGGAACACCCCCACAATCCCGCCGCAAGAAAGGCCAGGGCCAGCACCAAGCTGATTACCGCTCGCGACAACTGCATCCGTTCAATCCTCCTGAATCTGTGACAGCCCGAGGTGTTACGGCACAAAGCTTATGGAGGCGCATGGGGGTTTATGGCCCGGTTCCCCCTGCGGACAGACTCAACGACTCAATAGACCCAATGACCCTACACAACGTGGAATCCCAGAGGTTTCGGTATTCTTCCGACCTGCTTTCCGCAAACCCCTCCCTCCTGCCAAGCATTTCACGGACGACAGGTACGAGGTCATTGGGAATCTTGATGAATGTGTGTGAGGATTCCTCCCATGCTGCTTCATCCTCAGCGATGGCTTCCTCCTCCGACTGGTTCTCATAATGGGCGAGAACCCGCTTTACTCGATCTTCCTCCCAACCTTTTGGAAAATCGGCTTGTTTCATGTCTTTGCTCTTCCTCGACGACGTCGCCGAAATGCTTTGAGTTGTTTACCTTTAAGTTCGTAGGCGGTGATCACAAAAACACTTTCAGGTTCAGGGTCCGGTAAATATATCACCCGCAAGGTCCTGCCAGCTTTGGTCTGCCCAATCGCCACACGTGAAGCGTCCTTACCGGGACGATCCTCTGATGGGTGGATCAGAACTTGTTCAGCCTCATCTTCATGTACATCGTCCTCATAAATGTGGGGCAGTTCTGTCGCCGGGTCGATATAGAAGCGTGTCTTCATGCATCAAGCTCAAGGAATCTCTCGTTAGGTTCATGGCAGGGAACCCTGCCGCCCGTATTTCACCCTCGAGTTCTTTGAGGCTCATGTGACTCTCCGTTGCGGTCCATGGTGTCTTCGTGATGCATTCCAGATCAATGGCAAAGCGCGCAGCAGCGCCGGTAAACTTGACTCTCATGGCCACCGGCATGAGTTGGAAATACTTTCAACGTATTCGGCGTGCTGAAGAGTATCGCGGCAAAACAGCAATTTCCCGCGCCTTATGATTTCCATGGCCACCGTAACCGGTGCGTTGTTGAGCGCATGGACGTCGAAAACTTAGGAGCTGATGCCCGTACGCATATAGAACTCCGAATGCAGCCTCGACTCCACGGTGGCCCAATCCCCTTCAGACAGGTAGATCGCAACATCGATGTCATGGGGCAGAACGGTCTGCTGCCCGCTTTGGAGATCAACCACAGAGCCATGCAAGTAAGCGAAGCTCACCGACTCTTTCGATTCGAAAAGGGCCACTGCGGCCTTCAATGCAGCGTCCACTTCTTCTCTCTCTCCATCCGGTGCCTGCTGAATCGATCGTGGAGCATCCCCTGTTCCGCCTTTCTTCTCGCAGCAGGTTCCAATTAATGGGGGAGGGTTAAATTTTCGAGCTACCATGCCCTTTTTTGCTGCTTTTTGTTCCTCTTTGGCCCCGTTCAAGTATACCATAACAAGGACCATGACGTCTGGCGTGAAAATTCCAAGTCCTGCATCATCAAAACGAAACCCCACCGGTGCGGTGAAAACAAAAAGGGCCTCAGTCCGGCCCCTGTAGCTGCTTCATTCCAACCGCGTGCTCCATCAGAGTCAAGAGATCCAAAGACCCAACAGACTCAAAACTCAACCACCCGATACCCTCCCGCCCGGAGCCTTTCACCCAGCGCCTTCCTGGCCCTCGCCTCCCCGTGCACCAGTCGGATGGAACCGGGCTTCTCGGGCATGGTTGCCACCCAGTCCATCAACCCCTTCTGGTCCGCATGGGCCGAATACCCCGGAAGCACGTGCACACCCGCCCGAATCCGGACCCTCTCCCCGTCCAACTCCACATACCCATCGGCCTTCCTCCCCCGACCCAACACCTCACCAGACTCAACAGCCCCTTCGGACTCGATGGTCCCAACACCCCTCCTGCCCAATGACCCAATAGACTCGACAGACTCGATGACCCTGCGCCCCAATGTCCCCTCCGCCTGGTACCCCACAAAGAGCACGTCGTTCCTGGGATCCTCGAGCCCCGCCCTGAGGTGATCGACGATTCTTCCACCCGTGCACATGCCGCTCCCGGCGATGATGACCGCCGGCCCCTTCATCTCCAGGAGCCTGTTGTGGTCCTGGTGCCTGGTGACGGTGTAGAGCCCGTTGAAATCGATGGGGTTGTCGCCTCTCGCAAGCAGGTCCTTCGCTTCTCGGTCCCAATAAGGAGCCAGGCTGGAATAGATCTTCGTCAGGCGGATTCCCAGGGGAGAATCCAGGAGCACCGGGACCTTGCTTCCCCCCAGTCGCGGGAACTCCCTCTGCAGCATTGCATCCGAATATAGCCGGTCCATTTCATAGATGAGCTCCTGGGACCTGCCCAAGGCAAAGGCCGGGATGAACAACTTGCCCCCGTCGGAAAGCGCCTTGGAGAGAATGCTCCCCAGCCGCCTCACCCGGTCGTGCCGGCTCCTGTGGAGAGTGTCCCCGTAGGTCGACTCCAGGACCAGGACATCGCACGGATCGGGCGGTTCGGGATCCGGCAGGAGGGGGGTGTCGAAGGCTCCCAGGTCTCCAGAGAAGATGACGGACCTGCCCGTTTCTCTGTCTTCCAAACGGACGAAACAGGATCCCAGGATGTGCCCCGCCCTGCCCAGTTTGAAACGGAGACCTTTCTTGAGGTCGAAGACCTCCCCGTAATCGAATCTCCAGGACAACTTCTCGATGGTCTTGCAGATCCTCGTGGCTTCAACCTCTTGGATGCCTGAAAACCCCATGGCATCTTCCAGCATGGGGATGAGGAGGGCCTTGGTGGGATGGGTCGTCAGGATCTCCCCCTGAAACCCCCTTTGGATGAGTTCCGGGATGCGGCCGATGTGATCGATGTGGGCATGGGTAACAAAGAGGAAGTGAATGTCAGCGGGCTTCACCGGCCAGCTCTCCATGGGAACAGGCCTGTCATTTCCCTGGAAAGACCCGCAGTCCACCAGGATGTTCAGGCCCTTGACATGAAGAAGGTGGCAGGACCCCGTGACGCCCTCCTTCGCACCCAGGTGGCTAAGAGTCAAGGGAAGTCCAACATCCATGACGTTACAGCTTTCAGTACCCTGCAGGGCGCTCGTCCTGCCTTATGGAGCAATGGATTCGTCTGTTGTCTTTGTGCCTTTTCCGCCGGAAACCCAATCAGCCCTTGGTCTCCGCATCCTTCATAGGCAGGCTCAAGATCACAGGCACATCCAGGAAGGATTCCACTTCGTCCGGGTTATAGAACCTCGGGTCCAGCATTTCCCGGAGATAGGCCAGCCCGCCCCCAAGCCCCAGGCCGAGGGCCAGGGCCATGGCCATGATTCTCATGGGATCCGGTTTAAAGGGTTTTGGTGGCTTGATAGCCGGATCGAGGACCCTGAACCGCTCACCCTTCTTCCGCTTTTCCATCTGCTCGGCCAGCCTGGCATCCAGCTTCTTCTTGAGCAAATCGTCGTATCGCTGTTTAACCGTTTCGTAATCACGCACGATCTTGTTCAATTCCATTTCCACCTGGGGAGTGCGCTCTACTCTCTGTTTATAGGTCTGAATCTGCTTTTCGACTTCCCGGATTTGGTTCTTGTACGATTCGATATTGGCATTGATGGGAATCAGCTGCAGGCTGATTCTGTCGGATACCGTGTCGGAGACACTGGCTGCACCACCCCCTTCAGACCTTCTTCCCTCCTTCTTCATTTTCTCGATTCGCCTTTTCAGGGCAGCGATGTCCGGATGCTTCTCCGTGTAAAGCGAACTGAGCCTTCTCAGCTCCGCCTCCAGTTCTTCGAGGCTCCCGCTGGTGAGTTGTTCCGATGTCATCCGCTGGTCCCGTTGAGCACCGGTGCCGCCGCTCCTTGCCTGCTCCTGCCGGACGGTGGATGCCAGTGCCTCCCGTTCCAGTCGAGCCATCTGTGCTTGGGACCTGAGGAGGATGGCCTGCTGTTTTTCGTGGTCCAAACTCCGCTCCAGGTTGAGCAGTTGGTCACGCAACTGGTTCATGACGTTGAGATTCGAGTCGAGCTGATCGGGGAGCATGCCCATGTGCTCCTTCTTGAACGTTTCCAGTTCCCTTTCCCGCGCCTCGAGCTCACCCCTGATGACCGCTGTCTCCTGCTTCAGGAAGTCGGTGGTACTCATGGCAATCTCTTCCCGCGCATTGAGGTTCTCCTCGATAAACCGGAATGCTACGGCATTCGTCAACGGGGCGACAATTTCAGGGTCCTTCCACTCAAATGAGATCTCGAATGCCAGGCTCTGTTCTCTCCCCGATCCCCCCGAACCGGGGCTGCCGGAACGGATTGCCACCTGTAGGTTCTTCCGCAGTTGATCCACCAGGTTCACGATCATGGTATTTTCACTGCCGCTCTGTTTCTGTTGCCTCGAAGAGAGCCAATCATCCAGAAACGGAATGCGCCTTCGAACCATCCTGATCAAATCATCTTCTTCTGCATCAGATAAAGCCTGATCCAGTTTGAAGTCCCTGGCGATTCTTTCGAGGTTCGTTCTACTGTGTATCTGTTGTGTGATGGTCCTCAACCGGCCTTCCACGCTCTCGGTGACGGTGGACCTCACGAATGAATCGGGAATGCTCTGCGGTTCAAGGAGGATGAGGGTTGAGGCCCTGTAGGTCCTAGGGCTGACCTTCAGAAATGCAGCTCCGCCCAGAATCGACAAGACCAGGGGAATGATGACCCACCACTTGCGCCGCAGCCCAAGATTGATATATGGTCTGATCTCAAATTTCGGGGTTTGCATTGTGTCATCTCATTGTATTTTCGCGTTTTTTTGGGGGGGACCCAACGCCCTTGTGGAACAAATCATCTGTTTTGGACTGAGCCTGCGACCGAGCTGTGGTGACTCTCAACCACGAACATTCCCCATGCAGGCCACCTTCGACTATTGGGTTCAGCTCAACCTGAAGTAGTCCAGGTACAGGACAATCCTCTTTTCAGGGCGCTCCACAAAGACCAAAAGGCGTGTGATCTTTTTCAGATCGAGCCTTCGCCCTGTTCCCGAAGTGACAAGTCCATCCAGAGGGACTATAACCGTGTTCAGTCCCGGCTCTAGGGTATACTCATGATTGTACCGGTCTTCATAGCCAGGAAACGTCGATTTGTCATCAATCCTGACGGTGACTTGTATCGATTCAGCCTCATTGTTGAACACGTCAAAGGCGAGCTTTCTGAAGCCCCTCCAGTCATTTTGTTCAAACATGGGAGCCAGGCCTGGAAAATCCGACGGAAAAAGCTCGAGTTTCAGTGAGCTTCTTCCCCTCGTGGCGTGCTCCTCCGACAGTGAGAAAAGGGTGTGACATTTCCAGTGAAACCTGTCCAAATCCGCATCGGACTCAAAATCAAAAAGCACTTTCTCCCCAGAAACACTTGAATGGCAGGCAACCGAAGCGCAAAGCAACATGCAGACGAGAACGCTTCCTGCTATCTTCAACGCCTCAATAAGGACCGTTGCAATTTGGTCGCCTGACAAACACCCGTCTGACCCCCTTTGTCCCATAAACTCCTTTCTGTGCCTACCGAAAGTCGATCACCACGATCTCTGGTTTTGCCATGAACCGAAAGGGAACGTGGCTTGTGCCAATGCCCCGACTCACGAACATCCTCTTTTGGCCCAACTCAAAGAATCCATGGTTGTACCGCGCATTCTTCTCGTATCCTATCGCCTGCCAAAGCCTTGAAGGGAGAGGGATTTGTCCGCCATGGGTGTCGCCCGCCAGGAAAAGCACTTTCTCCTCTTCGCTGAAAAGGTCGAAACTGAGGGGACTGTGCCCCAGCACGATGGCGGGCGCTCTCTCCTCGACAGGCAACCAGTTCGTGTCTGGCGGAAATGGGCGCAACGCGACTTCATCTATACCGCCGATCCAGAGGGCCCCACCTTCAAACTCCACCCGTTCCCACGCATTTCTCAGGAACTTGACCCGGTGCCTTTGAGTTGGTTTTGCAGTGCCCTCCTCATGGCAAAAACAGCAGCTATTGCGCGGGCGGCTGTAGTCGTAATCCCCCATTACAGCCCAGACGCCATACCTCGCCTTCAATTTTGAAAGAAAGTTCAGCGCAACTGCATAGTCACCACTCCATTTGACATAGTCCCCCGTCAGGAACAACAAGTCTGGGTCTATTTTGTCGAGAATCCTCAGAACCTCCCCCTCAAGCCCGCATGAAGCGCTCAGGTGCAGATCGGAAATCTGGACCATTCGCTTGCCTCCCAGAACCGACGTGAATGCTGAGTCCTCAATGGAGAGATGTTGGATTTCGATACTGTAAGGTTCAACCAAGTACCCATATCCCATGGCTCCAAGAACCATAAGGGCTGCAATCCCCAACAACGCCCTCTTGAACAGTGAAACCCGAAATCCTCTCATCGTTCACTACAGGAACAAACCAAAGGGTTCAAAGGAGAGCCCTCGATCGGCTAAGCTGCTGCGCACCGCGCTTTGACCACTTTCAGTGATTCAGCATAATCATCGCGAGGGAACCACCCCCTCGTGCGACCATATGCGTGAGCAAGAAACCACATGGTGATCTGACCCGTGGCAAACAGGGTAAGGAAACCTGAAATGCCAAGGGTTCCCTTGAGGCCGAGCAGTGCCGGTGCACTTTCGACCACCGCAAACTGGACCACATAGGTGAAAAGTGATGTGCGGCCGGAAATGGACAGAAGCCACATGAGCCGGTCATAGCGACCTGAAATGTCAATCCGCTGCATCAGGGCGGCAAACACCCAGAGGAGCACCGCCAGGTAGCCCGGCAGCAACGTGGTTGTCTGGGCTGGATAGGCTGCGAGGAAAACATCAGGGCTCCATACTGCTCCAAAGCTGATCTTGAGAAGCTTGTAGCACGCCGTGAGAAACAGGCCAAGGAAGGCAAGCCCCAATCCGGCCCTGTTCATTTGATGGATCAGAGTGGAGGCTTCGAGTGTGCCCTGCCTCACTCGAGCAAGTGCCTGCCCGACAAAAGAGCCGGTCAAGAAGATCGCCAGCCACGGAACCAGGGGAAACCAGAAATAGCTGGGTAACTCCAAACCACCAAATATGGCTTCCTGGAGAATCAGGATCCACGCCTCGGAAGGAATCACAAAAGCCCTGGCGACCAAAGTCGACAGCAGCATGGCTGCAATGATGACGGCTCTTGCCGGAGGTCCCAGGCACAGCAGCAATTCCCGGAGCACCTATGAGGTGGCTTGAGTAAAGCATTCTTGGCGATGGTTTTCGTAAGAATCTGAACAATGATTTGGTTTTCTCCCCATCCTTTATGAAGAAACCAGCACGTAACATTTCACTTTTTCTGGAC
>JAAYVE010000052.1 GCA_012517315.1 Deltaproteobacteria bacterium
AATTCTTCGTGATCGCCGCCGTCAACGTCGTCTTCCCATGATCTATGTGCCCGATCGTCCCCACATTCACATGCGGCTTCGTCCGCTCAAACTTCTTCTTCGCCATCGTCCTTCCTCCTCGAAAATTGGTGAACTCTCGTACTGCGAAACCACGTTTTCGCCAAGAACCGATTCCTGCAACATAGGCATGCGTGGGATGTGAATCGAAGGGAACATCGTGATTGCCCCTGCTCTCTCATGCCAGATCGAACCACCATAACATAAAATGGAGCCCACGACCGGGATCGAACCGGTGAACCTCTTCCTTACCAAGGAAGTGCTCTACCTACTGAGCTACGTGGGCTCATGAGAAAGCAGTCAGCATCACTCTTGAAGAAGCATCACGTGATGAGGGAGCTATGGATCTTGGGAGCGGGGAGACGAAGCGTCCCACCACGGCCATGAATTTTCTCGCTTCATCGCATGTAGTCCCGACGACAATGACCTGCTGCCACTATCTCCTACATGGTCACGGGCACCCGGTTTGCCGGTGCAAAAATGGTGGAGAGGGGAGGATTCGAACCTCCGAAGGCTTCGCCGGCAGATTTACAGTCTGCTCCCTTTGGCCGCTCGGGAACCTCTCCACGCGATACCATCCGCCCCCCACAGGCGGGATGATTGACCAAACAAGCTGTTTCTTGTACCACACACTTTTTGGGATGGCAACGATTTTTTCTGCTTCAAGAATGTCCAGTGGACCGCCTCCTCATAGTCCATGCCTCACTCACTTTTGTCTATTATAAGTATGGAATAATACTTGCGATGTAATGAAAACTGTGTTTTAAGCTTTATCAGATGAACAATGAGGTTTCCTTATGGACGCAAAAGATCTCATCAAGGCCGGGAGGCTTTCTGACGCACGCGCCACCCTCACCGGGGAGTTGAAGCTCTTCCCTTCCAACGTTTCGGCGAGGGTTCTTTTGTTCCAGGTGCTCTGTTTTTTCGGAGAGTGGGACAGGGCCATTCACCAGCTGGAGGTGATCGTCTCTCAGGAGACCCGCTCCGAGACAGGTGTGCAGCTTTACAAGAATCTGGTGCTTGCGGAAAAGGAACGCTCCGAGGTCATGCGTTTTCAAGGGCAACCCTCCTGTCTTCCCGAGAGCCCTCCTCACCTAGGGACCCACGTAGAAGCCTGTCGCAGTCTCATGGGGGGCAACGTGGAACACGCCCGGGACCTGTTCGATCAGCTGGAGACCAACCGGGCGCCCCTCCAAGGAACCCTCGACGGCAGACCTTTCACGGGGTTCACGGAGAGTGATTCTTTTCTGTGCGTCTTTTTCGAGGCTTTCGTTCATCATCGTTATTTCTGGATCCCTTTCGATCGGGTGAAGGAAATGATTATTGTCCCACCCCAAACCCTTTTCGACCTCCTGTGGATTCCGGCGCGCATCACGACAAGGGACGACACCACCGTCGGCTGTCACCTTCCCGTTCTCTACCCCGCTACCTGCACCCATGAAGACGACCGCGTGAAGCTGGGGAGGGTCACCGACTGGAGACCGTTGGGCGATTCTTTCCTCAAAGGTTACGGTCAGCACGTCTACAAGGCCGGAGAGGAGGAAGCAGCCCTGCTTGAGATGAGGACGCTCACCTTTGACCATTCGCCTGAAGAGGCTGAATCATGATTCAGGCCATTGATGTCGAGGAGGTATTGGCCCCCATACCGGGAGAGAATCCAGCGGGAGAGGATATCCGCTACACTGCGCTTTACGAGGAGATCAAGGAAGCGCGAAGGACAGAGGAAGCACTGCCCCTGGGTGATTGGCAGCGGGAGGTGAAAACGGCCGACTGGGAAAAGACGATCACCCTTGCGGTACAGGCCCTCTCCACCCGAAGCAAGGACCTCCAGATCGCCGTATGGCTCTGCGAAGGCCTCATTCGAAAAGGAGGCTTCGAAGGCCTCACCCTGGGTCTTCAGATCCTGCGAGGGCTGATGGAGCGGTTCTGGGAAGGTTGTTTCCCTGCGGTCGAAGAGGGAGATCTGGAATTCAGGGCGGCTCCCATCGAATTCATGAACGACAAGCTCTGGGTCTGCGTGAGGGAGATTCCCCTCACCGAGGAGGGGAAGACGACCGGATATTCCTGGCTCAAATGGAAGGAATCCCGGGAGGTCGGGTCAGAGGCGGACCTGCGGAACCGCTATGGGGACGTGGACGAAAACAAGAAGCGTGTGCGGGACGAACGCATCGCCGAGGGGAAGATCACTGCGGAGGAGTTTGATGCAGCCGTTGCACTCTCCTCCAAGGAGTTTTACGAAGCCCTGGCCTTGCAGGTGAATGCCGCCTTGCAGGAATTCAACGCTTTCGACGCCCTGGTGGACGCAAGGTTCGGCAATGATGCCCCCCGCCTTGCGGAACTGAAGCTCGCCCTCAAGGACTGTGATCAACTGGTCGCCAAGCTCCTGAAGGAAAAAGGGGGGCGCCAGCCCACCCCCGCCGAGGGAGCCCCGAAGGAAAAGGCCGGAGGACTCCTTGGGAAGTTCTTCAGAAAACAGAAGGAACCCGCGCCTCAAGAGAGCTCACCGTCCCCGCTGAGGGACTTTCCCATTTCTGCAGCACAGGATATAAGAGAGTATCCGATGGCTTCAGAAACCCGTGCGGCAGGGGAGTCTGCGCCATCCCCTATCATGCTGAATCTCGAACAGCTCGGGGATCAGGGTACGCAGGAAAAATCCAGATGGATGGAAGCCGTCCAGACCTTGGAAAGTTCCGGCATGAAGGATTCCCTGGACCAGCTTCTTGCAGCCTCATACTGCGCTCCGTCCATCCGGGAAAAGAACCGTTACCGCCTGCTGATGGCCAGAGTGTGCCTAATGGCCGGTCGACCGGATCTGGCGCGCCCCATCGTAGAAGAACTCTATGCGCTGATCGAAGAACTTCACCTGGAAAAGTGGGAATCTCCCCTCTGGATCGCGGAAGTGCTGGATGCCCTTTATCGCTGCCTCACCGCCGGCGAAGCGTCGGAGGAAGATTCGGCACGGGCGAAAGCGTTGTTCGAGAGACTCTGTACGACAGACGTCACAAAGGCCCTACTCTACGGTTCCTGAGGATTTCGTCCGGAAGCGGAGCAACCGGGGGAAGGGGGGGCAAATTCGGCGCAGAGAGGCGCAAGGGCAGTAAACCACTGATGATCTGGTGCTGAAAAGGGATGGGAGACAGGTTAGCCGGCGCACTTCATCGAAGAGCATCCTGTAGGGCTCTCTCGTAAGAACTGGCCGACCGGGATGCGTGCAACGGCACGATCGGAACAGGCCGGGAAGCCCGGGCGGTCATTCTGACCATAACCGGTACGATATTTAGCTTTCAAGAACCTTGGAAAGGAGACGGGCATGCCCAAGACAGAGAGTCTACAGCACAAACTCGACAGGGTCAGACCGCCGAGGGTTCACATCACCTATGACGTGGAGATCGGCGACGCCATTGAAATGAAGGAGATTCCCTTTGTTGTGGGAATACTGGCCGATCTTTCAGGCAAGCCGGACACACCGTTGCCCAAGGTCAAGGACAGGAAGTTCGTGGAGATTGACAGGGACAACTTCGACAGCGTGCTGGAGGGAATGAAACCGAGACTGGCTTTCCGCGTGGACAACAAGCTCACGGACGACGACACGAAGCTCAACGTGGAACTGCGGTTCAAATCCATCGATGACTTCCATCCCGAACGGGTGGTGCAGCAGATTTCCCCCCTTCAGAAGCTCCTGGATGCGCGCCAGAAACTATCGGAACTCCTCAACCGCCTGGATGGCAACGACAAACTGGATGAACTGCTCCAGGGGGTCATCGCCAACACGGAGTCCCTGCAGCAGATCGGGAGGGAAGTGGGAGCCCAAAGGCCTGAGGGTGAGACAGACAAGACATAAGGAGGCAACACATGGCTGAAAACGAGCAGGAAGCCCGTCGGGAGACCGCTCCGGCCGAAGCCGTTCAGGAGGAAAAGAGCCTGCTGGACCGGATCATTGAGGACGGACGTCTGGCACGGGACGAAACCCAGAAGGAGTGGGCGAGGGACGTGGTGGGGGAGTTCGTCAAACAGGTCATGGATGGGGCCATGGTCGTCTCCAAGGACACGGAAGCCATGATCAACGCTCGCATCGCCCAAATCGACCGACTCATCTCCACACAGCTCAATGAGGTCATTCATCACCCGGATTTTCAGAAGCTCGAGGCATCCTGGCGCGGCCTCCATTACCTGGTGTATCAGACGGAAACGAGCGAACGCCTCAAGCTGCGGGTGATGAACATTTCCAAGAAGGAACTGCTGAAAGACATGGAAAAGGCGACTGAGTTCGATCAGTCGACCCTTTTCAAGAAAATCTATGAAGAGGAGTTCGGCACTTTTGGAGGGGCTTCTTACGGGGCCTTGATCGGGGACTACGAGTTCAGCAACCACCCGCAGGACATGGCGCTGCTGGAGAAGATCTCCCAGGTGGCCGCTTCGGCTCACGCCCCTTTCATTGCCGCGGCATCGCCCGCCCTCTTCAACCTGGAGAGTTTCACGGAAATCGGGGTTCCCCGGGATCTCTCCAAGATCTTTCAAACGGTGGAATATGCCAAATGGAAGTCTTTCCGGGACTCGGAAGATTCCCGTTACGTCGCCCTGGCTCTGCCCCACATTCTCATGCGCCTGCCCTACGGTCAGAGTTTCGTGCCGGTGGAAAGCTTCAATTACGAAGAAGGGGTGGACGGAACCGATCACAGCAAGTACCTATGGGGCAACGCCGCCTATGCTTTGGGGACCCGCCTGACAGAGGCATTCGCCAAGTATGGGTGGACGGCCGCCATCAGAGGGGTGGAGGGAGGCGGCCTGGTTCAAGGGCTTCCCGTACACACCTTTCGAACCGATGAGGGGGAAGTGGCCCTCAAGTGTCCCACCGAGATCGCCATCACAGACCGGAGAGAGAAGGAACTGGCGGATCTGGGCTTCATTCCTCTGGTGCACTGCAAGGGAACCGACTACGCCGCTTTCTTCAGCACCCAGACCGCCAACAAACCCAAACTCTACGACACGGATTCCGCCAACGCCAACGCCCGCCTCTCGTCCCAGCTGCAATACATCCTCGCGGTGTCGCGATTTGCCCATTACCTGAAGGCCATCATGCGCGACAAGATCGGGAGCTTCATGACCCGCAAGAATTGCGAGGACTTCCTCAACAGATGGATCAGCAACTACGTGCTCTTGGACGATGATGCGGGACAGGAGGCGAAAGCCAGATTTCCTTTAAGGGAAGCGCGCGTGGATGTCAGCGAGATCCCAGGAAAACCGGGGGCTTATCGCGCCGTTGCATTCCTCAGGCCCCATTTTCAACTGGATGAGCTGACCATTTCTCTGAGGCTGGTTGCAAACCTGCCTCCACCGGTCAAGGGATAGGCAGCAACCCACCAAGAGCAGGACCCAATGAAAAAGGAGGTATGAGACCATGGCATTCGACGCATTCTTGAAAATTGATGGAATCCCAGGGGAGTGTACCGACGACAAGCACAAGGACTGGATCGAGGTCTTGTCTTACAGCTTCGGCGTCTCCCAGCCCAAGTCCGGGTCAGCCAGCACCGCGGGCGGGGCCTCCGCCGAAAGAGCTGATTTCAACGACTTTTCCATCGTGAAGGCCTTGGACAAGACTTCCCCGAAGCTCTTTCTCAAGTGCGCCGACGGAACCCACATCAAGGAAGTGAAAATGGAACTCTGCCGTGCGGGGGGCGACAAGATGAAGTACATGGAGTACAAGTTCTCCGATTGCATCATCACCTCCGTTCGCCGGGGAGGTTCCGCACAGGGAGGGGAAACCCTGCCCCTGGAGGAGGTTTCCTTCGATTACGGGAAGGTGGAGTTGACCTACGTGCAACAAGACAGAGCGACGGGGAAGGAGAAGGGCAGCGTCACTGCCTACTGGGACCTCAAAACAAACAAGGGAGGTTGATACCGCGTTGAACGATGGAACGCAACCGGCACAGTCTTCGGGCATCCATCCTGGACAGGCTTGTGGACACCGACCCCGGGGTCTCCCGCGAGCCTGTCCCATTCCGCCTCGTGAGCATCGGCCAGATCAAGGGGGCGGTCATCAGGGACCTGGAAAACCTCCTCAACAGCAGACGGTGCATCGTGCATCCGCCGGAAGCTCTTGAGGAGCTCAATGCATCCCTCTTTGTCTACGGCCTCAAGGATCACACGTCCCATAATCCGAAAAGCCCGGCGGCGCGCCAACAGTTGCGCCTGGACATCGAAAGAACGGTTTCACTCTTCGAGCCGAGACTGCGCAACGTCAGCGTGCAATTCGAAGCGCCAGCCCCTGGGGAGCGGAGCCTCAAATTCCGGATCACGGCCACCTTGGTGATCGAACCCATCGCCGAGCCGGTGACCTTCGACACGTTTTTTGACGTGCAAAAAGGGGAATGGACCATCTCCAGGTAACGACCCATGGATGACAGCCTGCTGGATTACTACGAAAAAGAGTTGACCTTTGTGCGGAAGATGGGTGCCGAGTTTGCCCGCAAGTATCCCAAGATCGCCGGCAGGCTTCTCCTTGAAGCGGACAAGTGCGAAGATCCCCACACGGAGCGGCTCATCGAGGCCTTCGCCTTCCTCAGCGGAAGGATCCACAAGAAGATCAACGATGATTTTCCGGAGATCACCCAATCTCTGCTCAACATCCTTTATCCACACTACCTCAATCCCGTGCCCTCCATGACCATCGTGCGATTCGACCCTGCGCCCAAGACAATCACTCCTTCCGGGTACCATGTTCCGAGGCACACCAGCCTCTATTCGCAACCCGTGGGCGGGATTCCCTGCCAGTTCTCCACCTGTTATCCCACGGACATTTGGCCTGTGGAGGTGACGGGGGTGGAAATGCGAGACCCCTGGAGGGCGGTGGAAGGAGCGCAGCAGGTCCTGGGAATTCGGCTCAAGACCTATGAGCACATTCGCATCTCCGAGCTCGCCTGGGACAGCGTCCGTTTCTTTCTCAACGGTCCTCCCCAACACGTCCATCACCTCTACGAACTCCTCTTCAACCACGTCTGCCAAGTGGAAGCGGAGTCGACGAAAAAGGATGGGAAACCTATATGGATACCCCTGGGCAGGGATTCCCTCCAAAGTGTGGGGTTCGAAACCGACGAGGGGATGATCCCTTACACCGAGCGATCTTTTCCCGGCTACCGGCTCCTGTTTGAGTATTTCTCCTTTCCCGAGAAGTTCCTCTTCTTCCGACTGGCCAGCTTGGATCAACTGCGCCGAATGGATCTTGGCGACAGCCTTACCTTCTGGATTCACCTGAACCGCATGCCCAAGACCAATCTGGTACTCGGCCCCGAAACCTTCTGTCTCAATGCCACGCCGGCGGTAAACCTTTTCACGCGCATCGCGGAACCCATCCGGGTGGAACAGCACAAGACCGAGTATCAGGTCATCCCGGACATCCGGCGCCTGGCAGGAGCGGAAGTCTTCTCCGTGGACAGGGTCACGGCTTCCCCCCCGTCCACCCCGGGGAAGGTGGTGGAGTTCAAGCCCTTTTACTCCATCCAGCATCACCTGGATGAAGAACTGGAAGACGCCGCCGGAGCTTTCTGGCACATCCAGAGAAAGCCTTCAGGACGCAAGGACGACGACGGGACGGAGGTCTATCTCTCCTTTTCGGATCTCGATTTCACGCCTGTGGACCCTGCAGTGGAAATCCTCACCATCCACTGCACCTGCACCAACCGGGATCTGCCGGCGCGGCTCCCCTTCGGCAATCCGGCAGGGGACTTCGACGTGGAAATGGCGGCCCCTGTCTCCCGCATCGTCTCCATGATCAAACCGACGCCGACGCGGCGTTTGAACCTGGAAGGCGGCCTGAACTGGCACCTCATTTCCCACCTCTCCCTTAATTACCTCTCTCTCGTGGAGGGAGGCGAAGAGGCCCTGAAGGAGATCCTGAAGCTCTACGACATGGAAAATTCCCCGGCCACCAGGCAGCAGATCAATGGGATCGTCTCCATCCGCACGGAGCACATCACCAAGCGCATAGGCCGGGCCTTTGCCAGAGGTGTCCAGACAACGTTGGAATTGGATGAGGACAAGTTCGTCGGGGCGGGCCTCTACCTCTTCGCCTCGGTCCTGGAGAGGTTCCTGGGCCAGTATGTGT
The DNA here is from genome assembly GCA_012517315.1 of Deltaproteobacteria bacterium. Taxonomy (GTDB): domain Bacteria; phylum Desulfobacterota; class Syntrophobacteria; order Syntrophobacterales; family Syntrophobacteraceae; genus JAAYUJ01. Next base: position 8,159 of record JAAYVE010000052.1, read on the forward strand.
CCGTCAACTCTTTCTCTCAACTGGTTCTGCGAACAGAGCAAAGAAAGGAGCCATTAAAAAGATGGCCTCCCCGGAGCGGCAATCGGATCCTTCTTTGATCCATCGCCTTCTCAATCAATACTATGATTTCTCTTTCTTCAGGGCGGTCCGTCTGCTGGAATTCCTGTATCGCCCCAAAAAGCCCCTGGGGCAGACCCTTTCCCCCGGAGAGGAACCCGTGCGCTTTTCGGTCAAGCCCGGATTTCGTTTCCCTCCCAGCGACATTGCCCACCTGGCCCTGGAGAAGGAGGACAACGGCGAACGGTTCCGGATGGAGGTGGCTTTTCTGGGACTCATCGGCCCATCCGGCGTACTCCCTTACTGGATCAACGAACTGGCTGTCGAGAGGAACCGGGAAAAGGACACCTCCCTGACGGATTTCCTGGACATTTTTCACCATCGCCTCATTTCTCTTTTCTACCTGGCGTGGAAAAGGTATCGATTCCCTGAGAATTATCTTCCCGGCGGCAAGGACAGGCTCTCACGGCACATTCTGTGCCTCATCGGTCTGGGAACCCGGGGTCTGCCCGGCCCCCTCGACCTCCACCCCGAATCCCTTATCTTCTGCAGTGGTCTTCTTTCCAGGCCCGTTCCCTGCGTCTCCGCCATGGAATCCGTCCTGCGTTATTTCACACGCACTCGGGTGGGCATCGAGCAGTTCATCAACCGGCTGGTTCCGGTGGACCCTGAGGACCAAACACAGGTCGGCCTCGCCAATGGGAGCCTGGGAGTGAATGCCGTGTGCGGCGGTTACGCTTGGGAGTGCCAGAGCAAGTTCCGTGTGGAGCTGGGTCCCGTGGGATACAGGGAATTTGTGCGCTTTCTCCCGTCGGGAAAGAATCTTCCCCGCCTTTTCGCCTTAGTACGCTACATGGCGGGGGTAGAGTATGAGTTTGAAGTGGGGGTGTTCCTGAAACGTGAGGAAGTCCCGGCCTGTTCTCTCGGAGACCCAGCACCCGATGCCCCTCGCCTGGGCTGGTCCACTTGGTTGAAACACCCCCAATTCGTCCATGGGAAGGACCCCCTGGTGGTTTTCCAGAATCCTTGAATCGTCGAGACCTCTTTTTGCTCGTGACCCGGTCGCTCTTTCACTCCCCAAGGCAAGGAAGGACGTGAAATGCCGAAATCGAACCTCAAGTCTTTGATTGGCAAGCTGAACGCCACATGCCGGAGCGCCCTGGAATCGGCAGCGGGCCTTTGCCTCTCCCACACCCACTACGAAGTGGACCTGGAACATTTTCTCCTGAAGCTCATGGAAATTCCCAACACGGATTTCCAGAAAATCTTGCGATACTTCGAAATCAACGACTCTCGCTTGGCCGGGGACCTGTCCCGCACCCTGGAAAGCTTCAAGACGGGCAATGCGCGGACGCCGGCCCTCTCTCCACGCATCCCCCGCATGATTCAAGAGGCGTGGCTTGTTGCCTCCGTGGACTACCAGGCCCCTGCCATCCGTTCGGGGCATGTGCTTCAAGCCCTTCTGAGCAACGAGGAAATGGCGAGAACGCTCAGGGAGAGTTCTGAAACCTTTCGGAAAATCTCCCTGGAGACGCTGGCGGAGCACCTGGAAGACATCACTGCGGGCTCCCGGGAAGAGGCCGATGCGGCCAAGGCCGTTCGGACGGAGGGTATCCCTGCCGAAGGGGTCCCTCCCGCAGGGACCAAGGCACTCGACCTGTACACCATCAACCTCACGGAGCGAGCCAGGAAAGGGGAAATCGACCCCGTTTTGGGCAGGGATTTCGAAATCCGCCAGATGGTGGACATTCTTATTCGGCGCAGACAGAACAACCCCATCCTCACCGGCGAGGCCGGCGTGGGGAAAACGGCTGTGGTGGAGGGTTTTGCCCTGAGGATCGTCGAGGGAGACATTCCTCCCCCCCTCAGAAACGTGGTGGTCAGAACATTGGACCTGGGACTGCTCCAAGCGGGGGCCGGCATCAAGGGTGAATTCGAAAACCGCCTCAAGTCCGTGATCAACGAGGTGAAAGCCTCCTCAATTCCCATCATTCTCTTCATCGACGAGGCGCATACTCTCATCGGAGCCGGCGGCGCAGCCGGCTCGGGGGATGCCGCCAATCTGCTAAAACCCGCACTGGCCAGGGGGGAACTGCGAACCATCGCAGCAACCACCTGGTCGGAGTACAAGAAATATTTCGAAAAGGATGCGGCCCTTGCGCGACGCTTCCAAGTGGTGAAGGTGGAAGAACCCGACGAACCCACCGCCCTGGTGATGATGCGGGCCATTGCCCCTTTCCTGGAAAAGCACCATAAGGTCATGATCACCGATGACGCCCTGGCCGACGCCGTGCGCCTTTCACGGCGATACATCACGGCGCGGCAGCTTCCGGACAAGTCGGTGAGCGTGCTCGATACGGCCTGCGCCCGCGTCGCCATCGGCCTCAACACATGTCCTCCGCCGGTGGAGGACGCCACACGGCGGATTGCCCAGATCGAAAGGGAGATGAAAATCCTGGAAAGGGAGTCCATCGTCGGGAGGGATCATTCTGAGAGGATGAAATCGCTCATGGCCGACAAGGAAGCGGTGGAAGCAAGCCTCCGGGATTTGACCCTCAAGTGGCACAGGGAATCGGAATGCGTTGCAAAGATCCTCGCCCTGCGCGAGGAAATCCGGGTGATTCACGAGCGGGAGAACCGGGACGACGCCGCTGTCAGGGAGAAGCAGGAAGCGCTCAAGGAGCTTGAGCGTGAACTGAAGGAGGCTCAGGGCGACTCCCCCCTTCTCCAGGTGGACGTGAACTCCCAGACCATCTCCGAAGTGATTTCGGGGTGGACCGGTATTCCCACCGGCCGAATGCTCACCGATGAGATCGAAACGGTCCTCAAACTCGAGGAACTTCTGGGACGAAGGATCATCGGACAGGATCATGCTTTGGCCGCCATCGCTCAGCGGATTCAGACCGCCCACGCAGGCATCGAGGACCCGTCCAAACCCACGGGCGTCTTCCTCATGGTGGGTCCGAGCGGCGTCGGAAAGACGGAGACGGCCCTCGCTCTCTCTGAACTGCTGTACGGAGGTGAAGAAAACGTCATCACCATCAACATGTCGGAATATCAGGAGGCGCACACCGTTTCGGGGCTGAAGGGCTCCCCGCCCGGCTACGTGGGCTACGGGGAGGGAGGCGTCCTCACGGAAGCGGTTCGCAAGAGACCCTACAGTGTCGTCCTGCTGGACGAAGTGGAGAAGGCCCATCCCGACGTGCTGGAACTTTTCTACCAGGTGTTCGACAAGGGGACCCTAGAGGATGGGGAGGGAAGGCGCATCGATTTCCGCAACACCCTCATCATCCTCACCTCCAACGTGGGCACCGACCTCATCATGAAGGTGTGTGCCGACGAGGAGACCGCTCCGGGCCCGGAACCCCTCCGGGAGATGCTGCGACCTGAACTTCAGAAGCACTTCAAGCCCGCCTTCCTGGGGCGCCTCATTGTCGTGCCCTACTTCCCCATTTCAGACCGGAACATGCGGCGCATCGTCAAACTGAAGCTCGACCGCATCGGCAAACGCCTGCTGGCCAACCAGAAGGTCACCTTCAACTACGACGATTCCCTCATTGAAGCGATCGCCGCCCGGTGTACTGAAGTGGACAGCGGGGCCAGGAACGTGGACCATATCCTCACCAATACCCTTTTGCCCGAAATGTCCCGGGAAATGCTCTCTCGAATGGCGAGGGAGGAGAAATTCAAGGAGGTGAACGTGTCGGTGGTGGACGGTGGATTTGCATTCACCATTCACTGAACCGTGCTCTTGGGGAGGAATCGAGCCGTGGCGAACGAAGCTGAAAGAAATCTCGCCGCCGCCATGATGGCCAACAGCTACACCCGTGCTGTGCTGATACACGGCGCGGGAAATCGCACCATCTGGGGACTGAAAGGGGTCAAGGCGTGCGTTTGGGGAGCGCGCACCATCATGAATGTGAAGATCCACAAAGAGGCCAAAAACAAAGGGGACATGATCGCGATCTGGGCCTCCGTCTCCAAGCGCTTCGGCTGCGGCAACTGCGCGGAACACGCCGCTATCGCGTTCATCTATCTCAGGGACGCACAGATCAGGCCTCTCGACTTCATGGCCTACATGAAAGCATGGACGGACCACGCCTTCGTGGTGTTGGGCCGGGAGGAGTCTTCCGACCTTGGGGACCCGGGCACCTGGGGCAAATCGGCCGTTGTGTGCGATCCTTACTACGACGTGGCATACTCGGCCTTCCTCCTGCCGGTGTTAATGAGATCCAAAGGAGCCGAGGCTCCAGAAGTCATCTGGCGGGTGTCCTGAGGGGAGGAAGTCCACAGTCAAATTCATATGAAGGGTGGTTCCAATGGCTCTGACGCAAGAAAATCGGCTCATCACCGTCGACACGCCGCTGGGAAAGGATGTGCTGCTCCTCCTCGCCTTCAGTGGGGTGGAGGAGATCTCTTCGCCTTTCACCTTTGAACTGACCATGGTGTCGGAAAACCATAACCTTTCCTTCGACGCCATCGTGGGAAAGAACGTGACCGTTACCATTCTCCTCGCCAGCGGGAGACCCCGTTATTTCAACGGAATCGTCGCGAGATTCTCTCAGGGGAGGGGAGGCGAAACGCAAGGGGGAGATCCGAGGTTCTCTTACTACACGGCCGAAGTGGTGCCCTGGTTTTGGCTTCTGCACCATTATGCAGACGTGAAAATCTTCCAGGATCTGTCTACCCCGGACATCGTGGAGAAGGTCTTCACGGAAAGGGGATTCTCCGATTTCAAGCTGAACCTCCAGAAGAGCTATGAACCCAGAACCTATTGCGTCCAATACAGGGAAACGGATTTCAATTTCGTGTCCCGCCTCCTGGAAGAAGAAGGCATCTACTACTACTTCGAGCACGAAAAGGGGAAGCACACCCTGGTTCTCGCCGACTCCCCCGCGGGGCACCAGCCCTGCTCGGGGCAGGAAGAGGCCCGCTGCCAGATCAGCGGGGGAGCCTTTCTGGAAGAGGACGTCATCACCGGAATTGAGAAGGTGCAGGAGGTGCGGTCAGGGAAGGTCGCCTACAACGATTACAACTATCTCATGCCCAACACGGACCTCAAAACCAACGTTTCCGGTCGCAGGCCGTCAGGCCCGGGAGACCGGGAAATCTACGACTTCCCGGGGCTGTATCCCAACAAGGGAAGGGGTGAACAGCTGACCACGGTACGCATGGAGGCCGAGGAGGCCCAAATGACCACGGTCTTGGGGTCCAGCACCTGTCGCGCTTTCACCACCGGTTATCGATTCACCCTGAAAGACCATTACCGGGGTGACATGAACAACAAAGCCTACCTCCTCACTCAAATCCAGCACGAAGCCTCGGAAGGTGCAAATTATCCCGGCGTCGCGACCGCATCTGCCGGAGACTTTTCCTATCTCAATCAGTTCCGATGCATTCCGGTGGACGTGCCCTTTCGGCCGCTGAAACGAGCCGTCAAGCCCCGGGTGTACGGGACCCAAACGGCCGTGGTGGTCGGCCCCAAGGGCGAAGAGATTTACACGGACGACTTGGGCAGGATCAAAGTCCAGTTCCACTGGGATCGAAAAGGAAAAAAAGACGAGAACAGTTCCTGCTGGATCCGGGTGGCTCACCTGTGGGCAGGCGCCAAGTGGGGCTCCATGTTCATCCCCCGCATCGGCATGGAGGTGGTGGTGGATTTCTTGGAGGGAGACCCCGACCGCCCCCTTGTCATGGGCTGCGTGTATCACAAGTCCAACATGCCGCCCCTGGACCTCACTTCGGAGAAGACCAGGAGCACCATCAAGTCCGATTCCACCATCGGGGGGGGAGGATTCAACGAGTTTCGCTTCGAGGACAAGAAGGGGGAGGAGGAGATCTATCTCCACGCCCAGTACGACCACACCATTGAGGTGAAGCACGACGAAACCCATACGGTGGAAAACAATCACACGTTCGATATTTACGGCAATGACAAGAAGACCGTCCAGCAGAAGCAGGACGTCACGGTGATGCAGCAGGTGACCATCAACTGGATGCAGGGAGCATCCATCACCATCGGGCCGTCGGGGCTGTCCATCAATTGCGTGGGCCCGGTTTCCATCAAAGCTCCCATGATTCAGCTCGACACCCCCCTTGTGAAGGTGGCTGGGATAGTTCAGTGCACGAACCTGGTTGCCTCGATAGGGGTCGTTTCTCCTTCATATTCTCCCGGGATCGGGAATATTGTATGAAAGAAAAGCGGCGGAGTAACGATGCAAGAGGAAAAGATGCACCAAGTGAACCGACAATTGGAAGACCCAAGGGATTTCATCCGCCTCGGTACCCTGGCCGGAATCCTTGCCTCTCAGCCAAGAACACTACCTGACCTGCAACTGCTGGTCCGGTGCCTGGAAGATCCCAATGCCGATGTGCGCAGACTCGCCGTGGAGGTGCTGGCAATGGGGGTTCCGGACACGGTGGACGCCCTGACGCTGGCACTGAGCGATGTGCAGCCTTACCCCGTTCGCATCGGGGCCTCCATGGCCTTGGCGCGAACCGGACCCTCAGCCTCGTCCGCCGTCGAGGCCCTTGGCCGATGTCTCCACGACGGGGAAAAGACGCTCCGGTGGCATGCAAGCTTTGCCCTAGGTAAAATCGGGGAACCCGCGGTACCGTCCCTCCGGGCCTGCCTCTCCGAAACGGAACCCGCTGTAGTGACCGCGGCCGCCAACAGCCTGGAATGGATCGGGAGAAAAGCGAAGGATGCTGCCCAGGACTTGGTGCAGGCGGCTGAGAAAGCACCTCCGGCTTCGAATCTTCAGCAGGCATGCCTTGCCGCGCTGGTCAGTGTCACAGGTGACACGGCGGCAGGGGTCCCGGTGTTTTTGAAGAACCTCCAGGAAGGGGACGAAAACGCGAAAATCGCTTCACTCCAGGAACTGGAAGAAATCGCCCCCATTGCCGCCGACTCCGTGCCCTATCTTTTCCCCTGTCTACAGGACGCCTCCGGCAAGGTGCGTATGACCGCGGCAAAGACACTGGCCGCTTTCGGGTCCCACGCCTCCACGGCCCTTTCCTTGCTCGAACAGCTGGCCCAGGATCCGGATGAGGCCGTCTCAAAGGCTGCGCATTCTGCCATTGAGCGCATTTCCGCAGCCAATCCCGGCGACTGACGGCAGACATCCATGGGATTTCCAACGCCGAGGATCAATGAGGGGGCCGATTGAAGGGAGCGGAGCGGTATCACCAACACCTGGTCTTCAGGGATGCGAACGATTACCTGCGCTTTCGGCAGGTTCTCCTGGACGCAGGGTACAGTGACGCCGCAATCCTGCGGACTATCGGCTCCATCGGCGGCTCCCCCATCCAAGGGGACGACATTCCTCTGCTTCTCCACCGTACCCGCGGGGACACTCCCCTGGAGACTCTTGTCAGGCTCTTTCTCATC
>JAAYVE010000053.1 GCA_012517315.1 Deltaproteobacteria bacterium
AGAAACCGCCTTCTCGTGATGCCCTGCATGGTTTCACGTTTCTACCGGGGGAAACCCGGACCTCGTGGTTTGGGTTGAAGGAGAACGCTAAGGGTTTCAGTGATGAGCCTTTCCGATCGCGCTCCGGTGCTCTTTGGCGAGTTCAAGAGAAGGGCGTAAAGAGAACGCCTGCGTTCGGCGGGCGCTGTTCAGAAAATTGTTGCTGCAGGAGGTTTCCGAAGCGATTGCATGATCCGCAAAGAACCAGCGAAGGCTTTCGATTCACGAAAGCCCTGGTAGACAAGGACTGCGATCTGGAAAGACAGGGTGTCGCGAAAAATTCTATTCTTGAGGGAGGACCTGTCAAATAAGTTATGGGAATAAAGCTATAAAAAAAGCTTATGCTAACCCAGTTTCTCTGTGAGGATCTCGATGAAGGAGCGTTCGCGAGCGGACTGTGCGTCATTTCTGCGATAGACGACGTAAAAGCCCTGACTCACTTCACCCTCGGTGAGTTCGATCTTTGCAAGATCGCCCCTTTGGAGATCCTCTGCAACCACAAAAGCAGGCAAAACGGAAAAGCCGCTCCCTTCCCTCACCAAGTGCTTGATGGCCTGATTGCTTTCCGATACGGAAATGACATGAAACTGCCTGAGGCTTGCGCCGTGCTTTCGCAGGAACTTCTGGAACTCCAGCCGGGTACCGGCCCCTTCCTCCCGAATGAAGAGGGGAATTTTGAGAAGATCCTTAAGGGTGAGCAACTCCCGGGACGGGAGGTTCCTTCCTGCGGTGAACAGGACGAGGGGAACCCGCAGCAGTTCCCGTTTGAACAGGGCCCGCCCAGGAGGGGCGAAGCCGGTCACTCCCACGTCCAGAGATCCTGAAAGAAGCCCCTCAAACACCTTTGCACACCTCAGCACATTCATCATGACGCCCGTTTCCGGATGCCTCTCCGAGAAAGTCTTGAGGACGGGAGGGAGCAGATGTGCCCCGGCGATACAACAGGTTCCCAGACGAATTCGCTGCTGTCCCCGGCCGGAGGTGCATTCCATCGTTTTGACAAGTTCCCGGTGGAGGTCGGCGAACTTCCGGGCGTACTCTTTCAGGTTCGCACCGCTCTCGGTGAGTTCCAAGTTGCCCCCATGGTTGCGGACCACAAGGGTGGTACAAAAGTAGTTCTCCAGTTTCTGGATCTGCATGCTCACCGCAGGCTGGGAGAGGAGCAAAGATTCTGCGGCCCTGGAAAAGCTGCGCTTTTCCGCCACTTCCAGGAAGACCCTCAGGGAAAACAGACTCAATTCCATAGCGATCCCGAGTGCTTGATTCTCATCTGCCCCCTGGCATCAAAGAGGAGAGAAAAAGGACCTGTTGTCCTCCCTCATACCCGCAATGCTTGGGAAGCACCAGACGATCTCCGTCTGGATGCATTCATGATCAGTGGTAGGAAGAGAGCCTGCCGCAGACAGGGATGAGTCAGCTCCAGGGCAATGAGGCCTTCACTGGATCAGATTGCCTGCACTTGTTTTCAGGCCTTGCGCAGGGCATAGGATCGGGCAAGGATTTCGACCGGATGCACCACTTTGACGGGGATGCACTGGTTGAACTGGATGCGGCAACTCAAGCAGTCCGTGGCCAGTTCCTCGGGGTGAACCGACCGGATGGTTTCCATCTAACGGCTTCCTATCTTCACAGACTCGTGGTGGAAACTCTCCTTGAATCCCATGATTCCGGCAATGCCGCAGCAGAGGAAGGCCCCGTCGATCCGCTCCAAGGTGATTCCGGGCACCAGGTTCAGCAGATCCACGTAAGGTTCTCCGATTTTCTGTTCCCAAAGGTGGCACGGGGGGTAATAGGCCACACGGACCTGGATTCGCCCCAAGTTGCTCTTGAATTCAACGGCCCGCTGGAGGTTCATGAGATACTCTCCCAGGTCGAAGGTGCTCTTTGCCACTCTGATCCGCTTCAAAGGGTTCAAAGAGGCGAAAATGCCCTCGTCCTTGAACAGTCCGTCCATGATGGAGGCACGGAAAGATCCGGTAGTGTTCCCGATTTCTTTTGGGCCCATGTCACGTTCGTTGGGTTCCCTTCCCCGAGCGGCGTCGGCTTGGCGGTTCGCATCTGAATAATGCGCCCCTTCCACAAGAAAGTGCTTGAGCATGAAACCGCAGGTGGGGCAGGAGCAGACAATGTCATAGCCGGAATCCACGGCATCGCTCAGGCTCTCCAGGTTCTTGGAGACGCACTCCAGGGTGAGTTGCGCGTCCCCTTCCAGGAGTGAGGGCATGCCGCAGCAACTCTGCTCCGGCCAGTAGATTTCCACCCCGTTTTCTCGCAGGACCTGCACCGCGGCTTGGGGCACCCCTGGAAACAGATACTGTCCCGTGCAGCCGGCGAAATAAGCGACCTTGCTTCCTCCCCCTCGTCCTTTGACATGAAGGCCTTGCTCCACGGCCCAGGCGGGGAAGCCTGCACGGGGAAACACAGGAACCCTTCGATCGGGATGGATGCCTGCCAGCCTCTTGAGGATTCTCCCCGTCGCCCCTTTATCCAGGAGCATGTTCGTCAGCCGTGGATATGCCCCGCACACTCTCGCCAACCGCTCCACATCCTCCAGGAGTCGGATGCCGGGCTTGAGACCGTCCCGGGCGACAAACGCCTCCTTGGCCTTCATGATGTCGGCCCGGATATTGGGGCAGGGACACAGGGCGCAAAAGTTGCACAACTCCACGAGCTTTTTCAGTTCCTCAGGGGAAACGCTGTCCTCCCCCTCCCATTCCCTGTCGAAGAGTTCATATAGCCTTGGAAAGAAGAGGCACGGCGTATCTGCCATGAGATGCCTGCAGATATCGCAATCGGCACAGGCTTCCATGACACTGCGGGCCAGGATCTCGGGGGGCGTGTCCTGCATTGTTTCAGTTCTGTTCTCGAAAGGGCGACCCGATTTCCGTGGGGAGCCCCCTTTCCTGCCACACCGTCCAGCCGTTGACCAGGACTCGAGCGTTCCTGTATCCCCTCTCCAGCAGGGCCAGGGCTAGTTCCTTGCTCAGATTGCAGGTTTCTCCGTCGCAGTAGGTGATGATCATCGACTCGGGGGGGATCTCGGCCAAGAAGGTATCGAGGCCCTTTTCCAGTTCCTCCGGCGGAAGGTTGAGTGCCCCCTGGATGTGTCCTTCCGCGAATAGATCCGGGGAGCGGGCGTCAAGGATCACCGCGGTTTGCGAAAAGAAGAGGGCCTCTGCTTCCTCCGGCGAGACGGCCAAGGTCTCCCCGTCGCTCAACTGCAGTCTCGCCTCGGTGGACCAGTCTGCAACGAGGGGCAGCCGTCCCGGGCGCAGTTGATTGACACCTAAGGCAAGGACCACCGCCATCAAGAGGATTGACCCGGCCTGCCAGATTGCCTTGACCATCCTGTGTTCCCCGTACTTCACCATGGAACGCCGCTTCCCTCTTTCATGGAGTTCGCAGAAAACCTCACATCTCCTCATGCTTCCCGTATTATCGAAAGGCATCACGATTTCCCAAAAGGAAAAGGGGAACGAGAAAGCCCGAAACAGGCCCCACCATGACTTCCCAGCCCGTCATCTGCCGAATGGCGTTCCGTTCTTTTTCCGCCAGTCCAGGAATGATCATCACGTTCCGCCCGGCCTTCGCCTCCACGGCGTTCTCCTTGAGCCCCTTCCAGACTTCCGTCGCCTTGAACATGCGCTCGTGAACCGCGTTGTCCACGGAATATCCATGGGTGAAAACAGGTAGAAGAAATGCCGAAGTCGAGGTCTCCTGGAGGATTCCTTTCATGATTCGCACCGTTTCCCGGAAGTTGCTGGTGATGAGAACGGGGGAACCGGTCACGGGATTGTTGATTTCGAGAAGGGTGCAGGGTTCCTGCTCCATCATGACGTTGTATGGAATGGGGTCCTTATCCAGGGCAAGAATGGATGCGAGGGTGCCGACCCACTCTTGGTCCAGTTCGGGGCATTTGGAAGGGACCGTCCGTCCCGTGATCAGCGCTTCTGCGAAGGCAAGGCAGTCTGCAAAGCCGCATTGGCCGCAATCGGTCTCGGGCAGGTACTGGGAGAGTTCCTCGGCGTCAGGTGGGTAGATCTGAGCCATTTCCTGTTCAACTGCCATTTCTCCTCCTTTCTCTTGATGCGGCGTCGGGCCAAGAACGCTCATCGGCCTTCGCGCTCACCTGTCAACGCTTGGGGGAGACGCTCCACAAAAGCCCTGATCGCGTCGCGCACCCGGCGATAAGGAGCCATGGCTTCCTCGTCGGTCTTGGCGTCCGCCGCCAACTTGGGAGGGTCATCGAATCCCACGTGCAGAACGCGGGTCCTGGCGGGAAAGACCGGGCACGACTTCTGGGCGTTGCCGCACAGCGTGATGACATAGTCGAACTCCATCTCGTCGAGGGTGTCCACATGCTTGGACACCTGCCCGGAGATGTCGGCCCCCGCTTCCGCCATGGCTCGAACAGCCCTGGGATCCACACCCTGGGGGTCCACTCCGGCTGATCGGGCCTCGATGATCTCCCCTTTCAGTTTCCGCGTCCATCCCTCCGCCATCTGGCTGCGGCAGGCGTTCCCCGTGCAAAGATAAAGGATTTTCAGCTTCTCAGGTTGTTCAGCCAATGTCCTGTCCCACTCTCCTTGGCTCATGGCAAGCGCTTACATTCAAGTGCAATACGGGTCACCCTCGTCTCGAACCCACCAGTATCATCCTTTCCGAGGTTCGGACGACTCCCCATTTCTTTACACATTTGAGCAAGCAGTTTAAATGAAGATTACTGTAAAACTCGGAAAAATTCCAGGATCAGGGTGGGAAATGCCCACCCTGCACCCCTCTGCGATCCAGCCGAAATGATACCAGAGACAATGGGACAAGATGGCGATGAATGCCGGGAAATCATGCGGCTGTTTTCCTGCAGATGTTTTCACGGTTGATGGATGGGAGGGTTTCCATTAGGGATACAATCGCGGGATCCGTTTGGAGCCAGTGCCTGAGGTTCCCGAGGAGGGTTGCGGCATACGGGGAGTCGGTCCCGTCCGCAAGGCTGTAATTGACCCAGAGACCGCACTTGCGGGAGATGACCAGTCCTGCATCCTCAAGGATTTTGAGATGTTTGGAGATTGTGGGCTGAGCCAAGCCAAGGGCCGCCTGGATTTCGCACACGCAAAGGGTCTTGAACTGGAGGGCCTTGAGGATTTTGACCCGTGTCGGGTCGGAAAGGGCTTTCATCACGCGGGTGAAGTCCTTCATGGCTTCGCGTCCTTCAGGTTCCATGGTGAACACCTGGATGCAGGGCGATTGAAGAATACATACCCAATGAATCGATCTCCATTGAGACCGGCTTTGCTCCAGGGCCGCCCATGGGGCGACGACCCTTCACCCGGAGCCGGCAGACCCATCGGAATCTTCCGGTCTCACAATGCAAAGGGGGGACTGGATGCTTCCATATCGCTCAAAGGGATCCTCCGGTCTTTGCACGCTCCTGTTTTCAAGAGGTTTGGCCCTGGGCATCACCCCGTGGCCCTGAAGCCAAAAGGGGATCATGTTGATTTTACCGCAGAAACCTTGATGCTGGCAACCGATGAGGAGAGATCTTCGGCCATCGTCTCTGAAAGGCTCAAAGGAGCGTTTGCTTCCGCTGCACCATTTTCCGCGACCGTGAGATATACGGGGAAGACGTTCTCTTCCAGAACCTGGATCTCCCGGAAACCTGCCTTCTCCACTGCGCCAAGGTATTCCTCCTTCATGACGGCCCCTGCGACGCAGCCCACATAAGCCTCAGCAGACCGTCGAACGGCTTCAGGCAGTTCCTTCAAGAGAACCAGATCGGACACCATGAGGCGACCACCGGGTTTCAATACGCGATGAGCTTCCCGGAAAACCTGCTCCTTGTCAGGGGAGAGATTGATCACGCAGTTGGAGATCACAACATCCACCTCGTTTGCGTCAACCGGAATCTTTTCGATTTCCCCCAGACGAAACTCGACATTGTCGAAATGGCCCGCCTTGGCGTTCTGCCTGGCTTTTTCCAGCATTTCCGGGGTCATGTCCACCCCGATGACTTTTCCCTGAGCTCCTACCCTGGAGGCGGCGAGGAAGCAGTCAAAACCCGCCCCCGAGCCAAGGTCCAACACCACGTCCCCTTTTCTCAGAGAAACAAAGGCCAGGGGGTTGCCGCAACCCAGGCCGAGGTTTGCCCCTTCGGGCACGGCGGCCAGTTCTTCATGACTGTAGCCGATCTTCCTGCCGATCTCTTCCGCAGGGTCCGAACCTCGGCAGCAGCCACTGCCCGCCCCGCAACACGGCACATTTTGCAGGGCCACTTTGGCATAGCCTGACTGGAGGGTTTTCTTGATCTCTTCGCGATTCATTTCCCCATTCTCCTCCCATGTGCCACATCATCTCACGCCTTGCCATTGCCTCCATCAAGGGAGTGAGGTCATCCTTCACGTGCTCCGCCAGAGAATCGGCCTTGATGAGGGTGAATCAACACAACTCCCCGTCCTTCTGCCGGCTGATAAGGACCAGCTTGTCTCCCGCCTTGAGGTTTGCCCTTTCGCGCAGATCTATCGTCAGCGCCATCGATCACCGTTCATCAATGGAAATCAGTGACTCGGTCCGGCAGCAATCTCTCTGTGCCGCTTCGGAAGTGAGGCACGGAGCATCTCTGCCTCTCCTTGTCATCCGCCTGTCCCCTCGTGTACACATGGAACATATTCAAATGATTCGGTAAGATCTGAATGCGCTGAATCATACCAGAGTCAATCCCCGAGTCAAGGAGTGGAAGTCGGCCTTGGAAAGGCTGGGCTCAAGCATTGAGATCCAAGGGGGGTGTCGTGAAGAGGAGGTGGTGAACTTGGCCGGGTTCAGGATGAAGCGTGACCGGTTTTTGTGCTGCACGGCCGTTTTTGAGGAGGAGCCAATGAAAAAGGTCCGTGGGGGGACACCCGAGGATCCGAAGTCCGCAACTGTCGGGGACCCTTCCACTCGCTTGGGGATACAGGGCACCGTCTCGTCGCTCCGACAAATGCCGTTTCAGGAATGTTCAGGCCATAACCGGCTGCATGGAGAATGGCGGCACTTCGTCGGGACTTCTGCATCGGCAGGACGCTGGGTCCTTCCCTGGTGCTCACCGGAGCGTCACTTTTCGCACCTCCGAATGGACGGGATAAACGTCACCGGGGCGTGGTTGATAGCTCACATTCACGGTCACGCTCACTTCCCCGGTTCCGCCCGCAACGGGGATCTCGAAGGTCTCCTCTTGTGGAGCGAAAGGCTGGATGCCGTTGTCTCTGAAGGGAAATCCCGCTCGGCATCTGGCAACGCTTGCCGGTCTGATCACGGGAATTGTCATGATCCAAAAGGTCCAACTTCCAAAACTCGCCGCCAGAATTCCCGACTCGGTGAAGGAGACAAGCACGGAAAAGCGACTCTACCGCTGGATCAAAAATGGGAGAATCTCTCACGAGACCCACTTCCTCCCCTCCATTCAGCCGCTGCTGTCGGCGGTGGCCAACACTCCCCTTATGCTGGTGATCGATGGAAGCACTGTGGGTCGCAACTGCCTGGCCCTCATGGTGTGTCTTGTTTCCAAGCAGCGTGCACTTCCCATCGCCTGGACTGTGACCAAAGGCAAGAAGGGGCACATCCCCGAGCCAATGCACGTCCAGCTCGTCCAAGAGGTCCAGAAGCTCTTCCCGGAAAATGCCCGTGTCGTCCTTCTCGAGGACGGGGAATTCGACGGCACCAACCTTCGGACTACTCTCGCAAAAGCAGGCCGGCGCTACTTCTTGCGAACTTACAAGAGTCCCCTGCTCATTTGGCAAGGCCATGAGTTCTCCTTTAACGATGTCACGGATTGTGTCGCGCAAGGAGACCGCTTCTACAGACCCAATGCCTTATTCACTCGGAAGCGATGTGAACCCATTCAGGCCACTACGTGGTGGCGGCAAGACTGCCAAGAGCCCATTCATCCGGTCGCCAATCTCTCTTCTATTGATGACGCCTGCCGGTACTACACTCAACGGTTCAAAATTGAGACCTTCTTCTCCGACCAAAAGGGTCGCGGATTCCATTTTCACAAAAGCCACATCTCCGACCCCAAAAGGATCTCTCGGCTCCTGATCGCTGCCTGCCTGGCCTACCACTGGGTCGTGCACCTGGGAGTCCCTGCGATCAAAAATCAAAAAAGGATGCCATCGCTTCATTCATCGCACGGAACGTTGTGACCTCAGCCTCTTTCAACTCGGTTTGCACCTCTTCAGTTACCTTCTCAAGATTGGACGCTGCGTTCCTGTGCCTCTCATGCTCATTGAGGAGGAAACTCCAAAAGTGTCCGGTGGAGAGACAAAGGCAGGAACCCGGTGCATGACCGCAGGAGATTCAAGACATCGGCGGAGGCAAACGGAAGGATTCGGGGGGCGATCCGTGGTCGTGTCCATATCGGCCTTCAGCCGAGATGTGATTTGAGGGCCTTGTTCTTCTGTTGCTCTATGCGCTTGAGAAACTCTTTGAGAAGAGCCAATGCTCCCCCTTCATCTCTGTCCATCACAATCATTTTCATCTGCACGAACTCTTGTTCCGTGATGGTCAAAACCATGGCATTCTTCTCCTGTGTTGCAGAGAAAGGAACGGGTAAGGCACCCTTCACCCACGTGCGAGACCCCTCCAGAACTTATCCATTACGTCTCCATTGCGTCGATGCACCTTGCCGTTACAACAGAGCGCCGGGTGAAACACCCGGGACAGAGTCCCGCTTCACCGTCTTTTTCTTCTGATTTGTCCCTCCACTTTCTCAAAATCCCAAACCCGTTCCAACGAAACGCCATTGAAAGGGCAACTGACTCACCACAGCTTCCCAGAGTGGAGGCCCATGGTCGTGACGTCATTCCCGCGAGAACGGGAATCCAGGTGCCTGGGAACGATTGGAACCCGGCAAAGAGCATACAGGGATGACGAGAAGGATTCGGACAGCCTATCGTGCGGCGGTGTGCTAACTCTTGGAGGGAGTCTTCTTGAGCTCTCGGTCGATCAACGCCTTGAATCCCTCGAGGGAGGGAGCACCCGGATGGAACCTCCCATTGATGACGAATGTGGGTGTTGCGTTGACCCCCAATTTCTTGGCCGTCTCGGCGGCTCTTGTGACTTCCTGTTCGAATTTGCCGCTCTCGAAGCAGGTATCGAAGCGCTCTGGGTTCAACCCCGTCTCTCTCGCCAAGAGTTTCAACTGTGCCACGTCGAGTTCCCGGTCGCTTCCGAAGAGAGCGTCCTGGTATTCCCAATACTTGCCCTGCTCTTCGGCGCATCGGGAGGCTTCCGCGGCCTTGCGCGCCCAACGGTGCATGCTGAGAGGAAAGTCCTTGAAAACCCAGCGGATCTTTCCCGCATATGCCTCCTTGACCGTCTTGATGGTGCCGTGGGTCCTTCGGCAGACGGGACATTCATAATCGGAGAATTCATAGACGGTGACAGGGGCATCGGCAGGTCCCCAGGAGGGGTCGCCGTCACCGCTCACCTCCATCAAGGGCAGTTCCGGTTTTTGAAGGGAAATGACCACATCGCCCTTGCCCGCGAAAGATAGGCTGGCCTGTGCCACCTTCTGATGGTACTTCTCCTGCGCAGCCGATGCCCGGACACTGGCCCACAGTTGCTCCATCGACCCTTTCCAGCCCGCCCATCTGCCCCGGTTGTCCTCGAAATGACGTTCAACCTCCTGGTCGCTCACCTCCACATCATTGGGACGGACCAACTCATCGACCAACTGCTGCACGGTGATGCCCCTGCGCCCGGCTTCATCCTCCAGCAGGATCTCGGCGATCAAGTTGTCGAGGCGATGCTTCTTCTTGCGGTAAATCTGCTGCTCCAGTTCTCGGAGTTCCGTGGCAATGGGGAAAATCAACTCATTTTCGGTGATCACACGCCCCTTGACCGTCGCGGCAACAGTAGGCTCTCCTTTGC
This sequence comes from Deltaproteobacteria bacterium, assembly GCA_012517315.1. Lineage (GTDB taxonomy): Bacteria > Desulfobacterota > Syntrophobacteria > Syntrophobacterales > Syntrophobacteraceae > JAAYUJ01. Next base: position 9,943 of record JAAYVE010000053.1, read on the forward strand.
CCCCGGGAGCAAGCGATGGGTTCTCATGCGGGATTCCGAGGGCGGCCAAAAGGCATACCATGCTGCTCACCGCCATGGTTTGCCAGAGGAAACGCTTATCCAGGGAGGCGATCAGGATGAAGAGGACCACGATGAAGTTGATCAGGCAGAAAACGCAGCGCACTCCCATGGAAAACATGATCCACATGAGCGTGATTTCGATCCCGAAAGCGGCCGCCACCCATGCCGTCACGAGTTGTCGTCTGAAGAACAGCAGCGCCAACAGGGCGATGTAGAATGCAACCCCCCATGCCCAGATGGGAAAGCCCAAGAAGGTGAAGCGGGCCGTCTCCGTGCACCCCTTGAAAATCCCTCCGCAAATGGATGCAAGCCAGTTGACGTGCTCCGCCAATCCTGCCGCCACAGCGACGATCGTCCCAATGATGCTGAGAACGCCAATGATTTTGGTTCGAACGGGACTCAGGAACATTTCGGGTGGTTCTCCCTAGTAACAAACGGTTTCACATGAAGCTTTTCCCGTTGAGCCTAGAGCAGAAATCGGGCCAACGACCGACCCTCATCCTCGGACAAGTTTGGAAGTGATGGATGGAAAACCATGGACATATCGGCAGCCCGCCCCGCCCTCATGCATTGAGAGCGTGGGGGATGGGAGGACTTGCAACGGACTTCTCTCCTTGGCGATTCTTGACCCATATCCCGCCGTCAGGATCCCGGCAAGGGGCTCGGCCCACGGCGCCATATTCCCAACAGGGATCACCTGGGATCATAAGCGGACCATCGCCCACGCCAGGAGGAGCACCACCAGCCACGCACCGGAGAGGGTCCAAAGGGCCTTCTTCCAACGCTCACCAAAATAGGCCCTGGTGGTACCGACCACCCAGGACCAGTTGAGCCAGATGTGGAGGATCAGCAGCACGAGAAGGAAAAGGGACAGGTAAAGGTGAATGTCTCCCCAATCGTGCCGGTGGAGCCCCAGGAAGTACTTGGGCACGGCTGTTCCGCCTCCGAATGGAATGACGAAGGCGAGGAGCAGGCCGATAGCCGCGATGGAGCACAGGTCCACAAACAGTAGGGCATCGATGACAAACTTCCAGTCGTTCCTTTTCATGTTACCTCCAAAGGCACCCGAAAGTGATCGTTTCCATCGCTCAGGCGGAGTGGGGCTTCAATGCGTGTGACGACCGGCCAGGGTCTCCGCCACTGCCGCCCATGATCTCCCTGTAGAACACGTAGGCGCCCATGAGGAGAAAGATGCCGTCCCGGAGAAGGTACCAGGTTGTTGCGGGGCTGCCCTCTGTGCTGGTGGTGAAGCACCCGCAATGGATATCCAGCCCACGGGCCACGTTGTAAACGGCGGCACCGCAAAAAGCGATCAGGAAAGCATTGGTCAAGGTAAGAGCACCAGGGAGCCACCATCCTGCGATGAGCAGGACCCCCAGGACAACCTCCAACCACGGAAGGACAAGGGCGGTGATATTGATGAGGGAATCGGGCAGGATCTGGTAGTTGAATACAGCCTGGGCGAAAGCGGCAGGGTGTAGGATTTTGTCCACGCTTGCCGCAAGAAAGATGACGCCGAGAGTCACCCTCACCCAGAAATGAAGGGGTTTCCTGAGCAACGATGCCCTCCGGCGTTTTTCCGCGAGCGTGCCGGGCTCCGTGCCCACGGCGCCTCCTGTGCTGCACGAGACCCGGCACAACAGACTTCCCTCTCCGCAGGGCTTCGTTTCGAACTGAAGGACCGGGTGGTCGATGCCGAAACGATGGCGCAACTGGTGGCGGATTCTTTCGGCGAGAGCGTCGATGTCGCTCAGTTGTTGGTCTGGGACCACGACGTGGCATGAGAAGGCGACGCTTGAGGAGCACAGGTTCCACGCGTGGAGGTAGTGAACCCCGCTGATGCCCGGAATCTGTTCCAGGAATGTCTTGATTCGCGCGATATCGAGGCCGCTCGGTGTCGCGTTCATGAGAATCCGTGTGGCCTCTTTGAGGATCGCCCAGCAGTTCTTCAGGATGAACAGGGCGATGAGCACGGACAGAATGGGATCCAGCCAGTACCACGGCTTGAACATGAGAACGAGGCCGTTCAGGACGACAACCACCGAGGTGAGCAGGTCGCCCAGCATGTGGAGGAAGGCCCCCCGCACGTTGAGATTGTGGCCGGCGTCCCGGTGAAGGAGGAGGGCTGAAAGGCCGTTTCCGAGAATGCCGACGCTTCCGATGAGCACCACCAGACCTCCGGACACGGCCTCGGTATGCCGCAGCCGATCCATGGCTTCATAAACGATATAGGCCGCGGCCCCCACCAGGAGGGCCACGTTCACGATGGCTGCCAGGATCTCGGCCCGCCGGTACCCGAAGGTGTTCTCGGCCGATGCGCCTTTCCTGCCGATGCGGTTTGCAAGGTAAGCAATGAGGACCGCCGTAAAATCACTGAAATTGTGAGCTGCATCGGAAATGAGGGCCATGCTGCGGGCCTGGATGCCTCCCGCGATCTGCACGGCCGGAATGAGTAGATTCAGGCCGAGGGTCATGAGGAGCCTCGCACCCGTGGAATCATTCACATTCCCATGGTGATGCGCATGCCCACGAGCCTGTCCCCCCTGAGACACTTCGCTGCAACCGCAGTTGAAAAAGTCACCGTTTGCGCGTTCCACCTCTTACCCTCACTCCATATGGATTCCCTGCTTTCACCCGTTATTTGGAAGGCCCCAAAGGCACCATGACCACTGCCCACCCCTGGGAGTCCTGTTCCAACACGCGGCGGTGACAACTTCTCTTACCGCCACCGAGTTTCATGTTAGATCGTCTGCCGTCAATTCTCAACAATCGGGATTCGGCTTCGGAGACTTCAATGTGTGAAATCCAGCGCCGTTCCGGCGTCACTGCAGAGGCAAACGTGACGGGCCCGCCCCACAGGTTGCGCAAACCGTTGGTGTGAAAAACCTGAGCTTGATCCGTAGGGCGACGTTCACGAGGCTGATGAGGACGGGGACCTCCACCAAGGGGCCGATGACCGCTGCAAAGGCCTGACCCGAATTCACCCCGAAGACGGCCACGGCCACCGCGATGGCCAGTTCGAAATTGTTGGATGCTGCCGTAAAGCTGAGTGTAGTGGCCTGTCCGTAGGTGGCGTTGAATTTCTTGGACATGTAAAAGGAAATGAAGAACATGACCAAGAAGTAGATGCAAAGGGGAACAGCGACCCGAAGGACGTCCAGGGGGAGCTGGACGATGTACTCGCCCTTGAGAGAAAACATGACCAGGATGGTGAACAGAAGGGCAATGAGAGTGACGGGGCTGATCCTGGGAATGAATCGGGTTTCGTACCACTGCCGTCCCTTGGTCTTTAGCCCGATGAGGCGAGAGAGCATCCCGGCGATGAAGGGGATTCCGAGGTAAATGAAGACACTCTCGGCGATCTGCCCCATGGAGATGTCCACTACGGCCCCGGTCATTCCGATCCAGCGGGGGACCATCGTGATGAACACATAGGCGTACACGGAGAAAAAGAGCACCTGGAAAATGGAATTGAAGGCGACAAGACCCGCGCAATACTCTGTGTCACCTCCCGCAAGGTCGTTCCAGACGATGACCATGGCGATGCAGCGGGCAAGACCGATGAGGATGAGACCCACCATATAATCATGATACCCTGAAAGAAAGGTGACGGCGAGGAGGAACATGAGGATCGGCCCCACGACCCAGTTCTGGACGAGGGAAAGGAGGAGCACCCGGACGTTGCGGAAGACCTGCCCTAATTGCTCATACTTCACCTTGGCCAGGGGAGGGTACATCATGAGGATGAGGCCGACGGCGATGGGAATGTTGGTCGTCTCCACCTGAAAGAGGTTGATGATCCCCTTGATTTGGGGAAAGAAATAACCGCCGCTCACCCCGATGGCCATGGCGAGAAAGATCCATAGGGTCAAATAGCGGTCCAGAAACGAAAGGCGCTTGCTCACTGATTCCATTTCCCGTCTCCCTGCTCACGCTTGCAGGCGGCTTCTCACGCCAGGAATCAATCGAACCGAAACTGGCTGAGATACGCGTCGAGCTTCTTTCTGTTTTCTTCGCTGAGGGGCGGACAGCCCTCAGGGCCCCTGCCTCCCTCGGCCACCTGAGTGGCGAACACCATGCAGGTCGGTTGCCCGCACTCTTTGCAGTTGGTCTTGGGGAGGAGCTTCAGGATTTCGATCACCCTCGGCTTGGGAGCGCCTTCGAAACTCGGCTGGATCTCGGCGCGGCGCTCCCACGCACTGTTGATCTCCCCTTTGAGCCATTCCAGAATCTTGTCCCCTTCGGTTTCATCCTTGAGAGCGTTGACGCAGATCTTGTCGGGATGGACAGCGATGAGTTTCCCCTGGACTTTTAACGACACCGAAGGGGGTTCCCTCGTGTATTGAAATCCTCCCAGCACCGCGTTGAGGTACGGGAGCACCTCGGCAATGTCCTGGTCGAGGTGGGCGATGCAGTGGAGGGATTCCGCCTCCCGCCTGCACTCAGGCCTCACGATTTCCTTCCGGTACCCTTGGAGCAACATGGGACACCCCCTTCCAATTCCTTCAACCCCCGGCCAACCGGATGTTGTGCTCTCCCCTTCCGCCGAAGGTCTTCATGGATTTCCGCAGGCCGACCTGACAGCCTCCTTGACCCGGTCGATTTCGTCCCTTTTGAGGTCGAAATCCTTGTTCTTCTCAATCTCCAGGTCCGTCAGGACGAGATAATTCCTCAAGGGTACCTGGGCCTGTTCCAGGCACGCCTTGGCGCAACCCACGGAGCATCCGTCGATGACCACCATTTCTTCAACGTCCCTGGCCGACTGCACAAATCCGCTCAACTGTCCGCCGATTCCTGCCAGACAAAACATCTTCCCGAACCCTTCCCGGGTCAGTTCCACCGCCGCCTGGTTGGAGAGCTGTCCCACGTTGGAGGCTCCCGAGCAGGCCAGGATCATGATGTTTCTACCCGGAGTACAGCACTCCTCAGCCATTTTTCTTTCCTCCTTTCTCCTTGATCATGGCTCGTCACTTCTTGATCCACTTGATGACCTCTTCCTTGCTGGGTATTTTACCCACCGACTTCACTTCCCCATCGACAACGACGGCAGGTGTTCCGAAAACGCCGTACTGACCGATGTCCAGGATGTTCGTCACCTTCTCCACCCTGGCGTCCACTCCGCTTTCCGCAACGGCGTCCTTGACCACTTTCTCCGTCTGCTGGCACTTGGGGCATCCGGGACCGAGCACTTTGATTTCCATGAAATTCTCCTTTCAGGTTTCGTGTCTTGCGCGCCGATTGCGGCGCCGGTACATCACCGCACGTGCAGTGCCTCTTCCACAAGCCACCCTGTCAAAACGGCAGTGTGGACTGTTGCACCCCGATACTCACAGATGGAGTGGAGTAAGGGTTGCCACGTCATGGGGCCATGCCCGCCTGTCACCAACTACGGAAAAAAGTGACCGAAAACCATCCCGCAGACCGTGGACATGACCACCACCAGGGTCACGTACACGACCGTTTTCTGAGTTCCCATGACGCTTCGGATGACCAGCATGCTGGGGAGCGACAGGGCCGGGCCTGCGAGCAGGAGGGCCAGCGCCGGGCCGCTGCCCATCCCCGAACCGATGAGCCCTTGCAGGATGGGGACTTCCGTCAGGGTCGCGAAGTACATGAAGGCCCCAACGACGGCGGAAAAAAAATTGGCGGCAAGGGAGTTGCCACCCACCAAGGCGCTCACCCAGTGGGAAGGGATGATCCCCTCCGTGCCCGGCTGTCCCAGGAGCAGTCCCGCCGCCAGGATTCCGCCGATGAGAAGGGGCGTGATCTGCTTCGTGAACCCCCAGGTGGACAAAAACCACACCTCGGCCTCCCCCCGTGTGGTGGTGAGGAGGACGGTCACGGCGACGATCCCCGCCGAAAAGGCGATGAGAGGTTCGTGGGGGAAGCCGAACGCCAGGGCCGCCACAATGACTGCGGCGATGGCCACTTTAACGGCCTTCACCCGGAACCAGACGATGAATTCCACACCGAGCACCGCTGCGAAAGCCCCCGTCAGCCACCACTTGATGCTGTACACGGCGTTCCAGAAGCCCACGGGATCGGACGGCTTCCCCCACGTGGCGGAGATGAGGAGGCCGACCATGGTGGCAAAGAAGACGACGTTCACCCACAGCGGCCGATCCACCTCTGAGGCGGGAAGATGCAGGGCCGTCTGCGCTTTTTCCTGTTCTTCCTTGAGGAAGAAAAAGTGCATGAGTAGTCCGATGAGGATGCTGAAGAGGACCGCCCCCACCGCCCTGGCGATCCCCAGGGGTAGGCCGAGAATGCGTGCGGTGAGCACGATAGCCAGGATGTTGATGGCTGGCCCGGAGTACAGGAACGCGATGGCGGGCCCCAATCCTGCCCCCCGCTTCCAGATCCCTGCGAAGAGCGGCAGCACCGTGCAGGAACAGACCGCCAGGATGCTCCCGGAAACGGATGACACCCCGTAGGCCAGGACTTTGTTGGCCGCCGGTCCCAGGTACCGCATCACGGCGGCCTGCGAAATGAAGCAGGATATGGCCCCCGCAATGAAGAACGCCGGGACCAGGCAAAGGAGCACATGCTCCCTGGCGTACCACTTGGCCAGGGCAAGGGATTCCAGTATGGCGTTGGTGAAACGCTTGCTCTCCAACGGGAGGTAAAATGCCAAGAGGAACAGCCCCACGATGACCGTCATGGGGACCCAGATGGTTTTCCATTCGATCATGCTGGGTTGTCTTTCCTCTCGTTCTTCCACCACGTCCTCCTTTGCCAGTTCTTTCCTTGCGACACCAATGTGACTCATGACAGACTCCCTGTTGAATGGAACAAGAGACAAGACCCGGCAAACCCCGAGGTTCAAGCCCGGTCTTCACACATGGAAAAACTTAGTTTTCTTCTCCTCCACTCCAGCCCAATGGGATGGCTCTGGTACGCTGCGTGGACGCGACTCCGGATCCGCGATCATGGGGCCGTCCGCGGGAGCGGGCACTTACCTCACCACGGCGCCATGCCGATCCCTTAACCCTTCCCAGTGGCGGCCGCTGCCGAACCCGCCGCCAAGAGCCATGCCCGGATCTTGTCCCTGGGCGGCACCCTGCCCACATCCACCACTTTGCCGTTGATGACCAGCGCCGGTGACCCCATCACGTTGTAAGAAACGATGGCGTTGATGTCCGTCACGTGTTCCACGGTGGCGGGCATCTCCAGTTCCGTCAAGACCTCCATGACGATTCGGGTCAGGCTGTGGCACTGGGCGCATCCCGTCCCCAGGACCTTGACTTCCAGTTGCCCCGAAGCCTCCTCGGCATATGGCTCCCCCAAAAACTTGCGGAATTCCCGCACGAAAGCCCTTCCATACTCTTCCCTGGCGCTTCGGGGGATGTAGTTTTCCTTTTCGAGGCGCTCAAGGAGGGCGCTTCCAACCTCTTCGTCCGACTTGTTCTTGTGGGTGGACGCCATGGCATCCATAGCGCTCCTCAGTCCCACGATGCTGATGGGAAATTGGCCCACCCGAATCTGCGTGATATCCTTCTCACCCATTCCATTGCTCCATGTGCGTCAAAGCATTCTCCCGTCTCACTTTCTGCAGTTCCTCTCCCGGTTGATGGATGGCAGGACACCCACAAGTGCGACGATTTCCGGGTCGTTCTGGAGCCAGTGCTTGAGGTTTCCGATGAGGGCGGCCGCGTAAGGGCTTTCCACCCCGTCGGCAAGGCTGTAGTTCATCCACAAACCGCACTTGCGGGAAACGACAAGACCTGCCTCCTCCAGAACCCTGAGATGGTTGGAGATGGTGGGCTGGGCCAGGCCGATAGCCGCCTGAATTTCGCAGACGCAGAGCGTTCTCACCTGCAGGGCCTTGATGATCTTAACCCTCGTGGCATCTGAAAGGGCTTTCATGACGCGGATGAACTCTTTCATGACCACCATTCCTATTTGAACGATCAGGTTGTCCAGTGTTATATAGCGATTAAAGAATATAAAGTCAACAGGTGATCGCGGGGGCCGTGAGAGGTCATAGTGGCTCTTTATTGAATTTTAACATATGGATAATTAGAGCATTAATGTTCGTTTTGGGGGTAGGATGTCAGACAGTAGCATGGGAGGAAACAAATAAAAAAATATTGTTGTATGCAAATATAATACTGGCTCTCTCCAGGGAAGCAGTCCACGGCGATCCCGATGATCCACCTTTTTCAGAACTGAGGGGAAAATTCCGTGGAGAAAGTTTTCCTTAATCCAAGAAGTGGAATCAAAGGGGGGAGAGGATCTCGGCTCCTTCATCGTTCCTTGAAGAATAGCATGGAGGCGGGTACCATGGTACCGAACGACTCAGGGGCGACAGGGATCGTCGCGGAGGGGGAAAGGACCTGACGAGTCTCACGAGAAAGCCTCATGCAGATGTTTCCGAAGAACCAGCCATCTCTTGAAAGTATCAAGGAAAATTCTGATTTCTGCCGCATTTCGGATCTGCTCCGATCCCCTTGCTGCACGATCCTGGAGAGCATCAGCGACGGGGTTTTCACCCTGGATCTCGGCAAGCGTATCACCTTCTTCAACGAAGCCGCGGAGCGCATCACAGGATTCAAAAAAGAAGAGGCCATCGGGCAGTTCTGCTTCGACGTCTTCCGAGCGGACATTTGCCAAAAGCGATGCGCCATTGATGAAACACTCTGCAGCGGGAAATCCCAGACGCAGCGCTCCGGCCGCATCATTTCTAAGACGGGCGAAGAAATACCCATCAGCATTAGCACCGCCATCCTGCGGGATGCCTCACAGCGGATCATTGGAGCGGTGGAAATCTTCAGGGACCTCTCCGAACTGGAAGCGCTACGGCGGGAGGTCTGCCGGGGTTTCGGGATGGAAGACATCGTGGGAAGGCATCCCACGATGAGGGAGATCATCGCTTTTCTCCCGGACATCGCCGAAAGCGACAGCTCCGTTCTCATTGAGGGCCCCACAGGATCCGGCAAGGAGCTCATCGCCAGGACGATCCATCAACTGAGCCCCCGCAGAGAGAAACCCTTTGTCGCCGTCAATTGTGCCGCGCTTCCCGACACTCTGCTGGAATCGGAGTTGTTCGGCTACATGAGGGGAGCGTTCACGGGGGCCAACCGGGACAAGCCCGGAAGGTTTCTCTTGGCCGACAGGGGCACCCTGTTCCTGGACGAGATCTCCAACACGTCAACCCTCTTCCAGGCGGACCTCCTGCGGGTGCTCCAGGAGGGGGAATTTGTACCTCTTGGGGGGACACACACCGTCAAGGTCGATGTCAGGCTCATCACTGCGAGCAATGTGCCTCTGAGTAAAATGGTCCAGGAGAAGAGCTTCCGGGAGGATCTCTACTATCGTCTGAACGTTGTCAGGATCACCCTGCCCCCCCTGAACCGTCGAAAGGAGGATATCCCCCTTCTGACGGAGCATTTCATCCGGCGCTTGAACCTCAGGAGAGAAAGAGACGTCCAGGGCGTCAGCCAGGAGGTGCTCGATTTCTTCTTCAACTACCCCTTTCCGGGCAATATCCGCGAACTGCACAACATCCTCGAATTCGCCTTCATCACCTGCAAAGGTCCCGTCATTGAAATGAAGCACTTGCCCAAGGACCTTGCCTCGGAAGGGGCCCGAATACCGCGTCATCTTTCGGAGCGGGAGCTTCTGGAAATGGAGAGGATCCGGGCAGCCCTTGAGAGTCAAGGGTTTCGCCGCCCCGAAACCGCTCGAGCGCTGGGGTTGAGCCGCACCACCCTGTGGCGGAAGATGAAGAAGTACGGGATTTCGGAAGAGAATATTGAAACATGAAATGAAACCGTTTCACTATATGGAACACATTCCGCCCTCCCCCCATTTTTCGAATACCGATGAACAAATTGATATTTTTCAAATAACATGAGCATCGCTCCTGGTGTCGTCCCCTGGCACTCCGGTTGCTTCACCACCGGCTCAGATGCATGCATCGAGCCTTGGGAGACTCATGCTCTCTTGGCCCGACGGGTTTGAACGGACGGTACCGCTGCTGCAACATTTGGAACGAGGGGAGATTGGTCCATGGCGGCAGAAATGCGTTGCGGGGAGTGGGGGCCACATGAAGATAGCGGTTCCTCTGTTCAATGAGAGAATATCGCCTCATTTCGGGAGGTCGTCGAGAGTGTTGGTGGTGGAGGTTGAGGACGGGGTCATCTCCAGGAGGGCGGTTGTGAACGTAGGGGGGGAGAAGCCCTTCGTGATTGCGAGGCGACTTGTGGAACTGGGCGTGGACAGGCTCCTTTGCGGCGGCATCCAGGCTTGCTGCAAGGAGTGGCTGTTTCGCCAAGGGGTGTCGGTGGTGGACAACCAGATGGGTGTGGCGGATGAGGTCTTGTGCCGCATGTTAGAAGCTCAAAGTGAGCGGACGGAAGGAAGATGAATCCCTCGAGTCCTCGGCGTCCCTTGGATCGACGGCTTGACCGGGCATTCATCAGGTCTCCCCCAACGGTCCTGGTATCGGGTGTGGGGATTCGAGCGGTGGTATTTGAAGGGGGCAACCCCGGGAAGCAAGGGATCCCGGTTGCCACAGCGTGCGGCCGAAGGAATAGGCCGGCGGTGCGCCCAGGGTGTGGCGGACCGCAATCGGAATGACAGGAGGGAGACGGTCATGGAAATGCAGGCTCTACAAGTTGTCGCTCTGCTCCTCACGGGAATGGGGGTGGGTTTCGCATCGGGGCTTCTCGGTGTCGGCGGCTGTTTCATCATGGTCCCCGTCCAGTTCTGGGCTCTCAAGTCTATCGGGGTGGACCCGACCCTTGCCATTCGCATCGCGTTTGGCACCAATCTGCTGGTGGTGCTCCCCACGGCGTTGAGTGGGGCCATGACGCACCACAAAAAGGGAGCGGTGTTGTGGAAGGCCGGCGTGACGTTTGGCATCGCCGGGGCCATAGGGGCCTTTGTGGGGGCATTCATTGCTTCTCAGTTGCCGGGGAAGATCCTCACCACCGTCTTCGGCGCGGCCGTCCTTTTGGGGGGTATCCGCATGCTCACGGCAAAGCCCCCCAAGATTGTCGAGGAGCCTTCCACCAGCCTCACGGCCTTCATCCTGTGGGGCATCCCCCTGGGGATCTTCTCGGGGATCATCGGCATCGGGGGAGGGGTTCTCATGATCCCCATCATGGTTTTTGCCCTCAAGTTCCGGATGCACCAAGCAGTGGGCACGTCGACGGCCCTCATGATCTTCACGGCGTTCGGAGGGGCCCTGTCGTACATGATCAACGGTTGGGGAATAGAGGGACTGCCCCAGTATTCCACCGGTTATCTCAACTGGTACCAGTGGATCATCCTTGCGGGGGTGAGCATTCCCTGGGCGGTGGTGGGAGCGAGCACCGCCCACCTTCTTCCCGCCAAGCAACTCAAGTACCTCTTCATTTTGGTCATGTTCTACATGGGACTAAAAATGATCGGCGTATTTGCCTACTTGAAGCTGCCGGTGTGAGGCGGCATGTGTGCCGTTTCGCGAGGGAGGGGACACTCCAGGGAGGGGCACATGTTTCAGAAAATACTCTATCCCAATGATTTTTCAGACGTGGCGGCCAAGGCATTGGGATACCTGAAGGGCCTTCGGTGTGCCGGGGCGGAAGAGGTCGTGGTGTTGCGCGTAATCAGCGACAAGACGCTGGAGTGCATCGAGAGGGGCATCGCCTTGGCAGGGGGGCGGGATGTTTCTCAGTTCCTGAAGGAGGTCCACCGGTCCCTTCAGGAGGAAACCTCCCGGCAGATGCAGCGGGTGGAAGAGGAACTCAAGGAAGCGGGTTACTCGGTCAAGTTGCGGGTGGAGCAGGGTGTTCCGCAGGCCAGGATTCTTGAGGTGGCCGAGGAGGAGCATGTGTCCGTCATCGTGCTCGGGTCTCATGGTCGGAGCAACCTCGCTTCCGTGCTCCTGGGATCCGTTTCGGATCACGTCATCCGCCATTGCAAGCAGCCGGTGATTGTCATCAAAAGAGAGTAGGTCCCCATGCGGGGATTCATGAGGCGGGCGGGCTGGCGTCTGGCCATGTCCGGATGCAGCAGCCTGGAAATGCCGCTCACCGGTGAGGGCCATGACGAGGCGCTGGTACCGCCCCCGGCGACCATCAGCAGAGGGTGTTCCCCGGATGTGAAGGTGCTGCCATGTCGATTCGCATGGAATTGGAAAAGATCTTCGAAACCGACGAGGATGCACCGCGAAAGCTGGAAGCGGCCAAGGAAGAGGCGGAGGCCATTGCATGCCGTGCGAGCCGGCAGGCTGCGGAGATCCTGGAGGAGATGGAACGTTCCCTCGCCTCCTCGCTTGAGGAGGAAAGGGAACGGATCCTTGGAGAAGCAAAATCCAGGTCCGACGAACTTCTATCGGAAGCCGACGGCTGCATCCAACGACTGCGCACTCGGAAGGAAGCCCTGATGGATGTCTTGGTGGAACGTTTTTTCAGGAAGTTGACATCCCCTTGATTGCGGGCGTTCTCCAATTCTCTTATGCCCAGGCGCGAACCCGGGCCATGAGGGGCAGGCTCCTCGCCCCCGAGGATTGACGCGTCCTGGTGAGGTTGAAGAAGTGCGACGAGGTGGTGCGCTACCTGAGGGGCACGGACTATGGCGGTAGGCTGAAAGACATCCCCGTTGGGCAAGGCCGGACAACGACAGTGGTCCTCTCTCTCTATGACGCCCTTTTCTCGGATTATGGAACGGTGATGAAATCCCTTCCCGGGAGGGCGTCGCAACTCATTGAAAGGCTTCTGCTGCGTTTTGACGCGGAGAATCTCAAGACCCTCCTCAGGGGGATATGGCATGGGCTATCCCCTTCGGAAGTGAGACCCCTGTTGTATCGGCTGGACGGGCTTTCTCAGCTTCCTGTGGAAAAGCTCCTGGAGGCCCGGGAAGTCAACGGTGCCGTCGAACTTCTCACATCGACCGCGTTTCACACTCCTTTGAAACAGGCCTTGGGGCAGTTCAACCGCCAGAAAAGGCTTTTTCCCCTGGAGATCGCTGCAGACATGGCCGCCGTGGAGCATGTCGCGGCTTTCCTTCGCGAGGGGCGAGGGTTTGATGGGAAAAGAGCAAGGCATCTCCTCGGCCGGTGGATCGACGGGATCAATTTGTGCTGGATGGTGAGGTTCCGGCATTTTTACGGTTTTTCCCCTGAAGAGGCCATCCATTACACGGTTTCAGGCGGCGTTCGTCTCGACGTCCCTCGACTGGGGACGCTGGCCAGGGCGAGGGATCTGCCGGAGTTCGTGAATGCCTTGCCGTCTCCTTATGGGGAGGTGCTCCGCAATGCGGCCGACTGGCACCAAATCACCCCTCTTTTTCAGTGGTGGCTGGTTGCGCGACTGCACGCGTCGTTTCTCGAAAACCCTTTTCAGGTGGGACTCCAAATCTCTTATCTTCTCTTGAAGTAGATGGAAGTCAAATCCCTTGAGCGGCTCCTGTCAACCCTCGAGGCGGGTGTATCCCCCCTTGAGATGATGGACGGGATCGCCGTGCCGGTGAAAGGGGATGCAGGTGTTCCAGGCTGAAAGACTCGTCAGGATCACGATTCGAGTCCCGGAAAGCTTCATCTCCGAGGCGACGGCGGTGCTTGCCCGCTTCAAGCTGCTCCATCTGATCCGCATCGATGAGACACACCTGGGACGGTTAGGATACACCACTGAAACCGACGGGGAACTCCTCGAGGAATACGAGAAGCTTTCGAGGGATACGGGGATTCTCATGGATCTGCTGCACCTCAGAGCCTTGGCCGTGCCGGTGGAACGAGACGTCATCCCTGAAAAGGATGTGTTCAGACTGAAGCAACTCCTGGGGGAGATACACGATGCGGTGGATTCGGCCTTGAGCGATCTTTTCCAGGTAGAGCGTGATCTCGCGGAGATCCGTGCCCGCATGAAAACACTTGCTGTCCTCCCGGATGACCTTGATCTCTCCCGCCTTTTTCAATGCCGCGTCATCCGGTGGGCGATCGGTATGATCCCTGCCGGTGGTATGGAAAAACTGGAAGAGAGTCTATCCGGAGTCCATCATTATCTGAAGGAACTTGGGCCCTTGGAGGATCGCTCCGCAATGGTCTTGTTCGCCCTTGCCAGGGATTGGCCTGTCGTGGGGCGGGCCTTGAAAGGGGCTCTTTGGGAGCCCATCGACATTCCCTCGGGGCTTTCGGGCACATCCGGGGAGATCGCTGCCGCTCTCCAGGCAAAGGTCCAGGAACTTGATGAGAAGAGAAAGAATCTACTCGATTGTAGAGATGCCTTTCAGAAGCGATTCGGTGAGGAGATTCTCCGGGCCAAAGAAAGGATTGTCGCCGCGCGTCAGATCTTGTCGGCGCGCCGTTGCTTCGGGAAGATCGACAAGAGCTATCTCATTTCGGGTTGGGTTCCGGAGAGACGATTTGAGGTGCTGGAAGACGAACTGCAGGGGGTCACGCAAGGCGGAGGTCGCAGTGGAAAAGGTCGCCCCGGAAGAGCTGAGGGAGGTGAGGGAGGGGATCGTGAAGATCCCTATTCTCTTCAACAATCCCTTGCTGGTCAGTCCATTCGAGCGGTTGACAACCCTTTATGGAATCCCAAGATACAGGGAGGTGGAACCCACGGTTTTTTTCGCGATCAGCTTCCTCGTCATGTTCGGGATGATGTTCGGCGATGTAGGTCAGGGAGCGATTCTCGCCTTCGCCGGCTACCTGACATTTCGCCACTCGTACAGGTATATGGATTACGGCATCATTCTCATGGAGTGCGGGGTTTTTTCCGTTTTCTTCGGCCTTTGCTACGGCAGCGTTTTCGGGCTGGAGAATGTGATCCCCGCCCTCTGGTTCAGACCCATGGAGAACATCACGGGTTTCATCAAGACGGCTCTGATCCTTGGCATTTCACTGGTGAGCCTCGGCCTGGTGCTGAATGTGGTCAATGCCTTCCGGCTGAAGGAGCTGGAGGGGCTGTTCAGCGGAAGCGGCCTTGCGGGGGCGCTTCTCTACTGGATGGGCACCGGTCTGACCCTGAAGTATCTGCTCACAGGCCGGGTGGCTCAGGAGGAAATGAGTCTGTTCGGGTGGGCGACCGCAGGGCTTGTCACCATGATGATCCTTCATCGTCCCCTTTACAGGTTCATCGTCAGGCGGGAACGTCCGGGTCAGATCCTCCGGCGGGCGGGTTTGATCACAGAGCTCGTGGAGTCCGTTGTGGAAGTGTTTGACGACCTCCTGCGCTTTGTGGCGAACACCGTTTCCTCTCTCCGCGTTGCGGCGTTTGCTCTTTCCCACGCAGCCCTTTTCCCGGCTGTCTTTTCCATCGCCGATGCCGTCTCCCATGAAAAGGGCACGAGACTTTCCTACTGGTTTGTTGTGGCCGTGGGCAACGTGATCATCATTTTGCTGAAAGGACTGGTCGTTTCCATTCAGGTGGTCCGGCTGGAGTATTATGAGTTTCTGGGCAGGTTTTTCAGAAGCGGGGAGAGAACGATTCCAGGCCTTCGGGGGCGATGTCGGTTCCAAATCGCCGAAGTCTTGAAAAGCCGAGGCATCCAGGCGGGTTATGGCGCCGCAAGGACCCGCAGTGCGCCGGTTTGTTGGGATCGTGCGGGGTTTGTTCCGAGAGGAGTTTTGCATGCAGCGTTGGCAACGTCTCCTGATGTGCCTTGTAATGTGGTTTGTGCCGGCTGCGGCCTTGGCGGGGGAATCTGCCGAAAACGTATCCAGTACCGGCCTCGGATATCTTTCCGCAGCCATTGCCGTGGGCGCCGCTACCCTCGGAGCGGGCATCGCCGTGGCCGTTGTGGGAGCGGCAGTCATGGGAGCAATGGGGGAAAAGCCCGAGCTGGCCGGCCGTGCCCTCATCTTCGTCGGTCTTGCGGAAGGAATTGCCATCTATGGGCTCATCGTAGCGCTCATGATTCTGGCGAAGCTATGAAAATTGTCGTTGTGGGAGACCCGGATACCTGTCTCCCCTTTGCCGTGGCGGGAATTGAAGGGCGTCCCGTTTCCTGGGAGGGGGAAGTTCCCGCCCTTCTGGAAAAGCTGGCTCGTGAGGAGCCGGTGCTCATCCTCATCACGGAGCCGCTGGCCGAAAGCCACCGGGATTTTGTTGAGGGGCTTCGCCTCAAGTCGGGTGGTCTTCTCCTTCTGGAAATCCCTGGGGTGAGTGGACCTTCGATGCAGAGAGAAAACGCCGCAAGGCGGATTCTCTCACTCATGGGGAGTCTGGAACGTGCCTATCTGGAGTGAACTGGAGCTGTTTTGCAGGGCGATTCGGGAAGAGGTGGAAAGGGAGGTTCGGGACATCCGTGAACGGGCTGAATCCGAGGCGCTGAGGACTGTCTCGGAAGCGAAACGGCGAGCGGATCAGCGACGGGAAACGCAAACCCTTGCCCTGAGGAGCAAGGCCCATGACGAAGCGAGAAGGTTGCTGGGCGGGGCGGAACTAGAGGCAAAACGGCGTATCATGGCATTCCGGGAGGAGGTCGTCCGCGAAGTGCTTGGGGAGCTGGAGAGGAAGCTGCGCAGCTTCCACGGAAGTCCAGGTGTGGTGGATTTTCTGGTGAAAGGGATCCAGGAGGCGCTCGGGCATCTGCCCGGGAACACATTCGTCGTGGAAATGACCGAGGACGATTGCCGATTGATGAAGGATCGCATGGGTGAACTGTCACAGGAACGGAACGTCCAACTGGAAATGCGAGCGTCAAGTTCCATCGAGGGAGGTGTCAGGGTCTATACCGGAGATGGGCGGCAGCTATACGACAACAGCGTCGCGGCCAGGCTGAAGATGCACGAGAGGGAAATCCGGCAGGAGATTTGGAGAGAGCTTTTTGGAACGGACAAAGGGGACATCTGAGACAGCGATCGTGACGGCCGTCAATGGACCGGTCATTCGGGTCAGGAGGGCTGCGGGCCTTTCCATGAACGAGATGGTCATCATCAGCAGGGAGCAGGTCATTGGGGAGGTGGTGAAGTTCCATGGGGACACGGCGACGATTCAGGTGTACGAAAACACGACGGGGCTGCGGGTGGGAGCCGAGGTCGAGGGGCAAGGGATGCCCCTATTTGTAGAGTTGGGTCCGGGGCTTGTGAGCCACGTTTTCGACGGGACCCAGAGATCCCTCTCCGTTCTATTCGAGCATACCGGGCCGTGGGTGAGGAGGGGAAAGACAGCTCATGCCCTTGACCGCGAAAGGCCCTGGGCTTTTTCACCCAATGTCAGGACGGGCGAGCGGGTCACGCCGGGTCAGGTCTTGGGTGAGGTGGTGGAAACGCCCTGCGTCGCTCATCGGGTCATGGTGCCGCCGGGCTGCGGCGGGGGAACGGTCGTGGAGATCGCCCCGCAGGGCGCCTACACCCTTGATGAAAGGATTGTTCTCACGGAGGATGCCAGGGGGACACGTCATCCGGTCCACTTGTATCATCGATGGCCGGTGAGAAGAATGCGTCCCTGTCTCCGCCGTATTCCCCCTGCCGATCCCCTCTTTACGGGGCAGCGTGTGGTCGATTTCTTTTTTCCCCTGGTCAAGGGGGGCACCGCCGCCATGCCCGGGGGCCTCGGAACAGGGAAGACCATCACGTAGCATCAGCTTTCCAAGTGGGCGGATGCAGAAGTAATTGTCTACATCGGGTGTGGTGAAAGGGGAAACGAGATGGCAGGGGTCTTGGAGGACTTCCCCAAGCTTCTGGACCCCCGAAGCGGAAGACCCCTTATCGAGCGGACGGTGCTCATCGCCAACACTTCCGACATGCCCGTTGTCGCACGAGAAGCGAGCATCTACACGGGGATCACCATCGCCGAGTACTACCGTGACATGGGCTATCACGTGGCTCTCATGGCCGATTCGACCAGTCGGTGGGCCGAGGCCCTGAGAGAGATCTCGGGGAGGCTCGAGGAGATTCCCGCGGAGGAGGGCTTTCCGGCGTAACTCGCATCCCGCCTGGCCGAGTTCTACGAGAGAGCCGGCTTTGTTGAAACACTTGGTGGATAAAGGGGCTCCGTCTCCATCATCGGGGCGGTTTCTTCTCCGGGGGGGATTTTTCGGAACCGGTGACACAACACACGAAGCGCTTTGTCACCACTTTCTGGGCACTGGACAAGGAACTGGCCAGCGCCCGCTATTTCCCGGCCATCAATTACCTCAACAGCTACAGCGGCTATGTGGATTCCGTCGCCCCCTGGTGGCAAGAGAAGGCAGGGGTAGACTGGTCGGATTTGAAGGACCGTGCCCTGTCCATCCTGAAAGAAGATGCCAGGCTGCAAAACATCGTCAAGCTCATCGGGGAGGATGCCCTCCCCGATGAGCAAAAAGCCGTCACCTGCGGCGCGAAACTCATTAAGGAGGATTTCCTGCAGCAAAGTGCCTTCGACCCTGTAGACACCTACTCACCGCCGGTCAAGCAGGCCCTTAGGCTTCAGGTGATCCTGGAGTTCATCGAAAACATGAAGGAAGCGGTCAGCCAGCGCATTCCCGTCTATCTGGCCATGGAGCTTCCCGTAACGGATGAACTCCACCGCATGAAAGTCCTTTACAGGGGAGACGATCCAGCGCCCTTCCAGGCCATCAGGGAAAGAATCCGGTGGGAATTCGCGGCTCTGCTGAGGTAAAGGGGGTGATGGAGCTGGTGTTGCCCGTGGAGACACGGACCGCCGTGGAATACGTTGGTCTCTCCCGCGTTCAAGGGCCCCTGGTTTTTGTGAGCGGTGCGACGGATGTGGGCTACCTGGAACTGGCGGAGGTGGTTGCGGGGGATGGAGATTCGCGCATGGGGAGAGTCCTGGGTGTTTCTGAAAGGACGACCGTGGTGGAAGTCTTCGAAGGCACTGTCGGGCTCCAGGCATCCAGATGCCGGATGCGATTTCTGGGGGGCCCTTTTACATATCATGTTTCGGCGGAAGAAGTGCTGGGACGCGTCTTTGACGGACTCGGGAGGCTCCTGAACGGCGGGCCCGCCCCGATGGCGGGAGAAGCGAGGTATATCAATGGACTGCCCATCAGCCCCGTGGCCAGAGTATATCCGCAGGACTTCATCCAGACGGGAATCTCGGCGATCGACGGCATGAATTCCCTCGTGAGGGGACAGAAGCTCCCCATATTCTCGGGGAGCGGCTTTCCACACGCCCAGATCGCCGCCCAGATCGGGAGGCAGGCGAGGTTGCTGGAGAAAGAGGAAAGGTTTGCCCTCGTTTTTGCCGCCATGGGGATCAAGTACGAGGAGGCGCAGTTTTTCCGGAAAGATTTGGAAGAGAGCGGGAGCTTGAAGAATGCCGCCCTCTTCCTGAATCTGGCCGATTCCCCATCCATCAAGCGGCTCATCACTCCCCGCATCGCCCTCACAGTTGCCGAGCACCTGGCCTTTTCCGAAGGCATGCATGTCCTGGTGATCCTCACGGACATGACGAACTACTGCGAAGCGCTGCGGGAAGTCGCGACGTCCAAGGGGGAGGTTCCCAGCCGCAAGGGCTACCCCGGATATCTTTACAGCGATCTGGCCTCCATATATGAATGAGCTGGCCGGATCGCCACGGCCGAGGGTTCCGTCACGCAAATCCCCATTCTGACCATGCCCGACGATGACATCACCCATCCGATCCCGGACTTGACCGGATACATCACGGAAGGGCAGATTGTCTTGGACCGTGGGCTCTCCCAAAGGGGCATCTATCCTCCCATCAATATCCTCCCGTCTCTCTCCCGCCTCATGAGCGACGGCATCGGACCCGGGAGGACACGGGAAGACCATCCCAACCTGGCCAACCAGATCTATGCCCTGTATGCACAGGCGAAGCGGGTGGAAACCCTGACTTCCATCATTGGGGAAGAAGACCTTTCAACCCGTGACCGTCTCTATCTTAAGTTTTCCCTTGAACTGGAGAGGCGCTTTATCCAGCAGGACCGACGGCAAAACAGGGAGATCCTCGAGACCCTCGATCTTGCTTGGGAACTTGCCGGGATCTTTCCCGTAAGAGAGTTGACGCGGCTCAAGCCTGAACAGATTCGTCAGTACGGAACAAGGAGAAGGCCAACGGAACGTGCCAAGACTGACCCTTTCGGCAAACAGGAGTAATCTTTTGCGTCTCAGGGAGGACCTGGCGTTCGCAAGACAGGGACTCGAACTTCTGGACAGGAAGAAGGACTCCCTCATGGTGCGCATCTACTCCCTTTCCAGCAAGGCGGAACGGTTGAGATGCCGCATGAACGCCTCCCTGGAGGGGGCTTACGGCCACTTTCGGAGGACTCTCGCCGCTCATGGCCGCCTAGCCTGTGAAAGGGTATCCCTGGGGAATGAAGCGGGGGTGACCGTTCAGGTCCAGGAAAAAAGCTTCATGGGGGTCTCCCTCCCCGTCGTCCGGATCGTCGTTGCCCCTCTCATGCCGCCGTATGGGTTTCTCGAGACCGGCCTGTCCATGGACGCACTGGCCGCTTCCCTTCGCCACAGCCTGGCCATCGTCGCGGAACTTGCGGAAGTGGAGATAGGGTTGTTTCGACTGGTGATGGAGATGAGGAAGACGATCAAACGGATCAATGCGCTGGAAAACATTCTCATTCCTCTCTACGAAGGGACCGTCAAGCACATGGAAGAGAGCTTGGAGGAAAAGGAGCGGGAGTCGGTTTTCCAGTTGAAGCGGCGGAGGAACCGTAGAGAAGAGGAAGGGGATGAGGGTCTTTGAGAGGATACTGGTTCCCGTGGACGGATCCCGGCACTCCCTGAAGGCCGTCTGTCTCGCTGCAAGGCTGACGAAGATTCACGGAGCGGAGCTGAAGGTCTTTCACGTCATCGACGAGTCCGTGCTCCACCATCTGGCCAGGTTCTGTGAAAAAACCCGCGAGGCTTTGCGAGAAGACCGCCGACGCACTGCCCAGGCATTCCTTAATCAGATGCGTTGTGAAGCAGGGGCGGAAATCGTGGACACCTCCGAGGTCATCGTGAGGGAGGGAATTCCCCATGAAATCATCCTTGAGGAGGCGTCTGTCTGGAACGCCGATCCCATCGTCATGGGCAAGCGCGGCGAGCGGGGGGTGGGTCACATCCTTGTCGGATCCGTCGCCGAGAGGGTCATCGAATTCTCCGAGGTTCCCGTCCTCGTGGTGACGGAGCACGAGGGAGAGCCCTGACCACCACCGGGACCTCCGCACCCGGTTTCATGAGGGAGCCGGGTGCCCCGGGGACACAATCTTGAAGGAGATTGACATACGGCGACGTGTGGTGTAGAAGGGGAGAACCGAATGGCGGTAGGAGCCGCCGGTTCCTTCCAGGCTGTCGTTGATGAAGTCTGCAGGGTCCGTGAGTGCAGGGGGGAGGATCACTTCAGGCTTCCAAAACGGCCGCGCTCCAATAAACCATCAGGCCACGAAGGCCGTTCAGCCCCGCAAGGGCCGGGCCTTTGTGGCTTTTTTTGTCCTCTTGGCGGTGTCGGCCTGGGGTGAGGGGCTCCAGACCATCGGGCATGGCATCAGAGGGGCCACCGGGGTGAAGTGGGATCTCTTCAGCCGAAGCGGGATGTCTGGAAGACGGGATTTGGGGCTTTCTCGCGGGTGTCCTAATCTGACGATGAGAACAATCACCGGCGGAAAAGGGAATTTCGACATGGAGAGATGAAGAAGGGCAGGTTTTGTTCTTGCGGCCGTTGCTTTTGCGATGGTTCTTGGCGCTGAACCCGGGTCCGAGGCGGCCCAACAGGAACCGGAGATCCAGCAATTGGGTGAAGTGGTTGTCTCGGCCACCCGCACGGAAGCGAGGGTCTTCAATGTGCCCCAGGACGTCACGGTGCTCAGCAGCGAAGCGATCATGGCATCGCCGTTCGAGGGGGTCGAGGACATCGTGCGCAGTGTGGTTGGCATCGACAACTTTAGGCACTACGGGTTGCAGACCAATGGGATCGTCAGTCCCGTCATCATGCGGGGAGTCGGAAGCAACCGGGTGCTTCTGCTAGTTGACGGGGTGCCTCAAAACGACAATTTCAACAATGCCATCGCCTGGGTGGGGTGGGGCTACATCCCCAAGGAGACCATCGAGCGCATCGAGATCGTTCGAGGCCCCACCTCCACCCTCTACGGGTCGGAGGGGCTGGGGGGATGATCCACATCATCACCAAGAAACCGAGAGACAAGCGGGAGACTTCCATCCGGGCCGAAGGCGGAACGGCTTACACTTGGGGGGGCCCTTTTCCACAGCCAGAAGATCGGCGATTTCGGGTTCATGGCGGCCGGGGGATATGAGGAGAGCGACGGCTATTACATGGTGGACGAGAGGCAGGATTACGACATCAAGCGATACCGGGAGGTGGGAAAAGCCCTTGGAAAGGCGACCTACGATTTGGGTCCCCGCCCCGATTTGAGCCTGGCGAGTTTGTTTTACACGCACGACATGGGGCAGGGGACGGAATTCTTTCACAGTGATCTCCAAATGGATCAGTACTGGTTGAACTACTCCCTCCAGTGTGACGGATTCGGGGTGAAGGGGTTGGCCTACCTCAACAGAGCGGACAAGACCGCATTTCAGGACAATGCCAATGACAATTACACGTCAGCGTTTAGGGACGAAAAATTCCCGAACACCTATACCTTGGGTGTCGATCTACAAGGGACCCTCTTTGCCTGGAGCCCCCTCCAGTTGACTGTGGGGGCGGCTTTCAAGGAAGCCTCCTGGGATTACGGCGAAGATTAGAGGCAGAGCGCCCGTGACGGAGGTGCGACGGGGAGACAGCGTTTCGTCTCGCCATTCGCCAACTGGGATGCCGATCTTCTCAACGACCGCCTGGTGCTCAACGCCGCTCTGCGCTACGACTGGATCGAGACATCCGATGGAGCGATCTGGGATAGGAGTCCGGGGAGTGGAATCGCTCCCTACGACAACACATATCCCAGCCAGCGGGAAGAAAGCCTCTCCCCCAAGTTCGGCATCGCCTTCCATCCTGACGACAAGACCACACTGCGTGCTTCCGGCGGGAAAGGCTTTCGATCCCCGAGCATCTTCGAGCTTTACAAAGTTCACGTGCGGGGGGAGGAACATACTACCGGACGGCCAATCCCGATCTCAAACCCGAGGAGATCTGGTCTTACGACGTGGGGGCGGAGCGATTCATCCTGCCCTACCTCTGGGGCAAGGTGACATTCTTCCAGTCGTTTGCCAGTGACTACATCGGGGACCGGCTGGTGCGGACAACGACATTTGGCAAGCCTGCGAGAACGCGGTTCGAGTACGTTTTGACAACATCAGCGAAGTGGACATCCATGGCGTGGAAGCGGAGCTGCAATGGAAACCCAGGGAAGATGTGACACTCTTCGGCAACTACACCTACACCTTTTCGGAGATAGGCAAGGACAAGACGAACGCACCACTGGAAGGCAACTTTCTTCCCAATGTCCCCATCCACAAGTTCCACTTCGGGGTGAACTACAAAAACCCCAAATATGTCAGCGTGACGGCCATCGCCAATTTCTACGCCGACATGTATTACGACAATGAAAACACCATTCCGCCGGGCGACTACTGGACCGTGGACGTGGCCGTTTCACGGAAGTTCTTGGACCGGTTCACGCTCTATTTCAACGCGGAGAACATTTTCAAAAAGAAATACGCCCTGTTCCGTTCCCTGTCTACAGGGGACACCATTGCCCCCCGGTGCCATCGTCGTGGGAGGGGTAAAAGTTGAGTTCTGAAATGAAACGTTTTGTGGAGGACCATCGTGATGTGCTGACCTGAGGGAGTCTCGCCATGCTGTTGTCACCCTTCATGCGGGAAGGGATGATGCCCCTCCCCGTGGCTTTCATCTCTACCATGAGCAGGGACGGGGTGCGTAACATCGCCCCTTGGTCCTGCGTGATGCCCGTCTTGCGTCACCTGGATCTCATAGTGATTGCTTCGGCCAAGAAAAGGGACACTCTCAGGAATATCCGCGAGACGGGAGAGTTCGTCCTCACCCTGGCGGGAACGGATCTGAAGGACAAAGTCATTCCCACGGCCCGCTTCAGTCCTCCCGAGGTCGATGAATTCACGGAGGCTGGACTGGATGAGAAGCCCTCCGTCTCTGTCAAGGCGCCGGGAATCGCCGGGTGCTACGCCTGGATGGAATGCCGGAGGGTGAGAGAGTATGAGGAGGAACGGTTTGCCCTGGTCCTCGGTCAGGTGCTCAGATTGGAGGTGGACGATCGGGTGCTCAAGGACGACGGTTCCTTGGACGTGGAAAGAGCCCGTCCTCTAATGATCATGGGCGGCAGGAAGGGGATGCACTTTTGCACGCTAAAGGATTTGGATGCCTACGAGCCTTTTGGGGCCATGTTTCCCGACGGAAAGGACCCGCTGGAGAGACTGTACCAAAGGTGACCGGCGCTAATGGTGAAGTGGGGATTGTTCTCGTGGAACGGATGCGATGGGGAGGCACCTTTAAAGCTCGGTCCCGCTGGTGGCTGCTCCCTCTTCTGGCCGCTTTGGGTCTCGCTGCCTTTCCCGGTTCCTCAGAGGTCTCGAGTCTTCAGAAAGTTCGCATTGGGGACAGTACGTGCGACTGGGGGTTTCCCAATCCCTACCGCTATTATCCCCGTGGGCCGAGCTACGTGCGGATGATGTGGGTTTTCGACACCCTCGTCTGGAAGGACGACAAGGGGACTGTCCCCGGCCTGGCCGACTCATGGTCCTATGACCCTGGGCGGACGGCATTCTCCTTTCAGTTGAATCCCAGGGCGAAATGGCACGACGGCCATCCCGTGACGGCGGAAGACGTCGTATATACCTTTCAATACTTAAAGAAGCGTCCCTACCGCTGGATCACTCTGGAACACGTGGACCACGTCTTGGCAGAGACTCCCCACACCGTGGTCATCACCCTTTCCAGGCCTTATGCTCCCTTTCTTTCCGAAATCGGCGGGACCATCCCCATCCTTCCCAGGCATGTCTGGGAGAAAGTGGACCGGCCGGAAACCTATAATCTATAATGCCCCTCAGGCCTTTGTGGGGAGCGGCCCCTATGTCTGCCGGGACTTCGACAAGACCCAGGGAACCTACCTCTACGAGGCATTCCCCGATTACTACCGTGGCAAGCCGAAGGCGGATCGGCTCATCTACATCCGGTCGAGCAAACCCATGGTTTCCCTCCTTACGGGCCAGGCGGGTCTGGCCAACATTGAGGCCGACATGGCGCAAATCCTTTTGGAGAAAGGACTGGTGGTCATCAAGGACGAAAGGGGGTGGAACAGGAAGCTCATGATCAATCACAGAAAACCGCCTTTTGACGACAAGCGCGTGCGCCAGGCAATCGCCCATGCCATCGACCGGCGGGAACTCATTGAGAAGGACCACAGAGGTTTCGGCTCCCCGGCCTCCTACGGACTGCTTTCCATGGATCATGACATGTACAATCCCGACACGCCCACCTATTCGTTTGACCCTAACCGGGCTCGTCGGCTCCTGCAGTCCGTCGGTTTTCAGCAGGGAAGGGATGGATTCTACGAGAAGGATGCCAGCCCCCTCAAGGTGGAACTGCTCTCGTCGGCCATCAGTGCGGGGGGCGAATCCACAGCCGACCGGGATGGCGAAATCATCAAGAAGCATTTGGAACGGGCAGGCATCGAAGTGGATCTTGTGCACCAGGAGCAGACCACGACCGACAGCCGCATCAACAACTGGGATTTCGACTTGGCGGTCTTGGGCTACGGGGGAATCAGTGGAGACCCCAAGATCTTGAATAAACTCATTTCGTCCCGATATGGAGCGGGCTCTGTAAACAGTGCCCGTTTCGACGGAAACGAGCAGCTCAACAGTCTCCTGGAAGAGCAGATGCTGGAAATGGATGAGGTGAAAAGAAGGGAAATCGTGTATAAAATCCAGGAGATCTATGCCGATGAACTACCGGCTATTTCCCTCTATTATCCGGATTCCATGGCGGCGTATGACCCGCGAAAGGGAATCATCTGGTTCTACACGAGGCGTGGGCTGGCCAAAGGGATTCCCATACCTCAGAACAAGATTTCACTCCTCAGATGACACGTGCATTCCTCCGTATGCTGCCGGCTTATCTTCTGGCGGGGCTGACCCTCATCGCTCTCAGCCATGCCCTCCCCAGGTTCATGCCCGGTGATTTCGTCACTGCCATGTGCTCGGGCTCCCACGTGGTTCTGAACGGTGAGGAAGACGCGGAACTCAGACGCCGCTACGCCCATGAGGAGGGATGCTTTCAATACCTTGCTCGGCTTTGCAGGCTGGACTGGGGCTATTCTCAAGCCTTCATGACACCCGTCTCCCGCCTGATTCTCGACGCCCTTCCCTGGACCCTGCTGCTCATGGGGACCGCACACCTCATCTCTACGGCTCTGGGGTTTGCCGCAGGAGTGGAAGCGGCGTGGCGTCGGGGTCAGGCGGCGCAGAAGATTAGTGTCGAGGTCATGACGATTCTGGAGGGGGTTCCCGAGATCGCCACCGGTGTCCTTCTCCTTCTGGTTTTCGCCCTCAAGCTTGGATGGTCGCCTGCGGCGGGGGCCGAAACGGCTTATGCCCAGCACGGCACGTGGCAGAGGGTCCTGGACGTTGCGAATCATCTGGTGCTGCCGTTGAGCACCTTGGTCGTCGCCTATCTGCCGGGTAACTTTCTTCTCGCCAGGTGGAGCATGCTCCTTGTTCTCAAGGCTCCTTTCATGGAGACTGCTCGGGCCAAGGGACTGCCTCCACTGCGGGTCCGATACGCCCACGGAGCCTGCAATGCCCTCCTGCCCCTCGTGACCCGTTTGGGTCTGCGTATTGCCTTCATGGTCACAGGGGCCGTGGTGGTGGAAACGATCCACTCCTACCCGGGACTCGGCACCTTGCTCTTCAACGCCATCGCCCGGCGGGACATTCCCCTCGTCCAGGGGATCGTGCTCTTTTCTTCGATAACGTTCCTTGCAGTCAATATGGGCCTCGAGTTGTTTTACGGATGGCTGGATCCGAGGCTGAAACATGCATCGTGACTCGTGGCGGGAATTGAAGCAGGATCAATGGTTCATCGCCGGAAGCGCAACGGCGCTCCTTTGCCTTTTTCTGGTCGTCGCTGGGCCGTGGTTCGCTTCCCACGATCCCAACGACATCTCCTTTTCCCCTCTGAGCGCGCCGTCGACGGAGCATTGGCTGGGCGTAAACGACGGTGCGATGGACATCCTTGCCGAGTTGCTCCATGGGATGAGAAAAACGGCGGGCTTTGGCCTTCTGAGCGGCTCGGCGGGATTGGGTCTGGGGATTTTCATCGGCTTGGCGGCTGCCTGCTTCGGGGGAATGGCGGAGAGATTCCTCATGGGCCTCGGGGAAATCCTTTTGGCCATCCTGGCGGTCATGATCCTCATCCTCGCCGCCATGTTTTTTCGCCCCGCCCCCGTGGTCCTCGCGTTCCTCCTGGCATTCCTCTCGTGGCCCACCACCGCCAAGGCCATCCGGGCGCAGGCGCTCCTCCGCAAAGAGTCTCTCCATGTTCGGCCGGCCCGGCAAATGGGGGCTTCCAGCGCCTACATCCTTCTCAGACACCTGTTGCCCGAACTCTACCTCCTCTATCTTATGGGCTTTGCGGGCAAGGTCCGCAGTGCCGTGCTCATGGAAGCTTCCCTGGCTTTCCTGGGGCTCCTCGATCCCAATCGCAAGTCTCTGGGGATCATCATCAAGTACGCCCTCAAGTACTACTACCTCGATGTGCGGTTCAACTGGCTCCTGCCCCCCATCGCATGCCTCACCCTCCTGGTGATGAGCCTCACCTGTCTGGTGATCAGCCTGGAAAAACTGTTTGATCCCCGCTTGAGGGAGTGGTGGTGGTGATGAAGGTGGAGGGACTGAGCGTGGGGTTTCGAGAGGGCGGCCAGGTTCTTGTGGCCCTGGATCGCGTGAACCTGGAGCTTGAAGGTGGGCGGGTTGTCGGTCTTGTGGGGGAGTCTGGCTCCGGCAAAACCACGCTGGGCAAATCCCTCATGGGTCTTCTGGCTCCCAATGCCCTCGTGGAAGGGAGTATTCGACTGGACGAACGGGAGCTTGTAGGGCTGGATGAAACATCTTTGAACGCCCTTCGCTGGTCCAGGGTGGCCATGGTCTCTCAGGCCGGGGGGGGGACCTTGAACCCTGTCCACCGGGTTGTCGACCAAGTGGCTGAGCCGTTGGTGCAGCACCGTAGGTTGAGGGCAGGTGAGGCTCGAAACGAAGCTCTTGCGGCATTGGGGGAAATGGGGCTTTCGGCGGCCCATGGCGACCTTTTTCCTCATCAGTTAAGCGGCGGCCAGGTTCAGCGGGTTCTGCTCGCCATGGCGACGATTCTGGATCCGGCGGTGCTCGTTCTGGACGAGCCGACTGCAGCCCTCGACGTCATGAGCAAGGGGTTGATGGCGGAGGTCGTCCGGAATTTGAGGGACAGGGGCAAGGCCATTCTCCTCATCACTCACGACCTGGATCTGGCCCGAAGTCTCGCAGACCAGGTGCTGATCCTTTACCTGGGTCAGATCATGGAGACCATGCCTGCCCTGGACCTCCTGGTTCGGCCCTGCCATCCCTATACGCTGGCCTTGGGACGGTCATACCCGGGCATGGGAACACTTCGGGACCTAGGGGGAATCCGGGGGGAGACTCACGGTCGCCGATTGGATTTGAAACAGTGGCAGGCCCGGGCCGGCGGAATTGTCCCGCCTCACCAACCCCCCATCCGGGAGAGAGCAGTGGAGACAGGCAGGATTGAGTTTGAGGAGGGATGCCTGTTCAGGCACCGGTGCACCCAGTCGATCGATGAATGCGGCCGAAGGGCCGTTTCCCTGGTGTCGGCCGGCCGGCACCAGGTTCGTTGTGTCCTTGGCGGAATTGCCGAACTCCTGAGGTTGGAAAAGGTGGAGAAGCGCTACGGCCGGATCCACGCCCTTGCATCCACAGACTTGGCTCTTCGTGCGGGAGAACTTTTCTGCCTGTTGGGCGAGACGGGTTCCGGGAAAACCACCCTGGCAATGATTGCCGCTGGTGTGGTGACCATGGATAGGGGGACCCGGTTCTTCGCCGGGCGAAACATGGATGCTTGGTCCAAGGAGGATTACCGCTCCCTCGCCCGAGAAATCGGGGTGGTTTACCAAAACCCCGCAGAAGCGGTCAGTCATCGCTTGAAAGTCTTTGACATCGTGGCGGAACCACTCCGGGTGCAGCACCGCCGCAGGGATTCCGCAGAAGTGCGCACTAGGGTTATGGAGGTTCTCTCCGATGTGCGCCTGTCCACCGGCCCGGAGATCCTGGATCGGTATCCTCACGAACTCAACATGGGGGCTGTCCAGCGGGTCTACATTGCAAGGGCTCTGGTGACTGGTCCGAGGTTCGTCGTGGCCGACGAACCGACGAGTGCCTTGGATCCCGGTGTCCAGGCCAAAGTCATCAAGACGCTGCTGGATTTGCAGATCGAAAAAGGCCTCACCCTCTTGTTCGTCACCCACGATGTGGGACTTGCCCGGAAGATCGCCGACCGCGTGGGGGTCATGCTTGCAGGAAGGGTGGTGGAAATGGGATCGGCGGCCGAAGTGATGCAGCGCCCTCGGCACCCCTATACCCGGCTTCTCATGGAGGGGGCCCGCCATTCCCCGGGGTTCCACAGACGGACTCACGAAACGAAGAGACTCTCTGCCGAAAGGGGCGGCTGCGTTTTTGCCGACCGCTGCGGTTGGGCGACGGACGGCTGCACCCTGGAATCCCCTCCACTTCTCAACGTGAACACGAGCGACCATTGGGTGTCGTGTTTTCGAATGGACGGTTTGAAGTCTTCGGATCACGTGTGGAAGCCGGAAACTGACGAGGAGTTCTCCAGACGCAGCAAGAACAAGAGTGCAGGCTGTTCACTCTGATTGAGGTGGTATAGCGGTTGAGGATATTTCGGGTTGCGTGGTCCAGTTTGGTACGCAGGGAGGGGTCTGTCCACCGAAAAGCCCCGAGAAGTGGGAGTCGACGGCCGCGTCTTTCAACGACCCAAGAATATCCTAGTGAAGGAGGACTGAATGAGTGAAGCGAGGATGAGTACCAAATGCATCCAGGAAACCACTGCATTCCACGGGCACTGGTGTCCGGGATTGGCCTTGGGCATTCGCGTTGCCGAGTGGGCTGTGAACGAGATGGGCAAGTCCCCTGA
This sequence comes from Deltaproteobacteria bacterium, assembly GCA_012517315.1. Taxonomy (GTDB): domain Bacteria; phylum Desulfobacterota; class Syntrophobacteria; order Syntrophobacterales; family Syntrophobacteraceae; genus JAAYUJ01. Next base: position 40,029 of record JAAYVE010000053.1, read on the forward strand.
CGAGGAGATCGTGGCGGTGGTGGAAACGGACATGTGCGGTGTCGACGCCATCCAGTTTCTCACGGGCTGCACCTTCGGCAAAGGGAACCTGATTCACAGGGATTACGGAAAGAACGCCTTTTCCTTCTACCGGCGAAGGGATGGAAAAGCAATGCGCCTTGTGGCCAAGCCGGACCTCTTCGGGGAGAAGGGGCGCCTCCTCGGGAGACTGCATCGGAAGAAGCTCCGGGAAGGTTTGAACGAGGAAGAAGCAAGACGGCTGGAAAGGACACGGGAGGAAATATCGACGCACATCATGGAGGCGCCGCTCCAAGAACTGTTTGAAATGAAGAAACCCATAGAACCGGTCCCCAGAAAAGCCCGCATCCTGACAAGCCTCACTTGCGAATCCTGCGGTGAGCAGATGATGGAGAGCCGCTCGCGGCGCTTCCAAGAGCAAATCCTGTGCATCCCCTGCTTCGAAGCCCTTGAGCGGCGTTGATGCAGAGGGGCGCATCATTGGGTGGTTCCCGGTTCAGTGGGGTTGCGGCTGAGCTGAAGACGGCCTTCCCTCCGGATGGGCCTTTCCCTAAGGGGAGGATGTCCCCGCATGGATGAGGATGACCTTCACTTCAAGCCTCTCATCGGCGGGTGGCTCCGTTTCAATGGAGAGGACGGTTTCCTCTTTCGTTCCCTGAGGAAGGTTTTCCATGAGCGGTTTCAGTTCCAGAAGGAAGCCGTTTTGGCCTGGAAGAGGTTGCTGACCGACCTGCATCGTCTTCATATCGTGAACGAGTCTGGCAATCCGGATGGGTTCGTTCAGGTGACTCACGACCTTCACCTTGGCCGTCCGCAGAGGTTGTTGAAAGGACGGCCTTCCGATGAGAACGGTCTTGGGGGTGACCCCGATCCTTCCCTCCAGCACCCCTGTCACCCGAACGAGGATTTCCCCCTTTGCCGGCAGATCCGTCAGTAACTTGACGTGCCCGATATACTCACCCCGCTCCACCAGGTTGGTGACTCGCAATCGATAGTGACGGCCTTCCTCCACCGTCTCCAGCCGATAGGACACGCTGCCCTCCAGATTGGACTCGGTACCAGTCACCCGAAAGGGCTGCGCAAGACCCTTCAGTTCGATGACCTGTTCGCTCTGCTGCTGCGCCATGCCCCGAAAAGAAATGTGGCTGGCCGGGCTCACTTCGATCAGAGTCCTCACTTTGCCCCGCATGATGAGGGAACCCCGGGGACTGGCGGGGTCGTTGGAATAAACCGTGGTGACCTTCTGAACGTTTCCTTTGTATCCCGTAAGGTTGAGGTTCAGGATGACCTTTCCCTCACCACCAGGGAGAACGGCAGGGTCGAAACTGGCGAGGGTGCAGCCGCAGTCGGGGCTGACCTTGTGGATCTGCAAGGGCGACTTGCCCGTGTTTCTGACAGTGAATTCATGGGTCACGACACTCCCCTCGTCCGCCTCTCCGAAATCGAACACGGTCTCGGGGATGATCATGCGCGGGGAATCCTGCGACGCTCCCCGTAAAGGACCGGCCTGAGCCGTTAAAGTGCCCTGGGCCAGGGCCGGGATCGGCCCATATAACGGCGCAAGGAGAATCAGCACAATCCACAACCATTTCAACGAACTTCCGGACATCACGACCCCCCTCTGCCAGAAAAGGAAGAACCTCCTCCTCATTGGAGAAATGGGCTTCGACCACAGACTTCGCATTAGTGGAACCGCAGTTGAGGGATTATTATCTCATTGGAAACCGGTGCACAAGTCGTTATCTCGCGCCGGAAAAAGGTCTCTGTTCCAGACACGCCGGTGAGAATCGGGGATCGCCTTGAACGGAAGACATCTGTGGACACGCACGCAACCCACCTTAATGACTCGAAAAGAGCCATGCTTCCCTTCAGGGCGGGCGGGTTGTGGAAAGATGTGGGAGCGTCCGTGGGAATGATCCCGCATTCCAGCGACGGGATGCTGGATCAGGGTATCACGATATCCCGATGAACGGACGGATCACAAAATAAAAGCCGAGAACGGCGATGGCCGCACCGGCAGCCTTTCGGAACCACTGTCCCCCGGCATGGAAGGAACTGCTCTCCAGGACGCGTTTGACCGTCGCGGTGGAACTGCCTGCGATGGCAATGGGAATGCAGTGCCCGATACCGAACAGTATGATGTAGACGGTTCCGGTCATGATTTTCTGCTGAATGGTGATGATGGCCAGGATGGGCGCGATGAAACCGAAGGTGCACGACCCCGAAAGGATCCCATAGGCCAGTCCCAGCACAAAGGCACCGGGAAGCCCCTTGAGCTTGATCTGCCCGAGTAAGCTTCCGGACATGGAGCACTTGGCCACTCCCAGCATGTCCAGGGCCACCCAGATCAGGATGGCTCCCACCAGGATGGTCCAGTACGGGCCCACTTCACCCAGCATGCGGCCGAGAACGGCGCAGATGATCCCGACGAGGGCGATGGTGATGAAAAGACCGATGCTGAATGCGACGGCGTAGTACACGGCGTCCTTGGCCCTGAGGGCCCGCTCCTGCCCTGCAACGTAGCTGACGATCAGGGGTATGGATGCCATGTGGCAGGGGCTGAAGACGATGCTCACCATGCCCCAGAAAAGACAGCCCAGAGCGGCAATGATCAGGCCGCCCATCATCCACGAGTTGATGGTCAAAAACACTTGGTCGAACATGTCGAATCCCCCTATTCTCGGAACATCCGTTCGCAACCGTTCAAATGAGGTTCACTTCTGCACGCCCAACTTTTCCAGCATGGCCACGATGGCCCTCTTGTCCATGAAGCCCTCGTGACGGAACACCTCTTTCCCCTCCTTGTCGAAAAAAATCTGGGTGGGAATGGCCCGGATGCCGTGCTTGGGCGCCTCTTCCCGGTGTTCCCAGACATCGATGAACACGATGGCGGCTTTCCCTGCGTACTCCTTCTCCAACTCCGCCATGATGGGAGCCATCATCTTGCAGGGAATGCATTCCGTCGCCCCCAGGTCCACCATCGTCACCATCCCCTTCACGGGGACTTCCGGAACGGCGGAGCCAGGCTTTCCCGCATTGCAGGAAGAAGCCAGCATGACACAGAGAAGCAGCGGCAAAAAAACGCCCGTAGTCGTCAAAATTCCCACTCTTTTCTTCATGCAAAACTCCTGTTCATGGGTTACTCATCGCCTTTGCTCGTCGGTGTCTGTGCAAAGACTTCGGGAGCAAAAACGCAAAATCCAAACCAAGCTGACTGTGGGCCTTGGATCGGCCCGGGCGCCATCCTCAATGACCCGCTACAGGCGTCGTTCATGCGGGGGGCATGAGGCATGGCGCATCTTTCGCCGTCCGAACCCGGTTAGCTCACACATCGACTCAAGCAGACTATATGCCATAATGGGAATTTCATTGTCTAGTGAATTAGTATCTTTCTTCGCCCAGGACGGGAGGAATATCAGGAAAGGAGGGATATGGCCTGGTTTGAGCGAGGGCTTGAATATTCGGTCGTTGTTTTGGTGGAGTGCGGGAATGTGCAATGAAGGTTTCGGGGCAAAGGGCGTGAAAAGTGGCCCGCTTGCGGGGTGCCTTGCCGGGCGGAGTGGCTTCGCATGCCGGAATGCAACTGATGGCGGGTCAACCCCTTTCCTGAAGATGCTCTCAGGCGGGTGGATTCTCCAGGAAACACTCGGTAACCGAAGGGAAAATAGCCCTTGTCGATGGAAGCCTCTTCGAGTGTTGCTAATACCAATTTGATAACCAGTTAAAGTGTTTATAGAAGGAAAATCTCATGTTCGGTTTTCTTTTTTGAGGGTACGGGTAGAGCACAATACTCATTGCAGTCAGAGGGAACAGGGGCAGTTCGATGCCCGCTTCGAAGCAGATGGAGTGGGATCGCCCCTTTGGCCCGCGTAAGGGAAGAGCGCATTGACATGAAGCATGCAATGAATCATGGGAGGAATCCCATCGGTCGAGATTGGGGAGGCTCGTGAGAAAGCCCCGGGGCGGAACCTTTCGGCGCAAGATCCTTCAGTTCAATGAATGGAAAAGGTCCTGGTGCGGGGACTGGGAAACTAGCTTGCCGTCGAGAGATTCAGGCCGGTTGGGAAGAGGGTCAAGACATGAACAGAGAGAGGAGAAGGGTGATGACCTTGGCAAGAGGAATGGTTCGTGGCTGTGGTCGCCTGCTTGTTGCACTGATGCTGTCCCTGCCGGCCGTCGCGTCAGGGGGATTCCTTGAGCAATTTTCGGGTCTTGATGGGAAAATAGACATCGCGGGGGGGACCGCCCATATCCCGGTGATGAACGATGCAGCGAAGAACATCATGAGTGCGAATCCCAAGATCCGGATCACAGTGGCCGGCGGCGGTTCGGGCATCGGGGTGCAGAAGGTCGGAGAAGGATTGGTGGACATCGGAAACACCGGCCGTGCCCTCTTACAAGAAGAAATGGACAAATACGGACTCAGGTCCTTACCCTTTGCCGTGGACGGCGTGGCTGTGATCGTCCACCCCGAAAACCCCGTCAAGGAACTCTCTTCTCAGCAGGTACGGGATATCTTTGCAGGAACGATCAAGAACTGGAGAGAGGTCGGTGGCAATGACGCCGGGATCAACCTCTTCACAAGGGATGAGGCCAGCGGGACCCGTGAGGTTTTCTAGGAGAAATGTTTGAAGAAGGGCAGTACTGCAAACACTGCGAATGTCGTCCCATCCAACGGAGCCATGAAGGTGGCCGTGGCCCAGGACAAGAACGCCATAGGGTATGCGGGAATCGGTCATGTGGATGCGACCGTCAAGGCGATGGTTCTCGACGGTGTCGCTCCGACACAGGAAAATGCCATGAACGGGAGTTATTCCGTGGTCCGAAAGCTTTACATGAACACCAAGGGGGAACCTTCCAAACTGGTTCGCACTTTCATCGACTACATCCTGAGTCCCGAAGGGGCTGAGATTACCAGGAAGCACGGATACATCCCCATATCCAGGTGATGCCTTGCCGCGACCGAGCTGAGGAGATATGGGTTTTGTTTCGTGCTTCAGAAAAGTCTGAAAGCTGGATTGAATGGGGTCTGCTGATCGCCACGTGCATTTCCGCCGTGGCGATCTTTGCAATTCTGGCCTTGCTTGTCGCTTTCTGTATGCCTCTCTTCACCTTGGGAAGGATCGGAGAGGTCCTCTCTTTCCATTGGCAGCCCACAGGCGGATATTTCGGGATCCTGCCCATGTGCGCCGGTTCACTGGCCCTGTCACTCTTGGCCCTCTCAATGGCATTTCCGGCAGCCATGGGAATCTGTACCCTCCTTCACGTTCTCGCCAGGGGATTCTTCGCCCGTTTTCTTCTCTCCCTGGTCCGTTTCATGACCGCCATTCCCACTGTGGTCTACGGGTTCGTCTCGGTCTTTCTGCTCGTTCCACGAATGCGCGAGTGGCTGGGGGCGGGAACGGGCTTTTCCCTGCTGACTGCTGCACTGACATTGAGCCTGCTCATCCTGCCCACCATCGTGCTGGTCCTTCATGCCAGGTTGGAGCAGATCGATCCTGTCCTTCGACTGGCGTCCGAGGCGTTGGGATTGACTCCGATCCAGCAGATGCGGCATGTTCTTTTTCCGGTGGCATCCCGTGGGATCGTCGTTGCCGCCGTTCTTGGTATGGGACGCGCTGTCGGCGACACCTTGATCTCCCTGATGGTTGCCGGCAACGCCCCTCAGTTTCCGTCGTCCCATCACCATTCCATCTGTACACTCACCGCTCACGTTGCCCTGGTTGTCGCGACCGACAGCCACAGCATGGCCTACCAGTCCCTTTTTGTAGCAGGGCTGGGTCTATTTCTCGCCACCGGGTTGATCACCCTGTTCATCCGGAAATCAGGGCGGGGAGGCAGGGAGGTGCGCCGTGAAAAGGCTTTCTGAGCGGGCCGCGACAGGTGTGGCCTGGCTCTCCGGCGGGGGATTGGTGCTGGCTTTGGCGGTGGTGATCGGTTTTCTTATCCTCCGTGGATATGAGAACCTGAATCTGGCGCTTTTTTTTGGGGACACTCCGTGGAAGGCGGCGATCAGGGGGGGATAAACCGGTTTTCGGAGGCATCTGGCCAGCCCTCATGGGCACCTTTTACCTGGTCGTGTTGTCGTCTGCCATGGCAATTCCCATTGGAATCGCGAGCGGGATCTATCTCGCGGAGTATGCGTCCCGTCGCCTGAGGTCATTCCTCGGATTCTTTGTGGACGTCCTCGCGGGAACACCATCCATTGTCATGGGGCTATTCGGGTTCACCGCAATCCTCTTTCTTAGAAAGACCCTGCTCCCGGCAGCCCAGACCTGCCTCCTCCTTGCGGCCGCCTGCATCGCTTTGCTGGTGTTGCCCTATGTGATCCTCATCACCGAGACGTCCATTGGAGCCATACCCGAACCGCTTCGCCTGCTGGGGACCAGTGTCGGTTTCACCAGGTGGCGGAATCTCCGCAGTGTGCTGCTTCCCCTCGCCAGCCGGGGGATGCTGAGCGGAGCCATTCTGGCTGTTGGGCGCGCCTCGGAGGATACTGCGGTCATTCTCCTCACGGGTGTCGTTGCCCATGCCGGTGTCCCTGGGAGTATGTTCGACAAATTCGAAGCCCTGCCTTTCCGCATCTACTATCTGGCAGCCGAATACCGGAATCCCGGGGAACTGGACCAGGGATTCGCAACATCCCTTGTCCTGTTGGGCATATCGGGAGCCCTTTTTCCCACGGCCGTTGCCCTCCAGAAGAGCGCGGAGATGCGATGGAAAAAACGGTAGGGACAATCAAGGGACCGATCCTTTTTATTGAAAACCTTTCGGTGTATTTCTCGGACAACCCCGTTCTTCAGGATGTCTCCCTTTCCTTGAGGCCGGGGGAGATTACCGTCATCGTGGGTCCCTCCGGGTCTGGAAAATCGACTTTGCTCAGGGCCGTCAACCGGCTTAATGAATTCTATCCCCACTGTAGGACCTCAGGGTCCGTGCACCTCAGTATCCATGGCAAAATCGGGGATGTGTACAAGGGGTTTTTGTCACTGCCCGAACTGCGGCAACGGGTGGGCATGGTTTTTCAGACCCCCGCCGTTTTTCCCTTTTCCATCCGGAAGAACCTCACACTGCCCCTGCAGGTGAACCTCGGAGTCAACGGATCGGCTTTGACCGCGCGCGTGGAGCAGGTGCTGCGGGATGTGGGGTTGTGGGATGAGGTCAAGGATCGACTTCGAGACGATGCGACAACCCTCTCCGGCGGACAGCAGCAGCGTCTGTGCATCGCCAGGATGCTCGCGTTGGAACCGGCGATTCTCCTTCTCGACGAGCCTACCGCTTCCCTGGATTTCAAAAGCGCCGCCCGCATCGAGGAACTCCTCCTGAACCTGAGAGAGAAATACGGTATTCTGGCGGTCTCTCACAGCCTGGCGCAGATGCGCCGCATTGCGGACAGGCTCTGCGTCCTCCGGGATGGTCGGATCGTTCAGGAACTGGACCAGGAGCACTTGAGAGATCCCGATGCATTTCAGACCTTCATCAATGTGGCCTTTTGACTGAGAGAGGGAAGACGCTAGCCGGGACAATGGGATCAGATCAACCCTGAAGATGAACGGATCCTGATTCCGTTCCCGTCCGGGAGCCTCTCATAAGAGATGTCGAGGCGTGGGGGCGGGGCCAAATCACAAGTGCTCAGGCACACCCGCGACACATCGCGATCACACGTCTCACCGAGGCAGGGATCAATTTGCCGACGCTGAAGGAAATGAACGGGCGCACGACCTTGGCCATGTTGGCCATGATTGAACGGTATTCAGATGCCAACGGTGCGCACTCTCTACCGCAGGGGACCGGCTGGATGCTCGCCCGGGGGCAACGCCATTGATTCAAGGTCTTTTTGGGGACGCCATTACACAGGCATGGCACAAGACCTCAAAAACAAAAGCCCGCTTGTGGCGGGCTTTTTTGGTTGAATTGGCTTGGTAAGCCGCGATACAAATGGTGGCGGGGCCCAGAATCGAACTGGGGACACGAGGATTTTCAGTCCACTGCTCTACCGACTGAGCTACCCCGCCGCAAAAGCGAAGCGCATGTTACTGAATTCCTCATGATCCGTCAACTTGTTTTTGGGGTCTGTTCTACAGGGTTCCAAGACCGCCCCGTCTCCCGATTTCTGGGTGTGGCCGAAGCGCTGAGCGTCAGAATCATTTCCCCCCGGTACCATCCAGATCCGCGATGAGGGAGTGGAGATCATCGTCTGAGAGGTCCATAACGGCCCCTCCGGCTTCACCGGGAAGGGCGGAAAGTTCCAGAGGTTCCCCCTCCATGGAAAGGCCCGCTTCCGGTTCCAATTGAGCCAGATCCTCGTCCGTCAGTTCAAGGTCTGCCGTATCCAGTTCGGTCATGTTCAATGAAAGTGTCTCGGAGGCGGTTTTTCCATTGCCGTTCCGTGGATGTGCAGCGGAGGGGATCCCATCGCTCAGGGCGGCGGAGCCGTCTTCAAGAAGAAAATCCAGGTCGAGTTCGAGTTCCGGTTCCGCGGGTTGCTTGCCCACTAGCTGATTCAGTTCTTCGTCGGACAAGTCGATCGTCAAACCCTCTTCCGAGTGCAGGCCAGCCTGGTCGAAAACCTGTAATTCCGCAACCGGTTCACTGGCAGCGGTGGAGACAGATTCAGCCACAGGGTGTTCTCCTGCGATTTCGATTTCATCGCCGAATTCGATTTCCGGAATCTCGGAAACGGCTGGTTCCAGGCGCTGCGGTTTCCCGGTATTGAGAGGAGTGCCTTGGTCCAGGTTGCTGAGGAGCGCGGCCAGAAAGCAGGGGACGCTCGGTTTGGCCGCCGTGAACCCCAGCTTGTCCCTGACGGCCGAAAGGTCAGTACCGCACTTGCTGCACTGGGACAGATGATCGAATCCGATGAAACCACAGGCATGGCATTTCATAGAACTGGTCCTTCCTTAAACTGTTTGTCCAAAGTCTCCCCACAGGGTTTGAACCGATGTGAGGAGGACGGTCGCAGCCGTTTCAAAGCGAAGGATTCTCGGGCCGAGACGGACGGGTTGAAATCCCGATGACAAGAAAGCTTCCACCTCAGCGGCCGTCCACCCGCCTTCAGGGCCTACCACGGCCAATACCTGCCTATAGATCGGACATGCCTGCCAAACAGATAAGATATTTCCTCTGCTTTCATTTTCAGATGCGAAGATGCGCAGAACCTGAGACTCTTCGTTCAACAACCGACCTGACTGCCGGAGAAAACCCGAGAAATCCCCGCAAACGTGAACCTCAGGCGAGAACATGCGCCCGCACTGGCACATGGCTTCCCTCGCGATCTTGAGCCAGCGATCCCTTCGCCGCCCTTGCTGGGAGGTAGAGAGTCCGTAGGAACTCCTTGTCGCCGGGAAGACCATGAAGCGGGTCACCCCGATCTCCGTAGCCTGCCTCACAACCAGATCCATGCGGTCCCCTCGGGCGAGAGCCATTCCCAAAGTGACCTCCAGGAACGATTCGGCCGCAGGGTGAAGAGATGCCATAAGGCGAACGCGAACTCCCTTTTCGGACATCTCGTCGATGACGCCACTCCATCCATTCCCCAAACCGTCGAGTACCTCGACCGAATCTCCCGGTTTCAGACGCAGGACGTTCTTTGCGTGGTGCGCCGTCTGATCTGTCAGAAGAGCTTGTTTCCCAGCAGGATCCACCTGCTCGACAAAAAAGCGCCGGTGTGTCATGAGGCAAGCCTTGGGAATGGAGGGTCTCATGCAAAGAATTCAGTGACGTACCAGTGGATGAAGTCTTGTCCCCAAAGGAGGTAACAAACGGCGCCGAGGGAGAGGAAGGGGCCGAAGGGGACCATGGCGGTCAATCCGGTCCGTCTGCGTTTCATGACAGCGATTCCCGCGAGGGCGCCGGCCACGGAGGCGACCATGACGGTGAAAAGGACACCCGCAGCGCCGAGAAAAGCTCCGATCATTGCAAGCAACTTGATATCGCCACCTCCCATCCCTTCCTGACGCCTGAGGAAATGGTAGGCCACTGCGATGGCATAAAGAAAACCGCCACCCAGGAGAACGCCCACCAGGGAATCCTGCCAGGACAGGCGGGGGGTGAAGAAGGAAAAAGCGAGCCCTGCAGCGATTCCCGGCAGGGAGAGAACGTTGGGGATGGTGAAGGTGTCGAGGTCGATGAAGGCGATGAGGGTGAGTAGGGATACAAAGAGAAATTCTCCGAAAAACTGGGGAGAAAACCCATACTCTCGGAAGAGATAGAGAGCCGCCCCTCCGGTGATGGCTTCTACCAGGGGATATCGCGGGGAGATGGGGGTCTTGCAGTGGCGACACCTGCCCATGAGAACCACGTAACTGAGGATGGGGATGTTGTCGTAAAAGGCGATGGGGTTGCCGCACCGGGGGCAGCGGGATGCCGGATGCACGATGGAGAGTTTGGCGGGCAGGCGGTGGATCACCACGTTGAAGAAACTGCCCAGGCAAGACCCCAGGGCGAAGACGAAGCATTGTTGGATCCATTCCGGCAGGACAGCAGTCATGTTCTAACTCCCAATTGCCCCCTGGGTTTCCGACGAAGGGTGTTCCGCCTCATGTCCGCAGGCAGGGTTGGGGCACAAAAGCCTGGCGCCCTTTTTCTTGTCCTGCTTTTCCAGCATGGAGGGAAAGCCGCAGTGGGGACACGGTTCCTGGACGAACGTTCCCCTGAAGGAGATGGTGCACTGGGGGTAGCGGCTGCAACCATAAAAGCGGCGGCCGGACATTCCCCGCCGCTCAACCAGTTGCCCGTCGCAACCCTCCTGGGGGCATGGAATCCCTGTGGCGACGGGGCGCGTGTTCTTGCAACCCGGATACCCGCTGCAGGCGAGAAAAGCCCCGAACCGCCCCTGCTTCATGACCATGGGCCTTCCGCACTTGTCGCATGTCTCCCCCGGGTCACCAATGGCCGCAGAGGTATTCTCCCCAGCTTTCACGGCTTTGGTGTGCTTGCACTTGGGGTAGTTGCTACAAGCAAGAAAAGTGCCGTATCGTCCCTTCTTGACGACCATGGGACTGCCGCATTTTTCGCAGTTTTCGCCTTCAACTGTCTCCCGCTCCAGAACTCGGATACGTCCCTTCTCATCCCGCTCATAGTCTGCGGTGAACGTGCAGCGGGGGTGATCGCTGCAGGCAAGAAAGGGCCCGTTCCTGCTGAGCCGGATGTGGAGGGGATGCTTGCACAAAGGGCACTGGAGATCCGTAGGCAGGCCCTTGGCCTTCACGTTGAGCATGTTGGTCTTGGCCGACTCCAGGGTCCTTGCGAATTGATCGTAGAACTCTTCCAGCAGCTTGAGGTAAGGGTATTGGCCTTCTTCCACCCCGTCCAAGCTCTTTTCGAGCTGAGCGGTGAATTCCACATCCACGATCCCCGGGAAGCTTTCCACCAGAAGCGTGTTGATGATCCTTCCCAGTTCTGTGGGCGTCAGGCGCTGCTTCTCCGAGGCCACATATCCTCGTTCCACGATAGTGGACAGAATCGTGGCGTAAGTGCTGGGCCTGCCGATGCCCAGTTCCTCCAGTTCCCTGATGAGGCTCGCTTCGGAAAAGCGGGGAGGCGGCTGGGTGAAATGCTGCTTGGGAATGATTTCCAGAAGGGAGAGGTCCTGTCCTTCGGTGAGTTCCGGGAGCCACTTTTCCCCCGCTTCCCCATTTTCCCCGTTTTCCCGGCTTTCAACATAGAGTTTCATGTATCCATGGAAGTTCACCACAGAGCCCGTGGCCCGGAAGGAATAACCACCGGCCCCGATATCCACGGTGGTTTGGGAGATGCGCGCAGGGGCCATCTGACAGGCCACGAAGCGCTTCCAAATGAGGGAATAAAGGGCGAGCTGGTCTTTGGTCAGATGAGGTGCGACGGTTTCCGGCGTGCGATTCACGTCGGTGGGGCGAATGGCTTCATGGGCCCCTTGCGCGCTGGCCTTGGATTTGTAGAAAACGGCCTTGGGAGGCAGATAGTCTTTGCCCCAGGTTTCCAGGATATAGTCTCTTGCGGCATCTACGGCCTCGGTGGAAAGGCGCGTCGAATCGGTCCGCATGTAGGTGATGAGGCCGACCGCTCCCTCGTTTCCAACTTCCAAGCCCTCGTAGAGCTTCTGGGCGAGGCTCATGGTCTTCTTTGCGGAAAAGCGCAGCCTTCGAGCCGATTCTTGCTGAAGAGTGCTGGTGATGAATGGTGGTGAGGGATTCTTGTTCTTTTGCTTGCGCTCAACCTTTTCCACCTTATAGGGGAGGTATCGCAACCTTTCCACCAGTCCTCGGGCTTCCTCCTCACGGGAGACCTTGCACTTCTTCTTCATGTACCGCTGGAGGATGGCCGTGAACGCTCTCTCGCCAAGATTTTCCGAAGAATCGGTTTCCATTGTTTCAGAGGGCGTCAACCGGGCTTCGATGGTCCAATACTCTTCAGGGTTGAATTGCTGGATTGCGTCCTCTCTTTCACAAACCAGACGAAGCGCTACGGACTGAACCCTGCCTGCGCTCAGGCCTGGCTTCACCTTCTGCCACAGGATGGGGGAAATAAGGTATCCCACCAGGCGATCCAGGATCCTCCTGGCCTGCTGGGCTTCATAGAGTCCCCTGTTGAGCTCGGAAGGACGCTTCAGCGCCTCTTTAACCGCCTTGTGCGTCAGTTCGTAGAAAAGGACCCGGTGAAAAGGCTTTTCATCTCTTCGGATCTCCTCGGCGATGTGCCAGGCAATGGCTTCCCCTTCCCTGTCCGGGTCCGGTCCGAGGTAAACGGCATCGGCTTTGGCCGCGGCTGCACTCAGCTCGGAGAGCACCTTCTTCTTTCCGCTCATCACCTGGTAGGCAGCCTGAAATCCCTTTTCGATGTCGATGCCCAGGCGGTTCTTGGGCAGATCCTTCACGTGTCCGACAGATGCCTTGACTACGAAATCCCTGCCGAGGTAACGTCCGAGTGTTTTGGCTTTCGTGGGCGATTCCACTACGAGTAGAGACTTGGCCATTAAGCTGTGACCTCTTGTAACCTTAGACGTTCATCGTTCCCTGCTCAGGAAGCATCTCGAGACAGGGCGATGGGAAAATCAACGGGTGCGGCAAAGCAATTTACACAACCTTCGTGAGCCGGGCACAAGCGGACATGTGCAAGAGAAGCCACCGTGCAACCCTTTCAGCGAGACAATAATCATCCCGAGTCCGAAGAGGTAACGGATCTCGGCTCAAAACTCAATGGCATATGTAAAATCGGGTATACAACCACCCCCTCCCGAAAATGGCCCACAGCGTGTTTTTCGCTCTTCTCCCCCGCGACAGTGCGAAGGGATCCACCTGGCAAAAACCGGCGGTGGCCAACAGTCCCATCCTGCTTTTCAGGAACCTCCGGAGACGATGAAATGTTTGCCCGGGAGCTGCCGGACCAACCCTTTGAGTTCCAGGGAGAGGAGTGCGGCCATGACCTGGGCGGCGGGCCACCGTAGAGATCGGCAGATGAGATCCATGTGTTGAGGGTTTTGGTCCAGTTGCTTCAATACCTCGGCCTCCTGTGGCGTCACTGGGGGTGGAGGGGCGGACGGTACCACCTGCAGTGCGAAGCCACTCGATGGGCGAATCAAGGGCCGGATTTCCTCCACGATGTCCTCAGCGGTCTCCACGAGTTTCGCCCCCTCCCTCAGCAACCTGTGGGGTCCCACGCTGCGATGATGTCCGGCCGTGCCAGGAACGGCAAAGACCTCGCGACCCTGTTCCAGGGCGAGACGGGCAGTGATGAGGGAGCCGCTCCGCTGGGCGGCCTCCACGATGACCACACCGAGAGACAGTCCGCTGATGATCCGGTTGCGCATGGGGAAGTGCCCCGGTGCAGGGGGCGTTCCCAGTGGGAATTCGGTCATGACGGCACCGGATTCGGCAATAGTCTCCTTGAGCCTGTTGCTCCCCCGGGGGTACTCCACGTCCAGTCCGCATCCGAGCACTGCCAGTGTTCTTCCTTTGCCTCGGAGGGTTCCCCGATGTGCGGCACTGTCGATTCCCACCGCAAACCCACTGACCACTGTAACTCCATAGCCGGCAAGCTCGGCGCAGAGCTTTTCCGTGAAGGCCATGCCCATGGGCGATGCCGCCCTTGACCCCACAACCGCTATGGATACCAGGTCGCGGGGTTGGATGCTCCCGCGCACGAAAAGAACGGCGGGAGGATCTGGGATTGCTGCCAAGTTGGCGGGATAATCCGGATCGTTGAGGCACACGAGGAAAATGGATTGCTCGCGAAGAGCTTGCCATTCTCTTTCAGGGGGGCGCAGGGTGGACTTCCTGTCAACGGCGTCTCGAACCCTCTCTCCAATGGACGGGACTGCGGCCAGATCCTGCCTGCCTGCACGAAGAATGGCCGATGGAGAACCAAAATACTTGAGCAGGCGAAGCAAAGACCTGTTTCCCAGCTCGGGAATCAGCTTCAATGTGAGCCATTCCAGGCGTTCCAACTCAATTCCCTCATTTTCCTTGATTTCCATGTCCCATCAACTCGACGGAGGGGTGTGAAAGCCCCAGGGCGCTGCAGACGTGGTCGTTGTCCATCACGACTGGGATGTGATAAGTATAGCCCCTCAATCCCTTTGTCAAATCATGGTTTTGCTTGGCGGGAGCCATCGGTTGCCAGGAAATGACCTCGAGGGTACCAAACACCATGCCAAGATCCGATGCCTTTAACCTTGGGGAAAAGAGGAAACCGGAACTCCTGGCCCCGGGAGGGAGCCTGGAAAAATGCCGCGTCGCGTTTCTCTACGGTGCGGATGCGGTTTATGTGGGGGGCAGGCGTTTCAGCCTGAGGGCCCAAGCGAAAAACCTCGATGGGGAAGAACTGGCGGCGGCGGTTTTCCTCGCGCACGGCCTCGGCAGGAAACTCTACGTGGCGGTGAACGCCTTTGCGAGAGAGGCTGACCTTGAGGCACTGCCCCCATACCTGGAATACCTCAATGAAATACGGGTGGACGGCTTGATCGTGAGTGATCCCGGTGTCCTGCTTCTCGCCCGACGGCATGCGGCAGATACCCCCATTCACCTCAGCACCCAATCGAACTCCATGAACTCCCTCAGTGCCCTCTTTTGGGCTGGTCAAGGCGTTCGACGGATCAACATGGCCAGGGAGACGACCTTCCAGGAACTGAAAACCGTTCGTGCTCGCACCTCCGTGGAGATCGAACTGTTTGTGCATGGAGCCATGTGCGTTTCCTACTCGGGTCGTTGCCTTCTCAGCGCCCTTCTCAGCGATCGCAGTGCCAACCAGGGAATGTGCGCCCAACCTTGCCGCTGGTCATACAGCCTGGTTGAGGAAAAAAGGCCGGGCCAGTATTTCCCCCTCCGCGAAGACGAACGGGGCTCATACGTTTTCAATTCCAAAGATCTTTGTCTCATCGGGGAGGTGGGGAGACTCATGGATATCGGTATCGATGCGTTCAAGATCGAAGGGCGCATGAAGGGGGCCCTCTACCTCGCGTCCACCGTGAGAGCCTACCGCCAGGCCATTGACCGCCATTGGGGCGGACTGGGGGAAGGGGTGCCGGAATGGGAGTGGATGTCCGACCTCCGCTGTGTGAGCCATCGTCCCTACACCAGGGGGTTCCTCTTCTCGGAAGCCGATGGGCCGGCGGAACAGATGGATCTGGACGCTGCGTATCTTCAAACGCATACCCTTGCTGGAATCGTGAGGAATGGGCCGGGAGGCCGAGGAGAAGAGGAGTTTTTTCACGGGAAGCGGCAGGGCAGAATATGGGTGGAGGTGCGAACTCGGCTCGAGCACGGTTCCGTACTCGGATTTCTTCAGCCGGACGGTTCCACCAGCACTCACCGGCTGGAGAGCTTCTACGGGCTTGTAGGAAACCGGCTTTCCGCGGCAAACCCCAATACCTGGATCACTTTTCGGGTCCCTTTCGACACCTTCCCCCTGCAAGTGATCCGCACGCCGGTCAGCCACTGACCCTTCGTGCGGGTTCCGGCCATTGTCGACGGGCGGCCTTTGCCGGCTAGGGGCTTGCCGTCTGAAGGTTTTCTCCACTGACGTCCTTTTGTAGGGAATCCGCCGGAAGGGTCACGGAGACTCGGCACCCCTCCCCCGGCCTGCTCCTCACTTCAATGCCGCCGCGGTGGGCCTTGATGATACCGTAGGATACCGCCAAGCCGAGGCCTGTACCCATTTCCTTTGTGGTGAAGAAGGGGTCGAATAGCTTGTCCAGGTGTTCCGGATCGATGCCCGGTCCATTGTCTTCAAAAGAGACCACAATGCTCGATTTTTCAGAATGCCATTGCGTCCTGATTTTCAGCGTTCCCCCTCCCGCTCCCATGGCTTCGGCTGCGTTCACGAGAATATTGAGGAAGACCTGCTTGAGCTGGTCTCTGTCTGCCAGCAGGGGGGGGAGTCCCGAGTCGATTTCCTTGATAATATGAATGTTTTGGAAACACTCCTGGTTCGCGACCATGCTCAGAACTTCCTCGAGAAGAACCGCAGCATCCACCAGCCGCTTTTCGGGGGAGGTCTGCCTGGCGAACTCCAGCAACCCTCGCACGATTTTCCGGCACCGCATCGTCTCCTGATGGATGACGCGCAGATCCTGATGCTCGGGACTTTCCGGGGGGAACTGCTCCATGAGCAGCTGGCTGAAGGTGAGGACCCCCGTCAGGGGATTGTTGATCTCGTGGGCGACACCGGCGGCCAGTTTCCCGAGAGAGGCCAGTTTGGCGCTCCGCACCAGTTGCTGCTGCGCATCCTGGAGGTCGCGGGTTCTCTCTTCAACGAGTTGCTCCAAGCGATTTCCCCAGTCGGTGATGGCGTCCTTGGCCCGCTTGAGATCCTGGGTCATGGTGTTGAAAGCCTTGGCGAAGACCCCCAGTTCGTCGTCGGACCGCATGGGAATCTGGAAAGCCAGGTCTCCATGGGCCACCCGGTGTGTCCCCTCGATCAGGTCTCGCACGGGGTTCTTGAGGAAGCGCTTGATGAGAAAATTGATGAGAAAAGAGAGGGCCGCCACGATGGCGATGCTCATGAGGAGCAGTCTCCACTCCGCGACGACGATGTGTTCGTCCACGGAGTTCAGCGAGACGTCGATGTCGAGAACCCCCAGGACTTTTTGCTCGGCGGGGTGGACATGGCACTTGGCGTTGTAGCAGTCGGGTTCATTGTAGATGGGATTGATCACCCCCAGGATGCGGTATCCACCGGGACCCTGAAAGATCCGCGTGCGCTGGGGCGTTGCCAGGCGCTCCAGGGGTTTTTCCGCCGCATGGCAGGCGTAACACTGCTCTGCCCTCTTGTCCACCAGCAAATTCATTTCCGATTTGTCCGATGAATAGATGATCATGCCGGTGGAATTGAAGATGCGGATCTTTTCCAGGGACGGCTGGGTCCCGATGGTGTCCACGAGGTGATGGAGGCGCTCAGGGGCATAGAGAAGCATGTCCTCGCGGGTGCTCAGCTTGATGGTGTCACTGAGAAAATTGACACCGCGGATGACCTCGTCAATGAGTTGATTCCTCTGATTTTGGATGACGAAATAGGTGTACACCCCCATGAGGAGAACCACGAGTATACTCGAGAGGACGCTGATCTTGGTGCCGATGCGCTTATACCATTTCAGTTCTCTCAGCAGCATGTGAGGACTCTTCAGTGAGGGTTTGACGGGGACATGGGGTTCATAACGTTTCCGGTTGCCTGCATCAAGCGAATAAATTCGTTGTTGACTCACAAGATAGTTTTCGGTAGAACATCCCGAACTTTGACGATCCGATTTTGCTTTGGAACGTTTCCCGTCATTCGATGTCCGGAGATGAATCCATGTCCACAAAGGGCAGAGTTCTCATCGTGGATGATGACCCCGACTTCGTGAAGACCGTTAAAATGGTTCTCCTTGCCGACGGATACGAGGTGTCGGTGGCCAACGAGGGGAGGAAGGGGCTCGAGCTAGTGTTGGAGTACAAGCCGGATCTCATCTTGCTGGACATCATGATGGAGAGCATCTTTGAGGGTTTCAGTTTCCTGGGCGTGCTCAGGACGGCTCCGGAATACGAGGAGCTGAAATCCACGCCGGTCCTGATGGTATCCAGTGTGAAAGCTGATACGGGTTCCCGTTTCACATTTGACGATGGAGAAGACATGGGAGACGCGCCTGAGCCTGACGGGTACATGGACAAACCCCTCAAACCCAAAGATCTGCTCGACAGGGTTGCGGCGCTGATTCGGAGATGATCGGTTCATCTTTCACACTGTCCTATCCTCCGTAGCTCATTTCCTCGCGCACAAGTCTCAGTTGCACTCAGCCGATCATTGATTTTCGCTGTTGCCCCTGTTCAGCCAGTTCCAAATCAGCACATTCCCAATCCAAATTTTGAATCCTGAGCCGGGAAACCAGATGGACTGCCGCCGAGGGCATGCGTGGAACCTCCCAAGATACTTGTCATCGATGATGAAGAAATCAGCAGGATTTCATGTGAGCGTATCCTGAGAAGGCTTGGCGTTCGGGTTCAACTGGCGGCCACCGGAAGGGCCGGTCTTGACATCCTCATGCGGGAGCCGCACGACCTGGTTCTGGTCGACTTCAAGATGCCCGAAATGGACGGCATGGAAGTGACGCGCCGGATCCGTGAATTCGACCCAGAGATCGTCACGATCGTCATCACGGGGTACGCGACCATTGAGAGTGCCGTCACGGTCATGAAGGAGGGCGCCTACGATTACCTCCCCAAGCCGTTCACTCCCGATGAATTGCTGATCGTCGTCAAGAGGGGGCTCGAAAAGAGAAGGCTGGACCAGGAGTCGAAAGCCCTTCGGGAAGAGAAGGAAGCCATGGAGCGCAATTTTGTCACCCTGGTTTCCCACCAGCTCCGTTCTCCCCTTTCGGCAGTATACCAATACATCGAGGTGCTCCTGTCCTCCATTGCCGGGGAACTCAACGCAGCACAGCAAGAGATGCTGGAGAGGATCCGGGAAAGGCTCGACGGGCTGTTACAGCTCACCAACGACTGGCTGGACATGAGCCGAATCCAGGCCGGCGAAATCGTCAACCGCCTCAAGGCCGATAGCGTCATGGAATGTGTGAAAAGCGCCCTGTCTGCTCTGGAGTTGGCAGCCCAGCAAAGGCAGATCAAGATCGACGTCCAGATCCCCGGCGACCTCCCACCTGTCCATCTGGACCGGGACACGCTCAGAGAGGCTCTGAGCAACCTCATCTCCAACGCCATCAAGTACAACAGGATCGGTGGCGAGGTTCGCATTCGAGCGGAAGAGCGGGACGACTGGGTGGTGGTGGAATGTGAGGACACGGGTTTTGGGGTCGATGAAAAGGAAATCCCGTTCATCTTCGACCAGTTCTACCGAGGGAAGGCGAGGGAAGTTCGGGAGCAGCAGGGGACGGGCTTGGGGTTGGCCATCGTCCACAGGATCGTCCGGGCTCACGGAGGAAAAATCGAAGTCAGGAGCCAACCGGGAAAGGGGTCGACCTTTTCCGTCTATTTGAACAGGGCCAAAGACAATGGTTCATCCGGCCAACCTGAACATGTGGCGATGAAGGCGCTTTGATCACTGCGGCGTCGGCGGAGGGGGGCGCAGCCTGCGAGTTTTGTGACAGTCTCTTATTGACTGAGAAAGCGTGGATCGGGAGGAACTACATGGAGTTCAACCTTCAAGATGTCGATTCGATCATTGACCATTGGGGTCCCAAGCCAGCGTCTCTCCTGCAAATCTTGCTGGACGTCAATCACCAGTACCGCTACCTCCCGCAGGAAGCCATTCAGCGTGTCGCTCAAAGACTGAGCATGCCTGTCAGTCAAGTCTATAGCGTAGCCAGTTTCTTCAAGGTCTTCAGCCTGAAGCCAAGGGGGCGGGTGATCATGCACGTGTGCACCGGCACGGCGTGCCACGTGAAGGGGGGCCCTCGCATCATCGAGCGCTTGGAACAGGACCTGAACATGAAGACCGGGGAAACCAGCGAGGATCTCTTTGTCACTCTGGAAACCGTCAACTGCGTGGGGGCCTGCGCCGCCGCCCCCGTCGTCATGGTGGGGGAAGTGACGTACAGTGAGATGACGCCGAGCAAGACCTCCCTTTTGGTGAAGGAACTCAGGGAAAAAGAGTCTTAATGGAGATGCGATGAGTCGGCTCAATAGTGTGCAGGATCTGGAGAGGCTGCGGGAAGAGATCAATCGGAAAAGAGACTCCATCAAGAAACGCATCAGGATCTGTGGTGGACCCGGGTGCTATTCGGGCGGCGGGGTGCATCTGGTGCCCGTTTTCGAGGAAAACCTCAGCCAGCGGCAGGTCTCGAGGGAGTACATGGTGACCCTGACCGGTTGTCACGGTTTTTGCGCCAGGGGGCCCATCGTGGTCATCGAACCGCAAAACATTTTCTACGAACGGGTGCACAAGGAGCGGGTTGCGGAGATCGTGGAAAAGACGGTCCTGGGAGACGCCCTCGTCGAGGATCTGCTTTACTCGGACCCCTTGACCGGGGAGAAGATCGTCCGGGAGAGGGACATTCCCTTTTACGCCGGCCAGGAGAGGATCATCTTCAATGATACAGGCCTCAACTGGTCCACAGATATCGATGACTATATCTCCCGGGGGGGGTATTCCGCTCTTGCCAAGGTTCTGTCCGGAATGCAGCCGGAACAGGTCATCGAGGAGGTGAAGGTCTCCGGCCTGAGGGGCCGCGGAGGTGGGGGGTTTCCTGCTGGGGTGAAGTGGGAATCGTGCCGTCGAGCCCGCGGGGAGATCAAGTACGTCATGTGCAACGCAGACGAGGGGGATCCCGGCGCGTACATGGACCGGGCCCTTTTGGAAGGGAATCCCCATCAGGTCCTCGAGGGAATGATCATCGGCGGATATGCCATCGGGGCGACGGAAGGGTATGTGTATTGCCGATACGAGTATCCCCTTGCCGTCAAGAACTGCAACTGGGCCATTCAGCAGGCAAAGTCATACGGCCTCCTGGGGGAAAATATTCTGGGCAGCGGCTTCAGCCTGGATATTTTCGTGAACCGGGGGGGGGGCGCCTTTGTCTGCGGGGAATCCACGGCGCTTATGGCTTCCCTGGAGGGCAAGATCGGGGAACCCAGGGGCAAACACATTCATACCGTGGAGAAGGGTCTCTGGATGCGGCCCAGCAACCTCAACAACGTGGAAACATGGGCCAGTGTCCCGCACATCATCAACCGTTCCGGGAAGTGGTTCGCTTCCATCGGGACCGAGCGAAGCAAGGGAACCAAGATCTTTTCCGTAGTGGGGAAGATCAACAACAGCGGCCTTGTGGAAGTGGCCATGGGGACCCCTCTTCGGAAGATCGTGTACGACATTGGAGGGGGCATTCCAGGGGGGAAGCGGTTCAAGGCGGTTCAGACGGGCGGCCCGTCCGGGGGGTGTGTGCCCGAAAAGCTCATCGACCTTCCCGTAGATTTTGAGAAGCTCAAGCAGGCGGGTTCCATGATGGGTTCGGGGGGCATGATCATCATGGACGAAGACACCTGCATGGTGGACGTCGCACGCTACTTTCTCACCTTTCTCGCGGAGGAATCTTGCGGAAAGTGTGTGCCGTGTAGGGTGGGTGTCAAGCGCATGCTGGAGATCGTCACGCGCATTTGCGGAGGGAAGGGCAAACCTGGCGACATCGAGCAATTGGAGGAGTTGGGTCGCAGCATGAAGGAGGCGGCCCTGTGCGGCCTCGGCAAGAGCGCACCCAACCCGGTCCTCAGCACCATCCATTATTTCCGGGACGAGTATGAAGCACACGTTTACGAGAGGCGTTGCCCCGCGAAAGTCTGCAAGGCTCTCATCACCTACGTCATCGACGTGGACAAATGTACCGGCTGTGGACGGTGCCGCATCAAGTGCCCCGAGGGGGCGATTCTTGGAGCGAAGAAGGAATGCCACGTCATTGACGAGGACATCTGCGTGCGTTGCGGGATCTGCCTCGAGAGTTGCAAGTTTGGAGCCATCAGCATCGAATAGAGATGGAGCAAGGAATGCCGACTCAGGGACTACTTTTCGACTTTTTGGCGGTTGCCCTCTACCTGCTCGTGGGCGTCGTCTTCGCCGTGGTTCCCCTCATTCTCTCATCGCTCATTGTGAAAAGGAGCATGGGGGCAAAGCGCGAGGAGACCTATGAAAGCGGGATGCAGACCATCGGGAGCGCCTGGATCCAGTTCACTGTGGCCTATTACATTTATGCCCTCATCTTTCTCGCTTTCGATGTGGATGTCCTTTACCTGTTCCCCGTCGCCCTGGTCTACGGAAGCTATCCCATGAGGGACCTGGTGGAGGTGCTGATTTTTGTGGGCATTCTCTCTCTGGCCATCGTCTATGCGTGGTGCAAAGGAGTGTTCGAGTGGCAACATCAAAAGTAGCTCCGGGAGAACCGGTCATCAAGTTCGCCCTGTTGGATGACGTACTCAACCTGGCTCGGGCCAACTCCCTTTGGCCCATGACGTTCGGGCTCGCATGCTGTGCCATTGAAATGATGGCCGCTGGGGCCTCCAGGTTTGATCTGGACCGCTTCGGAGCAGGCGTTTTTCGTCCGTCGCCAAGGCAGTCGGATCTCATGATCGTGGCAGGGACCATTTCCAGGAAAATGGCTCCGGCCATTCAGATGTTATGGGACCAGATGCCCAACCCCAAGTGGTGTATCGCCATGGGGAACTGTGCCATTTCGGGAGGTCCGTTTGAATATGACGGGCAGTACGCCATCGTGCCCGGAGCGGACCTCATCGTGCCCGTGGACATCTACGTGCCCGGTTGCCCCCCCCGCCCGGAAGGTCTCATCCAGGGTTTCCTGGCATTGGAGGACAAGATCACCAAAGGGGAAAACCGCAATCTGCTTCGGCGGTTCCGTCGCACTGGGAGGAAGAGTGGATCATGATGAAGAGAGACCTGATTCTTCAAAAGCTTCGCAAACTGCTTCCCGAGGGCGCGGTGAGTGAGGACGAGGGCTACGAGTCTGGGGTGGCTTTTTCTGCACGGGTTCCTGTGGCCCGGATCGTGGAGATCGCTTCAGCATGCGACCATGCAGGAGCTTATCTGGAATCCATGACGGGACTTGATTTCGAGGACACGGCGGAAATTGTCTACCATTTTCATACTTATGAACCCAAGTCGAGGTTCTCCCTTCGAGTCCTGTTTCCCCACGAGGAGAAGATCCCGACCCTCAGCGGGATCTTCTCCTCGGCGGTGTGGCTGGAACGCGAAGTCCGGGAATTTTTCGGGTATGTCTTTGCGGATCATCCGGATCCGCGAAATTTGCTCCTTCCCGAAGATGCGGATTTTCATCCCCTGAGGAAGACCTTTGGCAAGATTGCAGCCTATCGGAAGAGAGAAGAGATCTATGCCTAAACCGATCACTCCCCCTGCCGTCGATCGCGTCTACACCCTGAACCTTGGCCCCCAGCATCCCAGCACTCACGGGGTATTGCGCGTGCTCCTCGACCTGGACGGGGAATTCATTGTGAAAGCCGATCCTGTCCTGGGATATGGCCATCGCGGTCATGAGAAGATGGGGGAGAATCGCACCTACAAACAGTTCATGCCCAACACGAGCCGGATGGACTACCTTTCCGGGTTGCTGTATAATCATGGTTTTGCCCTCGCCGTGGAGAAATTCGCCGGTATCGAGGTGCCCCTGCGGGCCAAGTACATCCGGACCATCTGTGCCGAGTTGAACCGCATCTCCAGCCATCTCCTCTGGTTCGGAACATACGTTATGGACCTTGGGGGGTTCACGCCTTTCCTGTATGCCTTCGATGACCGGGAAAACATCCTGGACATTCTGGACCGGGTGAGCGGTTCGCGCCTGACGTATTCCTACTGCCGCTTTGGAGGCGTGTGCCGGGATGTGGACGACACCTTCCTTGAGATGACCAGGGCTTTCATTGGAAGGCTGCGAAGCAGGTTTCCCGACTATCACAATCTGGTGACTAAGAACATCATCTTCATCCATCGCACCCGGAACGTGGGCGTGATCCATCCTGAACAGGCGAGGCAGTTCGGGGTGACCGGACCCAATCTCCGGGCGTGCGGGATACCCTTCGACATGCGCAAGGTGGAACCCTACGAGATCTATGACCAGTTTGACTTTGAGATCCCCGTGGGCACCAACGGGGATGCCCTCGATCGATACAATGTGCGGCTGGAGGAAATGGAACAGAGTTGTCGCATCATCGAGCAGGCCCTGGACCGCATGCCGAAGGGGGGCCCCTATCTCAACAAGTCGGTTTCTTTTCGGCTCGCTCCCCCCAAGGGGGAGCTCTACTTCGCCTTTGAAAGCGCCCGCGGCCTGACTGCCTATTACCTGGTGAGCGATGGAAGCCCCTACCCTTACCGGTGCCACATCCGGGTGCCCAGTTTCAGTAACCTCCATGTGCTCACGGACGTGTTCTGCGGAACCATGGTGGCTGATGCCATCTCTATTCTGGGAAGCATCGACGTGGTGATTCCGGAAATCGATCGCTGAGTTGAAGCTTCTCGGGTAGAGGGGGAGAGCCTTCCGGGGAGGAGGACAGCCTTTCCTCCTGGACCCACGGAAGGCGGGCAGGGAGAAGACGACGGCTTCCGCCCTGGATCGTCTTGTTCAAGGGAGAGCAGAATGATGGGATCTTTGGTGACTTCTGAATGGTTTCGGCTGGTGTTGGGGCTTGTGATCGTGCTGGCGTTCTCCCAACTCAACGCTCTGTTTCTCGTCTGGCTGGAGCGCAAAGTGGCGGGACACATTCAGCTTCGCATCGGGCCGAAGGAAGTGGGGCCTTTTGGCCTGCTGCAAACGATCGTGGATGGTCTCAAGTTGGTGGGCAAGGAGCTCATCACCCCGAGATCGGCAGACAGCAGGCTCTTCCCAATAGCACCAGTCCTTGTTTTCATGCCGGTTCTGGTGGGATTCCTGGTGCTCCCATTCGCCCCGAACCTCATCATCCGCGACATGAACGTCGGTGTGCTCCTGATCTTTGCTTTTTCCGCATTCACCGTCCTTGCGATCCTTGCGGGGGGGTGGGCGTCCAACAACAAGTATGCTCTTCTCGGGGCCATCCGGTCCGTCGCTCAGAACGTCGCCTATGAGATTCCTCTGCTCCTGGCTGTGCTGAGCGTGGTGCTCATGGTCAACTCCTTTCAGTTCTCCGAAATTGTGAAAGGGCAAGAAAGGGTCTGGTTTTTCCTCATCCAGCCGGTGGCCGCCCTCATCTACCTCATTTGCGCCACGGCGGAAACCAACCGGGCTCCCTTCGACATCCCCGAAGCCGAATCCGAATTGGTGGCCGGATTCCACACGGAATTCAGCGGTATGCGGTTCGGGCTTTTCTTTCTGGCTGAATACACCAACATGTTCATTGTGAGCGCCGTGGCCACGAGCCTCTTTTTCGGCGGCTGGCACGGGCCGTTCGGCCTGGATCTGGGTGTACCGGGCATCGTCTGGTTCCTTGCCAAGACATATGTGCTCATCTTCGTCATCATGTGGGTTCGATGGACTTTCCCGAGGCTGCGCTTCGATCAACTCATGAACCTGTCGTGGAAATTCATGATCCCACTGAGCCTTGCCAATCTGGTCGTGACGGCGATCGTTTTGAAGCTGGTGTAACGTGAGAGGATCCCTTTTTCGCTTTCCCCGTGGGAGTTGAACAGGGAGTTGCCAACGGCTGAACCAAGAGGGAGAAACCAGCGCAATATATTGAAGGAAAGAGGCTGTATGGGCTACTGGAAAGAAATCGTCGAAGGCGGATGGAGTCTGGTGGAGGGAATGCGGGTGACTGTTCGGCGGCTGTGTCGCCCTGTCGTGACCGTCCAATACCCCCGCAAGCAGTTGAATCTGTCGCCGGCCTATCGGGGCCACATCGAGTTCAAGCGATTTCCCGATACGGGGACCCACAAGTGCATCGCCTGCGGCGCCTGCCAGAGGGCCTGCCCATCCCACGTCATCAAGGTTCAGGGGGTCAAGGCGCATCTGAACAGCGCCAAGACGGCCACCCATTACTTCATAGATTTTTCGCGTTGCAGCCTCTGTGGTTTGTGCGTCGAGACATGTCCTACGAAAACCCTGCAGTATTCCAGGGAGTATGAATTGGAAGGGGAATCCCGGCTGGATTCAATCGTTGACCTCATGGCCAGGCTCGAACAAAGAAATTCCTGAGTCTCCACGAACGCTTCGCAGGAGGGGATTTTCATGAACCCGTTTGCAACCGAAACTCTGGCACAGATGGCCTTCTGGGTGGTGGTGGGCCTGACGTTTGCCGGAGCCTCCATCGCCGTCTTTCCGCGCAATATTCTCTACAATGTCCTGGGCCTGGCCCTGGCCCTGGCCGGAGTGGCCGGTCTCTATCTCTACCTGGGAAGCTTTTTCATCGCACTCATGCAGTTGCTGATCTACGTGGGAGCCATCACCATCTCCATCGTTTTCGCCATCATGCTTTCCAGACCCCTGCATCTGGAAGTCCCCCGTCGTGAACTCCCCAAAGTGGCCATGGGACTTGGGGCAAGCGTCGTCTTCTTTGCAGGGGCGGTGGGTGTGTTTTCTACCACCCATTGGGTACCGGCTGCGGACCGGGGGATGGACTGGTCCATTGCGGCCATCGGGCACATGCTGCTCACCAAGTACGACCTGGTTTTCGAGGTGATTTCCCTCGTGCTTCTGGTGGCGATCATCGGCGCCATCGTAACGGCAGGATTTACGCGGAGGTTGAGTTCGTGAACAGCCTGAATGTCTATCTCACCATTGGTGCGGCCCTTTTCAGCATTGGCCTGCTGGGGGTGCTGCAGCGCCGGAATCTCATCGGCATGCTCATTGCGGTGGAATTGATGCTCAACGGAGCCAACGTGAACTTCATGGCGTTTAACCGCTTTCTGGCTCCCGATCCGACCGTAGGGCAGATCATCACCTTGTTTGTCATGGGCCTGGCGGCAGCTGAAGCGGCCATCGGGCTGAGTATCATCCTAGCCCTGTTTCGCCGCCTTCATTCCATCAATATTGAGCGTGCACAACAACTGAGGGGATAATCGGTCATGATGTCGCTCTTGAAGGATCCCGTTCTTCTGGCCGCAGCTTTGGGGACGAGCCTGCCGTTTCTCTCCATGGCGGTCATTCTCGTTTTCACCCGCCAGAACCAAAGGCTATCGGCAACGATTTCGGTGGGAAGCGTATCGGTGTCGCTCCTGAGCAGCCTGTACCTCCTCATCACTCTCTACGGCGCGGGAGCCCCTGTTCAATACGAGTTTCCCTGGCTTCTTGCGGATGATATCGTCATCCCCTTCGGATACCTTCTGGACCCGTTGAGCCTGCTGATGCTCACCATCGTCGCGGTGATCAGTTTCCTGGTGCAGGTTTACTCCATCGGGTACATGTCGGGTGATCCGGGTTTCAGCAGGTACTACGCCTTCCAGTCTCTTTTCGCTTGGGCCATGATGAGCATGGTCATTGCGCCGAGCATGCTCCAGCTTTTCATCTTCTGGGAATTGGTGGGGCTCGCCTCCTATCTGCTGATCGGGTTCTATTACGAAAAATGGAGCGCTTCCCAGGCAGGAAAAAAGGCCTTCGTCATGACCCGCCTCGGGGACATCGGCTTTTTCCTGGGACTCATTATCCTGGTGCTTGGCTTTGGGGACCTGAGCATTGTCCGGATGAACGAGGCGGGGCAAGGGCATCAGATTCCCCAGTATCTCATCACCATCTCGGCTCTGCTCATTTTCGGCGGGGTCATGGGCAAAAGTGCCCAATTTCCGCTCCTCACATGGTTGCCCGATGCCATGGAAGGTCCCACTCCCGTCAGCGCGCTGCTGCACTCCGCCACCATGGTGGCTGCAGGCGTCTACATGTTCAGCCGCATTTTTCCTTTCTATTCCATGTCGCCTGAAGCTATGGCGCTGGCCCTCGCCATCGGGACGGTCACCATGCTCCTGTCTTCCACCATGGCCATGGCCACTTACGATCTCAAACAGGTTTGGGCTTATTCCACAGTGAGCCAACTGGGGTTCATGGTCATGGGGCTTGCTGCGGGCGGGTATTTTGCCGGCGTGTTTCACTTGACCACCCATGCGGGGTTTAAGGCGCTGCTTTTTCTGTGTTCGGGCATTTTCATCCACGAATACCACACGAACGATTTTCGCATCATCGGTCAACAGGGGGGGAGAAAACTGATGATCCCCATGGTTTGCATGACCGTGGGGGCCTTGGCCCTTTCAGGAATCTTCCCCTTTTCGGGTTTCTTCAGCAAGGAAGCGATTCTCGGGGTGCTCGCCAACCATCCCAACAAGCTTTGGCTGGGTGCAGGGTTGGTCGGCGCCCTCATGACCGCCTATTATACGTTTCGGCTCATTTTCTTCATGCTCTTCCCCAGGGGCGTTGCAGCGGCCCACGGAGTTCATGACGCAAAAGGTTCGGGACATGGCCATGATGATCACGAGGGGGAACACCACGGGTACATCTTCTGGACCATGGCGGTGCCTGTCATGATCCTGGCGGGGATTTCCGTCGTGCTCGGGTTTTCCCAGTCTTCCCTGGAAAGCTTTCTCATGGGACATGGGAGTGTGCCGGCTCAACTTGCGGCATCCGGGGGGGAAGGGCATGCTGCGGCCCATGACGGCCATGGGATCGGTCATTACGCCCTGCTGATCGGTGCCGTAACCATGGCTTTGGGAGGCATTTTCTGGGCCTTCATGGAGTTTGGAAGAAAGGGGGCCACCCAGGAGGGGTTTCTCCGGGCTTTCCCCGTAGTGGAGAGACTCTTTGCGGCGCGGTGGTACATGGATGCGTTTCTGCGCGCCTTCCTGGATAAGGTGATCTACTCCGGCCTCACAAATGTCTTCACCCGCAACGATCGCAGGGTCATCGACGGAGGAATCGACGGGATCTGCTTTTTCACCGTTGCCGGAGGTCGGCTTTTGAGCTTTCTCCAGTCGGGCATGCTTCAGTACAACCTGCTGGTAATGATCGTGGCCGTGGGTTTTGTGGTGCTCTACTTCCTTCTTGCCTAAGGGAGATGGGATACGGGCCTCCCGGGGGGAGCACTTCGGGAAGCCTGCACCTGACGGCGAATGGGACGGAACGTTTTGGTGAGATCCAACAATTCAGACACCCTTTTTTGAATAACGGATGGACCGGCTTATGACTCCGATGGAAATGGCTTCTTTTCCGATTCTCACCGCAATCTTGGCGTCCACCATCGTTGGCCTCCTGGTCATCGTTTTCATCCCCGACGGGCGTGACAAACTGATCAAACAGGTCAGCCTGGCATTTTCAGCCGTGGGGCTCGCCCTGAGCGTCTGGGTGTATCTGACCTACGACGTGCAAAAAGGGGGATTGCAGTTCGTGGAGCGGTACCTTTGGGTGAAGGGCCTCGGCATCTACTGGTTCAATGCGGTGGACGGCATCAACGCGCCCATGCTGCTCCTCACCGCCGTGGTGCTTTTCACGGGGGTCTTGACCATGTGGGAACTGGAGGTGCGCGTGAAAGAGTTTTTCGCCTTCATGTTCCTCCTGGTGGCGGGGGTTTATGGCGTCTTCATGTCCATGGACCTATTCTGGATTTTCGTCTGGTACGACGTTTCCCTATTCCCCATGTACCCGCTCATCGCCATCTGGGGAGGCACGCGCAAGGAATACGGAGGCATGAAACTGACGCTCTATCTCCTTGCGGGCAGTGCCCTCATCTTGCCGGGTATCATTTACCTCTGGGTCCAGGGCGGTGCCGGGACTTTCGACCTGTTTGAGCTCCAGCGGATTGGGTTCACGCCTCAAGTGCAAAGAGTCGCTTTCATCATGCTCTACCTCGGCTTCGGTATCCTCGCCGGTGTCTGGCCGTTCCACACATGGTCGCCCGTAGGCCACGTAGCCGCGCCGACAGCGGTGAGCATGATCCACGCGGGGGTGCTCATGAAGCTGGGAGCATATGGGATCCTGCGGCTGGGTATGACCTTATGCCCCGAAGGACTGGGGTACTGGTCGGAACTCATGGCCCTTCTGGCGACGGTGGGGATCGTTTACGGCGCTTTTGTAGGACTTGCCCAGACGGACCTCAAGTACGTCATCGGCTATTCAAGTGTTTCACACATGGGCATTGTGGGCCTCGGCCTCTCCACCATGACGGTCAACGGTATCAATGGGGCGGTCTTCCAGATGTTTGCCCATGGGGTCATGACGGCCCTCCTCTTCTCCTCTGTCGGCTATATCTACGACAAGACGCACACGAAGATGATCCCTGAACTGGGAGGTCTTTCCAGGACCATGCCGGTGGCTTCCGCCTTTTTCATCATTGCGGCTTTTGCGGGCATCGGTGTGCCATTCATGGCAAGCTTCTGGGCCGAACTCCTTGTATTCATCTCTGCGGTGAAGACTTATCCGGTGCGCGGCATCCTGGCAGTGAGCGGGTTGGTGGTCAGCGCCCTGTTCATGCTCCGGGTCGTTCAGAAGACGTTTTACGGCGAAAAGAACGAGAAGTGGGAACACATTCCCGACGTGCCCCTTTTCCTCGCCACCCCGAGAATCATCCTGGTGGGGACCATCCTGTTCTTCGGGATGTTTCCCCGGGTCATGCTGGATGTGATCCAGAGTGCAGTCATCCCATTTGTGGCAGGCCTGTCCGTTTAGTGAAGGGAAGAAGCGACAATGATGCAATGGGTCCTTTTCGTTCCTGAGCTGTTTTACATTCTCATGGCGGCAGTGTTCTTCTGCGCGTCCCTCAGCAGAAGGCAGCAGCCTTCCCGCCTCTACATCTGGGCGCTCACCATTTCGGCGGTCGGTGTGGTCGTCACCGTTCTGTCGGCCAGGCAGGAGGGGATGCTCTTCTTCGACGCCTACCGGGTGGACCTTTACAGCCAGCTGTTTAAGCTGCTCATTGCCATGGGGACATTCTGGGTGGTCTTTTCGTGCAGTGAACTCAAGGGTGTCAGCGAAAGGCAGCACGCCGAATTCTACTTCTTTCTGTCCGTCTGCACCCTGGCCATGATGATGCTGGTGAGTTCTGTTGAGCTCCTCACCATTTACGTGGCCATCGAGCTGTCGTCTTACTCCCTTTACCTCCTTGTCCCCATGAGACAGAGGGCGGACGAATACGCGGAGACAGGCATCAAGTATTTCATGATCGGAGTCACGGCCTCCGCGTTCATGCTTTTCGGCATCAGCCTTCTTTACGGTGTTGTGCAGAATACATACGTGACGGAGGTGATCCGGATCCTTCCCACGGTGATCCATGAACCTGCAGCGGTGGTAGGGCTCATCCTTGCTCTCTCCGGCTTCTTTTTCAAGCAGGCCCTTTTCCCCTTTCACATTTGGGCCCCCGACGTCTACCAGGGTGCTGCCAACCAAGTGACCACATACATTGGCACGGCCTCGAAGATGGCCGCGGCGGCCATGGTCATCCGTTTCGTGGGTTTTTCCAACGAAGCCAGTGAGCTCTTCGTCCAGTTGCTGGTGGTTCTTTCCATCCTCTCCATGACGTTTGGCAACCTGGTCGCCATCATCCAAAAAGACCTCAAGCGGCTTCTGGCATATTCCAGCATTGCCCATGCCGGCTACATGATGATTGGAATCCTGAGCATGACGCAGCGCGGGTACGCCAGTGCCATCTACTATGCCATCGCTTATCTGGTCATGACTTATAGCTGCTTCATGGTGATCATGAGGGTCGCCGAAGACGGGCACAATCTCCAGATCAAGGAACTGGCCGGCTTGCACAAGCGATCTCCCCTCCTCGCCATGACGCTCATGCTCGGGCTTTTCGGGCTGGCGGGCATTCCTCCCACCGTGGGATTCACGGGGAAGTTTCTCGTTTTTGCGGCCGCCCTCGAAAAAGGATATCTGGCCTTGGTCATCATTGGCATGGTCAACGCGACCATTTCTCTATACTATTATTTGATCGTCATCAAAGCGGCATACCTTCTGGAGCCGGTACATCCTTATCCCCCCGTACCGGTGGATTCCTGGACGCGAACCATGAGCATCGCACTGGTGATCCTGATGGTTTACCTCGGTGTTTTCCCCGACCAGTTCGTCGCATTGACGGAAGCCGCCGCTCGCAGCCTCTATTGACGTGCACCCGCGAAGGAACCGGTTGGACTCACGCTTGACAGGAAAGAGAGCCACAATGGGATTTTTCAAGGATCTGACTCAGGAATTGAACAAGAAGCCGTGGGTTCCCTTCTTGAAAAAGGAGCCGGTGAACTCCGCGGAGACTCCGGCGGGAGAGGTGAGAAGGGATCGGAAGCCTGCAGCGTTCTGTCTTGAGGATTCGCCGCTGCCCTGCGTGACGGTTTGCACGCCGAAAGCCGGCTGTCCCTGCGGCTGCGAACAGTTGCGGGATGCACTGGAGGAGGAAATCGGCCGAGCCGGCCTGCAGATCCAGGTGGGCAACCTCAAGGTGGGGTGTGGTGGGTTCTGCGAAGCGGGGCCTTTCTTGGGTTTCCCCCACAAGGCCTTTTTCTACTTGAAAGTGCGGCGGGAACACGTGCATTACATTGTTCATGAAACCCTTCTCAAGGGGCGCATCCTCTTCGAGCTTCTCTCCATCGACCCCGAAAGAACCTACCGGACCGACATATATTACGACAAGCGCTCGGGGCTCATTGCCACGATCCATGAGGGGATATGCATGGTGGAGGTGGCCAAGTACTTCCTCGATTTCGAGGAAAACGTCTCGTGCGGCAAGTGTGTTCCCTGCCGACTGGGAATGAAGAGAATGCATGAGAGCATGGAGAAGATCGTCACGGGGAGGGGAACCGAAAACGACCTACTCCAGATCCGGGAACTCTGCCACGCCATGATCGCCATTCCTCACTGTGAGTTCGCCATGACGAGCAGTCGACCGGTGCTCAGCGCAGTCACCCATTTTGAGGATGAGTTCAGAGCGCACATAGAGGAGAAAAGATGCCCCGCGGGGGTCTGCAAGGAACTCATGGAATACCAGAGAAAGCAGGCCATGAGACGCAGGAAGAAATGAGGGTGAACCAAGGGACCGGGGTGCTTCAGTACCATCATCTAGAGACCGTCAAAGGGATAACTCGCTATGGCAACGGGTACACTCAAGATCAACGGCCAGGAAGTGGAAGTGGAAAAGGGCTCAACGATACTCCAGGCGGCGGAGAAGGCCGGGATTTACGTTCCCGTCCTGTGCTATCATCCCTTGCTGCCGCTGGAAGAAGCTTGTCGCATCTGTGTCGTGGAGGATGTGCGTGGAGACTGGTCCACTCTCGTCGCCGCATGTGTATACCCGGTGCGCAACGGAATGGTGATCCAAACCGATTCCCCCATGGTGATCGAAGCCCGCAAGACCATCATGGAGTTGCTCTTGTCCGACCATCCCAATGATTGTATGACCTGCTATGCCACGGGCAGTTGTGAGTTGCAGGATCTGGCGCACATCTACCAGGTGAAGTCCACCAAGTACGAGGGAGCACGGCACAAATACACCGTTGATTCGGACCCGAGTCCATACCTCTTCATCGACATGAACAAATGCATTTTGTGCCGGCGGTGTATCCGCGCTTGCCACGAAATACAGGGAGCGGACATTTGGACGAAGGTCGGCCGGGGTTTCGACCAGCGGATTTCCACTGCCTTCGGCCTTCCCCTTGCGGAGGCTGGGTGCGAGGACTGCGGTCACTGCGCGGATTTCTGCCCGGTGGACGCCATCGGGTACCGGGTGGGGAGGGGTGAAGTGCGTTCCTGGCAGTTGAAGGGAACGGCGACCATTTGCCTCCACTGCCCTTCAGGCTGCAGGGCTCAGTACGATACTCTGAAAGACAAGGTGGTGCGGGTTGTGGGGAACGCCGAGTCCCCGTCGAACCGGGGAGCCCTGTGCAAGGCAGGCCGTTTTAATTTCAATTTCATCAATTCGCCCGACCGCCTGAGAACTGCTGCAATGCAAAATGCTCAGCGAGAGCTGGTTCCGTGTTCTACGGATGAGGCTCTCGATGCTGCGGCTGCAGCCCTTCAAAAGGTCCGGGATTCTCACGGGGTGAACTCCATTGCTGTGCTCTGTGGGAGCATGCTCACCAACGAGGAGTATTACCTGGCTCAAAAACTCGCCCGTTGCGCCCTCTTCACCAATCACGTGGACAACGCCTCCGGAGCCTGGCAGCAGGCGATTCACGAGGCCATGTCGGCAAGCCTAGGGTTTGGGGCAATGCCCGGCAGCCTTCAGGACATCGAACGAGCCGGTGCAGTGCTCGTGATGGGATCCAATACCATCGAAAAGCATGCCATGGCGGCAATTCGAGCCCGGAAGGCTGCGCGTGGGGGAGCCCCTCTCATCGTGGTCCATCCTTCCCCAGTGCCAATGACCAAGACTGCGAACATGCATCTGGCCATCAAAGCAGGGAGTGAATCGGCCCTGTTACAGGGTTTGATCAAGGTGATCCTCACGGAAGAGCTGTACGACAAGGCCTTCGTGGAGAAGTGCACGCAGGATTTTGCGAAGTTGGAACGGAGCGTCCAGAAGATCAACCTGGGGGACGTCGCGGAAAAGACCGGCCTCTCTGAGGAGCAAATCCGGGATGCCGGCCGTCTCTACGCCAGCCGGAGGCCTGCCTGCCTCGTCCATGGGGCGGAACCGCTGGACAACACGGCCAATGAGAGCTTCTATCGGAATTGTGTGAACCTTCAATTGCTCCTAGGATCGGTGGGGGTGCCCGGTGGAACTCCCTGCCTCATGGGATTCGGCGGAAACGGGCAGGGTGCCGGCGATTTCGGAGCGCTTCCCAAGTACCTTCCCGGTTACCGTCCTGTCACGTCGAGCCCTGCCAGGAAGACCGCAGCCAAGGTATGGGGAGTTTCGCCTCCTGACAAGCCCGGTATGCACTGTTCGAAGGTCTTTGAAGCCATCGAGAGGGGCGAAATCAAGGGACTTTACCTGATCGGGCTCAATCCCTTAGAGCTCGTGCCCAATAAGAAACGGTTGGAAAGCGCCCTGGCAAGGCTGGATGTGCTGGTTGTCCAGGACTGCCTGAGTTCGGAACTGTGTGAGGCGGCGCAGGTCGTTCTTCCAGCGGTGACTTTTGTGGAGAAGCGGGGGACGGCCACCAATTGTGAACGGCGAATCCAGCGCTTGCAGCCGGTTTTGGCTTTGCAGGGCGATGTCCGCAGCGATTTCGACCTGATCAATGGTCTTTTGGGAAGGCTCGACGGTGAACTTCAGGCTGACTCCCTCGAATCGGCTTTTGCAGAAGCCGGCCAACTGATTTCCGATCTGAACGGTCTTTCCCATGAAACCATTGCGCCCGAGGGCGTTCAGTGGCCGGTCGGTGACGGTCCTGCAGGGGCCGAGAGAATTGCGCTGCCGGAAGGAGAAAAGAGCAAGTTCAAGTTTGCCGCCGTGAAATGAACCCATCCGCCACCACCAGCTGAAGATTTGCACCTTCAGCTCATGAAACCCGCCGGGAGGACTTTGGAGCATCTAAAAAAATGGATCGTCGCAGGGTGAGGATGTCAAACAGGAGAGGTCTCTCCCTGCGCCGTGAGGGGACGGACCCGGGCCCCCCTCCTGGGGCTTGGGCCTTGAAGTCTTCGACCATTTCCCGGGGAAGAGGGCCGGGCAGCATCCATGTCCCGGTCGGGTTTTAGCGGATCATATCAAAGTCTTCGAAGTCCTGTAGGAAATCCTCTGACAGCCTGAAACCTGCCATGAGTACACCGCTCTCGGACTGATTGTGGAAGGTCAAAATAAGGCGGTTGGCGTGCTGGGAGTCATCCTCGATCTTGCCGATCTCGCTGAGCCTTTTTTTCAGGTTTTCCCTGTCGCAGTTTGCGCTGGGTTGAATCCACATCCTTTTCATGTTTGCAGCCCCTCCCCCTGTTGGTGTTCATCGTGCAGAGCCTTTTCCTGAGACCAGATCATTACCATGAACATTGAAAAATAACAAGGCGTTGAGATGCATTTCGGGGACGTGGCACAAGGCCGAATCGAGGAGGTCCCAGGCAAAAGGCGCGATCCCTCGCGACACCATGGAAGGTCGCAAGAGGGCAATTTTGCCGAGTTCCGGACGGCTCTTGCCAGGGGCTGAGGCAGAAGAGGGATGGGGGGGAGGATGCAATTGAACTCATGTCATGAAGGTGTGCAAAATCCGTTTGCCTCAAGCGAATTGCCGCTGGCGTCTGTCGGGTCTCGACAGCGTCGAAAGGCGCATGGCCCCGTCCCATCAATGGAAATGAACAAACGAACAACGAATTTGACCGGGAAACGATATCGTGCTTTAATCCCAGTGAGCAGATCGATCATGAGGTCTCTTGCGCATGACTCTGTCGAGTGGAAGCCGCTCTTCTCTCCTCTGCCGCTTATCTCCCCCAAACTCCAGTTCTCAATGAACACCGCCTGTGCGGGGGGCTGGAGGAATTCTCTTCGGCCTGCATCATGATGACGCCTCCCCCGAGCCGTTCCTTTGCCGGTTTGATCGGCAATCCGTGAGAGTGGGGAGGGGGATGACGTGGGAAAAAATGGGGCAAGCTGGTCGCAGACACGCCTGGAATGCAATTGAGGGTGTGTTGCAACTTTTCCTTTCACGCGGGCCCGGACCATGCAATTCATCAGCCGACTGAGCTTTCAGAACAAAATCATGCTGGTCACCTTGGCCATGCTGTTGTTTGTGGTGGTCACAGGGGCCGTTGCGATCGAAAGGCTGATCCTGCCGGCCATGGAAAAGGACCTGGAGTTCGAGGCGGGCAGGGTGAACAGGACTGTTCTCTCCCAAGTGGTGGAGTTGCCGCGGGAGGATTTTGAATCGGAGGCGAAAAGAAGACTCTTCACCCTTTTTCAGGTGCGTCCCAAGCTTCTCTTCGTGGAACTGACGGATGCCGACAACCGGGTGATCTTTCAAATGGAAAAGGAGGCGCTCGGCGAGGGGATCGATCGATGGATCTCCGAGGGCGTTCAGCCTGGGAGCCTCTATTCCAGGGAAAAGACACCCCACGGGCCAATTTACGAGATGGTGACCCAGACGCGAGGTTCTCACGTTTCAAATGCACCGTTGACCGTTCGTGTGGGTTTTTCCACCAAGTCCCTGGACGATCTCGGCCGGCAGTTGTTCCAGGTGTTGATCACCACTGCCCTGGTTTTGCTCGTGGTGAGCTTTTTCGTCACGCGATGGTTCACCAGAATGATCGTCCTGCCGGTGAACCGGCTTCTTGGCATGGCCCATTGCTTGGCCACGGGGCGGTTGGAGGATGTGGTGAAAGAGGTGAAAGCGAAATTTCCCTGCGCCAATTCTGATTTCGGAGGTGAAGGGGTTCTGGACAAGGGTCCAGGGGAGTTCACCCCCTACTGTTCCCGGTGTCCGCTTGCCCGCAACGGGGAGGTCATGGAAGCGCCCTTGCCGCCTCGGGACTCAGCCGATCCCTGCAGCCAATGCGCGGTTTACGCCCGTTCCGGCAAGGATGAACTTTCGAGGCTTTTTCTGGCATTCCAGTGCATGGCCGCAGGGATCCGATCCTACCAGGAGAGGCTGCGCCTGCGCTATGAGTTCGAACAGAGGCTCTTGGATGCGTGCCCCGACGGTATCATGGCAAACGATCGGGAAGGGCGCATCATTCTTTTCAACAAGGGCGCAGAGCGGCTTCTGGGATATGAATCAAAGGAAGTGCTGGAAACACGGTTCTCCGTGGAGCAAATTTACCCCCCAAGAGAGGCCCATGCGGTGAAGAAGGCCCTTCTCAGCGAGGAGTACGGGGGACCGGGCATTCTGGTGGATTACTCAACGGAGGTCATCCGTAAGGACGGTCGTTCCATTCCTATTCGGCTCTCTGCGGCGATCCTCTATAAGGGTTCGCAGGAGATCGCCGTCGTCGGGTTTTTTCATGATCTCTCCGAGCTGCGTGAGTATATGGACGCCATCATTCAGGCCAACAACAGCCTGGATGCTGCAAACAAGCGCCTTTCTCGACTGAATCGACATTACATGGAGATGCTGAGTTTCGTCACTCATGAACTGAAGTCTCCTGTTTCCAACGCCTTCATGAGCGCCAATGCTCTGAAGCAGGGAATTTTCGGTTCACTGAGTCGGGACCAGGATTTCATGGTGGACGCCGTCTGCCGCAATCTGACGCAGTCAATGGAAATGATTCGGCATTACCTGGACTTGGCCAGGATTGAACGGGACGAATTCCCCGTTCAGAAACGCTGGACGCCGATTCTGGCTGAGATTGTGGAGCCGGTGCTCAAGGGGATGGGGAATGCCATACGGGAGCGAGGAGTGAAAGTGGAGGTGAACATCCCTGACGATTTCTGTTGGAATCTGGATCCGGAGTTGTTCAGGGGGGTTTTCACCAATCTTGTGGGAAACGCCCTGAAGTATGGGGAAGAGTCGGGCAGAATCCGCATCACGGTGCAGCGCGAAGACGGCGGGGTGAGGATGGAGGTGTGGAACAGTGGTGCAGGTGTTCGTGAAGGGGATCGACACCGGCTTTTCCAACGTTTTCAGAGGCTTCAAGGGCCCAGGGGGGGGGCCGTAAGGGGAACGGGGCTGGGTCTGTTTATAACCCGGACCATCGTGGAACGGCACGGAGGGACCATCCACAGCGAGGGGGAGGAAGGGTCCTGGATCAGTTTTGTCATTCGTTTGCCCTCCACTTCAGAGTCGCAGGGAGAGGAAGAGTGCCAGATGAATCAATAGGCGCCGATCCTAAAGCATCGAAAGGCACCAAGGGCTGAAGGCCGGCCGGACAGATTGGAAACCGTCATTCAACGCACTTCCATGGAGGTTTGTCTTATGGCTGAGGACAGAATTCTCATCATCGATGATGATCCCAGTTTCCTGGAGATCACAGGGGCCATCCTCAGGCGCTTTGGTTATGACGTGCTCACAGCGGACAACACAGTGGAGGGGTTGCGGTGCATTGAGACCGAGCAACCGGATCTCCTCATTCTGGACATCATGATGGCGACCATGGACGAAGGACTCCGATTTGCCGTGAAGCTGAGACAGAACGAGAAACTGCGGCGCCTTCCCATCATCATCATCTCCGCCCAGCCTGACACGGAGAAGGGCTATTCGCGGGATCTGGACGAGGACATGGACTGGATCGCAGCGGATATTTTCATGGAGAAACCTGTGGATCCACAAGCCTTGAAAGAGAACATACAACTGCTTCTCTCAAGGGAACAGTCACCACGGTGAAGATCTCTTTCTTTTGAGATTCCGCCAATTCCTGTTTCCCGTGAACTCTCTGCACGATCGGCACCAGGCCGAGTGTCCGTTCCCTCTCCCTTCGCGGATCGCCGCTGTGATCGCCCTGAATTCCCGCACCCTTGCCGACCGCACTCCACCAGCAGTCTTCTGAGTGCCTGAAGGTCTTGTGATCGCTTGACACAAACCCAAAACCATTTTCTGTCCAAAGCATATTGGGAGGAAAGAATGAGCAAGCGTGTGAGAATTTGCCTGAACGGAAAGGTGGTTGAGGCTCCAGAAGGTGCGACCATTCTCGAGGCTGCCCGTGAGGAAGGGATCTACATCCCCACCTTATGCCACAGCCCCCTGTTGCGCCCCCTTGAAAACTGTCGCCTTTGCGTGGTGCAGGTGATGGGAGAGAGGCAGTACAAGGCGGCCTGCAGCACGCCTGTTGCCGAAGGGATGGAGATCGTGACGGACAGCGAGGAACTTCGCAGAACCCGGAAGCTTCTGCTGGAACTTCTCCTGGATACGCATTACGGGGACTGCGTGGCACCTTGCACCGTGGCATGCCCGGCCAATGTGGACATACAGGGCTACTTGGCTCTCATCCGCAGAGGGGAGTACCTGGAAGCGGTGCGTCTCATCAAGGAAAAAATCCCGATGCCTGCGGTCATCGGCCGCGTCTGCCCCCACCCCTGTGAGGCGGCCTGCCGAAGACATCTGGTGGATGAAGCAGTCAATATCAATCCTTGCAAAAGGTTTGCCGCCGATTACGAAATTCGATCCGGCCGGCGTGTCCTTCCGGAGGTTCCGGGGAATTCGGGCCATTATGTCGCGGTCATCGGGGGAGGGCCTGCCGGATTGAGTGCAGCCTATTATCTCAGGTGCCTCGGACATGGCGTGACCATCTACGAGGAAA
This sequence comes from Deltaproteobacteria bacterium, assembly GCA_012517315.1. Taxonomy (GTDB): domain Bacteria; phylum Desulfobacterota; class Syntrophobacteria; order Syntrophobacterales; family Syntrophobacteraceae; genus JAAYUJ01. Next base: position 80,011 of record JAAYVE010000053.1, read on the forward strand.
GGGAAAAGCTGGGGGGAATGCTGCGCTACGGCATTCCCGAATACCGACTGCCCAAAGTCATCCTCGACTGGGAGATCGAGGGGATTCTCAGCCTCGGGGTCGGGGTCCGGACAGGAGTTCGCTGGGGTAAGGACTTCACCCTGGACGATCTCCACAGGGACGGTCACGAGGTGGTTTTCCTCGCTATCGGTGCCTGGGCTGCTCGGAAATTGGGCGTAGTGGGAGAGGATCTGAAGGGGGTTACGGAAGGGGTTGGTTTCCTGGAGCGCATTGCAAGAGAAGGGGTGATCGAGACGGTGAGGGGGAAGCGGTTGGCTGTCATCGGGGGTGGGAATGTCGCCATCGATGCCGCTCGGTCTGCACTGCGGATGGGCGCCAAGGAGGTATCCATTCTCTACCGACGCTCGCGGAACGAGATGCCGGCGAGCCATGAGGAGATCGAGGCGGCTGAAAAGGAGGGTGTGAACATCCAGTATCTCCTTGCGCCCACCAAGATTTCTGATGGAAACGGCTCCAGAATCAAACTGGAGTGTATTCGGATGGAACTGGGAAAGCCGGACGCCAGCGGGCGAAGGCGCCCCATTCCGGTGGAAGGGTCTGAAACCACGGTGGAAGTGGACGAGATCATCAGTGCCATTGGTCAATACTCGGAAATCCCCAATCCGGATTCAGACATCGCCATGGCTGAGTTGCCAGTCACCCGCTGGAACACCATCGGCGGCGATCCCCGGAGCATGCACACGGGGATCAAGATGGTCTTTGTGGGCGGAGACCTTTTCAGGGGACCCGCTACGGTTGTTGCCGCTCTGGCCGACGGTCGCAAGGCCGCATACTCCATAGACAGGTACTTCCGGAGCAGCCGTGTGGAACCTGAGCCCCTCCATTTCAACATCAGCAAGGGCGACCTGGAAAGCATCGACCGGGAACCTTTCAGTGTCATGAAGACGATTTCCCGTGAGACCATGCCGGAGCTGGGGACGAAGGAACGCATCCAAGGATTCCAGGAAGTGGAACTGGGTTTCGGGGAGGATCAGGCCAGGAGGGAGGCGGCACGATGCCTGGTGTGCGGCTGCTCCGCTGCGTTTGACTGCCGCCTTAGAGACCTGATGAATGAGTTCCAGGTGGATTGGCGTGATCAGCCGAGCAAAAAGATTCATTACCAACGGGTGGCGGCCGTCGATGTCCACCCGAACATCACCCTCGATCCCAACAAGTGCATTCGCTGTGAACGTTGCAATGTGGCCTGTGCGGAGTTCCAATGCTCGAACGCCATTGTCCTCAAGGAGTATCCCCGTTTCAACGACCGCTGCGTGGAGTGCGGGCTTTGCATCGACCTGTGTCCCACGGGTGCACTCATGGAACGCAGGGAAGGTCGGGCGGTGGAGCGTCTCCAGTGGACGAGCGTGGCGACTCACTGCATTCATTGCGGATGCGGTTGTCGCATCGACCTCAAGGTGAAGGGGACAAAGCTCGTGTGGATCAGCGACGGGCATGAGGGTCCACCCAATTGGGCTTCCACGTGCCGGAGAGGGCGTTTCGACACTTATGATCGTCTCTGGTTCGGTGAAAGGCTCACCAGCCCAATGATCCGCAAGAAAGGCCGCCTGAAGGAAGTCAGCTGGGATGAAGCCCTGGCGGCAGTCCATGAAGAGTTCACCAGGATTTCGGGACGTCATGGACCTCAGTCCGTCGCAGCACTTGCTTCTCCTTCAGCCACTAGTGAAGCCCTCTATCTGCTTCAACGGTGGATGCGGTCCGCTTGGAAATCCAACAACATGGACTTTCGAGGTCGCCGGTCTTTGGAACAACTGTGGGGTCTCCTTGAGGGATACAGGAATCTCGGGGGAAAAACGCTGAAACTTGGGGATCTTGCCCGAGCGGATGGTTTTTTCATTCTGGGCGATGACCTGGAGACCACCGCCCCCATAGTGGCCACCATGGTGCGGCGGGCGGCCCGGCGCGAGGTTCCTGTGTGGCTGATAGGCGGGGGCGTCGGCCTGCAACAGTATTGCCGAGTCACCATCGAGGCCCCCTCGCCGCTGTGGAATGCCCTTGTTTGGGGCATCTTCCAGGAATCGGCGAAGGACCTGGAGCTCTCTGAATCGGGCCTGGAAGGGGGCGCTGGAAACCCCCCGGGCTTAGGGGCAGCTCTTCGGGATTTGAGCGACCATGTGCAAGAACAGCTGGCGGCTGTGGGAAAAGGATTGAGGCAGTGTCGGTCCCCTGTTTTCCTACTGTGCGATTCTGTTATGGAATCGGAGGACAGAATCCAGGCAGCGGAGGCCTGCTTGAAGATTGCCACCGTTGCCGGTCGTTCCGGAGGCGGGGAAGAGGGTGGTGTCTTGCTTCTCTCGCGTCACATCAACAGCGCCGGTGCCCTGTTCACCGGATTGAGCCCGGTGCGGCAGACGGGGTTTCTGCCTCTGTCCGACGATGAGGGAAGTCGGCGCTGTGCAGAGGCGTGGGGCATCGATTCCCTTACGCAGAAACAAGGCCTGGAAATGGATGAATTCCTGAAATCCAAGAAAACGAAGGCACTGTTTGTGCAAAATCCCGGGGCCCTGACGGCGGAAGACTCGCTGCAGTGGAAGAAAAAGCTGAAGAGCATCGAATTCTTGGTGGTGCAGGACACCGTGCCGGGTGTGGCCATGGAAGTGGCGCAGGTGGTGCTCCCCGTGGCGGGTTTCGGTGAGCAGCAAGGCAGCGTGTTCAATCTTGAACAGTCTTTCCTTCAGCTCGGGGAAGCCATTCCGCCGGCCGGACAGGCGTTGGCCGACTGGGAGATCATGAGAAGACTGTTAAACATGGCGGGAGCAGATGTGCCTGGAGACCCGGCGGGCATCCGCAGGGAGATCTGCAGGGTGGCACCTCACTTGGCGGAACGCTTCAGCTAGGTCCTCCGGAAATTGTCCTCCATGACTCAACTTCCTTCGGAACCGTTCGTGCCGAAAAAAATCTTGAGGGCACGGACGGCTTTTCTGGGGGCGGTCCCGGCGTCGGCGTTCATGTCTGCGAGGCAGCCATTCAGAAGAGGTAGAACATGTCCTTTTCCATACTGACCTGCATCCTCTTCAGCATGATAACCAGGTCTCGCACTTCTCCTTTGCGCGTCATGTAACAGCCGTCCAGCGTGACCTTGGCCTCGAAACCGAGTTGGCGAAAAGCCTTGATGGCAAGAGGGTTGTCGGTGAGGATCTCCGCTTTCAGAAAGTGGAGCCCCAGTTGATCGCCGATTTCAATGAGTTCCTTTATGAGGGCTGATCCCAGCCCCAGCTTGCGGTATTCGACCCCGACCACGATGCGGATGTCGGCAATGTGCCGGTACACCCCGTTTGTGAAATGCAGAGTCGCCACTCCTGCAATGTGTTCTGTGCTTTCACTCCACGCAACCACGGGCAGGACCCTTGAGTAGTCGAGGGAATCCACCCAGGCGGAAATGACCGCCGGGCTTCGCACATCACTTCTCAGGAGGTCTGCTTCCTTTTCAGGGATCTTTGAGAAAAAGGTCTCCAGGGCGGGGCCGTCCGATTTTCGCAGGAGTCGGAAAATGACCGCATCCCCATTGATGAGCACACTGGTTTTGGGCGTATAATCCGAATCGCTGGCGAATCGCTTCATTTCATCCCCTCAAGTGGTCCTCAGCCCGTGGGTGAACGCCTTCGCCACGGAACTTTACCAAAGCTTTCTTCGGAAAATCCTTGAAAAAAACCACTGACGAATTCATAACGAAACGCATGGCATCTGTCAACGGAGGATGCATCGGGGAAAAAGCAGAGGAGAGGCTGAGCCGTTGATTCGGCAGGTCCCTGCGCATGGGGCCTCCTCTGCGGGTCCAACGGACAAATGAAAACCATGGAGGTTCACTGCATGCTGGAAGATTCACACATTGGTTTCATCGGTGGAGGCAACATGGGAGAGGCCCTCATCAAGGGATTGCTGAACGCGTCCCTCCTCACGAGCGATCGTCTGCATGTTTTCGACGTGGTTGCCTCCCGGATGGAGTACCTCGCGGGGAAGTACCAGGTGCAGACGGCGACGAACATCGGCCAACTCGCCGGTTCCTGCCACATGATCGTTCTTGCCGTGAAACCTCAAAACATGGCGTCGGTGCTTGCGGAGCTGAAGCTGCACCTATCTCACAAGCCGGTTGTCCTTTCCATTGCGGCAGGGGTTCCTCTCTCCACCCTCACGAGCGGCCTCGGTGAAGGGATACCCATCATCCGGGTGATGCCCAATACACCGGCAATCGTTCTGGAGGCGGCTTCCGCCCTCGCCCGGGGACCCCACGTGACAGATGGGCAAATGCTCGAAGGTCTTGCGCTGTTCCGGGCCGTGGGCAAGGCGGTGGAGGTGGAGGAGAAGTGGATGGACGCCGTGACGGGCCTCAGTGGCAGTGGACCCGCCTACCTCTTGCTTGTTATGGAGAGCCTCATCGACGGGGGGGTGCTCATGGGGCTCCCCCGCCAGGTGGCGAGGGACCTGGTGGTGCAGACCATGCTCGGAACAGCCAAAATGGTTCAGGAAACGGGGAACCACCCGGCTGAACTCAAAGATCTCATCACCTCTCCAGGGGGCACCACCATCTGCGGGCTCCAGGCGCTGGAAGCGGGAAGTATCCGGGGAAGTCTCATTCGCGCTGTGGAAGCGGCCACCCTGCGATCCCGGGAACTGGGAAAGGAGTGAATCCAGGGAGGATGGAATCTCCCGGATAAAACCGCCCACGGCCGTACGGATGCCCCAACGCATTCAGGGGCCTGACAGAAGAGGGAATTGTGGGATGTCCACGTTTGACCGACCTGGATCAGGCATCTCGAGGCAGGGTCAGGCACGGGACAGCAGAAATTCGTTGAGGGTTTTTTCCCAGTATTCCATGAAATGCACGAAGAGTTCCTCCGTGTACTCGTGGACGAACTGGATCCCCTGTTCGGCTAGAGCGGTGTATCGGTAAGTGACGGTAGCCTCCGTTTCGTCGGCACCACTTTCCTTGAGCCGGATCTCGATTCTTGCCACGGTCATTCCAGGGGTCACCTTGACCATTTCCAGGAGGAACCGCGAAGGATCCCTCACGGTGATGACCCACACGGATTGTCCTGCCTGGTCCTCGGTGACGAATACACAGTCTGGTTCTGCATAACCCGATTCGGAAAACACAACCAGAGGATCCCACCCTTCCACCCACTCCGATTCCCTCACGGGGCAGAGGAGTGGAAAGACCTCTTCAGGCTTTGCACAGAACCTCTGGTTGTACGTGTGTTCAACTCGGACCGGCTTGATGATCTGCATGGGGGAATTCCTTTGTCGATTGGCGGTCTGCCCGGCGGAGCGATCAGCCCGATGACGGGACGGGTTATTGAAAGCCCCATGTCGAGGACTTTCATTGCGCGCCCGCATTCAGCTTGAACTGCTCGACCGAAACGATGTTGGGGTGTGTGCGCAGGGCGTCCAAGGCCTCCTGCGGCGCTTCCTCGTCGATGCGGATGATGGCGATGGCCCTGTCCCTCTGCGGTGTTCGGCTCAGGTGCATGTTGGCAATGTTGACGTTGAAGTTCCCTAGAGTGGTCCCGATGAACCCGATGGTTCCGGGCTTGTCGAGGTTTTGGACGATGAGATTGATTCCCTCCAGCTCTGCCTCCAGGCGATAATTGTTGAGGCGAACCAGACGCAGTTCTCCTCCCGGAAAGACGGTCCCCGCTGCCGACGACTCCCCTTTTTTTCCCCTCACGCGCACCGTGATCATGCCCGTGTAACCTGGGGCCTCGGAGGTGCTGGAGGCGAGGAGTTCGATCTGGCGCTCCCGCAACAGGAGGGGTGCGTTCACAAGATTGACTTTCTCCGCTAGGACCGGGTCCAGCAGTCCCTTGATGACGGTTTGGGTGAGGGGCTGAAGCGGAAGCGTCTCCAGTTCGGAGCCGCTGTATTCGATCTCCAGGCGCTGCACCGGCGAGCAGATCTGTCCCTGCAGACTGCCGAGGCGTTCGGCCAGGACAAGATAGGGTCGGATTTTTTCATAATCCTTTGGGTTGATGGAGGGGAAGTTGACGGCATTGCGGATGATCCCATAGAGAAGGTAGTCGGCGATCTGGGATGCGATGGTGCGGGACACGTTCGCCTGTGCCTGAATGCTCGAAGCCCCCAGGTGAGGGGTGAGGACGACATTGTCGAGTTTGAGGAGAGGGCTGCCTTTGGGAGGTTCCTGAGCGAAGACATCCAGAGCCGCCCCGGCCACATGCCCGCTCCTGAGGAATTCATGCAGGGCATCCTCATCCACCAGGTCCCCCCGCGCGCAGTTGATGATGCGCACCCCTGGTTTTGTCTTGGCGAGGTTTTCCCTGTTGATGATGCGCCGGGTTTCGGCGGTTGAAGGGGTGTGCAGCGTGATGAAGTCGGAGCGGGCAAGGAGTTCGTCGAGGCTCACCGATTCCACACCCAGGATGGCGGCGGCTTCGGGAAGGATGTGAGGATCGTAGGCGATCACGTCCATTTTCATGGCAATGGCCCGGTCGGCCACGATGGAACCGATCTTTCCAAGCCCGATGATTCCCAGTGTCTGGTGAAAGAGTTCCGTTCCCACAAAGCGTTTCTTTTCCCAGCGCCCTTCCTTCATGGACTGGGTTGCCTGGGGGACGTGCCGGGCGAGGGAGAGGATCATGGCCAGGGTGTGCTCCGCGGCAGCCATGGCGTTGGCGCCTGGGGTGTTCATCACCAGGATGCCTCTGGCGCTTGCCGCCTGAACATCGATGTTGTCCACCCCCGTTCCCGCACGCCCGATCACTTTCAGGCGACAGGCTTCCCGGAGCACCTCCGCCGTGATCCGAGTGCGGCTTCTCACCACGACAGCGTCGTACTGTGAGATCCTCTCCTTCACTTCCAGGGGGGAAATCTGCTCGGGAACGTCCACCTGCAGTTCACGGAACCCCTGCAAAATGGCCAGCCCGCTCTCATGCATCCCGTCACAAACGAGGATCTTCAAGGCTTTTCTTCCTTTGGCCCGCAAAAAGATCCAGACCCCACAGCGAACAAACGGCCACTGGATGCCGCCCGCCCGCACAGAGTGAGGGCTTTTCAAGAAACTATTATTCCCACGTTTCGGAAAGTCAGGCAAGCACGGATAGATTTCTGGCAACGATTCCTCCCACATGTGCTGGGGATGCGAGCCCTATTCCCATTCTCTACGGTTGCCTGATTTTGTTCCGATATTTGATGCTCAGCCTCAGATTTGGCTTGAAATGTGCTTTTTTTGCTGACAATGATAGTACTTAACGAACCCGTCCACAGGAGTGAGTGAGACAGTCCTGGGGTGTTTTTCCCAGGATTTTCATGTTGGGACGGGATGATTTGAGGGGCGTTCGACAAATATCCTCCCCATGGTCTCTGAGGGATCACCGACGAATGGAGAAGGCGTGCATGGGAGAGTCAATGGAGCACGGACCCAGGGAAATGGACGACATTCCGCGTCTGGAGATGTTTACATCACCCGAAGCGGACAGGGTTTTTGGGGGAATGTACGAGAATCTCGTCGCCGCCGTCGGCGAAAGATCGCCTTCGGCTGTTCTGGTTTGTTGTCCCAGCAAAGGGGAAGGAGCCACAACGGTGGCAGTGGGGCTCGCACTCGCTGCGTCGCAGCGTCAGAATGGTGACGTGCTGCTCATGGACTTCAACGTCCATAACCCGTGTGTTCTCAGGGTTTTTGGAGCAGGCGAGGGAAGACTCCCTGTCCCTCTTTCACCACGGGAGAAGGAAAAGCTGATCCATGAGGCGACCGAGAAATATGGATGCAGTGGGAGTGTCATTTCCGGTACATCCCATGCAAATTTGACGCTGGTCAGCGCACAGGGGCTCGACAGGAAGCACCTGCAATGTCTTGAGTCTTCGAGTTTTCGGGGTTTACTCGAAGAATTCTCGAAGGTTTTCCGGCTGACCGTCATCGATGGACCTCCGGTGAATCTGTATCCGGAATCCGCACTCCTCAGTTCCGCGGTGGATGGGGTGCTGCTCGTTCTCCATGCGGGATCCACGCGGGCCCCTGTCGCTGCCAAAGCGGTGGAACGCCTGTCATTCGGGGGGTGTGCACTGCAGGTGATCCTGAACCGGAGGCAATTCCCCATTCCTCCATCCGTCTATCGGAGACTGTAACACCCATGCCTCAGACCGCCGTCATCCTCTCCCACGGACCGACTGTTTTCAACGATTTGAAGGTTTCACAACTGCCGAAGATTCTGCTGCCTGTCGGGGGAAGAACCCTTCTGGAGTTTCAATCGGCGCTCATGGCCTCTGTCGGGGTCAAGCACGTGATTGTCTGCGTCCATAGCGAAGACGAGGGTGTGGGCAGGATCGTCGAGCGTATTCTCGGCCCATACCCGTTTCGTTCTCGATGTGTGGTTCAGAAAAACCCGCGGGGGACGGGAGGCACTCTCAAGGACCTCGAGCAATGGATTGACGACCGATTCTGGCTCCTGAGCGGCGACCTTTTTCTTTTTGCGGACCTGGCTGAAATGCTTTACCACCACAGGGAAAGCGGCTCCTGTGCAACGGCTGGTGTGGTCCCTGTGGAGGAGAGCGGGTGGGAGATGGAGAGGCTGGAGGTGGGCCCGGACAAGGGGATCCGGGCCATTCACAGGATTCATCCGGCGTACGATCGAAGGAGCCGTTTGCGCCCGGTAGGCATCTATCTCTTTGAGCGATTCGTCCTCGATCATGTGCGTCCTCAGGGGTATTTCGACGTGAAGGAGCAGTTGTTCGAGGAACTGCACAGAGGAGGTTTTCCCACGAGGGCGTGGGAAATATGTGGATACAGCAAGAACCTCTGGGGGCTGGACAAGTACTTCGAACTGCAGGAGGACCTGCTTCTCAACCGCGGCGGTCTTTCCGGAATCGAACCATGGCTTGCCCCGGTGGCGGTGGAAGGTTCGGCGCACGTATCGTCGGGGGCCACCATCCTGGATCCCGTGGTTCTGGGAAAGAACAGCCGTATCGAAGAAGGGGCGATCGTGACGGGCCCAACGATCATTGGCGGCAACTGCATCATTGGAAAGGGTGCCGTAGTGGCGGAGTGTATCCTTTTTGACGGTTGCAGTGTGGGCCCCTCCGCCCACATCCGCAAGTGCCTCCTGGGCGATGGGGCACAAGTCCCCGAGGGAGGGCGCATGCACGACTTCATCGTGCTCAAGGATTCCCATTCCGGACGGCAATCCGCTGCGCCTCTTCCATGGAGTTTTTACGGTTCCCCGTCCCCCGGCTTCCAGTGCGCAGCCAAAATGCGTTGTGCTCTGAACCACCTGAACAGGAAATACTTACGTCGCAAGCGCATCCTGGATGAGGTTTTCTCCGCCCTGGTGTTGCTTTTCAGCCTTCCCCTGATGCTGGTCATCGCGGCAGCCATCAAACTGGATTCCCCCGGGAAGGTGCTCTTCCGGCAAAAGCGATGCGGGTTCGGCGGCAAGGAGTTCACCATGCTCAAGTTTCGATCCATGGTGGATGAGGCGGAGGATCTGAAGCGGCAGTTAATGGATCTCAACGAAGTGGACGGACCGATGTTCAAAATCTCCAGAGACCCGAGAACGACGAGGGTCGGTTCCTTTCTTCGGGCCACGAATCTGGACGAACTGCCTCAGTTCTGGAACGTTCTGCGGGGAGACATGACCCTGGTGGGTCCACGCCCTCTTGCGTGGGATGAGATGCGCTACAACCCGCAATGGAGAGACACAAGGCTCCTGGTGAAGCCTGGATTGGTCGGGATCTGGCAGGTCGAGTCGCATGACAAGACTTCTTTTGCCGACTGGGTTGTGCTCGACACCTATTACGTCCATCACTGTTCCATGTGGCTCGATGTAAAGATCATTTTCAAGGCATGCTGGGTGGTGCTGCGCACCAGTTTCATGGGTGTTTTCGGAATGTTCGCAAGAAGAGGGGGCCACCGTGCAGTATCCCAAGAGCTATAGAAAGATGCTATGGAGGCAGCCCGGCGGCTGCTTGGGCCGAGCAATGGTTCTGATGTTGGTGACTTACTGTCTAGGGCAGTTTTCGGGATGCACGATTGCATCTCAGGCTCCATGGAAATTCCACGCCGGGGCAAGGGGATCGGAAGGCGATCCGCAGGTGCCAGCGGTTGCGGTGAACAACGCATCAGCGCCTTCACAGTCTTCTCGGCCCCCGGTCGATCCTCTCGGCCCTCGGCAGGATGTATCGTACAGACTGAGAGCGGGGGATTCCATCGCCGTCCGTTTCATCCACAACCCGGAACTCAACGCCGACGTGACGGTGCGGCCCGATGGAAAAGTCTCCCTTCCCCTCGTGGGCGACGTCCAGGTGGGAGGAATGAGCGTGCCCGAGATGCACCAAGCCGTCAGCGAAAATTACCGGGCGTTCATCAGGGACACCGGTTACGGGGACCTGATTAAGGAAGGGGACTACCTGGAGTTTCGTTTCGTTTATAACCCGGAACTGAACATTGGAGTGCGCGTCCGTTCAGACGGAAAGATTTCCCTGCCGATTCTCGGGGACATCCGGGCGGCGGGCGTGCGTCCCGAAACGTTGAGGAAGAACCTCGTGGCACGCTATGCCGCCCACATCAAAAACCCGGATGTGGCCCTACTGGTGGGGGAGACAACGGCCAAGAAAGTCTTTGCCGAACCCGAATACATCACGGTGGCTCTCCTCCAGCACGCAGACCATGAAATTTTTGTGGGCGGGGAAGTTCAGGCGCCCAAGGTGGTCAAGTATGAGGGACAGATCACTGCACTTCAAGCCATCATGAAGGCCGGGGGAGTGAAAGACACGGGTGATCTCTCCAAGGTGGTGGTTCTCCGGCGGGGCCAATTCGAGCAGCCTGATTGGATTCGCCTGAACCTCTCCAAGCCGCTGTCCGGCGAAAGCATTCACAACGACATCCCACTCAAGAACGGGGACGTTCTCGTGGTGCCCATGACGGGCATCGCGAAGGTGGACCTTTTTGTGAGGCAGTACATCCGTGAAGTTCTGCCTATCCAAAGTTTCTTCAACGTTTCAGTGATACCCCTGGATGCAGGGGGGGGACTGTGATCCCATCATGTCTGTGGAAATGCACTCACCCAACTCTCTACGCAACTCTCCAGACCCGGTAGGTTGCTGGCTTGTCTTCATCGACCCTTGGGGCTGGATATGCTTTACCTGCACGACCATTGCCATTCTGGCCTTGGGCTTCGCTGCCGTTGCCGGTTATGCCATGGCGGCGGAAAACCTGCCGGCAGGGGTCGTCAACGTGGCCCGACCGGACTTCGGGACTCGTATTGGGGGCGGATTTGACTACGGACTGGCCAATGAAAGGCCAATAGAACTATTGGGGGACCCTTCGAAAGCCCCTGAGGTGCGCGTTGTCAGGACGCCTTTCGAATTGCGGCTTTCCAGGAGAAATGAGGCGCGGTTTCAAGTGAAGCTCGGGGACATCAGCCTGGTCTATTTCTGGATGGAGGCTCCCCGTGTCCACGGGCAATGGCATGTCACACTCACGACGGTTTATCCCGATGGGCACCGGAAGGTCATTTTCTCACGGAACGTCCAGAACAGGGTGACCAACTTTGCATACGTCGATGGCAGAACTCATCTCGAGGTGAAGGTCACCTCGGTGGAACAGACCTTCAAAGTCAGCAAGCGTTTTCATTTTGTCGTCGCACCGGAGAGATTCTGGACCTGGCCGGACTATTTCCCCACTCCTCACCGGAGTCTCTGGGACTGACCGGTTGTGTCCACGAAAAGTCGCGGGACCATGATGCGGGCAAGTCATGGAGGAATAGGACCTCAGGGGGGCGGAGGCGCTGCGTGCGCCTTTTGGGTTCCGTTTCTTCGCAGCCTCACGCAAACGGATGAATCATGATGGCAAGCACTCAAGAACGGCAGGCGGGCAGGACGGAAATGAAAATTCGACGGACAGGCAGAATCCTGGTCTATGGGCTGTTCAAGCGCAAGAAAATGATCATCGGCTTGAATGTGGGTATTCTTGGCACCATTCTTTTGGGAAGCCTGCTTTGGCCCCCGTCATATGAGGCCGAGAGCACCATCATCGTACGAGGGCGAAACTATGAGACTCCGCTGTTTCAGGGGCCTCAAAGGGAGGGTCCATGGACCGTTCTCATGAATGCGAAGGACGAAATCAACTCGGAGATCGAGGTCATCCGCAGCAGACCTGTTCTGGAGCGCACGGTCCTGGCACTTGAACTCCACAAGCCCAGAACATATGAAGACAAGGGGTTTTTCGGCGCCATACGCGGCCGGTTGCGTGATGTCTGGAAGTCTGTGGTCTACTCCCTGGAAGGGTTAGGGTTGGTGAAAGAACCTTCAGGGCATGAATCCGTGGAGAAAGCGGTGGAGAGCCTGGAGAGGCGCCTGAAGACGGAGCCCACCATCGAGTCCCAGATCATTCGGATTCGCTATCGGGAGGTGGATCCCGTCATGGCGAGCCGGGTGGTCAACCGGGTGGTGACCGAGTATCTGCAGCAGCATCTCAACATCAATGTGAACCGGGCCGAGAGCAGCTTCTACGCCGAACAGATCAAGACACTGGAAAAGGAACTGGATGACGTCCAGGCCCAGTTGGTGGATCTCAAGACCCGCACCGGCATTGTCTCCTTCGAGGATCAAACCAAGTCCCTCCTTGAAAAATTGAATACTTTCGACGTGGCCCGGACAACGATACAAAAAGAGTTGATCAGCAGACGTTCCAAGGTGGAGAAGATCCGCCACCTCCGGGAGATGAACCCGTCCCTGCTCATTCCACTTCCGGAAATCGGCGAAGACATTCAGATTCAGGATCTGGAGAACAAGCTCATCAACCTGCGCTATGAAATGGAGACCGTTTCCGATCGCTATACGGAGAGCAGTCGGCAGGTCGTGACGGTCCGCAGGCAGGTGGACGAACTAGAGCGCCAGATCAAGAACCACGTGACGGTGCTTCTCGAGCGGGACATGGCGGAATTGAGCAAACTCGAAGCCGAGGAGCAGGCCCTCACCCAGACCATCGAGGCTTTGAAACACGAACTGGAAACCCTTCCCCTGAAGGAGATGGCCATCGTCAACCTGACGCAAAAAGTGAAGGCGAAAGAAGATGTGCTCAGTGTCATGCGCCGGAAGTACCAGGAGAGTCTCGTGGCCCAAGCGAGCGACTACAGGGTCCAGAATGCAAAGGTGGTGAGCGAAGCATCCGCACCTCTGAAGCCGGTCGTTCCCAATCTCCCTCTCAACCTTGTCCTGGGGCTCTTTCTCTCCATTATCACGAGCATGAGCCTGGCTTTCCTCCTCGACTACTGGGACGATTCTCTGCGAATGCCTGAGGATGTGGAACAGGCTCTCGGACTGCGAGTCCTTTTTTCCGTGCCGGAACTGTGAGCCATGGAAGTGAATTCCACCTCCAGAATGCACCTTTCCTCCCATGCGGAATGGGTTAGCATGATCCCTTGGATCATGGCGGGAATACCGGCGGGGTTGCTCTTTCTCCTGGCGAGTGTGCTGGAAGCGCGCTGGTTTTACCTTCTCACCGCCGGAGCCGCCATCGTTCTCGTTTCCTTTTTCTTTCAGGACAGAAAGTTCTTCTATCTTCTGGTTTTTTCAGCAACGATTTCCATCGGCCTGGTTCTCCACCTGGGTTTGAAACCCAGTTCCGTGTATCGATCCACCCATGCGTACCTCATTTACCTGTGTCACCTGCCCCTCACGGTCCTGATCCCAGTCCACATGGTGCGTTCCCTGCGGGAGGGGGGATCCTTCTTCACAACCCCGGCCGCATTGGCCGCCTCGGTGTCACTCTTGACCGTATCGGCCCTGGCTGTGGTGTTCGGCGATGCGTCACCCTATGGCTGGTTCGATCTTTTCGCCTTGAGCACCTCACTGGTTGTCTTTCTGGCAGCGGCCAACGTGATTGGAGAAAAGAGGGAGCTGGAGGGTGTCCTGGTCGTGATCCTGCTTTCCGTTGCGCTTCAGGGGATCATCGCTTCCGCTCAGTATCTCACCCGCTCCAGTCTGGGGCTGGAACTGTTCGGTGCTCCCAAGATCCTTTCGAGCTATGCGGGGCTGTCCAAGGTGAGTCGTTCCGGCGGGACACTGGGACACCCCAACAACCTGGCCCTTTACCTGGATCTCTTTCTCCCATTGGGGCTGAGCCTTTTCTTGTGCCCCACTCTGAGTAGGAGGCGACCGCTTGTGGGTTTGGCGGTCTTTCTGGGGCTGATGGGGCTTGCATCGACTCTTTCGAGGGGAGGATTGCTGGCGATGGGTGTGGTCGTGGTCGCGATTCTCCTTGTTCATTGGAGGAAGCACATTGGCCTTCTGCGGGCAGGCTTCGCCGTGCTGGCACTGATCTCCCTCGCCGGAATCCTCCTTCTCACCACTCCCAATCCGATACAGAAGCGATTCTCCAAGTATGATTACGGCGCAGGATATGGGCGATATAGCCTCGCTCTGGTCTCCATGAACGTGATCAGAGAAAACCCGCTCCTCGGAACAGGGCTGAACCGCTTCACGGAAGCAGCGTGGTTGGTGGACAACACGCCGGAGGGCATCGTCTCCCTCTGGAATGCTCCGGTCCATAATCTTCTGCTTTTCATCACGAGTGAGACGGGTGTCCTGGGTCTGGTGGCTTTCCTTTGGGTTCTCGGTCTGGTCCTTTTCGCCCTCAAGGCTCCTCTGCATTCATCGGATCCTGTCATCGCCTACACCGGGCTTGGGACCATCATGGGCTTCGTCGCTTTCCTCATTCACTGCCAAGTGGATTACGTCCACTGGACCCACTTCAACCCATTTTGGTTCCTCGCGGGGATTGCCATCTCCCTGAGGAGAATAGCCCGTTTGCTGCCCACCGGATGATGCGATGCAGTTGCGCCATAGCCCGGCGTCCCCTCACCCCCTGATCCGAAACAGCGCCATGCTGGTGGGGGTTGAACTTCTGTCCAAAGTCCTGGGCTTGATGTTCTTTATTGTGATGGCCCGCTATCTTGGAGCAGAAGAGTTGGGTATCTACGCGTTCGCCTTGACGCTTGCCAATTTTTTCGCCATTGGTCCACGGTTTGGTTTCGAAAAACTGGTGCAGCGGGAAGTGGGAAAAACAGGGCAGCTGTTGAGGGGGACCCTCCTGGAATTGACGGCGGTGAAAGGAATTCTTTCACTGGTGGCGATGAGCGCTCTTTTCCTGACTCTGCGGCTGGTTCTTCCCATGCACACCCTGTCAGGGATGCTGATTTCCTCCTTCGTTTTTGCATATGCATACCTCGAGTTCCTCAATGCCATCTTTAGAGGTCTTCAGCGTCCGGAATACGAGGTCGTCTCACGGTCCCTCTTTTCAAGTGTGAATCTTGCGGTCGGCCTGGTAGCCCTTGTGGCCGGCGGCAGGCTGGCAGCCATTGCACTGGGGCAGGTGGGCAGTGTGACAGTAGCGGTGACGGCTTCTCTCCTCATTCTCAGAGAGTATTGCCAAGAGTCCATCCCCAATTACGGTTGGAAGCGTTTGCAGGACCACGTGAAAAAAGCGGCTCCACTGGGAGGGGTGCTTGTGGCCCTTTACTTCAGCAACCAAATGGGGATCCTGGTTCTAGGGACCATTGCAGGGGAGTGGGAAGCCGGGTATTTCGCTGCCGCCATGAGGGTTTTCGACAACCTCACCCTGGTTGCGGCTGCGGTGATGGGGGCCTTCCTTCCCCGGGCAAGCAATTTGTACCAAGGGCCCCCCGAGGTTTTCTCGAGGGCCTGTGAATGCGTCACGGGACAGATCTTCGCCCTGGCACTGCCCATGGGCTTGGGGCTTGCCATTCTGGCCGAACCCATCGTTGATCTTCTTTATGGGCCGGCATTTTCGCCCTCGGTTGGGAGCATGCGGGTTTTGGGGTTGACGCTCTGCTTCAGCTACTGGAACTACCTGGCCGACAGCCTGCTCATCGCCACGGACCGGGAGGGGCTGCTTTTCCGGCTCACTTGCATTGCGGCGGCTGTCCACGTCGTTTCCAACGTGGTTTTGGTCTCTCTCTACATACAATTGGGTGCGGCCCTGGCGGTGGCGGTGACGCAGGTCTCATACTGCATTTTGCTCACTTTCCACATTCGTGACTGTCTGAGTCTGAATCGCCTTGGGGAGTTGCTGTGGCGGCCTGCCCTGTGCACCCTCGGGATGGCGGGGGGGGTCTATTGGATGCAAGATATTCACGTCCTGTACCGTGTTTTTCTGGGCGCCGCGTTCTATGGGGGAGGCATGTTTCTGACGGGGGCTTTCCCTGTGGGGGATTGGTTGACAGCGTGGAAGACCTGGACAGAAAAGAGCTCCGAAAAGTGAGCTGTCCCCAGCGGGCAGAGATTCCATTCCAATGCCTCGGCAATGGGGGGAAGCGATGAGATGGGGCCTTTTCTGGGTGGCTTGTGTCAGTTGGATTGGGGTGGTCGTGTCAGCGTGGGCGGACGTCTCGCCTCAGCTTTCCCTAGACGGTGAGCAAGCCGTCGTGGAGGTGGACTGCTCCCAAAGCGCAGCAAGGGCCAATCGCCTGCTCCTGGGACAGAACCTTCCCGTGAGCATATCAGGAATATGGAATTCGGGCGCCAATGGAATCAACGAGGCATGTGAGATCCTGGTGCGAGGAATCGCGCCATCCGTCATCCGTTTTCCTGGCGGGGGTTTCTCCGACCTCTACATCTGGGAGGACGGCCTTTCCGTGGAGCTTGGCGAAGCTGCAGGGCCGCAGGATCGCACTCTTACCCTTTCCGCTGCACCGTCGTGGAAGAGGGGAGGGATGGCGCGGTTTCTGGGGCCTTTGGGGGGGGGGCATGGTGCACCGTTCCGCTTCCTGGGGACGGAAAAAAATGTCCTGGTGGGGCTGGAGAAGTTGAGCAGGACCTATCCTGCGGGTACTCCCATCAGGATCGACGCCAGGCCTGGACAGCCGAGATGGTTTCAGAATGCCTTTGGTGTTGCTGAATTGATCCGGGTGAGCGAAATGCTCGGCGCTCAACTGATTCTCACGGTCAATTTTTCGACGGGGATCGACCGGCTGGGAAACGTCTCCACCATGGCCTCCCTGGATCAAAGGGTCAAGAGGGCGATGGCGTGGCTGGCGTTCATGAACGGGGATGTCTCGGACCATCGGTCCCTCGGAAGTGATGCGGAAGGCAACGACTGGAAGACGGTGGGATACTGGGCCGGCAGGAGAGTCGCATCAGGCAGGGCCGAGCCGCTGCGCGTGGTTTATTGGGAGGTGGGCAATGAGCTGTTCTTCAAATCGGAAGTGGGGAACACGACCGCAGATCAATACGCGAGAGGCTTTGTGCGGTTTTCGAAAGCCATGAAGCACATCGACCCCGGCATCAAGCTGGGGGCCTGCGGGATGACCGACCCTTTCGCCTTGGGAGACAATGATCGGCGGAGGCAGTGGAACCGAACCCTGCTTGAGATAGCCGGGGAGGAAATGGATTTCATGGCGGTGCATCCTTACGATCCCTCTGCATTGAGTTCCCAGGTGTCGTTCCATAGCGAATCGTGGTTCAAAGGGGTCATGACCGGTGCGAGTCAGGCTTTGGATCGCCTGGAAAAGAATGTTGTCTTGATGCGAGAGTGTGGACCGGTAGGGAAGCAGCTGGAGATCGTCGTTTCCGAATACGGAATCTGGCCTGCCGATTCCCGGAATCCCAGGGATTTTTCCAACATCGCCAGGGCTGTTCATGATGCGGACCTCCTCATGCATCTTCTGAAGGAGGGCTGGAGGCTGAGGGTGACCATGGCGACGGGGTGGAATCTCCAAAGCACCACCGAAACAGCGCTCATCCGCCACGATTGGTCCACCGGGAGTTGTATTTCGCGACCACAATATCATTCGTTCAGAATGGTGCGTCAATTGGCCGAGGGTCGTCAGGTACCGGTCACAGTCCATTGTTCTCCCCTGGATTCATCCAGATTTGGAAAGCCCGAGGCCGGGAGGGATATCCCGGTACTAGCCGGGGCGGCTTTTCTCGGAGAAGGGGATCTTCTCCGGTTGATGGTGATCAACCGACATCTTTCCAAAACGGTTTACGTAAAGCTTTTTCTGAAGAACTGGAAGCCAATGGGAAAGGCGGTGGCCACAGTCTTGTCGGGCCCTTCAGCTTCCGCCCACAACGAAGACCTATCGTCTGCGGTGGAACCGACAGTTCAAGAGGTCCATATCCGTCAGGACCCCATCGTCCACTCATTTCCACCCCATTCGGTGACTCTGATGGAGTTTGAGGCAGAAAGCCGGAGGGAAAACGTCCCATGAAGAGACACGCAGGGGATGGTAACGGCGGCCAGAGGGCTGCTCAAGCAATTCCCTCGAACCTTCGCGTTGGGTACCTGGGCCGCGTCCTCCCCGTTTTGACCGAGACTTTCGTCATCAGAGAAGCCGCAGCCCTGAAACGTCTAGGCCTTTCCATCGAACTGTTCAGCATCTACCCTCCGGATCCGGCCTGCCGCCACCCTGAAATGCCCCAGGCAGCCAGTTTGGCCCACACGATTTTTCAGCCGGGCTCCATTCCTTTCTGGGCAGCCCACCTCAGATTTCTTAGAGACAATCCGGCTGGTTACGCAGAAATCCTCCGTGGGTTTGTCCTACGGTCCCGGGAGTGTGGGGCACGCCGATGGAGAACTGCGGCTCATTTTGTCATGGCTCCTCACGCTGCCTGGTTATTGAAAAAGCATGCCGTGACACACGTCCATGCCCATTTCGCCAACGTGGCGGCCAGCGTCGCCATGATGGCAGCCCGTCTGGCGAGCATTTCCTTCAGTTTCACCGTTCACGCCTACGACCTCTTCGTGGACGATCTCCTCATGAACGAGAAGCTTCGAAATGCCAAGTTCGTGGTCACGTGCAGTCGCTTCAACGCTGAATACCTGAGGGAGGGTTATCCGGCGGGGGGGGCGGCAAATATTGCGGTCGTCCACTATGGGATCGATCCTGATCGATTTCCCGTCCCCAGGAGGTGTCCATCGCCTCCCCACATCGTTTTGGCCGTTGGGCGGCTTGTGGAAACCAAAGGGTTTCATACCCTGATCGAAGCCTGCGCCATTCTCAAGGAACGGAATTTCCCCATTCGGTGTGTTCTGGTAGGGGGTGGGGAGAAAGAGTCTTGCCTTCGATCCCTTGCTGCGAAAAGGGGAGTTGAACCGGAAGTGGTTTTCACCGGGGCGTTGGAACCCACCGAGATGCTCGAAGAGTATCACCGGGCGCACTGCTTGGTCATGCCCTCGTGTGTCCGCGGAAATGACCGGGACGGCATGCCCAATGTCCTCATAGAGGCCATGGCCACCGGGCTTCCCGTCATTGCCACCCGGGTTTCGGGAATTCCGGAACTGGTGAGAGACGGAGAGACAGGTCTCATGGTAGAACCCGACGACCCGGCATCCCTGGCGCAAACCATGGAAAGGCTGTTGCGGGACGCGCCCCTCATGGAACGACTGGGGCAAGCCGGGCGAGAACTGGTGTTGGCGGAGTTCCACATCGAGGGGAGTGCCAGGCGTCTCATGGAACTCTTTGCCGTGTCGAAAAGAAGGCGGTAGGGGATTGGGATCGTGTGCGGCATCTGTGGCATTATCCGATGGGATGGGGAGCCTGTGGATGAGGGTTGCGTCCGGCAAATGACCAGTCTGCTGTTCCACAGGGGACCCGACGACGAAGGTTTCCACATCTCCGGCGAAGTGGGTCTCGGGTTCCGGAGACTCAGCATCATCGACCTGTCGGGGGGCCGTCAGCCCATGACCAACGAGGACGGCACGGTCCATGTGGTATTCAACGGGGAAATCTATAATTTCAAGAACCTGAGGGATCAGTTGGAACGGAGGGGTCACGCGTTTCGCACCGTATCCGACACGGAGTCCCTTCTACACGGGTATGAAGAGTGGGGAGAAGATGTGGTGCATCGGCTGCAGGGCATGTTTGCTTTTGCGGTTTGGGATGCACGGCGAAGGAGACTCTTCATGGCAAGGGATCGGTTGGGCATCAAACCGCTCTTCTACGCCCCTTTGCCGGGCGCCATCGCCTTTGCTTCGGAAATCAAGTGTCTCCTGAAGGTTCCCGGAGTCGACCGCGCATTGAACACAAGGGCCGTGCTCGACTACTTTTCCCTCCTTTACATCCCCACCCGCCGACGAATCTACGAGGGCATCGAGCAGCTCATGCCGGGAGAATTCCTGACGGCGGCCGATGGAAGGGTACGGGTGAGCCTCTATTGGCAGCCACAATGGCGGCCCCAGGCGGCATTGACCGGTGAGGATTGGTGCAGAGCCCTGCAGGAACAGCTTCACCGGTCCGTGGAGGCTCACCTGGTCGCCGATGTGCCGGTGGGTATCTGGCTTTCAGGGGGGATCGATTCCAGCGCCGTCGCAGCAGCCATGCGGCATGTCCTGTCGGGGGAAGTCCTGAGTTTCAGCGCGGGATTCGATGTGCCCGGCTACGATGAGACCGCCCATGCCCTGGCCGTGAGCCGTCATCTGGGGACGAGGCACGAGATGCTTCCCATGGATGCTTCCACCCTTGATCGGCTTCCACAACTACTTTGGTTCCTGGATGAACCGTTTGCGGATCCGACGATTTTGCCTACGTATCTCCTTTCTCGACGCACCCGGGAGAGGGTGAAAGTCGTATTGAGCGGTGAAGGGGGAGATGAACTCTTCGGCGGTTACACCCACTACCAGGGGATGCAGTTGAACCGCATCCTGGGCTCCATCCCGTCTTGCATCCGAAAGGAGGCTGTCAGGCTCTGCAGGAAGCTGCGTCTCCGCGAGAACGGCGTTTCCGGGTATCGGCTCCATCGCCTGGAACGTGTCTTGGAAAGTTCTCTCCACCCTCCCTTTGAAGATTTCCTTCAGAAAATCGGGGTGTTCAGCGGAGACGAGATGAGGAGCCTATTCACGGGCGATTTCCTGGGTGATCTGGAAGACTTCGCGCTCATGGAGCCGATGCGGGAGGGCGGGGACCTCCAAACGGAAAAGGATCCCATCGCTCGAGCGCTCATGGCCGACCTCCGTGTGTACTTGCCCGGGGACATGCTGACCAAGGTAGATCGGATGAGCATGGCTTGCTCACTGGAAGTGCGCGTCCCCCTGCTGGATCATGCCCTTGTGGAGTTGGCTCTTTCCATTCCCATGACTTGGAAGATTCGAGGGATGCAGACCAAATACATCCTGCGCCGTACCGTATGGCCTTGGCTGCCGCGTCACATCGTACGGAGGCCGAAAAGAGGATTCAATCCGCCCCTTCAATTTTGGCTCCGGGCGAATCTATGGGAATATGCACGGGAGTGCCGCATGGTGGAAACCTTAGGAGGCACGGGCATGTTCCATGCTGATTACATCCGGAGACTCATGGCTGAGCACATTGGGAAGCAAAGCGACCATGGGCGAAAACTATGGTCTTTGCTTGTCTTTTCCGTCTGGTGGCAAAGGGTGCGCGATGGAAGGGGGGAGACGACGTGAAGCACAGGCTCGTTGTGATTACGCCATGCCGTGATGAATCCGCTTACCTCCCGGCGATCCTGCGATCCATAACGTTCCAGACTTCACCCCCGCACCGATGGATCATTGTGGATGACGGCAGCAAAGATGGCAGTGCCGAAATCATTTCTCGATGGATGCAGGAGTATCCCTGGATCGAACTGCTGAACAGGGACAATCGCGGCCCCAGGCAGCTGGGCCCGGGGGTTGTGGCTGCGTTTCGGGATGGTTTGAGACATCTCGGAAAGGATCCTTTCGATATCGTCGCCAAGGTGGATGCCGATCTCGAATTTGCACCCGACACCTTCTCGAGGATTCTCGCCCATTTCCAAAACCCGACGGTGGGCATGGCGAGTGGCACCACTTATCTCAAAACGAAAGGTGGCCTCGTTTCAGAGCGCCACGCCCCCTATTTCGTGCCCGGCCAAGCCAAGTTCTACCGGAGGGCATGCTTCGAGCAGATTGGAGGGCTTCGCTCCGTCTACGGATGGGACATCATCGATCAGATCGACGCCAGGAGACATGGATGGGTCACTTTGCGCGACCCGGATATACCGATCATTCACCATCGTCTCCAGGGGTCCACCTTCGGTCCCGTCAAAGGCAGGGTCATCTGGGGATGGGGTGCCAGTGCCATTGGAAGCCATCCCCTTTTCGCCGTCTGCCGAGGTCTTTATAGGATGGTGGAGAGGCCATGGTTCATCGGTGGGTTGGCTTTTCTGTGGGGCTACTTTTCAGGATGCCTTGACCGAAAACTGGAACGCGTGCGAGACCCGGAATTGATCCGTTATGTCAGGAGAGAACAAGTCCATCGACTGCTCCACGGCAATCGCCTCCCCGACTGAGGATGATGATCCATGATTCCAGCAAGGAGAGTGGATGTTCTTGGACTACCCATCCATGCCCTGACAAGGGCGGCTTTTCTCGGACTGCTTGACGAAAGCCTTGCGGCTGGGTCCGGGAGGACATTCATCGGTGTCAACGCCCATTCCCTTCGCTTGGCCCTCGACGATTCCCTCTACTTCAGGATCCTTCAGGAAGCGGATATCCTCTACGCTGAAGGAGCTTCCATCGTTTTTGCGTCGTGCCTCCTCGGAGGAATTCTTCCCGCCAAGCTCACTACCACCGACCTTTGGCCCCTTTGCTGCGAACTCGCCGTCGAGAGAGGATACGCCATGTTTCTGCTGGGAGGGGAGCCAGGACTGGCGCAGGAGGCGGCTGCAGCCACCCGACGAAGGTGGCCGGGCATCCGGATTGCCGGAACATTCCATGGCTATTTCCACGGGGAGGACGAAGAGGTCGTCCGGGCCGTCAATCAGGCACGCCCCGACCTCTTATGGGTGGGGATGGGGGAACCTCGCCAGGCTATCTGGGCTCAATCCCACAAGAAAATGCTGCACGTGGGAGCGATCCTCACCTGCGGCGGGATGTTCCGCCTCATCGCGGGGACCCAGCGGCGCCCCGCATCCCTCCTTCATGCGACTGGTTTCGAATGGCTGGGCAGGATCATGCAGGAACCGGCTGTGTGGCGCCGGTACGCAAGGGATTTTCCATTCCTTGGTTTTAGACTCTTTCGGGAGTTGCTTTTCCGCGGTTGGTCCCGTTGAAGTTTTTCCGAAGGGGGAACGCTCATGCGGGTTGCGTTCTTCAATTACCACCACGACATCACAGGCAGCGCCCGGGGGGCTGCGGCGCAACTGCGTTCCCTCACCCGTGCACTGGAGCGCAGAGGGCACAGGGTCGACCTGCTCTTTCGATCGGCCGCGAAGGAGCGCCTTGACCCTGCACAAATGAGTGGTTTGAAGCAGCGGAGGCATCCTCTTGTCCGCCGTTTTGCACACGTTCCCAGACTTTTGATGCGCAACGTCGTCTTCCTGTACGAAGAGCTTCAGATCCTCGAAAGCTTGCGTCCTGACGTCGTCCTCGCCGTCCACCAGTACTGTAACATCGCTCCCCTGTTGGCCTCGCGGAGAAAGGGGATCCCTTTTGTCCTGTTCGTGGAGACGCCGATGGTTTACGAGTATTCCCTGTTCTACAGGCAGTATCACGCGTACCCGGCAATCGGCGGGCGAATGGAACGCTATGTTGTGGACTATGCGGATGCGGTGGTTTGTATCTCGGAAATCCTCAAAGGCTATCTCGTCGGGGGCGGTGCCTCTGCTGTAAGGATTCACGTGATTCCAAACGGGGTCGACGCCACGTGTTTCCGCCCTCAGCCTCCGGATGCGGGTGTTGTGAACCGCCTCCGGCTTTGGGGAAAAATGGTGGTGGGCTTTGTGGGAACGTTCCAATTCTTCCCTCCTGTCGGCTGGTTCGTGGACGTGGCGGAAACCGTGTTTAGAAGGGTTCCACAGGTGGTATTCCTGATGGTGGGTTCGGGTGAACCGGCAGAATGCATTCGAAGGGAGGCCTTGCGAAGGGGAGTGGAAAGACAGTTCCGTTTCACCGGGCCCTTGGATCATGCGGAAATCCCCGCACATCTCAGTGTCATGCACGTGACTGTCTGTCCGTATCGGGGGGATTATCTTTTTTACGGTTCCGCCCTCAAACCTCTTGAGTATATGGCTGCAGGCAGGGCCCTGGTTGCGCCCCGCCTTGGCCAGATCAAGGAACTGGTGCACCACGGCACCAATGGGATTCTCTACGACTGGGACGATGGCCGTGCCATGAGCACCGCCATCATTGCTCTTTTGGAAGACGCCGATCTGAGAGACCGCCTGGGCCGCAACGCCCGCAGGGCCATTGAGCAGGGTTGGACATGGGACATTCAGGCCGCTCGCCTGGAGACGGTTCTGAAGGAAGCCGCGCAGAGAAGGCGCTGAGCTCCCTTCGCCGCCTCCTCGCCAATCCGCATAGGGGTCGGGCTCTCTTGCGCCGCCTCCTGGGAAACCTGGAACGCGCCTTGCTTACCCGCCGCCTCGTGACGTTGGTGAAAAGGCCCCTGGAGGAATTGATCCCTGTAGGAGTGCCTATCCCGGTTCATTTCAGGGATCGCCAGACGCCCTCTTTCTTCTTTACTTGGGATCGGCTCAGGGGCCTCCTGAGGCAATCGGCGCCCGCCGAAGTTCTTTCCTTAATCCAGAAAGGTGAAGATTTCCGCAGACTGGTCTTTTCGTTTCGAAGCCGCCCCCCGGTCACTTTTTCCAATGGGGTCGACTGGACGCTCAACGCATTGGAAGACCCAGACTGGAACGCAGATCTTCACCGTCTCGAGTGGATGGTGACCCTCGTTCTGGCTGCCCACGTCTCCGGCGAGGCCCGTTACGCTCGGGAGGCAGCTCGATGGCTCTGCGACTGGAGTTTTCAAAACCCACCCGGGACTGCCCCCTGGAGTGATCCCTTTGAAGTGGCTCAAAGGGCCAATACCCTTTGCTGGTTGCTCTTTCTGGGGCGGGAACACCGGGACTTCACCGATGAGGCCGTGGAAGCGTGCATCCGCGTCCTTGTGCTTTCCGCCTTCTGGATCCATGGCACCCTGGAGTACGGGACCCCTAACAATCATCTTTTCATTGAGACAATCAGGCTGGCACAAATCGGCTTGCTCTTCCCGGAGTTTCCCAGGGCTGGGGAATGGTTCAGAAAGGGGATGTCTCTCCTGGAACGGGAGGTGCTCAGGCAGGTGACCACCGACGGGGTGCACCGGGAACGTTCTTCGTTTTACCAGCGAATGACCGTGGAGGCCCTTCTTGAACTGTTTTTCCTCTGCAGGGCGAATAGCCTGAGGTTTCCCGAGGTACTGTCCTGGCGCCTGGAGGCAATGCTCCTTTTTGTCATGGGTATTTTCAGGCCTGACGACGAGTTTCCCATCCTGGGAGACGGTTTCCGCTCAGACATTTTGCTGCGCTACGATCTGCCATCCCTGGGGGGCGGCATTTTCCCGCCGTCGTCACTGGAAAAGAGGCAGAGCAGTCTTTACACCCGTCTTCTGACGAACGGTGGGAACAATGCAGTCCTCGGCAGCCAGGTACCCATGCCCCCTGTTCAGGTGTGGAAAGAGGGGGGGGTTGCTGTTTTTCGCAGTGGGGATGCTCATGCCGGGAACATGCTCTTGATGGATTTCGGTCCATTGGGGATGGAGGAAGCCCCCGGCCACGGGCATGCGGACTGCCTGAGCCTCGAGTTGACGGTGGAAGGCCGTCCCGTCGTCGTGGACCCCGGTTCTTATTCCTGGCGGCGGGCTCCGGCCCTGCGCAGGGCTTTCAGGGGAACCCTCGCCCACAACACGCTGGTGGTGGACGGCAAAGATCAGACGCCCCTTCACGGTTTTTTCGGGGCAGGGTCCTTTGCGCGCCCTCGCCTTCGCCGTCTTGAAGGGGGAACAGGGATCCGCTGCCTTGATGCCTCTCATGACGGCTACAGGCGGCTGGCCTCACCCGTCGTGCATCGGCGTGTGGTCATCGAAACCGGGTCTGACGGATGGATTATCGTGGACATGGCTGAAGGGAGCGGCAGCCACTGGTTCCAACTGGCCTGGCACTTCCATCCGCGGTTGGCCCTGCAGCTCAATAAAGAGAGCGCCACGCTTCTGGAGGGGGAATCTGTAGCGCTGCGGTTGCTGTCGAGCGCCAAATGGCCTGTGGAGGTGGCGAGGTATCGGGGATGCCGGGACCCATTTCTGGGATGGGTGTCATGGGAATCGGGCCAATTGGAGGCTGCGGACGTTCTCATCTTGAGCGGGAACTGCACAGCGCCCTGCTGGCTGGTGTCAGCCTTCGTGCCGTCCGGGTCGGGTCGGGACAGACCTGTCCTCGAGTGCGATTCAGATGAAAAGGGGTTGGTGCTCTCCTTCAGGACTGATTTTGGGCTGACGAGCGCTTTTATTGCCTGGAGCGGCTCCAGAGGAGGCAGTTTTGGGACGTGGGAAACGGATGGCACTCTTGCGGTTGTCCGGGAAGGGGCCGACCCGGAAATCCTGTCATGGGACGGGAGTGTTCGGTGCTTTCAGCCCAGGTAGGCTTTCCGGATTTCCGGGTTGCTGGCGAGTTCAGCAGCTGAGCCCTCCATGACGATCTGACCCGCTTCCAGCACATAGGCACGGTGAGCGTGCTTCAGGGCGATACGCGCATTCTGCTCCACCACGAGGATGGTGGTTCCTGCCGCGTTCAGTTCGCTGAGCACCCGGAAGAGCTCCTGCATGAGGAGCGGAGCAAGGCCCATGGACGGTTCATCCAGGAGAATGCAATTGACCCCGCTCATGAAGGCCCGGCCCATGGCGAGCATCTGCTGTTCGCCGCCGCTCAGGGTGTCCCCTCTCTGGTGTTTTCGGTCCGCGAGTCTGGGGAAAAGGGTGAAGACCCGCTCATAATCCTTGGCGATCTGCTCCTGGTCTTTCCTCGCATACGTGGCGATTTTCAGGTTTTCAAAAACGGTCAGGTTCCCAAAAATGTGTCTTCCTTCAGGGACCAGCCCGATGCCATGGACAGCCACCACGTCGTGCGGGGAGGCCGACAGGAGATTCACTCCGTTGTATGTGATGCTGCCGCGGGTGACGACAGGACCTTCCGGAGGCGGCAATCGCATGATGCTCATGAGGGTTGTGGACTTGCCGGCGCCGTTGGCCCCCAGCAAGGCCACCATTTCCCCCTGATTCACGTGGAAGGAGACGCCTTGCAAAGCTTCAATGTTGCCGTACTTCACATGAAGGTCGCGTATGTCAAGCATGTGCGGGTTCTTCTTCTCCAAGGTAGGCGTGAATCACCCTCGGATTTTTTTTCACTTCATGGGGGCTGCCCTCGGCGATGGTCTCGCCGAAATCGAGGACCTTGATCCACTCGCAGACGTTCATGACCACCCGCATGTGATGTTCGATGAGCCAGATGGTCAACTGGAATTCGCTGCGGATCCACCGGATGAGTTCGATGAGTTCCTCGATCTCCCCGGGATTCATCCCCGCAGCCGGTTCATCCAGCAGGAGCAGGCTGGGGCGTATGGAGAGGGCTCGACCGATTTCCACGCGACGCTGAAGCCCGTAAGGAAGATTCTTGGGGTACTCCATGGCGTAGTGTCGGAGTCCCAGGATCTCCAGGAGTTCTTCAGCCGTGTTTCGAACCCGGCGTTCGTTCTCACGGTATCTTCCCGTGCGCCACACGGCGTCCCAAAGCCCGTATCCCAAGCGATAATGTTGGGATATGCAAAGGTTCTCAAACACCGTGAGGCTGTTCCAGAGGCGGATGCTCTGGAAGGTGCGTGCCATTCCCAGGGAGGTCACCTCATGGGGTTTGAGGCCGATGATTCGCTTCCCCCGAAAGACGACCTCCCCTTCCGTGGGCCGATAAAACCCGCAAACCATGTTGAAGACGGTCGTCTTGCCCGCCCCGTTTGGCCCGATGAGGCCGACAAGTTCTCCTCCTCCCAGTTTCATGTTGAAGTTGTAAACCGCCCGCAGTCCGCCGAAGAAAAGGGTCATATGGGAGATTTCAAGGAGGGCCATCTATTCCTCCTTTCCCTTGGGCGAAAACAGACGACGGAGCCTGGGGAAGATGTCGGTGAACTCCCGGTGCCCCATGATGCCCTCAGGCCTGAAGAGCATGAGCAGAATCAGCAGGAGAGGCACCACAACCCATTTGGCCACCTGGAGCGGCCTGAAGAATTCAAGGACAAGGGTGAGGCTCACCGCGCTCAACACGGAACCGCTCAGGGACCCCATTCCGCCCAGGTAGACCATCACGAGGACTTCCGTGGACTTCATGATGGTGAAAGTGCCCGGGTTGATGTATCCGAGGATATGGGCGAAAAGCCCCCCCGCCACCCCGGCGAGGCCCGATGAGAGCATGAAGGCGATCATTTTCATGCGAGGGGTGTTCACACTCATGATCTCTGCGGCGATTTCATCGTCCCGGATGGCAACGATGCCCTTGCCGTAGGTGGAGTTCACGAAGCGGTGGATCACCCAAACGGTGAACCCCACGCAAACGAGGACCCAAATGAGGATCCACGGCAGGTTCACTGCTTCGTGCATGGCGTTGACGATTCCCGACATCCCCATGAATCCACGTGCTCCGCCAATCACCTGCATGTTCTCGATGGAACTCTTGACGATGTAATTGACCGCAAGGGTGATGATGGCCAGATAATCCCCGCGGGTGCGGAATGAGGGAATGGCGACCAGCAAGCCCGCCAGCGCCGCGCCGATGCCTCCAAGGAGCAAAGTGGCCGGAAAGAGGTAAACGGCGGTGGAGGGGTCCAATACGGCTGGTCCGAAGACCTTTGTGGTGCTGAAAAGCCAGACGTTGAGAACCGACGTGACGTAAGCCCCTACAGCCATGAAACCGGCATGCCCCACCGAGAACTCCCCCATGTACCCGTTGACGAGGTTGAGGGAAGCGCTGAGGATCACGTTGATCCCGACGAACATGGCGATCTGCAGGATGTATGGATTGACCCACCTGCCCTGGGCCGCGGCGACCACGACGACGCAAAAGAAACCATAAAGGATGAGGGAAGTGAAACGGCCCATGGGAGAGTCCTGCAAGGCTAAATCTTAGTGGCTCTGGCAATTCCGAAGATGCCCGTCGGCTTGATGCTCAAGAAGATCAGGAGGATGCTGAATGCGATGAGGTCCCTGAGGGTGGACGGAAAATAGGCGGCCACGAAAATTTCTACGAAACCCAGGAGGAAACCGCCCAGAAAGGCTCCCCGTATCTCTCCGATCCCTCCAATGACGGCGGCGATGAAGGCCTTCCAGCCCACCAGTGCACCCATGTAGGGCTCCAGGACGGGATATGCGATGGCGAAGAGGACCCCGGCCAGGGCAGCCAGGGAGGAACCGAGTACGAACGTGAAAACAATGACCGTGTCCAATGGAATGCCCATGAGGGGAACCGCCATGCGATCGTAAGAGATGGCTCTCATGGCCATGCCCAGCTTCGTCTTGCGCACGATGGTTTCAAGGAGAACAAAGACGAGCAGCGTGGCGATGATCACGACGATCTTCACATTACTGACGTTCATTCCCCCAATGGAATAGACGGTACCGGGGAGAAGCTCGGGAAAACTACGCCTGTTGGCTCCCAGAAAGAGCAAATTGCCGTTTTCCAGGATCAGACCGCACATGAGAGCGGTGATGACCACGTACAGGCGGGAAGCTCCTTTCCTCCGTAACGGGCGGTAAGCCACCCTTTCGATGGCCACTCCCACACACGCCGTGAGGGCCATCGTCAGAACAACTGTGATCCCGAAAACCATCAGGGGAGGAAGAGCGAAGGGAAAGGCGAACGCATATTGGCCAAGGAGAAAAGTGGCAAGGAAAAAAGCGATGTAGGCGCCCACCATGAAAATGTCCCCGTGAGCGAAATTGATGAGGAGGAGTACGCCGTAGACGAGGCTGTAGCCCAAGGCGATCAACGCATAGAAGCTGCCCCATTGGAGGGCGTTGAGAAAGTTCTGCATGAAGCTCTGGAGCATCAGTGGAATGGACTCCCCCTCAAGGAAATGAGGCTATGGGTTTGGTTGCACCGGGCATGAGTGCGCAAAACGGGATTCTGTGCCTTGCCCGGCAAGGTCCGGCAAAAGAGCACGACTCGGCGCAAACCGAACAGGGTGCCGCCGGCGAATCCTTGCTGTAGCCGGGATCGACCGACGTCGGCTGTTTTTCATTCGTTCCCAAGTCTAATGCTGACTCAGAGACCGCCCCTCCCGCCGGGCCGCGTTATACGATGGTTTCCAACGGTACCCGGCGAGCTTGACGAGCATAACAGCCGTTGACGGCGGGAGAGTCTCGACGGTCGCACTTACGGGCACGCCGATTTGTAGAACTCAAACTCGCCCTTGTCGCTGATCTTCACCACGACGGCACACTTGACGGGGTCCCCATGGGAAGCGAAAGTCATCTTGCCGGTGATTCCCTCGAAATTCTTGATGCTTGCCAACTGCGCCCGAACGGCTTCCCTGTCTTTCACGATGTCACCGCTCAAGGCCCCCGTGTTCTTCACCGCCGTGAGCAGCAGTCCGATGGCGTCCCAGGTGAGCGCCGCCACGTCGTCGGGAACGTATCCATACTTTGCATTGTACTTGTCGATGAATTCCTTGGTGGCCCCTTTAGCTCCGGCGGCAGCATAGTGGGTGCTGAAGAAGAGGCCCTTGCAGGCATCGCCGCACAGCTTCATGAGTTCCGCCGAACCCCAGCTGTCGCTCCCCATGATGGGTTTTTTCCAGCCAAGGCCCTTGGCCTGTTTCACGATGAGGGGCACTTCATCGTAGTATTGGGGAGTGAACAGCACATCGGCCCCTGACCCGACGATTTTTGTCAGCTGGGCGCTGAAATCTTTGTCCTTGGTGGTGAAAGTTTCAAAAGCCACCACCGAGCCTGGTCCGTGGATCTTTTCAAAGGCTTCCTTGAAGTATTCCGCCAGTCCCTTGGGGTAGTCGCTGGCGATGTCGTAGAGAACCGCCGCCTTCTTGGCCCCGAACTCCTCTGTGACGAACTTGGCGGCGACCGGACCCTGGAACGGATCCAGGAAACAGGCGCGGAAGACATAGGGGCGCCCCTCAGTGGTTTTGGGGTTGGTGGACCACGGAGAGATCATGGGAGTCTTGTTGGCGTTGGCCACCTCCCCGGCAGGGATCGCCTGCTTGCTCGCCTGGGGTCCGATCATGGCAAGGACCTGGTCCTGCGTGATGAGCTTCAGGGCAGCGGGAGTGGCGGATTCGGCTTTCGATTCGTTGTCCTCGTAAATGAACTCGAGCTTGTAGGTCTTGTCACCCACTTTCACACCGCCCGCCTTGTTTACCTCCTCCTTGTAAATCTCGGCGGCGAACTTGGAGCTTTCTCCCACCTTGGGGATGTCGCCGGTCAAAGGAATGTTGAAGCCCACCTTAATGGTTTGAGCCGCGGCCGTTGAGCAAAGAAACAATCCTGCAACACAACCCACTGCAATGACAAAGGAAACCCTTCGCATGACTGCCCTCCTATCCGGAAATGGCCATTAGTGGTGCTGTTGAACAAATACGTGCGATTTTTAGGATGGAATAGCCAGTTCTTACAACACAAAAAGGAATTCATGTCAACGTGTTTCGCCTGGGCGAACAGGCCTGGATGTGAGGCAGTGCGCCCAGCTCGGAATTCTTGTCAATTGTGTACCGGTTGTGTTGAAAATCGGGTATAAAGCTTGGGAAAATTGAGCGGAGGGCGGTGGGGAGAGGTTTTCCAGAAACCGCTCCATCCCGGCCTTTGATGACATCCCCCTTTCGGTAGTCGTTTTGCATGAAGATCAGATCCGGAATCATGATCAAGCTCTTGATCTGGTACTTTGCCCTGATCTTCATCTTTTACGGGACCATGGTGGTGTTGTTTGTTCACATCCAACAGATCATGGATATCTCGGGAAAGGTGGTGAACCGGAACTTCAAGGTGTCGTCCGCATCCAAGAAGATGGTGGAAAGCCTGCTCTGGATGGCAGAAAATGAGAACAAGTATCACCTGCTCCAGAAGGAGGAGTACCGTTTCTATTTCATGGACGGTCAGAGGCAGTATGAGGCGAGCCTGTCCGAAATCCTGCGGATCGACCCTGGTCCCAGCCAGGATAACGGGCCGTGGAGGGAACTCTTTGCGGAGTATGTGGGGCTGCTTCCCGCCGGTCTGGAAGGTCCCATGGAGCCGGAGCAGCCCAGAGACTTCTGGATCGGGGAATCGGTCATCAACGACTGGGTTCACAGAATCTCCAAGGCCCGTTCTGAAAATGAACAGGAAATCGAGGCTGGGATGCGGACACTCAACCGGCGCGGCGAGATGGCCGAGAGGTGGGGTTTCGTGGGCCTTGGATTCTCGGTTTTCCTGGCACTGCTGGGCATGGTCTTCCTCTCACGTTCCATCAACAGGCCCCTGCGGGAATTGCGCCGAGGCATCCGTTCCGTTTCCCAGGACGGCCTCGCCGAGCCCATTCACATTCACTCCAAGGATGAATTTGGCGAGCTTGCCGCCGCCTTCAATGACATGACCGAAAGGCTGAGGGAGGAGGAACGGATGCGTTCGGACTTCATTTCCATGCTCAGCCACGAAATCCGAACTCCCCTCACCTCCATTCGCGAGTCCGTCAATCTCATCGAGGAAGAGTTGATGGGCCCTGTAAACGCTCAGCAGCGGCGATTTCTCCAGATTGCGAGCCGGGAAATAGACCGCATTACGGACCTTCTCAAGCATCTCCTCCAGGTTTCACGGTTGGAAGCCGGCGCCGTAAAGCTGGAGCTCCACCTTCTCGATCCCTCCGTCTTCGTTTTCGGGAGCATCGAGCGGGTAATGCCTGCAGCCGAGGGAAAAGGGATCCGCATCGTGACGGATGTTCCATCACAACTTCCTGAGATCAGGGGAGATTCTGGAAATCTGCAGCAGGTTCTCCTGAATCTGTTGGGAAATGCCATCAAGTTTTCGCCGCCGGGTTCCGACGTTGTTGTCCGCGTGGCCCCCGATGTGTCGGGAGTGGTGAAGGGACTGGCGTTCTCCGTGTCGGACAGGGGACCGGGAATCCCCGAGCAGGAGCTTTCTATGGTCTTTCACAAGTATTATCGTGCTTCGGGAGTTCGCAACGAAGTGGACGGAGTCGGCCTGGGTTTGAGCATTTCCAAGCACATTGTGGAAGCTCACGGGGGGGTGATTTGGGTGAAGAGCGCGTTGGGAAGGGGCAGCACGTTCGGTTTTACTCTTCCCCTGCAGACCGAGGAAGTGGCATCATGATGTTTCGAGGGCATGTCGGCAGGAGGTGGGTTGTATGGGGAAACTATTTCGCAGTGGGCCTCCTGCTTTTGGGGAGTGGGGCTTGTGTGCGGCCGGTTTCCACGGAGTCGGCCGCGTTGGCCGCGCTGGACACAGGAAACCCTGATTTGCGGTTGTGGAGTGAGGGAAAGGAGCTTTTTTTCAGGGGCGATTATGAGGGAGCAATGGCCCTTTTTTTCGCATTGAGCGAGAGTGCACGGGACCCGGCCATGAGCCGCAAGGGGCTCTTCGGTCTTGCAGCCGCCCGATTGGCTTTGGCCAAGAGCGCGTCAGAGCTTGACGAAGCCATGATGCTTCTCGACTGCTGGAGTGAAATCGCACCGGTGGAAATGGAGTCTGAGGACCCACGATTTCTCCTGCCGGCCTTGGATCGTTTTTCGGGCTTCGGCCTGCGCGAGGGGTCCCAGCCCCAAAGGCAGCGATCCAAGAAGGATTTTCTGTACGGCAGTCTTCAGGCCTGCAAGAATGCCCTGAAGCTTAAGGAAAAGGAAATGGACAGGATGAAATCCAGACTGGACTCCAAGGACAGGGAAATCAGGAAGCTCAGGAGCCAGATCGAGTCTTTGGAGGCCATCGACCGAAAGTTCCAGGAAAAGAAGCGGGAGGCCGCAAATCCCTGAAGGGTCTTGTTGTGCAGCAGGGGAACGGTCATGAGCTTCGGAGAGGGATGTTGAACAGCAAACAGATCATTCTGGCAGTGGACGATGATTCTTCCATCCTCCAGGTTCTGGAGGCGCGTCTTTCGTCCGTTGATTTCCGGGTGCTCACCGCAAACAGCGGTCAGGAGGCCCTGGATATCGTCAAGAGCCGTCCGGTGGATCTGCTCATTTCGGATGTGCGCATGCCCGGAATGGGAGGGATGGACCTGCTCACGGCGGTTCGGGCCATCCGCCCTGAGCTTCCCGTGATCTTCCTCACAGCCTACGGAACCATTCCAGACGCCGTGCAAGCCGTGAAGGCGGGTGCTGCGGATTACCTCACGAAGCCCTTTGACGGTCGGGAATTGCTCCAAAAGGTGCGGGACACCCTGGCGAGAAGGGTCAGAGAACCCAGGCTGGAATCGCTGCCACCACTGGAAGAGGAGATGTCGGGCGGGAAGAGCCCGGCCATGAGAGAGCTTTTTGATCTCATCGACCGCATTGCCCCGAGCGACGTGAACATTCTCATCCTGGGCGAGAGCGGCGTGGGAAAGGAGAGAGTGGCGCGGCTGATCCACCAGCGGGGACATCGCAGAGAGCACCCGTTCGTGGTCGTCGATTGTGGTTCTACCCCAACGGGCCTCCTGGAAAGCGAGCTTTTCGGACACGTTCGTGGGGCGTTCACGCACGCCATCCGGGACAAGAAGGGGCTTATCGAAGCGGCCGACCACGGGACCCTTTTTCTGGATGAAATCGGGAACATTTCCCCGGAGATGCAGGTGCGGCTTTTGAGATTCCTGGAAGACCGCAAGATCCGCAGGATCGGGGATTTGAAGGAAATCCCCGTCGATTGCAGGGTCATTTCAGCTACCAACGCGGATCTGCCCGAGGAGGTGGAAAACGGTAGTTTTCGCGAAGACCTCTACTATCGCCTTCGGGTCGTGACACTGAAAATCCCCCCCCTGCGGGAGCGCAGGGAGGACATTCCCCTTCTGGTGCGGCATTTCGTGCGGTTGTTCTGCCAAGCCCAGAAGACTCCCTTGGTAGAAGTCCCGGACGAAACCATGAAATGGTTGTGCGAATATCCTTGGCCGGGAAATGTCCGGGAGCTCAAGAACGCCCTGGAGGCGGGTGTCGTTCTATGCCGCAGCGGGGTGCTTCGAGAGAGCGACCTTCAGCTCACGGGGCTTCCGCAACCCCACCCCCCCCCACTCCGATCCCCATCGACGGGAACCGATGCCCTGTCCCTGGAGGAAAGCGAGCGAAACGCCATTATTCGAGCCCTCCAGCAGGCTGGCTGGGTGCAGAAGGATGCGGCCCAGATCCTGGGCATCAGCCGAAGGGCCATCCATTACAAGATCAGGAAGTACGGCATTGACGTGGCCGGCAAGCGGTCTCCGGCGGATGAGAGCATGGCTGATTAGAGTGTCGGGCAAGCTGCTAAGGCGGACACGCCTCCATTCATCCCGACAACCTTTCCTTGACTCCCGACCGCGACGCTGATAGCAATACACGCTTCCCATGGAGCGGCAAAGGGGCGGGGTGAAAACGCTCATCATCAATGCAGACGATTTGGGATACACGGAAGGGATCAACGCCGGAATCGCCCGTTGTTTCCAGGAAGGCTTGGTCCGAAGCGCCACGCTCATGGCGACCGGTGAGGCCTTCGAGAATGCAGTGCAGACGGCGAAGAAAAACCGGGGGCTTGGGCTGGGGGTGCACTTGGTGCTCACGGAAATGAAGCCACTGGCAGGGGAATCGGACATTCCAGGACTCATCGATGAAAACGGGTGTCTGCCTCCGACCCCCATTGACCTGTTAGGGCGTCTTCTGTCGGGTCGCCTTGCCAGGGAATCCCTATGGAAAGAACTGAACCTGCAGGTGAGCAGGGTTCTGGACGCGGGGTTTGTACCCACTCACCTGGACAGTCACAAGCATGTTCATCTGCTGCCTCAGGTTCTGGAAGTGGTCCTTGAAATCTGTGCCAGATATTCGATCAGATGGATCCGTTATCCCTTCGAATCCCTGGGACTGCGAAAGATGCTCTCCAGGGTCGACCCTGAGCACCGGGGGGTCCTGGTGAAGCAATACGCCGAGAGTCTCCCGACCGGTTCCCTTCGGGGTTGGTTCAAGAGGAAGGTGGCCAGGGCGGGAGTCCGCACACCGGACCATTTTTTCGGCTTGGTGTTGACAGGCATCTGGAATGAGGCCGCCGCAGCCTATGTCATGGAAACGCTGCCCCCCGGAGTGAGCGAATGGATGGTCCACCCGGGGTATTGTGACGGCGTCCTGGTTTCCAGGTCGACCCGCCTGAAAGAGCAGCGGGAGAGGGAAAAAAACATTGTTTGCGCGTCGTTCCTCAAGAAGATCGCAGAGAGGAAAGGGGTGCGCCTCAGCCCATTTGGCGGGTGAACCGGATGAATCATTCTTTCTCAAAACCGGGGGGAGTGCCGTCATCGGACACTGACCACAATGGTCCCAGGGTCTCCGTGGTCATCCCACTGCACAACGAAGCGGAGACGCTGCGGGAACTCTACGGATCCGTCCGGAGGACCATGGAGAGAACCGGATCGAGCTGGGAGCTTGTGCTGGTCAATGACGGGAGCGCCGATGATACCCCGCGAATCCTCGATAGACTCCATGCGGAGGATCCCCGCGTCGTTGTGGTGCATCTGCGCCGCAACTATGGGCAAACACCCGCGCTGATGGCTGGTTTCGACCATGCCCAGGGAGAACTGGTGGTCGCCATGGATGGGGACCTGCAGCACGATCCCGCGGAGATTCCAAAGTTTCTGGAAAAGATTCAGGAAGGCTATGATCTGGTCTCGGGATGGCGTGTATCCCGATCCGACGCCTTCCTCACCCGAACCCTTCCCTCTAGGATCGCCAACTGGCTCATGGCCAAAGCATCCGGCGTACCACTTCATGACTTTGGGACCACTTACAAGGCGTATCGCAGGGAAATCCTGGAAGACCTGCATCTCTACGGGGAACTCCACCGCTTTGTCCCCGCCCTGACCACCCTCAACGGCGCGCGTATCGCAGAGATTCCCATCAGGGACATGGGAAGGAACCGGGGCAAGTCTCACTACGGTCTCTCGCGAACCTTCAGGGTCCTTTTCGACCTGATGACGGTGCGCTTTATTCTGCGTTACATGACGCGCCCCCTTCATTTCTTCGGAAAGCTGTTCTTGGGCTGCATGGGACTCTCGGGGGCGATCGGCCTTTTTCTTGCCTATCGCAAGCTTATTGGGGGCATCCACATCTTCCAGGAACACGGGCCCCTAAGCCTTCTTGCGGCGGCGCTGATGCTGGCGGCTGTGCAGTTTCTGGCCATCGGACTCATCGGAGAGGTCCTCGTGCGCATTTATTACGAATCGCAGGACAAGAAGATATACGCCGTGAAGCGACTTCAAAGGCGAACATGGAACGAGGGGGATTTGGAAGGGTCAATGGGTGGACAGGACGGGATACACTGGGGCGGTGCATGATGGTATCCCTGGGCGACATCCCTGGGCAAGGCGGGCAACCCCTCCACTGGGAGAGGCAGGGGCGAAGGGGACGAATGATCCCTCCCATACCGTGAACCCGGAAAGGTCATGGAGTGCCAGGGCCGCCTTCCTGCGGAGGCATATCCTTTTGTCTCCTCCTTTCCTGATAGATCAGGTAGAGGTTCCTGCTGTAGATAACCAATCCCGAAGCCTGTCCCAGAATGAAAACAGGGTCCCTGCGCAGGAGGGCATAAACGAGAAGCAGTGTTCCGCCGCCAACGCTCAGGAACCAGAATGAAATGGGGACAACACTCCGCTTGGCTTTCTCGCTCGCAATCCATTGAACGAGGAACCTGGCGGCAAATAGCCCCTGAGCGGCAAACCCTAGGGCGAGCATCCATGTTTCCACCGATTCTCCTTCGGCGATTCAATGGCCTGGTTCATAGGATCATTTCAGTATGCGGACAAAAGGCCCGCCCACTTTCTAACCGTATCCGAGAAGAAATTCAAATTTTTATCCGTTGTGCTATGATCCCTGTCCAGTGAATGGATGCCGCCCGGGCCCACTGTGCCGGGACGAAGGGATCCGCACATGGGGTGGAGGTGGAATGGGAAAGGGATCTTCCTTGCCCACGTGTTGTCGGCGATAGGAGCAAGGGTGGAATCCCGTCCTGCTTCCATCCGGCAGGTGTGAGCGAACCGCTCCTTTCCGGGCGATTTCCGGTCTTGCAAGGAGGAAACTGGAAACGTGGAAATGCCAACTTACCTGGTGACTGGAGGGGCCGGCTTCATCGGCAGCAGTTTTGTCCTGGGCTTGGTGGGGCAAAAAGGGGTGCGGGTGATCAACGTGGACGCCCTGACTTATGCCGGAAACCTCATGAGCATCGAGCCCATCCTGGAGGACCCTCATCACACGTTTGTTCGGGGAGACATCCGGGATGCGGAAATGCTGGCAGGTCTCTTCAGGGAACACAAACCGCATGCCGTGGTGAATTTCGCCGCCGAATCGCATGTGGACCGTTCCATCGTGGCCCCTGACGCCTTCGTTCAAACCAATGTGCTGGGGACGTTCACCCTTTTGCAGGAGGCGCGATCCTACTGGAGTGAGCTTCCGGAGGACGGGAAGCGTTCGTTTCGCTTCCTGCATGTTTCCACCGACGAGGTCTACGGTTCCCTGGAACCGGGCGAACCCGCGTTCCGTGAAACGAACCCTTATACTCCCAACAGCCCCTATTCTGCGTCCAAAGCCGCCGCCGATCACCTCGTGAGAGCCTACCACCACACGTACGGGTTGCCCACTCTGACGACCAACTGCTCCAATAACTACGGCCCGAGGCAGTTTCCCGAGAAACTGATCCCGCTCATGATCCTCAACGCCCTCGAAGGCAAGCCTTTGCCCATTTACGGTGACGGCATGAACGTGCGCGACTGGCTGTTCGTGGACGATCACTGTGCCGCCATCAGCACGGTCCTCCGCCGAGGGCGCCCCGGCGAGACCTACAACATCGGGGCCCGGTGCGAAAAAACCAACCTGGAAGTAGTGAAAACCGTCTGTCGCATCCTGGATGAACTCGTGCCTCAGTCAAGGTTCCGCCCCCACGAATCCCTTATGGTTTTCGTGAAGGACCGCCCAGGGCACGACCGGAGATACGCCATGGATTCTTCCAAGATCGAGACGGAGTTGGGGTGGAAACCGGCGGAGAGCTTCGAGAGCGGCTTGCGCCGAACGATCCTCTGGTACCTGGAGCATCCCCGGTGGGTGGAATCTGTGCGTTCCGGGGCGTATCGAGACTGGATGAAGAGCCATTACGGCATTGCATGAAGCCCCGGGTTCGTGGAAACGGGACGGTGGCGATGCGAGGAGAACGGACAATGACCCCCAAGACGGTGCCCCAGGATTCGATCAAGGATGGTCGGAAGCCTCACGAGGCTTTGGGATGGAAGGGAATTATCCTCGCCGGCGGTGCCGGCACGAGGCTTTACCCCATAACCCTGGCGGTGAGCAAGCAGCTTCTTCCCGTCTACGACAAGCCGATGATCTACTACCCGCTGTCGGTTCTCATGCTGGCAGGTATCCGGGACATCCTGATCATCTCCACCCCCGAAGATCTGCCCCGGTTCAAACTCCTTCTCGGCGACGGCAGCCAGTGGGGGCTTCGCTTCTCCTACCGGGAACAGCCGCGCCCGGAGGGACTTGCCCAAGCCTTTCTCATTGGGAAGGAGTTCATCGGAGGCGACCGGGTTTGTCTCATTCTGGGGGACAACATCTTTTACGGCCACGGTTTTCAGCAACTGCTCCGGAAAGCTTGTGCTCTGGAGACGGGTGGCTTTGTATTCGGGTATTATGTCAAGGATCCGGAACGCTATGGGATCGTGGAGTTCGACGAGACGGGAAAGGTGCTGAGCATCGAGGAGAAGCCCAAAGCCCCCAAGTCCAATTACGCTGTCCCGGGATTGTATTTCTACGACAATGAGGTGATCGCGATTGCCGAACAACTGAAACCCTCCGCGAGAGGGGAACTGGAGATCACCGATGTGAACAGGGTCTACATGGAACGGGGGGCTCTCCGGCTGGAACTCCTCGGCCGCGGATTCGCCTGGCTCGACACGGGCACTCACGATGCACTCATCGAGGCGAGCAGCTTCATCGAGACTATCGAAAAACGCCAGGGACTCAAGATTTCATGTGTGGAAGAAGTGGCCTACCGCATGGGATATATCGATGCCCGCCAACTGAGGAAACTTGCGGAACCGTTCAAGAAGAACGGATATGGCCAGTACCTTACGCGGATTCTTCGAGAGCGGGTGAAGACATGAGAGTGACGGAGGCGGATCTGCCGGGCGTGTTTCTCATTGAGCCGAGGCTGTTTCCCGATGAACGGGGCCTTTTCCTGGAGACTTACCATGCCGAGAGGTATGGGATCAGCGGTTTGGCTGATCTGTTTGTTCAGGACAATCTCTCCTTTTCCAGGAAAGGTGTCCTGAGAGGTCTTCACTACCAGATCCACAGAGCCCAAGGGAAACTGGTCACGGCGGTCCAGGGAAAGATCTTCGACGTGGCGGTGGACATCAGGAGAGGGTCTCCCACCTTCGGGCATTGGTTCGGTGCCGTTCTCTCGTCGGATAATTTTCGACAGATGTTTGTTCCGAAGGGATACGCTCATGGCTTTTGTGTCTTGAGCGACACAGCGACGGTTTGCTACAAGTGCACGGATTTCTACTCCCCTTCGGGGGAAAGGGGGTTGCGGTGGGATGACCCGCGATTGGCCATCCAGTGGCCGGTTGAGGAACCGATAATTTCGGACAAGGATCGAATGTATCCCACCCTGGAAACCATTTCTGAAGATGATTTGCCGTCATTTGAGGGGTAGAGAATGAGCCTGAACGACCATGGCCGTCCTCACGGTTCGACCGATTCGCATGTTTTGGTGATCGGGCATCTGGGGATGCTCGGCCGAGACCTCATGAAGCAGCTGGAACGAAATGGACTGAAGGGGCTGGGGCTTGATCTGCCGGACGTGGACATCACCAATGGCGACCAAGTCCGACGGATTCTTGTGGATCGCCGACCTGCCGTCGTCGTGAACTGTGCGGGATATACGGCGGTGGACAAAGCAGAGTCCGAACCGGGTCCGGCCTTTGCCATCAATCGGGATGGCCCCGGGAATCTTGCGGATGCATGCCGGTCCGCGGGGGCCTCTCTCATCCACATCTCCACGGATTACGTCTTCGATGGGCGGGCCGACCGCCCTTACGTGGAGGAGGATCCGGTGAACCCTCTTGGGGTCTATGCCAGGAGCAAGTGGGAGGGAGAAGAGATCGTGAGGAAGCGGCTCCCTGAGCACCTCATCGTGCGCACGGCATGGATGTTTGGTGTCCAGGGCGGCAATTTTGTCAAGACGATCCTGAGACTCTCCGAGGAACGGGAGGAACTCAAGGTGGTGTGCGACCAGGTGGGATGCCCGACTTGGTCCATGGATCTTGCCGGGGCATTGGTGGCTCTCGCAACCAGGATTCTCAAGGGATACACGCCGATCGCCTGGGGGACGTACCACTTTTGTGGCGCCGGGAAGGTCAGCTGGCATGGTTTCGCCCGGGAAATCGTTGAGGAGGGAAGACGGCACAGAGCATTGAAGGTGAAGAACATCCTGCCCATCCCCACCACAGATTATCCCACGCCGGCGGCGAGACCCCTCTGGTCCGTCCTCGACTGCCGTAAGATCGCGGGAACCTTCGGCATCGTCCCTCCCTCTTGGAGGATAGGGCTGGAAAAGGTGGTGCGCGGGATCTACCTGGGAGAGGAAGTCTGATGGCGCTGTGCCATGCCCTCGACCTCTTTCGGGCCGTTCCGTTTCGTTGGTTTCCTTCTCGGGGGAAAAAACTCCTTGACTTTCCAAATCCGGCTCTGTTAGGAATCGTGTAACTTGAATTTGCGGAGCTTGCGATGTTGAGTCGTTCATCCAATTTCGAAGGTTTTTGGTTCTGGTGGCGCAAAGGCGGCGGGGACGGGTGTGCCTTGATGGTCTGAGCCATCGAATCGAGTGAAGGATGAAGGACCGTGGGCCACCCGGCTCACGGTCCTTTTGTTTTGGAAAGGGACCGTGGGATGTTTCCCCCCGGTCCCTTTCCCTGTTTTGAGAGCTGGTCAGCGAGCAGGCAGGGAGGCCTTGGCGGGGACAATCCCGGCAGTTGCATGAAAAGGAGAGGAATCATGCTTGTGGTTATGGACAGGAAGGCGACGCAGGAGGAAGTTGATGGTGTGGTGGAGGCCATCGAAAGGCGCGGTTATGTGGCGCGGCCCATTCCCGGAGGGGAGCGGGTGGCCATCTGTGTCCTGCACAACCAGGGCCCCGTGGACGCTTCTTATTTCCTGGGACTTCCCGGGGTAAAGGAGGCCATTCCCGTCACTCACCCTT
This sequence comes from Deltaproteobacteria bacterium, assembly GCA_012517315.1. GTDB lineage: Bacteria > Desulfobacterota > Syntrophobacteria > Syntrophobacterales > Syntrophobacteraceae > JAAYUJ01. The sequence continues at coordinate 122,205 of JAAYVE010000053.1, forward strand.
ACAAGCTGGTGAGCCGTGAGTCTCAGCCGGAGGACACGGTGGTTCACATTGGAGATCTTTGCCTCGGAAATGGGACCCTGACCATCATCGCTGGTCCTTGTGCCATTGAGAGTGAAGAACAGGCCGTCACCATCGCGCGTCATGTCAAAAGAGCCGGGGCACACATTTTTCGGGGAGGCGCTTTCAAGCCTCGCACATCACCTTACGCATTCCAGGGACTCGGAGAAGAAGGGCTCAGGATCCTCGCCAAAGTCCGCGAGGAGACAGGGATGCCCGTCGTGACGGAGGCTGTCGACCGGGAAGTGTTTGATCTTGTCGAGACTCATGCGGACATGGTGCAAATCGGCGCCCGCAACATGCAGAATTTCAGCCTACTCAAACGGGCGGGGCGTTCCCACAAGCCGGTCGTCCTCAAGCGCGGGCTCTCCGCCACCGTTCAGGAATGGCTCATGGCGGCGGAGTACATCATGGAAGGTGGCAACACCCAGGTCATCCTCTGCGAACGGGGAGTTCGCACGTTTGCCGACCACAGCCGGAACACTCTCGATCTGTCCTCCGTTCCCGTCGTCCAGAAGGAAAGCCACCTTCCCGTCATCGTGGATCCCAGCCATGCGGCGGGCCGCCGCGATCAGGTGATCCCACTCAGCCGGGCCGCCGTCGCCGTTGGAGCCCACGGCCTGATGGTGGAAGTGCACCATGCTCCTGAATCCGCCTTGAGCGATGGGGCCCAATCCTTGTACCCCCAGCAGTTTGAAAGCCTATGCCGGGAAATCGATCCCATATTCAGGGTGGTCCGGCCACAGAGGGGACTTGGGCTGAATAAGCTTCCCAAAGTGGCGGGGAGAGGGCTGGGACGATGAAGTTGAGACTCTTCCCGGAAAAAGAGGAATTTTTGAAGCTCACCCGGCGGGGTAATCTCATCCCTGTTTGCCTGGAAATCCTCGCAGACACGGAGACTCCCCTCTCCGCCCTTGCCAAGGTGTACCGGAGAAACGGCCCCGCATTTCTCCTGGAGAGCATCGAGGGAGGAGAACGCTGGGGGAGATACAGCTTCCTGGGGTCTTCGGCATACAGCAGCATTAGGGTCTTTGCCGACAGGGTGGAATTGGAAAACGGAGAATCGAGGAAGGTGATTGCCCACGGTGGGGATCCTCTCTCCACGCTGAGGTCCATTATGGCGGCTTTCGAGCCGGTGTCCCTTCCGGACCTGCCCAGGTTTTGGGGGGGATTGGTGGGGTATCTCACCTACGAGGCGGTTTCCTTCTTCGAATCCATTCCCAACAGGTGTGACCCGGATTTCCTCATGGCCCAATTTGTCATTCCCGACCGCCTGTTCATTTTCGACAACATCCGGCACACGTTGACCTTGGTCGCCTATGCTTTCCTTGAGGGAAAGGCTCCGGAGTCCGCTTACGAGGAGGCCTTGACTTCCCTGGACGAGATGGAGAAGGCACTGGGTCAGTCCATGCCGGAGGTGCCTCTGGAGGCTGGTGCCGCCGGCTACACCCTTTCGCCCGTGCTGACCCCTGAGGCCTTTCAGGACCAAGTGAGAAAGATAAAGGAATACATCAGGGCAGGGGACGTCATTCAGACCGTCATTTCCCAGCCGTTCGTCTGTTCCCCTTCCCCTGATCCCTGGTGGCTGTATCGGGCACAGCGCTATATCAATCCGTCCCCTTACCTTTTCTTTCTGCACCTGGGAGACACGGTCCTCGTGGGATCCTCCCCCGAAACGATGGTTCGCCTGGAAAACGGGGTGGCAACGCTGCGTCCCATCGCCGGCACCCGTCCCAGGGGAAACACGGAGCAGGAAGATCGGCAGTTGGCCGATGAACTGCTGAAGGACCCCAAGGAACGTGCCGAGCACCTCATGCTTGTGGATTTGGGCAGAAACGATCTGGGCCGGGTCGCGGAAGTGGGAACTGTTCAGGTGACGGATCTTATGGTGGTGGAGCGTTACTCCCACGTGATGCATCTTGTTTCCAACATCTCCTGCGATCTGAGAAGGGGATGCGATGCCTGGGACCTCCTGCGGGCGAGTTTTCCGGCGGGGACTCTCACGGGTGCGCCCAAGGTGCGGGCCATGGAAATCATCGCCGAACTGGAAAGTCAGCCCCGTGGAGCTTATGGGGGAGCGATCGGGTACGTGTCCTTCACAGGGAACATGGACCTCGCCATCACGATACGAACGGCCTGCATCCAAGACGGCATGCTCACCCTCCGCGCCGGGGCGGGCATCGTGGCCGACTCGGATCCGGAGAGGGAGCGGGTTGAAACGGTCAACAAGGCGGGAGCCATTCAGAGAGCGCTGCAGTTGATCGCCCGAGCAGACGCTGTGGGGAGAAGACCATGATAGTGATGATAGACAACTACGATTCCTTCACATACAACCTGGTCCAGTATCTTCTGATGCTCGGGGCGGAAGTGAAGGTGTTCCGGAACGATGAAATCGACGTGGAGGGGGTGGGGGCGCTGCGCCCGGAAGGGATCGTCATCTCTCCCGGCCCATGCAGACCGGAAACGGCAGGGATCTCTGTTTCCCTCATTCAGAAGTATTCAGGGAAAATCCCCATCCTGGGCGTTTGCTTGGGTCACCAGGCCATCGCGGCAGCCTTCGGGGGACTGGTGATTTCCGCCCGTCAACTCATGCACGGCAAGACTTCCATGATACAGAGCGATGGGAGGAACCTGTTCAAGGGAATCTCTGGGCCCTTCCAGGCAATGCGGTACCATTCCCTCGCCGTATCCCGGGAACACCTCCCCCAATGCCTGGAAGTCACCGCAGAGGCAGAGGACGGTGAGATCATGGGTATTCGGCACCGGGATCACCCCACCGAAGGGATTCAGTTCCATCCCGAATCCATCATGACCCCCGTGGGCAAGCGACTGCTGAGGAATTTTCTCGAAGGCATGAACAGAGAAGGCAAAGGAGAAAGGGAATGATCCAGGAGTGCCTCGGTAAAATCATTGGGAGAAAGGACCTGGAGGAAGAAGAAATGGCGGACCTGATGCACCACATCATGTCCGGCAACGCCACGGATGCGCAGATCGGGGCTTTTATGGGAGCCCTGGCCACAAAGGGGGAGACTTTCTCGGAGTTGGCCGGCGCCGCGAGGGCCATGAGACGAAAAGCGACACGCATCCAGACGACTGCGGACACGGTGGTGGATACCTGTGGGACGGGAGGGGACCGAAGCGGCACGTTCAATATTTCCACCACGGCTGCTTTCGTGGTTGCTGGCTGCGGTGTGACGGTCGCCAAGCACGGCAACCGTTCCGTTTCCAGTAAATCGGGAAGCGCGGACCTCCTGGAAGCTCTGGGTCTGCCCCTCGATGTGCAACCGGAAGTGGTGGAGCAGGCCATCGAGGAAATCGGAATCGGGTTCCTTTTCGCTCCCCTCTTCCACGGGGCGATGCGCCATGCGGCCAGGGCCAGAAAGGAAGTGGGGGTGCGGTCCATTTTCAACATGCTGGGCCCCCTCACCAATCCCGCCGGTGCCAACTGCCAGCTTCTGGGTGTTTTTGCCCCCCAGCTCACGGAGATGTTTGCGCAGGCCCTGCGACTCCTAGGAGCCAGAAGGGCGTTTGTGGTTCACGGTCACGACGGCCTGGACGAAATCTCCGTGTGCGCTCCCACCCGTATTTCGGAACTGAAGGACGGACTCATCCGGACCTATGACGTCTCTCCTGAACAGCTTTTGGGCAGAACGGCGGAGCCCGATGCTCTCAAAGGGGGGGATGCCACTGTCAACGCGTCCATCACCCGGAAGATCCTCAGGGGGGAGCAGGGAGCCCCCCGGGACGTGGTGGTGGTGAACGCAGCGTGTGCCCTCATGGCTGCTGGCGTGGCACACGATTTTCAGAACGGCATTCAGCTTGCGGAAAAGGCGATCGACGAAGGGCATGCCGAAGGCAAACTGGATTCGCTCATTCGATTTGTCCGGGAAAACGGATGACGGAAGCGGCTCTCTCGTCAGTAGGCAGACATTCAGGCTGGAAAAAGTTGGTGCGCACATGAGCAGCGATTTTCTCGACATGATACTGAAGCGCAAGCGGATCGAAATCGAGGCTGCGCAAAGGCGCGTGCCGGAGGCCCGACTGAGGGAAATGGCCGGGCGCTTGAACGGTGGCAGGCGCTCCTTGGTGGATGCTTTGAGGGCTCCAGGGCCTCAGGGGTTGAACATCATCTCGGAAATCAAGAGGGCGTCGCCTTCCAAGGGCCTGATTCACCCGGAGCTGGATGTGCAGGGCACCGCGAGATCCTATGAGCGGGGGGGTGCTGTCGCTCTGTCAGTCCTAACGGACCGCGATTTCTTTCAGGCGCGACCGACGGATCTCCAGGAGGCACGCACGGCAGTGAATTTGCCCGTGCTGAGAAAGGACTTCATCATTTCTCCCTACCAAGTATACGAGACTGCGGTGATGGGGGCCGATGCCCTCCTCCTCATCGTCAAAGCTCTCACGCGGGACCAGTTGAAGGGGCTTCTTGAGCTCTGCGGCGAAACAGGGCTGGATGTTCTCGTGGAAGTCCATTCGGAAAAGGAGCTGGAAGATGCCACGTGGGCTGGCGCTACGCTCATCGGGATCAACAACAGGGATTTGACCACGTTTGAAACGGATCTCCGGACTTCCGTGTCTCTCGCCCCGTACCTGGCCCCTCATCAGGTGGGAGTCTCCGAGAGCGGCATTCGCACGCGAGGGGACATCGTTGAGTTGCTCCGAGCAGGCATATGGAACTTCCTCATCGGAGAGAGTCTCGTGCGTGCGGAGGACCCCGAGGTTTTTCTGCAGATCCTTCTGGGCCACTGACCCAAGACCGGAGATGCTGTTGTGCAAGAGACTCAATCCATGAAAAAGGCTGCGTTGAGTGGGAAAAAACCTTACCCCCAGGTGAAGATCTGCGGTCTCACTCGTGTCGATGAAGCGGTGGCCTGCATTGAGGCGGGTGCAGATGCGGTAGGATGCGTCTTCTATCCTCCCAGCCCCCGGTGTGTGACTGAAGACCAGGCAAGAGACATCGTGCGGGCACTCCCTTCTCTCGCATGGGTTGTGGGGGTTTTCGTGGACGATGCGTATTCGTCAATCCTGGCGATAGTGGAAAAGTGCCGACTCAGGGCGGTGCAGCTTCATGGCCGGGAACCTCCCCGGCTGGTCGAAAGCCTCCGCCGGCAGGGGCTTACGGTCATCAAGGCATTGTTTCACAAGGGGATGCCTCCTATTAGCCATGCAACCCTGTATCGGCCATCGGCCTTTCTGGTGGAGTGCGCCGGCGGTGTTCTTCCCGGCGGCAATGCCATGGCCTGGGATTGGGGGGTCGCCAGAGGCATCACGAATGGGCGCCCGCTTTTGCTCGCAGGAGGACTGAATCCGGGAAACGTCGCAGCCGCTGTCCGACAATCGGCTCCCGACGGGGTGGACGTGAGTTCGGGCGTGGAAAGCGGGCCCGGGAGGAAGGATCTGGAAAAAGTCAAACGCTTCATTGAGGAAATTCGTGCCATTCCCCCGTCGGGCGAAATCCAGAGAATCTTTCCGTGATCCCTACATGCGTCTCGTTTTCGGAGGGACAAGAAACCTAGCCAAGACGTGATTTTTGTGCTATATGAGGGTCCGGAATGTATTGGACCCCTCGAAATGCACTCGAAACGTCATTCGGATGGCCGGAACCGATGTTCTTTTTCATTGGGGGTATCCAGCCAAGGACAACAACCCTGGACGAGAGCGCCAGGATTTGCCCGTCCTGTGGATTGGCCCAGGCCCGGTTGAAACGCGTTGACCATTACCTCAGTCTGTTTTTTATCCCTCTTTTTCCCGTCAAGCGTGGTGAGCCGCTCCTCATTTGCGACCGGTGTGGCTCTGTCTTCACACCCGATGGATCCCCAGAAGGACCCCTGGAAAGAAAATCCACTCCGGAAGTCACAGGCAGAATTTGCCGCCAATGCGGCGGCGTCCTGGAGAGTGTTTTTCGTTACTGTCCCTATTGTGGAGCTCCGACCCACCGATAGAGCAGACATTCAGGGAATGAATACGTGGGAAGGGAAATGAAAAATCGAAAGAAAGTGCTTGCGTTCCCAAAGATTGCCGAACCGAACATTGAAGCGGTTTTCGCTGAGTTCCTCCGGGACCAGCAGAGCCGCCTCAAGATGAAGACCTATCAGCGTTACGAGGAAGTGATCGATCTGCTTCGCCATTGCCTCAACGGCAGCGGGTATCACGAACTGGACGACTCATCGGAGGTGGTTCTCTATGAGCGGCTTTACTTCCAGAAGAACCATGAGTTCTGCGTGATCTTCGGGCCGGACAAAATCGTGCCGTCACTCTCCGGTTTTCTCAATTACTTCATGATACGCAAAGTCATGGCGTCGGAGTCCCTCCTGCAGTCGACGGGAACCGTCGTAAAGAAACTCATCCGGTGGATGGAAGAGCACGGGTTTGTGGATCGGGAACAGGCGATGCGGGGCTACCGTATTGCCTCGGAAGCTGCAAAGGAGCTTCCTGCAGCGGAAAGGCTGGCCCGTTTGTTTTACGAGTACGCCCAGAGGCATGCCCCCCGATACTGGACCGCCGAGTTGGATGACTATTTCACCATTGAAAAAGTCCAGCCCGGAATTCTCCTCCTTTCGGGGACTTCAAGCTCAGGGATCGTCGAAGTGAGGGCTCCCAAGGAGATCACCGATCACTGCAAGGTCGGCTGGCAGGTGAATCTCCTTCTGGGTAAGACGCGCAATGGTTGGTGTATTCTCGAAAGCGGCAGTGTGTACCCCAACTGATCCGTCTTCGCGTTTTGGGTGATGGAACCCAAGCCCAAAAATAGTCTTTTTTTGTCGGCGGGGGAACAAGAGGAGGGCATCACGCCCTCCTTCTCATTTGAGATCCTTTTTGATCCTGTAACCGTGGGACCGCCCGACATCAACCGAGGCAAGAATTGACGAAGTCCCAGTTGATCAGTTTCTCGATGAATGTGGTGAGGTAGTCCGGCCTTCTGTTCTGGTAGTCGAGATAATACGCATGTTCCCAGACATCGGCCACCAGCAGGGGTTTGACCCCATGTGCCATGGGCGTGTCCGCATTAGGGGTCTTCGTGATTTGCAACTTGCCGTCTTTCAGGACGAGCCAGGCCCACCCGCTGCCGAACTGAGTAATACCGGCGTTCCTGAATTCCTCAACGAACTTTTCATACCCCCCCAGGTCCGAATTGATTTTTTGAAGGATTGCACCCGTCGGCGCTCCACCCCCTCCCGGTTTCATGCACTTCCAGTAGAAGCTGTGGTTCCACACTTGGGCGGCATTGTTGAACAGGCCCACCTTAGTCGGATCGCCTACGGACTTTTTGATGATCGTATCCAGGTCTGCTGCGGCAAGATCTGTTCCCTCGATCAATTTGTTGGCGTTGTCCACATAGGCCTTGTGGTGCTTGCCGTGATGAAACTCAAGTGTCCTGGCACTGATGTGAGGCTCAAGGGCGTCCTTGGAATAAGGCAGATCGGGAAGCGTGATAGGCATGGTACCTCCTTTTTCTGAGCTTTGAGTTTTTTCCAGAATTTCCTCATTTCTCCTCTGCGGGAAGACCGTCTCTGAGCAGGCTCACTTCCCTGGCCACCACCCAAGAGCGCCCGGTTCCTTCGGGAAGGAACGCTGCCATGTCTGTGGTGCACGGTGCGGTTTCTCACACAGCACCGCGGATCCGTGCACACCTCATACGCCGAGACAGTCTGTGGATGCCAATGTCCAAAATCCGCTCATTCCTCAAGGCATTTCAAACCGCCCTTCAGACCTGAGGGACCCCGGAAAACGAAGCGCCCTATCACTGAAACGTCTCATATCCTACATCAAAAGTCGACGAGGGCATTTATTTGCGATCACATGCAAGGGCGTATTCCCACTCAACACAAATCACGACAGAAGTTGACAACCTATCGATGTGCCATATATCAATCATATAACCTGTGAACCTTTACCAGGGAAGCAATTCGGGATGCTTATCAACGGCTCCGGCTTCCAGTTACGAGCCCCCCTATCCCTTTCACATATTTTGAATAAGTAACCACGAAGTTCTCTTTTGACAACCTTACGGGGGAACAGTGTCAAGGAGATCTCTTTTCACCTTACTGCCAATTCCTGCCGGTGGCTGTTCCCAGGCTCCGGTGGGCTTCACCTCGGTGGGCATTCGGGAGGACAAAGGCGAAGCAACCGGGAATTGTCATTTCAGCTGATATTGATTTTCCTTATTCAGGTGCTTACCACAGAGGCAATCTAAATGGTTATTGTTTTCGAGAAATTCGATGGAATGGAAGGAGATATGCAATGGCCTACACATGCAAGACATGCGGTGCGGTTGCCGACGAACCTGGGCATCTGTGCAATCCCTGCGGGGACAAGAAGAAGTGCAGTTTCTGTGGAGCCCCTGCCGTGGATTCGCATCACATCTGCAAAGACAAGCTCGCTGCCATGAAATATGTCTGCGAGGGCTGCGGTCGGGTTGCCATGGAGGAAGGCCATTTGTGCAGTCCCAGGCCCATAGGATAAAACCGATTCTAATACAGAGATGGCGAAGTGTTCGCAGGGCAACTCTCGCCGTCTCTGTAGCCTCCCTTACCCCGAAACATTCCCTCGACCCTCTCCCCCAGAGGCGTACCTATGTGGATTGCCCTCCTTGCAATCTCCTCAGGGAGCGTTTTCTCTGCGGGAGTTCCGTTTCCACGGGATTCTGCGCCACATTTCACCGTGACTCCAGGCCTGGTAGGCCCACTTGAGCCACCGGAGGAGGGAGATGGCCAGCCAGAGGGCCTACAGGAGCACGAGGAAACGGTAGGCCATGAGCGGGACCGAGAGAACCCACGGCTGAGGCAGGGTTTCAGCGACCCGATCCTGGGTCCATCGGAGGCAGAAATCGGTGGAGTGGTTGCCGGCAATCTGCATGAGGGGAAGGCCCAGGAGCCCTTTGTGGACTGCGGCGTACAAAGAAGCGAGGGCGGCCAGGGTCCAAACGGCCAGAATCAGCTGGATGCTGTCGTAGGCGAACCAGCCTCCCGTAAACGTCTTCCATGCCCGCATGCCCATGGCGAGGTACCAGCCCGCCACGACCAGAGCCACAACGGGATGCACCTGGGTCAGTCCCATCCCCAGAAGCAGCCAGTGATATGTCCTGAGGGGTGTACAGGAGATTCTCCCGAGCCCGAGAGCAGCCAGTGCGGCGATAAACAGGCTGCTCCAGAAAAGGACTGCGGGACCCAGACGTGGCCCGCCCGCCCACAGGATCCAACGGTTCCTGGGCAGGTTCATGGTCACTTGGTTATTGACGGCCTGCTGGTTGTCGGACCCTATGCGAACCCCTGCCAGGTGTAACACGAACGGCATACCGCCCGGCTCGCGCCAATGCAGGAGCACGGACCGGGAACCCGGATCCAGGGGTACGATCACGTTCTGGTCCTGTTGGCGTATAGGCTGGCTTTTTCCGTCGATCTGCACTTGTTCTAACGTCGAATGGGGAGGAAGCCCCACTGGAAAACGGCTCCCTTCACTGGTCCGGATGTTCAGGATCAGCTTGACGTTTCGGAACCGGTCCCCCGGCGTCACCTCAAGGGCGGTATGCTCCAAAGTGACCTGCTGCCCAGGAAATGCTTCCGGACGTGAAACGGCAATGGTCAACGATTCCCCGGGCCAGGGCCTCCTCTCGGGTTTCCAGAATCCCGCGGCATCCTGATGGTGAATGACGGGAATGCCCGATACCGTGCAGTGCCAGATCGAGCTGACGTCCAACACCCAGGTTTCTACCCAGGAGGTTCCTTCCGTGGCTTGAGGTGCGCGGAGGTGGATCTCGGGGCTCTCCTCGAGAGCACCTGTCCGCTCCACTTCCAAGGTCTGTGGTTCCATGTTGACGACGGCCTGGCGGTTTTCCGTACGGACGCCCGCGCTGGTGACGGATTCAGTCGCCAGCAGTGGGATTAAGGCGGAGACCGGTGTTCCGGGGGGAGTGACGCGGGTCACCGTTGTGGTCACCTGCCAGCTCAGTCCGAGGGACAAAACCCTCTTCACGTGAAGAAAGGGAGGAAGACGCATCTCCCCGACCGCCGTTCCTCCGCCGTCTCCCTTCGCCCTGCGGGAGAGCTGCAAACTGGCGTCTGGGCGGCCGTCAGACTGAATTCCCTTCACCTCCCAGTCGGAGCCTGAAACAGTCACGCGATGAGGCCGGAGGGACAAAGGCAGATCAACCCTTGCAACAGGGGGAGCAGTGCCCGTGAGAACTGCTCGATGCACCCCCGGCAGCGCCAAGAGGCAAAGCTGTCCCTGGTTGTCCTTCAGCAGCCCTTCGGCGGGGCGGTCGTCCCAAAGGACGGTGGCGGGTATCCACGAACCGGCTGTGGCGGGTAGCGGAACAGCCGGTTCGGCGGCTGCATGGATATTCAGTGTCATTCGGAACACCTCACCCTCCGTGTGGATATCCATGAAGGGGATGTCGGCGCAGTGAGGAATACATTCACGGGGTTTGAGGAGACGCTGCCTCAGATCGTCCAGCAAGTGGGGCGACGGCCAGTCCGCCACGGCCAGAACCGGCAGGCCATGCTAAGGCAAACAGGGAAAGCAGCATTACAGCTGAGAAACGGCCCGCCGCCAGCCGAAGGCGGTTCAAGCTTCCCCACTACATCAATGTGACGATGAGCCAACCGAGGAGAACAACGCGCAAAAGGGCAAGAACCAGGTTCATTCCCGGGGAAAGAAGCCAGAGTGTCATTTCCTGTTGTTTGGAAACGGGACCGTTCCATTTCAGCGGGATCTGACGCCAGCTCCAGGTGGGGAGCCCAGGCCCCGTCTGGATCACCGCCTTGGGATCCCTGAGGAGCCAGGACTGCTGTGAGACCGCATCCCCACCTGCTTTCAAGTCCTTGCCGATTCCGAACTCTCGGGAAAGACCCCTCGGCGGGGCTCTTTCCGCGAAAGGTTCTGCAGGAGCAAGCGACTCCGACAGTTCCTTGGAAGGCGTCATGCCCAGTAGGGACCCACGCCCCGTCCCGGTGACTCATAAACATTCTCGAGCTGTGGGTAGATTCCTACCCGAACTTGCTGGACCATGAACGGGATGGCAAAGACGACGAGACCCACCACCGCTCCCCAGCGGTACAGGCTCACCAACCGTCTGATCCGGCCTTCGGGAAGAACACGAAGCAACGCCACTGCCGCCAATAAGTGAAGCCACACCTGTTGCGGTGCATCCGGCTCATGATAGATGAGGCCCAGAGCCCCCAGCGCCAGAAAACCCAGCCGCCGGTTCCAGAGCTTTGTCACTGCAAGGGAGATGACAAACACGAGGAAGAGGTCCAGGAGTGTCCATCGGTCGAACCAGCTTCCAGGCACCACATCAACGCCTCCGACCCAGAAGAGTCTCCAGCCTGGAGGCAGGTTCAGTATTCCGCTCAGGCTCTGGAAATCATGGTTCCAACCGACGGTGGGCAGAGTTCCCCGTTCGGCTTCGCAACGCGATTCCGCCACCAAATGCACTTCTCCCCGCCGCAGTTCAACTCCCGCTTTCTTTTCAGGCCCATGTGCCGTGATGAGCTGCTCCGCTCCATCCACTGAAACACGACCCAACCGAACTGGGGGATTCATGACCAAAGCCCACTGGCTGCTCAGGATCCCATCGATCTGATCCCGGACCGTGAAGCCTCTCCCGTCAAAATCCAGCCACCACTCCCGCTTGAGATTGACCCGATCCGGCACCGGATCGGGATCCCCCCGCTGCAGCACCTTGAGGGTCATTACGGAGCCCCTTTGGACCGTGTACGTGGAAAGAGACGCCCATTCCAGGGGAATCTCCGTCTGCTTGGGATCGATGGGGGTAACCCCTTCCACCTGGACAAGTCTCAGGGAAGTGCGGGCTTGAAACGCCCAGATTTCAGGGCCAAAAGGAGCGGTTGCGGGACCGATCCGTTCGACGGGACCATCAATACGGGAGACGATGGTTACGTGAAACTTCGCCGGGCGTGCCTGAAGGAGGAGGTCCCCCGAAGCATCCAAACAAGTCGGTATGGGGCTTTCCATCCGCATGGGGATGGAATCTTCCAGCAAAACTCCCCCCATGCGGATTTCCCGCGACCGCCCCGAAACGGTCACTTTGAGGAGAGTGGTGATCTGCATGGGGACGGCATCGTCAACGAGCCGGAATACGCGTACGTCGAGACGGTCAGCCTCCTGGAGTTCTCCCGCTTCTTTCTGAAGCCGGAGTCGCCCATTCTGTGAAAAGCTGGGATGAGTGACCTGTTTGCCGCCGACTGATAGGGCCACGAGACCGCTTGATGGAGGCACGGGCAAAGTGTCGGGGAGTTCCTGCCAGGAAAAGGCGCCTTCGATCCTATGCTTTCCTGGCTCCAGAAAGACGGCCGGTGATTCTTTGTGAAAGATTACGGGAACGCTTTGACCGTCCACTGTTACATCCCGGGGCCACTGGGCCGCCCCCCCTGGCAGTTCCACCCAGGATTTCACATAAAGGGTCCATTCCTGCGCAAAGCTGCCTCCCGAGCCGTCCAGATGAAGGCTGAGCGTCGAGGGCCATCGGCATTGGGGAGTTTCATAGTCGTCGAACCTGGATGGGCAAAAGCGTTCCTCATGACCGAAAAGTACCCACGGCTTCCAGCGTTCCAGTTCCGGTGGGACGACGGATGTGTCGGGCACTACCGCCCACGCCGGCGAAACAGACATCATGGCGGCAACGCAAAGTGAAAGCCAGAAGAGACACTTGCGCATGACGCATCACCTCGAAACGCTCAGGACCGCTCTCCACATGGCTCGACAGATAAAGGAAAACCTGGAGCTAAGAGGATTCGCGGGCCACCCCTTGCTCATAGAGTCCCAGGTCGTTGATGGTGTAAAGATCGATCTGTCGCTCCAGGGCTTCTAGATCGTCCAAGGCCGCCTGGATGACACCACCTCCCGACCTGGTCTTCGATGTGGCCTCCAAGGCGAGGGCGTGAACGAGCCGGATTTCCACCGAGCGGAGCTTCAGCCGGAGGGAAAGGCGCCGGACTTCCAGGAAGGTGCACTGCTGAACCAGATTCAAGAAACGGGAATAAAACTCTTCGCCGCTTTCACCCCACTTGGCGCTCCAATTCTCCAGCGCTTCACCCGTGTCGCCGTTGAGAGGCTCATCGGATCCCCCTTCTTCTTCAAATGTCGTTGAACGGATGATCTGTTCCATTTCCGGCCACCCAGGATGAGCGTGAAGCAAGGCGATGCTTTCCATCAAATCTCCCATATCCTGGTACATTCTTCTGAATTCTTCCTGCAGGGATGCGAGTTGGGCATCTCCGTCCGCGATCATGAACTGCGCCGTAGAAACGGCCGGGGACTTATGCGTTGACGCGCAGGAAGCTAGGATAACCAGGACCAAAAAGGTGAAAGCACTTCTTTGCAGCATGGTCTCGACCTCATGGGGATGATCATTGTGGCACATAGGGCAGGAAACATGAAGATACGCCAAAGAGAGAGGAAAGACAAAGGCAAATGGGGAGGGGAAATTCCAGGGCGAAGCTGTGGGTTCCCCTGGCCAGCGGGAAGGCCGGCCGGAATCTTTTCCCGGGCACTTCCGGCGGTGGATGCGCCGGCTGGCCTCAAGGATGCTTTTTCATCACATCACCACGATCTCCTACTTGTTGTGTATTTCAAAAAGGTGGTCGATGCCTGCGAGGATCAGGAACCCTCCGACCAGGAGAGCCGTGGAACTCGGCACAGGGTTTTCGGAGATCTGCAGGAAACCAACCCATCCGATCACAAGCCCGATAAAGATCTGCAAGGATCTCATGTGACGCTCCTCCTTCCTCGCAGGAGAGACTCGAGCAAGCCACATGCCAATCAGGCAAAGCCAGTGCGGGGGATCATCGTACAGGTTCTCCGATCACATGAACAAATCTGAAACTCACATCCAAGATAGAATCCAAAGCCATGGTGATCATGATATTTCGTGAAAAGCTTATAAAATCGAAGAACTGCCGAGGTACGGATCTTGTGGACCCTCAATTTTCCGGCATCCCAGCGGTTGTCAGGTGACAAAAAAGGGCAGGATTGGGCAGATTCCGGCGCTTCCTAAGGCATCAGGTAAAAGCCGAGCTCCTTTTTGGCGTGCTCGTCCAGAGCAAAAAACTCTGCTCCGATGTAATTGTCGTTCACGCTTTTCACGACGATTTTGCCCTTGATCGTTGAGGCCTTGGGGTTATCCAGGGAAAACTGGATGCTGAGAATGTCCCCTTCCTTGATGTCGTATTTGCCGACTGTCTTGAAGCCGATGCCGTTTCTCGAGAGGTTTTCCACGACGAGGAGGCACAGCCATGCGTCCGGGTCCACCTTGATGGAGTAACGTCCTTCCAGATGGGTCATTTTTCGGTAATGAACCCTTTTTTCGAAAAGGACGTTGGAGCTGATGCCGCAGGCGCACTTGATGCGGACAGGGTGATGGATTTGGTTGACCAGGGATGCCTTCAGTGTCTTGATTCTCCCGCATGCGTGGCAGGTGATGGTCACTTCGTCTTTCCCGTAAGTGAATATCTTTTTGATCGGCTTTTCCATTCCCGCTCCTCAAGGCATTTTCCTCGCCTTCGGCTGCTTTCCACGTTTCTTCATCACTTCATCGGCGAAACACAATGGATCTCGGCAAAAAGGGGGGTGGGACTTAAATCTTTGAAAAGGAAACGTCGAGAAGGGAAGAACACATGTGTGGGGCGGATCTTGATTCGATAGAGTCCCCCCGCAACCCGATCAGACTGCGGGGGGTTGATATTCTTCGGCATCTGTCGGTAACGAGACCCACCGGTAGAAGACCACCAGGATTTCGAGCGCCGCACCCAGATAGCCCTAGATCGATCTTTCAGCAGCTACACGACCCCCCGCAGCTTCCACCGCCGCCTACGGGCTGCTCCGAAGTCACCTTGAAGCCTGACCCGTAACCATGGTTCACGTAATCGATGGAAATATCTTTCGTCATGGAATGGAGTCCCTTTTCCACCACCATGGTGAAGTCATTTACATTGAAAACATCGTCGCCTTCGTTTGGTTCATCCAGAACCAGCGCCAGGGATGGGCCTCTTCAGCCGCCCGCCTGAAGGAAGACTCGGATAGGAGCGATCTCCTTTCCCTGAAAGTACTCGAGCAATACCTTTTCCGCTGTTTCCGATACGTGGATCATTCAAATCTCCTTATCTGGGTTGTTCAAAAACTCACTCCGTTCTCATAATGATTTTGATGGAGATGTCAACCTATATCTGATCCTTTCGGTCAAGAAACGATGGAAAACCATTCGATTTCCCACCACCTACCCGCCTGAAGCGGCCCCCCTCCATTTCAACCCCCAGGCCCCCCCCTGATCCATCGTCATCCGTTCATGTCCGCTTGAGGGAAACAGGGGAAGATCCGGCTTGATGAAAGCTATTCCATCCCCGACAAGACGCAGGAAGTGGGGAAAAGGGCATTTGGCAAACCAGAAAGCCGCGCCGGACGGCGAGATAGAGACTGGCGCAAACTTGGATGGGCTGTGTTGCTGAAAGCTATGCGCCGTGGGTCGAGAACGACGTCTTTCCCCGTTGACCTGTCCAGTCCGTATGGAAAAATCGGCCGCGGGGTTTGTCGATTCTCTCGTAGCGATGTGCTCCGAAGTAGTCCCGTTGTGCCTGAAGGAGATTTGCAGGAAGTCGCTCGCAGCGATATGCGTCGTAATAGCTGAGTGCGCTCCCTAGGGCGGGAATTGGGATCCCCAAAGCGACGGCGGTTGTTACGACCTGGCGCCAAGGGGACTGTGCACTGGCCAAAACAGCCTTGAAATGAGGAGCAAGCAGTAGGTTGGCCAAGTCAGGATTTACATCGAAGGCCTCTTTGATCTTCTGAAGGAATCGTGCGCGAATGATGCAGCCGCCGCGCCACAGCAATGCGATGTCACCGAAATTCAAGTTCCATCCGTATTCCCGTGATGCGGCGCGCAACAATTGATATCCCTGTGCGTAAGAGCAGATCTTGGCAGCATACACTGCTTCCTTCAATTGCGGCAGAAACGTTGCTCGGTCGAGTGGAAAGATGGAGGAAGGTCCGGCAAGTTCACGGCTGGCAGCCTGACGTTCCTCCTTGATGGCGGAAAGGCATCGGGCGAAGACGGCCTCGGCAATCTGGGGAATACCGATTCCGAGGTCGAGGGCCGACTGTGAGGTCCATTTGCCGGTCCCTTTCTGGCCGGCTACGTCAAGGATGACGTCCACCAGGGGGCTGTTGGTCTCCGGGTCTGTTTTGCTCAAAATATCTGCAGTGATTTCGATCAGGTAGGAATCAAGGTCGCCCCTGTTCCAATCCATGAAAACCCGGTGCATTTCGCCGGCGGACATCCCAAGTCCCCTCGACATGAGGTGATATGCCTCTCCGATGAGCTGCATGTCTCCGTATTCAATCCCGTTGTGCACCATTTTGACGAAATGTCCGGCACCATCCGGTCCAAGCCACTCGCAGCAGGGAGTCCCGTGGTCCACCTTCGCTGCAATTGCCTGAAAAATGCTCTTAATGGCGGGCCAAGCCAGCGGGTTGCCTCCCGGCATGATGGAGGGACCCAGCAACGCCCCTGCCTCCCCTCCTGAAATCCCGGCGCCCACATAAAGGATTCCCCTTTTTTCCGCAGCGGCGCATCTGCGCATTGTATCCAAATAATGACTGTTTCCGCCGTCGATGAGGATATCGCCGGGTTCCAGGAGAGGGACCAGAGAATCCATGAGATCATCCACCGCTTGGCCGGCCCGCACCATCATCAGGACACGCCGGGGGGGATGGAGCCGCGCCGCCAATTCACCCAGGTTGCGCACCCCAAGCAGGTTGCGGCCTTTGCCTCGACCGGCCAGGAATGCGTCCACCTTTTCCACGGTTCGGTTGAAACAGGCTACGGTGAAACCTTTGTTCTCCATATTGAGAATCAGGTTTTCACCCATCACTGCAAGCCCAATCACCCCGATGTCAGCCGCTCTCTCCATTCCAACCTTCCTTTCCAATCGATGCCACGCCCGAAACCTGTCAGCGGTAATGCAAAAATGACCCCCTACGGTAATTGAAAAATTACCCCCCTATCCCGGAAAAGGGGGTAAGGCAGATGAGCGACAAGTTATGTTTCCTTCCGAACCACACCTCGGGAGGAAGTTCCATGATCAAGCAC
>JAAYVE010000054.1 GCA_012517315.1 Deltaproteobacteria bacterium
ATGGCAAAGGGGAGGCACCTCCCGGGACACCACAGCCGACGTCAACCCCCTGCCACCAAGCCCGGCATAACCCCCCAAAGACTCCACCTTCACCACCGGACCCCCAGCCGCCCCCATATCGATCCGCAATATCTTGTCCATTCTGGATCCTCCTGTCATGTTTCCTCGCGTCCATCCCGTCGGCGGGAAAAATGTGTCGGTTCTCAACAGATTGAAAAAAAAGAAATATTGCCAGAGTAAGAGAACTTTCCATGATCGTTGATCTAAAAGCATATTTGCAGTGCATTGTAAATTTATCAATTCTGACATAACGATCTCCCTCGTGATGACGAAGCAAAAGGTTCCTTTCCGTGGTTTGGTTTCGGAAAAAATTGTTTGATAGACCGCCGCCATCTGCATTAATAATGACACGGCTTGATGGGCACGTCTTTCGGGGAATCCGCGATCATGAAGACTCCTCCTTTCCTTCAGGGCGCCGGGGAGGGCACGCTCCTGGACCTCCATGTGCAGCCCCGAGCCTCCAGGGACGAGATTGCCGGACTCCACGGCCCTTTTCTCAAGGTCCGCTTGAAGGCCCCGCCGGCAGAAGGTGAGGCCAACACGGCCTGTGTCAAGTTTATTGCCCATTTGCTCGGTGTTGCCAAGTCGGAGGTGGAGATCGTGCAAGGACGTTCTTCACGTCGCAAGCGCCTGCTGGTAAGAGGTATTTCACCCAAGGATGTCCAGTTGCGGTTGGAGGAAGCAGGGGTCTTTCCTTCGTCTGTCCGCTCCTGATGGGAGCGGTGTTTCCTAAAGGAGGGATGGATGCGAGAAGCGGTGATTGTGAGTGCTGTGAGAACCCCCATCGGCAGTTTCAATGGTTCACTGGGAAATATTGAGGCGACGGATTTGGGCGCTTTGGTGATCCGAGAATGTTTGCGGCGGGCGGGAGTGCGCAAAGAGGTGGTGAACGAGGTGATCATGGGGATGGTCCTTCCCTGCGGTTACGGACAGAACCCGGCCAGGCAGAGTGCGGTGAAGGCGGGGATGCCATGGGAAGTGGAGGCGCTGACCGTGAACAAGGTGTGCGGATCCGGTTTGAAATCGGTGATGCTGGCCGCGCAGGCTATCCAAACGGGGGATGCGGAGGTGATCGTGGCGGGCGGCATGGAGAGCATGAGCCTCGCCCCTTACTACCTGCCCAAGGCCCGGTTCGGCTACCGCATGGGGGATGGGGTCATGCGGGATCACATGGTTCACGACGGGCTGTGGGACATTGTCAACGACTTTCACATGGGCATCTCCAACGAACTCTGTTCAGAGAAATATGGAGTCACTCGGGAGGACCAGGACCGTTATGCTGCCGAGTCGTATAGGCGATCGATGGAGGCATTGGGAGCGGGGCGCTTCCGTGAAGAGGTTGTGCCGGTTTCTGTTCCCCAAAGAAAGGGGGAACCCCTTTTGTTCGATGCGGACGAATGTCCGAGGGAGACCTCCTATGAGGCTTTGGCCCGGATGAGACCGGCGTTCAAAGAAGGGGGAGTCACCACCGCGGGAAACGCTTCCATCATCAGCGACGGAGCTGCCGCCGTCTGCGTCATGTCCAGGCAAAAAGCAGAGGCTCTGGACTGCACCGTGCTCGCCTCCATCGGTGCACAGGCCTCAGCGGGCATCGACATGCGCTACGTGCTGGTTGCTCCCATCCTTGCCATTCCCAAGTGTCTCGGAAAGGAAGGCCTGGATGCGAAAGACATTGACTTGTTCGAAGTGAACGAGGCGTTTGCCGGTTCCACCGTCGCCGTTCTGAAGCAACTGGACCTGGATCCTGCCAGGGTCAACGTCAACGGCGGCAGCGTTTCCCTGGGACATCCCATCGGGGCCAGCGGATGCCGGGTGCTGGTGACGTTGCTCCATGAAATGATTCGACGAAACGTGAAGCATGGTCTGGCTTCCCTCTGCCTGGGCGGAGGTGAAGCGGTTGCAATGGTGGTGAAACGTTGAAGGCGGGTATGCCTTTGGACTGGAGGGGATGGAATGGACGTCAAGACGTTTGGTGTAGTGGGCGCCGGCCAGATGGGAAGCGGCATTGCGCAGGTGGCTGCCGTAAGCGGCCTGCAGGTCATCCTGAATGACATCAAGGAAGAGTTTGTACAGAAAGGACTTGCGAGCATCGCAAAGATCCTCGCCAGAAACGTGGAAAAGGGAAAGATGAGCGCGCCGGAAAAGGAGACGGTACTGGGGCGCATCAAGACCAGTGTGGATTTGAAGGACATGGCCTCGGCGGATTTCGTCGTGGAAGCCGCCACCGAGAACGAGCACATCAAGTTCCAGATTTTCCGAGAGCTGGATTCCATCTGTTCTCCAGGAGTCATCCTGGCGAGCAACACCTCCTCCATTCCCATCGTGCGCATCGCCGCGAAAACCAAGCGGCCTGCGGAGGTCGTGGGGATGCATTTCATGAACCCGGTGCCGGTAATGAAACTGGTGGAAGTGATCCGCGGGCTTGCCACCTCGGATGAAACCTTTCAAACGACATGGGACCTTGCCATACGGTTCGGGAAAACACCCGCGCTGGCCAACGACTACCCGGGTTTCATCGCCAACCGGATCTTGATGCCGATGATCAATGAGGCCGTCTACTGCCTTTACCATGGGGTCGGGACCAAGGAGGACATCGACACGGTCATGAAACTGGGAATGAACCATCCCATGGGCCCTCTCGCTCTGGCCGATTTCATCGGACTCGACACCTGCCTCGCCATCATGGAGGTCCTGTATGAGGGATTCTGCGATTCCAAATATCGTCCCTGCCCCCTCTTGAGGAAATACGTGGAGGCGGGATGGCTCGGAAAGAAAAGCGGGCGGGGCTTTTACACGTATCAGTGAAGAGGAAGGGACTCATGGATTTCCAGTTGACCGAAGAACAACAAATCATCCAGGAAACCGCGGCCAAGTTTGCCAAGCGTGAGCTTGAGCCGGTTGCAGCGGAGCTTGACCAGACAAAAAACCGGGAACTGCTGAAAGGGAATTTGAGGAAATTGGCTGAACTCGGGTTTATGGGACTGAACGTGGACCCCGAGTACGGGGGCGTCGGAGCCGGGACCGTCGCTTTTTCCCTGGCCATGACCGAACTGGGGCGTGCCTGTGCCTCCACCACCGTGACGGCGTCGGTGACGAACATGGTGGCAGAAGTCATTCAATCTGTGGGAACGGAGGAGC
The DNA here is from genome assembly GCA_012517315.1 of Deltaproteobacteria bacterium. Classification (GTDB taxonomy): domain Bacteria; phylum Desulfobacterota; class Syntrophobacteria; order Syntrophobacterales; family Syntrophobacteraceae; genus JAAYUJ01. The sequence continues at coordinate 3,199 of JAAYVE010000054.1, forward strand.
AAAAACAAAAGTACCTCCCCCCCCTTTGCAGCGGTGAATACGCTGCGGGAAGCTTTGCCCTCACGGAGACATCTGCGGGCTCTGACCCTGCAGCCATGAAGGCTACGGCCGTTCCAGACGATGATCACTGGGTTCTGAACGGCAACAAGATCTTCATCAGCAGCGGCGAATACGCCGGGATTTTCGTCGTTTGGGCCGTCACAGACAGGCAGGCGCGCAAGGGCAAGGGGATCAGCGCCTTCCTGGTGGAGCCCGCCTTTCCCGGTTTTATAGTGGGAAGGGATGAGACGAAGATGGGCCAGAACGCCTCGTCCACCAACGAGATCATCTTAGACAACTGCCGGGTTCCAAGGGAAAACCTTCTGGGCAAGCTCAATGACGGCTTCCGCATCGCCGTTGCCGAACTCGCTGGGGGCCGCATCGGGATCGGTTCCATGGCCCTGGGTATCGGCCTGGCCGCCATGGATTTTGCCACGGGCTATGCGAAGGGACGGATTCAGTTCGATGTGCCCATTGCCCAGCACCAGGCAATCCAGTGGATGATCGCGGACAATTACACCCGGCTGGAGGCCGCCCGCCTTCTCCTTCTCCGGGCCTCTTTTTTGAAGGACCAGAAAAAACCCTATGCCAAGCAGGCTTCCATGGCGAAACTCTACGCCACGGAAGCAGCCAACAAGGCTTGCTATGATGCCATGCAAATCCTCGGGGGATACGGGTACACAAGGGATTTTCCGTTGGAGCGCCTGGCCAGGGATGTGCGGGTCACGACCATCTATGAAGGCACCAGCGAGATCCAACGACTCATCATAGCCCGAGAACTCTTGAGAGAATAGGAATGCGGATTAAACGGCCACCTGTGCGTCCCGTCTCTGGAGGCTGATCGCTCCCCACTCTCCACACCCCTCTCCATTGGCTTCCGAGATCGGCACTCCGAGGGTTTGGATGTTGGGTGTCCCCCGAGAGGAAATAGCGTTCAAATGGTCAAGACCATCCCGTCCTGGAGAAGCTCGATGGAAACGCCTGGAATGCGATCCAGTTGATCCTGGATGGTGACCTTGTAATGGGGTTTCAGGTGAGTGATATAGATGGTTTCCGGAAGGACGGGCATCTTCCGGATCTCGTCCCTGAGAAGGGCAGGGGTGAGATGCCCGGATGCCAGGGCAAGATCCCGCATCTCGTCGGGAAAGGAGACCTCCACGATGAGGCCCTTTATCCTGCGCCCTTTCATGCGCTTCCAAATCCGTTCCGTCGGTCCCGTGTCTCCGGTGTATACGAGACAGTGACTGAGAGCGTTTTCCACAATGTATCCATAGGCTGGGACGGAATGGTTGACGCGGGACGCGCGAATCTTGAACCCACGGATGTCCAGGCAGCCTCTGGTGGAGATTTCCTGGTAGCGCATGACGGGGTTCTGTGCGTCGGGGATGACCGTGAAATCGGGCCAAATCCTGTTATTGAAGATGTTGCGTTTCAGATCCGCAATGACGTCCCTGCCACTGAAAATGGTGACTTGGCTTGGTTTGGCGCTGGAGACCATGTTGTCCACCAAAAAGGGGATCGCCTTGATGTGATCGAGGTGGGCATGAGTGATGAAGATATGACTGATGTTCCATTGGGCTTCGGTGTTCAGGCAGAGGGAAACGGTCCCGGCGTCCAACAGGAGAAAGTCCTCAATGAGAAAAGCGGGGGAGTTGTGACCGGGAACCTCGGAACCCGATGAACCCAAGACCTTCACTTGCATGGATGGCCTCGCTCTGTTTGGACATGCCTCATGCCAACCCCCCTAGGAGACTGGACACGCCTTGACGCCTGCAGCAGATCCTCAGCTCCCTTTCCGCTGTCGTGCCCGGTGGTTTTAACTAACACTGATTGAGCCTTCATGCAAGGACTCACCGCAGTTTCCCGGAAGTGGTAGTCGAAGGGGTGGAACTTCCGGTTGATTTCTTCCGGAGGTCTTGGGTACAATGCCATGGAGTTGGTGTGGAACGGTACGGCAGAGCCCAATTGAGAGGGGAAACGGCTGCCCGATGGCCCGGATCGATGATTACAGGGAATCTTTCAGACTTGCGTCGGAACAACTGGTTGCCGCTGACCTTGAGAAGATCGCGGAGCGTGCAGGGGTGACCTTCTCCCGTCGGGATGGCGGGCCAGTCGAAATGGGCCTCAATTTCCTGGCCAGTCCTTTTGTGGTACAGGTCGGAGACCGGGTCCAGGTCATGAGGGAAGGGCAGGAAAACGACGTCCCGCTACCGGAAAAAATTATCATCGCTCACTATCTCTTGCACGCATCCGGAAAACCCGCAACCGGTCAACTCATTACCTTCAGACAGATCCCCGACGGCCATTTCTATTATGATGCCTTCCAAAGGCGGGCTCGAGACCCTCTCTTGGCTGCTTTTGGGAATAACCGCGAGCTTTTTTTGACCTGCGGGCGACTTTTGGATGGAAAACCCGTGGATTCGGGGGACTTCGGCATGTCGTTCCAGGTGCTTCCCCGCACGACCATCCGGTTGGTGCTATGGGAAGGAGACGACGAATTTCCGCCTGAAGCCAGCATTCTGTTCGATTCCATAATCCGTGAGGATTTCTCCGCCGAGGATATCGCGGTGCTAAGCGGGATGCTGGTCTATCGCCTTATGGGAATTGCCCGCAGTCGGCAGCCAAAATCCTAGCCAAAACGTCACGAAGCGATTCTTTTCAATCTGCGCCAAGTTGCCTTCCTTGGCATGGAAAATCGCAGAAGCAGACTCCCCGGTCGGACAAATGGAGGGAACTCTTGAAGATTGCGATCAGTGGGAAGGGTGGGGTTGGCAAGACCACTGTCGCCGCTTTTCTCGCGAAATGGTTTGCAGCCCATGAAAAGAATGTGCTGGCCATTGATGCCGATCCTGATGCCAATCTCGCAAACGGGCTGGGAATCTCGAATGCCTCGAGTATTGTCCCTATCTCGCAAATGAAAGAACTCGTGGCAGAGCGGACGGAATCGGTCCCCGGAAGTTTCGGGGGATTCTTCAAAATGAACCCAAGGGTGGATGACCTCCCTGAGAAACTCTCCGTCCGCGGTGGGGATCGCATCCGGCTCATGGTCATGGGAGGCGTCAAGAAAGGGGGGACGGGTTGTGTCTGCCCCGAGAGCGTCTTGTTGAAGAACCTCGTGCAGCATCTGGTGCTGTACCGGGATGACGTGGTCATCATGGACATGGAGGCGGGCATCGAGCACTTGGGCAGGGGAACCTCCAAAGCGGTGGACTGGCTCCTCGTCGTGGTGGAACCGGGGCGCAGAAGCGCTGAAACAGCCATGAGGATCAAGGAACTGGGAAGCGATATCGGGCTCACCCGTGTTGCTCTGGTTGGAAACAAGGTTCGCGGTGAAGCGGACCGGAAGTTCTTGGTGGAGAACCTCATAGGTTTTCCTTTCCTCGGCTTCGTTCCATATGATGAAAAGATCATTGAGGCGGATCTCCGTGGCGTCTATGCGGAGGAGGTTTCCGAGGCCACCCGGGCAGCGCTGGAAGAGATTGCACGGAATCTCTCGGAACAGGTTGCCAGAGACGCGGTGCCCGGATCATCCGGAGAGGGGGGCGGTCCATGATTGATGTTCAAAATCAGTACGATTTTCGCAACATCAATGTAGACAAGGTAGGGGTGAAGGATATCCGCTACCCCATCACGGTGCTGGACCGAGGCAACGGAGTGCAGCATACGGTCGCCTCCATCAACATGTACGTCAACCTCCCCAGGGAATTCAAGGGGACACACATGAGCCGGTTTGTTGAGATTCTCAACGAGTGCCACGGCAATATCGACATACGAGAATTCTCGAAAGTTCTGGCCACGATGCAAGAGCGGCTCAACGCCGAGTCCGCGCACATGGAGATATTCTTCCCGTATTTTGTGAGAAAGAGATCGCCGGTGACGGACACGGATGGGCTGATGGAGTACGGATGCAGGGTGTCCGGGTCTGTTAACGACAAGACGGGTTGCGACTTGGTCCTGGAAGTCAACGTCCCTATCACTACGGTATGTCCGTGTTCCAAGGAGATCAGCGACCACGGGGCCCACAATCAAAGAGGCATGGTAAAACTGGCTGTTCGGTTCAGGCGTTTTGTGTGGATTGAAGACTTGGTGCGCCTTGTGGAGAAATCGGCTTCGTGCGAGGTCTACTCCATTCTCAAGCGGCCCGATGAGAAGTACGTGACGGAAAAGGCATACGACAATCCCAAGTTCGTAGAGGATGTGGTTCGGGACATTGCCAGGGAACTCAAGGAGGATGCCAACATTCTCTGGTTCAAAGTGGACGTGGAGAATTTCGAATCCATCCATAACCACAGTGCGTATGCCTGTATCGAACGATTCAAACGCTGACTGCGCATGGGTGAAAGGCCTTGGAGCCTCGTGAGCGATTCGAAGCAGTCTGCCTCGCCATGGGAGACCCTTCTTTCTATCCCCACGCCGTGACCCGCCTGGAACGCCTGGATACCCATATCTCCACCGTTTTTCTCACGGGGCCTTGGGCTTATAAGCTCAAGAAACCGGTGGACTTCGGATTCCTCGATTTCACCAGCCTGGATTCCAGACGGCACTTCTGCGAGAGGGAAGTCTTCCTGAACCAGCGATTGAGCCGTGGGATTTACATGGCAGTGGTGCAAATCTCCAAGAACCAGGGCGGTCGGATCTTCCTGGGTGAGGGGGACGAGGTCGTGGAATACGCGGTGAAAATGAAACAGCTTCGGGAAGAAGAGAGTCTTCGGTGGCGTGTTGCGTCGGGCATGGTGTCAGGCAATGACATGAGAAACCTGGGGTTTCTTCTTGCGGACTTTTACGAAAGCAGTCGCAGGGATTCCGAAATCGACCGTTACGGCCATCCGGATGTCATTGCATTCAACATGGAGGAAAACTTCTACCAGATCCGGCCGTACATTGAGGATGTGCTGGCTTCAGAACAAACGGAGCAGTACGAATTCATCAGGCAGGTGAGCAGAGCCTTCTTCCTGAATTATTCCAATCTGTTTAACCACCGTGTCGCTTCCGGGCGCATTCGGGATGGACACGGTGACTTGCGCAGCGATCACATCTATTTTTCCGACGGGATCCAGATCATCGATTGCATAGAGTTCAACGATCGCTTCCGGTACGGGGATGTGGTCGGGGACCTCGCTTTCCTGCATATGGACCTGGAACATCTGGGGCGGGAGGATCTCTGCCAGGAATTCCTAGCGGCATATGCCGAGAGGGCCGATGACTTTGAAATGTACGCATTGCTCGATTTTTATGCCGCCTACAGGGCTGTGGTCAAAGTGAAGGTGGCATGCCTGCGTTGGGAGGAAATGGAGAGTCCCAAGGAACGGGAAGCGCTCGCGAAGGAGGCCATGAGTTACCTTCAGCAGGCTTATCGATATGCCCTCCAGTTCAGCCGCCCGACCATCTGGGCAGTGATGGGCCTTCCAGCCACGGGCAAATCCTCCGTCGCAGGGATGCTCTCTAAAAAGCTGTCCCTGCCCATTTTTCAGTCGGATCTGATTCGGAGGGAAATGCCGGGAGTGACCGAGACCTCGCTGGGGGTCGTCGGCTACGATGAGGGGGCGTATCGGAGCACTATGCGTCAAAGGGTTTATGGAAAAATGCTGTTGATGGCCATGGACGAACTGAAAAAGGGCCATTCAGTAGTGCTGGACGCCACCTTTTGCAACAGGCGATGGCGAGATGAGCTGCGGCAACTGGCAGGGGATCTCGACACCAACCTGGTAGTCGTTGAGTGCACATCCGATGAGCAGACCATTCGCGCGAGACTGCAAAGGAGGGAGGGGGAGGGAGGGATTTCCGACGCCAGGTTGGAGCATCTCCCCAAAATGATGAGGGAATACGAAACACCGTCGGAACTGCCGCCGGAGATTTTTCTGCAGCTCGACACCTCCCTGCCGCAGGCTCAAGTCATCGCCCGTGCCCTCTCCCACGGTTACGCAAAAAAACGAGAACAGGTGAAAGCCCTTGGAATGGGCTAGGTTTTTTCCATCGCCAGCTGGATGAGGCGGTCGAGAAGGGCGGGGAAAGATATGCCGGCTGCAGCGGCCGCCTGGGGGTAAAGACTTGTTTGAGTCATTCCGGGTATTGTGTTGGTTTCCAAAATAAATATCTCGTCCTGGCAAACGATCATGTCCGTCCGACTGTAACCTCTGCAGAACAAAGCCTTGTGAGCCCGCATCCCGTACATTTGTGCTTTCGTTGCAATCTCGGCGGGAATCCGGGCAGGGCAAATCTCGCTGGATGCTCCCGGCGTGTATTTGGCTGTGTAGTCGAAGAAGTCATGCCCTTCACCAGGTATGATTTCCACCAGAGGCAGGGCCTGCAAAGAATCATTGCCCAGGACTCCGCAGGTGATTTCCGTGCCGACCACATAACGTTCCACCAGACATCGGCGGTCGTACCGCCAGCCCGTCTCGAGAGCTCCCCTGAGTTCTTCCAAGCTGCGGACGATGCTCAGACCGATGCTGGATCCTTCATTCTCCGGCTTGACCACAAGGGGAAATCCCAGGTCCTCACACACCGACTCCAGCGGATCGGTGTTTTCCCTGTCCATGATGCGGTAGGCCGGGACGGGCAGCCCGGCTTGGATGTACAGTTGCTTGCTGAGAATCTTGTTCATGGCGATGGCGCTTCCAAGCACCCCGCTGCCCTGGTAGGGGATGCCGAGGGATTCCAGCATTCCCTGAATGGTGCCGTCCTCCCCCATTCTCCCATGGAGAATGATCAAGGCGACATCGATCTCGGAGGCCTCGCTCGCGAGACGCGGCAGGTCATCCCGGGGATCGTAGCGCCTCACTGTGTACTTTTTTTCATCGAGAGCCCGGAGTACTTGCTCGCCGCTTTTGAGCGACACCTCCCGTTCAGCCGACTTTCCCCCCGCCAACAAGGCGACGGTGAGCTTTTTACCCATGATGTTCCTCTACTTCCTCTGTCATGTGTCCATTTAAAGAGAGCTGCATCAACGCATCGTCAACTGGTCCGATGGGCAAGTGTTCGAACAGCCTTTTCTCCAGTAGGCAGTACAGCTCAAATCTCTTGCGAAAATAAGCAAGGTGGCCATCCGTCTTTCCATATCTCACCATGAGATCATCAAATCGGGACTCAAGGGATACGACCGTCTCATGCTTCACTCGTTTGTCGGCGTAGTTCACAACAAGCGATTCCGTAACGGGGCCGTAAACGGCGGTGAGATCCAGGCAAACATGCTCTTTCACAATGGGGGCGAGAAGGCTGTAGCCCCACTCTTCCAAGAGACGCGCCCCCATTTCGTCGTGCCGCTCACCCGTCTCGATGCTCTGTGCTTTAGCAATGTCGTGGAGCAAAGCTCCCGCCTCAAGCAATTGCAGGTTCAAACGGATGCTGTTTCCATTCAGGAAGCGGCCCAGGAAAAGGGAGACTTCAGCGACCAGCATGCTGTGCCGTTGAATGTGCTCTGGCATTCTAACGCGTTTCATCATGGACAAACACTGGCGGCGGGATGGTATCGGCATGCAGGAGAGTCCTTTCAGGTTCGTTTGTCGATGGGCCGTCACCCTGGATTGTATTCATATTTCAAACCACTTGCTCAAGGCAAGGGGCATTTCAGGGAAAATGTCCCCTGTTGTCCTGGGATGGCAAAAAATGGGTTGCGCAACGTCCCCCCTGTTTGTCAAAGAATCGGGACTGCACAAAGGAAATCCTTTCGGCTTTTGCCAGGTGGGATCGAATTGGAAGATATTCTTAGAAAAGGGGAGAAAAGACGAGTTCGAGCTGGGCATATTTGGAGAACAGACAGCGGATCGAACGTAACCATTTAAGATATTAGGGAAAAAATGGTGTGCGCGAATCCGTCCCCCTGTCAACTAGTTAAATGGTTTTCAGGGGTAACATCCGTGCATCTCGAGAAAATTCTCTCCGCCGGCAACACCCTCCGATCTCTTTCAGAATTCATCAGATCGGCTTTGACCGAAATCTCTTTTGCAGGTATGAATTGCCCCACTCGTTGATGGGGCTGGCTTGAAAACATTTGCTTTGTTTCTCGCGTGTTCTGCTCATCACTCATAAAAATTCTGCTGTGAGAAGTCGATACGGGACTGGACTCGCAAGCCTTTTCGCCGTTTTTTGGGAGAAGAAGATCCGTTTTTTTGCCGATTCCGGCTTGTTCTTTGCGGCTCACGATGCGGACACAGATGGGGGGCGGGTTTTCTCTGGGTGTCTATCTTGGGAGCGAAGGCGATGGCGAGAGGTCTATCCGAATCAGTTCCTTGCGAAGTTTTTTCCCCTCTCCCGTGGGACAAATACAGGAGACCGAGAAGGGGGGACGCGAGGTTCGCGAACCTGTCATGTGAATCGGGAGCAAGCGGAAGGGGACACCAAGAGGTAACGTTCTGGGTGCGTTCGTTTTTTGAGCAGTGCCGTTGGATTTTACACTGGATCAGCTGGAAGGGATTCCCTGCAGTATGAATGGTGATTGGCAGGAAGTTCAGCGGAAATTACGAAACAGCCTATCCAGAGGGCGGTATGATTTTTGGGTTTCCACCATTGAGTTTCTCAAGATAGAGGATGCTTGCCTCGTCCTCGGATGCCAAAACCGTTTCCACATGGAGTGGCTTCGTGAAAAGCTCAACGCCGATTTGTTGAGGGTTGCCCGGGAGCATTTCCCCGGTGTGGAACGAGTGGAATACAGGATTGTTCAACACAAGCCCGAACTGTATGATCGGGGTCGCAACCAGGATGAGCGCCAAGTCAGCATCAATGATCTCATTGTGCGATCAAGGCCTGCCTTCAACCCCCGTTTCACCTTCGAGCAGTTCGTCGTGGGAAAATGCAATCAATTCGCTTATGCCGCTGCGATGGCCATGGCAAGCGGGCAGCAATTCCTCAATCAGTCAGTCTACCTCATGGCTGATCCGGGATTGGGGAAAAGTCATCTCTCCCAGGCTGTTGGCAATTTCCTCTGTGCCCGAAGCCCTCAAGTGCGGGTTCAATACGCGACCACTGAGCAGTTCGCCAACGAGATGATTTTCTCCCTGAAGCAAGGTAGCATCGAGGCTTTCAAGAACAAGTACCGGTCGTGTTGTGACGTGCTGCTGCTGGAAAAGATCGAGTTTTTGAGTGGCAAGGAAAAGGTGCAAAGTGAACTCGTGTATACCCTGGATGAGTTGATGAACCAGGGAAAAAAGATTCTGTGTACCGGAAATACCCACCCCAAAAATATCTCCAGGTTGAACTCCGAACTCCAGTCCCGGCTTGGGGGAATTCTGGTGGCCACGATAGACCGGCCTGATTTTCAGACACGTTTGGAAATTATCCGACGGAGCGTTCAAAGGGAAAACATCCCCATGTCCCACGAGGTCATGGAATTCCTTGCCAGTCGCATCACCGGGGATGTGAGGCGATTGGAAAGCTGCCTTGTGGGCATCGTCGCCAAGAGCAGCATCCTCAACGTGCCCGTAAGCCTTGAGTTGGCCGAGGAAGTCACGCAGACAATGCTGGACAGATTGCCCAAGATCACCATCGATCATGTCCAGAAACTTGTTTGTGAAACCTTCCAGGTTTCCCGCGAAGACCTTGTCTCTAAGTCACGCAAAAAGGAACTCGCCTTGGCCAGAAAAGTGGGCATGTATCTGTGCCGCCAATACACGTCCGAGTCCTTGGAATGTATTGGAGGGGCGTTCAAACGAAGCCACGGTTCAATCCTGTACGCGGTGAACGGCATCGCAAGGGAGATGGAAGACGATAACAGCAAATTGAAACGGCAGGTGGAATACCTTCGTAGACGCCTAGAGATCAGTTGCTTATCCGGTTAGGAGTGTCAGCGGTAATGCAAAAATGACCCCCTACGGTAATTGAAAAATTACCCCCCTATCCCGGAAAAGGGGGTAAGGCAGATGAGCGACAAGTTATGTTTCCTTCCGAACCACACCTCGGGAGGAAGTTCCATGATCAAGCAC
>JAAYVE010000055.1 GCA_012517315.1 Deltaproteobacteria bacterium
GAGGAACAGGCCCTGGCGGAGGCCCGCAAATGCCTCGACTGCATGGTCTGTTGCGAATGCCTCCAGTGCGTGGATGCATGCCTTGCCAAGGCGATCATTCACAGTGATGAACCCGCAGTGAGAGAGATCCATGTGGGTGCGATCATACTGGCTGCCGGTTTTCAGGCCTTTGATCCTGCACGCTTTGAATCCTATTCGTACGCATCCCACCCAAACGTAGTAACGGCTTTTGAATTCGAACGGCTTCTGAGCGCAGGGGGACCCACTTCGGGACATCTGGAGCGTCCCTCCTCGATCCAGCTGGACGGCCAAATTCGTCAGCTGGAAAACGAGTGGAGCAAGCTCCTGAAAACCTGCCGGCAGCTGGAGGAAAAGCACGGAACAACCACGCAGAAGATTGCTCAGCAGTATTATGGTGCAACGCCAGAAGATCCTGAGATGGCTTTTTGGATGTCCTTGGCGGAGAAGGTCCGCAAGGTGGAACAGGAAATCGCCCGTCTCAAAGAGAGGGCCGCTGCGGAGCACGAACCTAGAAAGATCGCATGGCTCCAGTGTGTGGGCTCAAGGGAAATCAACCGTTGCGACAACGGGTACTGTTCCGGGGTCTGCTGCATGTATGCCATCAAGGAGGCCGTCATTGCCAAGGAGCATTCAAAGGAAGAGCTGGAAGCGGCCATTTTCTTCATGGACATGCGAACGCACGGCAAAGAGTTCGAGCAGTACTACGAAAGGGCCAGGGAAAATGGCATACGGTTCATCCGATCTCGCATCCACAGTGTCGAACCCTGTGCCGACTCGGACGACTTGCGTCTGGCCTATGTGACCGACTCAGGGAAAATGGTCGAAGAGGATTTCGACATGGTGGTCCTCTCGGTAGGTCTTGAATCGCCGCCGGGAATTCAGGAATTGGCCCAAAGGCTCGGAATCGAGCTGGATCACTACAATTTCGCTCGCACCACCAGTTTTAACCCTGTTGAAACATCGAGGCCCGGAGTCTTCGTGTGCGGGGTCCTCCAGGGACCGAAGGACATACCGGTCTCGGTCATGGAAGCATCCGCTGCCGCCGGAGCAGCTGCAACTCGTCTTGCCGCCGCCCGCAACACCCTGGTGAAAAAGAAGACATTCCCCGAAGAGCGCGATGTCAGTTCCGAGAAGCCTCGCATCGGGGTCTTTGTGTGCAATTGCGGTGTGAACATCTCCAGCGTGGTCCGTGTTCCTGAGGTGGCCCGCTATGCCGCTACCCTGCCTCATGTTGTATACGTTCAGGAGAATCTGTTTTCCTGCTCCCAGGATGCTCAAGACCGCCTTGTGAGTGTCATCAAGGAACAGAACCTGAACCGGGTTGTCGTGGCTGCATGCTCACCGAGAACACACGAGCCCCTGTTTCAGGAGACGATGCGCAACAGCGGTCTGAACAAATATTTGTTTGAACAGGCCAACATTCGTGACCAATGCTCCTGGGTTCATGCAGGGGACCCGGACGCAGCGACGGAGAAGGCGAAAGATCTCGTTCGCATGGCGGTTTCCCGGGCAGCCCTCATCGAACCCCTGCCCATGCCCTCCGTCCCGGTAACTCCAGCTGCGCTGATCGTCGGAGGCGGAATCGCCGGCATGGTCGCCGCCCTCACCCTTGCCCGCCAGGGGTTCAAGGCCCACATCATCGAAAAAAAGGGTTTCCTGGGAGGCCATGGCCGCAAGGTCCGCACCACCTGGAAGGGCGAAAGCGTGGAGGAATTCCTGGCAGACCTCGTGAAGGAAGTGAACGGGCACCCCGACATCGAGGTGTATCTCAACTCCGAGGTCACAGCCTCTTCCGGTTATGTGGGAAACTTCCGCTCGGTCATCACATCGGGGGACGGAGCGGGTATCCGGGAACTGGAGCATGGGGTGACCATCCTTGCCACCGGCGCCCACTCCCTCAAGCCGGACGAGTACCTCTACGGGAAGAACGGGCGCGTGTTCCGCTGGCATGAATTGGATGAGGCCTGGGACCAGGATCTGGTGAAAAACGCCCAGTGCGCGGTGTTCATCCAGTGCGTGGGATCCCGGGAACCTCAACGTCCACACTGCAGCCGCATCTGCTGCACCTTTTCCGTACAGAAGTCCATCGAGCTCAAGGAACGCAACCCGGAGATGGATGTTTACATCCTCTACAGAGACATGCGCACCTATGGTGAACGGGAAGACCTCTACAGAGAAGCCCGACGCCGGGGGGTGCTCTTCATTCGATACGATCTGGAAAACAAACCCGAGGTGCAGGAGACGGAGAGTGGGGGGCTGGAAGTGACGGTGATCGACCATGTGCTCCAGCGTCCCGTCGTGCTCAAACCGGATTTCGTCACCCTGGCAACCGCCATCGAAACCCGCGACATCGAGCAGTTGGCTCAGCTTTTCAAGGTTCCTGTGAGCCAGGACAGTTTTTTCCTGGAAGTCCACATGAAGCTCAGGCCGGTGGACTTCGCCACAGACGGAGTTTTCGTGTGCGGCCTCGCCCACTACCCCAAGCCCATCGACGAAAGTATCGCCCAAGCCCAGGCGGCGGCGGCCCGAGCGGCGACCATCCTTGCGCAGAAAAGCATCGACGTGGACGGGGTGGTGGCCCATGTGGACCAATCCCTCTGCCGGGGCTGCGGAAAGTGCGTTGAAGTATGCCCTTATGGGGCTCCCCGGTTGACGGAAATCGGCGAGGACATGCGCATTTCCGAAATCCAGGAGGCCCTTTGCAAGGGGTGCGGTGCCTGTGCCGTTGCCTGCCCTACCGGAGCGGCGGCCATTCGACATTTCAACGACCGGGAGGTCCTCACCATGGTCGAGGCAGCCCTGTGCAAGTGACTTCCATCGGCTTCCCCGTTCGGCACCTTTCGTGAGATGGGGAAGGCGCGGAAAGACGTGGAAACAACGGTTTCCGCTCTCAAAATGGTGAGCCGACAGCAGGGGGGACTCGTCACGACTTGGGTCATTCTCTCAGATTCCGGTCACCTTCAGGACAAGGGGAAACGAGGAGTGAGTTCCTGCGGGGCATCAAGGGAGGGAGAGTAAATCATGTCAGCGGAGTTCGAGCCGAGAATCGTCGCCTTTTGCTGCAACTGGTGCGCCTATGCCGGGGCCGACTTGGCCGGCGTGAGCCGGTTGCAGTATCCTCCCAACATTCGGGTGATCCGGGTCATGTGCTCGGGCCGGATCTCGCCGGATTTCATCCTCAAGGCTTTCCAGCTGGGGGCGGATGGGGTCCTCATCAGCGGCTGACACATTGGTGACTGCCATTACCTGGACGGTAATGAGAAAGCCAGCCGCACCGTGGAAATGACCCGCGAACTCCTCGCCCTCATGGGCATCGACAACGAGCGCCTGGCCCTCGAATGGGTTTCATCTGCAGAAGGCGCGCGCTTCGCTCGAATCGTGACCGATTTCACCAACAAGATCAAATCAATCGGGAAGTCTCCATTGGGGGTGGCTGCATGAGCATCGAAGAAGCCATCAAGGCCTACCAGACCTATTACTGCCTGGATTGCGGCGTATGCACGGGAAGTTGTCCCGTCTCCAGGGTCAACCCCGGTTTTTCACCCCGCCTGATGGTGGAAAAGGCGCTGCTGGAACTGGGCGAAGAACTGCTTCAGGACCGTGAGCTCTGGTCCTGCCTCACCTGCAGCCGCTGCTTCGAGCGGTGTCCGACCCATATCAATTTCCCCGAGTTCATGCGAAGGATTCGGGAAGAAGCCACCCGGAGAGGCTTCGGCCCTGTTCTTGCCCATCACGGGATGCTCCAGAGTGTCATGGAGCTGCAAACCCAGGGAATCCACCAGAAGAAGACTCAATGGGCCAGGGAATCCGGCCGCATTGCAGAATCGGGGGACATCTTTTTTTTCGTGGGCTGCATGCCCTATTTCCAGGTCATCTTCCGAGATATCGGCGTGGACAGCCTCTCCATCAGCCGCAGGGTAATCAAGGTTCTCAACGCAGCGGGAATCGAACCCATCGTGTCCGACGACGAGGTGTGCTGCGGTCATGACATGTTGTGGAACGGAAAAACGGAGGTCTTTCTGCAGCTGGCCCGGCGCAACGTAGAGGTGATCCGCAGCTCGGGGGCGAAGCAGGTGGTTTTCAACTGTCCCGAGGGGTACCACCTGTTCCGGAATTTCTATCCAGAGTACTTGGGTCCCCTGGATTTCGAGGTGGTGCATTTTTACGATTTCGTGGAAAGGTTGCTTGCCGAAGGCCGCATCGCACTGGGCAATGGTGGAGGGGTCTACACGTACCATGATCCCTGCCGTCTCGGGAGGATGGCCCGCATTTTCGACAGCCCCAGGGGCATTCTGGCACAAATCCCCGGGGGTGAAGTGGTGGAGATGGAGAGAAACCGGGAGAACGCTCTTTGCTGCGGCACGAGCGGCTGGGCGAACTGTTCCGTCGGTTCCAAGCAGATCCAGGTGGAACGTCTCAAGGAGGCAAAAGCCACGGGGGCTCACACCCTGGTCACCGCCTGCCCCAAGTGCCAGATCCACCTGACCTGCGCACTCAGCAACATGAACCTGGATCTGAAAATCGCAGACCTGACCACCCTCATCGCGGACGGGGTCTGACGGCATCGGCATGATCATTTGACGGGAACGAGGTGTATCGTGAGCAACGACGTTTTGGTCATCGGAGGCGGGATCGCCGGAATTCAGGCGGCTTTGGACCTGGCTGAAATGGGCATTCAGGTGCACATGGTGGAGAGGCTCCCCAGCATCGGCGGCAAAATGGCCCAGTTAGACAAGACCTTTCCCACCAACGACTGCGCCATCTGAATTCTCTCGCCCAAGCTGCTGGATGTCGGTCGACATCCCCGAATCAATCTCCTGGCTTACAGCGAGGTGGAACAGGTCAGCGGTGAAGTGGGGGCTTTCCAGGTAGCGGTGCGCAAGAAGGCCCGTTATGTCAACGAAAACCTCTGCACCGGCTGTGGGGCGTGTGCGGAGAAGTGTCCCACCATGGTGGTGGATGTTTTCAATGCAGGCCTGGGCAATCGTAAGGCCATTTACAAGTATTTTCCCCAGGGCATCCCTTCCGTTTTCACCATCGACGCAGCCGCCTGCCGCCAACTGGGGCAGGGGAAGAAGTGCGGCGTGTGTGCAAAGGTCTGTCAGGCCAAAGCCGTTGACTACGATCAAAAGGACACACTCATCCAACTGGAGGTGGGGGCGGTCGTCATCGCCACCGGCTACGAGGTTTTCGATCCCTCGGTCATCCCCGAATACGGGTACGACCGCATCCCCAATGTGGTGACGGCCCTGGAGTTTGAGCGCCTACTGAGCGCGAGCGGCCCCACGGCAGGGCACCTGGACCGGCCGTCGGAATTGGCCTTGGTCAAGGAAATGGAAGAGGCTGAGAAAGAGCACAAAAAGCTTCAGCGCCAGGTGAGCCAACTGGAGGAGAAGCACGGAAAACCGTCATCTGAGATCGTCGCCGCGTTTCAATCGGGTACGTTACCGGACGATGCGGACCTGCGGAACTGGGCTCTTCTCGCCCAGGATCTGGCCTCCCTTGAGGCACGACTGGATTCCATGAACCGCCGCAAGGCCACCGCCTCGGTTGCTCGAAAGCTCGCTTTCATCCAGTGTGTGGGTTCAAGGGACTTCCGCTTCAACCCCTTCTGTTCGTCCTACTGCTGCATGCATTCCGTCAAGGAAGCGATGATCGCCCACGAGCACGACAACGGCGTCCACTCTTCCATATTTTGCATGGACCTTCGCGCAGTGGGGCGGGGATTCGAGGAATACAAACTCCGGGGGGGCAAGCAGGCCAACATCCGGTATATACGCGGGCGGGTGGCGGAAATCACACAGGATGAGGCGCTCAACCCCGTGGTTTGGTATGAATCCACCCAGAATCGGCAGGTCGTGCACGAAACCTTCGACCTGGTGATTCTCGCCACGGCATGCGTTCCATCCCCCGGCGCCGCGGAACTGGCCCGCCAGTTTCAGGTGGAATTGGACCGCAACGGTTTCTTCAAAACGGACCCACTGGCTCCCCTCAACACTAGTCGACCTGGTGTTTTCGTGTGCGGATGTGCCCAGGGCCCCATGGACATCCCTGAATCCGTGGCCCAGGCCAGCAGCGCGGCTGCCCGTGCGGCCGAAATTGTCGCCCCTGCCAGGCAGGCGGTTGGGTGATGACGTGAGGTGTCAAATTGAGTGACCAGATTCGTATTGGAGTGTTTGTCTGCGATTGCGGGAGCAACATCGCGGGATACGTGGATGTGAAGGCATTGGCGGAGTATGCCAAGACCCTGCCCAACGTCGTCTACGTCAAGGAGAACCTGTACACCTGTTCCGAGAGCGGGATCAACGAGATCAAGGCCGCCATTCGGGAGCAGAGTCTCAATAGGGTGGTGGTGGCATCCTGCACGCCCCGCACTCATGAACCCCTCTTCCGGGGGACCTGCGAGGAGGCCGGACTCAACCCCTATCTCTTCGAAATGGTGAACATCCGGGACCAGTGTTCCTGGGTGCACATGCAGGAACGGGAATCAGGAACCAACAAGGCAAAAGACCTCATCCGCATGGGTGTGGCCAAGGCGGCACTGCTGGAACCGCAGGAATCCATCAAGTCGGAAATGGATCCCAATGCCCTGGTCATGGGCGGGGGAATCAGCGGTATGACCGCCGCCCTCGCCCTCGCCAACCGGGGCTATCAGGTTTACCTGGTTGAGAAGCAGGCCCAGCTCGGCGGTCTTCTTCTCCAATTGGACACGCTGGGGCCCTCCGGTGTGGATGCGGCCGCTTTTGCCGCAAGCCAGGCGGAGCTCGTCCGCAACCACCCTCGGATCCGACTCATGACTTCCACCCAGGTGAAAGATATCAGCGGGTACATCGGGCATTTCAAGGTCACGACGGCCAGCGACGGGAAGGAGGAGCAATTCGGGGTCGGCGTGGTCATCGTCGCCACAGGAGCCCAGATTCTCAAGCCTCACGGCCTGTTCGGCTATGACGGCGAGCGAGTGATCACTCAGCTAGAGCTGGAAGCCC
Source organism: Deltaproteobacteria bacterium (assembly GCA_012517315.1). GTDB lineage: Bacteria > Desulfobacterota > Syntrophobacteria > Syntrophobacterales > Syntrophobacteraceae > JAAYUJ01. The sequence continues at coordinate 7,008 of JAAYVE010000055.1, forward strand.
GTTTCAAGAGGGGAACCTTTTCCGCCGGGAACGTCGTCATGATCCAATGCGCCGGTGCGCGCATCGAGGAGCGAAAGTACTGTTCCCGCATCTGCTGTATGGTGGCCCTGAAAAATGCCATCCAAATCAAGGAAACACACCCCGGCACAGGTGTCCGCGTACTCTACCGGGACATCCAGGCTTACGGGACGGAGAACGAAGAGATGTACCGCCGTGCCAGGGAACTGGGGGTCATCTTCATCAACTACGATGTGAACGTGCCGCCCAAGGTGCATGGGGAAAAGGTCACGGTCACCCACCAACTGCTGGGGAGGGAACTGGATCTCCCGGCGGACCTGGTTGTCCTGTCGACACCGCTCATCGCCGGGGAGGACAACGAAGCCATTTCCAAGTTGCTCCGCGTTTCCCTGGATGAAAACAAGTTCTTTCTGGAAGGCCACGTGAAACTCAAGCCGTTGGATTTTGCCACGGACGGGGTGTACCTGTGCGGCAACGCCCACTACCCTGCAACGGTGCGGGAAGCAATCTCCCAAGCCCTGGGCGCTGCGTCCCGGGCGTCCATTCCCTTGGCCAAGGGGGTGATGACGGTCGAGCCCATTGTCTCGACGCTGGTGGATGAGGACGCCTGCCGCGGTTGCGGCCTTTGTGTGGCCCTTTGCCCCTACGGTGCCCTGGAGATCGTCCGGACGGAAAAGGGACGTAAAGTGAGAGTGATTCCCGTGGCATGCAAGGGCTGCGGCGTGTGTGCCGCCACCTGCTATCAGCACGCCCTGTCCATCAACTCTTACACTGACAGGCAGATCGCGGAGCAGATCAGCGCGTGTCTCGAGTCGTCAGGATAAACGCGGTATCGAGGGCACGAGAGTTTTGGTTTGTGGTTTTTTCGCCCTTCACAGTAGAAGGGTGCCCGGGATGGTCTCCCTCCCCAGGGAAATACTCCTGGGCTTGAGGGAAGGGATGACTCAGAGACTAGAACTCTTGACACTGACGGAGGTGGAGGGAATGTCCGATTTTACACCGAAGATCCTGGTGTTCTGCTGCACATGGTGAGGCTACGCCGCGGCAGACTTCGCTGGAGTTTCCAGGATGCAATACACTACGGATGCTCGCATTATCCGTATCATGTGTACCGGCCGGGTCGATCCCACTATGATATCCGACGCCTTCCTCAAGGGGGCCGACGGTGTGATGGTCGTGGGCTGTCATTTCGGGGACTGCCATTACATCACGGGCAACTATCAGGGAAAGATCAAGGTGGGGATCGCGGCCCGCGCCCTTGACTACGTGGGTCTCAACCCAAAGCGCGTGTTCTTCGGGCAGTGCTCTTCCGCCGAAGGGGAACGTTTCGTCAAGATGGTGACCGATTTCGACAAGGACATCCGCGAGATTGGCCCCCTCGGGACGGGAGACCGCCTCCCACCCCCCCAGCTCCATGAGAAGATCGAGGTAGCTCACACGGCGCTCGCCAAGGAAAAAATCCGCTGGGTGGTGGGAAAATTCACCGAGTTCACCACCAAGGGAAACAAATACGGAGAGCGATTCACAGAACACGAAATGTGGCGGACTCTGGACACCATCGTCATGGATGAGGTGGCCACCTATGAAATCATGAGAGAACTGAACCGAGGCCCCGTATCGGTGAAGACCCTATCCTCAAGGCTCAAGCTTCCCTCAGCCCACGTGTTGAAATACGTCTTGGCTTTGCAGCGTAGAGGGTTTGCAGAGCTTGCGGGCATCGAGGGGACCTCCCCTCTGTACCGTATCGCCCGGCAGCAGGTCGATGCAGCATAGGTTTTCATGCTTCCACACTTTCGGGAGGATGCAATTGTGCCAGGAAATCGCGTGATCATATTCGGAGGTGACCCGGCCGGCTTGGCTGCGGCGCTCCAGCAGGCCGAGGCCGGAAAAGAAGTCACCCTTGTGGAGCCTTCCCCGAGCCTGGGAGAGGGGGGACGAATCCCCCAGACTCGTGTCGTGGAGGGGGGGCTGCCTGTGGAGGACGTGAACCTCGAAGCCGTCCGCCGTCATCCCAATATCCGGGTCATCACCAACGCAACGATTGAAAGGGTGAGGAATTCCAACGGCGCTTACCAATTTCGCATCAGGCGGCGTTCTCCAAGGGTTCATGCGGACAGGTGCAACGACTGCAAGGCATGCATCCGGGTGTGCCCCGTGCATATGTATGACGATTTCAACGAGGGACTGGGATTCCGCACCGCCATCGACTATTTCAACCCCAAAACGGGGGAATACAACATCTTCAAGGAAGATATGCCCATCTGCCAGGCCACCTGTCCCGCCAACCTGGACATCCGGTCCTACGTAGGGCTCATCGCCGATGGCAAATATGCCGAATCCTTGGCCAAGATTCGGGAAAGGCTCCCCTTTGCCCTTTCCATCGGCAGAGTTTGTCCTCACCCCTGCGAGACGGCATGCAACCGAGGTCTGATGGACCAGCCCATTTCCATTTGCACCCTCAAGCGTTTTGTGGCCGACTGGGAAATGAACCATCAGATCCCAGCTCCCGTCGAGGTACCCGACACTTTCCACCCCGAGCGGGTGGCCATCATCGGGGCCGGCCCGGCGGGACTCACCTGCGGGTATTTCCTGGCAAAGGCAGGTTACAGGTCGGTTTGTTTTGAAGCGCTACCCGAACCGGGCGGTATGTTCCGGTACGGCATACCTGAATACCGCCTCCCCACCCCCACTCTCATGCACGAAATCGATTGGATCCTGTCCCACGGGGTGGAACTGCGTTGCAACGTGCGCATCGGCCGCGATATCGCCTTCGAAGACCTGCTTAGGGAATTCGATGCCGTCTTCATCGGTGTGGGAGCGCACAAAGGGATGAAGCTGCAGATCAAGGGCGAGGACATGGAAGGGGTCATAGACGGGGTCGATTTCCTCCGGGACGCGAACATGGGAAAACCCATCAACGCGAAAGGCAAAGTCATCATCATCGGGGGCGGCAACGTGGCCATGGACGCAGCCCGCGTCAGCTGGCGGGAAGGATTCGAGGAAGTCCACATACTCTACCGGAGAACCAAGAGGGAGATGCCGGCGAGCCCTTGGGAAATTGAAGCCGCCGAGCACGAGGGGATCAAGATTCAGTACCTCGTGGCCCCCATTGAGGTCCTGGGAGAAAACGGCCGCATGACCGGACTCAAATGCCTGCGCATGGAACTGGGGGAACCCGACGCCAGCGGCCGGCGCAGACCGGTCCCCATCGAGGGCTCCGAATTCGTGGTGGAGGCGGAAACGCTCATACCCGCCATCGGCCAGAGGCCGGACATTTCCTTTGTGCCGGAAGGCAGTGGGCTTGAGATCACCCGCTGGAGCACGTTCGCCGTGGACCGGGAGACCTTCATGACGAATGTGCCCGGAGTCTTTTGCGCGGGTGACGTGGAGACAGGGCCCGACATTGCCATCCGGGCGTGTGCCGGAGGCCGGAAGGCCGCCCTTGGAATCGTGAAGTACCTGGAGGCAAAGCGGCAGAGCAGATAGGGGGCATCAGCTCCACATACATTCCGGGTCTTACGGCGCCCCCCCTGAATGACCGTCGATGCGGGGGCCGCCCTCTTCACCAGAAAGACACAGGGATTCGTACCATGATGTATGAAAAAAAGGGACGCTACATCGTTGAATTCCAGGATATCCCCAAGGCGCGGCAGCACCAGATCGAAATCGACGTAGAAGAGCGCCGTGGGAACTACAAGGAAGTGGAACTGGGTTTCGACGAGGAAAGGGCCTTGAATGAGGCCAAACGATGCCTCAGCTGCCGACGCTGTCTCGGCTGCGCCCTGTGCTGGGCTGAGTGCAAACCGGAAGCCATCGACTTCGAGATGGAAGACGAGGTTTTCGAACTGGAGGTCGATGACGTGATTGTCGCACCGGGAGTGGAACGCGACGTGGAACGGATCGGCAGGCATTTCGGCTTGGGGAGCCACCTCAATGTCGTCACCGACCTGCAGATGGAGCGGATGCTCAGTGACACGGGTCCCAGCAGGGGGCTCGTGATCCGTCCCCTGGACGGGGAAATCCCCAAAAGGATCGCCTGGGTGCAGAGTTACGAATCCGCGTCACCCCCGATGCACCGGGCAGCCCTCTGCCTGGCTGTGAACGAAGCCATTCAGGTGCACGGAAAAATCGAAGGGGCGTGCCTCCAGATTTTTTCCAGGAACATTCAGCCCTTCTTCACTGAAAACGAAAAGCTCGTTGCTGGACTCTCAGGATTCCGGATGGATGAGGGGGCGGTGGAGTCCCTGGAACCCCAGGATGACGGAAGTCTCAAACTCACCCTGGCCATCAACGGAAATAAGGAGGAGAAGACCTTCGACCTAGTGGTTCTGCTGACACAGCCTCGCATATCCAAAGATGCCCAAGCCTTGGCCAAGAGCCTGGGAATGACTCTGAATTATGCTTCTTTCCTCGCCGGGGAGGACGGAGGTCTTCTCTCCACGGAGAAGGACAAGGTCCAACTGACGCCTGTTCGCTGAGCGGCGAAAAGGCTTTTTCTGATCTCATCGCCCAGCCCCCGTATGCCGACATCTCAACCTCCGCAGGTGTCAGGTGGGGGCTGTTTGTCTCCCTTTCCCCAACATCTGAGACCAACGTTTTCAAACATCTGCGCAACGGACGCCTCGGGGCCTTGCTCTCTCAACGACATCCCGACACGAGAATCCCGGAATCCCGATTCCGGTGACGACGGAACTCCCAAATCCAGACTGTTGGTCTGCAGCTTTTCCAGTGGCATTCAGCTTTGCCCATTTCTTGCGTTGTGTTATAGAAAGCGATCACCTGACGCGGAGAGGGCGAGGAGACCACACAAGAGAGGGCAGCGTTGATGAAAGTTGCGTACTTCAGCATGGAGATCGGCCTGAACGAGAACATTCCCACATACAGCGGAGGTTTGGGAATCCTCGCCGGAGACCACATCAAGTCCGCCGCGGACCTGAATATCCCCCTTGTTGCCGTCACCCTCCTATATAAAAGGGGCTACTTCATCCAGACCATCAATCCTCTGGGGCAACAGGAAGAGCTCTACCCTTATTTCGACCCCCGGGCGTTCATGGAACCCCTTCCTTTCAAGGTCACCATCAAAATCGAAGGCCGTGACGTCCATGTCGGTGTGTGGAAATATAACCAGGTGGGCATGAACGGGAGAGTCCCCGTCTATTTTCTCGACACCGACCTTCCCTTGAACGCTCCCGCCGACCGTCTCATCACTCAGTTTCTCTATGGCGGAGATCAGCACACCCGCATCTGCCAGGAGGCTGTTCTGGGTATTGGCGGCTACCTGGCTCTGAAGAAACTGGAACCCAACATCACCACTTTTCACATGAACGAGGGACATGCCGTTTTCCTCACCCTTGCACTCCTCAAGGACCTCGATGGAGACGTGCAGAAAGTGCGGGAAAAGTGCGTCTTCACCACCCACACTCCGGTACCCGCCGGTCACGACAAGTTCGCCTACGATCTGGCCGGGAGGCTTCTGGACGGCTACCTCCCCGCCAACATCAGGAACTTGGCCGGAGAAGACGTCCTCAACACGACGGTCCTCGCTCTGAATCTCTCCCGGGCGAGCAATGGCGTCAGTGAACTCCACGGGGAAATATCCCGTCAGATGTTTCCAGGGTTCAATATCGGCCACGTGACCAACGGCGTCCACCACTTGAGCTGGACCGGCCCGGAATTCAAAGCCCTCTTCGACGCTTACCTTCCCAACTGGCGTCAGCAGCCGCAACTTCTCGCCGACGCCGACAAGATCCCCGACGACGCAGTCAAGGAAGCAAAGCTTCGCGCCAAGAAGCGTCTCATCAGCTATGTCAATTCCGTGACTGGGGCTGGCTTCACCCATGAACTTCTCACCATCTGTTTCGCTCGGAGAGCTGCCGCATACAAACGGGCCACCCTCATCTTCACCGATCTGGAATATCTCTCCAACCTCGCTTATGACCGCATTCAGCTGATCTTCGCGGGAAAAGCTCACCCACAGGATCAGCCCGGAAAGCAGCTCATCAAGGAAATCGTCAACACGGCCGAGCAGTACGAAAAGCAGATTCGGCTGGTTTTCGTGCCCAACTACAGCATCTGGCTCGGGGCTCTTTTGACTCAGGGAACTGACGTCTGGCTCAACACGCCCCGCCGACCGCGAGAAGCCAGCGGCACCAGCGGCATGAAAGTCTGTTTCAATGGGGGTGTCAACATGAGTGTGCTGGACGGGTGGTGGAGGGAAGGGTGCAAGAACCGAATCAACGGCTGGGCCATCGGAGATGACGAAGACCAGTCGGACGAGGAGGCAGCCGCCGACCTTTACCAGGATCTGGACGATCTTGTGACTACCTACTACGCCAATCCAAGGCAGTGGCTCTCCATCATGAAGCGGTCCATCGCCGATCTCACGCCGGTATTCAACACGCACCGGATGGTCATGGAGTACGTCCACAAGTATTATATGTAGGCATCCCCCCGAGGGAAGATTTCCACATGGACCGAGCCCCGGTTACGCCGGCAGAGACCCGAAGCGGAGCACCGCAAGACAAGAAGCCGCCTGCCTTCCATGTGGAAGGAGGAGGGTTGCCTCCGTGCCTTTCCTAGAGCTGCACCTCAAGGCTGATGTCATCGCGCTCGGCCACAACTTCTTCCAGGACGGCCACGAGCCGTTCGAAATCTTCTTTCATGGCTTGTCGCGAGAGGCCCGCCTGGGTCCACACAATCTCTACGGGTCCTTCCACGTCCGTGGAAAGGACATCCCAAAGCGCATCCAGGTTGTGTCCGAAATACTCGGGGAGGGAAAGCTGGCTTCCGATGGCGTCGTAGAACTGCTCCAGAGACTGCACTTCCTCCCCAGATATGAAACAGCGCTTCACCTCTACTGGCACGGAGGAACCTCGACGAAGGTTTTGTAGTGATCCACGGTCACGCGTCTCAATCCGTCCCGGGAATAAAGCAGGCGTTTGGGGCCCCGTTTGCCTCCCTTGAAGTCCAAATCCGCCTCCCGCCAGAATCTGTTTCCGTCGGGAAGCTTTCCTTCGCGATTTCGAAAGATGTCACCGCCCATGCTCTTTCCCTCAAGACCCTTGCAGGACCAAAGATCGGTTCCCGGCCTCCAGCCTGCCGCTCTTGCTTCGCTCTTGGTAATGAACTGGCGCGGAAGAGACTCGTTTCCGGACCGGTTGAGGGTGCGGAGTATCGAGACAAGTTCCGCTTCATCGATCTTGGGGTTCAGCTTTTCGTTGAGGGCCCGCACCGTCTCAACGCAGCTCTCGGCATTTGAGGGAAATGTCGGGGAAGCGGACATCCACAAGAGGAGCACCAGGATACCAGCGGCGGTGTAGGACAACCGGGACACACCCCTCTCATGAGCGGTAGGAGGCGTTGATCTTGACATAGTCGTAGGAAAGATCGCAAGTGTATGCCGTAAACCCGGCGGAACCGGTCCCCAGATCCACCTGGACCCGGATTTCCTTCTGCTTGAAAATCCGGGAGGCCTTCTCTTCCACTTCTGAACCGGGAACGGGTGTCCCGTTGCGAAAGACGCACAGGTCATCGAAGAACAGCGCCACTTTTTCCGGAATGAGAGGACAACCGGAGCGTCCTGCAGCCGCCACAACCCTTCCCCAATTGGCATCCTCACCGAAAAAGGCTGTTTTCACCAAGGGCGAGTTGGCGATGGCGAGGGCCACGGTTCGTGCCGAATCCCGATCCGCCGCTCCCGTGACGTGGATTTCGATAAATTTACTGGCCCCTTCCCCGTCCATGACCACCATCTTCGCCAGTTCCAACAAAACCGCATGGAGCGCCGCTCCGAATGCCCGACTGTCCGAGCTTCCAATGTCCGTGATGATGGGGTTCCCAGCACGCCCACTGGCGACAGCCAGAAGGGTGTCATTGGTGCTCATGTCCCCGTCGATGGTGATGCAGTTGAAGGAGCGGCTGCTGGACCACCGCAGCCAGTGGTCGAGAATAGGGGGCTGTATGGCCGCATCCGTGCAGACCAATGCGATGAGGGTCGCCATATTGGGGGCGATCATCCCGGACCCCTTGACCACGCCTCCCACGGTCACAAGCTTGCCGGAGATTTCCACACGGGCGTTCGCCATTTTCGGGACCGTATCGGTCGTCATGATGGCCCGTGCCACGTCCTCCCACCCGTCGCGTCTCAATTTGCCGACGAGCTCGGGCATCACACGGGAAATGGGGTCGATCTCCACCTGCGGACCGATGATGCCCGTCGAACAAACGAGCACCTCCCTGTGAGAGAAATCGAGGGCATCCGCAGTGAGGCGGGCCATTTCCTTCGCCCGTTTGTACCCCTCCTCTCCGGTGCACGCATTGGCGATCCCCGCGTTGATGATCACCGCCTTGACCCTGGCCGATTTCAGGTTCTCTTTGCAAAGGGTGACCGGAGCCGCACAGAAGCGATTGGTCGTGAACACACCTGCAGCCCGGGCGTTCAGTTCAGGGTCCACCGCGATGAGGGCCAAATCCAGGCGCTCTTTGTAACGCATGCCCGTGGAAGCTGCAGCGACTCGAAACCCCGGAACCGTGAAAGGGGTTCTATTGACCACAACACTTCTTATATTTTTTTCCGCTTCCGCATGGACAGGGGTCATTTCGCCCAACCTTTCGATTCCTTTTCACAGCCGGTCCGGGGGACCCTTCTCCAGCTGGCCCGTAGAACATGGCTTGCTCTTCCTGTTCGCGGCGCAATTGCTGCACCTCTTCCTGCCGTTGGATCTGAACATGGAAAAGGATTCGCACCGTTTCCTCTTTGACCCGGTCGATCATTTCCTGGAAAAGGCCATGACCTTCCCGCTTGTAGGCAACAAGGGGATCCTGCTGCCCATAACCGCGTAGGCCAATGCCTTCTTTCAGATGGTCCATGTTCAGCAGATGGTCTTTCCAGAGGCTGTCCACCGTCTGAAGAAGCACATAGCTTTCCAAGTCCCGCATGATAGTCGACCCGAACTCCCCCTCCCTCGCCTCGTAGCGCTCCAGAACCCGCTGAAGCATCTCTTCCCGAAACGCTTCCCGTCCCTTGTCGCCAAGGGATTGCACCGTCAGGTCCGCTTGAATGCCGAAGGATTTCCACAGCTCCTTGTTGAGTGTTTCGAGGTCCCAATCTTCGGCGTAAGCGTTCTCATCGGTCGTCGCATCGAGGATGGCGTCGAGGACATCCTCCACCATGTCCTGGATGACGGGTTTGAGGTCTCCTCCGCGCAACGCCTCCCGACGCTGCTGGTAGATGACCTCCCTTTGCTGATTCATCACGTCGTCGTATTCTAGGAGCTGCTTCCGGATGCTGAAGTTCTGGGCTTCGACGCGGCTCTGAGCGTTCTCTATGGCTCGACTGATGTACCGGTGTTCGATGGGTTCGTCCTCTTCCATTCCAATCCGCTGCATGAAACCGGAAAGGCGGTCTGCGGCGAAGATCCTCATCAGATCGTCCTCAAGAGAGAGGTAGAACCGCGAAGAGCCCGGATCTCCCTGGCGCCCCGCACGGCCCCGCAACTGGTTGTCGATGCGCCTCGCTTCATGCCGTTCCGTTCCGATGATGTGAAGGCCCCCGAGTTCAGCCACACCGGGACCGAGGACGATGTCCGTTCCCCGGCCGGCCATATTGGTGGAGATGGTGACCGTCTTGGGCTGGCCTGCCTGCGCGACGATTTCGGCCTCCTTTTCGTGGTGCTTGGCATTGAGCACTTGGTGAGGGACTCCCTGCCTCTTCAGCAATTCGCTCAGTTTTTCCGATTTCTCAATGTTCACGGTCCCCACCAGCACAGGTCGACCCTTCGCGTACAGCTCCCTGATCTCCCTCGCAACAGCCCTGAACTTCTCTTTCTCCGTTCTGTAAATGCAGTCGGGATGGTCGATACGGATCATCTTCTTGTGAGGAGGGATCACTACCACGTCCAGTTTGTAAATCTTGGCGAATTCCGCCGCTTCCGTTTCCGCCGTGCCCGTCATTCCGGCCAGCTTTTCGTACATCCGGAAATAGTTCTGAAAGGTAACGGAGGCCAGGGTCTGGTTCTCGTTTTCGACTTTCACCCCTTCTTTTGCCTCCAAAGCCTGGTGCAGTCCCTCGCTGTAACGGCGTCCCGGCATGAGACGGCCGGTGAATTCATCCACGATGATCACCTGCCCACCTTTCACGATGTAGTCCACATCCTTCTTGAACAGGGTGTGAGCTCTCAACGCCTGCTGTACGTGGTGTAGGATGTTGATGTTTCGAGGATCGTACAGATTGTCCACGCCCAGGAGATTCTCCACCCGGGCGACCCCTTCTTCCGTCAGGGCGACCGTGCGGCTTTTCTCTTCCTTGGTGAAATGTTCTTCCGCCCGCAGTTGGGGAATGATGCGATTGACCCTTATGTAGAGTTCCGTCGATTTTTCCGCCGGACCAGAGATAATGAGAGGCGTCCGCGCCTCGTCTATGAGGATGCTGTCCACTTCATCCACGATGGCGTAGTGAAGCTCCCTCTGGACGGTGTCCTCGAGCCTGAACTTCATGTTGTCCCGGAGATAATCGAAACCGAATTCGTTGTTGGTCCCATACGTGACATCGGCGCCGTAGGCTTCCTTCCTTTCCCGGTCGTCCAAGCCATGGACGATGCAGCTCACGGACAATCCAAGGAATTTGTAAATCTTTCCCATCCACTCGCTGTCCCGACGAGCCAGGTAATCGTTCACCGTGACCAGATGAACCCCTTTCCCCGACAGGGCATTGAGATACACAGGCATAGTGGCCACCAGCGTCTTGCCCTCCCCTGTCTTCATCTCGGCAATCTTACCCTGGTGTAGAACGATGCCTCCGATCATCTGCACGTCGAACGGCCGCATCCCCAGCGCACGGACGGACGCCTCCCGCACGACGGCGAATGCCTCCGGGAGCAACTCATCGAGCGGTTCTCCCTTCTCAAGGCGCTCTCGAAACTCCCCGGTTTTCCCCCTCAACCGATCGTCACTCAACCGACGCATCTCCGGTTCGAACCGGTTGATCTCATCCACGATGGGCGCGATTTGCTTGAGCACCCGCTCGTTGTGGCTTCCAAATATCTTCTTGAGAACAGTGCCAATCATCGGTCTGTCCCGTTCCTTTCTCAACCCTCACGCCAGCATCCCTGGGAAATGCCGAGCCCGGACCTTCTCAGAAAAAACCATCACATGCCCTCACACAAAAACATCGAAATTTTATAACTCACGTGGGTTCACTTTGCAATTCGCCCGGTGGAGAGATGAATGCAAGAAAGAGACCGAATCGATCAGACCCCCCCGCGTTTCCGACGACCGCGAACTCCGGCAGGAGACGCGGAGGTGGACTGCAACTCTCCCTTTTTCGGTGGCGCAACCAACCTCTGTTCACCTGCCAAATCCAAAAGGAGCGCCACTTCGTCGCACTCCGGAAACTTCGGGCAATGCAAGCAATCAGCCCAGATCTTTTGGGGAAAGATATGCTTGTCGACAATGCAAAAGCCCAGTCTCTCGAAGAACCGGGCTTCGTAAGTGAGAGTGAACACCCGGGCAATCCCCAGTTCCCTCGCTTCCCCGATGCAGGCTTCCACGAGGCGCCGGCCAATTCCCCGTCCCTGATGTTTTGTCAACACCGCCAGTGAACGAATTTCAGCCAAGTCTTCCCACATGACGTGCAGACCGCAGCAACCCACTACCTTACCTGACTCCTCATCCTCAGACGCGAAGAAATCTCTAACATTTGTATAGAGTTCAATCAGAGAGCGGGGCAGCAGCTTGCCCTGTCGGGCAAACTCGGCAAGTATCTGATGAATAACGACCACATCCCCCATTCTTGCCTTGCGGACCATCATGGAGAACCTCATCCTTTCCACCGGCAGATCCCCTTCGACTGGCCGGAGGTGCTCCATCAACGGGGGGCTTGCCCTCTTCGAGAGAGCAAGCTCCCAAGGGAATCCAGGAAAGACCGCATCTCTTCAAGGCTGTTGGAAAAACCGGGCGACACGCGCACCGTGCCTTCAGGGAACGTCATCAACGTTCGATGGGCCAGGGGGGCGCAGTGCAGGCCGGGGCGGACAGCGATCTGAAACAGCTCGTCCAGGAGGTGCGCCACGCTTTCGGGATTCATCCCGGCGACATTAAACGAGACGGCTCCGGTACCCCGTTTTCCGGGCTTGTATACAGTAATGCCCGGCATCTCCTCCAAACCACCCTCAAGGATCCGCGCCAGCTCGATTTCATGCCTGCACAGTTCCGACACTCCCCTGTCCGTGATGAAATCGATACCCGCAGCCAACCCGGCAATTCCCGGCAAATTCAGTGTTCCACTCTCATGGCGATCGGGAAAAAAGTCGGGCTGGGCATCCTCCTCGGAACGGCTTCCCGTTCCCCCATCCATGAGAGGAAGGACGTCCAGATCGGGCCGAATGTAAAGGATGCCCACACCCGGCGGACCGAGCAGCGCTTTGTGCCCGGAGCAAGCCATCATCCCGACGCCCCAGGCTTCCAGGTCCAGGGGTTGAATCCCCGCCGTTTGGGCTGCGTCCAGGAGCAGCGGAACCCCCTTGGCCCTGCATAGCTCAAGGACCGACGCGAGGGGCTGCAATGCCCCATTGACGTTGGAGGCGTGGTTCAGGACCATCAGTCGGGGAACCTTGGACAGTTCCTCCGCCAATGCCTCCAGATCGATCTCCCCGCGGGGATCACAGGGGACCGTGCGCACCTGCACCCCGGCGAGGGATAGTCTGCGCAGGGGTCTCACGACAGCGTTGTGTTCCATGCCTGAAATGATCACCCCATCGCCGGGTCGCAACCAACCCTTCAAAACGATGTTGATACCCTCGGTGGCATTTTTTGTGAACACAATCCGTCGGGGGTCGGAAACCCCCAGGAGACGGGCAACCTTCACCCTGCAGGAAAAGACTGCGGCGGACGCCTCCCGTGCCAAGCGATGACCGGCGCGGCCCGGGCTTCCGCCCAGTTCCTCCAGGGCCTGAACCATGGCCTCGCGGACACCCGCAGGTTTTGGAAACGTCGTCGCCGCATTGTCCAGGTAAAGAGTCATGACCCACCATAGATGACCGTCAAGCAAGCCGGCCTTGAGGAGAACAGCCCTGCCAGATCCGCTCATGCCCGGCGTAAACCACGAAACGTCCCCCACGGGCATACCCCACAAGAGTGATTCCCAAAGACTCGGCCAGAGTGATGGCGAGGGTCGTCGCTGTGTTGCGACTGACCACAAGAGGCATTCCCACCTTGGCCAGCTTGATGAGCAGCTCCGACGTGAGCCTCCCCGTCGTGATGAGGAATTTGTCCGAAAGGGGAATTGCGTGCAGAAAGCAATGTCCCACGATCATGTCCACTGCATTGTGCCGCCCGATATCATCCCGGAAAAGCAACACTTTCTCCGGAGTAGCCAGAACCGTGTTGTGGACTCCGTGTGTCCTGCGGTAGGTCTCGCTCAAACGGTTCAGTTCATCCACCCTGTCCAGTACCTGCGCGGGAGAGACAGAGAGGTCCGACTCCACGGGCTTGCTCAGCAAAGCGTCGAGGGAATAGTAGAAGAGAGAACCCTTGCCGCATCCCGACGTGACCGTCCGCTTCTCCCACATTCGACCGATCAGGGAGAGATCTGCGGAAACCCGCACGTCAACCCTTCCCTGCTCCACATCCACGTCAAGTCCTTCCATGTCATTGAGCCCCCTGAGGAAACCCTCTGCATGGAGAAATCCCGCCGCCAATTCATCCAGGTGATGCCCAGCGCAGAGAAGCGTCACCAGTTCTTTTCCGTTGACATAGAGCGTCAACGGTTTTTCCCTGATAACCCATTCGCTCTTTTCGCAAATGAGTCCCTCCCTGTCATACCGGCGCACCAGGACCGGAGAAACCCGATGATCCCCGTCACCTTGTTCAAGTCCTTGATTTTTCCAAGATTCCTTCATTAGTTCCTGCAGTTCACCGGGATTGGGACAATGAGGATGCCCTGTAATCACTTATGATCTCACCATGATCGAAAGCAAGCCGGTCAGGGATATCATCGAGGGGAAACAGGCCGATGTTTCTGGCATCGTCTGCGGCTTTGGGTTCACCGCGGCCGATGCCGGCAAAAACCACGCTCACCGTATGGTGCCTGGGGTCCCGGTCCGGTCGGGAATAAGCTCGAAACTGCTTGAGGGCCTCCACCTCAAGCCCTGTCTCCTCCTTGGCCTCCCGCAGTGCGGCAGATTCCAGGCTCTCCCCGTAATCCACGAAACCGCCGGGAAGAGCCCAGCCAAAAGGAGGGTTCTTGCGCTCGATGAGGACGATCCCCCTTCCGGGTACCATTATGATGATATCCACGGTGAGAAACGGGTTCCGGTAGGTCTTCACCGGGCTGCCGCACTTGGGGCAATTGAGACTGGACCCAGCCTTTTCACCTTTCATATCCTCTCCACCCCCTCATGGACATGACAACGGCAATCCACAACGGCAGCCGTCATCAAATACCTGAAAACGGATTACACCCGTTCGAAGGAAACTCCCCTCCCTCCTCATCCGGGCGATTTCTCTCTCAGAAGAAGATGCTCCAGAAGGAGTGCGAGGAATATTCCCACGACCAGGCCGTTGCTCAGAAAGACCCTCCACGCCGCCGGCAGCGACGCCATGAACGCTTCGGGAAAGAAGCCCACTAGGGTGCCAATCATGAGAGGCACACCCACCACGAAATAATCCCTCCCCGAAACCCCGTTTGTCGAAATGATGGAGAAAGCCGCCCCCACCTGAGCTCCCATGGCCACGCAAAGGGCCGCCCCCACTACGGGTTCGGGGACCATGGCCAACAAAGCGGCCAGTTTCGGGACAAAAGCCGCCAAGGCCAGAATCAAACCGCAGGAAAGGGTAGCGTAGCGGCTGGACACCCGGTTGGCAAGAACGACCCCGGGGCTGATGCTGTAGCTCACCATTCCGACGATACCAAACAACCCCGCGACAATGCCACCGATTCCGTTGAGGAGAATGCCTCTTTTGATGGAGGTTGGCAACCGCTGCTCTTCGGTGACCCGGGCAATCCCGTGGAGACTGCCCAGGCTGTTCACCAGCACCGCAAGGTAGGAAGCGGAAAAAGCGATCACGGCCGGCCAGTAGAATTGAGGAGCGGAAGGGACAAGGTTGCGCGGAGCCGACAACCAAGGCGCTTGAGCAAACCGGCTCCAGTGGATTGGAGCCAGGGCGGAATAGCACACTGTTCCCACGCCCATTCCCAGAAGCAGGGAGATGGTTTTCCAGAAGCTCCTCAGGCGATGGGAAAGAAAGGCGATGAGCAAGGTGAGGAAAAGACTGAAGAGAAAGACAAGGGGGGATCCACCGGATTCTGAGGGGTCCGCGCCTGCGGACACGGCCCGTGCCATGTGCGGGAGAAGGGAAAATGCGATGAGCATTAAGATGACCCCCACCACGTTTGGCGTCGCTAATGGGATGATTCGCCCGAGCTGCCCTGTCCAAACCAGAACCACGAGGAGGACTCCCCCCACCATCGTTCCTCCCTGGATCACCGGCACACCGTAAGGAACGAGAACCGTGAAGGTGAGTAGAAGTGCAGTGGCAGGGCCGTCCAGAAGCGGATAGCGATGCCCGAAAAGACTCTGAAGGGCGGTAAGGACACCGGAGACCAGCAGAATCAGTTGGAAGAAGCGCACTTCCTCGGCCGGCTCCATTTGGAGAGCTCTTGAACAGAGATTCGATGCGATGATGAGGGCGGGAAACATGATCATGGCCCACTGAAGCCCGTACAGTGCGGCGTGCCCCCATGGCGGCCGGTCATCCAGGCCGTAGATGAATTCGGGTGCCTTCATCACCGATAGAAACGCTTGGATTTTTCATCAAGGCATGCCGTCGTCTGACGGGTATGCAGCAGGAGATGGTTCGGTGGAATCCCCTTTACCTCCTTAGTGAAGGATCTCGAAAAGCGTGCTGATGGAATCTTCGTTATGGATGTTTCGGATCGCTGCCGAGAAGAGATGGCAGGAAGGGAGGCAGACAATCTTGGAACATTTGGCCGCCTCAGGGCGTAGCGGCAGGGTATCGGTCACCACCAGACTATTGAGCGGACTGCCTTCAATCCGCTCCATTGCAGGGCCGGAGAGAACGGCATGGGTCACGCAGGCGTGGACATCCCTGGCGCCCTTGTCCAGGAGGCTCTTGGTCGCCTCGATTAAGGTCCCCGCCGTGTCCACCATGTCATCCAATACGATGGCCGTCTTTCCTTCCACCTCGCCGATGATGTTGAGAGCTTCAGCCTGGTTCACGTCGGAGCGACGTTTGTCAATGAGGGCAAGACCCGCTTTGAGACGACGCGCATAAGCCCTCGCCCTGGGGACCCCTCCGGCGTCCGGCGACACGATGACCAGACCGTTGTTAAAGTTCTCCCGGATGTAAGGAAGCAAAATGGGCGATGCGTAGAGATTGTCCACCGGAATGTCAAAAAAACCCTGAATCTGACCCGCATGAAGATCCATGGTCAGAATCCTGTGGGCTCCAGCCCTGGTGATGAGGTCCGCCACCAGGCGCGCCGTGATGGGAACCCGAGGTTTATTCTTCCGATCCTGCCTCGCATAACTGTAGTAGGGAATGACCGCCGTGATCCTCCAAGCCGAGGCCCTCTTGAGGGCGTCGATCATCACGAGGAGCTCCATGAGATGATCGTTCACGGGACTGGCACCGGACTGCACCAGGAAAACGTCGGCACCCCGAACATTCTCCCCGATTTCAACACGCACTTCCCCATCGCTGAACCGGGTGACCAAAGCCCGCCCCAGATGCATTTCCAGATCTTCACAAATCTGTTCGGCCAGGGCCTTGTTGCTGTTACCGGCAAAAATCTTCATGCCATAAGTTGCCATGGACGCCCAACCTCTCACAACAGTTCTTTTTCCGGGGAATCCAAAGGAAAGAGGCCAAATTCATATTACAGCCCATCGCAAATGGCAACCCTTTTTCGCTGGTTTTTCATCATGTTGGCGCTACGGGGGGTTCTGAATATCTACTTGAATTGTATGGTGAATGTGACCTAAAGATCTTCCAGGTCTTCTTCATGAATGCAGTAAGCTTCGTGCCCGGGCCAATAGATGAAACGGTGGCAGTGAGGACACTGATGAATCTTCTCATCGCGCTGCAGTTCGATGAACTTTTGGGGAGGGATGTTCAAGTGACACACCTTGCAGACACCGTTTTCCACTGGCGCAACGGCGATGCCTGCCTGTTTTTTCATGAGCGATTCCGACCGCCTCAAAATCTCCGGGTCAAGCCTGGCTCGTACCCTGGCCTGGATGGATTCGATCTTCTCCAGACGGCTGTCCAATTTCTCCTTCTCGATCTCCAACGCCCGCTTGTCCTCTTCCAGTTTCTTCCTGCGCTGCTCGATCTCTGCCTCGGCAACCTTCAGTTCATGACTCAGGGATTCGATTCGATCCATGAACTCCAGGGTGCCATCTTCCCTTCGACTCTTCTCCTTCTGTAACTCTTCGATTTCTTTCAATATCGCCTGGTACTCCTTATTCGTCTTCACTTCTCCCATGCGCTGCTTGCTGCGCCTGATCTTGTTTTCCAGGTCCACGATTTCCTGTTCCAGCGAGCGGTGCATCTTCTTGGCATGTTCATACTCGGCTTTTCTGGAGCGATACTCTGCTTCAAACTCTTCGAATTCCTTCATGAGCTCCGCGATGCGCAGGGGAGTCTCCGCGCAGCTGCGTATCAAACGGGCTTTCTTGTCTTCCAGTATTTGAAACTGGATGAGGCATTTGAGCTGTTCAACCAATGCAATCCTCCCGAAAGGTTCTTAAAGGGATCTCTCCGCAAAACCCGCGTAAATTCCGTTCCCGGCAATTCACCCTTTTCCGACCGCCAGACTTCTGTAAACCCAGAACGGGTCACACTCTGCCTTTGCCGTGAATACCCTGAGATCAGGTGAACGCCTCTCAGCCTTCGAGCGCAAGTAGTCTGCCAATGGGGCCACCACAATCCTTTCGGAGGCAAAGTGGCCCACATCGATGAGACTGAGCCCCCCTTCCGCAGCACGCTGTGCCTCGTGGTACTTCACATCTCCAGTGAGATACACGTCGCAACCCGCCGCGATGACCGATTCCATTAGTCCGGCCCCGCTGCCAGTGCACAGGGCGACTTTGTGGACCTGGCCGGCCGGGTCTCCCACCACCCTTACATCTCTTGTCCCGAGGAGTCCCGTCACTTTTTCCACCAACTGCTCGAGACGCATCGCTTGTTCGAGGCGGCCTATACGTCCCATTCCCCCGTACAGCGGCTCGCCCTGCCACTGGGGACTCACATGCAGGGGCTCCAGGGACCCCAGGGAAAGAAGACCTGCCAAAATGTCGTTGGTCCCCCCCTTCGCTGCGTCGAGACTGGTGTGGGCCGCAATGACATGAAGTCCCTGTCGAACTACCCTCAGGACGAGGCCGCCAGGGAACTCGTCCTCCCGCAGCGCCTTGAGGGGATGCAAAATGAGCGGGTGATGCGTCACCAGGCAGTCGCACCGGCGGGCCTCCGCCTCGGCGATGGTCCCGGAGTTGGGATCGAGAGCCACCAGGACACGGTCAACGGCGGCAGCGGGATCACCCACCTGAAGGCCGCACCGGTCCCATTGCTCCGCATATCTGAACGGGGCATACTGGTCCAGCCACTCGAGGATATCTTCCACGCAGGTCACGAGCGGCCCCCACAAGAAAAGGGGGTGTTCCTGCAGGAACACCCCCTTTTGGCCTGGATGGTGCGATAAGGCATATGGGAATATGTACGCCCCGTCCTCACGGGACCGGGGTTCTCCCTCAATCGGCGCATTGTCCCTGAACCGTCCAATTGGAAACTCCCAGTATGCATTTGCCCACCGGTAGCAAATGGTGGGCCCACCTGGCCTCGAACCAGGGACCGACCGGTTATGAGCCGGTGGCTCTACCAACTGAGCTATGGGCCCCCATCTTTTTCAGCATAGAATTAGATCTATAATGAGCCATTCAAAACCATGTCAAGACAAAATCCGCACACCTGCCTCAAGAGTTTTCGGAGGGTCATTGTCCAAGCGTCCCCGTCACGGGCAACTGCCTCCGTGCAAATTCCGCACGCAATCTGCGGCTTCCAATCGGCGAACGGCTCACAGGCCCTCTCTCCACGCCTCCAGTCCAGCGCAACTCTCTCGCACGAGAGAGACCCTTAGGCCGCTATGTTTCGATGAAGCTCTTGAGTTCCTTTCTGCGGCTGGGATGGCGCAGCTTTCTCAGGGCCTTGGCTTCTATCTGTCGGATGCGTTCACGGGTCACGGCAAAATCCTGACCAACCTCCTCAAGGGTATGGTCCGCCTTTTCCCCAATCCCGAAACGCATGCGCAACACTTTCTCCTCCCTGGGGGTGAGCGTTGCCAGGGCTTTCCTCGTCTGTTCACTCAGATTCAGGTTGATGACCGCATCGACCGGCGAAGCGACCCGCTTGTCTTCGATAAAATCCCCCAGGTGGCTGTCCTCCTCTTCGCCGATAGGAGTTTCCAGGCTGATGGGTTCCTTGGCAATCTTCAGGACCTTTCGCACTTTTTCCACAGGGAACTCCATCTTTTCGGCGATCTCCTCGGGAGTGGGCTCCCGTCCCAATTCCTGGACCAGGTAACGGGAGGTGCGGATGAGCTTATTGATGGTTTCGATCATATGAACAGGGATGCGGATGGTCCGCGCCTGGTCCGCGATGGCCCTGGTGATGGCTTGGCGGATCCACCAGGTGGCATAGGTGCTGAACTTGTATCCCCGCTGATACTCAAACTTGTCGACGGCCTTCATGAGACCGATGTTCCCTTCCTGAATGAGATCCAGGAACTGCAGTCCGCGGTTGGTGTATTTCTTGGCGATGCTCACCACCAACCTCAAATTGGCCTCGATGAGTTCGCTCTTGGCCACTTTAGCCCGCAACAGGCCGTCTTCCACACGTCGGAGGATCTGGCGCAGGGACCTGGAATCCATCTTCGCTTCCATCTCCCGCTGGATGATACGTTCTTTGGCCTCGATCGCTCTCCTGGCGAGTTGGAGAAAATCCTCCCGGGTCAAGCCGATGCGCGCCGCGTAAGAGTCCAGCTGTTCTCCGTCATTCTGGGCGGTTTCGTACAAGGGCTTCAGTTCCTGAAAAGGCTTGCCGCATCGCAGGAGACAGTCTTCCAGATCTTTTTCGCAGTTTTCGATCTCTTCGAGCTTCATTTGGAGCTTGGCAATGATGTTGTCGATGTGCCGCCTGCCCAGGTGCAAGCCCTTGAGCAGGCTGACAATCTGCTCCTTGTTGTGCTGAACCTGGGTCTTGAGGACCATTTCTTCGTCGGGGGAGAGATCCTGGCTGATGAGTCGTGTCTGCATCATCTTATTGGATTCATCCAGCCGGTGCACCTCCTCCAACATGCTGATGATGCGGGATCGCTGCGAAGCCTCTTCCTCCGGCGTTATCTCCTCCTCCACCTCTCGCAGGGCGTCGCAGAGCCTGAACGTCTCGCTTTCCAGCCGCTCCTTGAGGTTCATGATCTCCTTAATACCGATGGAGGACTCCATGATGGCATTGAAAACCTCCCGCTCCCCGGCTTCGATCCTCTTGGCGATTTCCACCTCACCCTCCCTGGTGAGCAGGGAAACCTGGCCCATCTCTCGAAGGTACATCTTAACCGGATCGGTGACACGCGCACCGGCATCCCCATCGAGCTGCAGGTCGTCTTCGTCCTCCTCCATGAGCGCATCCGCGTCGGCACTGACTCCGTCACGGACCACCTGGACCTGCTGCTCCGAATCCACGATCTCTATGTCCATCTCATCAAAAATCATCATCATGTCGTCAAGTTTGTCCGGTGTCACCAGATCGTCGGGGAGGGCTTCGTTCACCTCATCGTAGGTGAGGTACCCCTTCTCTTTCCCGACTGTAATGAGCCGTTTAATGTCATCCATCTCAGGCTTGCTGAGAGCAGGATCCCGGCGCTGCTTCACGTCCTTGTCCGTCATCGGCATGAGTCTCCCTGAGTTTTCTCCGACGCTGTTCCAACCCTTTTCCTTGTAATGCCAAGCTCTTGAATTTTTGCCAGTAGGCACTTCACTCGATCCATGTCGCCCGATTGCTCGGCCTGCCTTAAAGCCTCTCTCAGATGGAAACACTCCAGTTTCTTCTGCCGCTCCTGCAGAGCTTCCAGCCAGTCCTCCATGTGAACGCCCGCCTGGTGAATCTCCGCCGACTCCATGAGGAATCGGGTGTACAGGCCCCTCGTCTCGGTGTCGGGAAGGCGATCGTACAGCGTCGGAGCAACGCTTGAGTCCCATGAGCCGTCGAAACATGAAATCAGGGCTTCCGCAAGCCGTTTCAGGTGAGCCTCTCTGAAACACTCCACTGCACGGCAGTCCCTGACCTCTTCGATGAGTTCCGGGTACTTGACCATCAGGCGCACGATCCTCTCCTCAAGGCAGGGAGTCTCCTCCAGGCAGGGAGAAACGGGCGCAAAGCCACCAGAAGGATGCCTGGGCATGCCCCTCTGCCCGTATGCCAACTGGCGTTCAATGACCTTTTCCGACAAGGACAGGCGATCGGATACGATGCGCAGGTATTCGGACCGCAGAAGCGGCTGTTTCACCGCATCGAAAATGGGCTGTAACCGTGACATGACCACGCTCTTTCCAGCACTGCTTCCATCCCAGGCGTCCAAAGCCCTTTCAAGGGCCAGGATCCCCAGATCCCGCCGCTTGTGCACCAGCCGCTCAAAGCCCTCCAATCCCTCCCTGCCGAGGAAATCGTCCGGGTCCATTCCATCGGGAAAAAGTACACCGCTCACGGGAACCTCCTCCTGCAGGAACAGAGGAAGCGCTCGGAGCATGGCCTTTTCACCAGCTTCATCGCCGTCGTAGGCCAGAATCACCTCGTCCGCCATACGGCCGAGAATGCGGATCTGCTGGACCGTCAGAGCGGTGCCCAAGGTCGCGGCCACCCTGTAAAAGCCGTGCACGTGAAACGCGAGAAGATCCATATAACCTTCCACAAGCACGACCTGCCTCACCTCACGGCAGGATTCCCGAGCCCTGGCCATCTGGTAAAGCATGCGCCCCTTCTGATAGACGGCCGTCTCAGGACTGTTGAGATACTTGGGCTCACCTCTGGACACGTGAGACAGGCTCCTGCCTCCAAAAGCGACAATCCGCCCACGGTCGTCACGGATAGGAAAAATAAGGCGGTTACGAAATCGGTCAAAGAACCTCCTGGCATCCTTGGAACTGATCGCCAGAAGCCCCGCCTTGACTCCCAATTCCATGGATATTCCCGCTCTCCTCAGGTGCGTGGTCAGGGTGTCCCACTCGGGAGGCGCATATCCCAGGCGCTCCACTTCCACAATCTCTTCCGAAATGCCCCGCTTCAACAAATACTCTCTCGCACCTCGCCCGGAGACGGCATGCTTCAACTGTCCGTAGAAGAAGTCCCCGCCCATCTGAAGCACGGCGTACAGCTCTTCCCGCTCCTTTCCCGAGACCTGCAAAGCACCGCCGGTACCGCTTCCCCCGGCTCCCGTCTCCGGCAGTGCAATGTGATAGCGATCGGCGAGATACTTGACCGCATCCATGAAGGGGACATTCTGGTACTTCATGACAAAACTCAGAACATCCCCCCCCACCCCGCATCCGAAGCAGTGGTAAAGCTGATTGCTGGAATCGACGTGGAAGGAAGGGGTCTTCTCCTTGTGAAAAGGGCATAGACCAATATGGCGGTTCCCTGACCGTCGCAGGGGAACCGCCTGCCCAATTACATCAATGATGTCGACAGATTGTTTGACCAGAGTGGCGAGATCGGAGGTATTCACTGAATGCAGCCCACTCCGTGCGGAAGTGATCAAAAAACTCCCCCCTCTTTCTGAACTGGCAAACTTTTCATTTCTATCCGTATTGAAAATGTAAATCAAGGGGATAAAAAAACTTTGTGAGATATGTGATGAAACGAGGCTGAAAAAAGCAAAGCACCTATTCACTGCAAGTGCATAAGGTGAAGGCAGTACCAACAAACGCCGTGGCTCTGCGGTGAACACGACGCCCACGGCGGCATCTTCAGAAGATCTCCTCGGACGACAACAACCCCCTTTTCGTTCAACCGCTCTCGGATGAACTCCGGAAAGTCTTTCGCGTGATGGTCATCCCCGGGCAGAACGCGATTCAGTGTCGTATGAGCAGGGTAACCACCGTCAGGAAAGTCTTCCTTGAAGCCTCTGCCGCACCAGTTCGTTCACTTCCTTTCCGTCGGCTCTTCCTGCAATGCGGGGCAGCAAGTCTTTCATGACCTTTCCCATGTCCTTGGGGGACTGCGCTCCCAACGCGGCAATCACCTCATCCACGAGTTTTTCCAATTCCGCCCTCTGCATGGGTTCGGGAAGAAATCCCTGGAGCACGGCGATCTCGGCCAATTCCTTCTCCGCCAGATCCTGCCTTCCACCTTTCTGGAACTGCTCGGCCGAATCCCTGCGTTGTTTGATTTGGCCTGTGATCACCTGTTGCATCTCGGGCTCTCCCAAGGGTCGCTTAAGCTCCTTTTCCTTCACCTTCATCGCGGTGAGCAGGAGACGCACGGCGTTGCGCCGGTTTTCGTCCTGGCTGCGCATCGCCTCTTTGAGGCTTTGTTCAATACGCTGCAAGAGTTCCATCGCTTCCTCTACTGCCCATGGGCGGGCTTCTTCTGCTTTTCCAGGTAATCCTTCACAAGGGCCAGGGCTTCCCTGAGGTCGAGGGTTCCATCATACAGGGCTCGGCCGGTGATGACACCTGCGAGCCCGTGAGGGACGAGTGGGAGAAGGGCACGAATGTCCTCCAGGGACGCCACTCCCCCGGAAGCGATAACAGGCAGGTTGCTGGATTTGAGAAACCGTCGCGTGGCATCCACGTTCACGCCGGACTGCATCCCATCCCGGTGAATGTCCGTGTAGATGACCGCTGCAACCCCTGCTTGGGAAAAACGGCGCACAAGGGAAATGGCGTCGGTTCCCGTGGTCTCCTTCCAACCTTCGATGGCCACGAGCCCGTGGCGGGCATCAATGCCCAGGGCGATGGATCCGGGGTAGAGTGCACATGCCTCTTCCACCAGTTCGGGCTGCCGCAGGGCCACCGTCCCGAGGATGACCCTGCGCACTCCCATCTCCACGTATTCCCGAATCGTCCCCAGGTTTCGAATACCTCCCCCCAATTGCAGGGGGATGGTCACGGCCGCGAGAATCGCCGCGACAACGGCCTTGTTTCTGGGTTCCCTGGCGAAAGCCCCGTCCAAATCGACCACATGCAGCCATTCGGCTCCCAAATCCTGCCATCTGCGGGCAACTGCAGCCGGGTCGTTCTCATACACCGTGGATTGGCTCATGTCCCCCTGCATGAGGCGCACACACTGGCCATCCTTCAAATCAACGGCGGGAAATATGATCATGTGTCTCCCCTCCTTCCCTGCCTGCCATCGTCATCGTCTTTCGCCGACGAATCATCACCCTGCAGAAGTGCTTTCAGATAACCGGGAGGTTTGACAACCTTACGATCCCTCGTCACGCAGGCATGAACAGTGTATCCAGTGGCCAAGAGTTCCCCGTCCTTCAGAACCTCGTAATCGAAGCGCAGCCGGGCCTTCCCCTCAAAGGTGAAAGAACTTCTCACGGTCAGGACGTCGTCGTAGAATGCGGGTTTCACATAGAAACAGCGTGCTTCCACCACTGGAAGGAACACCCCGTGAGATTCCAGTTCCCGGTAGCTCATTCCCCTGGAACGGAACCATTCGGCCCGCCCGGTTTCAAACCATCTGAGGTAATTCCCATGGTAAGCCTGCCCCATGGCGTCAGTATCGCCGTAAAGGACCCTCACATTGGCCTCTACTGTCATCGATCCTTTTCTCCGTGACGCGGGTCCCCGGCTGACAAGGGAGGAACCGGGGGGGTAAAGACAGCTCCATGATCGGGTTTCGGAACGTGAACCAAGCGCAGGAACACTTCAGGAAGATGTGCCGATGAAACGATGAAACAACTCAACGCCGTCCTTCAGATCGCACGAGGATCCATCTGCCGCTTTCTCACAAAACTTGGTCGAGGGGGGGCATGTTTTGGCCGCTCCATGCAACTCCTCGAGGAGAAGGAAGGGCACAGGGTCCTTCACGTGGGTCCGCTTGCAGATTGGGGTGAAATGATCCATCAGGGTCAGAATCGACACACGGGAAAACATGCGCGCCCTCTCTAAGACGGGGCCCACAACCTTGGCGTCAAAGTCTTCGATGGCCTGGATTTTTTTGGGGATGCTGCCCTCGTGACTCGCCTCGTCCGGCGCCTCGATGTGCACGTAGACGAACTGGCTGCATTCCAGGGAGGCGATGGCCGCCGCAACCTTGCCTTCATAGTTCGTATCGAGATAGCCCGTGGCGCCGGGCACTTCGATGGGCTTCAAACCAGCGTAGACCCCCAGACCTTTCAGGAGGTCCACCGCAGAAATCATGGCTCCCCTCAGCCCGAATCGCTCCTCAAGGGTCGGCAGGGACGGGGCTTTCCCCTGACCCCACAGCCACACGTGACTGGCCGGCTTCTTCCCTGCAGCCACACGCTCCCTGTTGACGGGGTGATCCGCCAGAATCTCCGACGCACGTTCCACAAACGACGCAAGAACCGGTTCCTTCCGATACACCTCGCAGTGGAGGGCGACGGGTTCTCCGGGAATGTCGTGAGGCGGCGTGGTGGAAAGGTCCCCTCTGCCCCCTTTCCAGACGAGCAAATGCCGATAGCTGACGCCAGGGTAAAGCTTCAAGGGGGTTCCCTTCACCGCATCCTGAAGGGAGAGCACCAACCGTTGGGCCTCCTGTGTGCTGATGTGCCCAGCGGAATAGTCGCCCATCCTCATCACCCCTTCGGCATCCCGCAACAGGGTCACCAAATTACACCGGAAAGCGATCTCATCTTCTGCCAAACGGATGCCCATGCTGGCAGCCTCAAGGGGCGCCCTCCCCGTGTGGTATTTCATCGGGTCGTACCCCAACAGACTCATGTTGGCCACATCACTGCCCGGTTCCATGGATTCCGGGATCGTGCGGACCCTGCCCGTTCGGCCGTTGCACAGGAGCCAGTCCATGTGGGGTGTTCGAGCCACCTCAAGGGGAGTTTTTCCCCCTAATTCATGGAGGGGATAGTCCCCCATTCCATCGCCGACGAGAAGGATATATTTCCTCTCCATTGCTGCCATTGCACACCGGATCTGTGATGGGGAGAGCGTTCAGTAAAGAATTCCCGTTTCCTGGTTTTCCATGCGAATGAGCTGGGTGGGTGCCAGGACCACGTCCAGCCTGTCGATTTCCTGCAAGGCCAGGCGGACGTTCTTCTCGAGCGCTTTGTGGGTGACCATGACGATGGGCACGGCGCCTTCCATCTGGCGCCCCTTCTGGATGACCGCCGCAATGCTGATATTGTTCGCCCCGAGAATGCCCGCCACCTTGGAGAGGACTCCGGGCCGGTCCACGGCGGCAAAGCGAAAGTAATAACAGGTGGTGATGTCCGTGATGGGCTTGATAGGAATGTCCCTGAGGCGATCCGGAAGAAAAGACAAGGCCGGTATGCGGCCGGGAGTTCCCCCCAGAATGTCCCTGGCGATATCGATGAGGTCACTCACCACGGCACTTCCGGTCGGCATCATCCCCGCCCCCATCCCGTAGAGCATGATGTTCCCCACAGCGTTTCCATGAACGTAAACCGCATTGTAGGCTTCCCTCACGCTGGCCAGTACATGGTCCTTGGGGATGAGCGTCGGATGCACCCGCATCTCAATGCCATCGCCACTTCTGCGGGCAATGGCCAGGAGCTTCAACTGGTAGCCGAACTCCTCGCCGAACTTGACGTCCAGAGGGTCAATGCGGGAGAGCCCTTCCGTGTAGACTTTGTCGAACTGGATCTGCGTACCGAAGCTGATGGCACTCGTGATGGCAAGCTTGTGGGCGGTGTCCGTCCCCTCGATATCCAAGGCGGGATCGGCCTCTGCATAACCCTTCTCCTGCGCCCCCCGGAGGGCGTCGGAAAAGGTGAGACCTTCCTCGGTCATGCGGGTGAGGATGTAATTGGCGGTGCCGTTGAGGATCCCGTAAACCGTCTCCACCTGATTGGCGGCAAGTCCCTCGCGAAGTGCTTTGATAAAGGGAATCCCACCTGCGACGGAGGCTTCGAAACCAATGGCAAGGCCGTTGTCTCTTGCGACCCTGAAAAGCTCGTTGCCGGCATGGGCCAGAAGAGCCTTGTTGGCGGTCACAACGTACTTCTTCTTCTCCAATGCCTGGACAATGACGTTCTTGGCGACCCCGGTTCCACCGATGAGTTCGATGACAATGTCGATATCCGGGTCATCCAGGATATCTTCCACCCGGTCGGTCAGCAGATCCCTGGAGACTTTCACCGGGCGTGAACGTTCCAGGTCCAGGTCGGCAACGCGCTTAAGCCGCACAGGCACACCCAACCGACTTTCAATCACCTGTGCATTGTCCAGAAGCACCTGGATCACGCCACATCCCACAGTCCCCCAACCGATCAAACCGACCTGAATGGCTCTCATCCCTTCCTCGATTCCCCCTTTGGGACGACACTCCCCCTCGCCCTTTCCACCGCACTCTGGCTGCCGCGGCACGCCTGCAAGGCATTCACCCCCCGGCCGCCTCTTTCTCCCCCCAAAACCCCGCCAAGCACACAAGCGTCGCAGGATTCCAACGCAATGCAGGTGGAGCGGTCCATACCCCGAACCTTTTTCATCCCCCGGCCGAGGATCGCCGTAACGTTGAAACGTCAGGAAGCCCGCTTTGCAAAACGCGGCGGATGCCCCGGATGGCCTGTCGCGTGCGCATCTCGTTTTCCACCAAAGCGAAGCGAACGTGCTCATCCCCGTATTCGCCGAAACCCAACCCGGGTGAGACCGCTACTTTCGCCTCCTCGATGAGATGCTTGGCAAACTCCACCGACCCCATCCCTCGAAACGGTTCCGGGATGCGCGCCCAAACGAACATGGTTCCCTTGGGTTTTTCCATCTGCCACCCCACCCGGTTCAACCCGTCCACCAGCACATCCCGCCTGGATTCGTAAACGGACACGATCTCGTTCACGCAGCTCTGGTCGCCGTTCAAGGCGATGATGGAAGCGATCTGAATGGGCTGGAACACCCCATAGTCCAGGTAACTTTTGATCCGTGTCAGGGCCCCCACCATCTCCCGGTTCCCCACGCAGAAACCTACCCGCCAACCCGCCATGCTGTAACTCTTGGACAGGGAGAAAAACTCCACCCCCACATCCTTGGCACCGGGCACCTGGAGGAAGCTTGGCGCCTTGTAGCCGTCGAAAGTCAAGTCCGCATAGGCGAGGTCATGGATCA
Organism: Deltaproteobacteria bacterium; assembly: GCA_012517315.1. Taxonomy (GTDB): domain Bacteria; phylum Desulfobacterota; class Syntrophobacteria; order Syntrophobacterales; family Syntrophobacteraceae; genus JAAYUJ01. The sequence continues at coordinate 35,363 of JAAYVE010000055.1, forward strand.
CCATCATTCGATTTTCCCTGGCGAATTGGACGATCTTCTCGAAAAACTCCAACTCCACCACAGCCGTTGTGGGATTGTGCGGGTACGAAATGATGAGAAGCCTTGGCCTTGGCCAGGTCTGCTTGGTAGCATGCTCCAGGTCCTCCAGAAAATTCCGATCCGTCCCAATGGGAATGGATCGCACGTCGCCCCCCGCGATGATCGCCGAATACGGATGAATTGGATAGGTGGGATTGGGGGCGAACACTACTTGCCCGGGAGAAATGAGAGCGAGCACCAGGTGGGAAAGCCCCTCCTTGGCCCCAATTGTCACAACGGTCTCCGTGTCAGGATCCAGGTCCACGTCGTAGCGCCGGCCATACCAGCCGGCAATCGCTTCCCGCAGCTTGGTGATTCCGCGGGAGGCGGAATATCGATGATTATGGCCTTTCCGCGCGGCCTCTACCAGTTTTTCGATGATATGTTTCGGCGTCGGAAGGTCCGGATTTCCCATTCCGAGGTCGATGATATCTTCCCCGGCCCTGCGCCGCTCCATCTTCAGGGCATTGACCTGAGCGAACACATAGGGGGGGAGCCGAACCATTCGACTCGTTTCGGCAATGTTGAAACTCATGGTTTCCCTCCATCGGTTGAGCTTGGAAAAATAGCCCAGGGGCGAAAACATGTCAAAAGGTTAAAGGACTGCCTGCTGCATGCCTGCCAATTGGAGCGGTTTGATACACGGGCCGGGGAAGGGCAACAGGATGAGATCCAACCAGGCGGGGTCCATCGTGGATGTTGCCGGAAGAACAGCGATGGAGCCATCCTCTGTCTTCCTCTACTCCATCCGACCGGTGTATCAACCCCCGCCCGGATGCGCCCCTTTATCACCGCGGGGAACCACAACGATCGAAGATCGGCGGAACAAGGTCGCGTTCCATGTCTCAAGCCCGAAGAGAGGGCATCCAGCAGGACTACACCTCGATCATGCTCTCCTGGAGGAGGTCGATGTCTTCGATTTCCTCTTCAAGATACGCCTTGAGCTTTTTCTTTAGGCGACTTTCGATCTGCCTGACCCGTTCACGGCTGATGGCAAAGCGGTCACCGATTTCCTGGAGGGTCATGGGCTCGTCCGTCAGCAGCCTCTTGTCGAAAATCACCGCTTCTTTCCCTTTCAACTGAGCCCGGAAGTGCACCAGTTTATCGTGAAGAATGGCCTTGGCCTCCTGATCCGCAATCTGGTCGTCCACGGGCAGGTCGTCGGACGGCAGGAAAGACTTGTGGGTGTCTTCCGAGTCGTCCTTGAGGGGGCTGTCCAGAGAGACCTCCCAACTGTTGAGCCTCTGGTCCATTTCGATAACTTCCGACTCCTTCACATCCAGCCGGTGGCTGAGGAGCTTGGGGGAAGCCTCGATCCCCTGCGCCTCCAACCTCTCTTTCTCCTTGCGCAGATTGAAGAAGAGCTTTCGCTGCGCCTGGGTCGTCCCGATCTTGACCAACTTCCAGTTGTCCATGATGAATTTGATGATGTAGGCCTTGATCCAGAAGGAGGCGTAATAGGAAAATTTGTATCCCCGATAGGGATCAAACTTGCGCACGGCCTGCATGAGGCCCACATTCCCCTCCTGGATAAGATCCATCAGGTTCTGCATCCAGTACCGCTGAAAATCCATGGCGATCTTGACCACCAGGCGCAGATTGGCCGTGATGATCCTGTATGCCGCCTCGATATCGTTCTTTTCCCGATACCGGATTGCCAGTTCGGTCTCCTCCTCGCGGCTCAGAAGGGGATACCTTTTGATCTCATCCAGATAGATCCTGAAGGGGTCGAAGGAAACGGGATGAGATTTCTCCGTCGGAGGCAAGGCCGGCGATTGCTTCTCCCCCCCGTCCGCCGGCATGCTTTCTTCAAAATCCCTCGTCTCGTCGTCACGAATCATCGTATCGGTTCCCTCGCATTGGGTCCACAAAGGCAGAGGTCATCCTGGAAATGGTGGAACGCTCTTCCGGCTTTTCCTGTGGGTCGCAGAGGCACGGTCGGTTTTAAAGGCGCTTTTTGAGCGAATCCTATTACACCTGCTTGGTCATTACAAGGCAAATGAGCATCGTGCAGGCGACCTCAACAAGTGGATTATGATAGCCCGTTCGGGACACCAAGGAAAGTGATAAACTGATTGCTTTTTCAACACGTTTTCAATATAAGAGCCAGCACTTCGTGTGATAAATCGTTCCCAGGCCATCGCTTCGGGAGCAGACCATTCCGTCGGAGTCAGCCAAACACAGCATGAAAATACCCGTGGCCCGCCACATTTCCACAATCGTGCCGTATCCTCCGGGAAAACCCATTGAGGAACTGGAAAGGGAATACGGCATTCAGGGATCCATCAAGCTCGCGAGCAATGAGAATCCGCTGGGACCTTCGCCCCGCGCCCTCGCCGCATTGAACGACGCCCTGTCGCGCCTTCATCGCTATCCTGACGGCAGTGGCTATTATCTCCGCCAGAAGATCAGCCGGAAGTATTCCGTGCCTTTCGACGGGATCGTCCTCGGCAACGGCTCCAATGAGGTGATCGAGTTCGCTATTCGCGCCTTTGTCCAGCCGGGAGACCGGGTGATCGTGCCAGAACCCTCATTTCTCCTCTACAAGCTCGTCACCCAAATGGTCGGTGGTGAAACCGTCTCCATTCCTCTGAGGGATTACTCCATCGATCTCGAGGGAATGCTGGCCGCAGTCGACGACAGGACACGGGTCCTCTTCTTGACAAACCCCAACAATCCTACCGGCACCCTCCTGAGGAAAGCACCTTTTGATGCTTTTCTCGCCGCCGTTCCCCCCGAAGTGCTGGTCGTCCTGGATGAAGCCTATATCGAATTTGCACGGGACGACGACACCCCTCAGGGTTTCGACTACATTCACCAGGAAGACCCCTGCCTTTTGGTGCTGCGGACCTTCTCCAAGGCATACGGCCTTGCAGGTCTGCGGATCGGCTACGGCGTGACAAACCCTTCTGTCGCGACTTACCTGAATCGGGTCCACCAGCCGTTCAACACGGGCAGCCTCTCCCAGGCAGCCGCCATCGCGGCGCTGGACGACGAGGAATTCCTCTCGGAAACCCTCCGGACTGTCTGGGAGGGTATGGAATATCTTTGCCGGGAAATGGATCGCATCGGGTTGAACACCCTGCCGTCCCAAGCCAATTTCTTTCTCATTCAAGTTCCCGTCGACGGGAAGAAAGTTTTTGAGCACATGCTGCGCCAGGGGGTGATCATCCGTCCCATGAACGCTTACGGGCTTCCTCGACATATTCGGGTGAATGTGGGACGGCCGGAGGAAAACAGGCGTTTTGTCAAGGCATTGACCCTTGCCCTGGACGAACTCTCACGCACAGATTGAAAAAACGATGGTCATAGCAGTGGATGGCCCTGCGGGCGCGGGCAAGAGCACCGTGTGCCGGTTGGTCGCCGAGAGGCTCGGCTTCATCTATCTGGACACTGGAGCCATGTACCGGGCCGTTGCCTGGGCCTTGCGCGAGACAGGTGCGCCTTTCGAGGAAGACGCGCACCTCGTCATGGGTCTCAAGGGTCTCCCCCTTCACTTCGCCATCCGGGAAAACGCCCTTTCCATCACCTACAAGGGGCGCGAAATCGCCGGTGACCTTAGGGAACCCGATATCACCCGCCTGGCATCTGAGGTTTCCCAGCGCCCGCCCGTGCGGGATTACCTTACCGCTTGGCAAAGGAAGCTGGCAACTGCGGGAAATATCGTCGCCGAAGGCAGGGACATGACAACCGTCGTGTTTCCGGACGCCGACGTGAAGGTGTTCATCACCGCCGATCTTGCAACGCGGACAAGACGGAGGCAACGGGAATATCTCCAAAAGGGGATGGAAGTGGATTTCTCTCAACTTCTGAAAGAGATCCGGTCCCGGGATGAAGCGGATGCCGGCCGTGGGATCGCACCCCTTCGCCCCGCCGAAGACGCCTTCTTCCTGGACACCTCTTGTCTTGAGATCGACCAGGTGGTCCTTCGAATTCTCTCGCTGACTGAAGGCCTGCCATGAATCCCCCGAGAGCGGACGAACTTTGAAATTCGCGTTGCTTCCATCTTTTTCTTTTGGTAAGCTAAATCTTTGAGAATCTGGCAGACGCCAAATAAGGACAAGGGGGTATTGAGTTCAATGGTTGACAATGGCAGAAACGGAAAAGATGAAATGACCCAGGACACGGCGATGGAAACTCTGTCCATGGACGAAAGCGGCTTCGACGCAGAGATGGAAGACATGGACTCCATGCGGGACCTGTACGAACAGAGTTTTCAGAACATCCAGGAAGGAGAAGTCATCCAGGGTCGAATTGTACAGATCACCGACGATTTTGTCATGGTGGACATCGGCTACAAATCGGAAGGACAGATACCGATCGGTGAGTTCAGGGATGAGGAGGGGACCATCAAGGCGGCCCTCGGTGACGATGTCGACGTCCTCCTTGAGTATCACGACGACGACGACGGAACCATCCACCTTTCCAAGGAGAAGGCGGCAAAAATCAAGGTTTGGGATGACATCAGCCGCATCTACAACGAGGATGGGGTCATCGAAGGAAAGATCATCTCCAAGGTGAAAGGCGGACTGTCCGTAGACATCGGCGTCCAGGCGTTTCTCCCGGGTTCCCAGGTTGACCTTCGCCCTGTCAGAAACCTTGAATCCCTCCTTGGCCAGACTTTTCCCTTTAAGGTTCTCAAGTACAACAAGAAGCGCCGCAATGTGGTTCTCTCCCGCCGCGTGCTGCTCGAAAAGGAGCGGGAACAGATGAAGTCCCAGACTCTGGCGAACCTCGAAGACGGAAAGATCGTAGACGGAGTGGTCAAAAACATCACCGACTACGGTGTCTTCGTGGACCTTGGAGGCATCGACGGTCTGCTTCATATCACGGACATGAGCTGGGGACGGGTTGGCCACCCGTCGGAGATGTTCCACGTAGGAGACAGGATCAAGGTGGTCGTCCTGAGTTTCGATCGGGAGCACGAGCGGGTTTCCCTGGGACTCAAGCAGCTTGTGGCCGATCCTTGGACGAACGCCCAGGAGAAATATCCCGTGGGCACCCAGGTGAAGGGTAAAGTGGTGAGCTTGACCGATTACGGCGCATTCGTAGAAATCGAGGAGGGTGTCGAGGGCTTGATCCACGTCTCCGAGATGTCCTGGACGAAGAAAATTCGCCACCCTTCCAAGATCCTGAGTGTAGGGGACCAGGTGGAAGCGGTGGTGCTCAGCATCAACCCGGAGAGCAAACGGATCTCGCTGGGAATGAAGCAGCTGGAACCGAATCCCTGGGATGTCATTGCCCAGAAATATCCCGTCGGAACGACCATCGCCGGCAAGATCAAGAACATCACCGACTTCGGCATCTTTATCGGCATCGATGAAGGGATCGACGGCCTGGTGCATATCTCTGACATTTCCTGGACCAAGAGGGTGAAGCATCCGTCGGAGGTTTTTCGCAAGAACCAGGAAGTTCAGGCCATCGTCCTCAACATCGACAAGGAAAACGAGCGCTTTTCCCTCGGCATCAAGCAACTGGAGCCCGACCCCTGGGAGAGTATTCCCGAGCGCTATCCCCTCGGCAGCATCATCTCCGGACCCATCACCAACGTGACGGACTTCGGACTCTTCGTGGAACTGGAGGAGGGTATCGAGGGCCTCATCCACGTTTCTGAGATCAGCAAGGAAAAGATCAAGTCCCCTGTGGGGCAGTACAAGCCGGGTGACCAAATCACCGCCAAGGTCATCAACATCTCCCCGAAGGACCGAAAGATTGGACTTTCCGTGAAGAAGATGGAGGAACAGGAAGAGCGGGCCAATTACGACGACTATCTCAACACTTCCAAGGCGGCAACATCCAACCTGGGTGAACTTCTGAAAGAGGAACTGGAAGCACGGGCCAACTCAACCCCTCCTGCAGACAAGACCTGATCACCCGATTTCCTCTTTTTCCTTATATATGCACACCCGGTTCATGCGCCAATGCTTGAAACCGGGTGTTTATGTTTTGGATCATGGACCCGTTTTTCGTCCACCGGTTTGGTTCCCCACAGGACCAGGACGCACTTTTCTTGCGGGGAGGGAAATCAACCGCACCGGTCGTTCCCAAAAGAAAGAAGAGACCCCCCATGAAACAAGCCACCGTTTGGCTGACTTGCCTGTTCATGATGGTGATCGGCGGACTCGTGTTTTGGATTTTCTCCCCCGACCTCGCTGTTCTTGGTGACGGAAACCGCGTCGGCGTCATCGAGATCCGCGGCACCATAGAAAACGCCCAGGAAACGGTCAAATCCTTGAAGGAATACCGAAAAGACAGCAGGGTGAAGGCGATCGTGCTCCGCATCGATTCTCCAGGGGGAGGCATCGGCCCGTCTCAGGAGCTTTACCGGGAAGTGAAGCGCACCGCAGAGACAAAGCCAGTGGTGGCATCACTCGGAGGCATCGCCGCATCAGGCGGTTACTATGTCGCTGCGGCAACAAACCGCATCATTGCCAATCCGGGAACCATCACGGGAAGCATCGGGGTGATCGTTTTGTTTCCCAATTTTAAGGAACTGCTGGAAAAAATCGGCATCTACTCCAACATCATCAAGAGCGGCCGCTTCAAGGATGTGGGAAACCCGGGGCGCGAAATGACCCTGGAAGAAAGGGAACTGATGCAGACAACCATCGAGGAGGCCCACCGGCAGTTCATCCGGGATGTGGCCACCGGACGTAGGCTCACCGAGGAAGAGGTGAGAGAAGTCGCGGATGGGCGCATTCTCATGGGACAAACGGCCCTCAGTCTTGGCTTGATCGATGAACTGGGAAACTTTGAGGACGCCGTGAACGCAGCGGCCAGCCTGGGGCATATCGACGGCGAACCTGACCTCATCTACGCCAAGAAAAGGAAATATTCCCTACTGGATTTCCTGCTGGGGAGCGATGTGAGTGAAAAAGTGAAGAGCCAATTGGAAGGGGCATCTCTTTTTCTGCGATATCAGCTGCCCTCCTCAGGAAGTCTTTTTTGACGGGCGGGAATGACGGGATCACTCGGCGGCGGCATTTTATCTCCCCGAAGGACCGCCGAGCGCCCGCGCTTCTTTATTCACTGCGAAAGATACTGATGTCTCCGCTGCCTTCTCTCAAGACTTCGGGGGTGTCATCGATGAGTGAAATGACACTGGATGGCTTGCCGGTGGTGGGGCCTCCGTCCACGATGAGATCAATGGCATGGCCAAGCTTTTCCTTGATTTCCGTGGGAGTGGACAGGATCTGATCGTTTTCGGGATCACTGGCACTGGTGCTGATGACCGGGTGCCCAAATTGCTGGACAATTGCAAGGCAGATGGCATGATCGGGAACGCGGATGCCCACTGTGTGGCGCTTGGTCAGCATGATCTTCGGGACCAGCCGGGACCCCTCCAGAACGAAAGTGTACGGTCCGGGAAGGAGCCGCTTCATTGTCTTGTAAGCGTAATTGGTGACCTGAGCATACTCGCTGATGTTCTTCAGGTCACTGCAGATAAAGCTGAAGGGCTGATTCGTGGAGCGGCGTTTCAGCTGATAGATCTTTTCTATGGAAGCCTTGTTGAGCAGGTCACAACCGATTCCGTAATACGTGTCCGTGGGGTACGCGATGATACCTCCGTTTGCGAGGACTTCGACGACCTTTTGGATTTTCCTCGGTTCGGGGTGTTTGGAGTTGATCTCGAGTATCATAGACATGCCTCTCTCGTTTGAATTTTTGCTGAGTCCCCGGGGTGCCGCCGGACTTCACTCCGCCCACACCAAGGCCGGCGGGATTAAGAGGCCTCCTGGCGGTGACTCAGCATTGACAATTCCGTGAATTGCCGTGTTTCAGCTGAGAAAATACTCGTCGGGAAGATTCCGTGTCAAGAATGGAGTAGGGTTCCTGGATGCATTGTATGATTTTGGATTGCCATGGGAGATTTCAATGAGACCCTCTCACCCCCTCCCTTCCGTTCCAGGGGGATCGAAACACGATCCGAGGGGCGGATCATGAACGGGACGGCTCCTGGTGGTGGTCTCCCCCTGGCTTCCATCGATATCGGATCCCACACCATCCGGCTCCTCTCGGCGATCCTGGGCCCAGGCGAGCGCCTCTTCCCAATGCTCTCCCAGCGGCACATCACGAGGCTGGCAAGAGGCTTCCAGCCGGATGAAAACCTTGAAGAATCGGCCATTCGGGACAGCCTATCCGTTCTCTCCCATTATGCCGGAATGCTCAAGTCGCACGGAATCCGCTCCGTATGCTGTGGTGCTACCGGGGTCGTGCGCCGTGCCCGCAACCGCAGCGCTTTTCTCAAAGCGATCGAGGACTTCACCGGCCTTCGGGTGGACATCCTTTCAGAATCACGGGAGGCCTATCTGTCGGCCAAGGGCACTCTCAGTGTCCTGCCGTCCCACAGCGGCCTCACCTTGTCCTTTGACTTGGGAGGGAGCAGCACGGAATTCCTCCTGGTCGACGGGGATGAGAACGACGTGCTCTGGAGCACGAGCATTTTTACGGGAGCGGCAACTCTGACGGAACGCCACCTTTCGGAAAATCACCTTCCGACCGAGGCGTTGCCCATCGCCAGAACCGCCGTCCGCTCATTGCTTGAGCCGGCAATTTCCACCTTAGGCACGCTTGCACGCCGGCGGGGCAAATCCCTCGGCGCGCTGCGTATCGTGGGCACCGCAGGAACCGTCTCCACCCTTGCCGCCATGTTCCTTCAGATGCCTGTGTACGATCCCGATCGCGTCAACGGCTTGGTGCTCACCAGTCCATGGGTGGACGCAACCGTTCAACTGCTCGCCGGGATGCCCCCCGCCCTCAGGAGGGAACTGCCGGGCCTTGAGGAGGGGCGGGAGGACATCATCCTAGGAGGAGCCCTCATCGTTCAGGAAATACTTGCGAGTCTGCACCGGGAGGAATTCACCGTGACCGACGGCGGTCTCCTGGAGGGCATCCTCTTGGACCTTGCAGAAAGAGAGATGGGGTGGCCCCAGAGGCTCCTGTCGCCCTTGACTTGGGAGACTCGAAAAAGGTAGAGGCCTGTCAGATGAGGATGCATTCGAGGACTCCAGGGTTTTCCGGTCTGCTCCGGGGTTCCACCCAGTCATTTCCAAGGCCGGTATGTCAACCATGATGGAGATGAGCGATGGAGATCAATCAAGGCGAGACACTCCCACTGGCTTTGACTTTCGACGACGTGACGCTTCTTCCGGCGTACTCGAAGATTCTTCCCCACCAGACGGACCTGGCGACGATGCTCACCCGCGAGATACCCATGCGCATCCCCATGATCAGCGCCGCCATGGACACGGTCACCGAGGCGGAAACCGCCATCAGCATGGCCCGTGAAGGGGGCATGGGAATTGTCCACCGGAACCTGACAGTGGAGAGGCAGGCCCAGGAGGTCAACAAAGTCAAGAAGTCAGAGAGCGGGATGGTCTTTGATCCGGTCACTGTGGAACCGGACCAGAGGATCTCGGACGTCCTCGAGTTGATGGCCCGCTACCGCATCTCGGGGGTGCCTGTGGTGAAGGAGGGGCAACTGGTCGGCATCATCACAAACCGGGACCTCCGATTCGAGACCAACATGGAGCTCAAGGTTTCCGAGGTCATGACCAAAGAGAGACTCATCACCGCCCCCGTCGGGATTTCCCTCGAGGAATCCAAGAGACTTCTCCACAAGAACCGCATTGAAAAGCTTCTCGTGGTGGACGAGAACGGCATTCTGAAGGGACTGATCACCATTAAGGACATCTTGAAGATCATCAAGTATCCCAATGCTTGTAAAGACCAACTGGGGCGGCTGAGGGTGGGAGCGGCGGTCGGGGTCGGGAAGGACATGCCGGAGCGGGTGGCGGCACTGAAGAATGCGGGCGTGGATGTCATCGCCGTGGACAGTGCCCACGGCCACTCCCAGAACGTCATTTCCACCGTGGAGCGGATCAAAGCCGACTTCCCCGAAATCCAGGTCATTGCAGGCAATGTGGCCACCCGAGAGGGAGCGGAAGCCCTCATCAAGGCTGGGGCGGACGCAGTAAAAGTCGGAGTGGGGCCCGGTTCCATCTGCACCACCCGCATCGTCGCCGGGGTCGGCGTGCCGCAGTTCACCGCCATACTGGAATGCGCCAAGGTTTGCAGGGAGCAAGGGGTTCCCCTCATCGCAGACGGCGGCATCAAGTACAGCGGGGATGTGGTCAAGGCTTTGGCGGCCGGCGCCCATTCGGTCATGGTGGGCAGCCTCTTTGCCGGAACTGAGGAGAGTCCGGGGGAAACCATCCTCTACCAAGGTCGGACGTATAAGGTGTATCGAGGCATGGGCTCCTTGGGGGCCATGAGTGAAGGGAGCCGGGACCGCTACGCCCAGGAGGACGTCCTGGAGCCGACGAAACTGGTTCCTGAGGGCATCGAGGGGAAGGTGCCCTATCGGGGATCCATCGCCGCGATCGTCCACCAGCTGCTTGGAGGATTGCGGGCAGGGATGGGGTATGCCGGCTGCAAGAACCTGGAAGAACTCCACGAGAAAGCCCGCCTTGTGCGCATTACGGCGGCGGGACTGCGTGAAAGCCACGTGCACGACGTCATCATCACCAAGGAGGCTCCCAATTACCAGGTGGATTTGCGCTGAACCCAGCCGGCTGCAGAAAGGATCCCATGGCTTTTGATCGTCTCCACGAAGACCGCATCCTGATCCTCGACTTCGGATCTCAGTACACGCAGCTCATCGCCCGGCGCGTCCGGGAGAGTCATGTCTACTGCGAGATCCATCCTTTCAACATGGCACTGGAATCCATCCAGGCATTCCACCCCAAGGGAATCATCCTTTCCGGGGGCCCGTCCAGCGTCTACGACCCCGAAGCTCCCATCTCCGACCCGTCGATTTTTTCCATGGGGGTTCCCGTTTTGGGGATTTGCTACGGCATGCAGCTCATGGCCCTTCAACTGAAAGGAGCCGTGGAGAAGGCGGATCGCAGGGAATACGGCCCGGCCGTCATCAACGTGGACCTTCCCAGTGATCTGTTCCAGGACATCGACAGGGAGGAGGTGCGGGTCTGGATGAGCCATGGGGACCGGATCCTCCGGCTGCCCCCCGATTTCATCGCCCTGGCGCACAGCGACAACTCCCCCATCGCCGCCATGGGGCAGCCCGCGCGAAGGCTCTATGCGGTGCAATTCCACCCTGAAGTGGTCCATACACCTTGCGGCAAGGATATCCTGGAGAATTTCCTGTTCCGCATCTGCCGCTGCAAACCCACCTGGACCATGAAATCCTTCGTGGAAACCTCCATCGAGACCATGCGGGAAAAGATCGGGGAAGACCAGGTGATCTGCGCCCTGAGCGGCGGCGTGGATTCCTCCGTTGTGGCCGTCCTTCTCCACAAGGCGATCGGTCCCAGACTCCACTGCATTTTCGTCAACAACGGCCTTCTTCGAAAAGGTGAAGCCGAGAGTGTTCAGCGGGTCTTTCGCGATCATTTCGACCTCAACCTCATCACCGTCGATGCAACGGATGTTTTCCTGGAAAGACTCCGGGGAGTGACGGACCCAGAGCAGAAACGCAAGATCATCGGCAATCTCTTTGTGGAGCTTTTCGAAAAAGAGGCAAGGCGTATACCCAACGCCCGTTTTCTCGCCCAGGGCACCCTTTATCCCGACGTCATCGAAAGCATCTCCTTCAAGGGACCCTCCGCAACCATCAAGACGCATCACAACGTGGGAGGTCTTCCCGAGCGCATGCGACTGAAACTTGTGGAACCCCTGCGGGAACTCTTCAAAGATGAAGTGCGGCTCGTCGGGCGGGAACTGGGGCTGCCGGAGCGCATCATCATGCGACATCCTTTTCCCGGTCCGGGGCTCGCCATCAGGCTTCTGGGAAGTGTCAGCAAAGAGGGTCTTGAGATTCTGCGGGAAGCAGACCGCATCATTCTGGAGGAGATGGAAGCCTCCGGCTGGTCGGACCACCTTTGGCAGGCCTTTGCCGTTCTCCTCCCGGTTCGTTCCGTGGGGGTCATGGGAGACGAACGCACCTATGACCAGGTGGTGGCCTTGAGGGCCGTGGAAAGCGTGGATGCCATGACCGCCGATTGGGCCCGGCTGCCCTATGAATTGCTCCAAAGGATTTCCAACCGCATCATCAACGAGGTGAAGGGCGTGAACCGGGTCGTCTACGACATCTCCTCCAAGCCCCCCAGCACCATCGAATGGGAGTGAGGCGCGAACGCCAGGGTGCACTGCACCCGTGAAGCCGCATCCTTCCGGAATCGCCAGAGACCATGGATCCGAAGAGCCAGAGATTCTATCGCTATCATCACCTGGGCAAGAAAGGATCAGTCAGCTTCCAGGCGAGGGTTCAGGAAACCGACCTGTGGATCCGGGCCGCAAGGAATTTGGAGAAGGAGGCCCTGGAAAGCATAATGACCTGCCGCCGCCAGTTGGAGCAATACATCGCCCTGCACCCACTCTTCCTTCATTCCCTCTCACCTCTGCCCGAAGACGTTTTGGCTCCCCCGCTCCTGCGGCGGATGTTCCAGGCCGCTCTCGCCGCATCGGTCGGACCCATGGCAAGCGTGGCGGGTGCTATTGCCGAGGAGGTCGGCAAGGCCTTGAAGCCCTTGAGCCCCTCCATCATCGTGGAGAACGGGGGGGATTGCTACCTGGATCAGGAAGAAGAAATCACCGTTGGGATCTGGGCAGGACCCCGTTCTCCCTTCAGCGGGAAAATGGGCCTCCGGTTTACGGGGGACCGTTTTCCCCTGGCCATTTGCACTTCCTCGGGGACGGTAGGCCACTCCTTGAGCTTCGGCAAGGCCGACGCCGCCACGGCGGTGGCCCGGGACGCCGCTCTCTCAGATGCCGCGGCCACAGCCCTCGCCAACCAGGTGAAAACCCCGAAGGATATTGCCGGTGCGCTCGAATGGGCGGCAACCATTCCCGGCCTTGAAGGCGTGCTCATTGCCGTGGGAGACCAGATGGGTGCGTGGGGAAACCTCCAGTTGGTCAGGCTCTGACCATTAGCCTGCTTACTGCCCTCCTAGGGAAACGATCTTTCTCTCCCCTCTCGTTCCATCTCCCTTGCCGGGGAACAACACGGCGGCCCCTTTATGCGAGAAGCGACAAGAGGGAAAAATTCCTTGAGTTATGCCCCTTGCCTGCTATACTCTCCCGGCGTTAACCTCATGGAATTCCATGATCAATTCCGCCGTGGGAAAGGAAGCCTCTGGAGCATGAGAATCGTCGTCATGTCCGATACGCACCTCGAGAGGGTAAACGACGCCTTCGCAGACATCTGCACTCGCTACTGCAAGGGGGCGGACATGGTGATTCATTTGGGAGACTGGTCCAAGGGCCCCGTCTTGGATTTCCTGCAGCAGTATCCCCTGGAAGCAGTGTCCGGTAATTCGGACGACCCCGTTCTCTGGGACAGGCTTCCCATGAAAAAGGTGATTCGGGTCATGGACTTCCGCATCGGCATCACCCACGGATGGGGTTCCGTTCATGACATTCGCAGGAAGCTCTCCAACGAGTTCGAAAGAGTGGACGCCGTCCTCTTCGGTCACACCCACCAACCCATCATATCCCGTGAAAAGGGCATCCTATGGTTCAACCCAGGGTCGGTCTTCCACGGGAGGAACAGCGCTGGATGCAGCCTTGGCATCCTGCATGTCGAGGGTGAACTTCGCGGCGAAATCATCCCTCTTTGACTGGGCCGGTCGATGAATAATCTTTGGGCACCATGGCGCATGGAATACATTCTGGGAAAGCGGGAACCCTATTGCATTTTCTGCCCGGAGGGAGATGGTCACACGGATGCGGAGCGCCTGATTCTTCATCGTGGAAGACTCACCATGGTCATGATGAACAAGTATCCTTACAACAACGGGCACCTGTTGGTGGCCCCATGGAGACACGTGGGACTGCTCCAGGACCTGCCGGACGAGGAAATGCTGGACCTCATGCGGTGGCTCAGGAAGAGTGCGACCATTCTCAAGAATCTCATGCATCCCGATGGGTTCAACATCGGTCTCAACCTCGGCGCAGCCGCAGGTGCCGGCGTGGACGAACACCTTCACTTCCACATTGTTCCCCGTTGGAATGGGGATACGAACTTTATGACGGTTTTCGCCGATGTTCGGAGCATCCCGGAGCACCTGGAGCAGACCTACTGGAAGCTGAAGCCTCACTTTGCAAAGGAAGGAAACCCCCATGAGAATTTTTAAGCTCATCACCGGCGGTTTGGTGCTCCTCATCATTGCCCTGTTCATCTATCAGAATCTGGCCACATTCCAGACCCAGCTGCCGTTTTCCCTCGACCTCTTCATCAAGGAGAAGGTGACGGGTCAATTTTCTCTCTACTCGCTTCTCATTGTCGCAGGATTGACGGGGGTTGCCGTGGGGGTTTTTCTCATGCTGAAGCCCTATTTCAACGCGAGGCGCCTCCTTGCCCAGGAAAGACAGAAAGCTCCGGCCATTTCCGGAAGCCACGCGCCCGTCGAACCCAACCGCTCCGGCACGTCCCCACTGAAAGAGGACGTAGTGGAACAGGAGTCGACGGACAACCCTTAGCAGCCGAGGATCCAGCCTCCTCACCACCCGCTTTCTCTTCCTCCTGTCAGGGACTTGGGCAATCCCCCCGGATTCAAAGCCCGCCCAACATGCGGGACGCCTCCACACCCCCTTCCGAGGTCTCGGGGAGTGGAGCGGCATCCTGCTTTTTCCATTCTCCCTTCCCCGCCATCCAACGAGTGTGGATCGGCACACCGCCGCTCCGACCCAAAGGGATCCATAAGGGAACACGCTTGAAGGAATGGCTGGATCGGCATAAGTATTGCTAATTATAGAGGTCGACTTCACTCTCACGCGATGGTAGGGCTCAAGGGATGGATTTGCCACCCCTTGCTGCGGACGAACTCTCAAACACCACGAGGATTTGAGGAATGGAACAGTCGATCATCGAGCGCATCGTGCAGACAACGGGGGACATCCCGGCAATGCCTCAGGTTGCCAATCTGGTCTTGGACAGGATTGCAGACCCCAATGTCACCCCCAAGGAAATCCAGCTGATCATTTCAAAAGACCAGGCCATGGCCGCACGGGTCCTCAAGGTGGCCAACTCCTCATACTATGGTCTCTCCCGTTCCGTCACCAGGCTCTCCGACGCCATTGTGGTCATGGGCTTCAACAGCCTGCGATCCCTCGTCATGACAACGGTGATGAACGATCTGTTCAAGAGCTTCGGGCTGGCGGAGAAGCTTCTGTGGGAGCATTCGCTGGTGGCGGCAGCCACGGCCAAAAGAATTGCCTCTGCCATTCGGTTTCCGAGGGTCGAGGAATCTTTCCTGGCAGGATTGATGCACGACATCGGCAAGGTGGTGCTGAATCTCAAAATGCCCGACAAGACTTTGACCATCGTGCAGGAGGTTTACAATTCCAAAGGGGCGACCACTTTCACCCAAATGGAGCAGGATCTGTTCGGGTTCACCCATGCGGAGGTGGGAAGGTTGGTGGCCCAAAAGTGGAATTTTGCCGAGGAGATCGAAGAGGCCATCGGGTGTCACCACAAGCCGGCCGAGGCAAGCGTTTTGCCAGCTCTTTCCCATGTGGTGAATCTCGCCAACGCCGTCTGCCACAAGCTGGAAATCGGCCCCACCAAGAACCCCGATCTCGATTTGCACCAATTGGCAAGCACAGGGTCTCTGAAGATGCCCAGAGAGCGGCTGGACGAACTGGTGGAGGAGATCTCGGGGCTTGTCTTCTCCCAGTCGGGGGGAATTTCCGTCTTCTGAAGGAGAAACGGGGGCAAGACAAGAGTTCCTGGAGGTGGTGAAAAGCGGCCAAGAAGGGGGAGACCGCCCGATCTTTTCGCCTCTTCCTTTTCAGGGAGTCCTTCCCGGAGGATACGCAGCGGGCAGGGATGATCCGCCCTTCGTGGCCCGTGATTCCGAGGCGGATAAACCTTCGCGACCTTGACCTGTGGATCAACTCTCCTGGGAAAGATACTTGTCAAGGTAGCCTCGCGGCGTGATCATCCATCCCCTCCAGACGTAGGTGCGGCTGTTACCCACAATCACCATGGTCTGCATGTCCACTTCCTCGAACGGAATGCTCCCCAGGGAGGTGAGCAGCACCTGTTCGCCTTCCCTCATGGCTCGGCGGACGATGGCCACAGGCGTCTGCGGCCCCCTGTATTTCAGGAGGATGTTCGTGGCCGTCTCCAGCAGATCGGGCCGCGTCTTGCTCCTGGGATTGTACAGGGCCAGCACGAAATCCGCTGAAGCCGCCGCCATCAACCGCTTCTCGATCCACTCCCAAGGCGTCAGATGGTCGCTTAGACTGACGGCGGCGAAGTCGTGCATGAGAGGGGCTCCCACCAGGGAGGCAGCAGCGTTGAAGGCCGGCACGCCGGGGATGATCTCCAGTTCCAGGTCCTCCTCGGCATCGTTGCCGTTTTTGGGTCGCGCGACAGTCAGACCCTTTCTGCAGCACAGGTCCAGCACCAGGCCTGCCATGCCATAGATCCCCGCATCCCCGCTGGACACCAGGGCAACCCGCTTTCCCTCCACGGCAAGAGCGATGGCGTGGTCACACCGCTCCAGTTCCTTGCGCATTCCACTGGAGACAACCTGTTTGCCCTCCAGAAGATCTGATATAAGCTGGAGATAGGTCTTGTATCCCAGGACAACCTCAGCCGACAGCAGGGCACCCAACGCTTCCGGAATAATGTAGGAACGCCCCCCAGGTCCAAGGCTCACGACGGACAATCGACCCGGGCGACGGCCAGGGTGACGTTGGGAGACTTTCGCTTGGGGATCACCAGGTGTCCTTTCCCTGCGCTCAGGAGAGCTGCCGCTTCGCATACGCTTTGCACTCCGATGTGTGATTCCACCACTGGCGAGGGGTTCGGCACGTCTATCCCTCCCAATTCACCGGCGGCGAAAAAGTCAATGGGGCGGTTCAAGCGTTCCGCCGCCAGAAGCAGCCCCGGTTCTTCCCTCTTGAGGTCCACCGTCGCAAGGTTCCGGACGGATTCCAAGGAAAATCCAGACTCCCGAAATATCTCCCGAAGGAGACCGAGAATTTCCTGCGAACCCGTCCCCCGGTTGCAACCCACACCGACGACCAGGTTGCGGGGACGCAGAAACAGGCACTCCAATCCCTTCGGCGCAATCCTTTCCGAAACCCAGATGACTGTCTGCTTCCCGAAAGCGGGGCTCCTTTCTAAATCCAAAATCTCGTCCCCAACCCAAACCACACGATCCAGACCGTGGAGATGTTCTCTCAGGCGACCTTCGGGATCGAAAACCCAGAGCGACTCGTCTTCAAGGATGGCACGCGCCGCTCGTGGAAGCTTCGCCGCATTTTCCACATGGAGTCCCATACTCCTGGCGATGACATCCAGGGAGGGACGCTCGTTAACATCCGAGGCGGTGGTGATGACCGTCTGCCCCCCCGTCAGTGACGCCACTTCCCTCGCCAAGTCATTGGCCCCCCCCAAGTGTCCCGAGACCAGGCTGATGGCGAACCGAGCCCTCTCGTCCAACACCACCACAGCCGGATCCGTGGCCTTGTTGCGCAAAAGCCGTGAGAGGAGGCGAACCACAATGCCGGTGGCCATGATGCACACCATCGCCCGGTGATTTTTCCAGATTTCGTCAAAGGCGCTTCCCAGATGGTCGAAACCGGTCGCACCCATGGCGAGGGCAAACTCGTGTCGGCGCGGCACAAAGCAGACACTCCCGGGCAGCTTTTCCCGCAACCGGAGGGCAAGCCCAACACCGTTTCGCGTGACCGCCACGATGGCAATGGGCTTTTCACGGTGAGGGCTCTGAATCCCGGTACGCATGCTGAAAACCCTTGTCGTATAGTTTGGAGCGCTTCAGTCCATCCCCTCGACGAACGCCGAACACCTTTCCCACCATGATGACCGCCTGCCGCTTGATGCCCGTCTCCTGCACCAGGGAAGCGATGTCGGCAAGGCAGCCTTCCACCAGTTTCTGGTCCGGCCATCCCACCCGGTAGGCCACCACCACGGGGGTCTCCGGAGGGTAGAAAGGCGTGAGTTCCGACACCACCCTTTCCATTTGCTGTACACTCAGATAGATCACAAGAGTCGCTTCATGGGCCGCCAGGGAGGCAATGGCCTCCTTCTCCGGCACGGGGGTCCTCCCCGAGAGGCGGGTCAGGATGACCGTCTGGGAAATCTCGGGAAGGGTGAGTTCCTGCTTGAGCGCGGCCGCGGCGGCGAAAGCGGCGGAGACCCCAGGGACGACGGAACAGGGAATGCCTTCCCGCTCCAGGAGTTGCATCTGTTCCTGAATGGCCCCGTAGAGGCTCGGATCTCCCGTGTGGAGGCGCACCACCCGCTCTCCATTGAGATAACCCTCTTTGAGCAGCGCATGGGTTTCCTCAAGGGTTAGGGGAGCACTGTTGAAAATCCTGGCGCTTTCCTTCCTCGTGATGAGCAGGGTCTCCGGAACCAGGGAGCCTGCATAGACGATCCGGTCCGCCTCTTCCAGAAGTCGCTTTCCCTTCACCGTGATGAGCTCCGGGTCTCCAGGACCAGCACCGACAAATTGGACGGGATGCTTCATGCAACACCTCTCGAGAAGGCGGTGATGACAAAAACGGGATTCATGGCGTCCAGTCTCACGGAACCGCCGATGGAAGTGGACCGGCTCGAATGAAGCTGGGTGACGCTCACTTCCATCCCCATGGTTTTCCAGAAGCGTCTTGCCGTTTCGAGGGTCTCCAGAGTCACCGCCGTCTGGACGACCCGGCCGCCGGGTCGAAGACGGGGGGACAACTTCCCGAGCATCCTCTCCAACTCTCCGCCGCTTCCTCCTACGAAGACCCTGTCCGGGTCGGGGAGACCGTCCATGACATCCAGGGCATTCCCATGCACCGCTGAAATCTCGTAGCACTGAAAACGCCGAAGGTTCTCCCTCAAGTCCCGGATGCGATTTTCGTCCCTTTCCACTGCAATCACCCGCCCCAGGGGAGCGATCCTGGACGCCTCAATGGACACCGAGCCGCTGCCAGCACCGAGATCCCACAGAACCTGCCCCGGCCCAAGCTGAAGGCTGGCCAGCACCAGCGCCCGAACTTCCACTTTGGTGATGAGACCGGCCTCGTGCTGAAACATCTCCTCGGAAAAGCCGAAAACGGGAATCCCTGTTAAGTCTCTTCTGCCGCTTCTTTCTTCGCAGAAGACGGCCACCAGGTTCAAGGACGAAAACTCCCGCAAGAGGACCTCCTCCAGGGAGTATCTTCCGATGTTTTCCGTGGCTTGGCCGAGATCTTCCGCCACCACCATCCTCCGACCCGCAACGCCCGCATCCAGCAATTTGCGGGCGATCCATCCGGGAGTGTGAACGGGATCCGTGAAAACGGCCAGGCGAGGGTACCGGCCTACGGCATACAGGAGCTTCCACTCCAGCCCCTCTTCTTCCCTGCCGTGGAGGCTCAAGACTCTGACGTCTTCCCACGGTTCCCTCAATCGCCCGAAAAGAGCCTGTACACTGGTGATACCGGGAACAATGACGACTCTGTCCCGCCCCATTTGCCGGATCAACCGGCTCCCAATCCCGAAAAAGAGAGGATCACCGGAGGCCAGCATCACCGTGCGCTCATAGCGCGACGCTTCGTCGAGACGTTCGAGAAAAGGTTCCAAACCAGACTGCCAGGCGATTCTTCTCCCGGGATGCTCCGGAAAGAGTCCAAGGTGCCTTGCCGCCCCGGCAATCACCTGTCCCCGGGCGATCCATCGCAGGGCATCCCCCGTCAAGTCCCCCGGGCCCACGCCGACGCCCACCAGAACCATGACCGGTGGTTCCCATTTCTCAGGCCCGGTCATGTCCCCACCTTACCTTCCTGACTCACATCCGCGAGGAGGGTCCCATCATAATCGAAAAGGAGCAAGCGGACGAAGAGAGCCTTTTCCGCCAGAAGCCAGGATCGTTCCACCGCCGCCATGGCGATCCCCTCGACGACGTCGGTGGCTCCCTTCTCCAGGAGCAGTTTTAAAGCATGCCTTGCGGTGTTGGAGAAAGCAAGCTCCCTGCAAAATGCCCTTTCGTATCCCTTTCCCCTGGCCAGTTCCGCCAAGGGACCCAGATCCAGGGAAACCCTGTGAGCATGGGTGTAGGGATGTCCCTGGGCCATCTTCAGCACTTTTCCGAAAAAAGCACTGTGGACAAGGGACTGAAATCCCAAACGCCGGACCTCCGCGACTGCGAACGCAAAGAAATCCGCAATTTGGACAAACGCCTCCTCGGCAAGGTCGGGCCGATGTCGCCTGGCATACTGTTCGCTCTTTCCCCCCGTGCTGAGAACCACTTCATGGCAGTGACACGCAGCCGCAACAGACAGGGCGGCCTGGATGGTTTCCTCGTAGGCTTCATGGGAAAAAGGCTTCACCAGGCCTGTCGTTCCCAGGATGGAAATCCCGCCGAGAATCCCAAGGCGCGGATTCAGTGTCTTGGGGGCAAGACGCTCCCCTTCCGGCACCTCGATGGTCACGGAAAGCATCAGCCCCTGAAGAACCTCTCCCCCAGGGTCCAATGGGAGGAGAAAGAAGGGAGAGGAGGGTTTCTTCCGGACATCTGCCGGCAAGGGCAGGGCCTTTTTCCGTGAAAGTGAAACGAGCAGTTCCTCTTTGAGGTTTTCCAGTAGCATTTCACGGGGAACCGGGTTGACCGCCGGCTCCCCGATCTTCACGGGAAGTCCCGGCTTGGTCACCACCCCGACACCTGCACCAGCGATGACAGTGATCGCGGCCCCCCACCCCGCCGCATCGCGGCCTTGTGGTTCCCCATCCTGGGCAAAGAGAGCGACGCCGACCCGGATTTCCGCACCGTCCGTCACATCCGGATCATCACCCCCGTCTTTCGTCACACTCCCCCACGTGATACCGTCCGTGATTCCGGCGGCACGGAACGGCACAGGGAGATAATATCCCAACGGCAGCCGGACCGCCACCACCGCGCTCTCCTCACCATCGAGCAGATACCTCAGCGCCCCCCTGGCCGCAGCCACCGCGGCCGTTCCCGTACTGAAGCCACTGCGCAGCCTGGTCTTGCCTCCTTTACGCATCTTCCGTCCCTGGAATCGCTCTCTTCCCCAATCATCAAGGGGACTTCTTCCGGCGAAGTTCTGCCGCCAATTGCTCCACCGCATCCACACAACGGGGTCCCGGGCGTGAAAAAAGCAGCTCATCCACAAAGATCACGCGTCCCTCCCGAATCGATCGCAGCCGTGGGAAATGAGCCCTCTCCGCCGGCGGAAGGGGATTGCGGTTCATAGGACCCCGCTGCACGATGTAAATGTCCGGGTCATCCAGCAGAAGGGACTCAAACCCGTACTGGACAATGGCCTTCTCACTCTTGAGAACGTTTTCGGCTCCGGAGAAATTCAGAATGTCCTGTACGATTCCTCCACGGCCCGCCCCCGTGAGGGGCTCGGCCCTCACCTCAAAAAAAACCCGGGGCCGCCTGTCACCGGGGTCGATGATGCTCGTTGCTTTTTCCAATCGGCCTCTCAGCTCCGCCTCTTTTGCAAGGGCCTCTTCCTCCCGCCCGGTGAGCACACCCAGCCGATGCATGGTGGAAAAGAGCTGCTGGAAGCTGTTGGGAGCAAAAACGGCGAGGGGGATCCCAGCCGCCCGCAACCGCTCCATCTCGGCCGTGGCCTCCCTTCGGCTCGCGCTTTGGACCACCAGGTCAGGCTTGAGACCGAGGATCATCTCCACATTGGGCCGCATGTGGGTCCCTACTGAAGGCAGTCTGACAATGGCTTCCGGATACTCATCTGCCTGTGTCCGGGCAATCACCCGGGACCCCGCCCCTATGGCGAAGAGTATCTCGGCAAAGGCGCCATACAAGGGAATGACACGCTCGGCCGGCTTCTCCAGAACAATCGTCTCTCCCGAATCGTCCTGTACCTGAACGGCCGGGGCTCCATCGTGGCACAAAGCAAAAGAACCAAAAAAACAGAGCATGACCGTCAGCGCCTTTTGCTGCCGCTTCCGTTTCCACATGTCCGGGCACTTCTCCTTCGGGAGACTGTCCCTTGACCGGGACTTCCCCATTCCTCCGGCTGGAAATTCACTCTTCTTCCCCGTCAATCCTTCACTTCGAAGGACGCAAAAACACTTCCTCGAAAACGAGGAGAACCATCCCGCCGGTCCATCGGGGGCGTGAAGGTCCTTCGCAAGACATTCCCTCTTCTGCACATCCTCTCCTTGGGTGCAAGTCGCTGAATTCTTCGCCCGTTCAGGAGGAAGCCGGCGGGAGGACCGCATCCGTTCCCCCGCCGTTCGTTGAGTGTCATGGAGGCGGCAGGAATACGACCTGTTTCCTGCCGACGGCTCCTGGCTTGTGGATCAGCACAGGGGTCTGGTATACGGTTTCCAGGTTCTCCTCGGTGAGCACTCCTTCCGTGGGGCCGTCCGCCACCACCTTGCCCTCCTTGAGGAAGATGATCCTTCGGCAGAACAGGGCCGCCACGTTCACGTCATGGAGCACGGTGACGACGGTGAGGCCGTCGTCCCTGTTCAATTTCTCCAGGACCCGGAAAATCTGGAGTTTTCGATGCACGTCCATGGCGGAGGTGGCTTCGTCCAGCAGGAGGATTGGCGTTTCCTGGGCGAGGGCCTTGGCCATGAGAACCCGCTGCTGTTCCCCCCCGCTCAAAGCCGTGATCAGTCGCTCGGCCAGGTCCTGTGTTTCGGTGATCGCCATACAGCGAAATACCACGGCAGCATCATGACGGCTCTCCATCTGCCAACGTTTCTGGTGAGGGTAGCGGCCCATGTGCACCACCTCAACGCAGGGGAATGGGAAGCGAATGTCGGAATTTTGGCAAAGGGCTGCGATCCGCCTGGCGAGTTCTTTGGGCCTGAGCCGGTTCAGGGGTGTTCCCAGGACCGCCACTTCCCCTCCGGAAGGAGGAAGAATGCCCCCGAGAGCCAGCAGGAGAGTCGTCTTGCCGGAGCCGTTGGGTCCGAGGATCCCGACAAACTCCCCTTGGAGGAAATCGAACGACACCCCGCCGATCACCTCATGACCGGGATAACCACAACGCAGGTCCCTCACTTGAATCACAGCTGGAGGTATTTTCTGCGATGGAGCAGCAGGTAGCAAAAGAAGGGCCCTCCAAGAATGGCCGTGACAACACCTACCGGCAGTTCTTCGCCGCTCGCCAGAAGACTGCGGGCGATGGTGTCGGCGATGAGCACGAGAAGTCCGCCTGCAAGGAATACCGCAGGAAGCAGGGTGCTGTGCCGGGGTCCGATGAGCAGTCTCACCAAATGCGGTACCACAAGTCCGACAAAACCGATGACTCCACTCACCGCCACAGCAGCCGCGGTGATGAGAGACGCGGTGAAGAGCATCCAGAAACGGACCCTTTGAACATCCACTCCCATTTGCTGGGCTTGAATATCGCCCAGTGAGAGGATGTCCAGTTCACGGGCAAAATAGAGAATGGTGAGGCTTCCAGCGGCAACGTACGGCAGAATCAACAGCACATGGACCCAACTCCTGCCGGACAGGCTCCCCATGATCCAGAAGACGATGGTCGAAACCGAATCTTCGTTGAGGCTTTTGAGGAGGCTGATGAGAGAAGAGAGAAAGGTGGAGACGATGATCCCCGCAAGCACCAGGGTGGTGGTGTGCAGACGCCCGTCGATGCGCCCCAGAAGATACACGAGGTAGAGGGCGAGCATCGCCCCGGCGAACGCCGCCGCAGGCAGCGCACTCAAGCTCAGGAGATGAATCCCCCCGATTCCCAGGATGATGGCGGCCGACGCCCCGAATGCCGCGCCGGTGGAAACACCTAGGGTGAAAGGGTCTGCCAGGGGGTTCCGCAGTATTCCCTGGTAAACGGCACCAGCCAAGGCCAGGGCCCCTCCCACCGCCACGGCCAGGCAGACCCGGGCGAGCCTCACGTGAAGGACGATGTAACGGATCCGCTCGTCGACACCCAATCCCCCCGTCTCTTCAAAAGGAGAAAACCACAGATGCAGGACCGTCTTGTACGGGATGTGGAACTGCCCAATTCCCGAAGTGACAAAGGCCGTGGTGATAATCAGGACAATGAACGCTGAGTAGCAGGCCAGGCGAAACCTCAGGGAGCTCCGCCCGTGGATGTTCGGCTGAAAGCAAGTCGTCCCGTTCACAAATAGCGCACCTCGTGGGGACAGGTACGGTTCACCATGCGGGTGCGATGCAACCCCCGGTGGGATGCCGGGATCGTCTGCGGCATTTCCAGCCCACGCTTTTTGATGATCATGAGAGAGAGGTAATGGGGTTGTTTCATCCCCGTCATCCGGGCAAAATCCTGCTCCACAATCTCCCCTTCCAGCCCGCAGCGACTGATGAAGCAACAGTTGTCCTGAAGACCCGATTCTTCGATCTGGGCGAGAATCGCAGGGAAATGGCGGTATGTTTTCATGAGCACCACGTTGTCAGAGACCTTGAGCGCCTCCTTGAGCAGATTTCCACCCTTGGCCCCCGACAGGATGGTGACCGCCTCCTCACCTTCCGCCAGGGGCAGGTTGGCACAGGCGGCAGCCGCATGGAAAGACGTGATCCCCGGAACCGTGCAGATGAGGATTTCCGGAAGTCTCTCCCGGATCTTCCTCATGAGGTAGATGAAGGTGCTGAAGGTCAGCGGATCCCCCAGGGTGATGAACGCCACATCCTTTCCAAAACCCAGCTACTCTAAGACCCGGTCGCAATTGGCCGTCCAGGCCCGATCAAGACTTTGATGATGAAAGGTCATGGGAAAAGCCAAGTGCTCCACAGGCGTACCGGGGGAGAGATGATCCTTGACGATGGCCAGGGCAAGGCTGTAGTCGTTCTTGCTGGAGGAGGCTGCAAACACGTGACCTACTTCCTTAAGAATTCTCACCGCCTTAAGGGTCAGCAGCTCCGGATCCCCCGGGCCCACACCGATACCATACAGAGTGCCGTGCATAGAGCCTCCCTCATTTCTCCGAAGAATGCGCCAGTTCCAGCAAGGCATGGATGATTGCAACCGCCACCGTGCTGCCGCCCTTGCGGCTCAAGATCGTAATGGAGGGCAGGTCCTTCGTGTTCCACAGCAATTGCTTGGATTCAAGAGCCTGCACAAATCCAACGGGAACTCCGATAACCAGAGCCGGGCGGATTGCCTCTTCCTCAACCTGCCGAATGACCTCCAGCAGGGCTGTGGGAGCATTGCCCACCGCGACGATGCTCCCATTCAACCGCTCTCTGCAGTGACGAAAAGCGGCGACCGAGCGAGTGGTTCCCGTGGACTCGGCCCATTGCTGACTTCTCGGGTCCGCAGCGGGGGTGAGGACCGAGTTCCCGAACCACCTGAGACGCCAAGGGGAGAGCCCCACTTCGATCATGCGGGTGTCCGCGATGATACTCGCCCCCGAGCGCAGGGCCGCCACACCGGACGAAACGGCCCTCGAATGGATCCGAACCCGTGCCGCATGATCGAAATCCCCGGTGGTGTGGATCACGCGCCGCACGATCTGCCATTGGTCTTCAGGGAAGTCATGAGGACCCATTTCGGCATCGATGATGCGGAAACTCTCCGCTTCGATCCTACGCCCCGCTTCCACGAGGCTGCTGCGATTGCCGTGAGCATTCTCCGGGATGTCCGATTGCATGCCACCCTCTGCTTTGTTGCCCGCCGCCTGCGGGAGCGCTTTCCCTCGTCGATTTGGCAGTCCATGGTCGCGTCCACCGGATCGGGATTCGCTCACCCCCCCAAAAAAAAAGCCCTTGAACCCTCTTTTCCGGGAATTCAAGGACTGCACCCTGTTTGCTTGGTCCTCATGGGCCGAGGAATCGACCGTTACCCCGAGGCAATCCACCCCCCTCTCCAACCGGCGGCGATTGCCTTTCTCGTGGGACAGCACCCGCAAAGGGCCGGAACACGAGAACCCATAAGGCATCAGGCAGGTTTTCTGACTCACGGATTCACCTACTCGCCGGGCCTTCCCAGCTCAGTTCCTCTGAACCAGTGGCATTTCCGGCTTTCGTCCCCGTTCACAGCGGCGGGACCATGACGGACTTACACCGTCTTCCCTTTTAAACCTTGGCTCTCTTAAGGTACCTGATCCTGTCCTGCGTTTTGATCGTGATCCTGCCACCGGACCTCTATCGCCATTCCTGATTTGCCAAGCTCGGGATTGCTGAGAATGTTTCTGCATGAGGGTGGGGGAGGCGGCAAAAGGACCGTGGCAATCACATCCACGATATAGTATTTGCACGAGCAGGTCAATCCAAATAAATTGGAACGGTGGCATATTGCCGCGGCCGTAACAATTCGCTTTTGCCATGATCTTGCTTGGGCTATCATTCCAGGGGCTTGAGACAGGTTCCCACGGAATGCGTGTCAAACGCCCTCTTTGATTCACCCCACAAGGAGTCTTTCATGAACGGCTGGAAGCAACGTCTGCCTCGATTGATCGTCACGCTCTTGGTCCTCCTCGTGCTGCTGTTCCCGTTGAGTCTTGTCGGCACGAACTTCCTGGTGGAAGTCTGGTGGTTCGAATCCCTGGGCTACCTCTTCTATTTCTTCCAACGACTCCTTTACCGGTACATCGTTTTCGGATCGGTCACCCTGGCCTTTTTTCTCATCTTCTTTCTCAACTTCTGGGTGGCTTCCCGCTATCTTGGAACCGGCGCGCCGCCCGGTTCATCGGAGAAAAGAGCGTCGCGCCTGGCCACAAGAGAACTCGCGCGAGCCTTCAGGACAGGATCCATGTGGGTCTACACGCCCGTCTCCCTGGTTCTCTCCATTGTCATTGCACTGCCCCTGTTCGAAAAGTGGGAATCCTTCCTCCTTTACCTTTCGGCCCCTCGAATGGGGGCCACGGACCCGGTATACGGCAATGACATCAGCTATTACCTCTTTTCATATCCCATATATATCCTCATTCAACGCAGGTTGCTCATCGCCTTCGCCCTTTTGCTCATTGCCCTCGTCATTCTCTACTGGCTGGAAAGACGCCTCCTGACCGTCCAGGAGCAACGTCTGCCAGGGGGGGCAAAATGGCATCTGAGTATCGTCATCATGCTGATTTTCATCATCGAAATCGGAGATTACGTCCTGCAGCGACATACTCTCCTTTACGAGGGAAGTCACATGCCTCTCTTCTACGGGCCCGGATTTACGGAAATGCGGGTCATTCTTCCCCTCATCTGGATCTCTCTTCTTTTGTTGCTGGCCACCAGCTTTTCCTTCATCTATTTCATTCACCGGAACAAGGGCCTGAAGGTCGTGATCCTCTTCGCCGCCGCTTTCGCCCTGTCCCTTGGCGGTCGTTATTCAAGCATCCTGCCTGATACCGTGCAAAAATATATTGTCAAGCCCAATGAGATATCGCGCGAGCGTCTATACATCGAGCGCAACATCCAGGCAACCCTCGCCGCCTACAACCTGGATACGGTGGAGATCCGCAGCTTCAGTCCCATGAACCTTCCCTTGGAGGGATCCAGTCCCAATATCAAGGCGATCTTAAGAAACACTCCGGTCTGGGACGGGGAACTGCTGGAAACGGTTTACAAACAATTGCAGCAACTCCGCACTTACTACGATTTCCCAAGCGTTGACGTGGGGCGCTACACTGTGAACAACGTCTACCAGCAGGTCTTCCTCTCGGCGCGGGAAATCAACCGTGAACTGCTCCCCGCCGGTGCCCGCAACTGGGTCAACGAGCACCTCTCCTACACCCACGGGTTCGGCGTCGTCATGACTCCTGCCAGCCAGGACGGGGATGAACCCATGACCTGGTTTCTCAGTGGAATCCCGCCCGAGTCGGAATACGGTTTCCGCGTGGAGCAACCCAGAATCTATTATGGGGAGGGCAACTACACCTACGTGATCGCGCCCAATGACAGCGGCGAGATCGATTACCCCAAAGGGGAATCCAATGTGATGAACAACTACGACGGTAAAGGGGGGGTTCCCATCGGCTCCCTCTTCCGAAAGGCAATTTTTGCTTATTATTTCAAGGATAAAGAGATTCTGTTCACCACGAAGACAAATCGTCAGAGCAAGATCCTTTTTCGCCAGAACATCGTGGAGCAGATCCGGACCATCACTCCTTTTCTAAAACTGGACAAGGACCCCTATCTCGTGGTGACGCCCACGAAGCTTTACTGGATCCAGGACGCCTACACCACGTCCAACCTCTACCCCAATGCGACGCCTTACACGACGGAAGACGGCCCCATCAACTACATCCGCAATTCCGTCAAGATCGTGGTGGACGCCTATGACGGGACTGTCGACTACTACATCCACGAAGACAAGGACCCCATCGTCATTGCCTACAGCCGCATTTACCCGGGCCTGTTCAAGTCTGCGGAGCAGATGCCGCAGGAACTCGCCTCCCAGGTGCGCTACCCTCGGGATATTTTTCAGATCCAGATGGACATTTATGCCATATACCACCAAACCGACCCGGACGTCTTCTACCAGCAGGAGGATGCCTGGGAACCGGCCAAAGGTTATCGTGCCCAAGAGGATCTCAGCGTCCAGCCCGACTATCTCACCCTTGATCTCATTCAGCCGGGACGCTTCGACTTTCTGCTTCTCGATCCGATGAGCCCTAAGGGGAGGGACAATCTGCGGGCCCTTGTGGTTGCCGGTTCGGACAAACCCTATTACAGAAAGCTCATCGTCTATGATTTTCCAAAGGGTGAACTGGTGTACGGACCGTCCCAAATCCACGCCCTCATCAACCAGGACACGAGAATAGCAGAGCAATTCACCCTGTGGGACCAAGCCGGTTCTCAGGTGGCACGGGGCAAAATGATCATCATTCCCATCGGCAAGACCATCATCTACATCCAGCCCGTCTATCTCAAGGCGGCCAGCCCCCTCAAGATCCCGGAACTCAAGCGGCACATCATGAGCCAAGGCCAGATCGTGGCGATGGATCCTTCACTGGAAGGGGTTTACCTCGCGCTGGAAGAGCGCATCAAGGCGGATTTTCAGAGACGGGACCGCCGGTTCGCCCCCCTGCTGCCGGGCGCCCCACCGACAGGGGAAAGCAAACCACCCGATCCTGGGGACTAGTCCCGGGACTAGGTTCGTTTCCGTCAGTGCCTCGGGAAAATCCGGCTGAACAGATCCAGCATCATTCGGAAGCCTTCTTCAGCTCCACCTTGTCCAGCAACTTTTCGTAATAGTGCTGGTTTTCCTCGAGGGCGGCAGGGACCTTGCGGCTCATGTTGAGCTTCATGATGAGATAATTGAGCTTTTTCATCTGGCGGTATTTTTCCTGGGCATCCCGAACTCCGGAGAGAAGGGTTTCCATTGTTCGGATTTCCTTGCGCAGTTCCAGTTCTGGAGGCAGGCAGTCGGCATTTTTCAGTATCTTGTAGGCAAGGCGCAGATGCGCCGGAAGGTGACGTTCCTCTTCCAAGTTCAGGGGTTTTCCCTTGCCCGGTAGATCTTCGAATTCACCGTTTTTTATGGCCTCTCGGATTTTTTCCTCGGCGATCTTATCGAACACATTGAAAAGATTGCTCACGAAGAGACTCCTGGAAAAGGGTAAGGAAGCAGAGGGGCCTTGCCGGATTCCACCATAACACAATCGTTTCAGGGGTTCCAATGAGCACTTCGGTCACACAACCACAACAGAGGGATGTCCCTGCCCACTTTCCACCGGCGGTCATCCGGGTCCTCGGGGCGGGCCGTTTCGGTAGAATCGCGGCGGAAAGGCTCGCACGCCGCTTTCCCCGTGCGGACTTCCTCGTCGTGGACATGCACAGGGAGAGGCTGGAACCCATTGAAAGGGAGCTCGGGCTTCCTGTTCTCCAGGGGGACGCCGTGCCCTTTCTCCTGAGCGCCCCTCTTGCAGAGAGCGACTGGATCATTCCTGCTGTGCCCCTCCACGTAGCCTTTGGATGGGTTCTTGGGCACCTTGCACGGCGGTTTCCGGTCAAGCTCCTGCCGGTTCCCGAAGTCGTGGACGGGCAGGTGCCCAATCCCTTCCGGACGGAATCCGGAACCCTCTACGCCAGCTTCGCAACCTTCAGGTGCCCCGACAACTGCAGCGAACCTGACGCCATTTGCACCCATACGAAAGAACCGAGAAAGGCTAATCTTTTTGAAGTCCTTGAGAACGTCCGGGCTAACGGGTACAGGGTGGTGGTGGTGAGAAGCCACCAGCTGGCTCCGGGGGTGGGAGGATACCCCGTGGAAGCACTGCGTGACAAGCTCTCGGAAATCCTTCGGGAACCAGGCCGTTGGATCGTGGCCACCAGCTGCCGGTGTCACGCGGTGGTGGATGCACTGAACTGGGGCCCGCCATGAAAGGGGACCAAACGGCGAAAACCCCCGTGGCAACGGCAAAAAACAATGAAGTGAGCACGAGACGCGTTGCATTGTTGCAGAAAACCGGTTATAGACCGCCAAATTTGAAATGACTTGGGAACGCCTGGACCGGAATGGCCGCCAGGCACATGCGCCTGCGTCACAAACAATGGCGGGAAACAACGCCCCATGTAGAAAGGACCGAAAACTCATGAGCATTCAAGCCAATCCTGTGGTTTGGCTGGAAACCAGCGAGGGAACCATCCGGGTGGAACTCTGGGCGGACAAGGCGCCGGGGACCGTGAAGAATTTCCTGCGTTACGTGGACGAGGGATTCTACGACGGCACTATCTTTCATCGGGTCATCCGCGACTTCATGATCCAGGGAGGCGGCCTGACTCCAGACATGAAGTCCAAGCAGACTCGGGACCCGATCAAAAACGAAGCCAAACCGGATCTGAAAAACGAGCGTGGAACCATCGCCATGGCCCGGACGGGCCTCGTTCACAGTGCCACCGCTCAGTTCTTCATCAACACGGTGGACAATCCCTTCCTGGATCATAAAAACCAGACGCCCCAGGGATTCGGTTATGCGGTCTTCGGAAAGGTGGTGGAGGGGATGGAGGTGGTGGATGCCATCCGGGAGGTCAAGACCACTTCCTTCGGCCAGTACGATGACGTGCCGGTGAACCCCGTCATCATCAAGACCATCAGGAAAGCCGAACCTGCCTGAGAGTCCGGTGAGGGAAGGGGGCAACCCTGATTCCGCCTCCTCCCGCGCCTTGAGCCTTTTTTGAAAACCCTTCCCTCCGTTTCCCCCCCCGGAAATGCTGCCGTCAAACCCAGCGGTCTCCTTCACGCAGGAGATGTTCCAGCTCCCCGCGAAGAGTTCCAGGTTTGAAGCCCATGGAAAACGCCCGGCTACTGTCCAGGGAGACGTCATGAGGCCGGGGGGCGGGCATGGGAACATCCTTTCGCAGGCACGGGACGATACGGTCATGGCCTTCTCCCAGGAATTCGGCTAGGAGTCTGCCGAACTCGTAGCGGGAAATCCTTTCCGCACCTCCCAGATGCAGGATACCACTGACGCTGCCAAGGACCGTCAAGAGCCCTTTCACGGCATCCCTCACGCTGAGGGGAGTCCTGAATTCATCGGTGAACAGGCGCAGTTGGCCTCCTCCCCGCAGCACCCCGACCATCGACTCCAGGACGTTCTCCGATGCCGGGGCACGGTTTCCAAACAAAAGGGACAGGCGACACACGGCCGCCAGGGGATTCCGTTCCAGGACCCCGTTTTCGGCCATGACTTTCTGTTCTCCATAAACGCTGAGGGGTGCAACCGGGTCCTCTTCCCGATACGGAGGACTCTTTCCGTCGAAGACCAGGTCGGAAGAGGTGAACACAAAAGGGATGTTCCTGTCGGCGGCAAATCCCGCCAGGTTGCAGGATGCCTCCACGTTGATCTTTCTGGTCCGTTCCGGTGCCGTCTGACAAAAATTGGGCTGGGATGCGGCCGCTGTGTGCAAGATGACATCGGGTCTTGCTTCCCGGAGGACCTGCTTCGCTTCCGACCATTGCGTGAGGTCCGCGCGGAGAAGGGCCACCCCTTGCAGTTCAAAAGGATGCCTGTGGAAGACTCCCAGGACATTCCACGAGTCCCTACAGTGAACGCATGCATTCCATCCAAGAAAACCGCTTGCCCCCGTAACCAAGAGCCTTTTTCGCCGTTTTTCCACGTCCTCGCACGTTCCTTGGTCAAGAAGGAAGTCTCCCCGCCATGAAGTGATTCCGTCACGATCCAGTGCCGCAATGGCCGGCTCCCTGAAAAAACCGTAAAGGAGGGAACGCTCCTTCACCCTGGGCGCAACGTCTCCCCCTCTCTAACCACTTTTCATTGAAGGTCCGTTTTGCTATGGTCTGATGCATCCCGACTGATGTATCCATGCACCGGAAGCCCTGAGTGCGGAACACGGGGCCGAGACGAGGAGAGGCGCATTGATATCTGGGGTGCCCCGAAAACGGTTCTGGCTTGCCGCCGTCATCGGCGTAACCATTTTTCTGCTCACCCTGAGGCAGGCGGATCTGAAAAGACTCGGGGAAAACATCACCCAGATCAACGTTGCATGGGGGTTCTTCGCAATCCTTGCGAGCGCCCTGAGTTACCTGTGTATTGCTGCGGTTCTCCACCGCCTGCTTAGGGGAACGGGTCATGCACTCTCCTTTTCAAACACTTTCAAGATTTCGCTCCTTTCATGCAGCATGAACTACGTCATGGCCATCGCAGGCCTGAGCGGAGTCGCCGCCAAGGTCTATCTCCTGGCGAGGGAGAAAATCCCGCCCAGCAAGACCCTCTCCATTTCCATCATTCATGGGTTCTTCACCAACACCGTGGCGGTGATCTTCATCTATCTGGGCTTTTTCTTCCTTTACAGCGAATACAAAATGAGCCTGAGGGAAATCGAGGTGGGTGCGGTCATACTCCTTCTCGCCTTTCTTCTCACGTGGGTCACCATCCAGACGATCCTCCACGAAGCCTTTCGAAAGAAGCTCTGGCATGTGTGTATGGGGATCGCTGCCAAGACCTGCGAAGGCTTGAGAAAACCTCATTGGATCAACAGGGAGAGAGCCCAGGCCTTCTTCGACAATTTCAACGAAAGCATGAACCTCATCGCCGGAAACAGGGGAATCCTGATGGTGCCGGCCCTCTATGCCCTCTTCGACTGGTTGCTCATGTTTCTCTGCCTCAAGTTCTCCTTCCTTGCTCTTCACTACCCCGTCGACAACAGTTCCCTCCTCGTTGGCTTTTCGGTCGGCGTCTTCACGAGCCTGTTCTCCCTCACCCCGGCTTCCATCGGCCTCATGGAGGGCACCATGGCCGGGTCCTTCTACCTCATGGGGATGGATTTCGAAAGAGCTCTCGTCGCAACCCTCCTCTACCGCTTTGCTTACTATTTCCTCCCCATCGTCCTCAGTTTCTTCTTCTACAGGCGGTTTTTCCCCGCCTCAGATCAGCAGGTGCAGATGGAAAAGCGCTACGAGACCCGGTGATTCCTCGCGGTCATTTCGCGAGACGCCAAAGGGCCTCGAGGGGCCACAAGAGCACGGGCCGCCACAGGACTTTCATTCGAAGCATTTTTCCTTCCTCCTGGAGTTGGGAGAGGGGAATCTCCGGGGCATCCTGCCACTTGAGCACGGCAGGTCCCATAGAGCCCCATTCCAGGTTCAGAGGGGAGACGCCCTCACCACCCTGGAGACGGCCGTTCCACCGGAACCTGTGGACTTCCTCAACGGGGTTACCATCCGCTAAGGAGACGTAACAAATGCGGAAGTGGCTCCAGGGGAGAACGAGACGATCCAGCACGATCTCGCCCCCGGGCCAGGACTGGAAACGGGCAATGGGAAGGGGGATCAGGAGAAGGAGAAAGATGACACCCGTTGTCCAGCGATCCCAGGCCCTTGCCCTCCGCTCGCGGGCAAAAGCCTCCTCGGATTCAGGGGACACATTGCCTCGAATGTGGATTCCTTTCCCGTGTTGCCCAAAATATAGGCGGCGCAAGCACCAATAGGGCGGTTTCACAAATGGTCGGGCGCGTTCCAGAGGCTAGCTGCAGCGAGATCAACGTCCCATCCCCCGGGCGTCGCCCGAACCATCCGGCACGACTTCAGCATCTGTCCACTTTCTTCTGCTGAGGATACCCAACGGAAGGAACATGGGCAGCATCCAAAGGAAGTTCCACCAGTTGAGGTCCAACGCGGTGAATCCCCCAAATGCCCAAACCGCCCAGATCACCGAAAGGGTGAAGCAAGCGTAGGGAAAAAGCATCAACTTCCAGTAGGGGGTCGACGGATGCCGCCAGGGCGCCGCCCCCACGATACTTGCGGCTGCGATGGCGAAGACGCCCGCCCCTCCGGCTCCCCTGAGCCATTTTGCCTGGAAAAGGAAGACAACCGAAACGATCGGCACCCAAAGGAAAGCTCCCAGCCATCCAAGAGTCCACCCGGCCTTTTCCTGTCTTCTCGTGCTCATCTGATGCCCTCCCGCGTCATGACCGGTTCGTGTCAGTCCATGGTCACGCAATTCGATTGGAGAAGTAGCCCCTGATCGCTTCATCCCTTTGAACTGTCAATATATTTCAGGGTAGGGTGGTTGAAAAGTATTATCTGCTCCTGTATGCTTCCCTCTCGCAGCCTTTCTATTGGGTGCGCGAAACGCCATCACAGACAGGGGAGCTCAGTCCTCTTGCTTCCTCATAATCAGGAAAAGGCAGGCTACCAAATGGACACGCGGCGGGTCCTTCCAGGTGACGGGGCACTCATCATTTTGACCCAGGCAATCCGGAGTACCATCGAACGCTGGGTGGAATCCGGCAGGGGGGAAGATTACTGGCGGGAACCTCTGGTGGCTGTTGCTTCCGCCCACGACCCTCTTTTCCATCAACTGAAAGACGCCGTGAGTCCGGAACATGGCATGCCGGAAGACCTCCTGAAAGGAGCGCAATCGGTCATCGCCTTTTTCCTGCCTTTCCGGCAGTGGGTCGGGGAGGCCAACGTGAGAATCAAAGGCCTATCGGCCAGGAGTTGGGCCGAGTCCTACACGGCCACCAACGGACTCATCCAGGTGGTGGGCGAGACCCTGAAGGAGGCCATTCAGGGCATGGGGCATGCGGTCGCCGTGACCCCGCCCACCCATAACTTCGACTCGGAAAAGCTCGTGAGCGCTTGGTCCCACAAGCATGTGGCATACATCGCAGGTTTGGGCACATTCGGACACCATCGCCTCCTCATCACCGAGGCCGGTTGCTGCGGCCGACTGGGAAGCCTCGTCACCACCATGACCCTTGCGGCCACGCCACGGCCGGAAAAGGAATACTGCCTGGCGAAACGTGGGGAGTCATGCCACGCCTGCGTCTCCCAATGCCGATACAATGCCCTTCTCAAGACACATTTCGACCGGCATGCGTGTTACCGGCAGTGTCTCGTCAACGACGCCCACTTCAGCGACCTGCCCCTGACCGACGTGTGCGGCAAATGTGCGTGCCAAGTCCCCTGCAGCTATTCCATCCCGAACAACCCACCCTGAAGGCTTGCCCCGCCGGTGGACGCAACGGGGCATCGCGAGTCGGAGCCGGCGTCGACCGCTCATGGGTCCCCGTCAGCGCCCCCCTTTGGCTGACCCGTCCCTCCAGGGGCCGTCATGGCCTGCCTGTCCAACGACACGCACCCCCTTTTCTCGTCTCTACCATCAATCCTCTTTTGTCACCTACAGCCGCTCTATCGCATCCCGAAGATGATCCAGCCAAATCTCCACGATTTCTCCGTGCTCTACCATGCCCACAAGAACGGGTTCACACCGGATGCCGTTCTTCGCGAGAACGCTCTTCCAGCTCCCTGGAATGTCCCCGGCCATGTCCTTGCGGGCATGATCCCCGGCCACGGTCATGAGGGGGACGAGGTACGCCTTTTCAACGCCCTTGGCCTTCATCCGGAAAACGACCTTTTCAAGGTCCGGATGGCCGGAAATGGTGCCCACGAATGCAAGGGGATCCAGTTCCTGAACCATACCGTTCATGGCGCAGTAAATGGCGTCGGCGGGATGCCTTTCATTGCCGTGGCCCACGAAGACGACCCCTTCATGGGGTTCGCGTTTCGGCGGTACGGTCTTCAACATGGCCCCGGCAACCCGCACCATGTCTTCGTGGGAGGACAGAAGCGGTCTCGCCACTTCGATACGCTCGATTCCCCAGGTCATACGTGCAAACAGTCCGGCGTTCCTGACCAAGTCGTGATACTCAGCGCCGGGAATCACGTGAAGGGAGAGCACCGCCACATGGGTGAAGCCCTCGTCCATCATGCGGGCGAGCATCATTTCAGGGGAGTCCACGGTCTGACCCGCCCGGGCCAGCTTCGTTCTCACAAATCGCGACGAATAGGCCCACCGGATGTCTGTGCCGGGGAAGGTGTTTTCCACGCGATGCTGCATTCCCTTGAAGGCCGCACCCCCTTCCGGCAGGGTGGTCCCGAAGGCGCTCAGAAGAATGCCTTTCTTCAATGGACGAGGTGAGGGACGCTTACCTTGGACGGCAAAGGTGGAGCCGAGGAAAACCGCAGACATCACTGCCCCTAGGCCTTCAAAATACCAACTGGGATCCACTGGAACCTCCTTCGCGTTAAAGGCGTTCCCTTTATACAAGGAAATGAGACGGGGAGTCCACGGGGATCACAGGACTGCCTTGGAGTGACAACGCTTGCACAGGAATTCGGTCGCCGGTCTTTGCAGTATGATCTGCTTGGCCCTTCCCACGAAGGGGCTGTTCCGTCGGCACAGAAAGGAGGACGCCCGAAAAACGAAAATCCTCAGAGTCAATGTGCTCTGAGGAGCATTGCCCGATTCATCTACCCACACGAAAGGAGCTGAGAGTAAGCCTTCTTCCACTCCCTTGCTTTCGTGCGCTTCTCTTTACACCGTTGTCTTCTCCGTCTTTACTCATCCGGGGCACTTCGTCGCAATGGGCTCAGAAACTCAGCTCCACCCGGATCATCCCCGCGAAAACGGCGTCGTTGTCTTCGTTCCCCAAGGGATTGACCACCCACTGGAAATCCGGGGTGAGGGCCAAGTGCTCATTGAGAGCAATCCGGTAGTACGCTTCGGCATGGAACTCGGTCCCGTCGTTGTCGGGCTCGATGTGCCCCTTCACCCCCGCGATCCCGATCCCCAGTTCGTCGTCGGGCCTCGACGGAATCAACCCCTTCAGATTGGCGCCCGCCGACCAGAACCAGTCGACGTCATAGGCATCCTCGTCGCTGTAGGCCACCCGGGCAAACAGCCCAAGACATTGCGTCACCTGCTGGTCGAAGCTCACCCCCACGCCCCAGCCGTTTTCGCTGAACGTGTCTTCTGAGTTGAAATGGTCATACAAGGCATTGAAAAAATAGACCCGATAGTTCCCCTCCAAGTCCCCAAACTTGGGGGAAATCTTCAACTGAGCGGCGACCATGGGGTCATCGAACACACGGCTGTAGACCGTTTTCTGCAAAGACTCGCCCAGGTTCGGCCGGCTCGATGAGACCACCAGGGCGGAGGGAGAAGGACAGCAAATCAATGGGAGAGATCGTCATCGCGATCATGGGGGCGAATTCGTTTTCACTGTCCAAAACGGGGTTGTTCACGAACGCCTTGCCCACGAACTGCACGGCAGGGTCATTGGCGAACGCGTTGTCATCGATGAAACCAACGGATTCCGTCTTCCCCATGAGAACCTTAAACTTCTCACCCAAAAAGTTGTGCTCGTAGTAGGCCTCCTGGAGCCAGAACACCTTGTCCTTCGGCAACTGCAGGTCACCGCTGTTGTCCGCAATGGTGTTGAGATTGGCAAAAAGCCGGTCCTCCATGTTCACGTCGGAGCCTTTCCCCTCCCCCGCATGAGCGTGGATGAAAAACTTCCCGTTTTCCAAAAACGGGACGGGGGGCGTGTAACCGATTTCCAGGTCGAACGTGATGCCCCCTGCAGACGAACTGCCGATTCTCTCGCCCTCAATGGTCCCGAACATCCCCCCTTGGCCGAAACCCACGACACTCCCATGAATCTCGAACCCGTAACGCTCCCAGCAGTACTTTTTCTCCTCACCGCCTTCACCCCCCTTTTCACCCGAGGCCGCCCCATCCCCCCCTTTTTCTCCTGCCTGGGCCAGTAGTAACGGCGTTCCGCTTCCCTCACCCCGGCTCAGAGGAAACACCCCTCTTTCTGGCGGAAC
This sequence comes from Deltaproteobacteria bacterium, assembly GCA_012517315.1. Lineage (GTDB taxonomy): Bacteria > Desulfobacterota > Syntrophobacteria > Syntrophobacterales > Syntrophobacteraceae > JAAYUJ01. The sequence continues at coordinate 73,451 of JAAYVE010000055.1, forward strand.
CGAATCCAGGCGACTCACATCCCCTCCCCGCCCCCCTGCTGCCTGGCCATCCACACAAAAAGACAACAAAAAAACCATCAACAGCAACAGTTTGCTCCACATCACCCCTCCTCCTCTCCGGACCAAAAATGAAATCACAAGACGCAGCCCCAATGATCACGCCGGGCCATCCTCCTCTTTGTCCCGCCCCCCAACATTTTGGTCGAAACCGATGCGATCCGTCTTCCTTTCCTCCTCTTGCCGTTTCGCCCCCAAAAAAAAAGCTGAAAAGATCCACTTCAGGAATCTTTCCAGCCTTCTTGACCGGACGTGTCCACCGAAACCGCGCACAACGGGAGCTTCTTGCTCCGAGTGCACAAGAAATTAAGCCACCGGAAAGGACTCTGTCAATCGTTTTGACGACCCTTCCTCAGGCTATTTTTAACAGTATAAACAATAGCATATACAGGAAGTCAAATCACCTTCTCGTGAAGCCCTAGCCCCCTTTCATTTTTCGGGGAATGCCGAAGCCCCTCTCTAGACCCGGCCCCAGCACTTCCTGCGGGCTGTTCAGCACCCCGGGTGTTCGGTTCAATGGTGCAGGATGCGTCACCGCATGTTGAACCCGGTAGCCGCTGCTTTCATAGCGACAACTGCCGGAGAGCGTCAAACGGCCCTGAGACTGTCCTCCACCGTGGAGTGGATGGGAAGAAAGGAGACGAAGCCGGACATTTCGAAGATTTCTTTGATGTAGTCCCTCACAGAACAGAGAGCAAGGTGCCCGTCGCTGACTTTCAGTTCTTTGACAGCCTTAAGGAGGACGCGCAGACCTGCGCTGGAAATGTAGTCCAGTTCACCGAAATCCAGAACCAGTCGGTTTTCACCCTGGCGCACCGACCCCAGGAGCATCCTCTCGAAATCCTCCGAGTTGGTGGAATCCAACCGCCCTTTCACCCCCAGCACCAGGATGCCCTCCAGTCGCGTTTCTGTGACTTCCATGCTATTCTCTTCTCCTTCCGGCAGGAGTTCTTGCCCTGGAGCACCCCGGCCAAGGGGCGGTAACAACCCCTGTAAAGCCGGCGCCGCCGATTCCGGCGCGATCCCTCCAGGGCGGGCGAGTGGATCTCAACACATTGCGTGCACTTCCCGATAACGATACTGAAAGCTAAGGGGCTCGTCAACCGGTCAACCGGACCCATGTCGGAGTCGACTCTTCAAACCTTTGCCGAGGAACCTGCGAGGTTCTCCATGATCACCAAGCGCCCTTTGAGTTACTGGGTCAGGACGAGCAGCATCCGTCTGCAGATTCTCCTTCTGGCGGTCATCGCGGTCACGGTGGCCACGCGGGTCCTGCCCCTGGAGATGCAAAAGAAAATCGTCAATCACGCCATCAACCTGGGGCAGGTGGATCTGCTTCTCACCTATTGCCTTTACTACCTTCTCGCCGTGGTGACCGCAAGCTGCCTCAAGTTCGTCATCAACTGGATTCAGACCGTACTGAGCCAGGAAGCCCTGGCCAGGATGCGCAAGGAACTCTACGCGCACATTCTCACCCTGCCTCTCAGTTTCTTTCGCAGGACCTCATCGGGGATGGTGGTCTCCTCCCTTGTGACCGAGGTCGCTACAGCCAGTGATTTCGTCGGCCAGGCTGTCGCCGTCCCGGTGACGAATGGTCTCACCCTCCTCGCGTTCGCCGCATACATGTTCTACCTGAACCCCCTTCTGGCGACCCTGAGTCTGACCATCTACCCCCTGGTGCTCCTGGTGGTTCCGCGCCTTCAGCGAAAATCGAACGAGGCCAACAAGGAGCGGGTGGACAGCACCCGGGTTCTCAGCAGCAAGATCAGCGAGACGGTCTCCGGCATCCACGAGGTACACGGCAACGGCAGCTACGCCATTGAGAACAGACGTTACGGAACCTTTGTGGATGAACTCACCCGCATCCGCGTGACCTGGAACCTCTACAAGCAGGGTGTCAAAGTGGTCAACAGTTTCTTCCTGGGCCTGGGACCCTTCGTCTTGTTTCTCATTGGGGGATACCTGACCATCCAGGGACGCTTCGATTTGGGAGCCATGGTGGCTTTTCTTTCCGCCTACGAGAAGCTGTACGACCCATGGAAAGAATTGATGGACTTCTACCAGCTCTATCAGGACAGTTCCGTGAGTTATAAGAGACTTATGGAATACTTCGACGTGGAACCGGACCACCTTCTGGAACCAATAGACCGTAAACCCCTAACATTCCGGGGAGACATCCGTATCCGGGACCTTTCCTACAGCGTGGCCGGTGGCATCCAGCTTCTCAAGCAAATCGACCTCGAATTGAAGGCGGGTGAACAGCTGGCACTCATCGGGTTTTCTGGGAGCGGCAAGAGCACTCTGGCCCAGTGCATCGCCCAGCTTGTCCCTTACACGGGGGGCAGTGTCCAGATCGACGGCGCCGAAGTGAGGGATCTCACCAAGAAAGACATGGCGCAGAACCTCGGGATTGTTGCCCAGTCCCCGTACATCTTCGACGGGACCATCCGGGAGAACCTCATTTACTCCTGCCGGGCAATCCTGGACGAGAGCGAAGGACACCTGGAGGAGAGGCTTCCCTCCCTGGATCGGATGATTGAGGTCATTCAGCAGGTGGGACTCTTCGGGGACATTCTTCGCTTCGGATTGAACACCGTCCTGCCGCGTGAAACCCACAATAAACTCAGGGAGAGAATCGTCCGGATTCGCCATCACTTCCAGTCCGGGTTCGGCGAGCAACTGGCCGAGGACATCGAGTTCTTCGACGAGCATCGATACCTCCAGCACTCCTCCGTGGCGACGAACCTCACCTTCGGAGAACCCCACCGACCGGAGTACGGTCCAGAGGTGTTGCACAGGAACCCAGCCTTCCTCCGTTTTCTCGATGACGTGCAGTTGGCCAAGCCCCTCATGAGCCTCGGAGGGGAGCTGCTTCACCAATCCATGGACATTCTACGGGATCTCCCCCCGGACGAGATCTTCTTTCAGCAGACTCCCATTCGCTCGGACGAGTTCGAGGAATGCAAGGCCGTCGCCTCTCGCCTCGAGAAAGTCCGGGTTCACGAACTGCCGGAAGAAGACAGGTCCTTTCTCCTGCAGCTTGCCCTACGCTTCGTGCCGGGAGTCCACCGTGTGGTCGCCATGCCCCCGTTTCTGAAAAACCTGATCCTTGAGGGTCGGCACCAATTCATTAAGGAGATTCGCGACAAGTCTCCCCATGCGCTCTCCTTCTATCGAATGAGCGAGTACATGGACTCCCGGACTATTTTGGACAATATCCTTTTCGGAAAACCCCGGACAGACCATCTGAGAGCCCAGGAGCGCATCAGCCAGAGTCTCGTGCACTTGCTCATTGAAGAGGACCTGCTGGAAACCATTGTCGAAATCGGTATGGATTTTCGGGTGGGAACCAAAGGAGATCGGCTCTCGGGTGGGCAGCGGCAGAAGTTGGCCATCGCCCGGGTTTTCCTTAAGGCGCCGCCGGTGCTCATCATGGATGAAGCCACGTCGGCTTTGGACAATGCGTCCCAGAAACGGATCCAGACCCTGCTGGAAACGGGCTGGAAAGGCCGAAGCACGCTCATTTCCGTCATTCACAGGCTGGACACCATCCGGGGATATGACAGGATTGCGGTCATGAAGGCGGGTAAAATCATGGAAATGGGATCCTATCAGGAGTTGATGGGACGGAAGGGGATATTGTACGAACTCATTCACGGAGCCAGGGAAAATGCACAGTGAGTATCTCGCCGACCTGGAACTGCTCTTGGGGCTCCCCGTTTATAACGGCGTGCCCATGGAAGCGATGAAGCTTCTCTCTTACCTGTGCGTCAGGGAGAGTTTCAAACCGGGGGAAATCATCTTTCACCAGCACGAAGTGGACTCCCATGCCTACTGCCTTGTGGAGGGCCGGGCGACGGTCCACCTGGAGAACAATCCGCAGGCCGTTCTCCGGCGGTTCGGACCGGTGGATTTCATCGGCGGTCTCTCCCTCTTTTGCGAAGCCGGGCGCCTGTTCACCCTCAAGGCGGAAACGAGGGCCGTCCTTCTCATGCTCTCCCGGGAAAAGTTTCTGAAAATCCTGGAACAATTTCCTTCGGCAGGACCCGCGATCTTTCAGAACTTGGCCAAACGCATCCACTACTGGGAGCAGGATTACGTGAGCCGCTGTGAAAACAGGCATCCGCAATGTCTCACCGGACTGGGGGTCACGCTCCTTTGACGGACGCAGGCTTTGTCGAGGCAGGGAAAGATCCCGTTTGACGTCGTTTGAAGATTATTATAGGGTTGATGTATCGTTCTTTTCACACGCGGCCCTGTGGATTCTTTTCAACCTGAGAGGAGTGCTTACCATGACGACGACCAAGCGAGAAGTTTGCCATTGCGAAAAGTGCGGAAATGAAGCGGAAATGACCATCACCTGTCAACTGATCGACGTGGAGGAAAAGCCAAACGTGATCAAGAAGAAAGAGAAGCAAACGAGGGTGTGCAGCGTTTGTGGAAACGAAGCCGACATGATCATCGACTTCGACGAATAGCGCGTGTTTGAACGCCCAGCAATCGCCACGGACGCCCGGGCATGAATGCTGGCAGCCCGGGCAGCGAAATCCCCCGATCCCCCATGGATCCCGTGGCTGCCCCCATCCTGTTGGTTATCCTCGCCCCCTGGAATCAATCCCAGAATGGAGCAATACATAGGTTTCTCATTGTGGGCGCCCCCCGTCCATCGTGCAAAAGCCCTGCAGCGGATCGACTCAATGTTTCAAATGGGCCAGGACCTCGGTCGCCAGGCGCTTGCAGTCCTCGAATTTTTGGAGCGCCCTGCCCCGGTACTCCAACGATTCCTGGGTAGCCGTCTTCCCGGCGAACTGATTGTTGTAGGTTCCCACAACTTCCTTGGCCTCTCTGCAGGTTTTGAAGTACGAAATCCTCAGGTCGCTGAATGCTTTGAACTGCTTGGGGTTTTCGAACGTGATGCCGGAGAGGTAAAGACTGTAGCCGGAACTCGCCGGGTCCACGATGTAACCCCCCGTGGCCTCCAGAGGGATCCACTCGTTGGGTCTCACCTCTGCCAAAAGCCAGGCATGGTTCATGCCAGCGATGTACTCCGTTTCCGTCGTCCCGTGTCGGAGATCCCGCTCCACGTTCCCCACCGCAATTCTGGACCGGATGCCCTGGGTCTTCAGGATATTCCACACATCGACCACCATGTCCGCACAGACGAAAAAGTCTTCGGTGCTGTACGTGTGCTTTTTGCGGTAGTCGGCCAAGGTCACCATGATTTTCGCGTAGCTTTCGATGTCTTTCAGTGAAGGGTCTTTCGTGGTCTGCGAGGGGATTTCCACGGCCACGGCGGGAGCTTTGGCGGCACGTGGTTTTCCCCATCGCTCGTAAGCGATCGCATTGAGGCTTTCCGCCTTGTCTCGCTCGCCCAGCTTTTCGTAAACTGCGATGAGTTCACTGATGGTACCCGAAACCCTGGTGTTGCGAGGACCCAAGTTTTTTTCCTGGATCCACCTCACCCGCTCGAGGCAACGGGCGGCTTCGGGCAGTTCCCGGCGGCCCTGGTGGATTTCGGCCAGAAGCATGAGGGGACCGGCTGACTCCAGACTTCCCTCCCCGTGCTTCTTTTCTGCCTGAGCCAGGGCATCCCCCGCCGTCCGAAAGGCTTCGTCGATTTTCCCCTGCGTGTACAGAGCGGACGCCTTTACGCAAAGATCCGCAGGTTCCCCGGCGGTGGCGCCCACCTGATGGTAAATCATGAGCATTAGCCAGCATAGGGCTGCGATCACCCTTCTATTTCCCATCTTTTTCGAACCTCTCGCAATGAAACGCCGAAATCTTTCCCCTTGCCGCGCAGCCTCCTCCCAGGGTGAGAAAACTCCTCAATCGGGCTCTTGACCTTATTTTCCTATGAATACTCGGCATGGGGCCATTCATGCTTGAAGGGCAATGTGAGGTCCGGTGAAATGACCCGAAGAAATGCTTAAAGAGATATGATTGGAGAGTCGGTCGGTTACTCCGGGCTGGAACAGGACGGGCACACACCTGTACAAAAAGATGAAACCTCTCTTTTCTGGAAAGGTCGGTACCCTGCCCCTCACAAACGGTCTCAAGGCCGGGGCTCTGCCCTCGATCACCCGACCAACGGCCCAGAACACCGAGTCCACGTCACACCGCATCCGCCATAGCCACTGCAAGAGGTAAGGTTTTTGACAGCAGGTCAGGGGTGCGGCCTCCAACCCGATCGATTTGCTCCCGGCGTGTTTCCCTTTTTGGAGGAAAGCCGATTCTGTCGGAGTACTGCAAAACAGCTCGGTCTCAGGAAGAATACCGGTATGAACATTGTCACAAGGACCAAACAGCGGGAATGATCCCTCAAACCGTTCAGGGCACGTTGATCGTTTTGGAAAACGATGGCTTTTGCATTTGGAGAGCTTCGTTGACCCGATGGCACTGAAAGGGCGTTTGGAACTGGAACGAAAAGCTGGATCGCTGACTATTCTGGTAATGGTTGTGTTGTTTGCCCCTGTTAGTGCGAATGTGGGGGTTTCCCTGAATTGGACTGCAGGGTCCACCCCCGCCTGCGCGGGGAAACCGGCTGTTGCAAGGTGAGAAGAAGGCCATGGTGACGCATCTCATCATTGCCGGATGACAAAGAGCCCTCTTCCTTGAAGAGCTTCCCTCAAAGACTTTCTTGCGGTCTTGCCCTTGCCAGGTGTTACATGAGCACCAGAGATCACGCAGCAAAAAGGAGGTTCCCAAGTGTTCACGGAAGGGGCGAAGATGCCGCCTCCCGTTTGAGACCGAGCTCTCTTGAGACCACGACCCACGGATCCTGTGCAGGCTCCCTTGTCATCGCCCGGTAAAGCCTTTGGCAATCGGAGAAGGTCAGACGGTCTACCACGCGGTTGACCCTGGCTTCATCCAGGCAATGGGGGGTGGGTTCGTCACCGGGAAGGAGTTCCCGTTTGTCGATGAGGCGGATGTAGACAAGGCTTCGAGCGGCGAAGAGGTCCCCCAGGGGTTCGTCGATCCTGCCGTGGATGGAATAGTGAAGCGTCAAGACATCCCCCGGGCCGAGGTTGCGCCGTTTCCCACCGTGGCGGCGCACGGCAGGTTCCAGCAGGTGGCGGATCCGGATGCGTCCTGCTCCATCCAGGAACCTGCGGAGAAACGTGAAGAGGGGATAGTGGATGTAACCCGCTTCGATGAACAGGGATTTTCCGTGCCCGGCCAGTGGAGCGATAGCCGCCGCCCGCAGGCGCTCCCTCAGGAGCAAACGCTCGGCGTCTGCCCGCGCAAATCGTTTCACCGCCTCCACCACCCCTCTGAAGGCATCCCCCCTGCTGGCCGCATAGAAAGCAATGAGCAACCCGGTGGCCTCTCTCTCCTTCTGGTACACCTCACGCAGTTTCGATACGGCCAGAACGTCTTCCGGGGTCTTGCCGGAAGCGAAAAGCTCGTGGATCTCCAAAAGCGTTTCCAGGTAAGGTTCCACCTGCAGGATGGCCTTCCCCGTTTTCCTGAGCCTCTGAAGCTCCCGGCACATCCTTTCGTCAAAAAGAGGGAACTGGGAATCCACAGCCAGCAGGTACTCTTCCACGGGGATATGGTCCTCGATCATCTCCGCGAATCCCGGCGTAGGCGGTTCCTCCAGCACCGTCACATCATGGCGCTCCATTTCCTCCCGCATGAACGGGATGACTTCCAGGTGGTGGGTCGAAAACCCTATGGTCAGAAGCGTCTCTGCAGAGGGCATTCCTGATTTGCACCCTTTTCATGGAGAGCACGGGATGGATCCCCCTTTAGAGTGGGGCAGGGCGGCCAGCCCGATGAAACCGGTATGAGGAGACCTGCCGCTGGGTTCATCGCCATCCGAGTCCCCTGATGGCCCGGGGCAGTTCGGAAAATTCCCGAATGACCCTGTCGGGTTCCACTCCGGCCATTTCTTGCAGCCCCTGGTTGGATGGAAAGAAGACTGTCTTGAGGCCCAGTTGCCGTGCGCCGAAGATGTCCCTGTACATGTCGTTGCCGACGAAGAGCACCTCTTCCCCCTTGAGGTTTATGCCGCTAAGGGCCTTCTGCATCAGTCTTCCGTCGGGTTTCCTGAAACCGTGATCGCTGGAAATGACGATGGGGTTGAAGTAGGATGCGATCCCGACGGCCTGCATCTCGGGCAGGACCCAGGCGGCCTGCCCGTCGGTCACGACGGCGAGCCGGAAGTGCGTCTTCAGTTCGTCCAGAACCTTCTTCACGCCTGGGTAGAGTTCCAGGCGCTCCCTTGAGATCCCACGATACATTTCGGCCAGAAAGAGAGGGAGCTGTTTCAGCTTGGCAGACGGGAGAAGACCGGATCCCCCCGGATTGCGCCTGATGAATTCCCGCCAGACCTCCACGGCTTCGAATTCCGGGTATTTCTCCCGTTGTTCACGGCGCTGCTCTTCCACGATCTGATAGTACACGCTCCGGACCTCTCCCCGGTCCAGGTGGATTCCCTGATAGGTGAGAAAGTGACTGACGGCCCGGTAGATTTCCTCCGAGTCTTCATTGGTATGAATGTCGATGAGCGTTCCATAGAGATCGAAGATGATCCCTCGGAGTTTCATACCCTCGCCTCCAGTGTGTTGATGGCCTCTTCAACAAGACTTCGCCGATAGTCCGGAGTGATCCAGGAATTGCGGGCGATCCGCAGGAGGGTGATCCCCATGTAAAAGGGGAGGCGGCGCGTGATGCGGGAGAAGGCTTGCTCACGGTCCTCCAGATGGCCGCAGTACTCCCGGAGGAAATGCCCGATATAGGGTTCTGCGGCCGACGGATTTCCGGTGCACCGGAGGAACACGTGCTTCAGTTCACCGCAGAGCCGGCCCACATCGAAAACCGGATCGGCCCATTGCATCCGTTCGAGATCGATGGCCATCACGTCCATGCCCTTTCCGAAAAGGAAGTTGGAAGGGGTTGCGTCCCCATGGACCAGCACGGAAGGCTCTTCCCACATGAAGCTTCGCTGCAGCCACCTCTCCCCGAGGGACCAAAGCCTATCGGAGCATTGCCGGTCCAACCCCCACCTCTCCTCCAGAGATCTGAGGACTCGCGCCGTGTAGTAGAGGCTCTCCCTGAAATCGACGCTCCATTCCCCCGCCGTGCGGCAGTGGAAAACGGCCAGAAAACAGGCAAGGGCCTTGAGCTTTCGAAACAGTCGGTCGACCATTCCACAGTGAATGGCGTCGTCGATGACAGCGCTCACGGAATCCCCTTCCAGGTATTCCACCACCAGCACGTTGTCAATGGACGGGTTGAAACCGAAAGGCCTCACGACGTAATGGGGACGATTGCAGAAACCCAACCGGCGCAGAAACGTCAGGTTGTTGAATTCCGTCTCGCCTTTCCTGCAAGCGTGTTGGGGGTCCCATGACTTGAAGAACTTGGCCACCCATCGGACCGTTCCCCCCTTCTCCTCGTACAGATAGACGTTCTGAGAATCGGTGAACCGAAAGACCCGGTAGCACGCGTCGGGAATATGAAGCCCCAGCTGCGGGGCGATTTGGGACTGGAGGTATTCGTAAAGGGGGTCCTCGCGCTGGAGATGTCCAAGATATCGACCGTTTTTGGATGCATTTCCCATGTTGAAGACTCACGCCCCGACGTGATGTGTGCCTGCGGCTTGGAACGATTCCCGGAAAACGGTATGATCTTCCTGCGCACAACGCTTCCCGTTGGGCTCAGTTGAATCCTGCACGACATCATCATATCACGGAAAAAGCGATGCGCCCCCCTTTACCGCACCCACGAAAAAGGGGAGTGATCGGGATGGTTCAGACTTTCAAGGGTTCTCTTCAATCCAGGCTTCCTGGAGGTCTTGTCCACAATGTCGCGCCGGCCCTGCTCGACGGATGAAACCCGCAACCTCGTCACCGGCCGTTCGGAGTCCCCAAAGGATATTCGTATGAAAAACATGGCAGAGATGGGGTATCGGTTGGAACAGACCGTTTTGCTGGCCGACCGTCTGCAGGCGAGAAGGGCCGACCTCCAGGAAGCAGCGGCTCTGGATGCAGGCTTTCCGGCAAGGATCACGCGCATGGAAGTGGACTTGTCGGTAGAGCATCTTCGGACCATGGCCGAAGAAATCCCCTGGGTGGAAAAGAGGAAACCCTTCGGGACCGTGGCCGCCATCTTCCCTTACGACGCCCCGGCCGTCATGCTGGCCCGAATGGGCGGGGCAGCACTGCTCACGGGAAACCGTCTGCGGTTTAGCTTTTCTTCCCTCACACCTCGCTGCGCCATAGTTTTGTCCGAAATTTGCGGCCCTGTGGAAGGCTTGGAACCCATTGCCGGGATGGACAACCGGGAATTCGGAGAGGAGTGCGTCAGAGACACCTCGGTCCGCGTGCTTTTCATATCGGGGGCATCGGCCGTGGGGGAAGCGTATCGCTCCCATGCAGACGCCTTTGACAAGCTCTTTTTTGCAGGTCCGGGCGGCATGCCCGCAGCCGTCGTCTTCGAGGACGCCGACCCGGCCGCGGCAAGCCGCTTCATCGCCCGCCGGGCGTTCATCAACGGCGGCCAGTACTGCACAACCCTGAAAAAGGCGCTCATCCATCAGTCGCTTTATGAGCAGGTGCGGGAGCACGTGCTGACTTCGGCGGAGAATCTGCGTGTCGGGGACCCAATGGATCCGCAGACCGCCGTGGGCCCCATCCGTGTCGCAAGGACCCGCCGCATCCTGGAAAAGGCCCTCGAAAAATGCCCCTATGCCCACCGCCTCAGCGGAGAGATACATGGAGAAACGGTCCGTCCCTTCGTCCTCGAGGTGGAGAGCGGTGACCCGATTCCCGACATGGAACTCTTCGGTCCTTTTCTCCTGCTCAAGCCTTTCCAGGAAGCCGACCGCGCCATTGAAGAAGTCGTTCGGACCCGGTATGGATTTCTCCTGGCATTTTTCGGTTCGGTGCGGCAAGACACACGGGCGATCTTCAACGACCACTTCGGCATGGTCCACGACAATCCCGATTTCCTCTTCACACCACTTCGTATTCCATTCGGGGGGAAAAAGGAGAGCGGCTGGATCATGGAGAAGCGGGGCGGCCGCTGGGCTCTCCGGGACGGGGCGTTCCTCTACAGCCGCGAGTTGACACGGTCGGACTGAATGGTCGAAGCTATGGTGGGGAACACTCTTTCGTGGAAAAGGGGCCCCCATCGCGGGGATGGATCCACTTCACGCTCTTTCTTCGATCTCCCCGGTCAGGGGACCTTTCCCGTTCCGGAAACCGGGAACGCAGGCCAGCAAACCTCAGGTCGATCAGGCTTCACAGACCCCCACGCCGATTTTTGGCCGAGAAGGGCCCAGATGGGAGATTCCCCCTCTCAGATCCCTCACGTGGCATCCCATCCACCGCCCAATACGGCGTAGAGCTTCACCTGGCTCGAGAGTTTTTCCAAACGGATGTTGATCAGCCTCAATTCCGCAGCGTACAGGGAGCGCTGGGCGTCCAGCACACCGAGGTAGTTGTCGATCCCCTTGGTATAACGAGCGTTTGAAAGGCGGTACGTCTCCGCTTGGGCATGGACCACGGATTCCTGGGCGGTAAGCTGTTCTTCCACCGTGCCCCGCACCGCAAGGACATCGGCCACTTCCCTAAAGGCGTTCTGGATCGCTTTCTCATACTGGGCCAGAGCGATTTCCCTTTGCGCCTTGCTCGCCTTCAGAGCCGACCAGAGACGTGCGTCGAAAATGGGCATGATGACCTGAGGAGCGTAATTCCAGACGAAGGAACCCGCGCTGAAAAGCCCCGTCAGGTCGGCACTCGCTGTTCCCAGGGCGGTGGTGAGGGAGATGCGCGGAAAGAAGGCCGCCCGGGCGGCGCCGATATCGGCGTTGTTGGCCTTGAGGAGGTGTTCCGCCTGGAGGATATCCGGCCGCTGAAGGAGCACCTCGGACGAAAGGCCCGGGGAGATATCCACGGTGGGCTTTACAGCACTCAGGTCCGGGGGCAGGAGATCGGCCGGCACCGGAGCGCCCGCCAGCAGATCCAGGGCGTTTTCCTCCTGGGCCACCAGTCTGACAAAGAGGGCTTCATCCACGCGGGCCGCATCCACGCGCGTTTGCGCCTGACGAAGGTCCAGTTCCGGTGCGAGTCCCACCTCGTAGCGTCGGCGGATGAGGTCATAAGCTTCCTGCTGGGTCCGCAGGGTGGACCGGGTGACGTTGAGACCTTCCCTGTCCGCCGCCAGGGACAGATACACCTGAGCGATTTCCGAAATGAGGAGTATCTGAGCACTGCGGCGGGCCTCCTCCGTGGCCAGATATTCCTCCAGGGCCCTGTCTTTCAGGCTGCGGATGCGACCGAAGAAGTCAATCTCCCAGGAAAGAACGCCCAGATTGGCACTGTATTGCTGAGTCGTCTTGGACTTCCCGTCACTGGAGAGATCACCGGGGATCCGCTGCCTTTCCCCAGCGGCAAAGGCATCCAAGGTGGGGAACAGCTGTGCGCGTTGAATGCCGTAAAGGGCGCGAGCCTTCTCCACGTTCAGTGCGGCAGTCCGCAGGTCGCGGTTGTTGTCCAGCGCCATCCGGATGATCTTCTGTAGGCGTTCGTCCCTGTAAAACTCCCGCCAGTGCAGGTCGGTCGCCCTTGGAGTGGCCGGCGTGACCGGTGCCTCCTTGTAGGCGGCCCCGCTGGGCCATTCCGCAGGGATGGGCGCTTGAGGCCTTGTGTACTTGGGAGCCAGCGTGCAGCCGCCCAAGCCCACCACCGCTGTGACCAAGAGCAAGAACTTAACGTATCTGAGCATCTTATAGACCCTTCCTTGAATCCGTCCCGGAGGCGACCTGACCAGAGAGGGGGACGGTTCCACGCCGACTCTTGAAGAACCTGTAGATGAGGAAGAAAAAGAGAGGGATGAAAAACAGGTCGATGAAGGTGGCGGAGAGCATGCCACCGGTCACCGCCGTCCCGATGGCTCTCATCGCTCCGGCCCCGGCCCCCGATGCGATGGCCAAGGGGAGGACACCGAAGAAGAAAGCCAGAGAGGTCATGATGACGGGGCGTAAACGGAGCCTGGCTGCGGCGAGGATGGCGGTCAAAAGGTCGGCGCCGTGGGCCATTTGATCCTTGGCGAACTGAATGATGAGGATGGCGTTCTTGGTGGTCAGTCCAAGGGTGGTGAGAAAGCCGATCTGGAAATAGACGTCGTTGGGAAAACCTCGCAACCAGGTGTTGAGGGCCGCACCGAAGAGACCCAGGGGCAGCATGAGCAGATTGGTAAAGGGGATGGTCCAGCTCTCGTACAGGGCGGCAACACACAGAAAGATGACCAGCACCGAAAAGGCGTACAGAAGGGGAGCCTGTGAAGTGGCCATCCGTTCCTGATAGGAAAGGCCGGTCCAATCGAAACCGATTCCCTGGGGCAACCGGGAGGCCAATTCTTCCATGGCGCGCATTGCGTCACCGGAACTTTTGCCTGGAGCGGCCTCACCCACGATGTTGACCGACGGAAAGGCGTTGAACCGTTCGAGCCTGGGAGACCCGAAAGACCAATGGCCCGAGGCGAAGGATGTGTAAGGGACCATTTTGCCAGCAGCATTCTTCACATGGATCTTTTCCAGATCCTTCGGCAACATCCGGTAAGGGGCGTCCGCCTGAACGTAGACCCCCTTCACACGGCCCGCCTGGATGAAGTCGTTGACGTAGGCGCCGCCAAACGCCGCTGAAAGGGTGTTGTTGATGAGGGTGATGGGAACCCCCAGAGATCCCGCCTTTTCCCAATCCACGTCCACTCGGAACTCGGGAACATCCTCCATGCCGTTGGGGCGGACTCGAATCAATCGCGGGTCCTGAGCGGCCATCCAGAGCAACTGGTTCCGGGCGTTCATCAGTGCGCTGTGTCCCAGACCGCCCCGGTCCTGGAGCTGAAAGTCGAACCCCTTGGCCGTTCCCAGTTCAATGACGGCCGGCGGCGGAAAGGCGAAGACCATCGCCTCCCTCAACTGGGAAAAGGCCGCCATGGCTCTGCCCACGACGGCGTCCACCTTCAGTCCCGGGCCCTCCCGAAGCTCCCAGTCCTTGAGTTTCACAAAGGAGACCCCCATGTTCTGTCCGCGCCCTGCGAGGCTGATGCCTGCCAGGGTCAGGCAGGTGGCCACCGCGTCTTTTTCGTTTTCCAGGAAATGAGGCTTAATCTTGTTTTCCAGCAAATTCAGCGTCTGCTCAAGGGTTGCATTGGAGGGAAGGATCGCCTGGACCATCAGAATCCCCTGGTCCTCGTCGGGGAGATAGGCCGTCGGCATGCGCCAGAACACATATCCCACGGCCGATACGATGGTCAGATAAATGGCGATGTATCGAAACTTTCGTGAAAAGGACCTCTCCACCGTCCTCACGTACCGGTCCCTGAGGCCGAAGAACAACCGGTCGAACCTCCTGAAGAAAGGGCGCATGAAGAAGATGGCGTTATCCGCCGGTTCATGGCCGGGGGGAACGGGCTTGAGAAGAGACGCACAGAGGACGGGAGTGAGGATGAGGGCCACCACCACCGAAAGGAGCATGGCGGAGATGATGGTGATGGAGAACTGGCGGTAGATGACCCCCGTCGATCCCCCGAAAAAAGCCATAGGACCAAACACCGCCGACAGGACGAGCCCGATGCCCACCAGAGCGCTGGTGATCTGATCCATGGACTTGGCGGTCGCCTCCCGGGGGGGCAACCCCTCCTCCGCCATGATTCGTTCCACATTTTCCACGACGACGATGGCGTCGTCCACCAAGAGGCCGATGGCCAGGACCATGGCGAACATGGTCAGCATGTTGATGGAGAAGCCGAAGAAATTGAGGACCGCGAACGTCCCCAAAAGCACCACCGGCACGGCGATGGTGGGGATGAGCGTGGCGCGCAGATTTCCCATGAAAAGGTACATCACCATAAAGACCAGGAAGATGGCCTCAAACAGGGTCTTCACCACCTCTTTGATGGCCACCCGGGTGAAAGGAGTGGTGTCGTAGGGGTAGACCACCCGCATCCCCGGGGGAAAATAGCGGCTCATTTCCTGGAGCTTCCCTTTCACCGCGTCCGCCGTGTCCAGGGCGTTGGCTCCCGCGGCTTGACGGATGCCCATGGCCGCGGAAGGCTTTCCGTTGAAATGGGCCAACACATCGTAGAACTCCGTTCCCAGTTCCGTTCGGGCTACGTCCCTGACCCGCACCACGGACCCGTCGGGGTTGATGCGGATGGGCACCGCCCCGAATTCCTCGGGGGTTTTGAGCAAGCTCTGGACGATGATGGAGGCGTTCATACGCTGACCCTCCACCGCCGGCGCCCCTCCCAGCTGGCCAGCGGAGACTTCGGCATTGTATGCTCGAAGCGCCGCGACAACATCCGCCACTGTCAGATGGTAATCCGTAAGTCGGTCCGGGTTGAGCCACACCCGCATGGCATACTGGGAACCGAAGTTCTCCACCTCCCCCACCCCCGGAATCCTGGCCAGTGCCTTCTCCAGGTTGGACTGGGCATAGTCGCGCAGATCGTTTCCATCCATGCTTCCGTCTTCGGAGATGAGCCCCACGATCATCAGCCAGTTGCGCGTGGCCTTTCCCACAGTGACCCCGCGGCTTTGAACCACGTCGGGGAGGCTTGCCAAGGCCAGCTGCAGCTTGTTCTGAACTTTGGCCCAGGCGACGTCGGGATCGGTCCCGGGAGCGAAGGTCAGCTCAATGCGCGATGTCCCCGAGGAGTCACTCGTCGACGACAGGTAGAGCATGTCCTCGAGACCGGTGAGCTTCTGCTCGATGATCTGGGTCACGCTGTTTTCCACGGTCTCGGCGGAGGCTCCTGGATAAAACGCTGCGATGTAAATGGAAGGAGGGGCGATGGGAGGGTACTGGGAAATAGGAAGATTGTGGATGGCCAGCCCCCCCAGCACCATCATGGCGATGGCGATGACCCAGGCGAAAACCGGCCGATCCAGGAAAAATTTAGACAACATGATGCGCCTCCGTCAATTGGCTCCCGAAGGCGGTTGGGCTTCTGCCCCACCCTCCTTCACCCTTTTCCCGCCGTCACGGAACGGCACCACTTTCACCGGGCTTCCGGGCCGCACTTTCTGGAAACCCTCCACAATGACTCCGTCACCGGGATCAAGACCTGAGACCACGAGCCACTGATCACCGATGGCTCGATTCAAGGTGAGCATCTTCTGCTGGGCCTTCCCCTCCCCATCCACGATCAAAGCAATGGGATTCCCCTTGGGATCTCGAGACACCGCCTGCTGTGGGATCAGGATGGCCTCCCCGAGAGTTCCTTCCTTCACGATGGCCCGGGCGAACATTCCGGGGAGGAGAACGCCCTCGGGGTTTGGAAAGATCAGCCTCAATATGACCGATCCGGTTGTCGGATCCACGGTCACATCCCGAAACTGAAGGGTACCTTCCATGGGATACGCCGTTCCGTCCTCTAGAATCAACCGGACCCGATTCTGTTCTTTGCCGTTGGGGTTGAGTCGTCCGTCTTCCAGGTTACGCTTCAATCGCAGCAGTTCCGACGTGGACTGGGGAACGTCCACGTAGATGGGGTCCAACTGCTGAATGGTGGCGAGAGCTACGGGTTGATACGCCGTGACCAGCGCACCTTCCGTCACACTGGATTTGCCGATGCGGCCCGAAATGGGGGCCGTGATCCGTGTGTATCCCAAGTTGATCCGTGCCGTCTCCACCATCGCCTTCCAATACTGCACGTCGGCCTCAGCCTGTTTCAAGGCCGCCGCCGCATCGTCATAATCCTGCTGACTCACCGCCTTGTCCCTGAGGAGCTCCCCATAGCGGTCGGCCCTGAGGCGAATCGAAGGCAGATTGGCTTCAGCTTTGGCCAGAGCGGCCCGCGCATTGTCAAGGGCCGCTTGAAAAGGTGCCGGATCGATCTGGTAGAGCACGTCGCCTGCCTTGACTTCCGAACCTTCCGTGAAAAGGCGCTTCTTCACGATTCCGTTCACCTGAGGTCGGATGTCCGCCACGAGGAAAGGGGTGGTGCGACCTGGCAATTCGGTGGTCAGGACCACTTCCTGAGGTGAGACGCTCACAGTGGCCACTTCCGGCACAGGCGGGGGCGGCGGGGAAGCCTGACGACGGTCGCAACTCCACAACAAAAGGCTCACTGAAAGGACCGTCACGACCGCAATCCCCCCCATGACTTCACGTACCGATCTTTTTGCTGGCATGAGACATCCTCCGGGTCTCAGTGAGATTCAAAACGGCGGTCGCCGCCCCGTCCCTCAGAAGTTGACAACAGCCCCTCGAACAGAAGATTCAGGATGGTGTCGGGGTCCTCCGGATAGGGGTGTTTTTCGGGATCCTCCAGCCACAACACGAGAAATGCGTTGCAGAGGCTGTCCAGTGCGACAGCCAGGTGAAAGGACCGGCCAATGGGCCTGAAGAGACCGTTTCGAAATCCGCTCTCAAAAACACCTGCAAGGCTATCCAGAAACTGCGCATACCGCTCCCGGATCTCCCGGTCCAAGCCGGCCATGATATTGAAGCTGGCCCCTCGCGTTTCCGCAAGATAGAGCCGAATGGAGGGTACATTGTCCCGGAAAACCGCTCCCTTGACCTCGATATAACGGCGCAGCCTCTCCACCTCGTCCCCGGCTCCCTCGATGGCCTCGGTCAGTACCTGGTGGAACCTTTCGCATTTCTCCCGGATCAGTGCCTTGTAGAGGTCCTCCTTGCCCGTGAAGAACTTGTAAAGCGTGCCGATGGCGAACTCCGACCTTGCAGCGATTTCGTGCATGGAGACATTGTGATATCCCTTCTCGGAAAAGAGTTCGAGGGCTGCGGCGAGCATTTCCTGCCGTTGCGTCTGTCGCTCCCGTTGTCTTCTGGAAAGTTTCCGCCCTTCCATTACCGTCCTCGACCCCATGCGCCTTTCTTTCATGTTTTAAGGTGACGTCGCATTATGAAATGTGACATCACCTTGTCAAGAAGTATTGCAGCCGTATCCATCCACAAGGTGAGAAGGAGAAACGGTCACCGCCCTCTCATCCTCCTGAGAGTCGCGCCCTACCCCCCCATTGCGGGTGCCGGCGTCCTGGAAGGGGAACCATTCTCTGTTGAGCCCAAAGGGGGAAGCCAAAACCGGTCTACATACGGAAATCGCTTGGAAGAAGGAGCTTTGTGGGAGTGGACACGGATCCCTGAAAATAATCCAGACATGTTGGGGTGCCACGATCTTCAAACAGGGGCGGGGGCATTGCTGCGTCTCCTTTAGCACTTCAGAAGCGAAACCCAGTGGGAAGGGTGCAAAGACGGTCTGCAACGAGGAGGGCAATGCCAGCAAGAACCCAGAAAGCACCCTTCAGCCAGTCCCCCGGCCGGGCATGAAACTGGAGTTGCCCCGGCAGGGTCCCGCCGTAGCCCCTCGAGACCATGGCATCGTGGACCCTTTGAGTCCTCTCGAAGCTTCGCACCAGGAGCATGCCCAGAGAATTTCCCATGTTCCTGAGGGTCCTCAAGTCCGTTTTTTTCTGGAACCCGCGTGCGCTCATCCCCCTCGCCATCCGGTTCGATTCATTTTGAAAGACAAAGACGTAACGATAGGCTAGCAAGATCATTTGGCACACGATGGGGGGAACTCTGAGGGCGACGAGAGCTTTCACGGTATGAGAAAAAGGCGCGGTGGCAAGGAGAGGGTCCACGAGGAGAGCGACGGCAACGGCCTTGATGCAGATGAGAAGGGCGAGATTCAGGCCACGGACGCTGAAAGGGAGAAATGACAGGTGGTTGAAAACCAGGAGGGTATCTCCGCTCTTCACGGGCACCGTGACAGGCATCACCACCACAAACATGCCCAGGAAGCCGCCCATGGCCAGAAGTCTCCGCAATGGGTAACGCAGGGGGATCCGCGCGAAAACGACGGCACCTCCCCCGACGACGAGAGCCGCCGCCGCACAGGGCAACTGTTGCAGAAAAGCGGCACAGAACATGAAACACAGCAGTGCCGCCACCTTGATCCGTGGGTCCCATCGGTGGAAAGGCGAATCCCCTTGGGCTTGGGAATCCACCAAAGGAATGCTGTAGTCGGGTTCCCCTCCACCCTCAGGCATCTCTTCCCGGCCTGTGAGGAATTTGAGGAGGCGACGCGCTGCGAGCCAGAGGAGCAGAGTACCCCCCAGGACGAGAAACGGGACTGGGAGGGGAAGGTGGATGACATGCACTCCCGCAGCCATTGAGGATCACCTTGCGGCGTGGGCCTGAAAAGACATGTCCAGCAGTTCCGGTTTCACCCTGAATAGAAAGGAGACGGTGAAGGCCGCAATAGCGGATTCGATAAAGAGGACAGGCAAGTGAGCATACATGGCGAGCTTGGCAACCCCGAGAAAATCTTCTCCACCGGTCACCAGGAGCAGAGCGAGGCCGACGACAGCCAGGACGATTCCCAGCCCCCCGGCCGTTGCTCCGGCGAGGATGAGTCGGGGAAGGGAAGGCCCTCGCATGCTTCGGAAAAGCCATCCGGAAATCAATGCGGGAATGCCCATCATGCAGGCGTTGGCCCCAATGGCGGTGATTCCGCCGAATTGGAACAAAAGGCTCTGAAGGACAACGCCCAGACATACGGCAATGAAGGCGCTCCTCCCGAGGAGGATCCCCACGACGCCCGGGATCAGAAGATGGACGCTGGTGGGCCCGATGGGGACATGGATGAGGGAGGCTACGAAAAACGCCGAACTGACCACCGCGATTTTGGGCAAATCGTCCGGATCGGTTCGGCGGGCGCTCCAAGCGGCGAAGAGAAGGGCAACAGCTGCCGTACCCACCGTAACGGAAGGGGGCAGGACACCGTCAGAAATATGCATGGATCATCTCTTCCTGAAAATACTCATTCAGGTTGACAGGGGGTGGAAGCAGCTTCCAGAGGTGAGTGGACCGTTGCCTGGGACAGCCGTTTCCACCGATTCTTTTGGGCACACATCTTCCATCCGTCTTTCACGATGGATTGCCGTCTATCGTAGAGTCACTCTTTTTCCTTAGGGAAAGGCGTTCCCTGCGGGCATGCATGTAAAACGCCACTCCGGCCAGGCCGAGGATATAACCGACCCCCGCAAAAACCTCCTTGATCCCGGGCCTGGCCATGTCATCCCGCAGGGCCGCGATCTCTCTTCTGATCTGAGCCATTTCCCGGGACAGCTGCACCTTGTGGCGGTCGAGGAGGGAGGAAAACTCCCCAAAGTCCGGGGCTGGGGACACCTCCTGCCTCTCCTCGGGGGACGCAGAAGCTTCCGTTGGTTCCTTCGCCTCTTCCGTCCCAAAGGCGGGGCCGTGAAAGACGGCCAGAAGGAGCCCAAGCAGGAGCACACAGCTCCACGACCGGGTGGTGAAAAGCCTGGCGAAGTGCCGATGCATGCCCCTATTCTCCTAGATCGCTTTTCTTGAGGGTGAACGAATTCTTGTGCCCCATGGAAGCGTCAATGACGATGGTGAGGTCGTCCTTTTTGGGAACGGGCAGGGTACACTTTCCCTCCTTGTCCGTCACCCCCTCGGCGACTTTGTTGTTCTGGCTGTCCAGGACCTGGATGGCTCCGCCTCCCGCCGGTTTTCCATCGGGGAAATAGCTCTCGATGAAGATCTGCCCGTTCTCCACGTAGGCAAACAGGTTCACCTTGTGTGCCGACGCAATATCCCAAAGGGCCGACATGGAGAAAACCAACGCCGATACGAATCCTGCGAGGAGAAACCGCCTCATGATCATTTCCTCCCTTTGACCAGGGATCACTGCATGGGGGTCGTGCGGACCCACATGACGGCGCCTATCTCCACGTCCTTGGGCTTGCCGTCTTTCTTAAGCTTCCAGGAGGCGTCGCTCAGGGCCGCAAATCCCCACCACCCGGCCCGGGGCATTGCATAGGAGAAAACCCCGTTCTTGTCAGCCTTCACCACCTGGGTGATGAAAGGATCCGATGGAGCTTTGACGATGCTCTTGTTTTCGGAGGACTCGTTGAGATACTCCACTTCCACCTCAGCGTAGGGAACCGGTTTTCCCTTGATCAGGACCTGGCCTGTGAAGAGGTTACCCACCCACAGACCGTATGGGCGTGTCAGCGGGATGATCTCCGTTTCCAACCCTATGGGCTCGTCCCAACCCTCTTCGAGACCAAGGGCGCTCACGCACACTTTGGTGTAGTGGACGATGAATTTGTCTTCAGCAGGTTCCCAGTAGGGAGCGGGTCCCACGAAAAAGACGTGATCCCCGGGTTTCTTGATGGTGTAAGAGGCCTTCCATATGGAAAAGGACCGATCCTGGTCCGGACCCTTTCCCTCGGCCTTTTCCAGCGTCTTCAGCAGGTCTTCCCTCTTTCCCCTGTGAACCACCCCAAAGGCCTTTGGCTTTTCCATCTCCATGTAAAGCATTTCCATGGGATGAATGAACATCACCTGCAGGGAAACAGTCTTGGGATCGTCTTGAGTGACGATCTCATCGGAGGGAATGACGGTACCAAAATGGGCCTGGCCCGAGGCGGCGAAAAACAGGCAACCGGCGAAGATGAAGCAATAGGTACTGAGATGTCTGAACATCCTCTCCTCCTCTGCAGGGGGGTTTTTGGAAGCAGCCCGCCGCCGGTGCAACCGTTCACACGAACGCCACCGCAATGGCAGTGGCGGGCATTTCACGAAACGGCATTGATCCATGCACCTTCAGGTGCTCCCTTGGGAAGGGGAGAGGAAGTTCCGGCTTCCTCCTTGCATAATGGACCTTTCTTTAGAACAGGTTTACAATCCTGTCAACACGGGATTGCTCCTCTTGCGTCTTTCGCCGGGTCGCCCCGGACGCCCATCGACTTCCCTTTCCTCTCTTTGGTTTTGACCGGTCTCGAACTTCGTTCCTGGATCTTTCAATTCCCTGCAAGATGGGGTACAAAAGTTTAACGGATTCCGAAGAATCCCTTCGAAAGTCTGAAGACTTCCTTGCTTCAAGGGTCCTGCCTGGAGTCTCTCAGGATCATCCAAGTATTGGACAAAAGCAGCCGTGAAGCCGTCTCGATGCCTTTCACGCCGGCCCTGTATCCCACAGACTCGGCAGAAAGCGGAAAAGCCATCTGGGCCCCTGGGAACCACCAAATATGAACATTCTTCACGAGGAAGGGATTTGTAGAAAACCGTGGAGGGACCGGTTACCTTTCGGCGAGGGTGAGTCTGGGCGTCGCGCCCGTGATTCCAGGCCCCTCTTCGAGATTCGATCCCTCGTTTATCGATACCCCGACGGGCTGACGGCCCTGAAGGGAATCGACCTCACCCTGTTGCCAGGGGACCGTGTTGCCCTTGTGGGTCAAAATGGAGCCGGCAAGACCACGCTGGTGAAGCACCTGAACGGGCTCGCGAAGCCCAGCGAGGGAGTGGTCCGATATAAAGGCGATGTTCTTGAAGGCCCTCATCTCAGGACCGCACGCCTGGAGATCGGCATACTCTTCCAGGATCCGGACGATCAGTTGTTCTCCAACACTCTGGACGAAGACGTGGCTTTCGGCCCCTTGAACCAAGGTCTCAGGAGCAGGGAGGTGGAAGAGCGCGTTTTGAGCGCTTTGAAGAAAGTGGGCCTGGAACAGTTCCGCTACCGCCCTCCGCATTTCCTGAGCTTCGGGCAGAAAAAGCGGGCCGCACTCGCCACCATTCTCGCCATGGAGCCGCAGGTTCTCATCCTGGACGAGCCCACAGCCAACCTGGACCCGAAGCAGGAAAAGCTCTTTCAGGATCTCATCTCGGATTTCTCCGGGACCGTCATCTGCATCAGCCACGACCTGCCGTTTCTCTACGGACTTTGCCATCGGGCGGTCGTTTTGGAGAAAGGCAGGGTCCACCATGACTTCACCATGGAAGAACTGGTTGCCAGCCGGCCATATTTGAGAGACCACGGCCTGGACTTCACCTTCCGCCTGAGTTGCTGCCGCGACAATGGCGATCCTCCCTCGCGTGATCCTGTGCACACGGTCGATGCCTTAACGGTCAATTTCCCAAGGCCTTCAGGCAAAACGGAAGAACACGGAAAGGCCAACGGGCCGGAACCTCTCATCACACTCCGGGATTACTCTTACCGTTACCCGGACGGTACATGGGGTTTCAGGGACGTCTCCCTTGACGTGGCCACGGGGGAACGCATCGCCATCGTGGGAGAGAACGGGGCAGGAAAATCCACGCTTTTGTCCTGTCTTGCGGGGATTCTCGAAGGAAAAGGGGAATATTACATGGAAGGGAAGCCTGTGAGCGGAAAGGTGAGAAAACACCTGTGGCGGTCCATCGGGATGGTTTTCCAGGACCCCACCGATCAGCTGTTCTGTCCTTCCTGCTGGGACGAGGTCGCTTTCGGTCCGCGGCAGCTCGGATTGCCCAAATCCCTGGTGGAAGCACGCGTGAAGGAATCCCTGGCGCTGGTGCGGCTCTCAGGGTTCGAGAACCGCGTCCCTCATCACCTCAGCGCCGGTGAACGGAAGCGGCTCGCCATCGCCGCCGTCCTCGCCATGAAACCGCAAGTGATGATCCTGGACGAACCCACCAGCAACCTGGACCCTCGAAGCGAAGAACTCTTGTGTGACATCCTTCAGGAGATCCACACCACCACCCTGCTCATCAGCCACGACATCGACATCATCTCCCTGCTGTGCGACAGAACACTGGTCATGCATCACGGAAGGATCATTCGGGATTACTCCACAACGGATTTCATCCACGACGGACATCTCCTGACACTGAACGGACTCGATTACACCTACAAGAATGCTTGCTGCAGAGAAATCCTGAGACTACAGGGAGGTGCCTGAAGTTTCGCAACCCTTGGGCCAAGGCTGTGTGTCGGCAAAGGGTGGGCGGACTCCCGTGGGAAACCTCGGGGGCTTGCAACGAGATAACGCAGCCGGAGCTGCAGCCTTGGACTCATGGGGGAAGCTCTCCCCCCCTTCCGCCATTCCAAGGGATGCAGGCAAAACCGCCGTTTCTCAGGGTCTTCGGGGACAGTCGAGGTCCGCGCCTTGTTGAATCGGATTCCGTCACCCAAGGTGGGGAGTCGCTTAACGGAGAGACTTTGGCGTCAACTCTCGCGTTTTACGCTCTGTGCGGGGAGGGTATCTGCTCACACACAGTGGTCCTAATGCAAACCAAGAAGGGAGAAGCTCTCATGCATCAACACCATTCGGGATCTAAGGGTCATCACCACGATCACCACCACGATCACGGGCATGACGCACATGAATATGACCATGAGCAGCCGGCAGCGAGAAAGCCGGTCGCCCTCTCCAAAAAAGAAAAGCTCATTCTGCGTATCCGCCATTCCATTCGTCACAACTCGGAACACGGCGACTCCTATAAAACCATGGCCAGGGAAGCGGAAGAACTAAGCGGCAACGAAGCCGCCCAACTCATCCTTTCCGCCGGGGAAATGACGGCCATCCAGAACGAGCGACTGGAAAAGGCGCTCCGCCTGCTCGAAGGGATCGATGATTCGGATGACCGGCCCTGAGCGGCAGGAGCCTGGATCGACTGTTACCGCCTTTTCCCATCTGCCCCGTCACGTAGCCATCGCCCCTGTTCATTGTGGAAGAAGGGTCCCCTTGACCGCCGATGGGATCAGAAAGCCCGGCATGGGCGCGCCGGACAAGGTGCAACGTAAGCAACCCGGCAGCGTACTGAAGGTATGGCAGGCGCCGGGACTCTTCACTTCGCACCTGCATCCCTGACCGCTCGATCGCTGGCTTCCAGGCGGACATCACCCAGGTTGCAGGTCGATTTGGCCTTGTTCAACGGATTCCTTGAATATTCTTGAATGGCCGCCGCAGTGGGGTTCGGCTCCGAGGCCGTCCGGGACGGCCGTCCCGCGGAATCCTTTTCCCCGGAACAGGCCGGGGTCCCAACGATGAAGAACAGAAAAACGAGGATCAGGGTGAAGCTTTTTCGCGTCATGGCGGTACCCTCTCTAGCCCTTGGAAAGCGAGCGGAAAGCCGGGAAATCTCAACCGGCTGTTTCAACAGGGCGGGCAGGCCGTTGGTGCACCCCCCGTCGACACTCTGCCACGCCTGTTCATTCGTCTGCCGGGCCCATTTGCTTGAGTCCCCGGCCCTGTTTCTTTGATCCCTATTGTCTCAGGACGGAAGGGACCACACCCATGAATCGCTGCTTCCCTGACTTCCAGTCTCTGCCGCGTTCATGGGACGACAGGCATTTTGGGCCGAAAATCCGGCCCCGTAGAGAATCTGGGTTGACATCCCATGCCACCGGAAAGGTCGCACAAGACATTCCGGCCTTCGGGTGCCGAAATCTCCCAACCGGCCACTCTGAGAAGAAGCGTCAACCTGACTGCGGCACGGAAACCGCGACCCATCTCCCTGCAGCCCTTTGCCGGCGGCGTGTGGTTTTGGGAAAAATCATCCGTCCAACAAGGATTCGAGGAGAAGGCGGTTTTCCCTGATCTTTCCGAGCACACGGACAATCTGCCGCTGTAACCTGGCTGATTCGCCCTGAAACAGGACCATCTGAGGTTCGCACAGAAACCAGACGCACACGTAAGGCCTTCGGGTTCGGGAAAGGGAGCAACCGCTCGAACGGAGGTAACGGCAGGCTTCATCGGCCGTTTTTCGGGTTTGTCCTGGAGGAAGCGGTTCCCCGCATGCAAGCAGGGTGATGAGATCCGTCCGGTTATAGAAAACGTTCCGTCCGTTGCAGCAGGGATCCTGGCAGGAGGGACAGGTTTCCCCGCAATAGCGTTCCATGATCGGGTCGAGCCACTCGATGGCGGCCCTGATTTCCAACGCTTTCTTGTGAAAGCGGTGCATCCCCAAACCGTTCATGCGTTCCCGGAGACTCTCCCCCACCTGTTTCCATTCCCAGTCTCCACAGGGGAATCTATACAAGGAAGTCTCCTCGCTCCGGGCGGTCCGGTCCATTTCCAACTCTCCGCAATTCTTCTCGGACAATGGACCTTCCTTTCATCGGTCCTGCCTACAGCGTCCAACACCGACAACCGGCAGGAAACTCCATGGCCGATGAAGGCAATCCTCGGACTGCGCCATGACAAGAATAATCTTGCGGATGGCAGTCCATTGTCGGTAATAATGGTTTTGTTCAAACATACTTCCCAAGGCCCATGTTTCCGGCGACCGGAGAAAATCCCGAAGTTTTGCATCCAGGCAATCATCCCCATTGAGGAGCACGAGAACCGAACGACATGGGGGATGCCCGGAGGGGGATCCAGCCGCTCATTCATTTGTCGCCTTCCTCCAGCAGAAGGGAACATCATGGCAATCTGCCCTAACTGCGGTCATGAATTCGAACCGGAGGAGCAACCTTCGGTCCCCTTCGATGAACCCGTTCGCGAGGACGCGGGCGTCGAAGCGACATCCGATGCCGCCTTGTACCTGATGCGCAAGGCGAGGAGAAGGAAAGCCCTCTTCGCCGGCGGCGTCGCAGGAGGCGTTTTCGTTTTGGTGCTCGTCATCGCACTGGCTTTTCTGATACAGGGCGGCAGCGACAAGCCCGCCAAGCTGGTGAAAAAGATTGAGAAAGAAAGAGCCGGTGGACCGGACGCAGTAAACATTTCCAATGCCTTAGAGGCTTTCTTTAAGGTGAGGGCAACTGCGGTGCCCGCTGCGACTTTTTCCGATTACAGCAAGGATTTGAACAACGCGATCATCGAACTGAACGCTCTACCCGCCGAATCGGCCAAGGTTGAAAAACTTCGAATCATCGGGCAGCACTACCAGACGGCCAAGGACATTTGGATCGGCACCATCCTCATGGAGAGCACACCTCTGGCAACCTTGGAGGAGAAGACTCTATCAGCCCTCAGTCTACTCAACCTGATCGATCCCTCCACCGGCAACTGCAAAAAAGAACTGGACAAGAAAGATGGACCGCTCTGCTCCTCGCTCGCGGCTTTCCACGTATGGAAGCAGAAGGGCACTCACGCGGCCAAAGATGACAAGGCCCGGATCCGAGAGCGCCTGGACCCGATACGTTTCGAATTGTGGAAGAAGGCCTCCGACCTGTTGGACGCATTGGAGCCCTGACCTTGATCCAGCGGTGAATGCAGAAGGACGGGACGATTGCCTCGCTCGTCCCGTCACCCTCTCTGAGGTCCCGACCCGCTGCCGAGTCCTCAGGGATCCGTTTGTTTCTGGAGGGCTCCGTCGGTCACGGAAGAAGGCAGGTGTGCAGGCTGCAGTTGCTGATCCAGCCGTTTTTTTTCGAGACGGTATTGATAGTCCATCATCCTTCTTGAGAGGCGGTAGCGAAGATAGACCGCCCAGCTTGCGAAGCCGGCGAGGAAAATCGCCGAACCAAGGACCAGCCACCCGCTGTCTTTCACTGCAGCCGTGCTGAAAAGCAGCACTTCACCGAAAAAGTTGGGAACCATCCAGAAAGAAAGGGCAAGGGCGGAGACGATCACCCCCACCATGAAAACGGAGGAACTGCGTAGGAAAAGGGACCACGAAATGAGCATGGGGGTTCTTCCGTAGATCACGGGATAATCGCCCCGATCCACCGGGTCCGTGCCCTGGAGGAGCGTCACATACACCTTCACCAGGTAAGCAATAAGGAGCATCAGGGCCGTGGGCACGCCGACGGACGCGGACACCCAGGCACGCACGGGGAAAGGTGTCTTCACCGTCTTGACCTGGACGTCATAATTGCTCAAGTCCCCGTATTTTCTTTCGAAGTAGGAAAAGTTGATATGGGACAAAGTGGTTCCTGCAACATCGTAGACGATTTTTCCACTCTTGTCTCGGACTTCGATTCGCGAACGTTCCCCGGAAGAGGCTGCAAAGATCACGAAGATGAGGATTTCGAGGGCGAGAAATATGAGAACGCTGATTCCCAGGGCAATGAGCATGTTTTTCTTTCCCTGGAACACATCTTGAAGACTGAGTCTCATCTTTGCTCCTGTTGTTCGATCCCTCAACGGTCGCTCCTCCAGACTCAGACATGGGCGTCACTTGAAACACAGACTCAAACCGGCCGGCCGGGCTCTTCTCACCCCCAAGACCCTTCGGATTTGGCGCCGCCATGGAGTCGTCTTCTACAGAGAAGTCACCGTGACCGCCGGCAACAACAACCCCTGGGGGAAAAGAGACGAAAAGACACCACCTTATAACACTCCCATCAGCCTTTGAGCAACCTTGTGAAACCGGCAGGAGACTCTGATCCGAGGAACGATTCGGCCGGAAGGCCCGGCGATTGGGGCCGATGGGATTCAGAAAGGGAGGCTGGCAACAGCACCGTTATGACAGGACTCCTGTTCCGGCGTCGTGATCCCGCGGAGAGTTTTACTCATGGCATCTGACGGGGAAGCAAAGAAAGGGGGGAAGGTGTTCGTCCAGGATGCCGCGCACCGGCGCTGGCTCCTCTTCTACAACCCCCGTTTCGTTGTCCAGGCGGACTGCTCGGAGCAAGTGCTCACTGCTTTGGATCAAGTTGAGCGGTGCGTGGATACCGAGGGTCTCTACGCCGCTGGTTTCATCAGCTATGAGGCGGCTCCTGCCTTCGATACGGCCCTGGAAGTCCGGGAAGCCGCGGATTTTCCCCTGCCTTGGTTCGGGTTGTTCGAAAGACCCGGTATTGCCGGAGGTCCGCCCCCTTCCGCCGCCGAATGCTCCATAGCCGAGTGGGTCCCGTCTATCGACCGGGAAACTTACAACTGCGCCATCCGTCGCATCAAGGAACTCATTGCGGCTGGAGAGACCTACCAGGTCAACTTCACCATGCGGCTGAGGTCGGCTTTCCGCGGCGACCCCATGGCACTTTTCCATCGTCTTGTTCAGGCACAGCGCGCGGATTATGCCGCTTTCGTCGACACGGGGCGTTTCGCCTTGTGTTCCGCTTCTCCCGAACTCTTTTTCCACCTGAACGGCGATCGCCTCACTTCCCTGCCCATGAAGGGAACCGCCGCCCGCGGCCGATGGTTCGAAGAAGACCTTGCACAGGCCCAATGGCTCCGGGATTCCGTCAAGAACAGGGCGGAAAACGTGATGATCGTGGACATGGTGCGCAATGACATGGGGCGCATCGCCAAGGTGGGAACCGTCCGCGTTCCCCGCCTTTTTCACGTGGAGCGATATCCCACCCTCTGGCAGATGACTTCTACGGTCAAGGCCGTGACAACGGCCCCTTTCTCCCAAATCCTCAAGGCCCTCTTCCCCTGCGCATCCATAACCGGGGCGCCGAAACCCCGCACCATGCATATCATTGCACAACTGGAGACGACTCCCAGAAAAGTCTATACGGGTTGCATCGGTTTTCTTGCCCCACGTCGCCGGGCGCTTTTCAACGTGGCCATCCGCACAGTCATCGTGGACAGGGACGCCGAAATCGGGGAGTACGGGGTAGGGGGAGGAATCGTGTGGGATTCCCAGACGGGCGACGAGTTCGAAGAGTGCCGCATCAAGGCGCAGGTACTGACGGCGAAACAACCCTCCTTTGAGCTGGTGGAAACCCTTTTGTGGGAGGAAAAAAGCGGCTTCTTTCTCCTCGAATACCATCTGCAGAGAATGGAGGGCTCCGCCCAATACTTCCAGTTCCCCTTTGATCGGGAAAAGGCCCTTGCAAAGCTCCGTCACCTTGAAAACCGATTGTCCCCCGGGACCCAGAAAATCCGCCTGCTTCTCGCCCGAGACGGATCCATCAAGTGCTTGTCCAGCGCCATCGCACAGAGCCTTCCTGGGGAAGTCCTTCAATTGGGCATCGCAGCAAGGCCCGTTCATTCGGGAAACGTCTTCCTTTACCACAAGACGACTCATCGAGACGCTTATGACAATGCCTTGAAAGACCGCCCCCAATGTGACGATGTCCTCCTTTGGAATGAACGGGAACAAATCACGGAATCGACCATAGCCAACGTGGTGATTCGGCATGGAGGGCGATGGATCACCCCGCCGGTTTCCTGTGGTCTGCTTCCCGGTACTTTTCGGGCCTGGCTTCTGGACAGGGGCAAAATCCATGAAAGCCCCGTCACTTTCAACATGCTGGAGGAAGCAGAGAGAATATACCTCGTGAATTCCGTTCGAAAATGGAGGGAGGCCAGACTTGTCGCCCCGGTCGAGCCGGCGTCACAGGTCTCAAGCCACTCCGCGAGGGCATCAAGGCAGGCGGCGTCATGCACAAGGGAGGATGAAAGATGAAAACCCTGCTCAAGGTACTTGCTGTTCTGGCATCTTTGGGGATTCTGGGCCTCTTGCTGGCCCTCTTCCTCACGTCGGGTCTCACCGACACGGCAGACAAGTTCTTCACCGCAATCCGTTCAAAGCAGTACCAAGTGGCCTACGGGCTGCTTTCCGAGGACTTCAGGAGTTCAACCTCTTACGAGGAATTCATTGCGTTCCTCAACAAGAATGCGCTGCTGGGCTACAAGGAAGCATCCTGGACCAACCGCTCCTCGTCGGGAAGCAAAGGGGAACTCGATGGGACCGTCACCACTGAAACGGGCGGAACCATCCCTGTCAAGCTGAGTATGGTGAAGGAAAACAACTCCTGGCGGATCTATTCCATCCAGAAAGTCAGGTCGGGAATTCTGGCCGACGACGCAACCGAGGGTTCATCCGGCGCCTTGGATCATGTCGCCCTGGTGCGCGGCAGCATGAGAGATTTTGCGGAAGCCGTCATGGCCAAGGACTTCACCGAATTTCACCGCAAGATTTCTCAATTGTGGCAGCGCCAGATCACTCCAGAAGAATTCAACCGGATATTCAAAGGGTTCATTGACGCGAACCTGGATCTTCTCTTCCTCGACAACTACGTTCCCGTGTTCGAGAAGTCGCCTGAGATCGATGAGCACGGCGTGCTCTCTATAAAGGGATACTATCCCACAAAACCCTCGAGGGTCATGTTCGACTTCGGCTACATCCGGGAAGGAAAAGCCTGGAGGCTTGTGAAAACCAACATCAATATCAAGCCCGTGGACTGATTTCAGACGGGGGCGGCGGTCCGACGGAAACCGCTCAGGTGAGGGCACCTCCGCGAGCATCCCCACTCGGAAGGAATGGTATCGGTTCTGAAGCGGGCTTCGGGGGGGGTGCTTTCCATTTCTCCCGTGACCCGTTTTGAGAGGGATGGACAGTAGGTTGCATTCAAGGTGAGATACGGCTCCAAGTTCCACAATGCCGAGGGTTGACGCTCTGTCGCGGGGGGAGCTTTCAGGGCATGTCTGCCTATGTTGAATGGATACCTGTGGGCAGAATGGGCCATTCAGTTTTCGCGGTGATTTCCACGTGCATCCGGTGCCGGTCTTTTTCCCCATACGTGATACGTTGGGCTCCAGGCAGGAATCCGGGCCACACCTTGATCTGACACCAAAGGGGGGAAAATGGGGGAGGCCGCATCAAAGGACGCTGTCAATCTTGGCCAGGAGCTTCTCCCAGCTGAGAGGCTTCGACAGAACCGAATCCACTCCCCTGCCGGTGAGATCTTCATCCTCATATTGTCCACCCCAGCCCGTAATGAGTATGACGGGGGTCTTGGGGGTCCTGGCCTTGACCCGCTTGGCGATTTCCCATCCGCTCACCACCGGCATTCCCAGGTCCGTGAGAACCAGGTCGAACTCCTCCCGGTCGATCACGTCCAGAGCTTTCTCTCCTTCATCGACGGCCACCACCCTGTGGCCCTTCAGGAATAGCATATCCTGCAGGATTCCCAGCACTTCCTTGTCGTCATCCACCACGAGAACACGGCGTGAGACGGGAGTCCTTGCAGGGATCAGCCCTGCGGCTTGGGTCTTGGGGACACTCGCTTTCGGAAGTTTGATGAAGAAGACGCTCCCTTTTCCCGGCTTGCTCTTGACGAAAATCTCCCCCCCGGCACGCACCACCAGGCTCCAGGACACACTGAGGCCGAGCCCCGAGTTGCCCACACCTTTGGTGGTATAGTACGGGTCGAAGATCCTTGACATCACCTCTTCCGTCATGCCAATTCCCGTGTCCCCCACCTGGACCACGATCCTGTCCTTGAGAGCTTCAGTCCTCAGGGTGATCTTTCCCCCCTCCGGCATGGCTTCGATGGCATTGAAAAGAAGATTCGTGAGGACCTCGCGGAAGTCGGACGCGTGGATGGCGGCCAGGCAATTGGGCTCCATGTCCATCTCGAACTCGATGATATGTCCCTGCCTCTGCAAACTGTCCTTCCAGCGGGGCCGGGTCAATTCCACCACGTCCCGGATGGCCTCGTTCACGTCCACGGCACTGGACTGAGACTTGTTCTCCCGTTCCCGTTCCGTGAACTTCTGCAGGCGCCTCACCGTGTGGGCACCGTCGTGAACCGCCTTTTCCACATTGAGGAGCCTTCGGCGGACTTCTTCATCTTCGAGTGCGGGCAGAACGAGCTGAATGTTTCCCAGAATGGCCATGAGCAGGTTGTTGAAATCGTGTGCCACACCCCCCGCCATGGTGCCCAACGCGGCAAGTTTTTCCGTTTGAAGGATCTTTTCCGCAAAGGCCTTCTTTTTGGTCGTGTCGTTGATGACCAAGAGGTACCCCCCCAAGTCGCTCTCCTGATCCCCCAATCGCACCAAGTGGACGTCGGCCAGATAGATGTCGCTTTCGGCATTGATGAGTTGAGCGTCCGAAAGCTCCTCCTGCCCGGTCTTTGCAGCCCTTGCGAGCAGGGACTCGAAGACGCCGGAATCCTTGAAGAGAACGGCGGGAGACCTTCCGAGCATCTCTCCCGATCCCTTTCCCTGCAGCTTCTCGACACTTTCGTTGATTCGGACCACTCTCCCCTCTGCATCGAGAATACAGACCCCGAGAGGCATTCTCTCCAACGCCTTTTCGAGAAAAGACGACGACCGGCAGTCATTCCGGGAGTTCTGCACGAGCAGGTGGGGCTCTAGGGGAACGACGTCCTCCGAAGGCCTTTCGACTCTACGGAATTGTTCATGCAAGTGGATACTGACCAGCAGATGCCCGATGACGCGGCTCACAAGTTCCCAGTTTCTCCGCAACTGGGGAGGGAATTTGCATGGCCGCCGCGCGCTGATATTCATGACCCCCAAATCCATGAGGGGGAGGCAGGCGAGGGCTGTAGGCCGTATGGTCGCATTCCGCACCAAGGGAAAGGCCTGTTTTGTGGTATTTTCGATGAATATGGGACTTCTCGTCTGGAAGACCTGCCCTGCGA
The DNA here is from genome assembly GCA_012517315.1 of Deltaproteobacteria bacterium. Lineage (GTDB taxonomy): Bacteria > Desulfobacterota > Syntrophobacteria > Syntrophobacterales > Syntrophobacteraceae > JAAYUJ01. The sequence goes on from JAAYVE010000055.1 coordinate 106,571, forward strand.
TGCCTTCTCCTCTGGAAAACGTCAGCATTGGATTATAGTTCTGGCGGAACCGCCCTCCCAGCAGATCGTCAAGGCCGTAGGCAGCGGAGAGGCAAAGGGATTGTCTCTCCCCATTCCACAAAACGATGGAGCAATTCTCGAAATTCGTTTCCTCGATGACGATCTTCACCAGTTCTCCGCAGACCTGCTGAACGCCGGCGCTGAGGGGGAGCAACTCCGCACAACGCTGGATGATTCCCAGGAATTGAATCATCTCATGTTGTGGGCATTGGGACTCGAAAACTCCCATGTCCAGGACTTCCTTTATCCAGTCGGCGTGGTCCATCCCCCGTCCTTGTTTACTTGAGCAAGTTCCAGAACTGGTCAACTTCAGGCCAGATGGCGTCCATGCACACCTGATAGCTACCCCACTCCTCCTCGGTGATGAAAAGATCCCTACAGCAGTTTTGCGTCTCCATGTCCGTAAGAAGGGCGGGATGTTCTCTCGATAAAACGAGGGCATTTGCCAGATGGATGATCTTGACCTCTGACCTGTAGGAAGGACTCCTGTCGGGATGGTGGTGATACTCCATAACCCTCTGAAATACCTCCGGCAGGTTCCATTTCACAGCGATCCATTTGCCGATCATGTTGTGGCCGATTCCGTATTCCGACTCCACATACCAGATGTAAACGCCCCTGTGCGCCGCCAAGTCATGGATCACCTTGTAGTGCTTGGGAAAGTAAACCGCCATGACCAGGTGGCCGATATCGTGGAGCAACCCCAAAAGGTACGCCTCATCCACGGTGGTCCAGGGTCTCCTGGAAGCGATTTCACCGGCTATTCTCCCTGTTGCGAACGCGTGCTTCCAGAGTCTCTCCCTTTCCTGGGCATCCAGGCTCCTTCCCGAGGAGAAGAGTTCCAGGAGCAGGGCGCATAGGCAAAGTCTTCTCGCCTGTTCAAAGCCGATGAGGACCAAAGCGCGGCTGAGAGAACTCGTCTGCCCCCTGCATCCGTAGAACGAGGAGTTGGCCACGCGCAGGATCCGCGCCGTGAGTCCCTGATCGTATCGAATCAACCGTTCCAGTTCGCCAAGGGAGGTGATGTCATTTTGCAGCAGATCCGCAAGCCGTTGCAGGGCAAGGGGCAATGGCGGCACATCGGTGACCAGGGAAACCCGATACTTTATTTCCTGCTCTTCTGAAAAGGAAAGCTCCATGGTGTCCAAATATTATCCGCCCACGTGTTCCGACGTATCAGGGATGACCGGAATCTCCCGCCAGTGGAAGTCGAGCCCCGACCGGCGACCCGACAGATTCTAAATCGGCAGTCATTCTCCACCTCAAAAGACTTGTTTACCCTTCCGCCCAGCCCACACCCGCGAGGCAAGGAACTCTTCCGGTCGTCCGAGGCTCCCACGGAGCGCAACCTGTGAAGACACGCAGTTGGAAGCCGAACCGGAATCTGCCGGCAACGTTGTCCCGGAACCAAGACCCGCCCCGCAGGAAACCCCCTCCCCTCGATTTTCCCGGCGAGGAGGTCGTCCTTCGTCCTTTTTTCGATTCTTTTGTTAAAGCAGTGAGTGATCAGCAAAACGCCGCATGAACGCTCTTGTCCCGCTCCCGCGAGCCTTGATAGCACAATCTTGACGTCTCCGCCAGAGTAAAATACGTATAATCATAAAGTTACGGAAACAATCCTTTTCCGGGACGTTTTTCAGTTCAAGAAGATGGAAGTCCCTCATTCTCCTTCCACGGGGAAGGTCATCTGCGCGCCGTACCAGCCCATGACCATGACCATTGGCGTCAAGGCGAAGACGATCAGCAGATAGGCCATGCTCTCCCCTTGAAAGTCTTCGAGGATGTCGGGCGTGGAGATTCGCCAGACAACCGCAATGAGACAAGAGACAAAGAGGATGATGGAAAGGAAAACCTTGATGAGAACAGGTCTCATGGGTTTTGCCATGTAATTGTACCACCAAGTGAACAAACCGGTGATGATGACAACCGGTGTCATGACCACTCCTGAGATCATGCAATGAAGACCTGTGGTTTCCAGGGACTTGATACCCGTCATGAGGTAGAGCATGGTGAAAAATGTCGCGGAGAGCATGAACACGATGGGGAAATGGACAGTCATGGGGTGAGGATGTCGTTTCAGCATGGGGTAGCGCGCCAGAAGTTTCGCCAGCAACACCGGCATCGGCCTCTCCAGCGGCTGTGCGGTTTTCAGAACCCCAACCTGGGAGACTCTCTCAAAAACCTCCGTTCCATGGGGGGCTGCCTGGAAGTCCGTCGTGAGGTCCTTACCCGCATGATGGCGCCTCATGTGTAATCCGTTTTTCCAAAGCCTGCTGCCGGTAACGTCATAGACCTTTCCCTGGTGAACGACGTAAACGGGGCTGCCATCCTGACCATTGAAACCGGCTAGTTCCTCGAGATCGAACTCACGCATGCTTACTGCTCCCACTGGTGGCTGCGGTTTACGCGTTGGACGATAAGAGCTTTCTTTGCACTCCCCCGCCTGCCGTACCGGGAGGGAAACGGACATTTCGGCCCCATGCCCCAAAACCCCCATGCCGGTATGGCACGCTTTGACGATTCTGTTTCGTTGGGGAATGGTTTTGGGCAATGTTGCAATGGGGAGATTGTTTGTCAAGTAGCATCGCGCAAAAGACTCCCGCCCCCGTCGCATGGCATGATGGTTTCTTCCCGTGGGACTCCAATACCCCGTTGACCATCCGGACCCTGTCGTTTAGAAGAATCCAGGGGAAGGGCACTTCCGATGTTGCCGCCAGGCCGTGCACTTCCGTTGAAAAATCAACGCATTCAACCCCGGTTAGCATTGATGATCGATTTCATTGCTCCCTTGACCATCGGCTTTTTCGGAAGTCTGCACTGCCTGGGCATGTGCGGTCCGCTTGTCGTTGCCTATTCCATCAAGGTAACCCCCCCCCGTACGGATGCGTCCCCCGAAGTTCTCCTTTCAGCAAGGCAGCTCTGGGGAAAAAGGCTCCTGCATCACGGTGCCTTCCATTTTGGCCGTCTTCTTTGCTACGGACTGCTTGGGGCCGCCGCCGCCGGCCTTTTCCGTGCCGCTGACCTAAGCAGGCTCTTTTTCCACATCCGCGTGGACGTGCATCTGGTGAGTGGAATGCTACTCATGGTTTTGGGAGCACTGCTCATGCGGGTTGTGCCGGTGCCGGCCTTTTTCGGCAGCTCCTCCTCCTCCGCCGCCGCCTTTCTGGGCAAGCCGATTCAACGGCTCTTGACATCGCGCAGCCTCGTGTCCAAGGCCGCCCTCGGTTTTTCCATCGGTTTTCTCCCCTGTTGCCTTTCCTGGGCCATGATCCTCACCGCAGCAAGCACTATGCATTTCGCCAAAGGATTTCAGACCATGATCGCCTTCGGACTGGGGACCCTCCCCGCCCTCTATTTGACCGGTCTCATGTCCACCATGCTGACGGTCAGGATCCGTTCCATGGGGGAGCGGTTCGCAGGTCTCTCCGTCATGGTCATGGGCATCCTTCTGATGCTGAGAGGCTTTGGAATCATCTCGTGAAAGAACCGGCCGGTCGCCTCCACCCTTCTCACGCCGCGGGCGGAGGGGAGAATCTCTGTTCCTTGTGCGGTCTCCCCACCAGCAGGTCGCGGGTCCGCGCCGACATCAACGGAACTCTTCACGCTTTTTGCTGCACGGGATGCCTCAGTGTGTTTCAGATCCTTAGTAACAGTCCTGAGGGACCTCCGGCCGATTTCAGAAAAACGGAACTCTACCGCACCTGCCTGGCGCTGGGGGTGATCGCGAACCCCGGACCCGAAAATGATGCAGGCGGGGCGGAATCGCCCGACCCCGAACCGGAGCGCCTTTCCCAGGAACTGACTCTTCAGGTGGAAGGGATGTGGTGCACTGCATGCGCCTGGATCATCGAACACGCCCTCAAGAAGACCCGAGGGGTGACACAGGCCACTGTCTCATTCTTTGCCGATGTGCTGCAGGTGAAATACTTCCCTCACATGATCACTCCTGAGGAACTCCAGAAACGCGTCCGGCGACTGGGATACCGAGTTCAGCCCATCTCCGACAAACAGGCGGAGGGAGGGATGAATGAAGGCCTCTTCGTGCGTCTTTGCGTTTCGGCGGCCCTTACCGCCAATATCATGATGATTTCTTTTGCCCTGTATTTCGGTTTTTTCCAGGATTTGGAGGGAGACTCCATCCGGTATCTTTCCCTGGTGCTCCTGGCACTGGCCACACCGGTGGTTTTCTACGGTGGGTACCCTATCTTCAGGAGAGGACTGGGGGGGATTCGCCACGGAATCATGTCCATGGAGACTCTCATCTCAGTGGGTGTACTCGCCGCGTACTCTTGCAGCGTCGCCCAAATCAGCATGGGAACTCTTCATCTCTACTTCGACACGGCATCAATGCTCGTGACGGTGGTCATGATCGGGAAATTCATTGAAGGCCGCGCCAAGGAAAAGATTTTTCGAGGGATCTCTCACCTATACAGCCTCTACCGCACCAAGGTCCGCTTGGTACAGGACGGTCGCGAGCGATGGGTCAACTCCGAGGCGTTGCAGGTGGGAGACATTTTCTGGGTCCTCGCGGGGGAGCGAATCCCTTTGGACGGCACAGTCCTCTCCGGCAAGGGCGGAGCGGACGAGTCGATTCTCACGGGGGAGGTTCAGCCCGTAGGGAAAAGCCCCGGGGACCGGGTTGTCGCGGGCGCCGTGCTTCTGGAAGGTAAACTGGAAGTGAAGACATCCCGCCCTGCCGAAAACGGCACGATCATGGAAATGATTCGAATCATCCGGTCGATTCTCGCCGAAAAGAGTCCCTTCGAACACCTGGCCGATCGCATCACCCGGCGCCTTGTCCCCCTCGTCCTTCTTCTCGCCGGCGCCGTTTTCTGCACACTATGGCTAATGGGGAGTTCATCCCATGACTCCTTGATGCGTGCGCTGACAGTCCTCGTCATCACCTGCCCCTGCGCCCTTGCCGTGGCCACTCCCCTGGCCAAGATCGCGTGCATTCAGGCCGGGAAGGCGGCGGGGATTCTCATTCGAGACCACCAGGCCTTCGAAACTGCGCGGAACCTGACGCAAGTCGTGCTGGACAAGACAGGCACATTGACGAAGGGAGAATTTTCCCTCAACGGGATCATCCCCGTCGGTTCGTCGGAAGAGGAGGTTCTCAGGCGAGCTGCTTCTGTGGAAATCCATTCGGACCACTTCCTCGCCCGGGTGATCCTGCAGAGAGCGAGCGGATTGCCCCTTGAGACGGTCCTGTGTTATGAGGCTTTGCCGGGAATGGGAATTCGGGGGACCCTAACATGCGGAGATGTGGGCGTGGGAAACCGTGCCCTTATGGGGCACATGGGGATCCACATACCCCATTTCTTGGAGGAAGTGGCCAGGGGACTCGAAAACCGAGGCTCCACCGTTCTCTTCTGTGCGTGGGACAATGGGGTCCAGGGGGTGATGCACTTCGGAGATGTGGTGAGGGAGAGCGCCATTTCTCTCGTGCAGCGACTGAAATCGAAAGGCATTATCGTTCGGATGGCATCAGGGGACTCCAGGAAGACGACAGAAGCTCTGGCCGGAACACTGGGAATCGAATTCTGGCATGGAGAATTGCTCCCCTTAGAAAAGAAGATAATCGTTGAAGACCTTCAGCAGCAAGGGCAATGTGTGGGTTTCGTGGGAGACGGGATCAACGACGCCCCGGCCCTCACCCAGGCGGATGTGGGGTTCGCCTGTGGCACGGTCGCCCAGGTGCTTCACGAAGCAGGGCATGTCAATCTGCCTTCGGGCAACCCTTCTTTGGTGATTCAATCCATCGAACTTTCGAGGGAGACATGCAGGACGATCCGGCAGAATCTTTTCTTCGCCCTTCTCTACAACGCCCTGGCAATCCCTCTTGCGGCCCTCGGATTTATGAACCCCATGGTTGCCGTTTTCGCCATGTTTGCGAGCAGCTTGAGCGTCATTGGAAACACCTTGCGACTCACACGCCGCTGGAACACCGCGGACAGGTATTGAGACTTGCGAACCACCGCGTTGAAAGGGCTCCCACGAGACCCCCGGCACATGGGAAAGCGCTTGAACGGAACTCTGGATCGCCGGGACGACGGGAGTGCAGTCACGAACAAGCAGAAAAGGAGGCACGAACATCATGCAGAAACGGCGCTCGACACTGTTGGCGTGGATCTTGGCCGGATCCCTTCTCCTGGCGCGGGGAGCGGACCTTTTGGCCGCAGGGACTGAGGGGGGACCGCAAACCGGGAATCCGGTCGTCGTCATGAAAACGTCGGAAGGACCCATCCACATAGAACTATGGGCCGAGAAAGCTCCCGAGACGGTCAAGAACTTCCTGCGCTACGTGGATGAGGGGTTCTACGAGGGCACCATCTTCCACCGGGTCATCGACAATTTCATGATTCAGGGAGGAGGGTTCACCCGTGATATGAAGCAGAAGCAGCCCCATGAACCGATCAAGAATGAAGCGACGCCGGATCTCAAAAACGATAGGGGGACCATTGCCATGGCGAGGACCTCCGTCGTGGACAGTGCCACCAGCCAGTTTTTCATCAATGTCCGGGACAACGACGCATTGAATCAGAGAGACCGGACCCCTTCAGGGTTCGGGTACGCCGTTTTCGGCAAGGTCATCGACGGAATGGATGTTGTGGATCGTATCCGCAAGGTTCGAACCACTAGTGTCGGCCCCCATCAGAACGTCCCCGTGAACCCTGTGGTGATCGAGAGCGTTCAGCGCGCCAATCAGCACTGATGCCCATTAGTGAGTGGTCCCGAGGATCCCGCCCCCAGAGGGCAGGGGACCGGGACAGGAAATCCTCCTTTGTGGAAGAGACTCACCAAAGAGTTGATGTGGGGAGAGAAAATTCGGAACGGAGATCTGTGACATGGGAAAATGCGCCGCCCTCTACTGGAAGACGAAGGCACTCCTCGACTACATCGCAAGCGAACATGTCTACGACAAATTGGGAGACGCCGGTTGCGGCGGTGTCGATCCCTACAGGTCCGAGACGTTCCATCGGCTCATTGTGGATGCGGACGCCGCCTTGAAGAATTTTGAAGAGGGAATGTCCTGAGAAGAATTGCCTTAGGCGGGAGTCCTCCTGAAGGGACGGTAGAATGCCCTCTCTTGCGGGCGGCTAGAGCCCAGCCGTGGATGACACGGGGAGCTCCGAAACGCCCTTTCCGGGCAGAACTGCGGCGGCGCTGTGAAGGACTAAAGTCCCCTGGAAAAGTAGCAGTAGAAAGTCACCCCCCCCTTGCGGCCCGGTTTTGCCATGACCTTCCCCCCGTGTTTTTCAGCAATCTCCTTGACGATGGCCAAACCCAAACCGGTCCCCTGAATGCCCCTTGCCGTCTCGTTTCGTTGAAACACACCAAAAATCTTCTCGCAATCTACGTCTCGGATCCCGACACCGTCATCGGTCACGGAGAAGATGTGGAAATCTTCGTCCTGTTCGTAGCCGATCCTCACCTCGCTCAGATCGGGGCCTCCATATTTGAGAGCGTTGTCCACAAGGTTCCTCAGAACGCGCAAAAGAGACATCCGGTCTGCCCGAATGGAGGGAGTGCTGTCGGGCTGAACCCAGTCGATCCCACGGACACTGAGCAAAGCGTCGAATTCGTCCCGCACCATCCTAATGACCTCGATGGGCTTGAATTCCTCATAGTGTACCGGGATTTCCTTTGTCTTGATGTACTCATTGATCTCCTCAATCAACCCGACGGCCTGTTCTGAAGCCTTCAGGATCTGCTCGCAGTACCTGCGTCCCTTTTCGTCCAACACATGAGCGTACTGCCTGTGCAGAAGTCTCACGAGGCCGTTGATGCCGATGATGGGGCTCTTCAAGTCATGGGACACGGAGTATGCGAACAGTTTGATCTTTTCAGCATTGTTCCTCACTTCCTGTTCCATCAACTTGTGTTCGGTGATGTCCCGAATGGATTCGATGGCGCCGATGATCCTGCCGCTATCATCGAGGAGAGGAGACGCCATGATCCACAGGTATGCTCCCTCTCCGAGATAGGTCTGAGGAACGAATGCCTCGGCGTAGATCGTGTTTCCCTTCTTCCTGATGAAGTCATAGGCATGGGGAAAATCGATCTCCCCACAGAAAACCAGGTCGATGAGCATGGGCCGGCTGTCTCCGTAGAACGGAACGGCATAGGCATGGTTGCCCTTCCCCAGAATGTCCTCTTTCGGAACCCCCGTCATGATCTCAATGGCCCTGTTCCAAGCGATCACTTTTCGGTCCTCATCGATGACCAGCGTCGCATCGGGGAGAAACTCGATGATCCCGAGGAGCTTCTGGTGGGCAACCTTCAATTCCTCCTCCGCCTTCTTTCGCTGGGTGATGTTGCGGGCAATGCCCTCCACGGCGACAATATTGCCCTCTTCGTCGTAGATCGGTGCCGTGTGCTCCTCGGTCCAGATGATGGTGCCATCCTCACGCACCCAACGAAGCTCAGGCAAGCACAAGGCCGGAACCCCCTCTTGAAATGTTCTTGCACGGAACACGCACTCCAGCAGGGGGGTGTCCTCAGGATGAACCAGCTTGAAGGGAAGATCCGGGTCGGCGTAGTATTCATCGGGGGTACAACCGGTGATGCGCTGTACGGAGGGACTTATGAAAGTAAAGCGACGGCGGGGGATGAATTCAAAACGATAGACGATGTCCGGGGCATTCTCGGCCAGGCGCCTGTAACGCTCCTCGCTTTTCCGCAAAGCCTCTTCAGCCCTGCGCCGCTCCGAAATTTCCTGCTGGAGTTTGTGGTTCGCATACTCCAGTTCGGCCGTACGCTCGGCAACGATGTTCTCGAGGTAAGCCTGGTTCCGCCTCAGCTCATCTTCGAGTTCCCTTGTGGAGGCGGGGTGCGGCATGAAGGAGACGTCACGGAGTCCCCCCCCACGCTGAGAGGCCGACTGCCTCTCCTCCATCCGGGCGATGTGCAAGCGAAGAACTTCCAGTTCCCGTAACAGCTCCTCCTTGCTTTTCTCTGTGTCTTTCATCCGTTCCATCCCTTAGGGAGAAGCGGCTCTCAAAGGCTTGGACAGCAGTCTACGCAGATCTTCCAGGGATTCGGTGATGACCACAACAGTCTGTGTGTCGCTCCAGTGGAAAAGCTCCTCGGCCGCCTCCACAGGAAGGATCAGGCAACCGTGTGAACAATAAGGCCCCGTGAGATATCCCGCGTGAATCCAGACCGCGTCGTAAACCCTCAGGGCCCAGGGCATCCATGCAGGTTCTCCGAAATCGTTGCGGTAACTGCGGGAATACTTGTCCGCCTCCTTTTCCAGGACTCTGAACACCCCGGCCTCAGTGGCTTCCCCAGGCTTTCCCAACCCCACGTGGGACCCGCCCACGCGCTTCCCGCGCGCATACCACCCCAGGAAGGGAATATCCTTCACCACCACGATGGACCTCGGCAAATGGGAGAGGTTCGGGAGCACGTCGGGCAGAGGGTTCCAGTCACGAAACGCCCTGAAATCGTTGGGAACCTGGAGAGGCCGCCCATCCCGGATGTCCCCCGTGATGCTGAAATCAGCCTTGGTATTCAATCTGGCCAAAATCTTCACACATTGGGAGCGGTCAAGGGTTGGATCCAACTTCTCCCAACGGAGGAATTCCTCCTCCTTGAACACCCGCCTCGTCCACCCATGATCGGTAATCCTCTCCGGCACCGGTGGCCGCTGCAACTCTTCATCCGGCAGGCCGGCCTTCTCTTCCTGCGCTGCAGGATGAACCCGCCCAGACCCCTTGGACTCCATCAACGGTGCGCATCCGAGAAGCACCAGACAGATGAGCATTGCTCCCATGGCAGTAAAACCACGTCGTCCCATCAGGTCGCTCTCTCCTTTGCTCTGCAAGCCTGGAACACGGTCCTGCCACGGATCGCGGCAGGACAGCACCCTTCATGGCTCAAATTGAAGGCTTTGTCCACTCCATTGTTTCTTCGCACGGGGGGAAAAGACCTTCTTGATTCTCCTCCCGGAACCCGGCTACAGCGCTCATGCTCTGGATTGACGCCATGCGTCCGACATGCTAGAAGTCCGCATCAAGATGCACTTTGAAACACCGTTGACAGTCCAAACGGTGTTTTCGGCGCCCCCATCGCTTTCGGCGCAAACGCGTCTTCCGGCAGTCGGAATCTTCGATTTACGCGAAGCAATCCCTTCCCCTTTGTTTGATTTTGACAACCGCCGATGGAGGACCGTCATGTGGAGAAAAGGAACGAAGGCCTTGCTGGTTTGGTCCGCAGCAACCCTGGTCATCTTTTGTGGACTGCCTTCCGCTCACGGAAAGCGCCTCCGCCTTCTTGATACAAGAAACGAGTATGGCGGCAGAACCCACGAGGAAACCTATTCCGCCCAAGATGGGGAGCACCGCGAAGGAATCCTTCGCATTGTTTTCCATCGTGATGCAAAAGGATTGGTCAAACAGACGGATACGCACTTCCTCCACGAACATGCGCAGGCCCATCACATCATTCTCAGGAGGCAATTTTACTCTCATGCCCCCCAGCGCAAGCCGGTGTTGACAAGGGTCGAATTCTATTACACGCCCCGTTTCTCCGACTCGCAAGGCATACACAGGTGCGAAAGACACTATGATGAGGAGGGAAAGGAGAGCAGGGCCGATTTCCATTTCACGAGTGAATGGGAGAAAAGAAAAAACTACGCAAAACTTGAAGTCTATTATGACGACAAGGGGGAGATCACCAAACAGGTTTACGTGGACTCCATGGGAAGAATCATTGCCTCCGAAGACCGGGACGGGAACCCCCTCTGACCGCTGCACTGGCTCTGGCAGTGAAAAGGGTGAAAGGGGCACCCGCCGCTTCCTGATTTCCCGTCCAGCCCGAGAGGCACTTTTCTATCCTCTTTTTCAACGCGGGCCAAATATCCCTTCCTCGCTGTCCTCTTCTTCAACGTCCTGCGGGAGTCGACCCGGATGGGATGGCGGTCTGGTTTTCCTGGACCTGGTTCGGGGAGCTGTTGAAGCCTTTGGCTGCTCACTGTGGACCGAGGCCATGCTCACCGGCACTCTCACGATGTCATTTTTCTTGAGGCGCCAAGGGTCCAGGGAAGGGTTGTGTTCGGCCAGTCGGCGCCAGTGACTCTCTTTCCCCGAATACCATCGGGCAATGCTGGCCATGTTCTCGCCGGCCATCACCCTATGGAAAATGAATTCCGATTGCCGGAATGTGGGGGGCGACAGGTCGGCCTCTTTGTGGATCGCATCGTTTGAGAGAGAGCAGCCGGCCCCCAGGAGCGAAGCGACCACCAGTCCGCAGAGCAGCAGCGCGTTGATGGTTTCTCTCATCCCATTTCCTCACCCTTTTTCACAGCTTTCTTTTCTTCTTTTCCGCCATCTTTTTCAGATAATTCAGGGCAATCCTATTGTCGGGATTCATCTGCGTCGCCTCCCGGAAAAGCTCCTCCGCCTGCCTGAGGTTGTTCTTCTTCAGGTGACTGATCCCCAGGTTGGTCAACACCTCGTCCTGGTAGGGAGGTGACAGCGCCCGGCACGCTTCATAGTATGCAATAGCCGAATCATAGTTCTTCAAGATCATGTGCACATATCCGAGGTTGAAAAAGACGTCAGGAGACTTGTCGTTGACCTCAAGGGCTTTTTCATAGTGTTCCATGGCCTGCTTGAATTGCTTTTGGAATGTGAGGAGGCGTCCAAGCTGGAAGCGGGCATCGAAATGAAAAGGGGCGATGAGGATCGCCTCTTCCAAGAGTCTCCTGGCATTTTCAGGATCTTTGTCGAACATCTCCTTGGCTTCTGCGACCAGATGATCCGCCGAGTCCTGGTCATTCCCCCCAAGGAGAGCCTCTCGGGGCAAGGTGGAAGCAGCGGATACCCGCATTTCCCCGGGACGTTCCGCATATCCGATCCCGGGGGAGACTGAAGAAAGGGCCTGCTGGTAGGTTGTCCGCTGCGATTCCATGAGGTGTTTGCGTGCAATGGCGTTCTCAGGGTTGAGAACGAGGGCCTTCCTAAAGAACTGCTCGGCCTTCTCCGGATCGTCCTTTTTCAGGTAAATGACGGCAAGGTTTGTGAGGACCTCATCCCCGTATGCCGGTTTCAATTCCAAGCAGGACCCGTAACTCCGGATCGCCGCGTCCAATTCCCCAATGGCCATGTAGGCGCATCCCAGATTGAAATACAGCTCCGCCGAACTTCCATTCAATCGGAGCGCTTCTTCATAGCGTTTCACTGCGCCTTGGTAGTCACGCCTGTTGTGCATAAGTTGTCCGAGTAGAAACAGGGCCTCAAAATGCTTTGAGTGGCGGGCAACCGCTTTTTCGAGCAGACTTTGGGCTCTTGCCGGGTCCCTCTCCATAGCCGCTTTGGCCTCCATGACCCAGGATTCCGCCTGCTTCAAGGCATCAGAGGAACCGGTCTCCCCCCCCGGACCCGCAGAACTTGGAGGAGTCATTCCCCCAGGTTCCCGGAAGTACTGCCACCAAAGGATTCCTCCACCTATGAGGACAAGGAAGAAGCACAACGCCGAAACCCACCCCCAGATTACCCGCCCCTTCTTTGGGACGCAGGCGTAACCGGAGCCACCTGCGCGGGAAACCAGATCCTCCCACCGAAACGCGGCAAGCGTGGGCCGCCTGGGCGCTGCAGCGGAGTCGGCAGGAGTTTGGCAGGCAGTCTGTTCCGAGAGGCGATGAGCAGAGGGTTTCCCCCCTTCCTCGTCTCCCCCTTCGGCCAGCAACGGGACGGTGGCAGCATCCTCCCCTGACTCCGCCGGTTTCGAAGATGGCGCGGCGTCCTGTCTGTCATGGACATGAACGTGCTCCTCGGGCTTTGCCGCCCGCAGGGCCCGAAGCATTTCCATCGGATCCTGGAATCGCTCGCCGGGATGTTTGGCCAGGGCCCTTCGAATGATGTTCGCCCAGGCTCTGGGAATGTGGATGTTGAGCACATCGGGCGGAATCGGTTCCATCTGAACGATCTTGTAGGCGAGGGTGGCGGTGTTGTCCGCCTCAAAGGGCCTCTCTCCCGTGAGGGCCTCGTAAATCACCGCCCCCAGGGAGAAAATGTCCGACCGGATATCCACTTCCTGACCGGTGATTTGTTCGGGAGACATGTAATAGGGGGTTCCGTAGACCGTTCCCGTTCTCAGCATGGAAAGGGAGGGCATTTTGGCGACGCCGAAATCCATCACCTTGACGATGCCCTGGTCGGTGATCATGATGTTGCCGGGTTTGATGTCCCGGTGCACGATCCGCCGATCGTGAGCCGCATTCAGTGCCATGAGCACCTGTTCAAAGATCCCGGCTGCCTCCTGGATCGTCAATATCCGGTCCTCGTTAAACACTTGCGTGAGGGTCCTGCCTTGGAGAAACTCCATGCAGACGTAATCGAAATCGCCCGTTTGGCCGTGGGCGTAGATGCTCACAATATTGGGGTGAGCAAGACAACCCGCCGCTTCGACTTCCCTCACGAGCCTCTTACGTGCTTCCTCCAGGCGAATCCGGTCTTTTTCGGGCAGAGCAGCATCCTCTTTTCCCGGGATGACCTTAATGGCCACCGTCTGAAGATGCTCAGTATCGAAGGCTTTGAAGACAAGGCTCTCTGTGCCGCCACCGAGGAACGCATCCAGCCTGAACCGATCGATGGTCTGTCCCAGGAGGCTGTCTGGGGACGCCCATTCCATGGCATCTCCTTGCGGTGACGGGAGAGACTGAGAGAACCTCGTGTCCGGTCACCACCCATGGGATTTCCCGTTGCACTGCCGGGCGCCTGTACCATGAGACATCAGATCGAACTGGAGGGAACTGGCAAAACGGGCCCAAAGGCGGCATTTTCATGCATAACGACTCGTTAAGAGTCATCTAACTCATTTGTGCGTGGGGAGCAACCGGCAAGTTGCGTAGGTATGGGCACGAACCGCCCTCTTACCATTTGTGCATTCCAGGCTCCGCTTCCTTCAACGCCTCGAGGTCAGGAAGAAATGCGCCAGGCCATCCACCACCCGCTCCATGAAGGCATAATCCAGCTTTTCCATTGTATCACCCCGGGTGTGGTAATAAGGATTCCTGTAGAAAGCCGAATCGGTGATCATGACGGCGGGGTACCCATGATCCCAGAAGGAGACGTGATCACTCAGACGAACGGAAGGCAGCAGCCAACCATTGAAGGGAACGGCCAAGGCTACCGCAGGCAGGGAAGCCTTTTGCCGGAAGGCATGCAGGAGACCGTGTGTGAGACCCCTGGATGCCAAATTCCCCACAATCCCGATGAAATCCCCCCGTTTGGGATAGTTGAGGAACATGAGGGGAAAAGGATAACTCTGACAGCCAGGTTCATGACAGGTGTACCCCACCATTTCAAGGCAGACCATTCCGTCAATCCGAACCCCTCCTCTCTTGGCATCGGCCGCGTGAATCCTGCTTCCCATTCCCTCGGTCATGAAGACGGGTGGCTCCTCAAGGGCAAAGGATACGAACGTCAAGGCAAGATCCGCCCGTTCCGCCCCTTGGAGAGAGGCAAGGCGCCTGGCCAGTTCGAGCTGCACCGCAATGGCACTTGCGTTATCGTCCGCTCCCACCGTGCCTTCCAGCGAATCGTAATGGGCTCCGACCACATAGTGGAGAGTCGGGCTGGCACTCAGCTCGATCCGCCCGATGACGTTGGCGACCTCCATTCCATCCCATTCGTAATGGCGCAACTGCACAGGGATTCCTGCATCCTCGTAGACTTGGCGCACATAATCCCTTGCACTGGCCAGACTCTTCGGGAAACGAACGCTCCGCTCTCCGATACGCACCGTCAACTGTTCCACGTGCCTGCGGAGCTTCTCCTGGACACGCCCCATTTCCACCATTTTCGATTCCTCCCCACTTGTCGCAATGCCAACCGGAGTTCGATGCAGGGCATGAACCGCGACCAAAAGGCAGAAGGTCGACAACGTGAATTTCAAAGGCCACCTGGAAAATCCATTTTTCCCCGTTGCACAACGGTCTTCAGGCTTTAACTTCCCGTTGGACCGCAGCATGATTGGGCGGAGCAGCAATTCAACGATTATACGGAGTCGCCCGTGATCACACAAGTACCACATATCAGAATCCGGTCCGTGAACGAGGCACAGGTCAACACCAACGGTGCGTTCGTGTTGTATTGGATGATCGCCTTTCGAAGGATCCAGTGGAATTTCAGCCTACAGCGCGCGGCGGAATGGGCTTTGGGGCTGGGAAAGCCCCTTTTGATTCTGGAAGCCCTTCGATGCGACTACCCCTGGGCGAGCGACCGCCTTCACCGATTCGTCCTCCAGGGAATGGAAGAAAACGCCAAGCGCCTTGAAGACCGTCCCGTTCTCTATTTTCCCTTTGTGGAACGGGAAAAGGGACAGGGGAAAGGGCTCCTGGAGGCTCTGTCGACCCTTGCCTGCGTCGTGGTCACGGATGATTACCCGGCCTTTTTCCTTCCCAGAATGGTCGCAACCGCAGGCAGGAAGCTTCCCGTCAAGCTGGAGGCGGTGGATTCCAACGGATTGCTTCCCCTTCGCGCAGCGGACCATGTCTTCTATTCGGCCTTCCTTCTTCGCCAGTTCCTTCACAGGGAACTGCCCAACCATCTGGTGGAGTTTCCCCTCGAAGATCCACTGGCCCATTTGCAGGTGCCCCCTCTTCATAGACTGCCAAAAGAGGTCCTCCAAAAATGGCCTCCCTCGACGGAAGACCTCCCATCTCTTCTTGCCGGGGCCTTGACCGGCCTTCCCATCGACCATTCGGTGGGGAATGCTCCTGTAACGGGGGGAAGCCGGGCCGGTGAAGAGACCCTCCGCTCATTCGTAGAGGAAAAAGTACCCCTTTACCACACGGGGCGGAACCACCCCGACGAAAAGGCAACCAGCGGCCTTTCTCCATACCTCCACTTCGGTCACGTTTCCGTGCACCAAGTTTTCTCGGAATTGGCCCGGGCCGAAGGCTGGTCCATTGAGAAACTGGCTTCCAAAGGGGGAGGACGACGAGAAGGCTGGTGGGGCATGTCCCCGGGAGCGGAGGCATTTCTCGATGAACTGGTCACTTGGAGGGAATTGGGGTTCAACCTGTGCTCCAGGCAAGATGATTACGACCGTCTCCATTCCCTTCCCCCATGGGCATTGGATGACCTCCTGCAACACGCTGCGGACCCGCGCCCATACCTATACTCCCTAGAGGAGTTCGAAGGAGCCCAGACGCACGATCCCCTGTGGAACGCCGCCCAGATCCAACTGGTGCGCGAAGGCCGCATCCACAACTATCTGCGCATGCTGTGGGGAAAGAAGATCCTCCATTGGTCCGCATCACCGCAGGAGGCCCTGGAAATCATGATCGAACTCAACAACAAGTACGCCCTCGACGGACGAGACCCCAACTCATACACCGGGATCATGTGGATCCTGGGAAGATATGACAGACCCTGGGCCCCTTCTCGTCCCGTCTTCGGCAGAGTCCGTTACATGAGTTCCAGGAACACCTTGAGAAAGCTGAAAGTCGCTGAGTACCTGAAGAAATACCGGTGAGGCGGCAACCTCCCCCTGCCGAAACGCTCACAAGGTCTCGTCCGGCTCCTCTGCCGTAAAACCACTCATGATTCCCAAGGGCTCGATGATTTCAGAAAGGATTCGTCCCCGGGACCAACCACTCTCCTGCTCTTTTCCCTGTGAATACAAAGCCACCAGATGCTCTGCCCGGCTTCTCCCGTTTTCCTGACCCCTCTGCCTCGCCTCCTCGATGACCTCCCAATCCGCTCCCCGAAGGAAACGCCCGAAGGCGCCGTGAATCTCCGGAAAAAGAAGGCGCATGAATGCGCGGGCGTTTGCAACGTAAAAACCGAGGGAGGACTTGATGCGATGGCGGACGATATGACCCAGGAGGCCCTGGGGATGGGTATCCGCAAGAAGGTCCTTCACCACTCTCGCATAGATCTCGATGGGAGTGCCGCAGTAAGTCGAGACAATCTCGTGCCAAACCTCTCCCGGGAAGATGTTTTCGTGATACTCGCCCACCTCGTGATGGATCCATGTGTCCATTTCCCCATCGGCGATGCGGACCAGCTCAGGGCCGAGACTTCCGGAGTCCCGGCGTACTCTTTCCACGTCCAGGCCATATTGTGCGAGGGCGAATTTCAAAGCTTCCCGTGCGGATGGACGCATTTCCAGGATCAGATCCCAGAGTGCGAAGAGCATGACGGAGCGCCTCGCCACGATGCGGTCCCCCTGGCGCATGATCGGTGTTGCGAAGATGTCCCTGGCAAGTTCACGATCGACAACATCCACATGAAGACCGTCCATCCGGTGCGACTCCCCCAGTCTTCCCAGAAAGAACGACGGCTTCATTCCCAGGACGTAGCCTGCTCCATACACAAGTCCCGAAGGTTTCAGGGCAGCGGAGATGAAACGGGCGTCGAAGGGATCCTGGTCGCCTTCTCCAGTGGGAATGAGGTGAAACTCTTCCTGAAGGAGGGATTCCCAGAGGTCTTCCCGCCGATCAACCCATTCCATTAGGATCGAAGGCTCCGGTTCCTCCCAGGGATTCATCTCCTGCTCCCACTTGAACAAGTCCCGCAAGCGCAGAAGCAGTCCACAAAGGGAAAAGAGACCCGCATGCCGTGCGTCGGAAATGTGACAGTTGGCCTGCACCAAGGTGATGAGATTCCTTACCTGATCGTCCATGTCCGTTGCAACTCCGTTCTTCGCGAGTCCTGGAGACCTCCTGCAATAGCCGATACACTGGACCAGGAACCGACACGAGATCAAGCCGTAACATACCGAAGAGAAGATTCCATCTCACCGGCGAAGTATGTCGGAGAAATGGTGGGAGCACGATTTCTCCTGGTGGAAGCGTTCCGCGCGGTTACTCTATCATACGGCCCTTTGAAATCAGTATAACGCCTCTTTCAGGAACAATCACCCCAACCCCATCCCCAACGGGTGATTCCGCTACGACAAAGAAACCAACCGCAATTCTCCACCGCGAAATCATCTTTCCGCTGCTCCTTTGTTGCCTCATCCTTGTAATATCTCTGCAACAACGGCCCAAGGCTCTCAAGGAGCAACTGCACCATATTCAGGACGTGGACGCTCTGGACGGAAGCCTTTTTATGGACAGCAAACCATATGTTCCGGAGTTCGGAGACACGCACGCGGAAAAGATCGGCTGGTTCCCCCAGAAGCAACGGAATATTGAGGAGACGGGGGCTGACGAGCGGTTCAAGTGAGATCTGCAAAAGGAGGGAAACGTGAGGGGGATGACTTTCCTATCGGCTCCGTGGAACCTGGTACAGCCTCTAATCCCTTTCCCAGGGGACCCAGACTCTACGGTCCAGGATTCCATGGCCGAAGACCTGCACGACCGGACCGGACTTGACGATCTTACCCTCGAAGAGGACCGCGACCTGTCTGGCGAGATAGGGAATCTCCGTGTAGTCATGGGTGACGAAAAGGGTGGTCATGTTCAGCTCTTCCAGTATCCCCCCAAGGTCCTCCAGAAGAACTTTTCGGGTGGGGTAGTCGAGGGACGCAAACGGTTCGTCCAGAAAGAGCAATTCCGGTTCCACGGCAAATGCCCTCGCGAGGCTTGTCCTTTGGGCCTCCCCCCCAGACAGGTTCCTAGCCGGCCGCTTGGCCAGGTGGGCCACACCGAAGCGCTCCAGCCATTTCTCGCATCGATCGGCGGCATCCTTTCTAGACAGTCCCCTGATGCGCAGGGGGATCGTGATGTTTCGGGCCACCGTCGTGTCCAGAAGAAGGGCGTCTTGAAAAACAAGGGCCATGCGCCGGCGGATGGCCAGAAGATTGCCGTTGCCGGCAGCAACCCCATCGATTTGAATCGTTCCCGAAGTGGGCTTTTGCAGAAGGGCCAGGGTCAGCAGTAGGCTGGATTTCCCGGCCCCATTTGGACCCACCAGAGCCAGGACCTCCGCCTTGTGCAGGACGAGATGCTCTACGCTGAAAATCTCCCTACCGGACAGCGTCAGGCGAAGGTCCCGAGCCTCGAGCATCGGCTTCATGGCCGCCTTCCCCTCTGCTGCAAATAACTCAGCGATGCCATGATGGAAAAGCTCAGGAGCAGCAAAATGATGCTCAGGGCTGTCGCCATTTCGAAGCTTCCCTTGGAAACCTCCAGGACGGTAGCCGTGGTGAGGACACGGGTGTAGCCCCGCACGTTCCCCCCCACCATCATGGAGGCCCCCACTTCACTGATGACCCCGCCGAAACCGGCGATAACCGCTGCAAGGATCCCCAACCGCGCTTCCCATATGATGAGGAAGAGAAACTGAAACTGCGTCGCCCCCAGGGACAGGATCTGCAAACGGAGTTTGGGGTTGACGGACTGGATGGCGGCCATACTGAAACCCGCCACAATGGGTGAGGCGATCACGGCCTGAGCGATGATCATGGCGGCAGGTGAGTAAAGGAGGCCGAGCATCCCCAGGGGACCGTAGCGGGTCAGGCAAAGCCAGGTGGCAAGGCCCACCACTACAGGGGGCAGGCCCATGCCGAAATTCACGAGGCTCACAAGAAAACCCCGCCCCATAAAGCCGGTGAGGGCCAGCACCGTCCCCATCGGGATGCCGATAAGAACGCTGATGAGGGTGGCGATCCCCGATACTTGGAGGGTTAGGAGCGTGATTTGCAGGACCTCCCGGTCCAGGGAGATCAACAACCTTACCGCCTCGATGATCCCGTCTAAAATGACATCCACGCGCCACCTTCACCCAGATGTCCAATACCTCCTACTCTTTTCCCGCATCGGGGAAAAAGAGAGACTGGCCGAATTTTTCCTTGCCGAATTCCCCTATCATTTTCTGGACCTCGGGGGCAACCATAAACTCCACGTAAGCCTTGGCTCCAGCAGCGTTCACTTTATTGAACTTCTCGTGATTGACCTGCATGACGTGGTAAATGTTGAGGAGTTCCCTGTCGCCCTCTGACAGAATATCCAGATTCAGGTTCGCCCTTTGAGCCAGATAGGTGCCCCGGTCCGTGAGGGTGTAGGCTTCTTTTTCCGAAGCCATCCGCAGGGTTGCCCCCATCCCTTGGCCTGACTCCAGGTACCATTTACTTCCGGCGGGGGTCACCTCCGCTTTCTTCCAGACGGAAAGCTCCTTCTTGTGTGTTCCGGAATCGTCACCCCGGGAGATGAAGACAGATCCCTTGGCAGCGATGGTTTTCAGGGCTTCCGGGCTGGGCTTTCCCTTGATACCCGCCGGGTCCTTGGGAGGGCCTACGAGGACAAAGTCATTGAACATGACACGCCTATAGTTGATGACCGTGCCGGCATCCACCAGTTTCTTTTCTGAAGCGGGGGCGTGGGTCAGGAGGACATCCGCCTCCCCCTTTTCTCCCATGGCCAGTGCCTGGCCCGTACCCACGGAAATGGTTTTGACGCGATAGCCTGTCTTTTTTTCGAAGACCGGGTGGAGAAGGTCCAGAAGTCCAGAATCTACCGTGGAAGTCGTGGTGGCAAGGATTAGGTCCCTGACCGCCGGCTCGGGACCAATCTTCTGAGCGTGAAGCGATGGTGCCGCCAGAAAGAACACTAACGCAAAAATCACATAAAAAGACTTCCTCATCACGCTTCCTTTCCTCTTGCTCTCATGGTTCCTATGCAGGATCACCGATCTACTCACGAAGACACGCTCCTCACATCCCTCGACTCAAATGAGCGGGGCCGGGAGTCACATATCACCCGATGGAATTTCATTTGACTTCAGCCACCTCGAATGGACCATATTTCAGTCCCACATTGAGCAACACCTTGATCTCGTTCAGAGCCCAATAGATCTGTTTCTGTGTCTCGCAGTTCGTGATCCAATCCTTCTCCCGCGGGTCCGATTGTGCACCGGCAATGCACCCGTCAGTTTCCCCCATCAACCGCTTCTCCACGTAAATCAAAGCGGCGGCGTAACGCCTGTGGACGATGTAAAATCGGGCAAGTCTGAGTTGCGCCAAGAAGGCGTGCTTGAGAAAGCTGCACCTGAAGTCAGAGGTACTCAAGCCGGTTGTGTCCTTAAGAAGTGCGTCCGCCTTCTCCACCAGAGTCCCGTGGGGATCGATTGCGCCGTAGACGATGACCTTGTTTGCATCGACATATTCCCATCCCGCCTCGAGGGTATCGATATCGGTGGTGCCTTCGGGAAGGGGCTCCACTTTGATCATTGTGACCGTGCGGGAAGAGAAACCCGCGTTGTGGTCGGCATCATTATCGAAGGGCCAGATAACGTTCTGATATCCTGAAGTCGAACCCTGATCGGGTGGTCCTGGGTTTTTCTGGGGAGGGATGACCCGAAAAGGGCCCTCGCCATCCAGTTTGTTCTGTTCATTCAAGACACCGGGATTCAGGTATTCGCCGCCACGCTTGAAAGCCAGAAGCAGCTTCAGCCCTCTCGGATTGTGGATGGGCCTGTACGGCTTCAAATGAGCGCAGCACGCGGCACTGTAGTCACACCAGCCAATCCCCGGATTCTTGGCCGCATCCGCTTCTTCTTCATAGTAATAGACAGCCTGGGGATAGTCACCGAAAACATGGTACAGGAGGGGATCGGCATCAGGAAAAAGAGGGTGGTACTGACTCCAGCCGTCTGCCGCGATGACCTGAATTCCCGTGGCAGATTCGAGCATCAACCCCTCCAACAGATCGCCGAGGACTATCCCGTGGTACTTGGCGTAAAAATCCCCCGATTTGTGGGTGTTCATGAGAAGACACTGTGAATGGCGATATTTCGCAGGTAGTCTCTCAAATTCCCGCCGTGTGAAGATCCGATATGGTGCCGCCACACGTTCCGGAGTGTCTGCGGCATCTCCCGGGTACCTCAAGGCTGCTATCTCTGCGTCATTCTTATAGCCGTCGCCGTCGGAATCAAGCTTGGCGATGGCCCGCAAGGCGTCGGCATCACGCCCGGCGTTTCTGAAGTCCTTTGCATAATTGTTTAGAGTCTCTTCGATGTTACCAGTGGCATCGTATCCATACTTGTAATGGCACCACTGGCAACTGCCCAAACTGACTTCCTTGCCTCCCTGCATCCTCTTGCCTCCGGTGTGGCACAGGGCACAGCTGTCGAGTTTCGAGCCCTCCCTTTCGGGATAGACTTCGAGGAATTTCGCGCTATCCCCCTCCCCCATGTGATGGTAGGCGGCAAACGAAATGCTCGAGAGTGTCCCGATCAACGCCAATACACAGATGGATGCCATCCACTGGAAACGCCTCATGTCGCCCTCCTTCTTCATTTCAAAACGCCGAACCATCAATCGCTCTCTAAGACAGTCCCCATGAAGCTCGAGCTTCGAACGACGGGAAAACGGGCAGGATGAATGTGAAGCACACTAGCAGTTGATTAGCGTTATGTCAATATTGGAATAATGTATGGGCAAAGGCCAGAGAGGATTTAAGCATTCTGGAGAAAACGGAGGCGGATGGCTTCCAGCTTTCGGGAGAGGTCTCTGTAATTTTGATTCAGATTCCGCTCTCGGTTCACGTATTCCACCCCTTGTGCTCCCATCCGGTTTCGGAGGGCGGAATCCTGAAGAAGCCGCTTCACGGCCATGGCCATGGCTCTCCCGCCGTCGTCCTCCACGAGAAAGCCCGTCTCTCCGTTTCGAACCACCTGCGGGACTCCCGCCGTCCGGAGAGCCACCACGGGGACGCCACACGCCTGCGCTTCCAGGTAGACCATCCCCAGGGATTCCCCAATTCCCGGAAAGGCGAACACGTGGGCTGCGGAATAATAGTGGAACATCTCTTGCCGGGGCACTGCGCCGGCAAAGACACACCGCTCCCCGAGACGGCCCTCGGCCAGATTCTGAACTTCCCTGTGGGCAGGGCCGTCGCCCACCACCATCAGCATGAACCGCTCGTGGTTGTCCTTCAGGATCCCCAAGGATTCGAAGCAATAGGCCAGGCTTTGGAACTTCACCCCCGGCCGGAATCGGCAAGCGGTCATGACCAAGGGCATCTCGGAAGGGATCCCGAGACGATGCCGCACTTCCATTCCCAGCGCCTCATCCCTCTGGAACTCTTCAGGAAAAATCCCAGGGGGCATGTAGATGACCGTGAAGGGGTCCGCAACCCGCCTGACCCCCTCCAGATCTTCCAGGTTATTGACAAATAGCGCGTGCGCCGAGCGGATCGCACGGCGGTTCAGGACGAAACCCCATTTGGTCCGGGCTGTTTTGCGCCGACGTGTTCCGTACATGGGCTGGAAGATGGCGTAAGGAATGTGGAGGATGCGGCTGCACCAGGGACCCATGACATCGGGTGCCTTGTAGTAGCTGTGATAGGTCAGCCAGAACTCCGGTCTGAATCCTCGGCAAGCCTTATAAGCTGAAAAGACTGCCCGGATGGCTCTCCACCATCCCGTCGGACGGTTCCAGAACCAGCGGGATCGGAACCCGACGATTTCCCGGCAGGTATGACCTTGGCTTGCCAGCGACTTCAGAATACCTTGGGCGATGACCAAATCCCCTGACGGGTGGGGATGGGAAAGGGGCTTATTGGGGCAGTAGAAGGCAATTTTCACGGCCCTTTCAGAGCTTCCTTGAATAGAGGATGAAGTTTCAGGATACAGCGACTGCTGTCGAAATCTGCTTCCACCTTTGCCCGCGCCTTTTTCCGTCTCTCCCGGCATCTGTCTCCGTGGAGAAGCACCTCCAATATGCCGCGTGCCAAAGCTGGTGGGGCCTCCGGTTCAACGAGGGAACCCGTCACCCCGTCTTCCACCAGTTCGGGGATGGCGGAAATACGTGTGGCCACGACGGGGCATCCCACGGCCATGGCCTCCACAAGTACATTGGGAATCCCGTCCCGGTCGCCGTTTCCGGCCACTTTGCAGGCAAGGGCGAAGCAGTGAGCCCGTTGATACCATGAGACCACTTCCCGGTGTGGAAGGGTACCCAGAAACCTCACCCGGGGTGTCAGAGCAAGCTCTCCCGCCATCGCCGCAACGGACTCCCTCAGTTCCCCGCTTCCGATATGCACGAACTCAAAGTCCAGACCGCATGCGTCAAGCAACTTGAGAGCTCGGAGCAGGTCGTCATAACCTTTCTTTTCCACGAGGCGTCCCACGGAAAGGATGCGATAGGGAGTACCGGATGGAGGCGGGTCGCTGAAACGGAACATGTCGAGGTCGATCCCATGGTGGACCGTGTGGATGGGTGTCGTCGCCCCTCCTTTGTCTCTCAAACTGCGGAGATATTCCGCATTGTAGCGCGTGCAGGTGACAACGAAGCGGGCCTTTTGGATCTTTCGCACCAGTTGGTCCGGGTCCGTCGTGTAGATGTCCTTGGCATGCGCGGTGAAACTGAAAGGGATACCAACCAGTTGGGATGCGAAGAGGGCCACCGAGGTGGGAGTGTGGGCAAAATGGGCGTGGAGATGTTTCACTCTGCCCCCCACGAGATACAAAGCCGCCAGGTGCCCGCCCTGGAGAAAATGCCTCAAAGAGGCGCTCTTTCGCCTCTCCCTGGCTCTTCCCAGTGCCTCAACGAGACAGGTGCGGTAGTGTCGGCCCAGTCTCGCGTGGAGAGCCGTGTTGCTCCTGTAAAGGGTTTTCACATTGGGGAGCACGTATTCGGGAAGGTAGGCGGCCCTGGCCCGGATGCGTTTTACATGATCGTGGGAAAAACTCTCCCTGGGCTGCCTGATGGAGAAGATGTCTATGGGAATGCCCAGGGACTCGAGCATGAGAATCTCGGAGCTGATAAAGCTCTCCGAGATGCGCGGGTAGCCCTTGAGGATCATCCCCAGGCGCCTTTCCCCATCCCTCAAGGCCGTTTCCCCTTGCCATGCTGGAGGATCCGCTTCTGGATCACTTCCAGGCCCGTAAAGGGGAATTGCGCCATCTTCTCGCGGAATGCCGAACCATTGTGAAGCAGGTCGAGAACCCGTGCAAAGAGCCTCTCCGGAGTCACCTCCCGCGGGTGCAGAAAATCGCAAAAGCCTCTTCCACAGAGCACCTGTGCCCGAATCAGCTGTTCCTCCCGGGGAACGGTCCGGGGCACAATCAAAAACGGCCTTCTCTGGCTCGCGATTTCGCACAGGGTGTTGTAGCCACCCATACTGACGATGACTTGGGCCGCCCCGATGAGCGCTTCCATGAAGCGGTGAAACTTGAGGATGATGAATCCCAAGGCCTTGGATTTTCTGACAACTTCCTGGTAGTCCCTGTTGGAGATGAAGGGCCCCGTCACGATCACCACCCGGGTGTTTTCAGGAAGTTTTCCCATGGCTTGATCGAAGGCCGACAGAAATGCGTTCACCACGGGATGACCATCGCCGCCTCCTCCCGTGGTGAGGAGGATGAGCCGTTCGTGGGCGCCGATGCCGAGGGCCTTTCGCGCCGCCTGAATGTCCTCGGCGCTTGGCACCTTACGGCGAATATAGCCTGTGAAGTGGATCTTGGAAGCCACATCTTCGGGGATGGCGTATTCCACTATAGGATCGTAAAAGTCCCTGCAGCCGTATACCCATATTTCATCGTAAAGCTGCTTCATGGCATCGTAGATGCCCTTCTCATTCCACTCTTCAATGGTCGACTCGGCGCTGTCCATGATGTCCCGCAGTCCAAGGATGGTCCTGCAGCCTTGAAAGTCCTTCCGCAACCAGCGCAACGTTTCCACGATCTCTTTCTTGAGTCCCAGGGGGGCCTTGTCCACGATGAAAAAATCCGGTTGGAAGGCCTGCGTCGTGGCCAGGATGATTTTTCTCCGGATCTCCAGGAGTTCCGTGGCTTCAAGCTTCATGGACAAGGGAAGGTACTGCTCGTTGGTCACCTTGATCATACCGGGGATGCGCACAAAATCAATTCGAGAAGGACTCTTGAAACGACCGGCGAGAAGAGATCCCGTGAGTATCAGAACGTTGGCGGGGGACTTCCTCACGCTTCGGGCTATGGCAAGACAACGCCGGATATGGCCCAAGCCGTAGGTATCATGGGAGTAAATCAAGATTTTGAGATAGTCGGCGCTTGCCAAATTCTCTTCTTCCCGAATGCAGGCACGGGTCAGAAATCTTTCTTGGGCTTACGAGCGAACAAGCGGGAATGTTTGCGATTTTCCGCACACCTCGGTGCGACGAAGTCATCATAGATTCATCGGGACACGTTGGCAACCAAAGATTTCACCATAGATTTCTCAGGCGCATCCCACCGGGTCAGGCAGTCGCGAAGACGGAACGGTGGCTGATGGTGATCGAGTGATTATTGTAATGAACGCAGGCGCATAAGATGATGTTTGGAAGTGCCGTGCAACCGGCGACAATTTGAAAAGACAAGGAGGACGGTCATGAGCATCGACTACAGGGTTCTTGAGGACAAGTTGAAGGAAATGTACCCCGAGATTCAGAAACAGGGGGTGGACTTGGCCGTTTGCTTCGACGACAGGAAAGATGCCTGGATTGTGGAACTGAGCAAGGGAGGCAAAGGACTGCGCACTCACCTGGAGAGAAAGGATGCTGAAGCTTGCCTCGACGGCGTCGAGTGCGTTTACCTCGGAGTGCAGATTGGCCAGTTTGTCAAAGAATTCGAAACATAAGGTGTCCGCGTGAAAGTCAGAGCGCATGTCCGGGGCGCCTGAAACAATTCCCATAGATCCCGCTTTTGTTCACAAGGCGCCCCGGAGGTTTGGCTTGTATGGCGAGGCAATTCATTCGTGGGCAGCGATGTCAACGATGAGATGGACCTTTCGACAAAATCACCATTAGAGAAGAGACATGAGGAAAGAGAATGCCTCGAGAAATGATGAGCACGCCCATCATGGGAAAGCCGGGATCGTGTCTGCACCCTCAAGGTTTTGAGCAAAAGTCTCCGTAATCGTTGACCGGCGCTGCGGTCACGCACCTTGAATTCCCTTCGCCCTTCTGCAAGATGATGTCCTTCAAGAAACCCCTCCACCGGACCGATTTACATTTTGGCGTGGAAATGAATCCTGAATGTGTCTTTCCTTCTGATGCCCTCTCAGTGGAGGTGAAAAAGCGATGAACGCGAAACTCAACGCCGTCCTTTTCCCATTACTCGTTGCTCTGGTCATCTTCTTACCTGGAAACGCCATCTCCGAGGAATACATCATCGCCGTCTTGGCCAACCGTGGATTGACAGTCGCGGAGAAAGAATGGAACCCTACGGCGGAATACCTCTCGGCGCAGGTCGGCCATTCCTTTTCCGTGGTTCCCATGGACGACACAGCGCTCTACAACAGCGTCAAAAACGGGAAAGTGGATTTCTTCTACACCAACTCAGCCATGTACGTGGAACTGAGCAAATTGCACAACGCCCGTGCAATCGCGACGCTCATCAACAGGCACAAGGACAATCCCTTGGAGGAATGGGGATCCGCCATCATCGTGAAGAGGGAAAGTCCCGTCAAAACGCTTGCCGACTTCCGCGGCAAGGATTTCATCTGCCGCGGTCTGACGGCATTCGGCGGATGGTTGATGGCCAAGCGCTCATTCATTGAAAGCGGCCTTGACCCTGAGCGGGAATTCAAGTCCCTCCGCTCCACGCCCACCCACGACAATGTGGTGTATGCCGTTTACAACGGGGCAGCAGACGGTGGATCCGTGCGAACAGGAACGCTTGAGAAAATGGCTGCTGACGGAAAAATCAAAATCGAAGACTTCCGGGTCATCCAACAGGTGCAAGACGGCTTTCCCCTAGCCCATTCCACAAAGCTGTACCCCGAGTATCCCATGGCCGCCTGCTCCCACGTTCCGGATTCCCTAGCAGACGCAGTGGCGGAGGCGCTCACGGCCCTCTCACCCTCCCAACCCGCAGCAGCCGCTGCAAAGATCACCGGTTGGAAGAAACCCGCCGACTACAGCCCCGTGACCGAATGCCTCATCATCGTCCAGCACGGGCCCTATGCGGGCATGGATTTGCCCAACCGGGAGAGCGAGTCCGTCAAAATGCCCAGAAAAGGCGGAGTTGCCAAAAGGAAGGCGAGAGAATAACATAGTTTTGGACTGTCGTACGGACCCATTTGGGGGACAGGACCCGGTGGGGAAAACGATCCCGCGGCATTTTTCGCAGGTCAGGGGCGAGGAACCGATCCTCAATGCAATGTGCTCCGGAGTCTGAGCCGACAAAAGTGTTACGCCTGTCGCTCATGAGCCATGGTGGGATTGAGCCTGTCAAACAAGAGAGGAATATTCATGCCTCTTCATGTCATCAAGACGGATAAGGCTCCCGCTGCCATCGGCCCCTATTCCCAGGCAATCCTTAGCGGTCCATGGCTTTTTGTGAGCGGGCAGATCCCCCTGGCCCCGGGGGAAACCCAACTGGTGGACGTGGATTTCTCAGCCCAGGCACGGCAGGCGTTGAAGAATCTTAAGGAGATTGTCGAGGCCGCAGGATATGACCTCGGCGACGTGGTCTCCGTCGACGTCTTCCTGACAGACATGACCCGCTTTTCGCTGTTCAACGAGATTTACGGCCAATTCTTCGGGGACCACAAACCCGCTCGGGCCGTGGTGGAAGTGAAGGCACTCCCGAGAGAAGCTCAGGTGGAAGTGAAATGCATCGCCTGCCGGGGAGCCTGATTCCCGTCGCGCCAGGAGACTGTTGATAAAGCGAAGGGCAGCAGGTTCCCTTTTTTTCTTCCTGAATCCCTTTCTGTGTGGCTCGCCCTTTATCCCCACACACCCCGAGCGGCCGAAGCGCCGCCCTTTGCCTTGACCAACACCACTCGGCGCGAACGTCGCGTTATCGGTCCGCCCAGTCTTGTCCTTCCTCCGAGCACCCGCAGCGCATCATCGTCCAACGGGACAAATCCCTACAAGACCGATTCGAAGCAAGAAAACACTTGAACCTTTTTTCGTCATGCATTAATGACCCATGCCTGACGCAGGCATTCCGTGTGACGACGGGGAACCCTCACCCGTTCCCCCTACAGGTCGCGATGCACAATCCCGGGTTTCGGCGGTTGGTCGGTAAAGTGCACCTTGATCCTCACGGCGGGTTTATCTCCGCACAAAGGGCGTTGGGGAAAAAGAACGTCTTTTCCATCTCGGCCGGTCCCGGCACTGAAAGAGTTCCCATGAAGGACGGATTCCACCCACCCATACCGGCCCCCACAGATACGGAGGGTTGTCCGGATGGAGCGCAAACACACCTCCCCTCCTCGCAATGGTGGAGAAAGCCCACTTTTCTCGTCGCCATCGTTGCTCTGCCTTTTTTCCTTCTAGACCTGGGCTTTCCGGCCCTCAACGATGGAGAGGCCATGTATGCGGAGATCGCGAGGGAGATGCGCCTCAATCAGGATTGGATCACCCCCCGGCTCAACGAGACCCGCCATTTTGACAAGCCACCTTTCACTTACTGGGTCATCGCTCTCAACCAAATGATCATAGGGGAATCGGAAGTCGCCGCCCGTTTCTGGCAAGCTCTCGCTGCCTGGGGGATCATCCCCGTGGTGGCTGCGCTTGGCCGCAGCCTTTACGGAATGAGGAAGGGATGGCTGCCGGCCCTCATCTATGCCACTTCCATCGGGATGCACATCTTCGGACGCCTTGGGATGCCTGATGCGCTGCTTTGCTTCTGGATTGCTCTGGCGATCCTGGGATATGCCCGCTGCCTGGAGAATGCCCCTCAACCGGGTACACGATGGATGTTCGTCATGTGCGCGGCCCTCGGTTTCGCAACCCTCACCAAAGGTCTCGTGGGGCTGGCACTTCCCCTGGCCATCATCGGAATTCACATGCTGCTCACCAGGCGACTGGACCTCTTTTCCAAAAGGCAGGTGGTGGGGGGAGCAGCCGTGGTCTGTCTCATCTCCCTGCCCTGGTATCTTGCGGTAGGAATGGTAAACCCCGATTTTGCGGGTTACTTCATCATCCGGGAGCATGTCATGCGATTTACGGGAGGGCGATATCCGCCAGACGAATCCGTGGCCCTTCCTCTTTTCCTGGTCCTCACACTATTATGGACCTTTCCTTGGGTGTCCGTTGTCCCCCAGGCCCTGATCCGGGCCTTTCGACGCGTTCACCTCTCCGGCCTTCGAGGCAGCGCGGACCTGTTGCCTCTCATCTGGATCCTCGTTTTCGTCGGGTTGTTCTCCGCCTCCCGATCCCGCCTCGAATACTACGCTCTGCCCGCCGTCCCAGCCCTGGCGTTGCTGGTGGGCAAATTCTGGGACGACCTCCTCGGCGGGGAAGTCCCCGGACCCTCCACCAGGGCCCTGAAGATGTCCCTGGGAATCGCCGCGATGGCGGCCGCTACGGCGGCCACCGGGGCGTGGATTGTGTTGGGTCCTCAGAAGGAGATTGTTTTCAGGATCTTCCAGGAATCATGGCCTACGTCAGGGTGGGTTGCCGGTGGCGACCACGCGGTTCTCCTGGAAAAGATCCGACTCCCGGCCATGGCTAGTCTAATGGGTGTCGCCCTGTTCCTGGGAGGGGCTTTCCGGGCTTCCCTCGGGGAACGCCCAGGGGCGGTTTTGGCTTTCCTCGTCGCCATGATGGCCCCGCTCCTTGTCATGGTGCACTGGGGGTTCCTTGTGATGGAACCCTTCCAGTCGAGCAAGACCGTTGCACAGTGGACCCTATCCGTCGCAAGTCCCGAAGAAATGGTGATCGTGCAGGAACCCCACGAGCACATGTGGATCGGCGGAATCACCTACTATTTGAAGCGTCCCGTTCACATCCTCAAAGACCCCCGGTTCGAAGGAATCGCCGCCCGCCGCCGTGAACCCCCTGAGCGTTTTCTCGATGACCAGGCGATGCTCCGGCACTGGACCTCTCCCGAAAAGGTCGTCATGGTGACGGATGAAGATCGGCGCGACATTGGTTCTCTCCTTCGACAGGCTCCACAGATGCATTTGGTGGGGGGTTCCTTCAATCGAAAGGTGGTTGTCAACCGCAAAACACCGCTTCCTGTCCCTTCCCCCTGAAGATCACACTTCCCGACCCCCATGCCGAGTTGTTTCAGAACTCCCCGGCCATCTTCTGCGCCTCGGCAAGGGTCAACCGAAGCTTCTCTTCCGCCCCCGGGCCCAGCGTCCCTTCTACTCTCAGGGTGCGCATGTCGCTGAACCCCATGAATTGGAAAATCATTTCCAGGTATGGTTTCTGGAAGTCAAACCTCACTCCCCCAGTTTCTTCGGGATACTCCCCTCCGCTTGCCAAGAGCAGCACCAACGGTTTTCCCGTCACCAGACCGAAATATCCCTTCTGGGGATCGAAACCGAAAGTGTGTCCGGGTTGGACGATGACGTCCAGGTACTGCTTGAGCCGGTATGGTATGGAAAAGTTCCACATTCCTGCGGATAGGACCACTTTGTCCGCCCTTTTGAATTGACCGATCAAACCAAGGACTTTCTCCCACGCGCTCGCCTCTTCCGGACTGTGAGGCATGCCCCGGATGATTTTGTACTTGCCTGATGCCGCCAAAAAGTCAAAATGGGGAAGGTCCGCATGCCAGAGATCCAGGGTCGCGATACGGTCCTCCGGATGCCCAGATGTGTATGCATCCAGAAAAGCGGCGGCCAAGCGGTTGGAAAAGGATATTTCTTTCATGGGACTCGACTGGATGTGAAGAATTGTTGCCATCGTCCTTGACTCCCTGATCTTGGTCTTGGTTTCCATCTGATATCTCGGAGGCCGGAGGGACTCCAAGGATCCACAAGAAACGTTGAGCGACTCTTTTGTTGCAACGTCCACTTTTTTTCAATCGACCTTTTGAATAATCATTGCCACGTGTCCGCGCACAAGGCGCAACATTCCTCACGCTCAAGAAAACCGGGGTCGCGGTTCCTCAATCCCCAAAGCATCATTGCTTGACGATGTCCAAACAAAACATCGGCCATCTCCAATCCCGTTTCGCCCTTGCATTGCCCAAGGTAAGGAAAAAGAAAGACAAAAGGATCCGCCACCTTCATTGGGGAAAAGGAAATGACACAGTGCTTTAAGGGAAGTGACACAGTGCTTTCTCGGGTGTAAAGTTGATTGATATAGGCGATATTTGACCGACAGACCGGGAGAAGGGCGGAGAACTGCCATGGACGATGGTCTCACGGGGCGGGAAGACAGCGTAAGGGCTGATCAAGAGAAATCGCGGGAATATCTGGCCAGGGCTCTTGTGCTGGAAAGCGTGCAAGCAGCTCGAAACGAAATAGCGGCACTGAAGGCACACGCCGAAGGGCGGAACGCAGAAGAAAAGCTTTTCCGAGCTATGGAACAAGCTCAACGGGTTCACTGGAACAAGGCGCTCATGCTTTTGCGGGGAAGAACCGGATCAACGGATGAAAACCTCGAACAAACCCTCGCTTCGCTGCAACAGTCCCTTTCCTCCTACATGGCAATGCTGGAAAATACGGATGGTCCTGCAAGGGGCATGGCTGATCAACTGGTCCGCACCACCCGAAACCACATGGTTCTCGTGCGGCAGGTCGCCTCGAGACCTCCGGGAACTTACCATGTGTGTGGAATCTGTGGTTTCATTGCCTACGACCAAGCTCCCGAACGTTGTCCCGTGTGCCGGGCCCTCCAGGAGAAATTCGCGGTAGTGGATTAGGCAGTTCAGGCAATTTCACCTCTATCGGGTCTCTGCTTCCAGTCGCCTGAGTTTTTAGGCGGGATAGGGAGACTCTCAGTGTGTCCAGGCACCCGCCTGGGGCAAAATCGAGGAAATCGACCGACCGGGTGACCGTGAGAGGCCATGATGCAGGAAAGCGAGATCATCACACTGGTCCTTGGGTTGGCAGTCGCCGCTCTTCTTATTCCAAATTACTCACAGATGAAGCGATTCCCGGGGAGCCGGATTCTCTTGGTTGCGTTCCTCATGATGCTGTCTGCATGGGCTGCGACGGTCCTGGAAGGCTTCTTCTGGTCGGAGCTTTTCAACATCGTGGAACACTTCTCGTATCTTTTGAGCACCGCATCGTTTGCAGCGTGGCTCTTCTTCATGGTGCGGCGGCGTGGAAGGGCGGAAAGATGAACATGGTGAGCACACTGAGCGCTTTGGGCGTTCTCTGTTCCCTTTTTTCCCTGGGCCTTCTCATCTTCTCCTTCGGGGGAGTCTTTCACCGGCCGACAACGACCCTTTTCATCGCATTCGTGACTCTCAACGGCTTTATCGCCGTGAGCAATTTCCTCCAATGGTCCGGCATCTATCCACCCATGGACCGCCTCGGGGATTTCATCGGCACCTTGATGCCCTTGTCGTGGGCATTCATCTTTTACGCCATCATCCAGGAACTGACCGTTCAGGATCTCCTCGCCAAGGAGGAACAATACAGGGACCTTTTTGATAATGCCGAGGAACTGATCCTCAAGCTGTCGCCGCAAGGAGAAGTGGTAAAGTCCAACAAGAGCGTAATGGAAACCCTCGGGTATTCCGGAGAGGAATTGACGCGCCTCGAGGTCCGCAATCTGCTGCATCCTGACGACGTCGGGGAGTTCCAGGAGACCTTCCTGCGCGTCCTCAAAGGATCGACTGAAAAGAACCGGCAGTTTACCCTGCTCACAAAGGACGGCTGCCAGGTAGCCGTCGAAGGGAACCTCAGCTCTCGCATAGAAGGGAATCACCCTGTCTTCGTCCGCTGTATCTTCCGCAACATCTCCGATCGCAAAGTCGCAGAAGAGGCCCTGCGCATGGAGCGCAACCACCTGGAAACCATCACGGGCAATATCGGCGCCGGCCTTGCCATCATCTCCCGGGATTTCAGAACCCTTTGGGCCAATGGGATTCTCAAGATGCTTTTCGGCGAGGTGGAGGGAAAGACGTGTTACGAGACCTACAACCAAAGGTCCCAAATCTGCCCGGGTTGCGGGGCGCTGGAGGTTTTCGAGAAGGGAGTGGAGAAAGCCGTCAACGAGCAGGTTGGAACCGATGCCGATGGGAATCTGATCTGGTCCCAAATCATTGCGACTCCCATCCGGGACCAGGAAGGTCAGGTGAAAGCCGTCCTCGAGCTTGTCGTGCCCATCACGGAGCGCAAGCGCATGGAAGAAGAACTCCACCGGTCGGAGCATGAAAAACGCATCATCCTCGATAGTCTGATGGAAAATGTCATTTACACGGATGTGACCATGAAGATCGTGTGGGCCAACAAGACCGCCTGCGACTCGGTGGGAATGAAAAGGGAAGACGTTATCGGGAGGTACTGCTACACACTCTGGGGGGAACGCGACGACCCTTGCCACGACTGCATCGTCCTGAAAGCCATCCGGACAGGTCGCCGTCAGGAGATCGAGAAGGAAACACCGGACGGGAGGACCTGGCTGAATCAGGGATATCCCATAACCGATGCGAGTGGGGAAGCCATCGGCGGACTCGAAGTATCCCTGGACATCACCGAACGCAAAAGGGTGGAAGAGGAATTGGCCAGCCACCGGACACGACTGGAAGAACTGGTCATGGAGCGGACCCGCCAACTGGAGGAGGCGCGGGACGAACTGGTGAAGCGGGAACGCCTGGCCGCACTCGGACAACTCACGGCGACCGTGAGCCATGAGCTTCGCAACCCCCTGGGGGTGATTTATTCCTCCGCTTACTACCTCCAACGCATTCTCGGCAATTCGGGCGAGAAAATTTCGAAGCATTTGCAGAGGATCACCAACCAGGTCATGATGTGCAACACCATTGTGGACGATCTCCTGGAGTACACCCGCGGGCGTTCACCAGAGATGTTTCCGGGTGATCTGAACGCTGCGCTGCAGAAGATCCTGGACGACCTGGCGTCCGTTTATGACTTTCCTCTCATCCGGGATCTCTCTCCGGAACTGCCCCAGGTTTCGTTCGATGCAGGAAAGATTCGCAGGGTGGTGACCAACCTGTTGGAAAACGCCCGACAGGCGCTGACCCCTCAGCAACAAGGCGACCAGGGTTCAAACGCCCCTCATGCACCTTGGGTTCGCATTGCCACCAGGGCGGAACCCGGGACGGTTTTCATACAGGTGGAGGACAACGGGGTCGGAATGAACGAGGAGACGGCACGGCGGGCTTTCGAACCTCTTTTCACCACCCGGGCCAGGGGGACGGGGCTCGGTTTGGCCATCGTCCGCAATGTCGCGGAAGAACATGGAGGCCACGTGTCCCTTGAAAGCGTACCCGGCGGCGGAACCAGGGTGACCGTCAGCCTCCCGGCGATTGCATGAAGAAGTCTGGGTTTTTCCCCCAACCAGACCTTTTCGCGGGTGGTGGGTTGTATTCATGCCTCGCCGGCCCGGCATTTCGGGCAGAGGAGTTCCACTCCCTGTTCCAAAGGCAGGGGGCGGATCCGGGTACGGGCAGATCCTCCGTCTTGGCCAGCCGCTCCCGCCGCTGGTCTTCTGACACGGCAGGATGGGAGAGTCCGGCCTCCATTTCAGACCGGAGCGCCTGGTGGTATTCCCGGGTGTTGTGCACATCCCGCCTGAGGCGACGCCGCATGCTTTGGACGAAATCCTACAGGTTTTCCAGGACCAGCGTTTCGGCGAGGCGCATAACTCCGGTAATCGCCCTCTCCGCCTGCGGCGGGAAATGGTAAGGGACTTCGCCAGGCGGGAAAAGAGAGGGATAGGCTGTGCCCCACAATGCACAAAGACCCTGGACAACGGTCCCCGTGCTCTTCTGGATTCCCACCTACACCAATCCCTCCGTAAATGAGTAGGGCCATCTGTGAACCGAGCCGGATCTCCTCCGGGAGTTCCACCTGGCCGGCCAGGAAAGGTGGCAGCAAGGCCAGCAGGCACCCCGACTGCCTCTCGATGAGTCCTCCCCAGCGTTCCAGCAGTTGAACGGAAAAATCGAGGAGATCCGGATCCGCTGCAACCGTCATACTCCAAAATCCTCCTGGAAGAGCTTTTCATCCAGTTCCCTGGGCAGCCTCAAGACCATTTGGAAAGACGCGAGTTTTTCGGGTCGTAAGCCCCTTTGTGTCCCGAGAACAGGGGGGAGATCAGAGATGAGTGCCCATAGGGAACGGATATGGGGTTTCAAGGATCAAATGAGGCCTAGGAGAGCGAGTGCGCCCACCACAAGGGCCGCACCCAGCCTGTAATAGCCGAAAAGGGCCAGGCCATGCCGATTGAGATAGGCCACCATCCACTTGACGGACACCGCCGCGGACACAAAAGCGGAAAAAAGGCCTACGGCGAGCGGAAGGGCGTGATACGCCTGCAGCATGACTTCACCGTGCTTGACTGCATCGTACCCCGTAGCTGCCGTGAGCGTCACCAACCCCAGGAGGAAACTGAATTCCACGGAAGCCGGAAGGGAGAGACCAACGGCAAGCCCGCCCACGATGGTCACGAGACTGCGGCTGACCCCGGGCCACATGGCGGCACACTGGATGATCCCGACGATCAGGGCCGTGCGGCCTCTGAGTTCATCCAGCCCAAGGCCTGTCGCCGGGGACCGCCTCCGTTCGTTCAGCTTCCAGCGCTCCACCGCCAGGATGGCGATTCCCCCTGCGACCCATGCGGCCACCACAGGCCACAACCCGAAAAGGGTGGCCTTGATGAATCTGTTGAAGAGAATTCCCATGATGGCTGCAGGAAGGAAAGCGGCCAGGATGTTGAAGACCATTCTCAGCCCTTTTTCGTCCCTGCCCGACAGTCCCATGAGCATCTGCTTGAAACGCCGGAAGTACAGCCAGAGCACAGCCAGGATGGCCCCCGCCTGAATACAAATGGCATAGGCATCCGCGGCCTCTTTGGAATGTTCGCCCGTTGCCGAGGACCCCGAACCGCCGTTGCCGATCCCCATCATTCTCTGGGCAACAAGGAGGTGCCCCGTGGAACTCACCGGCAGGTATTCGGTCACCCCCTCGATGATTCCCAGGGAAAACGCCTGGAACACGGTCATCTCCCGGCGGGAAGGCTCACCTGAAATGTTTGCCCCATGCGCGGTTCCAACAGGGAGAACCGGCCCCCATCCTGACGTGAAGAAGATGAAGAGGACGATGAAGCGTATCAATGGGACCATTGGAAAGTGCTCCTCCCGACGCAACCTACGCAGGTTCTGTCCCCCGTCTAAAGACGCGAGAGGGGGTGGAGGCAGGATAGCCCTATCTGGAGCCGTCTGATGCTTCTGAATGGGGAGAGGACCTGCAGCCGACCCCCTGCCAAGAAAGAGCCCGGCAGGCCCTCAGGGAACGGAGAAAACCGGGCATTCCGGGGCCGATCCAAACTGCATGGGCCGGACTTGGAACCCGTCCTACGTCTGCGCGGGATCCACCGCGGTCTAGAATCCGCCACCTCGTCTTGCCTGCCCCTTGTACCCGTTCTCAGGTGGAGACGTCAAGAAGATGGCTTTTCGGCAAGGACCGATTCGAAAGTCTCTCTTCTTCCGGCCACTCGCGAATCCACCCACCTCATTCTTCGATTGACACGGGCGTCGAAATCCCGTAGACATATTTATGTTCAATCGAATCAGATTCATAGACGGAATCAGGTGCCGCAAGGTTCAATAGGGAATCCCGTGTAACTCGGGAACGGTCCCGCCGCTGTGAACGGGGACGAAATCCGAAAGCGCCACTGAATTGCCTGGGGCAACGGGAAGGCTCGGAGAGTAGGATGATCCGTGAGTCAGAAGACCTGCCTGATGACCGCTGGGGCGCCGTTACGCGGAGATAGTCGGCGATCCCTCACGGGACCAAGTGAAACCGGGTGCGATCCTCAGAGCTGAATGCTCTGGGGATTTTTTTTGCGGGAAAATCCGGTTCTTCCGGTCAGGGTAGCACGCCGGTTTCGCACCTGGCTTTCCGTGGCATCCATGGCAGTTGCCCGCATCCTGCTCACCGGAGAAGCGGTTTGCACCATGAACCGGAGATGCACCTCATGGGCGGGGGAAAGGGGGTGGAATGAGGCTCTCGATACAACAGCGTCATTTGCTGGTCGTTCTCTGTCTCATCCTGTCCAGCGGATTGGCCGAGGCACGGTCCTATCCCCTGACTATCACTGATTCCACTGGCGCCGAGATTGTCTTCACCGAACGCCCACAACGGGTCGTCTCCCTCGTTCCCGGGATCACCGAAATCCTTTTTGAACTAGGGGCGGGGGATGCTGTCAAGGGGGTCATCGCCTACGATGATCATCCCCCAGAGACCGCCCTCTTGCCGGTGGTGGGGGGGTTCCGGTTTCCCTCACTCGCCCGGGTTGCAGCGCTCCAGCCGGACGTGGTCTTTCTTTCCTCACTCCACCAAGAAGTGCGTGAACGCATGTCCCGGGGGTCCTGCAAGCTGATCCAGCTCGAAAGCCACTCCATCGAGGACATTTTCAGGAATGTGGAGGTCCTGGGCAACCTCTTCCAGCGGGAGGACAAGGCTGCGGAGTTGAACCGAAGGATCAGGGATCAATTGGAACTGATTTCGAAAAAGATTGAGAAGATTCCACAAGGCCGGAGGAAGCGGGTGATGCGTTTCATGGGGCGGGAGCGGGTGATGGCGCCTGGGGATGATTCCTTTCAGAACGCGTTCATACGCGCAGCCGGCGGAATCCCCCCGCAACTCGGTAAAAAGGGTGGAATCGTGGAGGTGACCCTCCAGGAATGGCAATGGTTCAATCCCCAGGTCATCTACGGGTGCGGCGGCGATCTGGAAGCGGCGAAGACCCTCCTGGACCGCCCCGGCTGGAAAGACGTCGATGCCGTCCGCGATGGCAGAATCTACGATTTCCCCTGTGAACTCACCTGCCGGGCTTCCGTCCACAGCGGAGCTTTTGTGGGATGGCTGGCTTCGACCATTTATGGTGAGGACTTCAGCAAACCGGGCAATCGGGTTTTGCCGGAGGAGCGCCTCGCATTCCGCCCCATCCCTCTTCCCCTGGATTACGTCCAATCAGCCGGAATCGCGGAGAATCGTCTCTTCGACTTTCCCAATAAAACCCTCCTCATCAACTTCAAAAAACCCCAGCGGGTTCTGTCAACCCTGGAAGGAAGCCGGGCAGGTGTCCGAGCTATCGGCAACCACGGATCACCGCCTCAGTGCTGGAGCATCACTCACAAATTGGGGCTGCGGGTTTCCAGGGAGCGGACATGCAAAGCCATCGGCAAATCCCCCACAAGCAGCAGCCTCCTTTTCACCGGTGCGAGTCTGGACAACCTCGCCATCGGTGAAGTCCGTTTCAAGGACCTGGCCGTTTACGCCCTGGTGACCGCGGGAGTGAAAAGCAACGCCGTTCGCATGTCGGCGGAAGAAGGACGGTACTACGAACCGGGGACCATCAATATCCTCGTCATGACGAACATGCGGCTCACCCCTCGCGCCATGGCCCGTGCGGTCATCAGCGCCACCGAGGCCAAAACCGCCGCCATGCAGGATCTTGACGTGCGCAGTGCCGGGGAACCTCTCCGGTTCCAGGCGACGGGAACAGGGACTGACGAGATCTTGGTCGTGGAGGGGATGGGCAAGCCCCTGGACAATGCAGGGGGACATTGCAAGCTGGGGGAACTCATCGCCCGTGCCGTCTATGACGCGGTGCGGCAGGCGATCTTCCGTCAAAACGCCTTGATGGTCCCGCGTAACCTGTTCCGGCGCCTCGAGGAGAGGGGCGTCAGCCCTTATGAACTCCTGAGGCGATGTCCCTGCACGAATGACGGTGATGATCCTGCTCCCTCCGTGGAATTGGAACAACTGGAGGAAGTCCTGCTGGACCCGCGTCATTCCGGCTTTGTGGAATCCGGATTGGCCTTGAGCGACGCCTACGAGAGAGGACTCGTCACCAACCTGGATGCGTTTGCGTCTTGGTGCCGGGCGGTAGCGGAGGACATCGCGGGAAGGCAGATCCAGGACTACAGGGAGTTGGTTTCCACTGATGAGATCCCCCTGGTCCTGAAGATGTCCCTCAATGCCCTCCTCAATGGACTGGCTTACAGATAGAGGCGAAGAATATGGGTCGCCGGAACATGAGAAAGCACGGAGCGGTCACAACCCTGGTCCTTTTCGCATGCATCGGGATCCTGTTTGTTTCGATGGATGTGGGAGCACTCCGTTGCATGGCAGGAGAAGATCCGCCTGTGGAAGGCGCCCTACCCGTCCCTTCCCAAGAAAAAGTCGGACTTCGCTATGCCTGCGGATTCACGGTGGAACACCAAGACACCTTCAAGAAAATCCAGGTGCTCTCCCCGTGGCGGGATGCACGGGTGTCCTTCACTTACATCCTGGTGGAACGGGGTAAGAGAGGGCCGTCCGTTCCTCCCGATTCTATGGTCGTGGAGATACCCCTGCAGCGGGTCGCTCTCGTGAGCACCACCCAGGTCCCCTTTTTTGCCATGCTCGGCCTGGAATCCTCCATCGCTGGGATCGCCCGAGGCCGGTTCGTCAATTCTCCCCCGGTCGCGGAAAGAATCCGGCAGGGTCTGATCCAGGAAATCGGCGTGGGGGACAGTGGAATGGTCAGGAATCTCAACATGGAGCGTCTCTTCGCCCTGCAACCCGACGCCGTCATTGTCTACGGGATCAACGATCCCGAGTATCACCTCCAACCCAAGCTGGCCGAGGCGGGGTTTCCCGTGATCGTCGAGGCCAGCTACATGGAACCCACTCCACTGGGTCGGGCGGAATGGATCAAATTCGTGGCAGCCTTTTTCAACAGGGAATCCTACGCCGATCGAATCTTCGAAGACATCGCCCGCCGCTATGAATTTTTGGCAGAGCAGACACGGGAGCGGGTCATCCATCGTCCTGCCGTCTTCCATGGGATGGCCCACCGGAATGTGTGGTTCATGCCGGGCGGGGAAAGCTACGCAGCCCGTTTGTACGCCGACGCGGGAGGGGACTACATCTGGAAGGACGACTCCTCACGGGGAAATATGCCCCTCAGCATGGAGTCGGTGGTGGAACGTGCACGTGATGCGGATTACTGGGTTGACGTCGGCCCCTGTGGTTCTCTTGCGGAACTGAAGGGAAGCGATGAGCGCTACGGCCTCTTCCGCGCATTCCGCCAGGGGAACGTTTACAACAACGACGCGAAAATCGGCCCGGGGGGAGGCAACGATTACTGGGAGACCGGGGTGGCAAGGCCGGATCTTGTCCTGGCCGATCTCGTCAGCATTTTTCATCCCAGTATTCTGCCGTCCCACGAGCGCATCTGGTATCGCAAGCTTCCTGATCAAGGGGTCATGCGGCCATGAAAGGATGGAGAGGCGAAGCGGCGGTTGAACGAGGCAGCCATCCCTTGCCGCAACCGGGCAAGGGAGTGTGGGGCTTCTTGCTCCTGGCCCCGTTCACGGCGTTCGTTCTCGAGCTCGCCCTGGGATCCGTTCTCATTCCCCTGGGGTGCGTCTTCTCCTCTCTTGCGGGGGATGAAGACGTGCCCGAGGGATGGAGGCAGATCGTCCTGCTCTTCCGCCTCCCCCGGGCGATCACGGCCATGCTGAGCGGTGCGGCTCTGGGAATGGCCGGCCTCAAGATGCAGACCCTCTTCCGCAATCCCCTTGCGGACCCGTTTGTTCTCGGGATCAGTTCGGGGGCGGGGCTCGGAGTTGCGGTGCTGGTGATGGGTTTCTGGACGCTCGGATGGAACGGGTATCTGGAGAAGTCGCATATGCTGGGCGCGGCGGGGATCATTGCGGCGGCGACCATCGGCGCTCTGGGAGCCCTCTGCATCGTCCTGGTGATTGCACACAGGGTGGAGAGCAATCTGACCCTGCTCATCGTGGGCCTCATGATCGGGTACATCACCAACTCCCTCGTGAGCATCCTCATGCAGTTCAGCCTGGATGTTCAAATGCAGACCTACATCGCGTGGACATTCGGGTCCTTTGCAGCCGTCACCTGGCATCACATGCCTTTTTTCGTGGTGGCCGTGCTCGCGGGAATCGTCATGGGAGGGGTGATCATCAAACCCCTAAACGCCCTGCTGCTTGGGGAGGGGTACGCCCGGAGCATGGGCGTGAATGTAAAGGGGATCCGCCTTTGGATCATCCTCGGCACCTCGCTCCTCGCCGGGTCTGTCTCGGCCTACTGCGGTCCCATCGGATTTCTCGGTATCGCGGTCCCCCACCTGAGCCGTCTCCTACTCAGGACATCGGACCACCGGGCGCTGGTGCCCGGAGTCATTCTCATCGGCGGCGCGGTGGCCCTGATTGCCGATGTCCTCTCCCAGGTCCCGGGGACAAGGATCGTCCTGCCCCTCAACGCGGTGACTTCCCTCATGGGGGCCCCCGTGGTCATCGGGGTGATTCTGCATCGCCACCAGGCTATGGAGGCCGGATCATGAACGAGACTCCCGTGATCGAGACGAAGGGACTGTCCATCGGTTATCCCCATTCCAGGCATCCGGCCCGGATTGTCGCTTCAGGGATCAATGCGGTGCTCAGACCGGGTTGGTTTGCCTGCCTGCTTGGCCCAAACGGTGCGGGAGAGACCACTCTCATCCGTACCCTCACGGGGATGCAGCCGCCCCTCGCCGGGACCATCCGTTTTCAGGGCAAACCCCTCCAAGGGTTTTCCTTGAGGGAACTGGCTCATCACATGAGTCTCGTCCTCACGGACAAGGCCGCTGTCGGAATGATGGCGGTTCGAACCCTGGTGTCGCTGGGGCGTTACCCTTTCACCGACTGGACGGGTCGGTTCCGTGGGGAGGACCACACCGCCGTGGAAGGGGCCATGCGAGCAGTAGGCATCCTGGACTTGGCCCATCGGCCGGTGTGCGAACTGAGCGACGGCGAACGGCAAAAAGTCATGATCGCCCGCGCCCTCGCTCAGGAACCCAGGGTGATGGTGTTAGACGAGGCAACGGCATTTCTGGATCTGCCCCGCCGCGTGGAGTTGATGCATCTCCTCCGGGAATTGGCCCATTCATCGGAGCGGGCCGTTTTGCTCTCCACCCATGACCTGGATCTGGCTCTTCGCTGCGCCGACCAGCTCTGGCTCCTCCCTCCCGGCGGCCCCCTCCATATGGGGGCACCGGAAGATCTGGTGCTCAGGGACACCTTTTCCACCGCTTTTTCCGGACCGGGGGTCTTTTTCGACAAGGCGGCCGGAGCATTCCGGCTGAATGGCGCGAAGAAGGGAAACATCGGGTTGAAGGGTGGAGGAATTGCGGGAGTATGGACCCTGAGGGCTTTGGAGAGGGCTGGATATTCGGTGGTGCCGGAGGACGAAACGGCTGTGTGCGTGGAAGTGGACGAACAAACGGGAATCACTGAGTGGAGGATTCGGGGCGGGAGTGTGAGGCACCGATCCCTGGAATCCCTTCTGGCCGATCCATGCCTTGCTGACACCCCATCGGAAGGAGTCGACGGTGGATGAAGTCCTGACCATAGGCCTCCTGCACCTGGACGTGCAACACGGAAAGCCTGAGGAGAACCGTTCTGCATTGCTCTCCCTGGCGGAACGGGCGGCGTTTTCCGGCGCACAGGTGATCCTCGCACCGGAGCTCGCCGTTTCCGGCTACGGCTTCGATTCCATCGCGGAAGCAGCGCCTTTCGCGGAAACTCTGGCCGGGGAGACCCTTTCGGCACTCGGCAGACTGGCTCACCACCATGGCGTTTACATCGGCGTCGGGATGGCGGAGCGAGACCCTGCAACCCATATCCTATACAACAGTGCATGCATCGTGGGGCCTGACGGACTGCTGGCCGCCCACCACAGGAAGGTCGCGTCGGAGCGCCGCTGGGCATGCCCAGGCTCCCCCGGTACTTGGAACCTGTTCGACACTCCCTGGGGCAGAATGGGCGTACTCATCTGCTCGGACGCTTACTACAGTTTGTTGCCTCGATCACTTGCCCGCCAGGGCGTCGATCTTCTCCTCATTCCCGCCAACTGGCCCGCAACAGGGATAGACCCCCGGAAAGTCTGGCGCGCCAGGGCACTAGAGAACGGAATGGGAGTCGTCGCGTGCAACAGAACCGGATTGGACCGCCGCATGGACTGCCGCACGGGCCCATCATACGCCGTCACGGCCACGGGAACAGTCCTCCTGGACGCCGTGAGCGAGTCGACGACGATCTGGCTGGTCGATTATCCATTGGAGGGCGGCCGGATCCCTTGTAGGCACCGGGAATCCCTCATGGCGGAGCGGCGCCCCGGGGATTTCGCCGCCATCTGTCTGGACGTGAACGGGCTGGAGGATTTCGCTGGCCTCTGGGGACTGCCCGAGGCCGGTGAACTCAACATCCGATGCGTGGTTCCCGAATCCCAAGACCACAACACCCTGGTTC
Organism: Deltaproteobacteria bacterium; assembly: GCA_012517315.1. Taxonomy (GTDB): domain Bacteria; phylum Desulfobacterota; class Syntrophobacteria; order Syntrophobacterales; family Syntrophobacteraceae; genus JAAYUJ01. Next base: position 150,673 of record JAAYVE010000055.1, read on the forward strand.
CATTGCAATCGGTGAATACCGATGACGATGTCCCCCCCACCCTTTTCGTCTTTCCCCGTCATGCCTCTCCTGTGCCGATCCATGCCCTTGAGTCCTTCGTGAGAAACCGTAACAGGGCGATCATCGCCTCTGTGGACGGACTGGACGGATCGGCCTCGCCCTACGCCCTGGTTTCTCCATCGGGGAAGACCGTCCTTGTTCCGGGATCCGCTTTCGCCACAGGGGATTTCGGTCCGGCACGCATCGCCCTCGTCGGCTCCCGGCTCCTGCGCCACCCGGAGCTCGCCGTCGCTCTCTCCAAACAGGGGTGTGACCTCCTGGTGGCGGAAACGGAAAGGCTGGATGAGGACAGTCGGCTGCTTCTCGGGGCGAAATGCCTGGAGCGGGCCGCCGTTGTCGCCGCTGCCCCGGATGGGGCTGCGATTTTCGAGCCTCCGATGGGTCATGCTCCCTGGAAAGAGACCACCCTTTACGGACCGGGAGAGTGTGCGGGGCGTATTCATACGGGTTCCTGGCGTTCCAAGCGGTTTCAGGACCGGGTGGACATGGGGGTGCTCCTGAGGCGATGACGGCGGCTGCCATCCGATACCTGGTCCTATGGGTGACCACCGCATGCAACCTGCGCTGCGCCTGTTGCTACAGGGGAGACCCATCCCCCATGACGATGGACACGGCCACAGCGGAAGCCGCACTCCGTCTGGCTGCGTCCTCGGGGCGGCCCTTTCACGTGCAGCTCTCCGGCGGTGAGCCGACCCTGGAGCCGAGACGGGTGGCGGCGATCGCTAAATCCGTTCGGGATGCGGGGTGGCAGGCGACCATGGCAATCCAGACAAACGGGACGCTCCTGGATAACGGGGTGCTGGAGATCTGCCGCCGATACGCCGTTTCGGTCGGTGTGAGTCTCGACGGGCCGCCGCAAATCCAGGAACGCTTGCGGGGCGGAGCGTCGGAGACCTTTCACGGCCTGGAACTCCTGGCGCGATTCGATTTGCCCGTGCGGGTCACGACGGTTCTCTCGGCAGGCAATACCCCCCACCTGGGAGAGCTTCTCCTGGCCCTGGCCGCCTTTCCAACCGTGGAGGGCGTGGGATTTGACCCCCTGGTGCTCAAGGGGAGGGCTCTCCGGCAAAAGGCGGAAATCCCGTCAGAGGAGTCCATCCGCCATGGAGTGACGGCGATGCTGGAAGTCCTCGGGAGAGTCAACCGGGCGCGCAGAGTCCCCCTCCGCTGCCGTGAACTGGAGGCGGTGCGGAAGGCGTTGAGCGACGGGGCATCTTCACGGCCCTACTGCCATGCCTGCAGCGGGGAGAGCCTGGCTGTCCATCCTGATGGCACGGTTTACCCCTGCAGCCAGACTATCGGAGACCCGGCGATGCGTGCGGGAACGGTCGCTTCGGTGGACTGGCAAAGGCTGAAGAGCGTTTTCCGTGGTGCCGCTCTGAAGGGTCACTGCGGGGAATGCCCTCTCGCAGGACGATGCCCCGGCGATTGCCCATCGCGTCTCACGTATAACGACGGCCCCTCCCGACAGGTCATGTGCACCGTGTATCAAACGATCTGCGCGTATCTCACCCGCGAGGACGTTCCATGAAACCTTTTCGCGTCTGTTACTTCAGTGCGACCTCTTCGGAACTGCCTTCCCTGAGCCGGGGCGTTGCCATGATGCAGGATGCGGGGCAACAGGTGCGCGTCACCTGCCGCACTCAGACACAGCTTTTCGACCAGGCCCGCATTGCCGCTTTCGTCAGCGAAGTCCTGTGTTCCGACGCGGTGATCATCACCCTCCACGGCGGCAAAGCGTCCTGCCCGGCGTTCGAGCCCATGCTGTCAAAGATCCATGAGCGCCGAGCCTCGGGGGACCGACGCCCCTACCTTCACATCCAACCCGTAGGGGGAGATGAAGAGGCATTTCTCGCCGCCCGCGAGCACTCCGATGGAATGGCCGACGGCAAATGGCATCACCTCTTTGCCTATTTCGCCCAGGGCGGTCCTGTCAACATTCAGCGGGGACTGACCTTTCTCCGGACCATCCTCCAGGAATCGGGGGAAGCCCTTGCGCCCCCTCTCCCCATCGCCCACGAAGGTCTCTACCACCCGGATCTCGGATATGTGGCGGATGTGGAGACCTATGAGCGGGAACGCATCGACCCGCAGCGCCCCACGGTGGGGTTGTGGTTCTTTCAGACGCTCTGGGTGAACGGAAATCTGGATCACTTGGACGCCCTCATCCGCGAAATAGAGATGCGGGGCGCCAATGTCCTGCCGGTGTTCAGCATGCGCCTCAAGGACGCATCCCTCGGCAACCGGGGCTCTGACGAAATCGTTGAGAGCTTTTTCTTGAAGGACGGACGGCCGCGGATCGATGTCCTCATCAATGCCATGTCCATGTCCATGACCATCGCCAACCGGGAGTACCGGGCGGTTTACCCGCGTCTGAACGTTGCGGTCCTTCAGGCGATGGTCACTTCCCTTTCCCGGGCGGCGTGGGAGGAGAGCAGGCAAGGCATGTCCATGATGGACGTAACTTATCAGGCGGCGCAACCCGAATTCGACGGCAGTCTCATCACGGTCCCCGTGGCAACACGGGAGGAAAACGTCATAGACCCCATCACGGGGGGGCTTCTCATCCGCTACTCCCCCATCGCCGACCGCATCTCGGCCATCGTTTCCCTCGCCCTCAAATGGGCCGCGCTGCACCGTTTACCCCACAACGAAAAACGGATCGCCGTCGTTTTCCACCACTATCCCCCCCGCAACGACAGAATCGGCTGCGCCGCCGGCCTGGACAGTTTCGCCTCGGTGAAGCACCTCCTTGACCGCATGGCGGACGAGGGCTACCAAATCGACCGCCTCTACAGGGACGGGGATGACCTGGCCCATGAAATGCTCGGCACACTGACCTGCGACAGGCGATGGATCATTCCCGAAGAAATGGCCCGGCGCGCGGTGGCTTCCGCCACCCGCGATCGGTTCCTTCCCTGGCATCGCGCTTTGCCGGAAACCGTCCGGCGCAAGATGTCCCAGGATTGGGGAAACGTGCCCGGCAGTCTTTTTGTCCACAAGGACGTGCTTTATTTTCCCGGAGTGCTCAACGGCAATGTTTTCCTCACCATCCAGCCCCCCCGGGGATACCTGGAAAACCCGGAAGCCGTATATCACGACCCCAGCCTCTCCCCCCCTCATCACTACCTGGCCCACTACCGCTGGATCCGGGATGTCTTCCGGGCGCACGCAGTCATCCACGTGGGAAAACACGGTTCTCTCGAATGGCTCCCCGGCAAGGCCCTCGCTTTGAGCGGGGGATGCTATCCCGATCTCTCCATCATGGATTTGCCAAACATCTATCCGTACATCATCAACGACCCGAGCGAGGGGACTCAGGCCAAGCGGCGATCCTACTGCTGCATCATCGACCATCTCACGCCCCCTTACACCAATGCGGACCTGTACGAGGAACTCACCGACGTCGACCGGGCACTGTCCGAGTACGTCGAGGCGGGCCGACACGATCCGGGAAAACTCCCCATTCTCGCCGGGTTGCTGTGGGAAGCGGTAGAAGCCGCGGACCTCCATCAGGAGCTGGGCATTACCAGGGAAGCCGCTCTGCAAGACATGGATTCGTTCTTGAAGCGACTCCACGCCTATCTTTCCGAGATCGGTGACAGCATGATCAGCGACGGCCTCCACGTCTTGGGCCGGCCCCTCGACGGGGATCGTTTCGTCGAATTCCTCGCTCAGTTGACAAGACTTCCCAATGGGGATGTTCCATCCCTCAGGGAAGAGCTCGTCGCCGCCACAGGCCGGTGGCGCGGGAAACCCGTGTCTCGCCGGAGAGCACCAGAAAGGGGCGGGGACGGGGAAGCCGCGGGTGAGGTCATGGCGGAGGCGCACGACCAAGCCAAAGCACTCCTTCGAGACCTTGCCGCCGCAGATTTTTCCCCCGCCGGCCTTTCGGAGTGGGTCAAAACCCGCACCGGCACTTCGTCGCCTGGGATCGAGCGAGTACTCCGGTATGTGTGCGAAACCCTCGTCCCCAACCTTCGAAAAGTCCCAGACGAAATGGACGCCATCCTGGCGGCCCTCTCCGGCCGGTTCGTCCCGCCGGGTCCCTCGGGTGCCCCGACCCGCGGACAGGCGGACATCCTTCCCACAGGACGCAATTTCTACTCCCTCGATGCGCGCACCATCCCCACCTTGGCTGCCTGGGAGGTGGGCAAGGCCCTGGGGGACGCTCTCCTCGAGCGTTATCTCCAGGAACAGGGGCGTTACCCCGACAGTGTGGGGATCATCCTGTGGGGGGGACCCACCATGCGCTCAAAGGGCGACGATATTGCCGAGATCCTCTATCTGCTGGGATTGCGTCCCGTGTGGCGGGCCAATGGAATCGTCGAGGGTTTGGATGTCATTCCCGCAGCGGAACTGGGTCGGCCGAGAATCGACGTGGTGCCCCGCATTTCCGGTTTCTTCCGTGACGCCTTTCCCAACCTCGTTGAACTCCTGGACGGCGCCGTCCGCATGGTAGCCGCCCTTGCGGAGTCGTCCCAATCGAACTTCGTGCGGAAAAACGTTCTGGGGGATGTGGAGGAATACCGCAAAGAAGGGGCGAGCGATGCGGAGTCCTGGCGCCTTGCAACCCTGAGGGTCTTCGGCTGTCCCCCAGGCACATACGGCGCAGGCGTCGCCGAACTGGTGGAATCGAGGCAGTGGAATTCCAAAAGGGACCTGGGGGAGATCTATGTGCGCTATTCCAGCCATGCATACGGCCAGGGATGCTATGGGGCGGAACGGCCCGCAGCTTTCCGCAGGCTCCTGTCGCGGATGGACGTCACCGTGAAAAACGAAGACTCCCGGGAATACGATATGCTGTCCTGCACGGATTTCTACAACTACTACGGGGGACTCATCGCCGCTGTGAACGCAGTGCGCGGTGAAATGCCCCTCGCCCTGGTGGGAGACGCCTCCAATCCGGAGCGCGTGTTGCTCCGCACGACGCAGGAGGAGGCAAAATTCCTCCTGCGTGCACGTCTCCTCAACCCCAAATGGCTCACAGGCCTGCAGCGTCACGGCTACAAAGGGGCGGGAGACCTCTCCAAGGTGATGGACATCCTTCTTGGCTGGGACGCCACGGCCGACGTGATGGAAGATTGGATGTACGAACGGGTGGCGGCGCGCTACGCCCTCGATCCTGAAATGCAGGCGTGGCTCCGGCGGGTGAACCCCTACGCTCTGCAAAATATCCTGGACAAATTACTGGAAACCATTCAGCGGGGCATGTGGGACGCCTCTCCCTCCCTGGAGAAACGGCTGAGGGACGCCTACCTGGAGATCGAAGGGGATATCGAAGAAGCTGTGGAGAGGGTGTCCACATGACCGCTCCCTCCGGCACCGTTCACCCCCCCCGAGGCGGCCATGTTTTTCCCTTTTCCGCCATCGTCGGCCAGGATCGCATGAAGCTGGCGCTGGTGCTCAATGCCATCGACCCCGGCATAGGCGGCGTCCTCATCCGGGGAGAAAAGGGCACAGCCAAATCCACGGCTGTTCGGGGGCTTGCCCGGGTTTTGCCGGAAATCCCCACTCACGTGGACTGTCCGTTCGTGTGCGATCCGGAAAGACCCGAAGAATGGTGCCCCCAGTGCCGCAAAGGATTCACCTCCCCCGCGGTATGCCATCGCCCGCTCCATGTGGTGACGCTGCCCCTCAATGCCACCGAGGATAGGGTGATCGGCGGCCTGGATTTCAGCGGCTCCCTTCGGCGAGGGAAACCCGTGTTTCAGCCGGGCCTTCTTGCCCGGGCGCACCGCGGGATTCTTTTCATCGACGAGGTGAACCTCCTGGACGACCATCTGGTGGATGTCATCCTCGATGCGGCAGCCTCCGGTGAAAACGTCGTGCAGCGGGAAGGGACGGCCTTTCGTCACAAGACCCGCTTCGCTCTGGTGGGCACCATGAATCCGGAAGAAGGCGCCCTGCGCCCTCAACTCCTCGATCGCTTCGGCCTCTGCGTGGAGGTTCTCTCTGAGACCGACCCGTCCTGCCGGGTGGAACTGATGGAACGCAGGGAATCGTTCGAAAGGGACCCGACGGAATTCCTGCGGCGCTTTTCCGGCGAAGAGGCGCAACTGGCGGCACGCATCGCGGGAGCCCGTAGATTGCTCCCTCACGTGCGCACTGGGCAACACATCCGGTCATTCATCGGGGAACTGGCCACCAGCCATCACGTGGCCGGGCATCGGTCGGATCTCGTCATGGAGAGGGCATCCCGTGCCCATGCAGCATGGGAAGGGCGGGACCGGACGGAGATGGACGACGTGCTCGCCGTTGCGGAAATGGCCCTGACCCACCGCAGGCGTGATGCGGTCCCCCGCCCTGCCCATTCCCCGGCTTCCTCTCGAGAAGCACAGGAATCAAGCTTCCCCGAAAACCGGGCTGCATCGGAGGAACCGCCGGACCATCGGGAGGTCTCCCAAGAGCGGTCTTCACCCTCCGAAGCCTTGCAGGGGCCGGAGCCGCACCCCGATGAGACTTTTCAACAGCAAGCGCAGGAACAGGTCTTCGGGACAGGGGAAGCCTTTCCCGTGAAGAGAATCGCCCCTCCCCTCGATCGATTGGTGCGGCGCGGTTCGGGACGGCGCACCCGCACGCGCACCCATCACAAGCATGGACGCTACATACGCTTCCGATCGGCCCGCACGTGCCGCGATCCTGCCCTCGATGCAATGCTTCGCGCCGCCGCCCCTTTCCAGATCCGCAGGCGCGGCGAGTCCCCCATGGCCGTAGTCATTCACCCGGAGGATTGGCGGGAAAAGGTCAGGGAGAAACGGATCGGCAGTCTCATCCTGTTTCTTGTGGATGCAAGCGGATCCATGGGGGTCCGTGGACGCATGTCGGCCTCCAAGGGAGCGGTGATGTCCCTTCTCCTGGACGCCTACCAGAAGAGAGACCGCGTTGCCATGGTGACCTTTCGGCGCCGGGAGGCATCCGTTCTCCTTCCCCCTACCCCTTCCATCGAAATCGCCGGCAGACTGCTGGACGAGATGCCCGTGGGGGGACGGACGCCCCTTTCGTCAGGTCTGGCAGCCGGCTACGAACTGCTCAGGCAGCAAATGCGCAAAGACCCCCATCTGCGACCCCTTGCCGTCCTGGTCACCGACGGCAAATGCAATGTCGCCATGGGGGAAGGGAACCCCATGGACGAAACCCTGAAGGTGGCCGGATCCATTGGAAGAGACCGCCGCGTTCGGTGGATCGTCGTCGACACGGAAGAACCCGGAATCGTGCAATTCCAATTGGCCCGCACCTTGGCTTCGGCCCTCGGAGGTCTCTACTTCCGAATCGACAGCCTTCGCGCCGCCGATTTGGTCAATATCGTGAAAGGACACAGCCCGTGAAGACCCGACCCCATTATCCCTTTGTCGCCATTGTCGGCCAGGAAGACATGAAGACCGGCCTGATCCTGGCCATCATCAATCCGACGCTCTCCGGCGTCCTCATCCGCGGGGAAAAGGGAACGGCGAAATCCACGGCGGTGCGTGGACTGGCGGAAATCCTTCCGTCCATCGAAGTGGTTCGGGATTGCCCCTTTCAGCTCGCTCCCCACGAACCGGGGAGCCCGTGCGACGGGTGTGCGCGAAAAGCCTGCATCGGCGGCAATGAATCCAAGAAATCCCCAGAAACGGTTTTTCGGAAGGTCGCCGTTGTGGAGCTGCCGGTAGGAGCCACCGAAGACCGCGTTGTGGGCACTCTGGACCTGGAAAAGGCGCTCAAAGAAGGGGAAAAGCATTTCGAACCCGGCCTCCTCGCATGTGCCCATCGAGGCATCCTCTATGTGGATGAGGTCAATCTCCTGGACGATCATGTCGTGGATATTCTTCTGGATTCGGCAGCCATGGGGGTGAACACGGTGGAGCGTGAAGGGGTCTCCTTCACGCATCCGGCACGATTCGTCCTCGTGGGGACCATGAATCCCGAGGAGGGCGAACTGCGACCCCAACTGCTGGATCGCTTCGGCCTGTGTGTGACGGTGAACGGCAGCCGGGATCCCCATGAGCGGGTCGAAGTCATGGAACGGCGCATCGCCTTCGATGAGAACCCCTCCCAGTTCCTGGAAAAATGGGCGGACCCCTCTTTGCGACTGGCAGAGGAGATCCGGCGCGCCATCGCCCTCTATATGAGCGTTTCCGTCCCACGGGAGCGGCTTTTCGACATTGCCGCCAGGTGCCTGGAAGCAGGCGTGGACGGACATCGGGGAGACATCATCATGCTCAAGGCCGCCAAGACCCTGGCGGCTTTTCGGGGCCGAATGGAAGTCTCTTGTGAGGACGTGGAGGAGGCGGCCCGATTCGTTCTTCCCCACCGGCTTCGAAGGCAGCCTCTCCAGGACGTCATCCAGGACATGCGGGGGTTCAAGGAGGGCAAATGAAAAGCTCGAGGCATTCGCTCGATCCCCTCCTTTCATGGTGCGAACCCTGAGGTCCTTTTGAAAAGGATGCATGACCGTGCTGCTGGGAACCTATTACCAAGGTGTGGAGATCCACCGGGAGGACAAGGTGATTTACGCGCGATTGCTGGCTCCCCACCGAGTCCTCTCCACTTGCGGCGCCGCCGGCGGAATGCGGGACGATCTCGACTATCTGTACAACCACCAATCCTGCGAGCCCCACGGCCATGAACGCCCCTCCCACGGGTGGGCATGGAGCGACCCAGAGCGCTACCGCCGCATGACGTGTCAGCGGTACGGGCTTCCGGACGACCGCTGCGCAGGTCTTGGAACGGCGGCGGACATGCTCCACGCCTCCATAAAGGTGGAGAGGTTCCGGGATCTCGAGGTGGTGGCTGTGTGCACCGGGGGGGTAGAAACCAACGCCGGAAGAGCCGGCGATCCCGCCGTCGTGTACGAAACGGGGGGGACTTTCGAGAGGACTGATGGTTCTCGTTTCGTGGAGAACGGGACCATCAACACCCTTCTGTTCATCAACAGGGAATTGACACCCGGCGCCATGGTCCGTGCCGTCATCACGGCTACGGAAGCCAAGAGCGCATGTCTCCAGGAACTGGCCGTCCCTTCTCGCTACTCCGACGGTCTCGCCACCGGCACGGGCACCGACCAGATCGGCATCGCCGCCCTCCTGAACACCGGCATTCCCTTGACCTGTTCAGGGAAGCACTGCGTGTTGGGGGAACTCATCGGCAAGACGGTCCACGATGCCGTCTGCGAGACCCTCATGCTTCAGAACCGACTGACTCCCGCCGGCCAGTGCTCAGCCGTCGTCCACCTGGAACGCTTCGGTGCCACTGAACGCGTCCTTGTGGAACAGATCGCTTCCCATTTGAGCGACAGCGACGGGGCACTTCTGCGGCAAAACTTCGCCGAAATGGAGCGGAACCCCCTGGTAGTAGCGGCCGTGGCCGCTCTGGTGCACCTGAGGGACAAGGTCGTTTGGGGAACCCTCCCTCCAGGGTGCGTGCCGGAACTCTGGGCAGCGTACGGGGCGCAGTTGGCTGCCGCCGTCTCGGGCAACGTCTCGCGAACCGGGGCCTATCATCGGATTTTGGCGGCGGCGATGCATCCCTTCACCAACGATGGATTGATCACCCTCACCGCCCACTCCCTGGCCGTCGGATTCCGGGAGAAATGGTCGGACACGCTCATCGAGGAGGACCCGCATGAACGGTGAAACGCTCGCAACGGCACCTGGATCCACCGGACACGATGGTGGAAGAACCCTTTTCTGGTCGGGGATACTCGTCTCCGTCGCGTTCCACGGGGTGCTCCTCTCTCTCCCTCTCACGGTGGGACTCCCCCGGGAAACGGTTTGTGAAAAGCTGGCCCTCGTCATCGAGAGCACGGAGGCGGCGAAAGAGACACCGCTCCCTGCAAATCCCATCATCCCGGGTGAGATCGATCGGCAGGATTCGTCCCAGGCGGCTGCAGAGACGCAGCAGGAAACGGCGAGTCCACCGATCCACCCCATGGACACCCAGGAAACGACACCGGCCATGGAACCGGAAGAGGTGAATGTCCCCAGGTCCGTAGAGGAGGTTCGGGGGCGGCCCCCGATTGTGCGGGAGATCGCCGAACGGCCTGTACCCCGGCCGGAGAAGAAGCGAAAGGCGGCTCCCGTCACCCGCGCCCGCAATGAGCCCCCCCCCCGGGAGACTCCCCGCAGCCATCAGAGCGACTTGGATGCAATTGCCACGGCGGAGGAACGACACGAGTCGGCCTCCGTGGCGAATCCCATGGGAAGCGGATCCACGCCGCCCGCTGTTGCAGGCGGCACAACCCATCAGCCCGTGGACACCCCTTTCGGGTCCAGGTACGGTCCCCGATTTCTCATGAAGGTCCTCCCCCGCTATCCCAGGCTGGCCAGGGAACTGGGTAAAGAGGGGACTGTACTCCTGCAGCTCCTCCTTGATGAAAAGGGAAAACTCCTTGACGTCCAGATTCTGAAGAAGGCGGGTTCCGGGTTCGACGAGGAAGCTGTGAGAGCGGTCAAGAACTCCACGTTCAGCCCGGCCACAAGAAACGGGAGACCCATCATGTGCAGGGCGCGTCTGCCCATTCAGTTCGTGCTGAGGGATAGCAGCGATGATTGATTTCTTCGTCAAAGGCGGGGCCCTCATGTGGCCCATTCTCTTTTGCTCCGTGGGGGCCCTCGCCCTCATCATCATGAAGGGATTTCAGCTTCGGGCGGTGATGCGGCATCTTTCCCCCGATCTGGACGTGCTCCTCGAGGTGCGGCCGGCCGAGATCAAACCCATCATCGAGGGAATTGAAAAAGGATTGGAAGAGAGGCAGGTGGCCTTCATCGGGACCCGCCAGGTCAGGAGACTGGAAAAAGGGCTCGGCATCCTCTCCCTCATCTCCGTTATCGCGCCGCTGCTGGGCTTCACCGGCACCGTCACGGGAATGATCCAGGCCTTCATGGTCATCGCCGCTCACACCGGGACCCGTGTGGAACCGTCCATGGTGGCGGGAGGGATTTACGAGGCCCTGATCACCACGGCGGCCGGTCTTTTCGTGGCCATCCCCTCCCACGTGGCCCTCCATTTCTTGGAAGACCGGTTGGATGAAATCGCCATGCGCATGAGAGAGGTAGCCATGGCCGTCTTTGAAAGGAAGCTACATGGAATTTGAGCGAAGGAGGCACCGCCGCGGAACCATTGACTTGGCGCCCCTGGTGGACGTGGTCTTCAACTTGCTGCTCTTTTTTGTCATCACTTACAACGTCACGGCGGACCCCGCCATCAAAGTCCGCCTTCCCGGGTCCCACACAGCCGATTCCCGGGCCGAAGAACCTGTCGTCATTTCCGTGAGTCGGGAAGGATCCATTTACGTCGACCACGAACCCGCTCACCTGGAGCAACTCTCGGAGACGGTTCGGCAACGGCTGGATGGAAGGAGCGACCCTTCCGTCAGGATCAGGGCCGACCAGGATGCACCCGTCGGCACCCTCGTCAGGGTGGTGGACGCCGTGAGGCTTGGAGGATGCTCCGCTTTCAGCCTGGTCACGACAAACCCCGAATGACATGAGTGACCCTCCATGTCCAGAGCACACACCGGCCAAAGAACCTCGGGAAGAAAACCCTTGTCTCCACGGGTCCACCTTCACCCGAGCGGCAGGAGCTCGTCTCTTTTTCTCACACCTCTGCCAGCCGTCGCAGACACTGGAGACAACGGCTCAGGCCCGTGCTTGATCTTGCAGCCTCATGGGGGCGCCAGCCGTTTCGGCAGTTTTCCACAAACTCAATGAGGCGTGACGAGTAAGCCGGACCAACTTGACGCCCGCTTTCCCCGCAAGGACGGCGGTAGGCCGCTTGATTGTCGTTCTTCACGCTCTTCAACAGGTTCTCTCTCCCGTTCTTCACGTAAACCGATCCCCGCAAGGCGCCCACGTGGCGAATCAGGCTCCGCACGACTGCCTCATCGATGCCACCCTCGACTGCGGCGGAGATCACAACCGGAGATCTGTTCATCATTTTGAGGCCAGCCCCACCTCATGGGCACCATCAGTGGACTTTCGCGAACTGCCCTTGGACTGGGTTTTGCCCATTTCTTCCCGGTCCCCGAACAAAGTCAATTGGTAAGCCTTCTGAGGCCGTGTCTGGGGGATGACGATATCCGCGGGGCTTTCTCCCTGCTCGAGCAGGGTCTTCACCTCTTCGATGGAACCGGCAGTCCTGACCCTCGTGCCTTCCTTGCCCGGAAAAAGTAGCAGGACCTCATCAAGACCAATGCCTTCGTCGCGGAGAATGTCACCTGAGTGTGTACTCACCAGGACCTGGTTCCTACATTTGCGTTGAATCCGGGCGAACATCTGGGGGAGGTAGCGGATCACCTCGGGGTGCAACGACAGTTCGGGCTCTTCCAAGAGCAACACGCCTTTGCCTTACTGCAGACCCCACAGAAGACCGATCAAGCGGAGAGTGCCGTCGGAAAAAGACTCCTCTGACCGCCATGCACCCTGAGGTCTCCAGTGTTCGTACTTTCCCTTGAGATGAGGGAACCCCCTATCATCACGCTGGAGTTCCAAAGCCTTGAGCTGGGGCACTGCGACCTCAAGAGCTCCTTAATGCCCTCAGGCCTCGCTTTGCCCTTCTTTTCCGGCGTTTGTGCAATGCTTTCAAGAAAATCACCCCCATAGGGGTCATTCGTTCTCCCCACCGAGCGTTCAGGTTCTCGGATCAACTGAGGAACAACGTGCAGGTAACGCACGGAACGAAGGAAATCCGCCAACTCGCGGAATGCCTGGTTGGTGTATACCTGCTCCAAGTTGGTCTGGGTGAGCCGCTCGGGGTCTTTGCGATCCTTCTCATCGGGCCGGTTTAGGATTTCGTCGCCCCGACGGAGTACTCTTTCCGATCGGATGATGGGCCTCTTCCCATGGACGTCCTGAATAAAGGTGAGAACATACTCCCACGGGTCCGGTTCGTCTGCATGCCCAATGCGCACACCACACATGATCTCAGGATCGCGACGCGCCGCAAGGCAGCGCAAAGCGGACACACCTCCCCGCTGTTTGATCGCCTCCTGAAATCCTCCTCCACAATGACCAAGTCACGCAAGAAACAGCAATTCCCGGAGCACCTATGAGGTGGCTTGAGTAAAGCATTCTTGGCGATGGTTTTCGTAAGAATCTGAACAATGATTTGGTTTTCTCCCCATCCTTTATGAAGAAACCAGCACGTAACATTTCACTTTTTCTGGA
>JAAYVE010000056.1 GCA_012517315.1 Deltaproteobacteria bacterium
CAGGTGGGTGGGGCGGGGGTTGCCGCCCTCTCCCTCTCCGACCTCCTCTTTTTCCGCAAGGCGGTCCATGGCCAGGAAAAGACGGGGGGAGGGGTTTTCCATCATGCCTGCGGCGTCTGCAACTGCAACTGCGGCGTGACGTACCGGGTGAAAAACGGCCGTGTCGTCGAGTTTGCCGGAAACCCGAAAGACCTGATGGGTGCAGACGGGAAGCTGTGCGTCAAGGGGTTTTCAGCCTTGCGAGGCTTCCACGATCCATGCCGCCTCAAGTACCCCCTCATGCGGACGAACCCCGAAAAAGGTAGAGGGGTGGACCCCGCCTGGAAGATCATCTCCTGGGACGATGCTTTTGAACTTGTGGGTAAGAAGTTCCGGGAGGCATACGACAGGGAGGGACCGGGAGGCATCCTCCTATTCGATCGATCCAAACCGTGGGAAAGCCATTTGTGGAATTCCATCGGGACGCCCAATTTCCTTTGCCACGTGGACACCTGCTACAGCAACCACGAAGTGGTCGGCATCGCCATGGCCGGGGCGCGCATCTGGGGATGGGACTTCGCCAATTCCAAGTATATCATGGGCTTCGGATACGATCAGCCGGGAAAGAGCAAGAACATCCACCAGAGGGAATTCATGAAAGCCAGGGCCAAGGGGGCGAAAATCGTCATTTTCGACCCGCGGCTTTCCGTCACGGCGCAGAAGGCGGACCTCTGGATCCCCATCAGGCCTGGTACCGACCTGGCCGCTATCCTGGCCATTATCCACGTCATGGTGAAGCAAAACCTGGTGGACAAGGAATTTGTGGACACCTGCACTATCGGTTTCGACAAACTCAAGGCTCACGTGGAGAAATACACTCCTGAGTGGGCTGAACCCATCACGCATGTTCCCGCCAGGACCCTGCGCCAGGTGGCACGGGAATCCGGCACCTCCCGCCCCGCCACACTAGCTTACCACAAGAGGGATGCAGGCGGGCCCACCTATATGAACTCCCTCCAAACCGCCCAGGCCATGCTCACGCTCCAGGCGCTGGCCGGGACGCTGGACAGGCCGGGGGGTCTCTTCTTCCCTCGCAAGCCGAAGCTCCCGGGGATCCATGAAGTATACAACCTCCAGTATCCGGACCAGCAAAAGATTCCCCGGTTCGACGATCCGGAAAACACCACTCCCCTCGCCTTTAAGAGCAAGAAAGCCGGTTTCAGCACAGCCGCCGATGCCATCTTGAAAGACGGTCGCACCCGTGTGGCCCTCTTCCACAAGTACAACACCACCTCCTTCACCAATCCCCAGAACCTTGAAAAGGCGCTGAAAAAACTCGCCTTCATCGTGAACGTGGACATGTACATGACGGAACTCGGCGAATACGCCGACGTGGTGCTGCCGGAGAACTACTGGCTCGAAAACGGCGGCATCACCGTGAGAGATTACCAGGCCTATCGGCCCCAGGTGCTTCTTGATGAGGGAGCGAAAAGGCTCTTCGACACAAAAGGGTTCGCGGAGATTTCCAATGGAATCCTCAAGTCCATGGGCCTGACCCAGTATGTGGTGGATCCCAAACTTCTCAAGAGCAAACAGTTGGAAGCCCTCGGCATCACGGAGGCATCCCTGCGGCAAGCCGGGGCGGTTTATGACAGCGAGGAACCCTTCAAACCCAAGGGGAAATTCAAAACCCCCAGCGAAAAGGTGGAACTCTACAGCACGGTCCTCGAGAAGGCGGGGCACGCACCCCTTCCCGAGTGGGTGGAACCCGCAGCCAAGCCTACCAAGGACTTCCCCTATTACATCGTGACCCACCATCTGCCCTGGATGCGCATGCTCAAAAACTGCAACGATTCGGTCATCACGGACCTGCAAAAAGAGAATCTGGCCCATATGCATCCTTCCCTGGCAGCCAAGATCGGGGTCAAGGCAGGGGATATGGTTTGGCTCGAATCGCCCCTGGGAAAGATCAAGATCAAGGCCGCTGTCACGGAAGGCATTCGACCGGACACGATCATGACGGAACACGGGTTCGGCATATGGTCCAGGGGGAGATGCGTGGGATGCGGATGGGGAACCAACGAGGGGGAAATCCTTCCCGACAGGACCCTGGAAGAGATGAAGAAATGGAAGCGCTACGTCGCAGGCCGGGGGGTGGGAGTGTCCGATATCACCGTCAACGTGAAGAGGGCGTGAGGGAGGTTGAAACCACATTCATGGAAGAATTGGAACCTCTGCTTGATTGGTCCAAGAGGGCGATGCTCTACCCGGACACACTGACTTCCATCCAGGAGACAGTCAGGGGTGCATGCTGTTTCAACCGGCCGGAATGGGACGCACCGCAGCAGGCGGGGGAGATGGCGCACTGTCTTGACACGTCTCCCGAAGGGTTCCTGCAGGAGCAGCAGGTGGAATACACACGGCTCTTCGTCAGCCGTTTTGGAGGCATTCCTGTACCACCCTATGCCTCCTGGTACCTCCACCAGGGCCTTCTCATGGGTCCGTCGCTGGACTGGCTCACCTCCGTTTACGCCCGGGGAGGGCTATCGTGGTCTCCCCGGCAGGGGGCCGAGACGCCGGACCACATCGCCGTGGAATTGGAATTCCTGCAGCACCTGGCAAGGCAGTGTTCCCAAGCCGCGGACCCATCCGCCCGGGAAATGCCGCAGCTTCTGTGGAGCATCTTCTGGGAAGAGCATCTGGGATGTTGGTTACCCAATTTCGCCGAAAGGCTTGCAAAGAACGCCAGAACCCCTCTCTTTCGTTTGCTGGCGGACGTGCTCATGAATATTTGCCAAAAGGAGATTCGTCATGGGTGATCGCTACGTGATGATTTTTGAACCCGACCTCTGCATCGGCTGCAATGCCTGTGCGGTGGAATGCCGCCGGTACAACGCCCTCTCCGAGTCGGGTCATTTCAGGACTCGGGTGGAACCGACGGAAACCGGGACCTTTCCCAACGTCGTCATGATGCACGTGCGCCATTCCTGGGCCCATTGCGACAATGCCGTGTGCATCAACAGCTGTCCTACGGGGGCCACCTTCCGTGCGGAAAACGGCTTCGTACTCATCACCAAGGACAAGTGTATCGGCTGCGGGGCGTGCGTGGACGAGTGCCCTCTCGAGGCCCGGCGCCTCGTGCAGGAAGGCAGTGAGGTCAAGGCGGACAAATGCACATGGTGTTACTCCCGGGTCCATGAGGGGAAATCGCCCGTGTGCGTCAGTCGATGCATCACCGGGGCACTGAAATTCGGGAAAACCTCGGACCCGGTCATTCAGGAAATCCTCTCCAGGCCGGGCACGGAAGCCTATCATCCGGAATTCAAGACGAAACCGCAGCTCTATCACACTCCCCTCAGGGCCAGGCGAAATGACCTCCCCGTCATCCGCTCAGCCATGGTCCCGGGCGTACCCACAACATCCATCGATGGGGCGAGGGGCTGAGGGACAACGCAGCGGCCGAACCAGACAAACGAACGCAGCCTCGTGGGGGGACGGACAAAGAGCGCCCATTCCCTTCACGAGGTGTGAACAAGTCTTCCGTCTCTCCTTTTCCACCAGCACTTCCTATAGACCCCTCTTCTTCTTCCGTGTCGAGATATTCCCCCCTTGAGAAAAAGCTTCCCCCTTCTCCGTTTCATCTTGCACCAGTCGCTGCACGGCGCTCCGTAAGAGATGGGGAGACAAATTATGGCTTGCCTGCACCCTTTTCAGGCACTATAAAAGACGACAATGACCCTGGGATTTGCTCATGGGCATGGGACAGGGAAAGAAACAACAGTCCTGAGTTCGGCTACCAAGGCCGCAATCCCTGTCGACACGAATCCGGGACGCTGAATCCCTGGATCGGTGGTTGGGTCACCTTCAATCACCCGAAGTAAGGTGCAAGTGGTTTTACCCCCATCGGTTTGATTCAAACAGACAGCCCGACGCTGATCATCAATCCCTCGGACGCACACGAGTTCTCCAGCGCTTCCTCATCAACGCGGGAAAAGGAGCATCCTTAAGTCTTAAAGAGGGCGTGCCGCTTCCAGTGAATGCGCCGGGCTTTGGCGCAAAACACCCTGACGCAGGGCGTCTACAGGGTGAAACGTTGTGCATCCCAGGAGAAATCGCACGGCTTTTCTTGCTGACGGTCCCCGCAAAAGGGAACAAGAGAGGCCGTTAAAACCCACAACCCAGCCCTCACACCAAAAAAGGGTTGAGGTGCGAACAGCATAATCCTGGAATTGTGGAGCCTCACTCAACGTTTTTTATTGGAGAAATGGGGGGCAAGGTTTTCGGGAGAGACTCTTGCGTTGTGGGGGGCAGGACGCACGCGACGTATTTCCATAGACGTATTTCCATAACGGATGACCTCATCTTCACGGGAAAGGATGTGCATCATGGCTTGGAACTTGCCTGTGGAAGACCAGCTGGTCCGGATGCAAAGAGATCTGGCAAGAGCTCAAAAGAAGAACCCGCCGGACATCAAATGGTCCATGATCATCGACGTGGCCAAGTGCATCGGATGCCATGCATGCACCATCGCGTGTGTCTCCGAAAACAAACTACCACCCGGGGTGGTCTACCGGCCGGTATTGGAAGAGGAGATCGGCCATTACCCCCATGTGCGGCGCCGTTTCCTCCCCAGACCCTGCATGCACTGCCAGAATCCCCCCTGCACGAAGGTATGTCCCGTTACGGCAACATATAAAAATGCGCAGGGAGTCACCATCATCAGATATGAGCGGTGCATCGGTTGCCGATACTGCCTGGTGGCCTGCCCTTACGGGGCCAGAACGTCGGATTTTGCCGAATGGTACACCAAGGGAACGCCGGAGTTGCCCGGGAGGCTGGTGGGACGGAAGACAGCATCGGAAGGCTATGAGTCTGATCCAGCGGCGGAGTACGGGAAGAAATGGCCCAAGCGGGGAGGAGGCTCACCCATCGGAAACGCCAGGAAGTGCCATTTCTGTCTGCACCGCCTGGCGGTGGGGATGCTGCCGGCGTGTGTGACCTCATGTGTGGGCCGTGCCACCTTCTTCGGAGATCGCAATGATCCCGATAGCCTTGTCTTCTCGCTGCTGAGTTCCCCGCGTATCCACCGTCTCAAGGAGGAACTGGGGACTCAGCCCACCGTGTACTATCTGGCTTGAAAGGGGGATCCACCATGAACGGGACGATCTTCAAAGTGCTCATCGGGTTGGCGGTGGCCGGTTTGCTCGCAGGAAGCTGGGGCATGGGGGAACGCCTCATTTACGGACTGAACCCCGTGGCCTTCGGTTCTTACGTGCCGTGGGGGTTGTGGGTTTCATTCTACCTGTTCTTCCTCGGGCTCTCCGCCGGCGCCTTTCTCGTGACTACCATGACTTATGTCTTTGGGATGAAGCGTTTCGAGGTCATCGCGAGGCTTTCGGCATTCACCGTGCTCATCTGTCTCCTGTGCGAAGTGCTGTTCATCACCCTGGACCTGGGGCGTATGGAACGGATCTATCGGTTCCTCCTCACTCCCAGTTTCTCTTCCCTCATGACCTGGATGTTCGTTTTCTTCAACGCCATGCTCGTCATCTATGCCATCAAGACCTTCCTTCTGGCTCGGGGGGACCTTGTCAGGTGGGTTGGCGACCCTGCCAGGAGAGGCAGGAGCATCTACCGTCTGCTGGCCCTTGGACTCACCTCCTATGATGCGTCCGCATGGGCTCGCGAGAAGCGCATGGTACGACTGCTTTCCATTTTGAGCCTCCCCGTGGGACTGCTTTTCTATGGAACCAACGGGGCGTTTTTCGCCATTCTCATGAACCGACCCATCTGGAACAGCGCCTTGACACCATTGCTCTTCATCATGGCAGCCATCCTTTCCGGGGGCGCCTTGGTGACCTTCCTCACCTTTCTCTTCATGCACGACGAGGAACTGATCCACGGGCTGGGCAGGGCGATTCTCTTCGTCCTCGTCACATTCCTCTTCCTCCAAGCCATGCAGTTTTTCGTCGGTTACCAGACGGGACTCGCCATGACGGTCACCACCCTGAATCTCATCGCTTTCGGCCCTTACTGGTACTCCTTCTGGATCGTGCACCTCCTCATTGGGAGCCTCATCCCGTTGATTCTTTTGACCACGCGTCCCCATGATTCGCGAGCCGTCGCCTGGGCCTGTTTCCTCATTGTGGCGACATTTCTCTCCGTGCGTTTCAACTTCGTCATCCCGGACCTTGCCATCTATAAGCTGGACGGCCTCGAGGAAACCTTCTTCCACCCGAGGCTGCGCACCAATTACGTCCCCAACTTGAACGAATGGCTGGTGAGCCTCTGGATCGTCAGCCTCGGGCTTCTGGCTTTCCTCCTGGGAACACGCTGGCTGCCCGTGCTTTCCCCGGAAAAGGAAGGGAGTGAACATGCCATTTAGCAGACATGACCATGAGGATTTTCACTTGGGGGGACGGGAGATTGGCCGGCGGGAGTTTCTCAAGTCTTCCGCCATCCTCGGAGGAGCACTGGGGGCAACCACAGGCCTGATCCGCCTCAAGACCGACGATGGGGCCGCTCAAGCCGGGGGGGCTGAGAACGCCGTCGGAATGGCAGACAATGCTTACGTCCATCACCTGCCGGAAAACCAGATCTATTCGGTGTGCCAGCAGTGCAACACGAACTGCGGCATCAAGGTGAAGTTCCTGGACGGTCACGTGGCAAAGATCGACGGAAACCCCTACAGCCCATGGACCCTCACCCCGCACATTCCCTACGACACCCCCTTTCGGCAGGCAGCTTCCATCGAGGGGGGGATCTGTCCCAAGGGGCAAGCGGGAATCCAGGCCCTCTACGATCCCTACCGCATCGTCAAGGTCCTGAAGCGTGCGGGGAAGCGGGGGGAAAACAAGTGGAAGACCGTTCCCTTCGAGCAAGCCATCCAAGAGATTGTTTCAGGGGGGGATCTCTTCGGCGAAGGCAAGGTGGAGGGACTCAAAGACATCTGCGTCCTCAGAGACCCCAAGCTTTCGGCAGAATTGGCCGCGGACGCCGCTCTCGTGGCATCCAAGAAGATGTCTCTGGACGCATTCAAGACTAAGCATGCGGCGAATCTGCACACTCTCATCGATCCCGACCATCCCGATCTCGGTCCCAGGAACAACCAGGTGTGCCTCAACTGGGGTCGGCTGAAAGCCGGGCGGAGCGACCTTCTCAAGCGTTTCTTCAACAGCGCCCTGGGAACCGTCAACACCCACGGCCACACCACCGTTTGTCAGGGTTCCCTCTACTTTACCTGCAAGGCCATGAGCGATCAGTTCATGGAGGGCAAGTGGGCGGGCGGGAGCAAGTTTTACTGGCAGGCCGACACGGGAAACGCCGAGTTCATCATTTTTGTGGGGTCTAACCCTTTCGAGGCCAACTACGGCCCTCCTCTAAGGGTCCAGAAGGTGACCGAGGGAATGATCGACGGCCGCATGAGAATCGCCGTCGTCGACCCCCGGTGCTCCAAGACGGCGGCACGCGCATGGAAGTGGCTTCCTGTGCGCCCAAACGGCGTGGCCGCCGTGGCCATGGGGATGATTCACTGGATCATCGAAAACAAACGCTACGACGCCCGCTACCTTTCCAACGCAAATAAGGCGGCAGCGCTGGCGGACAAGGAACCCACCTGGACCCAGGCGACATGGCTCGTAAAAATGACCGAAGAAGGGATCCCCGGACCCTTTCTGCGAGGCTCCGACATCGGCATCGCACCCGAGAAACGCACCAAGAAAGACGGGGGGGAATGGGAGTTCGATCCTTTCGTGGTCTCCAAGGGGGGGCAGCTCACGCCCTTCGACCCCAATGACGAAAAGGAAGCTGTAGAAGGCGACCTCCTGGTGGACACCCGGGTGAACGGCACCCGTGTCCAGTCGGTCCTGCAGGTTTACAGGGAAACGGCAGGTGCCCGCAACCTTGCCCAGTGGGCCGAACTTGCGGGAGTCAAGGAGAAGGACCTGTCGGATCTGGCACTCGAGTTCACCAGTCACGGGAAGCGTGCCGTCGCTGATGTGCACCGGGGTGTTTCCCAGCATACTTCCGGTTTTTACAACGTCCTCGCCTGGATGACGGTCAATGTCCTCATTGGCAATCACGACTGGATGGGGGGGCTTGCCAAAGCCACCACCTACGACATCATGGGCGGCAGGGAAGGAAAACCATTCGATCTGGGAAAACAAAGCGGAAAGCTCAAGCCTTGGGGGATTTCCAACATTCGGCACGAAACGGTGTACGACAAGACGACCCTTTTTTCCGGGTTTCCGTCCAAGCGCGTTTGGTACCCGTTTTCCAGCGACATCTACCAGGAAGTGATCCCCAGCATGGGAGACGCCTACCCATACCCCATCAAGGCCCTTTTCCTCTACATGGCAGCGCCCGTCTATTCGCTTCCTGCCGGGCACAAACTGGTGGAAATTCTTTCGAACCCCGGAAAGATCCCCCTCATCATCGCCTCCGACATCGTCATCGGCGAGACGAGCATGTACGCCGACTACATCTTCCCTGATCTGACCTACCTGGAGCGGTGGGAGTTCTCCGGTTCCCACCCCTCCGTGACCCCCAAAGTGGCCCCCTTCCGGCAGCCCGCGGCACCGCCCCTGACCGAGACCGTCACGGTCTACGGGGAAAAGATGCCCTTGTCCCTGGAATCCCTGATCCTGGGGCTGGCTGAGAAGCTCAAGCTGCCGGGCTTCGGTGAAAACGCCTTCGGCCCTGGGCTGCACCTCAAACGGGAAGAGGACATGTATCTCCGGATGGTTGCCAACATCGCCTTCGGTGACAAGCCCGACGGGTCGGAGAGACTGCCGGCTGCGGACGAGGATGAAATGCGAATCTTCCAGCAGTCGAGAAGGCACCTGCCGCCCACCGTTTTCGATCTGGAACGTTGGAAGTCTCTGGTGGGACCTGAGTGGTGGCCTCGCGTGGTCTATGTCCTCAATCGCGGCGGTCGTTTTCAGGGGTACACCCAAGCCTACAAGGACATGCAACTCGCCAACAAGTACGGGAAACTGGTGGGAATCTATTTCGACAGGCTGGTGACCACCAAGAATTCCATGACGGGAAAGCCCTATGTCGGTCACGCGCACTTCATGGAAGGACCCCGCGACTGTTCCGGGCAGCTGCTGGACGATGCATCCAAGGGGTTCGACATGACCCTCATCACCTACAAGACCATCACCCAAACCAAGTCCAGAACGGGTGGCAATTACTGGCTGCAAGCCCTCTATCCGGAGAACTTTTTTGAAATCTCGGCGGCCGATGCCCGCAGGATGGGTTTCAAAGCAGGCGACCTGGTGCAGGTGGTGTCCGCTTCCAATACGGAAGGGATGTGGGACTTGGGAAACGGACAGAAAAAGCCCATGATCGGCCACGTGAGGGTCAGGGAAGGCATTCGGCCCGGTGTGGTGGCCTTTTCTCTTGGCCACGGGCATTGGGCCTACGGGTCGCAGGCGGTGGTCATCGACGGTGTGACGATCCCCGGAGATCCCCGGCGGGCAACCGGGGTTCATGCCAATGCCGCCATGCGGGTAGATCCGGTTTTGAAGAACACGGGACTTGTGGATCCGGTGGGAGGCAGCGCGGTTTTCTATCAGAGTCAGGTGAAATTGATCAAGGTGTGACGGGAGAATAAGGAATGCCCATACAGACCACCCTGTGCGGCAGGCCTCTCCAAGGCGTGCTGGAAACAATCGAACGCTTTCACGGCTGGAAAGCGCCGGGCGTCGTGATCGGGGCGTTCATGGTCGACCTTGCCCAGGAGTGCATGGGCCCGGCGGTAGAAGCGGACGCCATCGTGGAAACCCGCCACTGTCTTCCAGATGCCATCCAACTGTTCACTCCCTGCACGTTCGGAAACGGCTGGATGAAAGTGCTGAACTGGGACAAATTCGCCTTGACCCTCTATGACAAAAAGGCCCTGGAAGGATTCAGGGTTTGGCTGGACTTGGCGAAGACACGGAAATTTCCGAATCTGTACAATTGGTATATGCGCTTGGCGCCTAAGCAGTCTCTGCCCCTCGATGTTCTGCTGGAGAGCATTCTCGAGGCTGGCAGATCGATGCTCTCCTTCGCCCCTGTGACCGTGACCCGCTACTTCGGAAAGGAAAAGAAACTGGAGATCGGGGTTTGCAACGGCTGCGGCGAGGCCTACCCGTGCAGCCAGGGAACTCTGTGCCTTGCGTGCCAGGGAGAGGGCTATTATTCCTTTCGTGGAGAACGCGCGCCGGAATCGCTTTGATCCACCCGGGCTGGCCCGCACCGATCATCCCCAGTGTGTGAGGTCCCTTACATGTCCCAGATGAAAATCAGAGTAGAAGACGCCGTGGGGATGGTCCTCGCCCACGATGTCACCGAAATCCGCCGTGGTGAGTTCAAAGGGCCTGCTTTCAGGAAAGGCTACCGAATCAGGGATGTGGACGTGTGCCATCTCCAGAGGCTTGGCAAGCGGCACCTTTACGTGCTGAAGATCGAGGAAGGCTTCATGCACGAGGACGATGCCGCGGAAAACCTCGCCCAGGCTTTTTGCGGTCCCGGGGTGACCTGGAAGGATCCGCCGAAGGAGGGTAAGATCGCCCTCGTGGCTGAAAGGGACGGCCTTTTCAAAGTCAGCGTGGAGGCGTTGGAGAGGATCAATCTCCTAGGGGATATCATGTGCGCGTCACGGCATACGAATTCACTGGTCCGCACAGGTGACACGGTGGCGGCGACCCGTGCTATCCCCCTGGTTGTTCCCAAACCGCTGGTGGACGAGGCAATTTCCTTTGCCATGGCTGGAGAAGAGCGCCTCCTGGAAGTGAAGCCGCTCCGGAAAGCCAGGGCCGGAATCGTCATTACGGGCAACGAGGTCTTCACCCACCTCATCGAGGACCAGTTCGAAATGGTCCTGCGAAGGAAACTCCAATGCCTGGGTTCTGAGGTTATAGGAGCTATCCTCGCCCCGGACGATACCGAGTTCATCGTTGACCAAATCAAGCGGTTTCTTTCCGAAGGCGCCGATCTTCTCCTCGTCACAGGCGGCATGTCCGTGGACCCCGATGACGTGACCCGTCAGGCTGTCATGAAGGCGGGTGGATCGGACTTCGTCTACGGGTCCCCTGTCCTTCCGGGAGCCATGTTCATGATCTCCTCCATCGGTTCCGTTCCGGTCCTGGGAGTCCCCGCCTGTGGGCTCTACCATGAAGTGACGATCCTGGATCTCGTGCTTCCCCGAATCCTGGCTGGGGCGATGCTCACCCGCCGAGACATCGCCGCCATGGGACACGGGGGACTCTGTTTCCATTGCCGGGAGTGCCGTTTTCCCATCTGCCCCTTCGGAAAATGAGGACGCCGCCGAGGTGGACTGCGAGGACAAGGGAAACGAATCCTGCAAGGAACAAGGAGGCAGAGGATACCCATTTCGGGTTTCCGGCAAACAGGGGAGGAAGGAGAGGGGACCCCCCTGTGTCCCGCGCTGCATCCGACGGCATCGGAAGTATTCCCGCAGATGATGGTCGCAAGTGCGTATAAGAAAAAGGAGGTTTTCCATGAAGCACGACAGGATCCCCCGATGGTACGCCCGAACGAGGGAGAAATACCCCAACTTTGCAAAGGCCCTTGAAAATCTGGGTGAAACGGTGCGCAAGGAGGGACCGCTGGACGAAAAAACGTCCCATCTGGTTCAACTGGGAGCCGCTGCGGCCATCCGCTCGGAAGGGGCGGTCCACAGCCATGCCAGGAGAGCGATGGAGGCCGGCGCCACGCCCGAGGAAGTCCACCACGCCATCCTGCTCCTCACGAGCACCATCGGCTTTCCCGCCACCTCCGCGGCACTCAGCTGGGTCTATGACCTTCTTAATGCGCCCCCGGAGTCCTGACCCTACCGAACAGGTCATATCCGGCTCGGCCTACAGGCAAGCTCATGCAATGCGTCTGCCCGGTGACGTTCATTGACCGAGGGCACAGACTCTGCACCTTGTCTGCGGAGCATATACCCGGCCCTGGGGCGCTGCGCCGGAGCGTGCATTGCAGGAAAGGCGGGCGGTGAACCCGCCTGGGGTACACATTGTTCCTTCGGGGGACCCATAAGGTCGGAAGAGGCGCCTCAAGCGGATGTAGCTGAGCGCAGCGGCTTGCCCGCAAGAGGGTTGTAGAGTTTCATGATGGCGAACTTCATCACATCCACCGTTTTCAGATCCACCACGAACCCAAACAGGGTGTTCGCAGCTTGTTCCGGGAGTTCACACGCATTGGATGCATCAAAGGCGACATCCGGAAAACCCTTCACGAGCTTCTTTTGGTCCATCTTGCTCATGCCCACCTGGATCACTTTTTTGCCGCCCACTTCCTTGACTTCACCCGCAAGTCCGGCGGCCTCGACCTTCTTGAGCCTTTCGTCATCCAGAACGATGTTCACGTAAAAATCTGCCATTTCCACAACCTCCTAAAATGTTTTGATTCTTTAAATCAGAGAAAAAGTAGGGAGCAGCCGTCTCCTCGGTGCACCCTACCGACCGGGGATTGCTTTTCGTGGTAAACCTGCCGCCCGTCGGCATCCCATCCTGCCAGAACTCTATCTCAACGCTTCTATTGCGTTGTCATCCGCATGTCAAGCAGCAGTGCAACTCTCCTTGCCGAGAATCGACCCGTGCCGTATAACTCCCTGGAAGCAACGCGGCACGGCACTATCAGGATTCTTGGAGCCGTCGGATCGATTGTTCCGCAATGCGGACGGGCCACCAAGTTCCGTTGCTTTGAGTGGAGGACTTGCTGTGAAGAGAGAGGTTGTGGCCGGATGTGGTCAGTTTGATGTCCTGCCCGGGGAAGTGGACAGAAACCTGACTGCAGTGGAGGACTTGCTGCCCCGATTTGCGGAGGCGGACTGCCGGTTGCTGGTTCTCCCGGAGATGTGGTCCTGTTCCTTTCCTTATCCGATCCTAGGGGAGATGGCGGCAAGGACCGGCGAGGTGCTCAGGAGGATCGAGCAGTGGGCGGCGACCTATTCCATGGTGATGGTGGGAAGCCTCCCCGAGGCGGCGGGCGACCGCATATACAACACCAGCTTCGTGGTGAACATCGATGGGAAGGTTGTGGGCAAGTATCGAAAGGCCCACCTCTTTTCCCTTCTGGACGAGCACCTGCATTTCGGCAGGGGGCAATCCTCCCTGGTGTGTCCCACCGCAGTCGGCAACCTGGGAATCATGATCTGCTATGATCTGCGCTTTCCTGAACTGGCCAGGCGTCTCGCCCTGGATGGGGCTGAGATCCTCTGCATCTCCGCCCAGTGGCCCATTGAAAGGATCGATCACTGGAACACGCTTGTGCGCGCCCGGGCCATCGAAAACCAACTGTTCGTCGTGGCCTGCAACGGGAGCGGCAGGGAAAACAGGCTCCAGTACGGCGGAGCTTCCGCCATCGTCTCCCCCACCGGAGCACTCCTGTCGTGCACGCCCCCCGGAGGAGCAATCGGCATCGCTGCTCTTCAATTCGAGGAAATGGAAAACATCCGACGACGCATTCCCTGCTTTGAAGACCGCGTCCCCAAGCTCTACCGCCTATAGGCGCCGAGGTCTATGTCCTTGAATCCAATGGGACTCCTCTGGTATGGTACATCTCGCTTGATCCCGATATGGAAACGCCAAACGACGGGGGAAAAGGCTCGCATCCATGAAACAGGTGATATTGGGCACCGCCGGCCACATCGATCATGGGAAGACATCGCTCATTCGGGCTCTTACCGGCATCGACACGGACCGGCTCAAAGAGGAGAAGCTCAGAGGCATCACCATCGAACTCGGGTTTGCCTACATGGACCTTCCCAATGGTGAGCGCCTCGGAATCGTCGATGTTCCCGGGCACGAGCGGTTCGTCAAGCATATGGTGGCCGGGGCCACGGGAATCGACTTGGTCGCCCTCGTCATCGCCGCCGACGAGGGGGTCATGCCCCAGACCCGCGAACATATGGAGATCTGCCAGCTTCTGCAGGTTAAAAAGGGGCTGGTGGTACTGACCAAGACGGATCTCATCCATGACCCGGAATGGCTCGATATGGTGCGCGAGGACGTGGCGGATTTTCTTAAGGGGACATTCCTGGAAGGAGCCCCGATTCTTCCGGTTTCCGCCGTTACAGGGGAGGGGCTTGAAGCACTCCGGCGGGCGCTGGCGGAACTGGTGGCCCAGGTGGAACCCCGTAGCGCGGACGGGCCTTTCCGCCTCTCGGTGGACCGGGTGTTCAGCATGCGGGGGTTCGGAACCGTCATTACGGGAACCAGTATTTCCGGGAGACTTCGGGTGGGTGACCCCGTCATCGTTTACCCGGCGGGACACAAGTCCAAGGTCAGAGGCCTCCAGGTGCACAACGACGAAGTCCAGGAGATCTACCCGGGCCAAAGGACGGCCATCAACCTTCAGGGCATGGAAAAGGCCCTGATGGAACGGGGAAATGTCGTGGCCACTCCTGGCTCCCTTGTCACGACCCACATGGTGGATGTCCACCTGGAAATGCTTGCCAGCGCACCCCGCCCCCTGAAAAACCGTGCCAAGGTCCGCTTCCACACAGGGACGGCGGAAAACCTCGCCACTGCGGTGCTCCTGGACCGGGAGGAACTTGCCCCCGGCCGCAAAGCCTTTCTCCAGCTCCGCCTGGATCAGCCGGTGGCGGTGCTTCGCGGGGACCGTTTCGTCCTTCGGTCGTATTCCCCGGTTCAGACTATTGGGGGCGGGACCATCCTTCACCCCCTCCCCCGGAAACACCGGGGCCAGCACAAGCTGGCCGCGGCGAAAGACCTGGAAACGCTCCTCACGGGGGACGCGGAAAGCATTGTTTTGTGGCATGTGAAAGATGCGGGTTGGGCGGGTCTGACAGAAGAAGAACTGCAGGTGCGTTCCAACGTGCCTCCCCGGACCATGGAGAAGATCCTGCAGCGGTTCACCAGTCAGAAGCAGGTGATCGTCTTCGACAGAGAAAATCGCCGTCTGCTGCACCCGCACGTCCTGGGCGAGGTCAAGACGGCCATCACCGAAACCCTTGCGGATTACCATGGGAAATTCCCCCTGAAGACAGGCATGGGTAAAGAGGAACTGGTCGCTCAACTGCCTCAGCCGCTGGACCCGAAACTGTACAACTTCATTCTGCGCCAGCTTGTGGACGAGGATCGCATCCAGGTTGAAATGGAATGGGTGCGCCTTTCTTCCCATAAGGTGGATCTCTCAAAGGATGAGGAGGGACTTCGCCAGAGGATCGACAAGGCATACCGAGATGCAGGCCTGCAACCCCCTTTCTTCAAGGAAGTGGCCGCGACCCTTCCCGGGACGCCCAAACAGCACCAGGCGGTTCTGGAATGGATGCTGTCCCAGGGGATCCTTGTAAAAACCAAGGAAGATATTTACTTCCACGCACTTCCCCTCAGGGAACTCCAACAAAAGCTGGTGGCCTTTCTCCGGGAACATGGGGAAATCTCCACACCCCAGTTCAAAGAAATGACCCAGGCGAGCCGCAAGTACACCATTCCCCTCCTGGAATATTTCGACGGCCAGAAGATCACTATCCGCATCGGGGACATGCGGCGTCTGCGGGAGAGCAAGACGGGCGCCTGATCCCCATGCCCCTGACAAGGTGCCGGACTGCCCCATCCAACGAGAAAAGGAGACTCCAAATGCTTAAGCACGTCGTTTTCATGAAGTTCAAGAAAGGAGTGGCGGAAACGGAGATCCAGGAACTGGAAAAGGGCCTGGCGGGATTGCCGGCAAAAATTTCCGAGATCAGGGGGTATGAATTCGGCCGTGACGTCCTCCACACGGAGCGATCCTACGACTTCGCCCTGGTCTCCACCTTCGACGACCTGGACTCCATGAAGCGCTACCAGGTGCACCC
The DNA here is from genome assembly GCA_012517315.1 of Deltaproteobacteria bacterium. Taxonomy (GTDB): domain Bacteria; phylum Desulfobacterota; class Syntrophobacteria; order Syntrophobacterales; family Syntrophobacteraceae; genus JAAYUJ01. The sequence continues at coordinate 15,812 of JAAYVE010000056.1, forward strand.
GGAACACCAGAAGGTCGTGGAAAGGGTCAGGCAACTGTCCGAGAACATCCTGGCCGTTGATTTCAATTTCTAGAAACCGTGCCGCCTTCAGGGAGTCACGGACAAGAAGGCACCCGAGGCCGGTCGCCGGAGAATACAGAGGGCGTTGCGCGGGTACGCCACTCCAGCGCAGGAGAAAGGAAGAGCACTATCGTGAACAAAGGGAACCTGAAGCGCATCTTTTACCTGGCAAGGACTACTCTGCCTTATCTGAAACCGGCAAAGGTGCGCAACCTCCTCCTTTGCGAACTGGAGATCAGGAGGCGCACGGTACAACAGGCCTCCATGCCTTATGTGAGCCTGGTGGACGTGACGGACGTGTGCAACCTGCGCTGCCCCTACTGCCCCACCGGCCGGAACCAGGACAGCGGGCGGCCCGTCCGTGTCATTCCCCTGGACATCATGAGAAGGTTCCTGGATGAAATGGCGCCCCACCTGGTGAGCATCAATCTGTTCAACTGGGGGGAACCCTTCATTCATCCCCACATTGCGGAAATCGTCTCCATGTGTCACCAGCGCAATCTCTGCGTCACCATCTCCAGCAATCTCAGCGTCGCCTTCACCAAAAGGATCCTCGCCACGTGCGAAGCCGGTCTGGACTATCTCATCGTCAGTCTGAGCGGCATACGTCAGGAAACCTACGCGAGATATCACAAGGGAGGCCACCTGGACCGAGTGATCGCCAACACGAAGGCCATCGTCGAGTGGCGGAAAAGGCTCGGTAGAAGCAGGCCTTTCATCGAATGGAAGTATTTGCTCTTCAAGCACAACACGGGGGAAGTCCAAGCATGCGAGGCCCTCGCTGACGGCCTGGGGGTGGACATCTTTCGAGTAAAGACCGGAGGAGGACCGGAAGAGGTCTGTGTGGGAGACGACCAAGACCCGGCCGCCTCCAACTGCCCGGAACTCTGGCGGATGGCCGTCCTGAGCGCAGATGGAGGAATTCCGGGTTGCTGTTACCTTTACTGGAAACACGACGATTTCGGCGAAATGTGGGAGCGGACGGTGGCCCAAGTGCGGGGGGGTGAACGATTCGTTCAGGGGCGGCGCCTGTTCAACCCGGAGGAGTCATCCCTACTACCGCCGAACCTCGATCATCCGTGCCTGAAGTGCTACCGTGTCCACAACCAACCCCACTTGAAGCGGTTCTTGACCGAGAACTCCAGGGCCAAGGAAGGTCATCGGACCGGTGCCCCCTACCCCTATCCCAAGCGGGAAAACGGCCCATGAACAGCACCCCCGTGGCTCTGCCTGCATCCCCTTCCTTGGGCCATTCTCCGGGGCGTTCAGGCAATCGAGGTTTCTTCCTCCTCCGTTCCCAGCAAGTCGATGAGGCGTTGCAGCATGTGGGTGAAGAGCGTGACCCCCACGTCCAGGGCGCGCTCATCCATGTCGAAATAAGGGGAATGGAGACCATGCCGGAAGCCTTTTTCCGGATCGTGGCATCCCAGGCGTAGAAGGACCCCGGGATAGCGCTGCAGGAAGTAGGCGAAATCCTCGGAACCCATGCGTGCTTCCTGGGAGTGCACATTCCCCTCGCCGAGAACCTGTTCCGCCTCGCGGGAGATGAGGCGCACGAGGTGCGTGTCGTTCACCACCAGGGGATAGCCGGGGGTAATGGTCACGTCGGCCTTGAGTCCGTGGGCCGCCGCAATCCCCTGCACCACTTGGTGCACACGATCCACCACCTGGTTGCGCACCTCCGGGGAGAGAGTCCTGAGGGTCCCCTCCAGAATCGCCTCCTCTGGAATGATGTTCGTGGCGGATCCTGCGTGGAATCGGCCGACGGTCAAGACAGCCCGCTCTGAAGAAGCAATATTGCGACTGATGATGCTTTGCAGGGCGCCCACGAGACATGCACCCCCAACGATGGGATCGATGCACAGGTGGGGATGCGCCCCGTGGCCTCCCCGCCCCTCGAGGCGGATGTGAATGGTGTCGGAAGCCGCGTTGGTGACTCCCTCCGAAATTCCGATCTGCCCGGTGGGCAGTTCGGGATGCAGGTGCCCGGCGAGAATGGCCTGGATGTTGTTCTGATCCCGAAACCCATTCTCCAACATGGCCTTAGCTCCCGCCCCCCCTTCTTCTGCAGGCTGAAACACCAGAAGGACCGCACCCCGGCCCCACTGCCGCCAACCTGTTTGCTGAAGTCTGCGGGCCACCCCAAGGGCGATCGTCATGTGCCCGTCATGCCCGCACGCGTGCATCCGGCCATGATTCACGGACCGGTAGGGCACATCGTTCAGTTCCGTGATGGGGAGAGCATCCATGTCGGCGCGCAAGGCGACGATCGGCCCGGGCCGCTGCGCTTCCACCCGGGCAACGACTCCCGTCCTGCCGATCCCGGATTCGTACGGAACGTCCAGGGAGGCAAGCACCTGGCAGATCCTGGCCGCCGTGTTCTCTTCCCGGTAAGCCAGTTCCGGGTGGCGATGGAAATGGCGGCGCAGTTCCACAAGCCAGTCGTGGAAAGGAGTCATGCACATTTCCAGCATGGGAGGCCCCTCCAAAGATCTCGGTCGAAATCGAACCCATCAAAACAGAAAGTCCACTCCATGCCCAAGGCGTGAAGCGGACCCCTTTGGATTCCGGTTGCAAACCGCTCCAGCAAATGAGAATCGGGAAAGGACCCCGCCCTGAGGGGGCGGTTCCATCCTTCATCCGCTCTATTGCGGGATGTTCCCGTGCTTTTTGGGAGGTAGGGCTTCCCGCTTGGTCGCGAGCAGTTCAAAGGCCTCGATCAGGCGCACACGGGTTTCCGACGGCACGATGACTCCGTCGATGTATCCCCGGGACGCCGCGATATACGGGTTGTAGAGCATCTGGTTGTAATGGTCGATCACTTCCTTGCGCTTGGCCACCGGGTCTGCAGCCTCCGCGATCTCCTTGCGGAAAATGACGTTGGCGGCGCCTTCGGCGCCCATCACTGCGATTTCAGCCGTTGGCCAGGCCAGGGAGATGTCCGCCCCAAGATCCTTGGAACACATGGCCAGGTAGGAACCGCCGAAGTCCTTGCGCGGCATGAGGGTCACCTTGGGGACGGTGGCTTCCGAGTAGCACCACAGAAGCTTGGCACCGTGGCGAATGATGCCGCCCCATTCCTGCTGAGTTCCGGGCAGGTAGCCGGGAACGTCGGCGATGGTGAGAAGGGGAATGTTGAAGGCATCGCAGCAGCGGATGAAACGGGTGGCCTTGTCGGAGGAGTCGCAGTCGAGACATCCAGCCATCACTTTGGGCTGGTTGGCGATGATGCCGATGCTCCTTCCGTTGAGCCGGGCATGCCCCACCACGATGTTCCGTGCATAATGCTCATGGATTTCAAAGAATTCCCCGTTGTCCACGATGTGGCGGATGAGATCCTTCATGTCGTAAGCGCCCATGGGGTTATCGGGGATGATGGTGTCCAGTTCGGGACAGATGCGGTTGGGGTCGTCCCCAGTGTCCACGTAGGGCGGCTCCTCGTGATTGTTGTCGGGGTAATAGCTCAAGAGGATCTTGATCTTCTCGATGGATTCCATGTCCGAATCGCAGGCGAAGTGGCAAACACCGCTCTTGGTGGCATGAGCCATGGCACCGCCGAGATCCTCCTGGGTCACGATTTCACCCAGCACCGCCTTGATGACGTCCGGACCGGTGATGAACATGTAACTGGACAGCTTGGTCATGAACACATAGTCGGTCATGGCAGGCGAGTAAACGGCCCCCCCGGCGCAAGGGCCCATGATGGCCGAAATCTGGGGAATGACACCCGAGGCGATGGAATTCCTGTAGAAGATCTGGCCGTAGCCGGAGAGCGCATCCACACCCTCCTGGATGCGGGCGCCGCCCGAATCGTTGAAGCCCACGAAAGGCTTCCCCAGCTTCAAGGCCATGTCCATGACCTTACAGATCTTCTTGGCGTGCATTTCACCCAGGCTTCCCGCCCGTGCTGTGAAATCTTGTGCAAATGCAAACACCTGGCGGCCGTTGACCATACCGAAACCCGTCACAACGCCGTCTGCGGGAATGTCCACCTTGTCGATTCCGAAAAGAGTTCCCCTGTGTTTGACGAACATATCCAGCTCGCGGAAGGTCCCCGGATCGAAAAAAGCATCCAGACGTGCTCGGGCAGTCATCTTGCCACGCTCCAGCTGAGCGGCAACAGCCTTGGGCCCACCCATCTCCTTGATTTTCGCTTCGCGCTCGCGCAGTTCCTTGATTTTGTCAGCTACCCTTCCCATCTCCGCTTCTCCTCCGTTTGAAGACAGTGATCCTTCCCTAGTCTGCTTCCACTGAGCCATAGTCTTGCCATTCTATCGGTTCACAGGGGCTTGTCAAGCGCTTTCCCCAGGATCTGTGAATAATTGCACAGTTTTCAACCCCTGGAGACACAGAAAACTCTCTCGCAGACGATCCCCACTGGGCGGCCCTTCCGGCAAGGGCCGGACGGCCGTTGCCCCCATGGGATTCCATTCTTCCCGGCTCTCTCTGCCTGCTGCATGGAGACACGGTCGCCCTGTTCGGGGCACATCCAGTGAAGCCATCAACACTGCCCCTTTTGTGCCCTGGCTGGGGCGATGGAGCGTCACGAGGTCAGGGTTTCAGTGTCGGTATGGAAAATGTGGAGGCGTGTGGCACATGGGTGAGAGCAAACCCCGCTTCCTTAGCTCTCTGCCAGACAAGGCGGCTCTCCTGTCTTTGCCGGGAATCGTCCATCACGATGAAGTGAACGGACCAGCGGAAGTGTTTCATGAAATCGAGTTCCACCGGGCAGTCGGCGATCAGGACTTCACAGCCTTTGACAAGCGTCTCCCCGATGGTGATCCAGACTTCATTGGGAAGAGCGTCCCCATTGGATCCGCCCTGGATCCCATGGGGAATGAAACTTTCCTGGGAAAAGGTCCAGAGCATGGCATCGAGTTGCTGGGCCGCGACGGTCGACTCGACCACCACCTGGATCCGCCGCTTTTGGGCATAAAACCCCTCAACCCAGCGGCACAGGAGGATCCTCTGCTCCGCCGCCGGCGTTTCCACAAAGAATATGAGGGGTCCCGCCATGGTTGCAGTTTCGCCTCGATTCAGCAGGTGAGGTGAAATGCACCGGCCACCTTCTTCCCTTCACGGAGGAGCCGGTTGAATGTCTCCACGGCTCGGGGCGTCGGTTCTTCCAGGAGTGCGATTCCCGCCTCTGCCAGGAAGGCTCGCAGCCGGGGGTCGACCTGCATGCGGCCCGGGTCGCCCTTGCCGATCACCACAACATCGGGGCCAAACCGCACAATGTCGTCCAGATCCTCCAGGTGCACCCAGTGCCCTTCCCTACGCCACCAACCAGCCAGGACCTCCCCGCCCAGAATCTTCAGGTCCGAGGAATAGCTGCGTCCCAGTATCTTCATGGTTCCAAAACGGAAGCCTTCGATCATCGCACGCCCTCCCTCCGCCCGGTCTTCACACATCGGCACATCAGTTTGGACGGTGGGAAACCGGATTCCGCCCTCCGTTGCCACATTCGGGAAAGGGGCGGTAAACGGCTTCCGCACAGCCGTTTCCGAAATGGGCCTGTATGTCTTCAAAGAAAGACCTGGAAGGACTCACGAGGAGTTTCTTACTCAACTCCATGACCGCCTCCCCCTTTCCCGGCACATTCAGGTGCAAGACTGCTCTGCACGCCCCGGGATGGCTCATGAGAACATGGCGCAACCGGGCGAGGCGGTCACGGTCCAGCCTCTCCACATCAAGGAGGATGCGGATGCAGTCCACCGTCTGCAGTTTGGCCTCTTCGAGGGTCAGGATGCGGGTCGCCAGGACCTTGCTGCTCTTTTCGTCATGCTGCACTTTTCCCATGACCACCAAGGGCTCATCCTGCTCAAAAAGGGGTCTTGCCGGCAGAAACGAGTCGGAGAAGGAGACCACCTCGACAATCCCTTCCTTGTCCTCAAGGGAAAGGAACCCCATCCGGTCTCCCTTCTTGGTGGTCAACTCCTTGATGATGCTGATCATGCCGCACAGCACGACCTCGGTTCCCTCCCTTCTTTCGCTGACGGACTGGGTATCCGCAGTGCACAGGGATGCCAGTTGATCTGCGTAGAAGTCTAACGGGTGCCCGGAAATGTAAAACCCGAGGGATTCCTTTTCAAACTGGAGGGTTGTACGGCTGTCCCAGGGGGGCACGTCGGGAAGCGCGGGCACGGGCGTCTTCTTCCTTGACCGGAGCATTTCGAACATGTTCACCTGACCGCTCTGGCGGTCCCTCTGGACGGCCTGGGCCTTTTCCAGGGCATCGTCCAGGGCTGCCATGACCTCGGCTCGCACGGGGTGAACGGAATCGAATGCGCCGCACTTGATGAGATGTTCCACAACACGGCGGTTCACTTTTTGGGTGTCTACCCGCCGACAGAAATCGTACACGGAGAGAAAAGGCCCTTTCTGCTCCCGGCTCTGGAGAATGGCGTCCACAGCGCTTTCTCCCACGTTTTTCACAGCCCCCAGCCCAAAGCGGATTCGCCCTTCCACCACAGAAAAGTCTTTGTTGCTGGCGTTCACATCGGGTGGAAGAATGACGATGTTCTTCTCGCGGCACTCATTGATGAGCTTGACCACCTGGTCGGTACTGCTGAGAAGGCTGTTGAGGAGGGCGGCCATGAACTCCACCGGGTAGTGGGCCTTGAGGTAGGCTGTCTGGTAAGCGATGAGGGCGTAGGCGGCGCTGTGGGATTTGTTGAAACCGTAACCCGCGAATTTCTCCATGAGGTCGAAAATATGGTTCGCCTTGGAAATGTCGATGCCATTCTCCCTTGCACCCGTGAGAAAACGGTCCCTTTGCTTTTTCATTTCCTCGGGCAGTTTCTTTCCCATCGCGCGCCGGAGGAGGTCCGCCTCCCCCAGGGTATAACTGGCCAGGCGACTGGCAATTTCCATCACCTGTTCCTGATAGAGGATCACCCCGTAGGTTTGCTCCAGGATGGGACGCAGGGCTTCCAGATCATAAGTGACCTCCTTGCGGCCGTGTTTGCCGTCGATGAAGTGCTCCACCATCCCGCTCTCCAGGGGGCCGGGTCTGTAGAGCGCCACCAGCGCCACGATGTCGGAGAAGTTCTCCGGACGGAGCCTCACGAGGATATCCCGCATCCCGGAACTCTCCAACTGAAAGACGCCCGTGGTGTCTGCACGGCTGAGGAGAGCATAAGTATCCCCGTCATCCAGGGGCAGTTCATCCATCTTCAGGTCCACCTGGTGGTTCTTTCGAACCAGTTCCACGGCGTTGTGGATGACGGTGAGATTGCGCAGGCCCAAGAAATCGAACTTGATCAGCCCCGCCTTTTCCACGTACTTCATGGAGTACTGGGTCATGATTTCGTCGGCCTGCCCCTTGTAGAGAGGCATGTACTCGACAATGGGCCGATCGGACATGACAACGCCTGCGGCGTGGGTGGAAACGTGCCTGGTCAATCCCTCCAGGGCAAAAGCCACCTCGAAGAGTTCCCTCAACTGGGGATCGTCCCTCTGCAACTCACCCAGCCTCGGTTCCATCTGGAAGGCCTCCTTGAGGGTGATCTTGGGTGAAGGAGGAATCAATTTGGCAATGCGGTCCACTTCGTTGTAAGGCATGGCCAGGGCACGCCCCACATCGCGGATGACCGCGCGGGCCTGCATGGTTCCGAAGGTGGCAATCTGAGCCACCCGGTCCTTGCCGTATTTTTGGGTTACGTACTGGAGCACATCCTCCCGACCGTGCACGCAGAAATCCACGTCGATATCCGGCATGCTGATGCGCTCCACGTTCAGGAAACGTTCGAAAATGAGGCCGTGTTCGATGGGGTCCAGGTCCGTGATGTTCATGACGTAAGCAACCAGGCTTCCCGCAGCCGATCCCCGCCCCGGCCCCACGGGGATTCCTCGTCCCTTGGCGTAGTTGATGAAATCCGCCACAATCAAAAAATAGGCGGCAAATCCCATCTTGCGGATCACATCCAGTTCATAGCGAAGCCGCTTCTCATATTCTTCCGCATCCTTGGAGGAAAAATCAGGACGCTTCCTGCGGATCCGCTTCAGTCTCTCCTCAAAACCTTTCAACACCGTCTTCTCAAAGCGCTCCTCCAGCGTCTCGCCGGCATCCAGGGGAAAGACGGGAAAGTGGTACTGGTCCAGGTCGATCAGCAGGTTGCAGCGTTCCGCGATGGCGACCGTGTTCTCCAAGGCCTCCGGCACGTTGGCGAACTCCCTTGCCATCTCATCGGGGGACTTGAAATACAGCTGGTCCGTCTGGAACTTCATGCGCTTCTCATCCAGGATGGTCTTGCCCGTCTGGATGCATAACAGGATCTCGTGGGCTCGGGAGTCGCTGCGCCTCAGATAGTGACAGTCGTTGGTGGCCACGAGGGGAATGCCCAGATCCCGAGCCATGGCGATGAGCGCGTCGTTGACCACCGTTTGCTCAGGGATCCCGTTGGCCTGGAGCTCCAGGAAGAAATCCCCCTCGCCGAAAATCTCCACGTATTCCTGGGCCAGCCGCCTGGCAGCCGTTTCCTGGTTTCGGAGAACGGCGGAGGCGATTTCTCCTTTCATGCAACCGGAAAGGGCGATGAGTCCCCCGGCGTTCTCCCTGAGAATCTCCTTGTCGATTCTCGGCTTGTAGTAGAAACCCTCGAGGTGGGCAGCGGAAAGGAGTTTCAGAAGATTCCTGTACCCCGTTTCATCCTTGGCCAGGAGCACCAGGTGGTAGTTGCGGTCCTCCTCCTGGCCCTGACCGTTTTCCCCTTTGCTCTGCCGGTCGAATCGACTGCGGGGGGCCAGGTAGACCTCGCTCCCCAAAATGGGCTTAAGACCCGCTTTTTTGGCCGTGATATAGAATTCGAGGGCACCGAACATGTTACCGTGGTCCGTGATGGTCACGGCGGGCATGCCGTAGCTTCTGGCGGTTTCCATGAGATCCTTCAACCGGATGGCTCCGTCCAGGAGGCTATACTGAGTGTGAACGTGCAAGTGCACGAATGGGATCATGGGGATGGCTCCGTAAGATATTCCGGCTCGGAAGACGAGGAACGTCCGCGCCCCGGGATCGCACCCCTGTGATGCGGATGCGGAGTCCAGGGCCGTGCAACCTGCCTGCCCTCCTCCAAGTGAGACTGCAACCGCTCAGCCTCAAGCACTGGCGGCGACCGAGGGGACTCCTGCAGGAGGTTCCCCCGCTCCCCGCTTATTGTGTTTCAAGTCTCAAACCACTTCAAGTTTATAACCTCCCCCATGGATGACACCCTGCAGGTCTCCCGGGAATCTTGCTCACTTCCCCTTTTCGGTGAAATTTCCAGTTATTCGGTCCCTTTTACGCCTTGTGAATTGGAAACCGGTTATTCCCCCGGGAGGGGGGCATGGAGAACCTGCAATCGATGCAGCGATTTACACTTGACCTACGGGGGGGCATCGTTTACTTTTGCACCGAAAAAGCGTTTTTTGCGGGTGTAGCTCAGTTGGTAGAGCACAAGCTTCCCAAGCTTGGGGTCGCGGGTTCGAATCCCGTCGCCCGCTCCACATGGAAGGCACAAGTCTTCCATGGAAATCGCCTTCCCTTATTGAGGTGGCGGCGGGTCTTGCCAAGGGCGGGCCTTGGGCTGACTTCGATTAGTGGATGACATGGGTCTTTCGCTCCCCGGGAAATGCGGGGAGCTCTCTGTTTCTCAGGTTAGATTGCTGTCGCATCTGCTAATAGAAGTGGGTAAGTCACCCACTTTTTTTTTTGGGTCAAAGGCCATGAAATGCACTGACTGCAAACGGGGAAGGCGGAGCGGTGAAAGCGGGGGAAGGCAGGGAGGCTCAAGTCGTCGCCGAGGTTTGGAGGCTTGCTGAGCCGGTCCTTCAGGCGGAAGGCATGGAATTGGTGGAGGTGGAATACAGGCGGGAATCCCACGGATGGGTGCTTCGCCTCTTCATGGACCAACCTTCGGGCGTCAGCGTGGACGACTGCGCCCGCATGAGCGACGTGGTGGGAGACCTCCTGGATGTGGCCGACATCATCCCCAATCCTTATCACTTGGAGATTTCGTCTCCCGGTCTCAATCGCCCTCTTCGCCGGCTGGAACATTTTCAGGAACAAGTGGGAAAGATCATCGAAGCCAGAACACTGGAACCCATCGAAGGCCGGCGCAGGTTCACGGGAGTCCTGAGGGAAGCCGCCGGGGCGACGATCACCGTCGAATGCGATGGAAAAGGATATGAAATCCCCATCTCCCGGGTGGAACGGGCACGGCTCCGATACTTCGAATCCGGCGGCAAATGATTCGGGAGGGTGAGGACGCGAACCACCATGGCGCAATCGCCTTCCCTTCTTAGGCAAGGTGCCCGCAGAGGCGGAAAGACCTTGGAGGAGCCTGGCTTTGTGAAACACGAGGGGAAACGCTGTATCGAAAGTGATGAAGGGACTTTTCGAGGAGACGGAGGACCATGACCACTGAACTCAAGCGGTTGATCGATCAGGTGAGCCGGGAAAAGGGGATCGACCGCCAGACTCTTATTCAGGCTCTGGAAGAGGCCATCAAGTCGGCCATAAAGAAGAAGTTTGGCAGCCGGTTCGACCTGGATGTCACCTTCAATGAGGAATTCGGCGAAATCGAAGCCTTCCAGTTCAAAGAGGTCGTGGCCCATGTGACGGAACCGGATAAGGAAGTCTCCCTGGAGGAGGCCTTGCGCCTCGATCCTGAAAGTGAGATCGGCGACGAACTGGGCATCCGGATGGGTACGGAGACCTTGGGGCGGATCGCGGCTCAGTCGGCCAAGCAGGTCATCATCCAGAAGATGAAGGACGCGGAAAGGGAGGTCGTCTACGAAGAATTCAGAAACCGAAAGGGGGACATCGTCAACGGTATCGTGCAGCGTGCCGACAAGGGGGGAATTATTGTGAACCTGGGCCAGGCCGAGGCCATCCTCCCTTCCAAGGAACAGATTCCCAAGGAGGTCTTTCGCCAGGGAGACCGCATCCGGGCTTATCTTCTGGATGTGAAGAAGATCAGCAAGGGGCCGCAGGTCATCCTCAGTCGAACACACCCCCATTTCGTCATCCAGTTGTTCCACGCGGAGGTCCCGGAAATTGCAGAAGGAATTGTGAGCATCATCAGTGCGGCCCGCGAGCCGGGTTCAAGGGCCAAGATCGCGGTGATTTCCAAGAACCCCGACGTGGACCCCGTGGGCGCCTGTGTGGGCATGAAGGGATCCAGGGTCCAGAATGTGGTGCAGGAATTGAGAGGCGAGCGGATCGACATCGTTCCCTGGAACATGGACCCCGCCAAGTTCGTGGTCAACGCTTTGGCTCCCGCCATCATCTCCAAGGTCATCATCGATCAGGCTAACCGGAGCATGGAAGTGATCGTACCCGACGATCAGCTCTCCCTGGCCATCGGAAAACGCGGGCAGAACGTGCGGCTGGCATCCAGGCTGACCAACTGGCGCATCGACGTCAAGAGCGAGACGCGTTACACCCGCCAGAAGCAGGCCGGATATCAGGCGCTTCTCAAGATTTCAGGCCTCACGGAAGACGTGGCTGACCGCCTTTATGAAGCGGGAATCACTTCGCTGCACGAATTCGTGGAGGCAAGCCTTCCCGAGTTGGAAGAGGTGACCCGCCTGTCGCAGCAGGCCATCGCCGCCCTGAGGGAAGAAGCCGTGGCGCTGCTCCGGGAGTGGGAATCCTCCTCTGCGGCGGACAGCCGTGAGGAGGAGGAAGGCCCCAAAGAGGTTGAAGAGGAAGGGGAACCCGGAGCGGACGTGGACATGATGGACACTGCCGGAAAAGACAGCCCAGGAGATTGATCGTGGCGCTCAGAGGGCATACCCCCGTCCGCACCTGTATCGCCTGTAGAGAAAAACGGGCAAAGAGGACGCTCGTGCGCATCGCCGTGGACCGGGAAAATCAAACCCCGTTTGTGGACTCGAAGCAGCGTGCTCCAGGCCGGGGCGTTTATGTTTGCCCCGAATGCCTGCTGCGGCTGGGATACGACAAGAAAATGCAAAGAGCTTTTCGACACCGAGCAAAAGGTCTCTGGGATAAGATGCCCCTGGCGGTTTTGGATTGCCCATCGGGCCAGGAGAAAGACCTCAAGATCGGTGAGACTTGACCGGCGTCACAGGAGAAGAGGGTTTTTCAGCGGTTCGGGACCGTTTTCGCCGCCCTTTCTCGGGGGGCAATGTGGGCTCCCGTCGTCGGAAAGGGACGGCACGCGTGCAGCCGGAGAATCTCCGGCACCACGAAGAGGAAACCGCTCAAACGAAAGTAAAGCAATGACTGTGCATGCCGGAGTTGCATAAACACGGGGGGAAGTTTTCATGACGCGAATGAGGGTGCATGAACTTGCAAAAGAGCTCAACATGAACAACAAGGACCTGCTCGATCGGCTCATTAAGCTGGGTATTCAGGTCAAGAACCACATGAGCGTTTTAACTGAACCCGCTTTGCAGAAGATCCGCCAGCAGTTCACCGATGCCAAGGCGGAAAAGTTGGAGGAAAAGCGGATCGGGCGCCAGGTCATCCGCAGGAGAAAGCGCGTTGTGGAAGAAGAGGCCAAGCCCTTGGGGGTGCTGTCCCAAGAGGTTGAGGTCTCCGTATCCACGGTGGAAAGCCTCCCCCCGCTGCCAGAGATCCCGCTCCCCTCTTCAGAGGAAGAAATGGCTCCCCCTGCGCCTGGGGAAGCTGCTGTCCCCTCTGCGGTTTCTGCGGAGGTCAAAGGAGAATCGGCGGAGGAACTTCGGGAGGCGGCGGTCGAGGTGGTGGAGACCGTGGCCCTTTCCCCGGCAGCCACAACTGTCGAGGAGATTCCTTCAGAAATAGTCCCCTTCCCCCCCGAGCCGTCCTCAGGACCTGTTTTGCCTGAAAGAGCGGAAACAGAGCCCCCCATTGCCGAACCCGCCCCGACGGACATGAGGGAAACGCCTTTCGAGAGGGCCGTTTCTGAACTGCCCACGGAAGAGGCTCCCGCTGCTCCCGCGGTGGTCGAGGAAATTTCGGAAGCAGCCGCAGCGGAACTCGAGGAGGTTCCCCCAGCCGTGGAGGAGGAAGAAGAGGAGGAGGGAAAACTCAAGCCGAAGAAGGCCAAGAAAAAACGACGCAAGAAGACTCCCAAGGACGAGCCGGCGCGAATCATCCGTCTTCCCGAGATCATCCCCGAGGAACCCCAAGAGGAGGTGGAGGTTCTGGAACAGCTGGTGCCGCGCATTCATGTGATCGCAGAAGATGAAGAGGCGAGGGAGATCGCTCGGAAGAAGCGTCCCAAACCAGAGGAACTCAAGCGGGAAGCGCCCGACTCCAAACGCCGCGGCTTGGCTCGCAAGGAAGTGTTTGAGCGGGAGGATCTTTACTCCAAGAAGGAGCTGGCCGCCCAAGCGGACCGGGGGCGTTTCAGAGACCGGGACCGGCTATTTCTCAAGGAGGCCGCAAAGCCGGAACTGGCCGTTGCAAAACCCGGCAAACGGAAGATCCGAATCGATGAAGCCATCACTGTGGCCAACCTGGCCAAGCAGATGGGAGTGAAAGGAGCCGAGGTGATCAAGAAGCTGCTCCTGCTGGGAGTGCCCTCCACCATCAACCAGGCCCTGGACTTCGAAACCGCATCGCTGCTGGCGGCGGACTTCGGATACGAGGTGGAGCAGGTGGGTTTTGAGGAAGAGGAGATCCTGCAAGTGCAGGAAGACCGCAGTGAAGATATGGTCCTGCGTCCTCCTGTGGTGACCGTCATGGGTCACGTGGACCATGGGAAGACCTCTCTTCTGGATGCCATTCGGGATACCAATGTCATCGAAGGCGAGGCCGGAGGCATCACCCAGCACATTGGAGCCTATTTTGTGAAGCTGGAAAGCGGGGACGTGGTTTTTCTGGACACCCCCGGCCACGAAGCGTTCACTTCCATGCGGGCTCGAGGAGCAAAGGTCACCGACCTCGTCATTCTCGTGGTCGCGGCAGACGATGGCGTGATGCAACAGACAGTGGAGGCCATCAACCACGCCAAGGCCGCCAAGGTTCCCATCGTTGTGGCCATCAACAAGATCGACAAGCCCAACGCCAATGTGGACCGGGTGAAGCGGGAACTTGCCGAGCAGGGCCTCATCCCGGAAGAGTGGGGCGGCGACACGACGATGGTGGAGATTTCCGCCAAGAAAAGACAAGGCATCGAGGAACTCCTGGAAATGGTTCTCCTGCAGGCGGAGATCCTGGAACTCAAGGCCAATCCAAACAAGCCGGCCCGCGGCCGCGTCATCGAAGCCAAACTGGACAAGGGTCGAGGACCCGTGGCCACCATCTTGATCCAGGAAGGAACCCTCAAGGCCGGCGACGTTTACGTCTGCGGCGTCAACTCCGGACGCGTGCGCAACATGTTTAGTGACCGCGGTCAGCGGCTGGAAATTGCCGGCCCTTCCACACCGGTGGAGGTCCTGGGCTTTTCGGGAGTGCCCAATGCGGGGGACGATTTCGTTGTGCTCGCGGACGAGAAACAGGCGAAACTCGTGGCGGAGCACCGGCTTCTCAAGCAGCGGGAAAAAGAGCTGACCAAGACCAGCAAGGTCACGCTGGAAAGCCTGTTTGAGCAGATCCAGGTGGGTGAGGTGAAAGAGCTCAACGTGATCCTCAAGGCGGACGTTCACGGCTCCCTTGAAGCCATCACCGACTCTCTGCTCAAGCTCTCCACTCCGGAAGTCAAAGTCAACCTGATCCACAGCGGCACCGGGGCCATCACGGAGACCGACATCATGCTGGCTTCCGCCTCCAATGCCATCGTCATCGGTTTCAACATGAGGGCCGACTCCAAGGTCCAGGAACTGGCGGACCAGGAGAAGGTGGATTTGCGCTATTACGATGTCATCTATCAACTCCTCAATGAAATCAAAGATGCCATGGTGGGCATGCTGGAACCGGTCTACCAGGAAAACGTGCTGGGGCGAGCCGAGGTCCGGCAGACTTTCCACGTACCCAAAATCGGAACGATCGCCGGATCCTACATCCTGGACGGACAAGTCGTAAGGGGAGCAAAAGTTCGCGTCCTCAGGGACCAGGTGGTCATCTACGACGGGAAGATCGGTTCCCTCCGACGATTCAAGGATGATGTGAAAGAAGTCAAGGCAGGGTTCGAGTGCGGCATCGGCATCGACAATTTCAACGACATCAAGGTCAGTGATATTCTGGAAGCCTATGAACTCCAGGAGATCAAACCAACCCTCGAATCCGAGGGAGAGAAGAAGCCGGGTAACTGATGGGCCCAAAGGAAGCATGACAATCCCTTCAGGGCCTCCTCCTCACTGAAGCCGCTCCCTGCCCCGGGCCGGGTGTAAAAGGAGAGGCCAATCGAAAGAGGTTCCATGACGGTTGGGGTTGCTCGCGTCACGTTTCGCCTGCACGGCAATGACTCCCTGAAGGAGAAGCGTCGAGTGGTCAAGAGCCTGGTGGAGAAAAGCCGGCACCGTTTTAACGTCTCTGTCGCCGAGGTGGCCGACCAGGATGTGCATCAAAGAACGACCATCGGGATCTCCGTCGTCGGCAGTGACGGTCGGGTTCTCAACTCGCTGCTGGACCGCATCATCGACTTCATGGACTCGCTCAATCTTGCGGACCTGGTCGACCAGGAGATCGAACTGATCACCTTGGGGTAACGCGTCCTAGGAGTTCCGGGACACGCAATGTCCCTCGTCCCTGAGAGTCCCCCGCAACCTCTACGGGAAGGAGGAGCGCGTGTGGGCCCGAGTGCAGGGAGCTTGTCCAAACGAGGGGACAGGGTTCCCACAGACGGTTTCCTGATCGGGCATCGAGGGAATCACGCGGCTGGCCTGGATGGTTTTTTCCATGCCGCAGAAAGCGCTGATCGAGAATTATGGAGTACAAGCGTTCCGATCGAGTGGGCGATCTTCTGCTCAGAGAAGTGGCTGACCTGCTTCTGCGAAGGGTTAAAGACCCCAGAGTGGCGGGAATCACCATCACGGCGGTGGAGGTGACGGCGGACCTGCAGAATGCCCGGGTTTATTACTGCATGAGTGCAGCGGCACTCCAGACGGACAGGAAGGAAGTGGACAAGGGCTTGTCCAAGGCGAAGGGGTTCATTCGCCAGGAACTTGGGAGACGGCTGCACATGAAGCACGTGCCACAGATAGAATTCCGTTATGACACGTCCTTTGAATACGGGGACCGGATCGAACGGCTCTTGAAGGAAGTCCTGAGGAATGAGCAAAACTCGGAATGAGTGCATCGCACAAATCGTGAAATGCATAGCGGCCAACCGGCGATTCCTTGTGACGACCCACGTGCGACCTGACGGGGACGCCCTCGGTTCCATGCTGGCGATGGTCTCCGCACTGCGCCGCATGGGCAGGCGAGCGGACGCCTATTGCCAAGACCCGGTTCCCCAGTCTTATTCGTTTCTCCCCGGCGCCCAGGAGGTTCAGACAGGACTCCCTCCCGAATCCTCCTATGATGCCGCCGTCTTCGTGGACTGCGGAGATCATGACCGCGTGGGGGAGCAGTTGACTGCTCACACCAGGGAGATGCCCCTGCTCATCAACATCGATCACCACGTGAGCAATCGGCCGTTCGCCCATGTTTCGTGGGTGGAAGCGTCCGCCAGCAGCACTTGCGAGATGCTCTTCGATCTGTTCAATCACCTGCCCATCGTGATCGACGCCCCTCTCGCGTGCCAGCTCTACACCGGCTTGATGACCGACACGGGGTCCTTCCGCTTTTCCAACACCAGTCACCGGGTGTTGGAAATTGCATCCAAGCTGGTGGATGCAGGGGCCGAACCTGCAACGATTGCCCAGCGGGTCTTTGAGTCGGCTCAACCCCAGACGTTGCACCTGCTGGCTCGAATGCTCGCCACGGTCTCCTTCCATGCCGACGGGCGCCTGGCAACGGGGGAACTGAGCGTGGACATGTTTCGGGAAACGGGCACAAACCCGACGGAAAGCGAAGGGTTCATCAACCATCTCCGTTCGGTGAAAGCCGTCGTGATGGCTATGCTCTTCAGGGAGGACGAAAAGGGGATCATCCACGTGAGCCTGAGGTCCAAAGACAGTGTCGACGTGGCTGCCTTCGCCCATTCCAACGGTGGTGGCGGACATCGGAGGGCTGCGGCTTTCCGCGTGCGGGGAGACCTACAAAGCGTCCGGAATGAATTCACGCAAAGGGCAGTGGACTATGTTCGAGTCTTCCCGTCAAGCCTCGAGACCGACCGGCAACCGCTTTTCACCGCAACAGGGGAACCGATGCAGGCGCATGGGCGGAGTGTCATGAAAACGAGGAACGCACAATCGTGAAGATCGCCATCCCACCCGAGGAATACAGACTTCTCATCGACCTTTTGGAAATCGCCGACTGGGTTTTGCACAGTTACCGGACGGACTTGCCTCCCGAGACCGAGGGCTGCAGGGATCTGCAACAGAGACTCTATGCCTTGGCGGCGAAAATGGGGGCGGAGGATCTGGTGCAATACGACAGTGTACTCGGCCAACACGCCACCACGAGGGAATACGAAGAAAACTCCGAATACATGTCCTTCATCGAGGATTACGAGGAAAACTCCTTTTGGAACGAGCTGATATCAAGGCTTGCCGACAGAGACCTGGTGGTCCGGGAGGGGGTGGAGGCAGTGAACAGCATGGATGTGGGCGAACGGGTGGAAAAGCTGTTGACCCTGGAGGAGAAGTACGCATCCGAATTTGAGGCAAACGGCCTGAAAAACCTGCAGATCCGGTAGGAAAGGGAAATGAGCAGCATTCCGCGCCGGCGTATGAAGGGTCGAGTATGGAACCTTAATTTCGACAGGGGTAGAGGCGTCTTTATGGGGAAAAGGGGGGATCTTCCTTCAGTGTGCAGCGCATCGGAACCCAGTGGCGTCCTTGTGGTGGACAAGCCGGAGGGGATCACCTCGCACCAGGCGGTGGCCCAGGTGAAGAGCAGGCTTTCCCTGAGAAAGGCCGGCCATTGCGGGACACTGGACCCGTTCGCCACGGGGGTACTTCTCGTTTGCATCAACCAGGCGACACGCATCAGTGATCAACTGCAGATTCAGGACAAGGCCTACCGGTTTGTGATGCACCTGGGGGTGGAAACGGACACGCTGGACCACACGGGTAGAGTGGTGAGAACCCATGCGGGGGAACCCTGCTCTCCAGAGACGCTCCTCCGTGCACTGGAACGCTTCAGGGGTGTCATTACCCAGAAGGTGCCCCTTTTCGCTGCGGTCAAGGTAAATGGAGACCGTCTTTACAAGTTGGCCCGCAAAGGATTGCCTGTAGAGGTTCCACCCCGTGAGGTGACCGTTCACGAACTGGAACTGCTCGAGTGGCTCTGGCCGAAGGCCACTTTGGAAGTCCGCTGCTCCAAAGGAACGTATGTTCGTCAACTGGCAGCGGACATCGGCACAGCAGCGGGTTGCGGGGCGCACTTGTGCCAGTTGCGCCGGCTTGCCAGCGGCCCGTTTCACGTGGACCAGGCGGTCCCATTGCAGGAGATTGCCTCCTACGGGGATGGGGAATCCCCCTTCCGGAGGATGTTGACCATGAACGAAGCGCTTGGTAGCCTGCCGGAAGTGAGGATTGAGGATTCCTCTCTCCTCCGGGCGGCTTACGAAGGATACCTGGATCCGGAGTGGGAAGCGGAGCAGAGGAGACGGCTTTCCGTCACAGAGGGTCCCGTTCGCCTGGTGGACAAAAGAAATTGCCTGGTGGCCATGTGGTGGCCCTGGGCGGAAGGGAAGGAAAGGCGTAAACTGCGCGTCTTCAAGTAGTGTGGAGAAAGCCTTTCGATGGGCATGGCGGCGGCCCGGCACCGTCCTGGCGAGGAAAAAAGACGCTGCGTGGGCCATCGAGGCTAATGGAAGGATCGATTCAGCTGAAAGAAGCTGGAAGCAGAGGAGGATTAGCTGTGGCAATGACCTCGAACCGGAAGAAGGAAATTATTGAGGACTTCAAATTGCACCCCGGAGACACCGGTTCGCCGGAGGTTCAGATCGCACTTCTGAGCGAACGGATCGCTTACCTGACAGATCATTTTAAGACCCATCAGAAGGATCATCATTCCCGCCGTGGGCTTCTCAAGCTCGTGGGCCAGCGCAGGCAGCTGCTGAACTATTTGAAACGGAAAAACGTGGACCGTTACAACACGGTCATCGAACGGCTTGGCCTGCGCCGTTGAAGCCCCCTTTCGCTGTCTCTTGGAGCAGCTGTGGCTGGCGGATGGATTCAATACAGAAAAAAAGGGAACGACTCATGAGTTATTCAGTTCAAGTTGAGGTGGGCGGAAGACCGCTCGTATTCCAGAGCGGCCATATGGCCCGCCAAGCCAGCGGTTCCGTCCTGATGCGCTACGGCGACACCGTCGTCATGGTCGCGGCGACCAAGGAAGACAGGGTCCGTGAAGGAATCGACTTCGTGCCCCTCATGGTGGACTATCAGGAGATGAGCTACGCTGCCGGTCGGATACCTGGCGGGTTCTTCCGGAGGGAAATCGGCCGACCCAGTGAGAAAGAGACCCTGACTTCCCGGCTCATCGACCGGCCGATCCGTCCACTCTTTCCGAAGGGATACAGCTATGAAACCCAGGTGATCGCGACGGTCCTCTCGGTGGACCAGGAAAACGAACCGGACGTGGTAGCCATGACGGGGGCTTCCGCCGCCCTTCACATTTCCCCCATTCCCTTCCATGGGCCCATCGGTGCGGTGCGGGTGGGAAGGGTGGACGGATCGTTCGTCATCAACCCCTCCGCTGAACAACTCACCCACAGTGATATGAACATCGTTGTGGCCGCAAGCAGGGAAGCGGTCGTCATGGTGGAGGGGGGTGCGGAATTTGTTTCCGAGACGGACATCGTGGAAGCCCTGGATGTGGCCTACCGGGCCGTTCAGCCCATTCTGGACGCTCAGGATGCCCTGCGCACCATGCTCAAGGACGTTGTCAAGGAGGAGGTTCCCCCCGTCCTGCAGGATCCCGTTCTCGTGGAAGCCGTTGAACGAGTCGCGGCGGAAGAAATGCGCGAGGCCGTCTCCACTCCTCAAAAGCAACTGCGCAGTCAGCGCAAGAAAGCCCTCAAGGCGAGGGTCAAGGAGGAGCTTTCAGGGGAGTTCCCCGAAAGGGAAAAGGAAATTGAGGACATCTTCGGGAACCTGGAAAAGTCCATTGTTCGGCGCATGATGGTTCAGAAGGGAGTCCGCATCGACGGACGACGTTTCGACGAGATCCGACCCATCGAGATCGAGGTGGGTCTTTTGCCGAGGACTCACGGATCGGCCATGTTCCGGCGAGGGGAAACGCAGGTCCTTGCGGTGGTGACCCTCGGTTCGTCATCCGATGAGCAGAAGATCGAAGCCCTGGCTGGAGAGACGTTCAAGTCCTTCATGCTGCACTATAATTTCCCCCCTTACTGCGTGGGTGAAGTCAGGCCTTTACGCGGTCCCGGAAGAAGAGACATCGGACATGGAGCCTTGGCGGAGCGATCGGTGAAAACCGTTCTCCCCAGGGACGGCGAATTCCCCTACACCATCCGGGTGGTTTCGGAAGTACTCGAATCCAACGGTTCCAGCTCCATGGCAACGGTTTGCGGGGCTACCCTGGCCCTCATGGATGCGGGCGTCCCCATCACCGAAATGGTGGCAGGCATAGCCATGGGCCTGGTCAAGGAAGGGGACCGAATCATCGTCCTCACCGACATCCTCGGTGATGAGGACCACCTGGGTGATATGGATTTCAAGATCACGGGAACGGCTAGGGGGATCACGGCCCTCCAGATGGACATCAAGGTGTCGGGAATCGACAGGGCGATCATGCAGTCAGCCCTGGAGCAGGCCCGAGTGGCACGTCTCAGCATCCTGGAAAAGATGCGGCAGGCCCTTCCCGCACCCCGCCCCGAACTGTCCCCCTATGCCCCCAGGGTCACCACCCTGCAGATCAACCCTGAGAAAATCCGCGACGTCATCGGTCCGGGGGGGAAGGTCATCCGGTCCATCGTGGCCGAGACAGGGGCCAAGATCGATATCGATGACACGGGACGCGTGGTGGTGATGAGCCCTGACAGGGAGGCCTGTGAAAAAGCGGTCGAGCGCATCAGGCTTCTCACTCAGGAACCTGAAGTGGGACAGCTCTACATGGCCCGGGTCGTGAGGGTCACCGACTTCGGGGCCTTTGCGGAAATCCTTCCCAATATCGACGGCCTCATCCACATTTCGCAACTGGACCACAAGCGGGTTCGAAAGGTCACCGACGTGGTGAACGAAGGCGACGAAGTCCTGGTGAAGGTGATCGAAATCGACAAGGATGGCCGCATCCGTCTCAGCCGCAAAGCCGCATTGGAAAAACCGGAAGGCGAGTGAGGGGTCCGACGCCTCGTTTCCCTGTTGAAGCGACCGCCCACGAAACACCGGCGGCCGCCGGGAACCGTCCTTTCATCTAAGGAAGGAGGGTTCCCGGACAACAAGGATTGACCGCCCCCCGGCGACCGACAGCAGCGGAAACGGCCCGCTCAAGTCCCCCCGGGGGTTCCGTCCTCTTGTGAATTCCACATTAACAGCGAGGTGAGTTTGTTTCAGAAGACAGTTCTCAAGAACGGCGTCCGCATCGTCACCGAAAGACTCCCTTACGTCCATTCCGTCTCCACCGGTATCTGGGTGAACGTGGGTTCCCGCGATGAAGAGGAAAACGAAAGGGGAATCACACACCTCATCGAGCACATGCTCTTCAAGGGGACCGAAAGTCGCACAGCCCTGGACATCGCCAAGGAACTGGATTCGGTGGGAGGCTTTGCGAACGCCTTCACGTCCAAAGAGCACGTGTGTTTCCACGCCAAGGTCCTGGACACACACCTGCCCCTCGTGGTGGATGTCCTGACGGACATCTTCCTCAACTCCGTCTTCGATCCTCAGGAAATCGCCCGGGAACAGCAGGTCATCGTCCAGGAAATACGAATGATTGAAGACACACCCGACGAACTGGTGCATATTCTTTTTCAGGAGATGTACTGGAAGGGCAATACCTTGGGCCTGCCCATCTACGGAACCGTGGAGACAGTGGAAAAGGCCGACCGTGAAAGCATCAAGGCATACGTCGCCAGGAAGTTTCACCCGACGCGAATCGTCATTGCCGCAGCGGGCAATCTCGACCATGAGCGATTCGTCGAACTCGTCGCGCCTTCCATGGAAACATGGAATCACGCTCCCACTCCCCGCAACCGTAAGACTCCCACGGAAAACTACGAAATCAAGGTCATGAGGAAAGACTTGGAGCAGGTGCACCTGACCCTCGGCATGAAAGGCGCGTCCCACGTAGATGAAAACCGCTTCGCCTGCCATCTGCTCAATGTCATCCTCGGCAACAGTATGAGCAGCAGGCTCTTCCAGGAGGTGCGGGAAAAGCGCGGACTGGCCTATTCGGTCTTCTCCTTCCTCAACAGCCACGAGGACACAGGGATTTTCGGCGTTTATGCGGGAGTCAGTCCCAAGAACGTGGAGGAGACCCTCCGGGTGATTCTGGACCAGTTGGAGAAATTGTCGAAAGAACCCATTTCCGATACCGAAGCGGCTGCTGCCAAAGAGTATGTCAAGGGCAGCATGTACCTCAACGCGGAAAGCACCGACTCCCGTATGAACCGCCTTGCAAGGAACGAATTCCTGTTCGGCCGCGATGTGCCTTTTGAAGAGGTGGAGGCCCGGATCAACGCCGTGACCCCGGAGGCGCTCCATGAATGGTTTTGCACAACTTATGCCCCCTCACGCTGCGGCCTTCTCTTCCTTGGTCCTCTCGACACCGACGAGGAAAGCATCAGACAGTCCCTCCTGCAGCGGTGAGGAGTTCTGATGGGGCTCTACTTTCAGATCCTGGCGAGCGGTTCCAAGGGCAACGCCATTCTCGTGTGCAGTGAAAAAACCCGTCTCCTCGTGGACGCGGGGCTGAGCGGAAAAGAGATCGTCACGCGCCTGGGAAAGACGCCCGTCAACGGCAGGCAGTTGAATGCCCTCCTGGTCAGCCATGAGCACCAGGACCACATCCGGGGAGTGGGGGTCCTCAGTCGTCGATTCGATCTACCCGTTTATGCCACTCCGGGCACCTTGGAAGGATTCCCCCCCACAGAGGCGAGGATGGCTCAGGTGCACCTTTTCCAGGCAGGTTCCTCCTTCAGTATCGGAGATCTTCACATACAGGCGTTTTCCATCTCGCACGACGCCAGGGATCCGGTGGCATTCGTTATCCAAAACGGGGGAAAGAGACTGGGTGTCTGTACGGACCTGGGAGTGGCGACCCACTTGGTGCGAACGAGGCTGCAGAATTGTCACGGACTCATCATTGAAGCCAATCATGACACGGAACTTCTGCTCAACGGTCCCTATCCTCCCCACCTGAAACAACGTATTCGAAGCCGCCACGGGCACCTGTCCAACAACGACACCTGCGAACTGCTCCAAACTCTGTTCCATGAGGACCTCAAAGCGGTTGCTTTCGCCCATCTCAGCGAGATCAACAACCATCCGAACCTGGTGAAAAGCATGTACCGGCAGTTTGCCGCAAGCCCCCTTTGGGAACAGGTGCGCTTCCGCATCGGCATGCAGCACGAGGTTTCCGAGGGAGTCGAACTCACTTGAGGGGGGGAATCGAACGGGGGTTGATTCCCGCCGTTCCAGCCACCCTTCTTTCGCAGACACCTACAACTTCGGCCGCTCCCAGGGGCAGACCTGAAGAGAGGTTTATCCATGACACGCCTGAACAAATGCTTTTTGCTTCCCATCGATGGCACCACGGAATCCCTGAAGCCGGTGGAGTTCCTGAAGAAGCTGTACTCCAGCCTGACGCATCTCAGGATCATCGTCTGCTATTTTCTGCCCCCCCTGCCCCCCATATACAGGGAGAAGGCCGACTCGCCGGCAATGGCCAAGAAGAGAATCGAGGTTCTGGGAAAGAGAGAGAGAGAGACCCGATCGGTCATCGATCAAGCCCGGGCACTCCTGCTGAAGGCCGGCCTCCCCGAAGACGCCTTCGCCGAGCACATACAGGAAAAGGCATCGAGTCTTCCCAAGGACATCTGCATGGTGGCGGGTTTCAAGAAGGCGGATGCGCTGGTCATGCAGAAGCAGACCCAGATCACCCTGGAGAGCCTCTTCCGGGACGACCCGACCCATGCACTTCTGCAACACTGCGCCGCATGCCCCGTCTGGCTCATCGAGGGAAATGCCCATACCTCAAGGGCGGCCATATGCATCCTGAACGAGGACACCTCCCTTCGGGCGGTAGACCACGCTGGTTTCATGCTCGCCGAAACCTCCACGGAGATCCTCCTCCTCCATGCCACGAGGGGAATAACGAAACCGGTGACCGTTCCCGCCTCACGGGCGGAACAGGATGCCGCTGACTGGCTTGAGACCGAGGAAGGAAGGATTCTGAAACCTTACCTTGTCCAGGCGAGGCAGATTCTGGAAAAAGAGGGGATTGCCCCCGAACGGGTGCACATGGAACTCATCCCCAGCAGGGGGAACGTGGCCCTTGAAATCATTCAACACTGCAGGAAGAAGAACATTGGCATTGTGGTCATCGGCCACTCCAACCCCACAGGGAAATGGAGCTTCCTCAAGAGTTCCATCACGAAGAAGGCCCTCGCCGAATTCACGGACATGGCCGTGTGGGTGAGCCAGTAGACGACTTAGGCCTCTGCCCGCCTGGCCACTTTCTTACGCCCCTTCAACTCGTAGTAGGCGATGACCACCAAGCTCGCCACGAATACCGTGGAGTACGTTCCCGTAATGATCCCCACCAACATGGCGAACGCAAAATCATGGATCACCGTCCCTCCAAAGACAAACAGGCAGACCGTCACCAGGAAAACGGTCCCCGACGTGAGGATGGTCCGGCTCAGAGTCTGGTTCACGCTGGTGTTGATGAGCGCGTGAATGTCCTGCTTCTTATCCTTTCGCAGGTTTTCACGCACTCGGTCAAAAATGATGATCGTGTCGTTGATGGAAAAGCCCACAATGGTGAGGATGGCCGCAAGGACTTCCAGTGTGAACTCCTTGCCCGCCAAGGCAAAGGCACCCACCACGATGAGGACGTCGTGCAGCAGGGAAAGGAGGGCTCCCAGAGCATACGGCAACTCCAGGAACCAGCACAGAACCAGTGTGACCACCAGAGCGGCGAGGATGAGAATCGTTGCATCCAGGCCCGCGATTTCCAGCAGGTAGACGCCGAAAACCAGAACCCCTGCCATGATTCCGCTCTTCACCCATTTGAATTCGAATCGGCCGGAAACGTAGATAGCCATGAGCAGCAATGCATAGTACACGGCGAAGAGCGCTTTCTGTCTCAGATCCGCACCCACCTTCGGACCGACCATTTCCACCCGGCGCACCGAGGCTTCATCCTTGCCGAAGGTGTCATCCAGCCTCTCCTCAATGGAGCCGGATAGGCTCTGAAGTTCAGAAGTGATCAACTCCGTCCGGATGAGGTATTCATGATCTGAAGCAGCACCGATTTGCTGGATGCTGCTCGCTCCCGCAAGATCCTTCAAGGCGCTGCGGATGGCATCGGGAGTCGTGGGCTGCTTGAACTGGATCTGGATGAGGGTTCCCCCGGCGAAATCCACCCCCATGGGCAGCCCTCCCCGATAGATGTACGCGGCGACACCGATGAGAATGAGTACGGTGGACAGGGCAAGAGCCTTATACCTGGCTCCGACGAAATTAATGTTGATATCGGGTCGAATCAGCTGCATGCATCAACCTCTTGTTCCCATTTCATGGGATGTGTCTTGAGGAACCTCACGGGCAGAAACGAATGCCGTGAACCCTGCCTCCCTTCTGCAGCGCTGCTCCATCTCATATGCTCAGACTCTTGATGCGGCGCTGCAAGAGCAGGTAGTCGAAAATCGACCGTGTCACGATGATGGCCGTGAACAGGTTCGCCACCAGTCCGATGGTGAGGGTAACGGCAAATCCCTTGACGGGGCCGGTTCCGAACTGGAAGAGGACAAAGGCGGCGATGAGAGTGGTGAGATTGGAGTCGATGATGGTCACCGTCGCCTTTTCATATCCAGCCTCAACGGCCGCCCGTGGAGTTTTCCCGAGCCTCAATTCCTCCCGGATTCGTTCGTAGATGAGGACATTGGCATCCACGGCCATGCCGATGGTGAGGGCGATGCCCGCGATGCCCGGAAGGGTCAGAGTGGCCCCGAATGCCGCCAGACCGGCGAAAAGGAGCACCATGTTCAAGGCCAAGGCCACATTGGCGATGAGCCCCGATCCCTTGTAATAGAGGAGCATGAAGGCGACCACGAGAACGGCCCCGATGAGAGAGGCCATCAACCCTTTCTGAATGGAATCCTTGCCGAGACCCGGCCCCACGGTGCGCTGCTCCAGGATTTTCACGGGGGCCGGGAGCGCCCCGGCCCTCAGTACGATCGCCAGATCCCTGGCTTCCTCCATCGTGAAGCTCCCGGTGATGCTGGCCCGCCCCCCGCCGATCTTTTCCCTGATGTTTGGAGCGGAATACACCGTCCCATCGAGGACGATCGCCAGTTGCTTGTTGACGTTCTCACCCGTCAGGCGCTCGAAGGTCCTCGCACCCGTCGCGTCGAACTCCAGGGCAACGTAGGGCTGGTTGAACTGGGTGTCGATACGCACCTCTGCAGTAGTGATGTACTCCCCGGTCATGAGGGTCCTGTCCTTCAAGGCGATTTGCGTGTCGGAGGTCCGGCCTGCTGCGGAGTTAGCGCGTTTCATGGGATAGATCTTGACTCCGGGGGGCAGTTTGCCCTCCTTGGAGTCTTGCGGGGAAACCCCTTCCGCCACCAGTTTGAATTCCAGAAGGGCCGTTTTCCCCACGAGATCGATCGCCCTCTGGGGATCCTGGATCCCAGGCAGTTGCACCTGAATCCGGTCCTCCCGCTCCCGCCGGATGTCCGGTTCCGTCACCCCGAACTGGTCAATGCGGTTGCGGATGGTTTGGAGAGCCTGGTCGACGGCCAGTTCCCTCACCCGCTGCACTTCCTTGTCCTGGAAGGTGTATGAAATGAGATAGCCCTCGGGATTCGTCTCCCCTCCAGCATTTCTCAGGATTGGATAGAATTTCTCCATCAGCTTGTTCAACTCGGTCCCGCCCTCGGGCGAAGGCAGAGAGACCTGGATATCCCAGGATTTCGCCCGTTCGATCTTGTTGAATGGGATCTTTTCCTTCCGAAGGGTTTCCTTGATGTCTTCCACCATGCGGTCGGCCGTGTTGATGACCGCCTTGTCCGCCTCCACTTCGAGCACAAGATGCATTCCCCCCTGTAGATCGAGGCCGAGGTGAATCTTTTCTTTCGGCAGGAACTTGGTCCACCAGGGCGGAAGTGTGGGGAAAAGGGTAGGCGTGAGGTACACGAATCCTGAAATCAGGACCACGACGACCAGAACTTCCCGCCATTTGATGTTCTTCAACGCTGATCCTCCCAATGGCTGAACGGGTCACCCCCTTAGGCTGCCCTCAACTTTCCGGTAAGCTGCCGGAGAGGAACGTTCGCCCGTTTCCCATGGACTCCCCGACCGGCTGTTGAGGAATGTGTGGAGTGATTCACCGCGGAAACACGAAAAGAGGGGGGGCACGGGGGAATGGGCTCTATTCTTCAGGCTCACCCTTGGAGATGACACCTGCGATATAACCGCGCTGCACCTTCACGCGCACCTTCTCGGCAATCTCCAGGGTCGCCACGGTCTCGGTGAGACCGGTGATCTTTCCCTGAATACCGCCAGTGGTCACCACCACATCCCCCCTCTGCAGACCGTCCAGCATCGCCTTGTGTTCCTTTTGTTTTTTCTGCTGAGGGCGAATGAGGAGAAAATAGAAAATTCCGACCATGAGCAGAAGCGGCAGAAAAGCGGCGATGCCTCCCGCCCCCTGGGCGTCGCCGCCCTGTCCCAAGGATCCCATTGCATATGCAACACCCGTCCAGTCCATGAATTCCTCCATCCGTTTCACCGATACCGGCGCAAACCGGTAAAAACCGCCATCGAAGATCGTTGAGCCTTGTTCCAGTTGGATCCCGAAAACCGCGAAACGGCTATATAAACGATATTTTCGGTCAATTGTCAACCGCAGTCGTTCGCGTTTTCGCGGCAATCCCGTTTCCCGGAAGGTGCACAAAGGAACCTGGCGGATCAAGCGTTCGTCCCGCATCCACTCGGAAAACGGGGTGAATTCGGCATCAAGGAGGAACGGATGTCCAGCGGAATTTCACTCTATCCCCTTTCAGTATCTTCCCGCCGACCCGAGCACGTTGGTGTTCTTGTGCTTGATCACCTCCATCAGTTCCTTGCGCGCCGGTCCAAGGTACTTGCGGGGATCGAATTCCCCGGGGTTTTCCGCCAGGATCCTGCGAACGACAGCGGTGACCACCATGCGGCCGTCGGTGTCGATGTTGATCTTACAGACCGCGGACCGGGCAGCCTCGCGGAGCTGCTCCTCAGGAACGCCCGCCGCCCCCTGCAGGTTTCCACCATACGCGTTGATCATCGCCACATACTTCTGCAAAACCGACGACGCGCCATGCAGGACAATGGGGAAACCCGGCAGTCTCTTCTCGACCTCCCTCAAGATATCGAAGCGCAACGGCGGCACCGCCTCCCCCGGCTTCAGTTTGAACTTGTAGGCCCCGTGGGATGTGCCGATGGAAATGGCCAGACTGTGCACTCCCGTCCGATCCACAAAATCCTGGACCTGTTTCGGGTCAGTATAGTGCGACACCTCGGAGGACACCTCATCCTCAATGCCGGCGAGGACACCCAACTCACCCTCGACGCTGACGTCGTAAGGATTGGCATAGTCAACCACCTGTTTGGTGAGCTTGATGTTTTCTTCGTAAGGCAAGTGCGAACCGTCGATCATCACCGAGGAAAAGCCGGATTGGATGCAGGACTTGCACAGTTCGAAGGAGTCGCCGTGGTCGAGATGCAGGGTGATGGGTATCCTGCTGTCCATTTCGCGCGCCATCTGCACCGCCCCCATGGCCATGTAGCGCAGCAGCGTCTGATTGGCATAGTCCCGGGCCCCCTTGGATACCTGCAGGATCACGGGGGACCTTGATTCCACGCATCCGACGATGATTGCCTGGAGTTGTTCCATGTTGTTGAAATTATACGCAGGGACGGCATATCCCCCCTCCATGGCCTTCCGGAACATCTCCCTGGTGTTCACGATACCGATCTCATGATACGGTGCTTTCATGATTTTCTCCTCCCTAGAGTAACCAGGCAAAGCAATTTGCTCCGGTTTTCAACTGCAGGCGATCAGGAAAGGGGGCAGACTGGACACGGGCGCCAAACATCCGGGGCTGGCGAAAATAGCCCTACCTCCTGGCACCACGGCATCGAACCCCCACTGCAGGCCATCGGCTTCCCGGGGCGGCATGCTTCTTGGGGGGAACAGCAAGAACCGGTTTCATTGTCTCAATTTCTCCAGGACGATCGCCCGATCGTTAGCACATCAAGGTATGGGCATCAACCTGTATTTGGTCCGGGTGGACAGGATCAGGCGGTTTCCAGTTTGCACCGCAGCCCCCCCCAGCCGAAAGGGGTTCATTTTTCATGTCACCGTTGTCACTTGCACATGGATGCATACAACAGAAGAGCGTTTCAGTATCCTTCCGCACAAGCGCCCATAGATCGCAAATTCCCGCCTCCATCGCGGGACCGAATATCTCCAACGGACGATGAAGCCCGGGACAAAGGCGGAATGCGGGACGACCCTGAAGAACCGCAACTGAGAAATGTACGGGCATCATTGAACTCTTCGGGGCAGGTATTCCCCGAACTTCTTGTAGAGGTCCTGGAGTTTCGCTTTGTAATAGGCCACGTTCTCATCGGGATGCCCCGGATCGAATGCGGAAGCGAATCGGCAGTTTTCGAAAACACGCACCTTCCGGTCGGTGCCGGTCACATAGTAGGACACCTGGTCTCCCGCCCGGTAGTTTCTTCCTGAAGCCAGGGCCAGTTCGTAAGTGGCGGCCCGGTTCCTCTTCTTCGCCTTGACCTTCTGGCTGTAGCTGTCCAACGATTCGGTCAACGTTTCGGTCTTGGCCAGGGACGCCACATCCAGTTCGTGACGGTCGAGTTTCCCGAGGGTTTCCCTGTAAAGGTCCGGGATCTCATCCCCTCTCCCTTCCAGGAGCAGCCGAAGCATTTCCGAGAGGAAATCCCTGAGGTACTTTTCCATACCCCGGGAACGCAATCCGCTTCCCTTGATCACGACGTTTCCGCCCTGATCCAGGAGCGCATAGTTCTTCCTCTTGTATGAAAACATGGCGGGATACACGGCATCCATTTCCACCTCCAGTCCCTGTGGAAGGCTTTCCGACAGACGCCGGACCAACTGGACAGCTTCACTTTCGGTTTTCACGCCGTCTGGTGGGACGAAGTAGATGCCGTCGGTATCGATCTCGATGGGAAGGGCACCTTCACGGCGCAGCCAGTCGATCATGCTCCGGATCGTCTCCCTCCCCCTCCGGGTGACCTCCGCAGCGACGTCCGGGTCGGCGAAGTGATGGAGATCGGTCCCCAGGTAACCGTAAAACGAGTTGATTAGGGTCTTGAAGGTCTGCTGCATGGCTTCCCAATAATCGTGTTCGTGGCGGGAAAGGGTCATTTCCCTCGCCAGTTTCTTGGCTTCCAGACGAAACGACCGGAGGTCCTTCAGAAGGGGCAGGAACACACCGAGAGTGTCCCCCCTGGGCTTCAGGTCGCCGATGGCCATGATGGACGGATAGAGGGAGGCCACATCGCAGTGCACAACATTTTTCACAACCCCTTCCACAAAAACGTCAGTGTAGCCGCCCTCGAACGTCGACCTCACAGGGGGTTGAGGAACCGACGCCCTGCGCCGCAGGTATTCTCTCAGGAAAAGAGCATTGATCTTGGTCGCATTCCCCCTAATGAAGATATTCTGGTAGGAGAAGGGAAACATCCTGGCCTGGAGAAAAAAAGGGTATCCAAGAAGCTCCGAAAGAGCCAAGGTCTCCCGGACATCGTCCAGGTTGTAACGCATCAATGATTCCGGGTCATGTTCAAAGGCCCACTGTATCCTTCCGCGATCGATGTAGGTTCGATCCTCCTCGGCCAACCCGAAGTGCTTCGCGGCTGCCTTGAGCCCGTAGCTCTCCAGTTCCCGGGCTGTCACGTCATAGTATTGGAGGAGGAAAAGAGTGTCCACCACATGGCGCCCGAATAGATCCACGCGGGTATAGTCCAGGACTCTCTCCGCCACGGTGAAACGGGAACGCCTGATGCGGGGAGTGCTCCCGTCGCGGCCCCAGGACAGCTTGACGCCATGGAGTTTCGCTCTGGCCACGATGTATTCCAGGTCGAAGTTGAAGAGGTTGTGCCCTTCCAGGACATCGGGGTCGAGACTGCAAATCCTCTCCCCTAGGGTCTCGATCATGCGTTTTTCGTCCATCTCCGCCCCAAACAGGACCTCTTCATATCCCCGGTTGTCCATGAGGGCGATGGAGATGATCCGGTCCTCTTCCCTCTCCGGGTTTGAAAACTCGAAGCCGGGGGCGCAAGCCGTCTCGATGTCCAATGCCAGTCGACGGAGGTCTCCGAAAGAGACACCTTTGAAGAGTGTTCGGCCCGTCAGGAGGAGGTACTGATGAACGGGGTCCGAAAGAAAAAGATATGGGGCTTGAAGGGATGAGGAGGACTCCCCTGTCACCTTGCGCAGGTGGTCCTTCGCCTTCACACAGGCGGGCCAATCCTCAAACAATGCGAGAAGTCGAAGCGGGTTCCCCGGAGAAAGTGCTTCCAGGCGGAAGTTTTCCTTGAACCCATCGAGGAAGCGTTCTTCTTCAAGGAGGACAAACGGCGTGAAGGGCTCCTCCCGGATGGCGATGTTTCCCCCCTCCTCTCTCAGAAACAGTTTCACGGCATTCTTCCCGGCAGGCTCCACCGCCAGAATCCCTTCCATCGGGTCGGCACCGAAAAGGACTTCATTTCTCTCAAGTTCCGGGTTTTTCATGGGGAATGGCTCCCGCAGGTCAGGAAAAAACTTCAGTGCCTCCCGTGCCGGAAAACCCATTTCTCCAGCTCCACAGCGCAGAAAATGACGGCGCTGAGGGCGAGGCAGCCGATGAACTCTGCCGGCGTGAGGCGCACGGTGTGGAAGAGTTGCTGCAAGAACGGAGTGTAAAGGATGAACAGGTGCAGGACGGCCGTGAGGAGGACTGCCAGCAGCATGGGCTTGTTGGATAGGACCCCGATGGTGAAGAGGGAGTCCCTGGAGGAACGGATGGCAAGAGCATGGCTCAGCTGCGCAAAGGTCAAAATCGTGAAGACGATCGTCTGCCAGGAAGGATGCTCCTGCCTCCACCACCAGAATCCTGCGGCGAGGGGCAGGAAACCCATGAGCACTCCCACCCAGGCGATGTGCCGCAACATCCGCGCGTCGAAGATCCCTCCCTGATGCCCGCGAGGTGGACGCTGCATCACGTCCCTTTCCGCAGGCTCAACACCCAGAGCGAGAGCTGGAAGCCCGTCCGTGACCAGGTTGATCCACAGGATCT
The DNA here is from genome assembly GCA_012517315.1 of Deltaproteobacteria bacterium. GTDB lineage: Bacteria > Desulfobacterota > Syntrophobacteria > Syntrophobacterales > Syntrophobacteraceae > JAAYUJ01. The sequence goes on from JAAYVE010000056.1 coordinate 48,346, forward strand.
GCAGAGGAAGAAGGGGAAGGGGCATGCCTAGGAAGGGAGCGACCAGCATCACCCAGATCTCTCCGAGATTCGTGGTGAGGAGGTACTTGATGAACTTGCGGATGTTGTCGTAGATGATGCGTCCCTCTTCGGCCGCCGCAACAATGGTGGAAAAATTGTCGTCCAGGAGGACCATGTCCGCCACCTCCTTGGACACGTCGGTTCCCGTCATTCCCATGGCAACACCGATGTCCGCCTTTTTCAAAGCGGGGGCGTCGTTCACGCCGTCACCCGTCATGGCCACCACGTGCTGCCTGCGCTGCAGGGCTTCCACGATCTTGAGCTTGTGCTGGGGCGAGACCCTGGCAAAAACAGGAGTTTCGTCCACGATGGAGTCCAGGTCGCGATCGGACATGCGATCCAGTTCCACACCGGTGACTACGCCGCCATTGCGGGAGATCCCCAGTTCGCGGGCTACATGCAGTGCAGTGAGAGGATGGTCTCCCGTGATCATGACGGGCCTGATACCGGCACCCCGGCACTTGGCGACAGCCTCCGGCACCTCGGGCCGAGGAGGGTCCAGAAGTCCCACCATACCGACAAAAACCAGACCCTTCTCTACCATTCCGGGTACATCCAGCGGTGTCTTCCCGGAAAGCTTACGGCACGCGATCCCAAGAACACGCATCCCCTCCCCGGCCATGCGGTCGTTGCCGGAGGCAATGCGCCTGATCCATTCCCCGGTGATGGGCTCCGACCGGTCCTGGTTCCAGACCCGGTCGCAAACCTCCAGCACGCTGTCCACCGCCCCCTTGGTGCATGCAAGGAGTTTGCCCTCCTCATGCTCCCGGCCTTCGTCCTCATCAAGGGATTGCAACGCTTTTTCCAAAACGGCATCGCCAGGGCCCATGGTATGGACCGTCGTCATGCGCTTGCGGTCCGAATCGAAGGGAACTTCGAAAACCCTGGGAAACGCCCGCTCGAGGGGATCCTTCAGCATTCCGAAGTGAGCGGCGGCAACCACCAGGGCCGCTTCCGTCGGATCCCCCAAGGCCCGGCAGGAGGAGGGGATTTCAGGTTCCTGCAGGTTGAGCACGGCATCGTTGCAGAGCGCCCCCACCGCCAGCACCAGGGACACCGATGTCGGCTGCCTCGCTGCGGAGGTCTTTTCACCGGGGTCCAATTCCCCCCGGCAAGCGGTGCGATCCGCCACCGTCTTCAATTCCACGCGATGCCCCGCCACGTCGATGATGCGCACGGTCATGCGGTTTTCGGTCAGGGTTCCCGTCTTGTCGGAGCAAATGACGGTCACCGAGCCCAGGGTCTCTACAGCGGGCAGTTTCCGGATGAGGGCCTTTCTCCTGAGCATCCGCTGAGAACCCAGGGCAAGGGCGATGGTCACCACGGCGGGCAGCCCTTCAGGGATGGCGGCAACCGCCATGCTGATGGCTACCAGAAACATCTGCCTGAATTCCCCGCCACCCAGCAATCCCAGGGCAAAGATGACGGCCACCAGGGCCAGAGCCCCACCGGCCAGCCAATGGCCCAAATGCTCGAGGCGCTCTTGGAGTGGCGTGGCCCGTGCGCTCATCGTCTGGATCATGGAGGCGATGTGCCCCAGTTGCGTCTTCATGCCCGTTTCCGTCACCAGTACCCGGCCTCGGCCCCGGATCACGGTGGTCCCCATGAAGACCAAGCAGCGACGATCTCCCAGAGGGAGCTCTTCCCGTTCCATGGGAGCGACTGTCTTGTCCAACGGTTCCGACTCCCCCGTCAGGGCGGCTTCCTGGACACCCAAGCCGACGGCCTCCACCAGCCGACCATCGGCCGGCACGATGTTCCCCGTTTCAAGGAGGACGATATCGCCCGGCACGAGATCCCTGGCGGATAGTCCCATGACGGACCCGTCCCGCAGGACGTTGACGGTGGGAACGGCGAGAGACCGCAGGGTGGCGATCGCCTTCTCCGCCTTGAATTCCTGGTAGAACCCCATGGCCGTGTTGAGGACCACGATGGCCAGGATCGCTCCCGCATCCTTGAAGTCGCCAAGAAAGAAAGAAATGGCGGCGGCGGCAATGAGGATGAGCACCATGGAAGCCGTGAGCTGCTCCCACAAAATGCGCCAGGGGCCCCTCGCAGAGCTCTCCCTGATCTCATTGTGCCCGTGAAGTTTCAGTCGCAGGGAGGCTTTCTCCTGACTCAGCCCCCTGGCGGGGTCGGAATCCAGGACCCTGCAGGCCTCGCCCATTTCTATGGTGTGCCAGGGTTTCATTTTGTTCGTCTCTTTTGAATTCGTGTGCACCGCATGCAGGAAACGAAATCCCGATCTTACGCAAGGACGGGAAAAGCTGTTGGAATTCGCCGGAGAGACAGATATAAGGTGAACAATGCCTGGTCACAACGGCGTTTATCGTTGGCCTTTCCCATGAACATCACAGCCGATCTTGCCATGAGGAGCAGCACCATTGGACCTGGGAATCTTTGGAAGCATCACCTTTGACTGGACGTTTCTTTCCGCCCTTGTCAGCATCGTCATCATCGACTTGATCCTGGCAGGAGACAACGCCGTGGTCATCGCCATGGCCGTCCGTTCGCTGCCGCCGGATCAGCGGAAGAAGGGGATCATTTTCGGAGCCGGTGCCGCCGTGCTCATCCGGGTGATCGTCACCTTTTTCGTTTCTCAGCTGTTGCAGATCAACTACGTCAAGCTCATCGGAGGATTGCTCATTCTCTGGATCGCCGTCAAGCTTTTCGTAGAGGGAGCGCCGGAGGAGGGCCTTGAGAAAGAGGCCGCCACCATGTGGCAGGCGATCAAGATCATCGTCATCGCGGACATCACCATGGCCACGGACAACATGCTCGCGGTGGCCGGAGCCTCACACGGCAATCTCTTCCTCCTCCTGTTCGGCCTTGGGCTGAGCATCCCGTTCGTGGTTTTCACGAGCAACCTTCTGTCCATGCTCATGGATCGATATCCCATCATCATTTACATCGGTGCCGCCATTCTGGGAAGGGTCGGCGGGGAGATGATCATCACCGATCCGGTCGTAGTGAGACTCCTAGCTCCAGGGAAGGTGCTCCAGTATTCCGTTGAAGCCGGGCTGGCCATCGGGGTCCTGGTGGCTGGCAAACTCTGGATGAAATGGATGATGCGCTCTGAACCGGTGCACGGTGATCTGGACGAGGCAGACGCCGCTCTGGCGCCACAGCGGAAGGAATGAAGGATCGATGGCAGTGCTGACGGTATCCCGTGAATTTGGGAGCGGAGGAAGGGAAATCGGGCGGGCGGTCGCCGACTCTCTCGGATACGCTTACGTGGACAAGGAATCGATCCTTCGGCATCTGAAAGGTGCCGGGGGAAAGTGGGAGGACTGGGGCAAGGGCCTGGATGAACATTGCCCCACAGTATGGGAAAAATACGACCGATCATTCAAGGTCTTCGCGGCCCTCATCCAGGAAGCCGTCTTGGAGCAGGCCTTTCAAGACCGGGTGGTCATCATGGGTCGGGGGGGCAACTACATCCTGGAAGGCTTGCCGCACGTCTTTCGCATCCGGGTTGTGGCCCCTCTTGAAATCAGAGTCGACAGGATTGTCACCAGGGACTCGTTGGACCGGGAAACGGCCGTCTACCTCGCGCAAAAGACGGACCGGGACAGGGACTGCTTCATCTACACCATGTACGGCAGGCGGTGGGACGCCGCAGATGGGTACGACGCTGTTTACGACATGGCCAACCAGTCCGTGGACGAGGTGTCGGCCGCTGTCCGGGAAGCCCTCCTGGCGAGGGAGAGTCTCCTCACCGAGGAGGTGAAAGGCCTGCTCCGCCTCCGTACCGCAGCAGCGAAGCTCAAAGTGGGACTCTATTCCAACCGGTCCTTTTTTATCCCCACCCTGGACGTGGCGACGGACGGAAGCTCCCTCATTCTCACGGGCATCATTCACAATCCCGGGGAACACCGGAAGGTGGAGGAAGAAGCAAGGAGGCTGGCGGGGGACATACCTCTGAAATGCATCCTACACTACCGCAGGTGACCCGGTGAAGGGTCACCGGTGAGGGAACAGCAACCATGAAACGCGACCTACCGCCCCCTGTCTGACATTTCGCGGGGTTGCACCTTCTTCGGGGCAACTCCCGTCACCCTTTCCTTGACATTTCACGCCCATGTCCGTTATTGCCTAAGCAGGCAGTCAGATTTTTCCATCATTCGCCCCGGGGATCAGTCATGAAACGTCTCTGGACACTCTTTGCCCAACCCCAATTCCATGCGTTCCTCTTCTCGGTGGGCCTGGTGGTGCTCAATTGGCCTTTTCTCGGCACCTTACGTCAAAAGCCACCCGGCATGGTGCTCTTGACCATCCTCATGCTCTGGGTTGCGGCCATCTTGCTGCTTTTCATGATCAACCGGAGCTGCAGGCGATTCCTGAACAACGAAGTCCGCAACCGGGGAAAGAGCGGCGATGCTTAAGCCCCAGTTCGTGATTGCAGTCTTCTGCGCATACATCGGCTTGCTCTTTCTCATTGCCCTGTGGGTGGAAAAACAATCGGAGAAGGGAAAGAGCCCCGCGAACAACCCGTTTGTATATGCCCTCTCCCTCGCCGTCTACTGCACCGCCTGGACCTACTACGGCAGCGTCGGGCAGGCGGCAAACCACGGGCTGCTCTTTCTGCCCATGTACGCGGGGCCGACGGTGGCCGTCTTCCTGTGGTGGAATGTCCTCAGGAAAATGGTTCGCCTCAAGGACACCCACAGAATCACCAGCATCGCCGATTTCATCTCTGCCAGGTACAACAAGTCTCAGAGCATCGCCGCCCTAGTGACTCTCATCTCCATAGTGGGCATCACTCCTTACATCGCCCTACAGCTCAAGGCCATTTTCTCCACATTTGCTGTTGTCACAGCGGGTTGCGCCACAACCTCCCCCATAGAGCCCCCCGTTGCCCCTTGGGTGTGCAGGTACATGGGACCCGTCGTCGTATTGCTTCTGATTTTTTTCACCATCATTTTGGGTGTCCGGCGCCTGGATCCGACGGAAAGGCACGAGGGAATGGTGATGGCCCTCGCCGTGGAATGCCTGGTAAAGCTTGTGGCCTTGCTCGCCGCTGGACTCTTCGTCACCTACGGGCTCTACGATGGGTTCGGGGACATTCTGTCCCACCTTTCCAGAAGCCCTTTTCACGACATGCTCACCTTCGGGGGGAGAGGAGCGTCTTACTTCACCTGGGCCAGCTATTTCATCCTCTCCATGAGCGCCATTACCTTTCTCCCTCGTCAGTTCCACGTTGCGGTGGTGGAGAACCATGACGAGAAGCACATTCTCACTGCCATGTGGGTCCTTCCCCTTTATCTTCTCCTGGTGAGCGTGTTCGTCATTCCCATTGCCGTGGCCGGACTTCTCGAGGGTCTCCCAATCCAACACGCCGACACCTTCGTTCTTCGGCTTCCCCTGCTTCACGGCACCCCGTGGCTTTCTCTTTTCGTCTTCCTGGGAGGTTTTTCCGCCGCCGTCGGGATGGTGATGATCAGTTCCGTCACCATGGCCACCATGATCACCAATCACCTTCTTCATCCTCTGATGGAACTGCGCCCGGGACTGTCTTTTCTCAAGCGTCACCTTCTCAGGTGCCGCTGGGCTTCGGTGGCCGCTTTCATCCTCATGGGGTACGGGTTCGAGGAATACGTAGGGGAATCATACCTTCTTGCCAACATCGGTCTCATCTCCTTCACCGCTATTTTGCAGTTCGCACCGTCCATCGTGGGAGGGATCTTCTGGAAAAGAGGCAACCGGCACGGCACCCTGTGGGGAATGCTCGCCGGTTTTCTCATCTGGTTCTACACCCTGCTGCTTCCTTCTTATGCCCGAAGTGGCTGGATTTCCAGTTCCATCCTGGAAGACGGCCCATGGGGCCTGGAACTGCTGATGCCCGAAAAGCTTTTTGGGCTGACCGGTGTCAATCCTTTCGGCAATGCCGTCTTCTGGACGATGCTTGCAAACATCGGCATTTACGTGGTCGGCTCCCTCTTCAGCAGGGAAGACGAGGCGGAAAGAAGGATTGCGGAGGAGTTCGTCGGAGCGCTGGAAACCATGCGCCCCCTGAGGCGGGGGCGTTCCAGGGACGCTTATATTGCGCTGGAACCCAAGACCCGGGAAATCACCCGGCTGCTCTCCCAGTATTTCCCACAAAAGGATGGGGAAGAAATCGTGCGCAGGTGTTTGGAGGATGTGGGGATTCAGGAGACGGACCGCATTTCCATCGACCAACTGCTGGATCTCCACAGCAGAGTCGAAAAAACCCTGGCGGGAGCTATCGGAGCGGCATCGGCACACCGGGCCATTCGCCAGGGCACCATTTTTACGGCCCGCGAGGCGAAGGAACTCGCGGAGGTCTACGGAGAAATCCTCGCCCAACTGAAAGTCACCCCCAGCGAACTGACCACCCGCATCGACTATTACAAAGAAAAGGAATCGCTGCTCACGCAACAGGCCAGGGAACTGGAACAGAAGGTCTTGGAACTCCAGCGTGAAATTTCCATGAGAAAACAGGCCCAGGAAGCGCTGAGGGAGAGTGAGGAGCGATACCGCCGCCTCGTGGAAAGCATGGAAGAAGGGCTCCAGATCGAGGATGAAAACGGGATCATCACCTATGTCAATGAAAAGCTTTGCCTCATGTGGGGGATGTCGAAAGAGGAAATCGTCGGCCACCCGGCGGACGATTTCATGCACCACGCGGATTCGGAATCGCTGCGGGAGAGGATGCTCAAGCGAAAGGAAGGAGAAATTCAGTCCTTCGAAATGTCCTGGGTAACCAGAGACCGGCGCCGAGTGCACGCCATCGTCTCGTGTGTCCCCATCCTCACCCCCGATGGGTGCTACAGGGGCAGCTTCAGCGTCATCACGGACATCTCCCACCTAAAGGCCCTGGAGCGCCAAAAAGCAAACATCATCTCCATGTTCGCTCACGACATGCGGTCGTCCCTCTCCGGGATCCCTGGCCTCGGTCTGCGCCTCCTCAAACACGCCCACACTATGGACGATGAAAAGAAATCCGACTATTTGCGGATCATCAACCAGGAAGCCGCCAAACTGGAATCCCTTGTGGACGATTTTCTCGACTTCTCCCGATTGGAAACCGGGAGGCTGAAATTGCATTTCCGGGCCACTTCCCTGGACAAAGAACTGGTGGAGCTGTACGAGATTTACCAGGAGAAAGCTTCCCAAAAGGATTTGTCCCTTCACCTGCGCATCGAACAGGCGCTGCCCATCGTGGAGGCGGACGTGAACCGTCTGCGCAGGGTATTCACCAACTTGTTGGACAACGCCTTGAAATTCTCTAGAGAAAAAGGACACATCACCATCATGGCCGAGGAGGGCAGCCAGGAAGTGGTGATCAAGGTGATAGATGATGGAATCGGCATTGACGCAGCCGAGATGCCATATATTTTTGATCTCTTCCACCGGGGGCCGGCTGGGGAGAAGAAGGAAGGATACGGAATCGGCCTGGCCACGGTCAAAGCCATCGTGGAGGGCCACGGGGGAAGAGTCCAGGTGGAGAGTAAGCTGGGAGAAGGCTCTACCTTCACCGTTCATCTCCCCACCCGCAGAAAGGATGCGGTGGATTGACTCCTGTCCCTCCTGCCGGTTCGCTCTTACCGAACAAAGGGGGGATGCTCGCCCAGGCGGGGTCCCGGCAACATCCCCGTTGAGGATCGATCGTTCCGTTTTTGTGGGAACGGCAGATCCTTCCCAGCGAGCGAGAAGGAAAATCCAATCCTCAACTCATGGGAGTCGTTGGCATGGGGGAGGGAGACCTCATTTTGCGATGGTCGAACAGGATCAGACCAAGGCATCTTTCCGGGGGATCAGACAAGGATATTCTCATGAACAGCATCAAAGGGATCGCCTTCGACCTCTTTAACACGCTCATCACCGTGGGATCGGGCGCTTTGAATGAAGCGATCGACAGGCTTCTTGAGAGCCTCGAGAAAGATGGCATCGTTTTGGACAGACGGGAGTTCCAGGCAGCCTATCGGCAATCAGCCCTTCACCACATTGCCGCCACAAGGCACGACGGGAGGGAAACCCACAACCGTTTCTGGATCAGCTCCGCCCTTGCCGGCCTGGGATTCGGCATCGACCCGGATGACCCAAGGATCGACCGGGCGGTGGAACGCTACTTCTCCGCCTTTCTCGATCATTGCCGCCTGATTCCCGGCACTGTGGAGATGCTGGAGGCACTCAAGGACCGCTATCGCATCGGACTCCTCTCCAATTTCACCCACCCTCCCGCCGCCAGGAAGATTCTGGTTGGCCTAGGGATCTCCCCCTATTTCCATGTGACCATCATATCCGGCGAAGTGGGGTACCGGAAGCCTCATCCCTTCGTCTTCCAGTTGCTGCTTGGAAAAATGAACCTAGATCCGGAACAACTTCTCTACGTGGGGGACGATCCGGAACCCGACATCGACGGGGCCTGTCGGGTCGGAATCCGCACCGTGTGGACGACCTACGTCCGGGACCGTCACATTCCCCTTGCCCCGGGGGTGGCCTCGGAGCAGTTGCCTGCGCCAAGCAGCTTCACGCACAGGATTTCTTCCTGGGAGGAGTTCCTGATTCTGCTGGACGGCAACGGCGCACTGCACCCCTCACAGGATTGATGCATACCTCGAGAGGGGCTGGCGACAATTGCAGGCCTGCCGTTTCTTCTGCCCTTCAATCCATTCCTAGAGGGAGTGAGTGAGCCGGCGCGATCCTGCCGCACGCTCACCCGATTCCCTCAGAAAACCGCAGGAGGGCCCCTGCCGTACGTGAACATCAAGATCACACGGGAACACGTGACCGCGGAGAAGAAAGGAGAACTCATCCGCGGCGTCACCAAGCTGCTTCAGGACACCCTGGGGAAGAACCCCACCACGACGGTGGTGGTCATTGACGAGGTGGAAACAGACAACTGGGGAATCTGGGGGGAAACGGTGACTGTCCGGAGAAAGCGCGGGGCATGACAGGAGTCAATCCTCCCCTTTGATTTCCAGGTAGTCTCTCCATTTCTCCACCGTTTTGCCTCCCACCCCCGGGATTCCCTTCAGGTCATCAAGGCTGTTCCAGGGAATCTGCTGTCTGCGGGAGACGATAGCCGCCGCCACATCCTTTTTCATGGCGGGGATCAGGGCGAGTTCCTCTTCCGTCGCTGTATTCACATCCAGCTTGTGGCCGAGGGCAAGCAGTGATCGTGCATCCATTCTCTCCAGGGTGAGCTGAATGCCCCCGTGAGCCTGCCGCACGACACACAACTGCCCCCCTGGGCGGAGTCTTCTACCCATCAACTCCAATGACCGGGCATCACCGTCTCCACGGACACCGCCTGCGGCGCGGATGGCCGTTTCCACCGTCGCACTGTCCGGCGGGAGGGCATAGACCCCGGGTTGGACGACCTCCCCCTGGACGGAGACGATGACAGGAGCGGGAGCCGGGGGGGCAGGGGGGGCATCTCGCCGGGAGAGCCTGAAGACGGACGCCACGAAGAGGGCTGCGGCGAGGATCGTGATGACCGTCCATTGTGAGGCGGGCACGTTTCGATTGAACACCTATTTCTGATTCTGCTTTTCGTCTTTGTACATCTTGTAGTTGATGCTGTCCACGAGCGCCTGCCAGCTGGCTTCCAGGATATCATGGGAGACCCCGACAGTCCCCCAGTGGTCGTTTTCGTCATGGGATTCGATGAGGACCCGGACTTTTGAAGCCGTCCCGTCCCGGCCGGGAAGGACACGTACCTTGTAATCGCTCAGTTCCATGCGCGTGAGCTGCGGGTAGAACTTTTCCAGCGCCTTGCGCAGTGCATTGTCGAGGGCGTTGACCGGTCCGTGTCCCAGTGCGGCCGTGTGCTCCATCTGGCCCCCCACCTTCACCTGGATAGTGGCCTCCGCCACGGGAGCAGCGTCTTCACTGGTCTTGTGGTCGATGACCCGAAAGCCTTCCAGTTCGAAATACCGCTTGCTCCTTCCCATGGCCTTGTTGATGAGCAGTTCGAAGCTCGCCTCGGCCGCTTCGAATTGAAACCCCTGGTGCTCCAGTTCCTTCAGTTCCTCGAGCACCTGCATGGCAACGGGGTCTTTCTTGGAGAGGTTGAGACCGAACTCCTCCGCCTTGCGCTTGATGGCGGCGCGCCCGGAGAGATCGGAGATGAGCACCCGCCGGCGGTTCCCCACGAGGGCGGGGTCGATGTGTTCGTAAGTGAGAGGATTGCGTTCCACGGCGCTGATGTGAACCCCGCCCTTGTGTGCGAACGCGCTTCGCCCGACAAAGGGTTGGTAACGATTGGAAGGAACGTTCGCCAACTCCAGGATGAAGCGGCTCACAGGGCGCAGTTTGGCCAGATTCTCCGGGGACATGCACGGAATTCCCATTTTCAGGCACAAATTGGGGATGATGGAGCACAGGTTTGCGTTCCCGCAACGCTCGCCCACGCCGTTGATGGTCCCCTGCACCTGGACGGCGCCCATTTCCACCGCCACGAGGCTGTTTCCCACCGCCAAGTCTCCGTCGTTGTGGACATGAATGCCCAGAGGAGCATGGGGAAAACGCTCCCTCACCGCCTGCATGCCTTCCCGAATGGCCGCGGGAAGACTTCCGCCGTTGGTGTCACACAGAATGAGGCAGTCGGCACCCCCTTCCAGGGCACTCTCCAGGGTGGCCAGTGCATAGCGGGGGTCATCCCGGAACCCGTCGAAGAAGTGTTCGGCATCGTAGAAAAGCTCCATGCACTGCGGTCGCAGAAAGGCGAGGCTCTCCTTGATAATCTGGAGGTTTCGGTCCAGGCCCACGCGTAGGGCCTCGCGAACATGCACAGGCCATGACTTGCCGAATATGGTCACCACCGGGGTTTTCGCCTGTATCAAGGCACGGATGTTCTCGTCGGACTCCGCCAACCGGCTGGGATGGTGTGTGCTCCCGAAAGCGGCGATCCTTGCGTTCTTCAACTCGTAATTGCGGATTTCCTGGAAAAACCCCACATCCTTAGGGTTCGACCCTGGCCAACCGCCTTCGATATAATGGATTCCCAGGTCATCCAGTTTGAGGGCGATCCGCACCTTGTCTTCCATCGAAAGGGAAAAATCCTCGGCTTGCGTGCCGTCCCTCAGGGTGGTGTCGTAAATCTTGACTTCTTGCACTGTGCAACCTTTCTTTCGGTGTTTTTCCAAATGGAGGACAAGGAGAGACAAGAAGAGGTGCCGCGGTGAACCTGAACGAGCAGAAGCCTTCTCCCGGGCGGGCGCCCGGACAAGGCCCCTAGAATTCCTCCCGGATGAGAATTCTCTCGTTTGGGGGCTTGTCCAACTGAAACGCGTCATGAAGCACGCGAACAGCCAGTTCCGTGTATTTCTCGTCGATGATGACGGAAATTTTGATCTCGGAGGTGCTGATCATCTTGATGTTGATGTTCTCCTTTGCGAGGGTGATGAACATCTTGCTGGCCACTCCACTGTGACTCCGCATACCCAGACCGATGAGAGAAATCTTGGAGATGTTGGGATTGCTATGCACCCGGCCAGCCCCAATCTCCATCCCCACTCTTTCAGCGATGCGCATCGTTTTCTCATAGTCTTTCTGGGGAACCGTAAAAGAGATGTTCGCTTTTCCCAGGACGCTTCCGCGCCCCTGGACGATAAGATCCACGTTCACGTCCTCCTCGGACAAGGGCTGGAAAAGCTTGGCGGCCATTCCGGGCTGATCGGGAACGTCGGTCAGGGTAATGCGTGCTTCGTTTCGATTGTAGGTGATTCCGGAAACCACCACCTTTTCCATTTCTTCATCCTCCTTGGTGACCAGGGTACCGGGGGCATCAGTGAACGATGAAAGCACCATGATGGGGACATTGAACTTCATTCCGAACTCCACGGAACGCAAGTGGAGGACCTTGGCGCCCGTGCTGGCCATCTCCAGCATCTCCTCGAAACTGATCTTTTCGAGTTTCCTCGCTTTGGAGTAGATGTTGGGATCCGTGGTGAAAACCCCTTCGACGTCGGTGTAGATCTCGCATACCTCGGCACCCAGCGCCGCCGCCAGGGCAACCGCCGACGTGTCCGAACCGCCTCTCCCCAGGGTGGTGATATTCCCCTCGTCGTCGTATCCCTGAAAACCGGCCACCACAACGATTTTGCCTTCCCTCAGCCGTTCCATGATCGGAAGGGTCTCGATCCAGCTGATGCGGGCCTCCCCGTGATGGTGATCCGTGATGATCCCGGCCTGGTATCCCGTCATGGAGACCGCTTCGGCCCCCAATCCTTTCACGGCCATGCTGAAGAGGGCGATGGTGATCTGTTCCCCCGTGGCCAGCAATACGTCCAACTCCCGCGGATCGGGGTTTGGACTCATTTCCCGGGCAAGCGCCAGGAGACGGTCAGTGTCACCCGCCCGGGCAGACAGGACCACCACCAGGTCGTCCCCCGCCCTCCGCCGTTCCACCACTCGGTGGGCCACAGATTGAATCCTTTCGACGTTTGCTACGGAAGTCCCGCCATATTTCTGAACGATCAATGCCATGTAGTGACGCTCCTACAATCAACCGGCGTATGGACACACGGCCTTGAGTCACCGGGGCCGGGGAACTCAAACAAGGTTTTCCCCTCAAGAACCGCGCGCTTCTGCTCCCATCGAAGCAGAAGTGAGTTTTCTTATCACACATGCAGGGATGAAGTGTAGTTCATTTTTCGCCTCTTCTCCCCGTGACGGCATTTCCACTCCAATTGCAACTGATCGTAAACATGAGACATTGATGGGAAAAGGCGGATGTGGTATCCTCCGTGTCCAGAAGAGTTGGCTTCTCCCGTGGGAGCCTTTGAGGGCATCACTGTCCCTGCCTTGGGCAGCGCCGGGCTGAGCTTCCCCGTCTTCAGAACCGGCGAGAGGAGAACGGCAGGTGTGGGCCTCGAGTCTCCTTCCACACACGAGAGGTGTCGTCTCATGAACTGGGATACCGAAGGCTTTCTCATTTCAGGAGAGATTGCGACAAAGGAGGTGATGTTCAGGGAGGCCGAAATGCAGTCTCTCACACGCAAGGGATCACGATGAAGTTTCCTTCAGGAAGAATGGGGTCTGGCACCGGGCTGCCTTCTTTTGAAAAGGCCCGTCTACCGCAGATTGATGGGGCAAAATCATTCCCTTCATAGATCTCCAGGAGGAAAGGGTATGGCTGCAAACGAGGTAAAAGGAACGAAAGAACCGGATTACGTAGTGATTGAGAGCGGCAAGACCACTCTCAGGGATCTTTACACCAAGGAAGATTGGATGGCCATTTGGCTGGGTTTCGCCCTGCTCATCGCAGGTCTTCTCCTCTTTCTCCCCCGTCCTCCCGCAAAAATGGACGAGAACCTGGCCAAGTACAACGCAACCATGAAGGAAGAGGCCGCCAAGGCCCCGTTCAAGACCATCGCCTGGAATCAGGCCTCAGCGGCGAAAAAGGGTATCCGTGCGACAAATCAGGATTTTGCTAAGGCCATTAAGGAATACCTGGAAGCCCCCAGTGACTGGAGCGTGAACCCGCTGGATGCTCTTTACAGGAGTAAGGCCACAGCCGAAGCCATGAACGCCAAAGGAGAGGAAGCCTATAAGAAGGTGAAGGAAGCCGAAGAAGCGGCTCTCGCCAAGGCCAAGGCCTCGGAGGAAGCGGCGGCGGCGGCCGCTTTCAAGGACGAAGCACTGAACAAGCAGGCGGAATCGGACATCAAGGCCTGGCTTGCCGCCAAAGACAAGACGTCCAAGGCCAAAAGGAAAGTCTCCAACAAGCCGTATAACAGGTTTCCTTATCTCCTGGGGCTTGCCGTTGCTCTGGCCTTCTTTTTCGGCATCGGACGCGCCGTCATGGGCGACTCCTTCATCCGATTTTTCGTCGGTTTCTTTTTTGTTTTCATCCTTGCGGTACTCGCTTACATGGGAGAGACACAGGCCACCATGAAACACTGGGGGTTCGGCTTTCCTTTGTGGGCCATCGTCTTCGGCATGCTCATCAGCAACACCATAGGCACACCCCGGTGGGTCGAACCCGCCGTGCAGACCGAATACTACATCAAGACAGGTCTGGTCCTGCTGGGAGCCGAAATCCTTTTCAACAAGATCCTCGCCATCGGAAAGCCGGGGATCTTCATCGCCTGGATCTGCACGCCCATCACCCTCATCGTGACCTACTGGTTCGGCCAGAGAGTGCTCAAAATAGCCTCCAAGACCTTGAACATCACCATCTCGGCGGACATGTCCGTGTGCGGTGTTTCGGCGGCCATCGCCACAGCCGCCGCGTGCAGGGCGAAGAAAGAAGAGCTGACCCTTGCCATCGGACTCTCCATGGTGTTCACTGCCGTGTGCATGGTGGGCCAGCCGGCGGTGGCTCGTCTCGTGGGAATGCCTGAAATCCTGGCAGGAGCCTGGATGGGCAGCACCATCGACTCCACGGGTGCGGTGGCAGCCGCCGGTGCGTTTTACGGGGAGAAAGCCCTCTACGTGGCGGCGACCATCAAAATGATTCAGAACGTCCTCATCGGGGTGACAGCCTTCGGCGTCGCCGTCTACTGGTGTGCACGTGTGGAATGCGCTCCGGGGCAGCGGGTGAGCTGGTGGGAGATCTGGTACCGTTTCCCCAAGTTTGTCATTGGCTTCATGCTGGCATCCATCTTCTTTTCCATTCTGGACCAGAGCATGGGCAAAGACTACAGCGCGGTGATGATCGACCACGGCGTTTTGCGGGGATTCACGCGATTGGCCCGGGAATGGTTCTTCGCCCTGGCCTTCACGTCCATCGGCCTCGAGACCAATTTCCGGGAATTCAAACCGTATTTCAAGGGGGGCAAGCCCATCACCCTCTATATCTTCGGCCAGTCGCTGCAGCTGGGAATGACTTTGCTCGTCGCTTACATCATGTTCTACATTATTTTTACGGAGGTCACCAAGAATCTCTAGTCCCATGGAAACGCGGCATTTTCACAACCGGCGTACAGTGTGCGGGTCTCGCCCTTCGGACCCGCACCAAGGCGTACATCCTTGGCTGAAGCTCCTTCTGGGCGTCCTTCTCATCGGGATCTTCATGTTTGCCCTGATGCCCTTGGCCGGTTACCTGCCTGGGGCGGTCACCATGGGCAGGGTCATCGACGAGCGCGACCTCAGGGCGACAGCCATCTATTACACAGACCTGGAAGAGTCTGCCGAGGGAGCTGAGACCATTCGGGACAGTCTCGCCTATCCTCCTCGAGAAATGGAAAGGGGCGAACCGTAACCCCGGGCCCATGAGGCTCGGCGAGTTGCTTCTCCCTTCATGATCCATCGTGGGCCGCATTTGCCTGGCCCCCTCTTCCCTTGCCGGAAAAGGAACCCCCATGAAGATTCTTTTCATTTACCCCAAAGTCGCTGAAACCTTCTGGAGCTTCAAGCACGCCCTGCGGGTGGTACGCCGAAAGTCTGCATTTCCTCCTCTGGGTGCACTCACTGTTGCGGCCATGCTGCCGCAGGAATGGGAAAAGCGCCTCGTGGATCTCAACGTGCGCGATTTGACGGATGCCGACCTCCGGTGGGCGGACTACGCGTTCATCAGCGCCATGATCGCTCAGAAGGAATCCACGAGGGACGTTATCGACCGGTGCATGCATCTAGGCGTCAAAACCGTTTGCGGTGGGCCCCTATTCAATTCCTACCGGGAAGACTATCCTGACGTGGACCACTTGGTGCTCGGGGAAGGGGAAACCTCCGTGGGTCAGTTGGCGAAGGACCTGTCGCATGGTTGCGCGCAAAGGGTGTACGAACCGGGGCCCCACCCGCCTCTCACCGATGTGCCCATTCCCCTTTGGGACCTCATCAACATGAACGATTACGTCACAATGAGTGTCCAGTATTCCCGAGGGTGCCCGTTCGACTGCGAGTTCTGCGACATCATCGTCATGAATGGGCGGGTGCCGAGAACCAAATCGGACGGACAGATGCTGCTGGAGCTGGACGCCCTCTACAGCAGGGGCTGGAGAGGTTCCGTCTTCATTGTCGACGACAACTTCATCGGAAACAAGAAAAGGGTGAAGAGCCTTCTCCGGAATATCATCCTCTGGCAGGAAAAACGCCCCCGGCGTTTGACGTTTTTCACCGAAGCCTCCGTCGATCTCGCGGAGGATGAAGAACTCATGAACCTCATGGTGGCTGCGGGTTTCAACAAGGTGTTTCTTGGCATCGAGACCCCGTCGGAGGAGAGCCTCAGGGAGTGTGGAAAATCACAGAACCTCAGGCGAAGCCTCTCGGAATCGGTGCGCATCATTCAGAGTCACGGCCTGGCGGTCATGGGCGGCTTCATCATCGGCTTCGACAACGACCCTCCGGACATTTTCCAGAGGCAGGTAAACTTCATTCAGAACAACGGCATCGTCACGGCCATGATCGGCCTGCTCACCGCTATTCCAGGAACACGCCTCTACAAGCGCTTGGAGAATGAAGGGCGCCTTCTCTTCAAACCCTCCGGGAACAACACGGACATCAAGGGGAGCCTCAATTTCATCCCCAAAATGGACCGTCAGACAATCGTCAAAGGGTATGAGTGGGTCATGAACTCCATTTACTCCCCGGAGATGTACTACACCAGGATCCTTGAATTCTTGAGGCATTACCGGCCCGCGAACCAGGCTTGCCTCGAATCCAACGATTTTTTCACCTTTTTGCGCTCCCTCTGGTATCTTGGAATCGCTGATCAAACGGGAAGCAGCAAGTATTACTGGCGCCTGATCAAAGAATCCCTTTCCCGTTACCGTAAGTCGTTCACCGAAACCGTCACGGTCGCCATCTACGGGTACCATTTTCGGAACCTGTTTTACAAGAAGTGGATTCCCCTGGATTGGGAAGCGTGGCTGAACTGGGGAGAACGGAACTCTACCGGCTTGATCCTGGGGCAGGGCCAAAGGCTTCAGTCCGGGTCGGAGTGCTGAGGAGATAAGAAGGCACGAAGGAAAGCCTTCCCCTCTGCCGGTAGATCTGGGCGACACGCTGTCATGCCGGTGCAGGTGACTTTCCGTGTCTTTTTTCCTGCGGACGGCCACAGAGCGTTCGAGGAATCCGAGCCAGCCGGCTTCCATTTCGCCGGTGAGGCACGTCAACTTCAATCCCCGTGAAAAGGAGGAGTTATGGTGGATTACGTGGAGGACACTTCCGTTACACGTAAACAGGTCGGCATACGTTTGCTTTACACGCTGCTTTTTCTCATCATCTTCGAAGTATTGAAGCTGATCATCCAGATCACCGTCTTGTTCCAGTTCGTGTATCTGCTCATCACCAAGGACTACATCAAGCCTCTGAGAAGATTCTCGGACAGGCTTTCAACCTACGCATACAAGGTCATCCGCTACGTGACCCTGAATGAGAATCAACGGCCTTTCCCGTTTGCAGATTTTCCAGCAGAGGCGGAGCAGGCGGAAGAGACCGTTCGATTCGAATGATGGGGGCACTTGATTCGGTCCAGCCGGCGTGAGAATTCCTCCTGCCCGTCAAGCCGAGGCGAATGGGCGGGAGGAACTCAACTCTCCTTCACACTGAAGGGATCGGGCGCTTTTCCTGGCATCTGTCCGCCCATCTCTCCAGTCTTCCCTCCTGCCTTTCGCCATGGCCTTCCAATTGGATGGTCCGGTTTTCATCCCCTGTCACAACGATACGGACATCCCAGCGTTCCCGCGGCAACTGGTCTCCCAGACGATCCGGCCATTCAATGACGGCAACACCTCCTCCGAAGAGGCACTCTTTCCACGGCAGCGTCTCCAGTTCATCGGGATGGGAAATCCGGTAGAGATCCAGGTGGTAGAGGTGGAGACGTCCGTCGTATTCGTTGATGAACGTGAAGGTGGGACTGGTGATGGGTATGTGGGCAGGAATTCCGAGACCCCGGGCGACCCCGCGGGTGAGCAGGGTCTTTCCCGCACCCAGTTCACCCCACAGGGCGAGGATATCCCCTGCTTCGCAGAGTTCTCCCATGGCCACCCCCATGCGGAAGGTGTCGTGCTCATTGTCAGTGTAAAGCGTCACAACCCGCATGATGGTGCTGCATGGTGGGAAGACTCCAGCCGCCCGATCACGGCTGGAATTTCACCCAGGGCGTCCGATGCAAGGAGACCACGAGTGGCCACCGCGCCCATGCACCGGTCCGCCGCCGCGCCGTGGATGTACACCCCCAGGCATGCCGCCTCAAAAGGTCCATACCCCTGTGCCACCAGGCCCGCAATCATGCCTGTCAGGGTATCCCCCATGCCGCCGCTGGCCATGGCTGGATTGCCCGAACTGTTCACAGCGAGCCTCCCGTCGGAGGAAGCGATGATGGTCCTGAGTCCTTTTAAAACCAGGGTAACGCCGTGGCGCCGACTGAAGGCGCTTGCCACCTCGAGCCGGTTTTCCTGGATTTCCCTCGTGTTTTGTTCCGTCAGTCGGGCCATTTCACCGGGATGGGGAGTGACAATGACCGGACCCCTAGCTTGCCCCAGCAATGGTAGGTGACCGACTATGGCGGTGAGGGCATCGGCGTCCAGGACCAAGGGGCAGCGTGCCTGCCCGACCACCTGCCGCACCAGTTCCTGAGTGCCTTGATGCAAAGAGATGCCCGGGCCCATGGCCAACACCTGTTTCCCCTGGAGGAACTCCAGGATGCGGGGCAAGGCGGATGGGGACGGAGATCTCTCCTCCGTTTCAGGAACGGGGAATGTCATGGCTTCCGTGAGCTTTACCTCTAAGATGGAATTCAAGCTGTCGGGAATGAAAAGAGTGACCAGCCCGGCCCCCACCCTTGACGCCCCCTGGCAGACGAGGGCGGCCGCTCCTGTTTTTCCCCTGGAACCGGAGAGAACACACACATGGCCTGCCGTCCCTTTGTGAACCCCGGGATGGCGGGGTTTCAGCCATCCCTTCAGAAAGGTCTCGTCGGCCCACCAGCGCTGGATCCCGCTCCCCTGTATCACATCCCGGGGAATACCGATGTCCACCACGTGCAGACGGCCTACGTAATCCATTCCCGGTTCGATGACCTGGCCGATTTTCAAACAGCCGAAGGTGGCCGTACCCGTGGCCATCACGGCGGCTCCCAGGACTTTTCCCGTGCAGGCGTCCAGCCCGGATGGGATGTCCACTGCCAGCCTCGGAACAGGGAGGGCGTTTATGGATTCGATCACCTTGCGATAAAGCCCCTGCACTTCTCTTTTGAGCCCCGTCCCGAGAATGGCGTCCACCAACACATGATTTTCGGCAACGCCCTTCCATTGGGTATTGAAATCCATGCCTTCATCCCATACCGTGACAGGCACCCCCATCTTCTCCAGGATGGAAAAATTGGTGAGAGCGTCCCCCTGGAGGCGCTCCGGAGGCCGCAGGCAGAAGACCTGTGTGGGCGCCCCCCTGTCGTGAAAGATGCGGGCGAGAACAAACCCGTCGCCGGCATTGTTTCCGGTTCCAGCCACGATGGCGATGCGCCTTTTGAAGAGGTCGGGAACGAGATCCAGGTAGAATGCCGCCGCCCCTCGGGCCGCGTTTTCCATGAGAACGATGCCCGGAATCCCGATTTCGTGAATGGTCTTGCGATCCAGTTCAGCCATTTCCCGGGCGGTGACGAGAAGCATGGAGACCTCCTTCATCTCTCCAAGACGACGACGGCGGCAGCATATTCACCCTCATCGGTGAGGCTCAGGTGCCAAGCTGTAACACCTCGGCCGGCGCAATACGCCTCAGCCCGCGGGGAGAGACTGATGATGGGTTTTCCCAAGGGATCGTTCCGGACCTGAATGTCGAGCCACTGCACGGGGGATCGCATTCCGAGTCCAAGGGCTTTCACGAAGGCTTCCTTTGCCGCAAACCGCATGGCAAAGCAGGGACCATGGTTCGTCCTGCGTGAACAGGCTTCCCGCTCGGATTCCGTGAACACCCGCGCCAGGAACCGGTCCCCCCAGCGTCCAACGAGGCGGGAAATGCGCTCTATGCGCACCAAGTCGATGCCGACTCCCAGAACCGCCATTTCAGCCGTTCACCAGATCGATCATCTCCCTCACCGCCCGCTCTATCCCAACCAGGACGGCACGCGCCATGACCGAGTGGCCGATGCTGAATTCTTCGATTTCTGTGATGTTCCTCAGCCAGAGGACATTGCGATAATCCACCCCGTGGCCGGCATGAACCCCCAACCCCAGTTTCTGGGCAAGCCTGCATGCCGTCTCGATACGCTCGTATTCATCCTGCCTTCTGGAAAAGGTGGTGGACTCGGCGAAGCCCCCCGTGTGGATCTCCACGTAATCGGCTTCCAGCCGGTGGGCTGTCTTGATGTGCCTGGGATCCGGGTTTACAAACAGACTCACGGCGATGCCCCCTTCATGGAGGGACTTCATGACTTCCCCGAGGCGCTCCTCGTGGAGGACCACATCGAGCCCTCCCTCCGTGGTCAATTCCTGGCGCTTCTCGGGAACCAGAGTGACCACGTCGGGCTTGATCTTCAGGGCGATCTGCACCATTTCGTCGGTAGCGGCCATCTCAAGGTTCAGCTTCGTCTTCACGGTCCGCCTCAGAATCTCCACATCACGATCCTGAATATGACGGCGGTCTTCGCGCAAGTGGACCACGATTCCCTGGGCTCCTGCGAGCTCGGCAAGAAATGCGGCGGCAACCGGATCGGGCTCGGCCGCCAGGCGCGCTTGTCTTACGGTGGCCACATGATCGACGTTGATGGAAACCCTCGCCACAATCCCTCCTTCGTGTCAACAAACGACCTGCTCTCTCTCCCTAAAAACGCAGCCGGCTCCCAGGAAGGGAATCTCCGACGCCGGCGGCCCACCCAATTTCACTCACTCCTCCGGTCGGAAATACCACCGGAACGCCGCGGCATCACAGCCGACCAACTCCAGGAGTTCAAGCGTCTTTCCGGCCATTTCCAAAGCCTCTGCTTCCCCTTTTTCATGGTCATACCCCACAAGGTGGAGAACGCCGTGGACGAGGAGCAGGACCAGGATCTCACCGAGCGGCCGGTCGCATTCTTCGCTCATGGCTTTGGCCATGGGTGCGGAGATCACCACGTCGCCCAGGAGTTCCGGGCTCACATCGCCGAATTCCCCCTCCAGCATGGGAAAGGCGAGGACGTCGGTAGTGGATTTCACCCGCCGGAATTCCCAGTTGAGACGTGCCATCTCCTCGTCGTCCACGATGGCGATGCTCAACTCGGTATCAGTGTATCCCAAGGCGCTTAAGATCCGTTCGGCCTCCCGCTCGATCTGCACCGGATTTATCGCGATCTGGCTTTGATTCACGCTGATGTGGATCACACACATCCGTTTTTCCCTTTTCTTCCCGGGGCGAAAGGGTGGGATATTCGATGCGCTGGTGATGGATGGTCGCCAGGATCTGGTTGAAATGCTTGGCGATGGAATGAAGGTCCTTCAAGGTCAGCTCGCACTCATCCAGTTGTCCGTCACTGAAGATGTTGTTGATCAGGCGGCTGACCATTCCCTGAATCCTGGCCGGGGTCGGATCACCCAGGGACCTGCATGCCGCCTCCACCACGTCCGCCAACATGACCAGGCCGGCTTCCTTCGTCTGTGGTTTTGGGCCAGGATACCGGTAGTCGTCCACATTGATGGGGGGCAGTGCAGCCCCACGCCGGGCCTGCTCCTTCTCCCGCGCTTCCAGGGCCTTCTTGTAGAAAAACGAGATGAAGCTCGTTCCATGATGCTGGCGAATGATCTCGACTACGGGTCTGGGAAGATGATGCTGCCTCGCCAGTTCGATCCCCTCCTTCACGTGGGCGATGAGAATCAAACTGCTCATGGACGGGGCCAGCTTTTCGTGGCGGTTTTCGCAATCCACCTGGTTTTCGATGTAATACAGGGGCTTCTTGATCTTTCCGATGTCGTGATAGTACGCAGCCACCTTGGCAAGCAACGCATTGGCGCCGATGGACTTGGCCGCCGCTTCCACCATGTTTCCCACAATGACACTGTGATGATAGGTTCCGGGAGCCTGCACCATCAGCGCCTGCAGGAGAGGCTGGTCCATGGTGACCAACTCCAGTAGCTTCGTGTCCGTCGTGTAGCCGAAGGCCATTTCCGCCAAGGGGGTGAACCCTGTCACCAGGACTCCCGCGAAGATGCCCCCACAGAAGCCGAAGAACGCGTGTGTCGCGATTCCCAGGAAGGCGATTTGTTCGTGAACGAATGCATTGAGGATGATGAGCACGGCATTGGCGCACCCCACAAATAGGCCGGCCTTGATGGGAATCATCCGGTTTCTGCAAGGGGTCACGCCGTGGGCGGCCACGTAGGAACCGATGAGGAAGTAAAAGAGCAGGCCGAAATCCTTGCCGAAGAGCATTCCGGCAAAGAGGGTCAAAAGCAATGAGAAGAGCAAGGAGACAGTCACGCCGAAGAAAACGCTCGCCATCATGGCCCCTGCACTGAGGGGGATGGCATAGATCAGGGTCTTGCCTGAGAGGTGGCTCGAAGCATCTCCCACCAGGTCCACCATCCACATGGTGCCCCGACCCATGGTGAGCAAGATGACGAGGAGCATGCCGAGAAACAGGTAGTCGCAAAGGTCCATCCTGAACGTGGGGATGTGCTGCTTCACCACGTGGACCACCACCCAGATGCACAGCCCGCTCGAGAGGAACATGGTCACGAAGATCAGAAGCCAATGACGCCCCGCCATTCCCTGCTCGTGGCCTTTGAGCTTGATGAGTTCCTCCGGGCCGATTCTTTGACCTTCCCGGACCAACATTTCATTTTTTCTCACCTGGACGTAAACGGGTTTAACCGACGCGTAAGCCTTCTCCCGCCGTTCATCCGATGCGGCGAGGTTGAAGGTCAGGTTCGGCTGCAGAAGCTGCGATGCCAGAAGGCCGATGGAAATGCTCTCTTCATTGTTGCCCCAGTTTTCCAGGGCGTACGTCCTCACCAGCTTCCGGGCTTCCTTGATGTCGGGAAATGCGTGAGGGGGCGGGTGCAGGAACTCCTCCCGGCTGCCGAGCCTGCGCACAGCAATGTCCCGCCCCTGGGAATGGATGAGCCAGTTCTTGCTCGATACGATCCCTTGGTCCAGAGCCCATTTGAGGAGTTGAACGAGCCTGCCCACTAGATCCTCGGAAAACCGGTGTCGGGAAAGGATCGAAAAAATCTCATCCGACACTTCCAAGCCGATCAGGTCCTCGAAGTCCTTTTTGCTCGGCACCACTTCCCCTCGGGGATCCTGAGACTCCAGGGAGTCGGTGCCCCTATTGTACAGCAATCCGGCCGAATCCGCCTCGGGCATGACAACAGGTCCGGCGGCCGGTCCTGAAGTTGCACGGAGAGCTTCCCGCATGCTCTGAAACGAGACCTGCACCCTTTCCTGCAGGTGCACAACCACGTTCTCGTCCAGATCATAAACGGCGGGAGCCGAGCGGGCCGCCTCCTCCCGCTTCTTGGCCGTGGCCGCCGCATCCTCCACCAGGATGTCCCGTTTGGCCTTGATGTTCCGGTCGGCAATGTCCCCAACCTGGTAGGTGCGCTTCGTGCCGGTGAAAGAAGGGGTGATGAGGGCGGCAATGATGAGACTCAGAACCACCAGGATGAAAGCTCTCTGAACGAGAGGCTCCTTGAACTGAGGCGGGATGACTTTTTTGCACAGGCACCAGGTGGACTTGTTCTTGCGCCGTTCCTGATCCTTCTTTTGGTTTTCCATGGGCTCAATTCCCGATGGGAGTCCCTGCAATCCCGGCCTTCTGCTCCTCCATGCGTTCGTAAGCCTGGATGATCTCCTGGACCAGGCGATGCCTCACCACATCCCGGTTCGTAAAAAAAACGAACCGGATGGCATCGATCCCCTTGAGGAGCTGAATGGCTTCCACCAACCCTGAAAGCTTGTTCTCCGGAAGGTCTATCTGTGTGATGTCCCCCGTGATTACGGCCTTGGATCCAAGCCCCAGACGCGTGAGAAACATCTTCATCTGCTCGCTGGTCGTGTTCTGGGCCTCATCCAGGATGACAAAGGCGTCGTTGAGGGTCCGCCCCCGCATGAAGGCCAGGGGAGCCACCTCGATCACCCCCCGCTGGATCAGGTTCGAAGCCTTCTCAAACTCCATCATGTCATGCAGCGCATCGTAAAGAGGGCGCAGGTACGGATTCACCTTTTCCGCAAGATCCCCCGGCAGAAAACCCAATTTCTCTCCCGCCTCCACTGCGGGTCGCACCAGGACGATACGCCGGACCTGCTCCTTGGCCATGGCGGCCCCCGCCATGGCCATGGCCAGGTATGTCTTGCCCGTTCCCGCCGGGCCGATTCCGAAGACGATGTCGAAGCTGCGAATGGCTTCAATGTATTCCTTCTGTTTGAGGCTCTTGGGACTCACCGTGCGCTTGTTGGAAGCGACGAAAACCTGGTCGAGAAAAATGTCCTTGAGATTCGCCCGGGAACTCTCGCTCAGAATGCGAATGGCGTAAAGAATGTCGCTGCTGAAGAGGGGATACCCCCTCTGGATGAGTTCCGCCAGATCTCCCAGCAACTGCACCACGAGTTCCACGTCTGGTGCATCGCCGGAGATGGTGAACTGGTTGCCGCGAAGATGAATGCGCACGTTCAGCTGCTTTTCAATGACCTTGAGGTGGCCGTTCCGGACACCTGCCAGTTGCTGCACCAGCCGGTTGTCCTCGAAGCTCACCTGGGAGGTCATCTCCACGTATCTTCCCGTGCGACTCGGTTGAGCCAAGTATCCGCGCCCCCTCAAACGGTCAGGCGTCCTTCCTGAAACGCCATAAACTGAGTATTTTCAACCGATTGATTCCATCGTCATCACATTGCCGAAAGAGTTCTTAAGATAGCACTTGTTTCCAGGTCTGACAACATGATCGCAAAAAGATTTCAAACGATAATTCAATGAAATAACAGTTGGTTAAACAGACCACTCCCGAAAATCCGTTTTCCTCGCCCCGCTTCCCACCGCGAGGTCCTCCAGACCTTCTCGCCGGCGGCCCGGTTTGGCGGCGCGACCACGGAACACCGGCATGAGCTCAGGAAATGCCTAGACAGTGGGGGGGTTTTTTGTTAAATGCAAACACAATCGGTCGGGACGTGGCTCAGCCTGGTAGAGCGCTGCGTTCGGGACGCAGAGGTCGCTGGTTCGAATCCAGTCGTCCCGACTCTATCCCCAGAATCTTCAGGCTTCTTCTGACGGGCAGTGATCACCATAGCCGTGGATGCTTCGTCTTACAGGATCCTTCCAGAATTCCATCACAAGTGAACGGAAATGAAACGCTCCCATTTCGTGAGACTTCTGGAGAACACCCCTTGCATTTTAGGGGAAGGGGCGGTCATCGAACGCCTGCGGCGCCAAGGCGGCTTAGAACTGGATGACCACCTGGTCAATTCGGCCTTCATATACGAAAAAGCGAAACGGGCGGCTCTCGAGGAGATCTGCCGTCAATACCTGGATATCGGCCACCAGTTCGGGCTGCCGCTCCTCATGTCCACCCCCACCTGGCGGGCCAACCGGGAAAGGATCGAAGCGGCCGGGTACGACGGAGTGGATGTCAACGGTGACAATGCGAGATTCCTCGCCAGCCTGCGGAACGGCTACGGGGATTATGGGGAGAAGGTTGTCATCTGCGGCTTGATGAGCTGCCGAGGTGATGCCTATAGCCCTTCCGAAGCGATGGGAGTCGAAGAGGCGTTGGAATTCCATGCCTGGCAGGCCATGAGACTGGCCGAAGCCGATATTGATTTTCTCCTTACGGCAACCTTACCTGCCCTGAGCGAAGCAACGGGCCTTGCCATGGCCCTTGCAGCCACCGGTCGCCCCTACATCGTCAGTTTTGTGGTCCGCCCCGAAGGAACGCTGCTGGACGGAACTCCCTTGAACGATGCCCTCGCTTCCATCGATGCCATCGCAAGACCGCGACCTCTGGCCTATATGATCAACTGCACCCATGTCTCCTTTGCCCGGTCGGCACTGACGCACGAATTGCATTCATCCCCCTTCGTCCGACAGCGTGTCGTCGGCCTTCTAGCCAACACTGCAGCCCTCAGTCCCGAAGACCTGAACAACAGCGCCGTCCTGGTGGAGGAAGAACCGGAGAGCTTTGGCCGATCCGTGGCCGCAATGCACCGGGAACTGGGCCTGAAGATCCTGGGAGGCTGCTGTGGAACCGACGACCGGCACATCCGTTGCCTGGCCGAGCATCTCGTCGGAGGACCCCGACGGGATCGGCCGCAACCGGGCGAACCGGCA
Organism: Deltaproteobacteria bacterium; assembly: GCA_012517315.1. Classification (GTDB taxonomy): domain Bacteria; phylum Desulfobacterota; class Syntrophobacteria; order Syntrophobacterales; family Syntrophobacteraceae; genus JAAYUJ01. The sequence continues at coordinate 74,549 of JAAYVE010000056.1, forward strand.
TCCTGTCCGGCACATGATGCCCCAACCTCGTTCCATGCCAATCAGCCCACAAGACCGAAAACGCTTGGATAACACCAAAAGCCGAAGGGGCGCTGCCCTGTTTCCTCATCACTGCGCAGGGTTTTTCGAGCCTCTCCCGGCGTGCGGTTTGCCACTCGAAAGGTCGGACCCATGGATCACACGATCGCCGACATCATGGGGCAACCGGCTTCCCAGCATCCCTTAAAGGTCGGGACGAGCAACATCCTCCAGAGATCTCCACAGGACTTGTTCTCCTTCATCGCTCAAAGACCCCGGCTCATGAAAACCCTATAGGACCCAGTGCACGTGAACCAAAGAGCCGATTTTTTTGTTTCACAAATGCCGCCTCGGTCCTGGAATTCTTCAATGCGGGAGAAGTCATTGTTCCGGTTCCTCAGCGCCGAGACACAGAAAGCCCGTCGGATGGCGGGCTTTCTGGCATTTCCCGTTTAGAAACAATGGAGACGAAGCGTCTCAACCTTCCACGAGTTTTTCCACCTTGACGGCGCTCACCTTGAATTCCGGTATCTTGACGATGGGGTCGAAGGCCTTGGAACTGGTGAGCACATTGGCCGGTCTCCCTCCAAAGTGCATGGGGGCGAAAAGAGTCCCGGGATTGACGTTGTCCCGGATCCTTGCCGGGGCCTCGATCTGGCCTCTTCTGGAGGAAATGAGGAGCATGTCGCCGTTTTTCACCCCGATTCTCTCGGCGTCACTGGGATGGATGTCCACATAACCTCTCTTCTGTTCCGCATCCAGGTGTGGGGAAACGCGGGTCATGGTCCCCGTATGGTAATGGCAGAACATCCGGCCCGTCGTGAGGAAAAACGGGTATTCCTCGTCGGGTCCTTCCACTGGCGCCAGATATTCGATGGCATGAAACTTCCCCTTCCCCCGCGCGAAGGCGTCCTTATGCACGTAAGGGGTTCCCGGATGGTCGATGGTGGGACAAGGCCACATGAGCCCGTCGATGCCGAGTCTCGCGTAGGTCATCCCGCCGTAGAGCCTGGGTGCGAGTCTTCTCACTTCTTCAAAGATGGCTTCCGGGTTCTCGTATTCCATGGGGTAGCCCATGGCCGTGGAGAGCCTGCAGATGATTTCCCAGTCGGGGAGAGAATTGCCGATGGGTTCGATGGCCTTGTTGATTCTCAGGCACCGTCGCTCCGTGTTGGTGAAGGTCCCGTCCTTTTCCGCCACGGAGGAGGCGGCGAAGACCACATCGGCCACTTGGGCCGTCTCAGAGAGGAAGAGATCCTGAGCGAGAAGAAAATCCAGCTTCTTCAGAGCATGATCGAGATGGATGCGGTCCGGTTCGCTCATTTTGGGGTTCTCCCCGATGACATAAAGGGCCTTGAGCCTTCCATCCCCTATGGCGGTGATCATCTCCGGGATTGTCATGCCGATCTTGTTGGGAAGCGCCTTTCCCCATGCCTTGGAAAAGGTGTCGATGACGTTGGGATCGGTGACGGGTTGATAGCCGGGAAGCACATTAGGCAACCCTCCCATGTCGCATGCCCCCTGGACGTTGTTCTGTCCACGCAGAGGGTTGACTCCGCTGCTGGGCACGCCCACGTTGCCGCACAGCATGGCGAGGTTTGCACAGGACTTCACGTTGTCCACCCCTGTGGCGTGTTGCGTGATCCCCATGGTGTAGAGAATGGCCGCCGGTCGGTTCCTGGCGTAAAGTTCGGCCATCCGCTCGATGTCTCCCGCTGCGACGCCGGTAATGGCCTCGACTCTGTCCGGCGTATACGCTTCCACCGTTTTGCTCAACTCATCGAAACCCTCCGTCCGCTTCTCAATGTAACCCAGGTCATGCCAACCGTTGCGGAGGATGACGTGCATCATCCCGTTGAGAAGCGCCGTGTCACTGCCCAGCCTGTGCGTGACGGAAAGGTCGGCGAAACGGCTGAGCTGAATGCGTCTGGGGTCTGCGATAATGAGCTTGGCCCCCTTTTCCTTGGCCTTGTAGACCCGCCTGGCGATGAGGGGATGACAGGCCGTGGTATTGGAACCGATGATGAAGACGCATGCCGCATCCTCGATTTCGCCGATGGAGTTCGTCATGGCTCCGCTTCCGAAAGCAGCGGCAAGACCTGCCACTGTGGGGGAGTGTCAGAGACGTGCGCAGTGATCGACGTTATTGGTGCCAATGACGGCCCGGGCGAATTTCTGGGCAAGAAAATTCTCCTCATTGGTCATCTTGGCCGAAACCAGAACCCCCACGCTGTCGGGTCCATACTTTTCCACGATGGAGGTGAAGTGGTCCGCGGCCACCTGGATGGCCTCGTCCCACGTCGCCTTGTGAAAACGCCCCTTCACCTTCACCAGGGGAGACGTGAGCCGCAGGAAACTGTTCACGTACTCGTGGAGGTTCCACCCTTTGATGCAGAGTCCCCCTTCATTGACGGGGTGAGTCTTGTTGGGCAGGGTCCCTACGAGGCGGCCGTTCATGACCTTGAAGAGGACTCCGCAGCCGGTTCCACAATAGGAACACACCGAGGGAATGATCTTGTATTCCATCTATTCCATCCTTTGTGCACGAAGTTCCCGAGTGTCAGTGAATGGGTTTCAGTTCCAGGACGACCTTCTCCCCAAGGACACTCAAAGGAGGTTGATCGCTCGACAGACCGTTTTCGTAATCGAACAGTTCCATGACGATGGAGTTGACCTTCCGATAGAGAAGCCGGAGGGGAATGTCCGCCGGGCAAGCTTGTTCACACATTCCGCAATCGATGCACCGGCCCGCCATGTGGACCGCGCGCACGAGATGAAAGATGGGAACCTCCGTCAAAACGGTACCCGTGGAAATGAGATCCTGGTGCTCCAGGCTGCATTCCTTGCAGAAGCACACCGGACAGATGTTGCGACAGCCGTAGCACTTGATGCACTTCTGAAACTCATACATCCAGCGCCTCACCCGATCGTCCCCGTCCAGCGCCTGGATCGCGTCCACCCCCAGCCGGTTGTCGATCCCCCTTTCGAGCTTCACAGGACCGGGTTCCGAGACGCGGAAAACCTTTCTGGCGCCTTTTTCTTCCGGAGCGAATTGATCCGGATCGATAACCCGCACACTCTCCGGACTGACCTGGTTCCATATGGAGAGGACGTTCAGGGCCCTTCGTGTCGTTTCGTCCCCCAGCACGCCCAGTTTCATTCCAGGCTGGGATTGGAGCATTTCCGCAACCAGCGTCTCCAATGGGTATCGAGGGGCGTTGACGATCAATCCCTCAAGCTCGGCCAGGTTGGCTTTGGAGAATAAGTGGGGAATCGGATGCCCTTCCACCTCTTTAAATCCCAGAAAAGCATCCATCTCCCCACTCTCCAGCCAACTACGAATCTGTTCTCTCATGTCCGCCTCCTTTTCGCGGCGTCTGTCCTTTCCGACCATTCTCTCAACCCACTGCCGCCCGAGCATTCTCCCGTGGTGGAGGGGAACTCAAAGCCATAGCCGGGAGGCCTTTGGACAACACCGTCAGAGGACTGGGACCCAATTCCTTTATCTTTAGGGTGAATTCGGTCACCACTTGTACAAACTTCTGGGCTTCCGCCGAGGAAATCCATTCCAGGTGGAGCCTTTCCCCCAGGCCGACAAATTCCAGCAGTTCCTGCAAGAACCGAATCCGCTTGATGGTCATGTAGTTACCGTAAATGTAATGGCAGTCCCCCACATGGCAGCCTCCCACCAAGACCCCGTCGGCTCCACTTTGAAACGCCCGCAGGACGTGGTGGGGTGAAACGGTGGCTGAGCACATCACGCGGATGGGACGCACATTGGGAGGGTACTGGAGACGGCTGACCCCTGCCAGATCGGCCGCGCCATAGGTGCACCAATTGCAGAAAAACGCAAGAATCTTTGGTTCAAAAGGTTCCGCTTTCATGGGTTCTCCCGATTCGGATCACATCAAGCTGCGAGGGCCGACTTGATTTGGGCATAGAGCTGCTTATTGCTGAACCCCATCAGGACCGGGGCTTCCGAGGGACATGCTGCGGCACACGCACCACATCCCTTGCAGAGCACTTCCGCGACAACGGCCACCTTTCGTTCCTCGTCGAACGAGATGGCTCCGTAAGGGCAGACGCCAAGACAGGCGAGGCACCCCGAGCAGAGGGCAGGATCGATTCGGCTGACAATACCCCCCACTTGGATTCTGTCTTTCGCCAGCACGCTGATGGCTCTCGACGCAGCAGCCTGGGCCTGGGCAATACTCTCCTCCAAGGGTTTGGGATAGTGAGACATGCCGCAAAGAAACACCCCGTCCGTGGCAAAGTCCACCGGACGGAGTTTTTGGTGAGCTTCCAGGAACCACCCGTCGGAGTCCAGCGGCACCTTGTAGAACTGGGCCAGGGCAAAATCCTTGCGGGACTCGATGGCGGTCGCCAGGCAGAGCAAGTCCACGTCCAAGCCGATCCTGCGATCGAGGATAGGGTCACGGAACTCCAGCCGCACCTTTTCTCCGCTGAGAGTCGCCACCGGCTTTTCGTCCAGGGAATACCGGACAAAGAGGACTCCTCTCCTCCGTGCCTCCCGGTACAGTTCTTCCCGAGTCCCGTAAGTGCGCATGTCGCGGTAAAGGACGAACACGTCCACGTCCGGGTTTCTCTCCTTCAATTCCAGAGCGCTCTTCACCGTGTGGGTGCAGCAGACCTTGGAGCAATATGGCCGGTTGCTGTCCCTGGATCCGACACACTGAATGAAGGCCACCGTTCCCAACCCTTTCAAGCGGGGGTCCTCCCGTTGAAACAATTCATCCAGCTCCAGATGCGTGAGAACGGCCTGATGTTCCCCGTAGAGGTACTCCGTGGGTTTGTGTTCCATAGCACCAGTGGCCAGAATGGTCACACCGTGTTCGACCGTCTCCACGGAAGCGCCGTTCTGTATGGCGGTCTTGAAATTCCCCACGAATCCCTCGGCATTCACGATCCGGGAGTTCAGATGCACCGTGATTTTCTCGTGGGCCAGGATCTCTTCCCTGGTCTTCTCAAGGTAGTCGGAAACCCTCTCCCCCGTATAGGCTTTAAACAGCCTCCTGGCGACACCCCCCAGTGCGTCTGAAGCCTCCACCAGATGCACCGGGTATCCCTGGTTAGCCAGGGAAAGGGCAGCGCTCATGCCGGAGACGCCGCCGCCAACGACCAGGGCGGCGTTATTGACGGACAACTGGGCTTCCCGAAGGGGAGAGAGCAGGGCGCTTTTCACGACGGCCATGCGCACCATGTCCTTGGCTTTTTCGGTAGCGGCCCTAGGGTCATGGGAATGGACCCACGAATCATGATTGCGGATGTTGGCCATCTCAAAGAGATACTTATTCAGTCCCGCATTGATGAGGGTTTCCTGGAAAATCCCCTCGTGGGTGCGAGGCGTGCATGCCGCCACCACCACTCGGTTCAGCCCCTTTTCCTTGATGATTTCCGTCATCCGGTCCTGGGTATCCTGAGAGCAGGAGAAGAGATTGTCCTCCACATAAACCACATGGGGGAGTGTTCGGGAATACTCCACCACTTCCGGTACGTTGACGATTCCACCGATGTTCACTCCGCAATTGCACACGAAGACGCCGATCCTGGGCGGTTCACGGAAAACGTCCCTTTCAGTCGGCGCATGGATGACCCGGGTCTGTGTGTGACGGGACGCCGCGAGACTCTCCGTGGCTGCTGCAGCGGCCGCGCTCGCCTCCATAACGGAGTACGGTATGTCTTTCGGGCCAGTGTAAGCGCCGCAAGCATAAATCCCCTTGCGGGACGTCTGAACAGGGGTGAAAGCTCCCGTCCGCACGAAGCGGCTCGAGTCCAGTTCGACGCCGATGCGCTTGGCCGTCTCCAACACATCCCGGTGCATGGACATGCCCACCGACAGCACCACCAGATCGAATATCTCTTCCTGGATTTGACCGCTTTCGTCGGCGTATGCGATGAGCAGGTCATGAGTGCCGGCCACTTCCGTGATGGTGTGGATCCGGGAGCGGATGAAACGGATCCCCAGTTCATTTCTGGCCCGGTTGTAGTACTTCTCGAAATCCTTGCCGAACGTCCGCATGTCCATGAAGAAGATGGCCGCGTCAAGGGGTTCCTTGCAGTGCTCCTTGGCAATGACGGCCTCCTTGATGGCATACATGCAGCAGACGCTGGAACAGTAAGGGTGATCACACCGGTTGATTTCCCTGGAACCCACGCACTGAAGCCAGGCGATGCGCCGGGGTTCCCTGTGGTCGGACAGGCGAACCACGTGGCCCTCCGAAGGCCCGGAAGCCGAGAGAATCCGCTCGAACTCCATGGCCGTCACCACGTTGGGAAATTTGGAATAGCTGTACGTATCATAAGAGGTGGGATCGAAGGACTCGAAACCCGGCGCCATGATGACCGCACCCACATGGATCTCTCTCACTGCGGGTTCATCACTGTGAATGATCGCCTTGGCAAGGCATGCATCCACGCACTGGAGGCATTCGCAACAGACCATGCAGTCGAGGCATTTGCGGGCCTCCGCCAGGGCCTGTTCCTC
>JAAYVE010000057.1 GCA_012517315.1 Deltaproteobacteria bacterium
CAAGATGGGCAAGGCTTTCCAATCCCTTTGTGATCGTTTTCTGAGAAGAATCAACGGAACGCTGGACACCATGCTTCAATTCTCATCCCAGCTTTTCTCCCTTCCTTTCGAGCGGATTTCCTCCGAGTCAAGGTGGAAAGTGGAATCCAGGTTTTACTACAAATTCGAGGAAGATCCCGTGGGGCTGGACCTGCTGGAATCGTCTCTCACGGAAGTGTTTCCCGGATGGGTCAGCAACCGGTTCGCCAAGCTCAAGGCCTTCCTCTTCCGCGTGGCCAACCGGAGGATCGTGAAGAAGCGCAAGGCACATCTGGTTCAGACCATTGAAATGCAGGCGGGGCGCATCCGGTCGGATTTGCTGGAGCGTCTCAACCAGAGTACCCAGGCTTTCAGGTCTGAAATGCTGAGAAAGGTCGAAACGACTGCAGACGGCATCGCCGCTGCCATCGAAAACGGCGTGAAACAGAAATCGCAGGGTGAAAGGGAGGTTCGAGCGCGGCAGGAAGTTCTCACGGCAGAACTGGCCGGGATCCGGGAAATGCGCGAAGAACTGCTTCGCATGGAAAAGTCTGCGGAGAACCTCTGATCGGCTCACCCTAAGATGGACAGGATTTCCGCTTTGCCACCGGCAGCGTTTTCAATCCCCCCAGACTAGGCCGGCGGCAGGGGAGCTGGAGACTTCCCGAGGAGCTTTTGTGCTTGACAAAAAAGGCGCTGTCAAGTAGCTTGGCGCCGCATGTGAAAAAAGCATAGAGGGGGTTTTTTGGGTCCGGCGGCGTTCTTCGTTCGAGAGCTAGGTCGGACTGTTGATTTTGAGCCCATTGCTGAAGGTGTCTTTTTCACAGTGCCGCATCTGATGGTTTTTTTTCCACCTGATCGTCCTCAGCTGTTCCCACAGAAATCAAGAACAACGCTTTTTTAAGCGAAGGGACTGGTTTGCCCCCTCCTCAGGCGAACGGGGCATGCGACCGCTTTATGGCTTTTCCGACTGGAGATGAACGCTTCATGACTTCATCCAAGGAATAGAGGAGGTGAGAAGAGCAGGGAGATCCAAGAATCAGTGAGAGCCGGCGGATGGCTTTCACCGCAAAAACGGGTGTTTCGTTCAGTCATTCAGGTGATTTCTTCAAGGAGGAGTAAATGAAAGCTAGCAACCTCGTGATGTTTGCCCTTGGATGTGGCGGGCTCGGCGTCCTCTACGCCCTGTTCACCGCTGCATGGGTTTCCAAGCAGCCTGCCGGTTCCGAGAGAATGCAGCAGATCTCGGACGCCATCAAAGAGGGCGCGATGGCCTTCCTGAACAGGGAGTACAAGACCGTGGCCATTGTGATGGTGGTCCTCGTCGGGCTTCTCACCTACCTTGGCAAATGGACCGCCATCGGCTTTGTCATTGGCACCGTGGGTTCTGCTCTGGCTGGCTACATCGGCATGATGGTGTCCGTGAAGGCAAACGTGAGGACCACCGAGGCAGCCAAGAGCGGCCTTCAGACTGCGTTGACCGTTGCATTCAAGGGTGGCTCCGTGACCGGAATCATGGTGGTGGGGCTGGGATTGCTGGGCATCGCCGGCTACTACATGGTCGTGAAGTCGGTGGCACCTGTGGATGATGCGTTTCACGCCTTGGTAGGTCTTGGTTTCGGCTGTTCCCTCATGAGCGTTTTCGCCCGTATCGCCGGCGGCATTTACACGAAGGCCGCAGACGTCGGCGCCGACCTGGTGGGAAAGGTGGAAGCCGGCATTCCTGAGGACGATCCGCGAAATGCGGCTGTCATCGCCGACAACGTGGGTGACAACGTGGGTGACTGCGCAGGGATGGCCGCCGACCTCTACGAGACCTACACGGTGACGCTGGTTGCTGCGATGCTGTTGGCCAAGACCGTTTACGGTCCCGACAGCATGTGGGTGGAATTTCCCCTCCTCATCGGGGGCATCTCCATCATCGCCTCCATCATCGGCACCTATTTCGTCCGCCTCGGCAAGAACCAGTACATCATGGGCGCCCTGTACAAAGGGCTGGCCGTTTCCGGTATCCTTGCGGCCATCGCCTTCTATTTTGCTTCTGACTGGTTCCTGAAGCTCCCGGGAGTTGAGCAGGCATTCACTTCCATGGGTGTTTTCACAACGGCAGTCATCGGATTGGCTTTGACCGGCCTCATCGTCATGATCACCGAGTATTTTACTTCCAAGAGTTTCAACCCGGTCAAGCACATTGCTGCTGCCAGCCAGACCGGCCATGGTACGAACGTTATCGCGGGACTTGCCGTCAGCATGAAGTCCACCGGGGCCCCTGCCCTGGTCATCTGTGGCGCCATTGTCTGGGCCTACGCCCTGGGTGGCGGTTTCAGCGGAAACCCTGGCGGCGGTCTTTTCGCCATCGCCCTCTCCGCCGTCGCCATGCTTTCCATGACGGGAATCGTGGTGGCCATTGACTCCTATGGTCCCATCACGGACAACGCGGGCGGTATCGCGGAGATGGCTGAACTTCCCGACAGCGTCCGCGCCATCACCGATCCCCTAGACGCGGTGGGCAACACCACCAAGGCCGTCACCAAGGGATATGCCATCGGCTCCGCCGCTTTGGCCGCTCTGGTTCTTTTTGCCGAGTACTCCCGGTCCTTCGGCGAGTCCCTCGCATTCGACCTCTCCAATCCATTGGTCCTCATCGGTCTTTTCATCGGTGGTCTTCTTCCTTACTTCTTCGGTTCTCTTCTTATGGAAGCAGTGGGTAAGGCCGCAGGCGGCGTCGTTGAGGAAGTGCGCCGCCAGTTCCGCGAGATTCCCGGCATCATGGACGGAACGGCGAGGCCCGAGTATGGCAAATGCGTGGACATCGTGACCAAGAGCGCCATCAAGGAAATGATGATTCCCGCCCTCATCCCTGTTGCAGCTCCTGTCATTGTCGGCCTTTTGGTAGGGAAGGAAGCTCTGGGCGGCGTACTCATCGGCGCCATCGTCACGGGTCTCTTCCAGGCCATCGCCATGACGAGCGGCGGTGGTGCGTGGGACAACGCCAAGAAGTTCATTGAAGACGGCATGTACGGCGGCAAGGGTTCCGATGCCCACAAGTCCGCCGTCACCGGTGACACCGTGGGCGATCCGTACAAGGACACTGCCGGTCCTGCCATCAACCCCATGATCAAGGTGGTCAACATCGTGGCGCTCCTGATCGTTCCTCTGATCAAATAGCTGCTGCCTCATAAAAGCACGAAGCCGGCGGGGAGTCATCCCTGCCGGCTTTTGTTTTCGTCCGTGCCGAAAAAGGCCGGACTCAGAGGGGTGCATCGGGCCTTGTGCCCGCAGGCTCCGCCAAGCACTCAAGGGATCCTGTTGCGACCGAGCCTCTCCCCCCTGTCCGCTTCACCGTAACCGAGCACGAAACATTTCTTCGAATCAGAGGCGAATGGCAAGAATCCGGTAACTGCGCATTCCCGAGGGAGTGCGGACGGTGACCTCGTCCCCTTCAAAGCGCCCCAGCACAGACCTCCCCACGGGGGATTCGATGGAGAGCTTTCCATCTTTCACGTCGGACTCATAGGGCCCAACCAGCTGATATTCCTGCTTTTCACCCGTTTCCGTGTTCTGCACGAGGATCACGGTTCCGAAACCCGCCTGCTTGAAGAAAAACTTTCGGCCCACCACGATTTCGCAGCGTTCCAACTTGTTTTCCAGTTCATTGATCTGCCTTTGCAGAATCAGGTGGCGTTCCCTGGCAAGCAGGTACTGCTGATTTTCCCACTTGGCCCCGAAAGCCCGGGCATCCTGGAGTTCCTCCAACACCCTCGGCCGCACCACACCGCGCAGATAGGCCAACTCTCTCAGGAGGCAACGATAGCCGCGCCGTGTGATGGGAATTTTCGCCATGGGGATTCTATCCCAAGAAACCCTCGGGGATTCCGCCGCTCTTTTGCCGAGCGAGGAAGAGGGAAATGCCGATCACCGTCTTTCCGTCTTGAATGACACCTTTGAGAATGAGATCCTGAACTTCCGAAATAGGGATGACTTCTACACGGGAGATTTCGACCGTGTCCTCCCTTTCCGACACCCTCACGAGTCCTGCGGCGGCGTAGATGCGGATGAGTTCGTTGGAATAGCCGATGGCTGGATAGTAACGAAAAATGGGGAACATGCGAGAGGCCGAATGCCCGGTTTCCTCCTTCAGTTCCCGGTATGCACACACCTCTGCGTCTTCCTGCGGATCCACTTTTCCGGCAGGAATTTCCAGTGTTTCCTGCCCGACGGCATAACGCCACTGGCGCACCATGAGAATGCGCTCCCTGTCGAGAAATGGTACAACCGCCGCCGCTTCGGGGTGATCGATCTTGATTCTCTCGGTCAGTGTCCCTGTCCGCAAGCGGACGGTATCCAGCTGGGCGCTGAAGTGTTTGGCGTTGATCCTGGCCAAGGTCCTGATGGTCTCTTCCATGGTTCACATCCACACGCAGAAGGTTCGGGGACGCTTCCTTCCATTGGCCTGTTCAACAGAATAAAAGCATTTTTCGACCGGGGGATCAAGCGGCTTCTCAGAGACATCCCGTCCCGTCGCTGGAGCAGCAGCGCCCCTCGCCTGCACCTTCCCGTCTGCCTCTCACGGCGTGGAGATCCCCCCCCTCGTAGACCGCCTCCAGCCCCATGGTGATGAAACCGCTCATTTCCACCGGCAGGATGCCCGATTCCATCAGGACTTTGGCGGGAGTCTCCCCAATGCCGCTCACAAGAACGGCTCTGCAATCCCGAAGGAGGGTGGCAAGCTCGGCCCAGCGTTTGGTTCCTCCACCGGGAAGCGGAGCGGACCTCTCCTCCACGAGATTGAACCCCCCTTCTTCTCTCCGCCAGATCTGAAAGCGTTCCGCTTCGCCGAGGTGCTGGTTGACCAGCATCCCTTCCAGGGTCGCCACGGCCACGTATGGCCTCTGTTCAACGGAAGGATGGAAGAATGTGGCGGCACCGAGAAAGGATCGGAATTCTTCCGCCCTGTCCGAATCGAGGAGCCCCACCGCATCGGCGCGGCATCGGGTGCAGTGTCGCAACTGGGGGAGATGGGCTTCGGCGCGGGCACGAATTCTCTCCATCTCTTCGTGTGTGGGTTCCACCACATCCGCAAACGCCGTGTGCTCATTGGGATAGATGGACATACAATTGAGAATATCCACTCCCAGTCCCGACATCTTGACCGCAACCGCCTCCACATGATGATCGTTCACGCCGGGGATGACGATGGTGTTCACCTTGACGATGATCCCCCGCTCTTTGAGTCCTTTGATGGCTCCCAGCTGGCGGCTCAGGAGCAGCTCGGCCCCCTCTGCCCCTCGGTAGATCACCCTGCCGTCCCTCACCCAAGCGTAGATTCGCCGGCCCACCTCCGGGTCCACAGCATTCACGGTGAGCGTCACGTGAGACACGCCGATTGCGGCCAGTTCATCCAGATGGGCGGAGACAGCGAGACCGTTGCTGGCAAGACAAAGGATCATTTCGGGGAACCGGGCCCGCACAAGGCGCAGTGTTTCCAGAGTCTTACGGGGATCGGCGAAGGGATCACCCGGTCCTGCGATTCCCGCCACCGTGATGCGCGGCTCCCGCCGCAGGACCTCCTCCATATACATCAGGGCCTGCCTAGGAGAGAGAACGGCACTGGTCACCCCCGGACGACTCTCGTTCACGCAGTCGTATTTCCGGTTGCAGTAATTGCACTGGATATTGCACCTGGGAGCGACGGGCAGGTGAACTCGCCCGCAATGTCCCTTCACCTCTTTGTTGAAGCACGGATGTCGATGGATGGGCAAAGTCGCGTTCATGGCATGGTCCTTATCACATGTAGCCGTAGCCGACGGGGGAGTCTTCCTGCTTCTTTTCCAGGAGCGCATTGACAACCCGGTCCAGGAGGTTCTGCGTTCCCCGGTATGCCAAATGGAGGATTCTCTGCCCGCCGAACCGGTCGTGAATGGGAAAACCCACGCGGATGAGAGGAATCCCCAGTCTTTTCGCCAGGTGGAATCCCTTGCTATGCCCTATGAGTAAGTCGGGGGAGAGGGATTCCGCTTCTTCGGCAATGTCGTAGAAGTCCATTCCCTCGCGCACTTCCGGCGATGGGGAAAGGATTCCGGAAGTGACTCCCTCGATGCATTCCCGGAAACGCCCACTTTCTCCCCCGGAGGCGCAAAGCACGGGAACGGCGCCGATTTCCGCGAGAAATGCGGTGAGCCCCACCACCAGGTCCTCCTCGCCGAACACCACCACCTTCTTTCCGAAGACGTACTTGTGGGCATCCACATAGGCGTCTACCAGACGCCCCCGCTCCAGGGTGTGTTTCCTGGGAATCTTTCGTTGGAGCGTGCATTTCAGGGTGCTGAAGAAAACGTCCGACTCCCGTAGTCCGATAGGCGTCCCCATGCCGTGGAGGGGAACGCCACAGCGTTCCCTTAGGAGTCGTCCCGCCGTGTCTGTACCCATGATGGTGCGGCCCAGTTCCAGGGTGCACCGGGACCCGCCCATGGACCGAATGTCCTCAATGGCAGTGCCCCCCCCGGGGATCTTGGCATAATCCTCCATGGCTGGACCGTCCATGGTTTCGGAGATGTCGGGCAGAATCACCGATTCGACGCCGAAATCGTCGAGGATTTCCCGCAAGTACCGGGTATCGGCAGGAGAGACAAACCCGGGGAGCAGATTCACCCGGTTCTCCCGGGGGGGAAGGACTTCCGGGTCGCCGGTGAACTGATCCACGACGGCCCGTACCGCTCCATGGAAACCTTCCATGTGTGCTCCCGAATAGCTCGGGGTGGAGACGCTCACGAGGGCAGGGAGGGAGGAGCCCACGCCCGATTCCTCCATCTCCCGCCGGAAGGCCTTGAGGATCATGGGAACATCGTCCCCGATGGTTTCCGTCAGGCACGTGGTGGCGACACCCACGAGCTTTGCCTCATACTTGTGCATGACATTCCTGAGACCCTGCTTCAGATTGGCTTCGCCCCCGTAGACGGCGTGTTTTTCCCCCAGAGAGGACGATGCGATGTCCATGGGTTCCCGGAAGTGGCTGATGACGTAGCGTCTCATGTAGGTCGCGCAGCCCTGGGAGCCGTGGAGAAAGGGGACAGCACCTTCGATGCCTCGAAACGCAAGGCATGCCCCGAGGGGTTTGCACAGCTTGCAGGCATTGGTGGTGGAGGTGTAAGGGGCATTGGAGTGATGCATGGTTCCGTCCTTCTTTGTGAATCCTTCCTCAATTTGGGCGGCATTCAGCGCCGGCCTTAAACAGGCTCTCCGTGAAAGCAGGTTCTTTTCCCCGGTGAATGCTTCTTGGGACAAACCTCCACACGGGACTCATGACCGAGGAATGGACTTCTTTCGCGAAATTCAGCATGCCCACGAAGCCTTCGAGAGGCTCCTTCCGCTCGTGGTTGTGATCACAGAAGCCGACCCCTAGCTTGTAGGCGATGGGGCGCTCCTTTACGCCCCCCACGAAGATGTCCACGTCCTTTTCCTTCAGGAAGGAGGAGAGCTCGAGGGGATTGGAGTCATCCACGATGATGGTCCCCTCGTCGGTGATCTCGTAGAGTTCCTGGTAGTCTTCTTCCGTGCCTGTCTGGGAACCCGCCAGCACCACCTGCATGCCCAGGAGTCGAAACGCTTTCACCAGGGAGAAGGCCTTGAAGGCTCCTCCCACATAGATGGCCGCCTTCTTCCCCTCCAGCGCTCTGCGATACTCCTGGAGCCGCGGATAAAGGACGGCGAGCTCTTCCCTCACGAGAGCCCGCGTGCGGTCCATGATCGCCGGATCCCTTTGCAGGAAAAACCGGGCGACGGCATACAGGGATTCCGCCATGTCTTCCACCCCGAAGTAGGAAACCCTCAGAAACGGCGTGCCAAAGGTCTCCTGCATCATCTTGGCGAGATCCATGGTGGCCCCGGAGCACTGGACCACGTTGAGCGCCGCCCCGTGGGCCCGGCGAATATCGGCTACGCGCCCGTCTCCCGTGATGTTGGCAACGGTTTCGATGCCCATCTGCCGGAAGTATTCCCGAATGATCCAGATTTCCCCCGCCAGGTTGAAGTCCCCCAGGAGGTTGACGGAAAGGGGAGAGATGCCTTCGGTGCTTCCCTTTCCCATGAGCTGAAACATGGCCTTGCACGCCGCATGATAGCCGGAGCGCTTGTTTCCCTTGAAACCCTCCGATTGGACGGGGAGCACGGGAATGCCCTTCTCCCGGCTGACCCTGGCGCATACGGCATTGAGGTCGTCCCCGATGATTCCCACGATGCACGTGGAGTAGACGAAGGCGGCTGCGGGAGCATGACGGTCGATGAGTTCCACCAGGGCTTTGTAAAGTTTTTCCTCGCCGCCGAAGATCACATCCTTCTCCTGCAGGTCGGTGGAGAAGCTCAGGCGATGCAGGGCCGGCCCGGAGGACAGGGCTCCGCGGATGTCCCACGTGTAGGAGGCACACCCGATGGGGCCGTGTACCAGGTGGACCGCATCGGCTATGGGGTAGAGGACCACCCGGGACCCGCAAAAAACGCAGGCCCTCTGGCTGACCGCCCCGGCGAGGCTTTCCCGGTTGCAGCCCATGGTGAAAGGGGCATCCCCCTTTCGATGGATCTGATCCTTCCGCTCATCAAAAATGACGGACTGTTCCAAAGACATGGTTCTCCCCCATCTCCTGCGCTCGCATCACCCCAGCAGATAATCTGCGGCAGGTTTGCCTGATTCCAGCGCATCCAGGATTGCGTCGACGGCCTCTTCCCCTACCACTCCACGGTACCAGTAGCCATGAGGGTAAATAAGCATGATGGGGCCCTCTTCGCACAGGTTCATGCAGCCGGTGCTCGTCACCATGGCATTGAGACCGCGGCCGGCGATTTCCTCTTCCAGGTAGGGAATGAGCTGCATGGATTCCTTTTTCATGCACATACCCTTGGCTTCTGTTCCCCTGAAACTGGCACACACAAAAATATGGTGTTCGGGTTTCTGCACGGTCTTCTCCTTCTCGCCTCTCCTGTCGGAATTCTTGTCTCCATGCGCTACATCACCAGCTCAAAGCGCTCTTCCGGGGCATCCCGGTCCTGGCGTTCCAACAGCGTGTCGAGGATCTTCTCCAGCAGGCGCATGCCTCCCCGATACCCCACGGTGGGGAAGTAGCTGTGACCGACCCGGTCCAGGATGGGAAACCCGAAACGGATGAAGGGAATGTCCTCGTCCCGGGCGATGTATTTTAGATACGTGTTTCCCATCATCAGATCCACCGGGTCGTTTTTGACCCACTGGTGGAAGAGGAACATGTCCCCCCCGGCCCGCACATTGACGCTCCGTGGAACGTCCCGGGTGATTTCGCGGATCCGGTTTTCGAACTCCTTGCCGGGTGTCCCCGTGAGAACGTGAATGGGGCGCATGTCGATAGAGACCAGGAATTCGGTGAGGGAAATGAGCTGGTCCGGGTCGCCCACGAGGCCCACCGTCTTCCCGTAAAAGCAGTGATGCATGTCCGTGACGATGTCCAGGAGCTGCCCGCGCTCAACATTGAGGGATTCCGGCACGCTCACACCCGCAATTCGTCTCAGTGTGTCGATGAAAACATCCGTCTTCCTCAGGCCGATGGGCAGGTCCAGAATTTCGCACGGCACCTTGCACTTGGTGTCCAGGGCCCGGGCCGCTGGCCCGGAAGCGAGTCTTCCGAGGGCGATGGTCGCCATGCTGTCGCCTGTGCTCTTGAGGGCTTCCACGGTCACCCCCCCCTTGGGGAACATTTCGTGCCTCCCCGTCTGAGGGGAATTGAGGACTCTCGAGGTATCGGGAAACAAGACCGCTTGCACCCCGAGCATTTCCACGATCCGCCGGATTTCCTCCATGTCGGAAGGCTCCACGTACCCGGGGATGATGTTCACCTGGTTGCACTTCGTTCCCGTGCTGACGGCAAAGTAATCCACCATGGACTTGGTCATGCCGGCAAACCCCGTCACATGGGAACCCACATAGCTGGGCGTGTTCACATGGATCACGTGCTTGCCTTCGGGAATCTTCCCGTCGGCCAGCGCCTTCTTGGCGATCTGTGGAATGTCGTCGCCGATGGTTTCCGAAAGACAGGTGGTGTGAATGGCGATGACTTCCGGGTTGTAGACGGAAAAGATGTTGTCGATGGCCTGAACCAGGTTGGCCTGCCCTCCAAAGACGGAAGAACCTTCCGTAAAAGAACTAGTGGCCGCCATGACCGGTTCCTTGTAATGACGGCTGAGCGTGCTCCGGTGATATGCGCAGCAACCCTGTGACCCGTGGCTGTGGGGAAGGCATCCGTGAATCCCCAGGGCGGCGTACATGGCCCCGATGGGCTGGCACGTCTTGGCCGGGTTGACGGTCAACGCACTGCGCTCAGCGATTTCCTTGGGTGTGTGTCTGAGTAACATGGCCCCGTCCTTCCTTTGATCCTCAATCACAGGCATACTTGGCGGAGAGCTCCGGGTTCGTCTGCCAAGGTGCCTTGAGGTAACTCCATACCTTGCTGTTCACCATGCGATCCATTTCTCGGTAGAAATTGACCGCCCCCTTGAAGCCTGCATATGGCCCACCCGAGTCATAGCTGTGGAGCTGTTTCAGGGGGATGCCCATCTTCTGGACCACGTACTTTTCCTTGATGCCGGCACAGAAGATGGACGGCTTGTAGGCTTCGATGAGCTTGTCCGTCTCGTGGTGGCTGATGTCATCGATCACCAGGGTCTGGTTTTCCATTTCGGGCATCATGCCTTCGTAATCCTTGAAGCTGAACCCTTCCCGACGGAGGCGTTCAATCTCTTCAGTGGTCTTGCGGGGGCGGTACCGTTCCGGATCCTCGTGGACTTCCAGCTCTTCGATGTTTCGGCTGTCCGCGTCGACCTTCAAGCCTGAAAGAACTCTTCGACCCTCGTAATCGTCCCGGTGGGCGAACTCGTACCCCGCTGCGATCACTTTCATGCCGATTTCCTTGAACAGTTCCTGGTAGTGATGGGCACGAGAACCGCCTACGAAGAGCATGGCCGTCTTGCCTTCACAGCGACGCCTCACTTCCTCACGCACCCTCAGGATCTCTGGCATTTCCCTGGCGATGACTTCTTCCACACGCTCGGTCAGTTCCGGTTCATCGAAGTACTTGGCAATTTTCCGCAAAGACTTGGCCGTTGCTTCCGCTCCGATAAAGTTGATCTTGATCCACGGAATCCCGAACTTCTTTTCCATCATTTCCGCCACGTAGTTGATGGAGCGGTGGCACATGACGGCGTTGAGGTCCGCCGTGTGGGATATGGAAAACTGGTCGTACGTGGAGTTGCCGCTGAACGTGGCCACCAGGGTGATGCCGCATTCCTTGAAGATACGGTCCAGTTCGAACGCGTCTCCTCCGATGTTGTATTCCCCCAGGAGATTCATCTTGTATTTGCCCTTCGGAGCCGTGTCGTCGAGGCCGATGATGTGGGTGAACAGCCCGTTGTTGGCGATGTGGTGACCCGCCGACTGGCTCACTCCCTTGTATCCCTCGCAGCTGAAGCCGAAGACGTTGATCCCCAGCTTTTCCCTCATCTCCCGGGCAACCGCGTGGATGTCATCCCCGATGAGCCCGACGGGGCACGTGGCGAAGATGCTGATGGCCTTGGGTTTGAAGATGTCGTAGGCTTCCTGTATGGCCGCCCGGAGCTTCTTCTCCCCTCCGAACACGATGTCCTCGTCCTGCATGTCCGTTGAGAAGCAATAGGTCATGAACTGATGGTCTTTCGGGTTCTCGAGGCGGGTCTGGTTTCTCCGGGTGAGCCAGCTGTAGAACCCGCATCCGATGGGTCCGTGCGTGATGTTCACGATGTCCCGGGTCGGCCCCAGGACCACCCCCTTGCAACCGGCATAGGTGCACCCCCGCTGGGTGATGATGCCCGGCACTGTTCTGGTGTTGGCCCCAATCTCCGGAACACCTCCCCCTTCTTTCACCTTATTGACGACGATCTGCTTGGCCCGCTTGCGGGCGACTTTCGTGGGGTAGACGCGCAGGAGCTCCTGCTTAAGCCCATCGGGGCTCAGACACTCGTTTTCCAGGTCCAGCTTCGATTCGGTGGATTTCAAGACAGCCATTTCGTTTCTCCGTTGCGGTATTGATTGGACGTTCAGGCTCTCAGGCCCCATCGAGGGTGGCATCTCCCCTCTCGCCGGTGCGCACACTGATGGAGTCCGTACATGGCATGACGAAGATCTTGCCGTCTCCTGATTTTCCCGTGTGATTCACCCTCATGATGATTTTGACGGTCTTGGACACGAGCTTGTCGGGGACCACGACGCTGAGGATTCTTTTGGGAATCATGCGCTGACTCTGACCCAGCTGGGCAATGGCTTCCTCGTATCCCTTTTCGGCCCCTTCGAGAAGCGTCGTGTCCACCAGTCCCTTGCCGCGTCCCAAGGCATCCTTTGCGGTCATGGACGAAATACCCGCTTGGGAGAGGGCCTGCTTGGTCCTGTTCATCATGTTCATGCGAATGATGGCCATGATCTCTTTCATATCTTCACCTCAACGGTCTCACCACCCGCCGTCTCCTTAATCCCGGAGCTGATGGTATAGACATCCTCCACGGGGGTGACGAATATCTTGCCGTCCCCGAAAGCCCCTTTCTCTCCAGTCCTGGCAGCCTTCATCACGGTCTTGATTACGAAATCCTTGTCCTGTTCCTTCACCACGGTGATGAGCAGTTCCTTGGGGATTTCGTCGTAAGTGATCTCCCCGATCTTGATCCCCCGCTGCTTGCCTCGACCGACCACGGATACTTTGGTCACCGCGGGAAAACCCGCTTCCATGAGGGCGGCGAGGACATTGTCCACTTTGGTCGGCCTCACAATGGATCTGATCATGAGCATGGTGGCACCCTTTCTCCATTTATGTCAGTGTGATTGATACCGTGCAGTCTCCCCAGCAGTCGAAACTCCCGGGCCTCCATTGGGACCTCGAGTCCGGTTTCAAACACTCCACAGAGGCCCCGTATGCCGGGGTTCCCCTTGTCCGGTTTCGTTTCCTCATCCCATGGGCCTCGCCGGCCGCATCCTCAATCGTCACCCGGCAAGCCCGTGCTCGATGAGCAGCTTCTCCAGTTCGTCCGTGTGCATGGGCTTGGGGACGACATGCATCGTGTTCTCCTCGATCTTCCTGGCCAAGGTCCGGTACTCGTCCGCTTGGGGATGTGCCGGATCGAAATCGATGACGGTTTTGCGGTTGATCTCCGCCCTCTGCACCATGTTGTCCCGGGGCACAAAGTGGACCATCTGGGTCCCCAGCTTCTCGGCAAAGGCCTCGATCATCTCCCTTTCGTTGTCCACCTTGCGGCTGTTGCAGATGAGCCCACCCAGCCGCACGCCCCCTGCTTCGGCAAACTTCACGATCCCCTTGCAGATGTTGTTGGCGGCATACATGGCCATCATCTCACCCGAGACGACGATGTAGATCTCCTGGGCCTTGCCCTCCCGGATGGGCATGGCAAAGCCCCCGCACACCACGTCCCCCAGAACGTCGTAGAAGACATAGTCCAGCTCTTCATCGTCCGAATAGGCCCCCAGCTGTTCCAGCAGGTTGATGGAGGTGATGATACCGCGCCCGGCACAGCCCACCCCAGGCTCCGGTCCCCCCGATTCCACGCAGATGGCTCCCCTGAAACCCCTCTTGCGGATGTCCTCCAGTTCCACGTCCTCTCCCTCGGACCGGAGGGTGTCGAGCACCGTGCTCTGGGAAAGCCCCCCCAGCAGCAGGCGGGTCGAATCCGCTTTCGGGTCGCAGCCGACCACCATCACCTTCCGCCCCATCTCCGCCAGACCTGCCACCGTGTTCTGCGTGGTGGTGGACTTTCCGATTCCTCCCTTGCCGTAAATTGCTACCTTTCGCATGAAAAACCTCCTGTCGCTCGTGTTTGCGTAATGCCTCATTAAGGCAGAGAACGTGCCAGGACGTGGTCAAGGAACGGTTTGAAACCGCAACCCGCTGAGATTGCTTCCCGAAGTAGACAAGGACGTGCGATGGGAAAGAGGCCGCGAGACGAACGAACGGTTTTCACTTTTGTCGGACCCATCAGCCCCGAAAGAGATCTAATGCCATTGAATTCCACTTCTTATCATTTCCATGGGGCAGAGGCATGTGGCGTCGGCGCCCGACTCAAACAATTAACTATCGGATATTCCTATCATAAATGAAACCTGGCTGACACAGGTGACCGACAAAAATGTGCGATCGTGAGTTGGAGGGATGCAGTGCAATAGGGTCGCAATGAGTAGTTGCAGGCGTGATTCTTCAACCGACATGATCAAAGAATGTCGAGACAGCTGCACAAAGCGATTTCAGCGGGTGAAAGTCTCATCAACGCGCGTGAAACGAGCAGAGGAGATGGGTCGTGGTCCATTTCCCATGAGCAGTGAGGAATTCCTGAAGGAAAGACCTCCAAGAGGATCCTCCGCATGGGGGGGCACACTGGAGGGAACGCATGAAAAGCCATCGTTGCGGTCACGGTGACGAAACCCGCCGCCTCGGTTCTCACAATTCTTTTCAAGAACGGCGAGGCCAGCGGCTGCAGCCCAATGCAGGCCGACACGAGCAAATTCAGAGTGGACTATGTTCCTTTGACCGCCGCTCAGCGTTTCGGGTCTTTGAAAGCGGGCGAACTGGATGTACTCGCCCGCAACACGACTTGCACCATGGAGCATGCGGTCGGGCTGGGAGTCCTCCTCACGGGGGTCTTCTATTATGACGGCCAGGGCTTCTTCGTTTCTTCGTCCAGCGGAATCACAGGGATCTCTCAACGGAGCCACGATTTGCGTGATCAAGGGAAGCACCCACGAGGACCGTCTGTCTGCGACATTTGGCGCGCGGAACTGGACGCGCCGGGCGCTCCTGTTGGAATCGCAGGCTGAGGCGGCTACGGCCCTCTATGAGGGGAAGTGCCGGGCGTTCACTTCCGGGAGGCCGCAGCTGAAAGCCGCGCGGATGCTTGCGCCAGGGGGCCCGACCAGTACACGCTCTTGAAAGGGACGATCTCCGAGGAACCCATGGGTCCTGTGGTGCGACAGGGCGACGAGGAGTGGTTCACCCTCGTGCGGTGGATCCCGTTCACCCTCATTCATGCCGAGGCGGCAGGCTACACTCAGGCCAATATCCGGGCAAGAACGGAAGATCCGAAAGACTTTTATGGCAGTGAGAGGAAGTCCTGCCCGAGCCGGCCTTGGGAACGATGTTCACCGATTGGCCGGACTTCACCCTGCCGGTGTTCGTTGCCATGATGTTCGGGCGGACTTTGGGTGGGAACGCCAACCTCATCGGTGCATCGGCCAATGTGGTGAATGCCGGAATCTGCGCCGCCCACGGCAAGCGGCTGAGCTTCGGCGGTTTCGCCCGATCCGGGGTCCCGTTGACTATGGCCCAGCTGGCCCTCTCGGCCGTCTATGTCCTGACGTTGGCCCGGATATTGGGCCGATGGCAAGCCCGCCGACAAACATTTCAGGGCTCCATATCCAGAGGGCCGGGGTTGCTCCTGGATGGGCTGAGAAGGCGGTCGCCGGGGGAGATGACTGAACGCGGGAGCGGACGGGAGGGATGAGGAGAGCGCCCTGGTCCCTCCGGGTCGCTCGACGGCAGCAGGGTTTCGAAGGTGAGGGGTGAGAAGTTCCGGAATTGGTGATCCTAGGTGCCCCTCCGCATGCTCCTTTTCCCGGCTCTGCGTTTGTTCACGAGCTTTTCCAGGCCGAACTTCTTGATGCGGTAGCCCACCTGCCTGAGGGTCAGTCCCAGCTCTTTGGCCGCTTGAGACTGGATCCACCGATTCCTCTCAAGGGCCGCCACCACCTCTTTTTTCTCCATTTCTTCGAGGCGGGACAGGCTCTCGGAGACTCTCCGTTCCGTCACGGTGAGCGTTTCGGCCGTCTCCTGAAGGTACTGGGGATAGTGTTCCAGGTCGATCTCGTTTCCATCCACCATGATGGCAAGACGCTCCATGAGATTCTCCAATTCCCTCACGTTTCCCGGCCATTCGTAATTGACAAGAATCTGGAGGGCATGGGGGGTGATACGCAGGGTCCGGCCGTATTCCTTGGAAGTTTTGTCCAGGAAGTGATGGACGAGGGAGGGGATGTCCTCCCTGCGCTCCCTCAAGGGAGGGACGTGTATGGGAAAAACGTTGAGGCGGTAATAGAGATCTTCCCTGAAAACACCCTCCCTGACGGCTTCCGAGAGGTCCCGGTTGGTGGCCGCAATGATGCGCACATCCACCTTCCGCGTTCGGGAACTGCCCAGCCGCTCGAATTCGCGCTCTTGGAGAAACCGGAGGAGCTTCGCCTGGAGGGAGTAGGGCAGTTCACCGATTTCGTCCAGAAAGATCGTTCCCCCGTCCGCCTCCTCGAAACGCCCCGGCTTGGCCTTGGCTGCCCCCGTGAACGCCCCCTTTTCGTGGCCGAAGAGTTCCGATTCCAGGAGGTTCTCAGGCAGTGAGGCGCAGTTGATCTTCACGAAGGGAAACTTCGTCCGGTTACTCAGTTCGTGAATGATACGGGCAATGAGGGTTTTCCCTGTTCCGGATTCGCCTAGCAAAAGAACTAAGGCTTTGCTCGGAGCCACTCTCCTGATGAGCCGGTGGACGTCGGCCATGCTCGGGCTCTTACCCAGCGCGAAAAAATGATTGTACCTTTCGGACAGCCTCGCCCGCAGGGTGAGATTCTCCCTGCGCAGCTTCTCCTCCCTCGCCCGCACCTCCTGGTTCAGGCTGACGAACTGGGCGATGAGGGTGGCCACAATGGAAAGAAAGCGGATGTCCTCCTCAAAGGAGATCTCGTTGCTGAACAGACGGTCGACACTCAGCACACCGATGGAGGATCCGTGCAGGAGAATGGGCACCCCGAGAAAGGCGATCCGGCCCTTTTCGATCTCTCTCGCCCGTGTCTTGTTGAGGAAAAGAGGCTCCCTGCTGATGTCCGGAACAATGAAGGGTTCCGCCGTGCGAAAGATGAGTCCAGTGACTCCCTCGTCCTGCCGATAGACCCCCCGCTTCTCCTCCGCCTCACTCAGGCCGTAGGACGCCCGTATCACAAGGTTGCCCGATTCCTCCTCCTTGAGAGTGACCGTCGCCCGCTTCATTTCCAGGGAATCGGAAAGAATTCCCAGAACGGTGTGGAGGGCGTTGTCGAGGTCCAGAGCCTGCCCGATGATCCTGCTGATGTCGAAGAGGACCTTCAGTTCCAGTGTGTTGACGATCGCTTTCATACCCAAGACCGACTGGGCAAGAAGGATGCCGAAAGAACCCTGATAGCTTTGAATGCCTGTTTCTGCGGCTGTGGAAGAGGTTTCTGGAAGTCAAGGAAGCGGCCTGAGTGTTACGGATTTGTGCTTTATTGGGTGAATCGGCTTTCCGTATAGGCGTGCACATACAATTTTGTGCCACCTGGGCAGGGTGTGCGAACGACTTTTCAAGGAAACCGTTCTGCAGTAGAAAGAGGACAACGATTCGGAACGCCCGGTCTTCAGACGGCATTGGACTCAGGCGCGAGCGGAGAATTGAGCACTCGACTTGAAAGCGAATGGAGGAGAGGAAAAGATGAAAGAGAGGGTCGGATTCATGGGTCTGGGCATCATGGGTGTTCCCATGGCGGCCAACATTGTCGCGGCGGGATATTCCCTGACGGTTTACAACAGGACGCCGGGGAAGGAGGAATCACTGAGGAAAAAGGGAGCGAGAGTGGCATCCACCCCTCGAGCATTGGCGCAGGCCGCGGATGTCATCATCGCCATGGTGACAGGCCCCGAAGCTCTGAACGAGCTTCTATGGGGAGAGGACGGGGCAGCGGCCGCCTTCACGGGGGAGAAGACCTTCGTCAACATGAGTTCCGTGTCCCCCATGTTCAGCAGGGAACTCGCCCGGAGACTCGCCCCGACGGGGGTCGCCTTTGTGGATGCCCCTGTTTCGGGATCGAAAAAGCCCGCAGAAAACGCCGCCTTGCTGATCCTGGCCGGAGGTCCCAGGGACCGCGTGGACGCCCTCGCCCCCCTCTTCCAGACCATGGGCAAACGGGTGGTATACTGCGGGGAGGCTGGCCAGGGGTCCATGATGAAAATGATGAACAACCTTCTCTTGGGGGCCATGCTGGAGGCCTTCACTGAGTCCGTCCAATTTGGAAGGACTGGGGGATTGTCCCTGGAGAGCATGTTGGAGGTCATCCTCTCTGGCCCCTTGAGCGCCCCCATCTTCCAAATGAAAGTCCCCATGGTGAAAGAAGGGAGCTATCCTCCCAACTTCCCACTCAAGCACATGACCAAGGACCTCAAGTTTGTCGTGGATACCGCGTATGAAACGGGAGCACCGGTGCCAATCGGGCACCTTTTGCTCCACCTTTTCAGGCTGGGTGTTGGGCAGGGTCTGGGAGACGAAGATGTGGCCGCCATCGCCAGGGTCCTGGAAAACATGGCCCCTGGGTCGGGAGAAGTCGCCTCAAGCCCTTCACAATAATTGGAAAGCTTGTGAAAAGGGTGCCGTGTTTTTCTTATGGCATACGGTTGGGCACAGGACCTCGATGGGCCTCTTCCACGGAAAGGCTATCCGTGGGGAGGCCCCCAGAGCGCCAGTTCGATGGGCACCTCCGAAGCGAGCAGCCTCGACTTCTCCAAGTCCGCCAGCCTTTTTCCATAGTATTTCTCACGAGCCCGGAGTTCGGGATTCTCGGGATCTCCCCGGAGAGCTTGCCGGGTTTCGCCCAGGATGGAGGCGATTTCCCGATGCTCCCTCTCCAGGGCCAGGATGGATTCGCGGGCGAGACGGAACTCGTCCATTTCATCCCATTCATCGAAACACCACATGGTCATGGTCAATCTCCTCATGGACCGCCACACAAAAGTCGGCACCCATTTTTTCAACCGGCTCTCATTTCCCGCCTTGATTATTCCTTGATCCCATGGAGACGATCTGGTAGTGCAATGGGCAAATCGTGGCGATGATCCTCACATTTCGGTTCGGCTGCAAACCTTCTCCTTCCGGTCATGAACCGTTCGTGGGATTTCCGGCATGGGCAACAGTTGCAGGAAAGGGTTGGGATGGCCAAAGACGAAGCCAAGGTTGTGCACTCGTTTCCCAAGAATCCCTTGGAAGAAGTGAGGGCCTCCTTGACCGTTTACAAGGGAAAACAGTACGTGGATCTGCGAATCTATTACAAGGGGGATGACGATGAGTTCCGACCCTCCAAGAAGGGCCTGACCCTTGCCCTGGATCTTTTTCCAGAGCTGGAGGAGGCTATCGCGAAGCTGAAGGAGGCCATCGGGGAGTAGGGAGCGGTAGACCGCGATCGCACTTAGGAGGCGTCCCCTTTTCATGGGGAGGAGGGACTGCGATTCACCCGCCTCCCACAGGGGGGAAAAGCGCCACCCGTTCGTTCCCCTGGAGGACCGTATCCCATTCCCCTGCACGGCCGTTCACCATGATGAGCTTGACTTCCTCCCCTGCAATTCCGAGCTGTTCGGCCACTTGGCGGACCGTGGCACCGGGGGCCGCGTCCACTTTCTTCCCCACTGCCGGATCGTAGTCCGCAACGTATTTTCTCAGACTTGCCGCAAGCACGACCGTCAACGGCATGGATTTCCTCGATCACGCATTCTGTGCGGGCAATGCACGGCGGTAGACCCGCTTGATGTGCACGTTGGATACGAGGGCTGTATATTCCTTGCCTTTCTCCAGATCCACCCGGATGCTCTGCTGGTCGATCTCCATGTAGCGGGACAGCACACTCAAGATGTCATTTTTCAGGCATTCCAGCACGTCGGGAGTCAGGTCCATCCGGTCGTGCATGAGGACGACCTGCATCCGCTTGGCAGCCACCTTTCCGCTTGCTTTTTCACCGAAGAACCGGCGAATGGCATTCAACATGGACAACTCTCCTCCCCTAACCGCGGAACAGCCGCTTGAAACGCTCCAGGAAGCCATCCCCGTAGCCGTTGTCGAAGGGAATGCTCTCACCGTTGAGACGCGCCGCAATGCGCTGAAATGCGATACCGGCCTTGCTCCCCCGATCATGAACCAAAGGCACACCCCGGTTGGTGGAAATCACCACGTCCTCGCTCTCGGGAACCACGCCCAGCAGGGGCACGGAAAGGAGGTTCACGATATCCTCCGTGGACATCATGTCCCCCTTCTTCACCATGCGGTAATTGAGGCGGTTGACGATGAGGTGAATATCCTTGAGAAGGCTGGCCTCCAGCAACCCGATGACCCGGTCCGCATCCCGGATGGCCGAGACTTCGGGTGTCGTGACCACAATGGCGATTTCCGCGCCTGCCACGGCGTTCTTGAATCCTCGCTCAATACCTGCGGGGCAGTCGATGATGACGAAATCAAACTCCTCCGCCAGCTGCCTGCACAACTCCTTCATCTGTTCCGGCTGCACCGCGTCTTTCTCCCGCGTCTGAGCGGCAGGGATGATGAAGAGGTTGTTCAGCTTTCGATCCCGCAGCATGGCCTGTTCCTTGCGGCATTTTCCCTCGATGATGTCCACGAGATTGTATACGATTCGGTTTTCGAGCCCCATCACCACGTCGAGGTTTCGCAGGCCGATGTCTGCATCCAGCATCACGACGCTGTGTTTCTTCTTTGCAAGGACAGTCCCGATGTTGGCGACCGTCGTGGTCTTTCCGACGCCGCCCTTTCCCGAAGTGACTACAATGGTCTTGCCCGCCATAACACCACCTTGCCATTACAAGGTTTATGGATGCACCCGCCTGACATGGCTCCCTGGATGCTTCACACCTGTCCAATGTTTGATCCGTCGCCCCACTCAAATGGTGATCACCTCGATGAGATTGTTCTGGATTTCCGCTATTTCGAAACGCTTCGGAGTGGGCTTGTTCCCGCGGGGTGGAACCGCCACGAGGTCGGCGATGCGAATCTGGTTCGGTTCGATGCTCAACGCCCAAATCTTGGCCGACCGATTGCCCCCGGCTCCGGCGTGGGCAACTCCCCGAAGATTTCCAAAAACAATGATGTCCCCCATGGCCAGGACTTCGGCCCCTGGATTGACATCGCCCAGTATGAGGCAGTCGGAGGGGGCAACAATCTGCATTCCCGACCGGCAGGTATGCTTCACGATGAGAGGGGCATTGTCCTGCTGTTTGGACTTGGAGACCTTGGAATCCAATGGGGATCCCCCATTCCTGGTATCCAGCCAGAAGGAAAGATCCTCTTCCAACCTGACCTCGGCTAGACTCGCTCCCCCATGGTCTTTGAGCACCCGGTGAATCTGCAGAATCTCGTCGGTCCCGAAAGCCCGATTCCTCGCGTCCAGAGCCACAGTCGACCGCTGGAAGAACTCCCGCGATTCCTTCAGACGCCGCTCCAGGTAAGTCAGTATCTCCGCAAAGGGCGTATCCCGATCGGGAATCAGGGTGAATCCCTTTCGGGTGGCCTTGATCTGGACGGGAAGAGTATCGCTCGGCTGCATGACTGGAATGACGCTGTCCACATGGCAATGTCTTGTCGGCAGTGGTTATTGGGACTCTGACCGACCCCGGACCACCTTTCCACATTTCCCCTGGAACCCGATCTTCCCACCCCCGCAGCTTTGGCAAAAGCGCTCTGCCCCCACGGGTCAGAGGAACCTGGAGACCTTTCCGGATAACGCTTTCCAACTCCGCAGGGAGAGGCAGGGGGAGGTTTCCTGGGACACTTGAAAATCTTTTTACCCCATTCCGTTCTCAGGAAGCAAGAACCATCGGCGCAATTCAAGCCAGCTGCTGACTCGTGGAAAAGCCTCCGCATGGGGAGTGCGATTCCAGGGTTGGTCGAACAGGATCGGCTGAATTCCCTCCCGGGCAAGGAGGGCGCACGTCTCCCAACGGTCCTCCAGGAAGTAGCGGATCCCCAGTTCTCTTAGAATCCTCAATTTGATCTCGGGGGCTCCCGTGGCAATCACCTGGATTCGGTCCGGATCGACATTTCCAAGGGTTTTTCGCAACCACAGGAGAATGGAGTCGGGCCAGATGCGGGCGGTGACAAAACGCAGCGTGCCATGCTGCGCGAGATCGGTGAGCACGTCGGGGGCCGCCGGCATGGGTGGGGTCTCCAGCGTGTGATGGTCATCGAGAGTGAGGCAGATGAGATCGTCGATGATCTCTTTTTTCACATCCAGGCAACGGTACAGGTCATATTGCCGGATGTCGTCCTTGGTGAGATGGGCAAGCCCGTAGCGTTCTCTGGCAAGTCTCACGAAAAGGGCCATGGTGTCCGCAACCACCCCGTCCACGTCGAAGGCGATGTGTGCTGGATCAATGGTCAGGTTCAACGAGCATTCCTCCTCAGCAGTCGGTGAAACACGTCTGAGCCGGTTCGTCAAAGCGAAATGCGATTTCGTAAACGCCGTCCTCGAGTGAGCTGTGCACCACGTATCCCACCTTGTAGAAAACGGAAAGCATTCTCCGATTGCCTGCGAGAACGTAGGCCGAAAATCCGGTGATCCCCTTTTTCTTGGCGATCTCGCACAGATAGCGGAGGAGAAAGGAACCGATTCCAAGCCTCTGCCATTCCGCGCGGACGGCAAAATCCACTTCCGCCATATTCGTCTTTTGATCGAGGATATAGCGTCCCATCCCGACGATCGTCTCGTTTCCAATGGGGCCGGTCACTCCCACGATGGTCATTTCATGCTCGTAGTCGATGTTGCACATCCCCTGCGTGTTCCGATGGGGAAAAACCTTCATGGCGGACAGAAACCGGTAGTAGATGTCCTGGTCGGGCAGGGAATAGAAAAACTCCTGGAGAGCCCTTTCATCAGTGGGTTTGATGGGCCTGAAAAAAACCTTCAGGTCTCCCGGAAAGACCCGATCCGTTTCCCACTGGCCCGGCTCAAGAAGGGTGGGTGGGAGCCCGGTCGCTCCCTCCCCGTCGAATATCTGGTCTGTTTCCCATTGGTTCGGATAGAGCGACTCGAATACGGGTTGCAGAATCTGATCCTGGTAGATGTAACGCAGTCGCTTGGCCTCTTCAAGAAGAGACTCCCTGAACTTGGGGTGGGCGATATTGATGAGGGCTAAGGCCCTCTCCCGCACCGTTTTCCCATGGAGGTAGGCGACGCCGAATTCCGTTACGACCAAGCGCACACTGCTGCGGGGCCCCACCACCCCCCCCCGTGGGTCAGGTGGCTCACGATGCGCGAGCGCTTCCCATCGGTCGTGGTGGAGGGGAGCACGATGATGGACTTGCCGTTTCGGGCGAGGGAAGCGCCGTGGATGAAATCCACGTAACCGCCGATGCCGCTGTAAAAGCTGTGACCGATGGAATCGGCGCACACCTGCCCCGTCAGGTCGATTTCCAGGGCGGAGTTGATGGAGACCATGTTGTCGTTCTTGCACACAACCCGTCTTTCGTTGACATAGTCAATGGGATACATCTCCACGACAGGGTTGTTGTGAACAAACTCATAAAGGGCCCGGCTCCCAAGGCACAGACTCGCGATCATCTTCCCTGGATGCAGCGTCTTGCGCCGACCCGTCAAAACTCCCTTTTCCACCAGTGCCAGGTGAGCGTCCGTGAGGATTTCCCCGTGCACACCCAGATCCTTTTTTTCCTTCAGGGACATGAGGACCGTGTTCGCCATGCGCCCGACACCCACCTGGATGGTGGA
Organism: Deltaproteobacteria bacterium; assembly: GCA_012517315.1. Taxonomy (GTDB): domain Bacteria; phylum Desulfobacterota; class Syntrophobacteria; order Syntrophobacterales; family Syntrophobacteraceae; genus JAAYUJ01. The sequence goes on from JAAYVE010000057.1 coordinate 23,615, forward strand.
ACCGTCCTCTACCAGGGCCGAAACATACTGGGCGATCCGATCCGCCACGGCGCTGCGGATCGTGTGTGTCATTTCCAGAAGGGGCTCTTCACACTCCACGAAATGATGCATCTGGCTCACGTGAAGAAAACTGTCCCCGAAAGTGCGCGGCATGAGCGGGTTGACCTGAGCGACCACGGTTTTGGCCGTCTGGGCCGCCGCCTTGTTGATGTCCACCGCAATGCCGAGGGAACAGAACCCATGTTTGTCCGGAGGGGAAACCTGGACGAGGGCGACGTCCAGTTCCCAGGAATCGTCCTCCCGAAAAAGGTTGGGAACCGATGAGAAATAGGTGGGAACGTAGTCCGCCAATCCCTGGTTCACCGCCCTTCTCGTCTTTTCCCCGATGAAGAACGTTTTGATCCTGCAATGCTTTTGCAGCTCGCTCCAGTCTTCCGGGATGCACCCCATGGAGAGGTTCTGCACCAATTCGAGATCCCGGTGCTCGGGAACAACCCGCAGGAGGGAACGGACCAATTCCTGCGGTTCGCTGCATGCCGAACCCACAAAGATCCTGTTGCCATCCTGAAGGATGCGCCCGAGGATGGTCTCCGCATCGCCAAGGCGTTGCCTGTAATAGTCTTTCCACCGGGTTTCAAATAACATGTTCGGTCGAAAACCTCTTCCTGCGCCCCGCTACCCCTTGAGATAAAAAGCTCCTGAACTGCAAGGCCGCGCAGTCTGCAGAAATCCTGCGGTCGTCCCCTTTCTCCCCAACTGGAAAGTCAAGACGCCTTTTCAGTCTAACACAAAACCGCAGGCGAGACGCAAAGGTTCACATGGGATTCACGGCCCCACGTCCCCGTAGACGACCTTGGAGAGGGCTCCCGGCTGCTGCCAGCCGTCCCTTTGCGCGAGGAGATCCAAATGGAGCGTCGTCCACTCCTCCAAGGGGAAATATGGGAGATCGAGCATTTCCCGCGTGTCCACCAGTTTGAAGTAGTTCCTGCAGAGGCGGCAGTACTGGATTCTGTAGTTGGGCTCACTCTCCGCATAAAGATATCCGAGAGACTCATGGTGACGGTTGTCGCAGGAGGGGCACTGCAGGCGGTGAAGCTTCCAACGGGTAGAACACCATGAGCAGTAAGCCCGACGTTCACCTTCGCCGACGGAAAAGAGCAGGGCGGGAAGGGATCCGCAAATGGGGCAGTAGCCCTTCATCCAGCCCTCGGGAACCGGGAAACGCTCCGTCAGGTCCAGCGCCCCCCGCTCAATGGACGGCCTAATGCAACTCCTCCCCAGAAAGAAAAAGGACACAAGGTCCTCTTGTGCAAGGGGGATTTCCTCCTCCCAATCCACCCAACCTTCCTCCCCGGAAAAAATACGCCACACGGATCCCCCATCGGAATGCGGGGCATCTCTGAAGAGAAGCTCCGCAAGAACACCGTGGGCTCTCCTCAGAGACTGGTTGGTCTCCGGGATGTGGGGAAGAATCGAACGATGGATCTCTTGAGCGGACTCCACATCCAGGGGAAACTCCCACCGCCGGCAAAGGGGAAACCCATTGTCCCACTTGGCCCGCACCAGGTCTGCCGCAATGGAAGGGGGGGAGACGGTCACCCCCCGTTTCACCGAAACCTGAAGGAGAAAAAGCGCTTCCAGAAAGGGGTAGATGTCGCCATAGGCAGGCTTTTGCTTCTTCGCCAAGCTGAGGGAACGAAGAATCGCTTCTCTTTCCTTGTCACAGTCCGAATGGGAATACGCCATGGAAACCACCCCTTCAAGCACGAAAACGGGGGACCCCGGACAGATCCGGCTTCCCCCGCGCGAAAGAATTTTCACTGCGTCGTGATTTGCCTTTTTCCGTTCGGATGGAAGAAACGGTACGGCCATCTCATCCGAACGGTTCCCTACCGAGATGCACCGGGGCTGGAGAGCTTCGTCTCAAACCCAGTCCCTCTTTCGCAGCCCTCCTGCAAGAAGCTTGCGAATGAACCCCGGGTTCACGCTGGCAATGGCGTTCTTGTGGTATTTTCTGGGTTCGTCCACCACCAGGTAGATCACCCGGATCTGATCCGCATCGATCAACTGGGCCTTGGGATACTTCCCCTTGAGCTTTTCCAGGCGCTCTTGGGCCAGCTTGAGCATGGCCTCCCGGTCGCCGAAGTTCATGGCCCCCGTGGGGCAAATCTTCACGCAGGCCGGCAGCAAACCGTTGCTGACGCGGTCGATGCACATCGTGCATTTGACAATCTGCCCGTTCTTCCCCTTCCTAGGAATGTCATACGGGCAGGAGGAGCGCACCTCGTCGAACGGGGCTTCCTTGCTCTTTTCCAGGTAAACCACGGCTCCCGTGGCTTCGTCCTGCACCACCCCCCCCTGGACATAGCCTTCGATGGTGTCCTTGCAGGGAGGCTCCAGGCAGTGCCTGCACTGGTCTGGAAAGAAATACCAGGCCGGTTTGCCGTCCACTTCCTGTTCACTGTATCGCACGAGTTTGAAAGTGCTCCCATCCAGATCGGGGGGGTTCTGGTAACTTCCCTGATTCTTGGTGGGGACCGTGGCGTTCTGGTTCCAGTTCTTGCATGCCATCTGGCATCCCCTGCAGGCCGTACATTTCGTCGTGTCGATGAAGAAGCTTTTTCCAGCCATGGCTTACACCCCCTTCTTGCGCACGTTCACCATGAAGGCCTTGCTCTCGGGAATCCGGGTATTGGGATCTCCGACGGACGCCGTCAGGAGGTTTGCGCTGTCGCCCCCTTCCGCGGGCCATACCCATCCATAATGATACGGCAATCCCACCTCATGGATTTCCTGATCATGGATCTTGAACGGTTTGAACCGCTTGGTCACCAGTGCCACGGCTTCCAGGGACCCTCTCGGGGACTCCACGATGACCTTCTCGCCGTTCTGGATGCCCCGGAGCTTGGCAAGCTCCTCGCTCATCTCCACGAACACCTGCGGCTGGGCCTCAATGAGCCAGGGAAGCCATCGGGTGAGAACTCCCGTCTGCCAGTGCTCGGTCACCCGATAGGACGTGCCCACGAAGGGGAACCTGGGGTCGCAGGTCATCCTCACGTCCTTGTCCGTCTTGTAAGTCACCGCCACTGGATTGATCAGTTGAGCGCCGAACAGGTTCTTCTCCACGGGGCACTCCAAGGGTTCGTAGTGCTCCGGGAAAGGTCCGTCCTTCAATCCGGGACCAAAGATGGAGCCGTACCCGTCGGGTTTCATGATGAAGGGGAGTTTTCCGTCCTCTCGCGCCGTTCCATCGGGGTTCTTGAGGGGATACCATGGACCGTCGGGAACGTCCCCCTTCCACTTCTGGGAGACGTACTTGCCGTCCTTCACCTCCCCCACGAACTCCACCACCGGCTTCTTGGGATTCCAGGGTTTGCCGGTGGGATCCACCGACGCCCGGTTATAAATGATGCGGCGGTTGACCGGCCAGCACCACGCCCATTTGGGATAAAGCCCGATGCCGCTGGGATCGGAGTTGTCCCTGCGGGCCATGTTGTTGCCCTCGTTGTTGTAGCTCTGGCAATAGATCCAGTTGCCCGAGGAGGTGGACCCGTCGTCCTTCAACATGGCGAAAGCAGGAACGAGATCCCCCGCCTTGTACGTCTTGTCTCCAACGGTGGTGTCTTTCAGAAAATAGCCATTGACCGCCTTGGCGACTTTGTGGGGATCAAAGGCATGATTGGTGGCGTAATCCCACTTGAGATTCAGTATGGGATCGGGGAAGGCGCCTCCCGGCTTCTTGTAAAGGGCCCGGATCTCGTTGAAGAGCTCCACAATGATGTCCCCGTCCGGCTTGGACTTGCCCGCAGGGTTCTGGGCCTTGTAACGCCACTGGACCCAGCGCCCGCTGTTGGAAATGGAGCCCTCCTTTTCCATGGACGCGGCGCACGGCAGGAAGAATACCTCCGTCTTGATCTTCTTGGGATTCATTCCGGGGCCCTTCCAAAAGGATGCCGTCTCGTTGTCGAAGAGGTTCACCACCACCATCCAGTCCAGGTTCGCCAGGGCTTGGCGGGTCTTGTTGGAGTTGCCGCCGCTGCAGGCTGGATTCTGTCCCCAGGAGAAGAATCCGGAGATTTCCTTACGGTACATCGCATCGAAAAGATCGAGCCAGCTGTAGGACTTCCCATCCTGGAGCTTGGGCAGCCAGGCGTAGCAGAACTCGTTTTCGGGCTTGGCCACGTCTCCGTACATGGTCTTGAGGAAGCTCACCATGTACTTGGGACGGTTCTGCCACCAGTTGGCGCTGCGGGGATCCTTTGTGACCGGAGTGAACTTCTTGTTGTAGTCGGCTAAAGTGGGCACCGAAGCACTCGGCACCGGCAGATAGCCGGGATAGATGTGAAAGAGCAAGCCCGCATCGGTGGATCCCTGAACGTTGGATTCCCCGCGAAGGGCGTTCACTCCACCTCCCGCCACCCCCATGTTGCCCAGGAGCAGCTGGATGATGCACATGGCCCGGATGTTCTGCACCCCCACCGTGTGCTGCGTCCAACCCATGGCGTACATGATGGTCCCGGCCTTGTCGGGAACCCCCGTGGCGGCATAGGCCTCATAGACCTTCAGCAGCTGGTCCTTGGGCGTCCCGGTCACCTTGGAAACGGTATCCATGTCGTACCGGGAATAATGCTTCTTGAGCAGCTGGAAGACACACTTGGGATCCTGCAGGGTGAGGTCCTTATTGGGAATGCCCTTTTCATCGAGTACATAGGCCCAGGAAGAGCTGTCGTAAGCCCTTTTCTCCGCATCGAAGCCCGAGAACAGACCATCCTTGAAATCGTATTTGTCGCCAAGGATATAGGCTGCGTTGGTGTAATTGACGACGTAATCCTTGAAATACTTTTCGTTTTCAATAATGTACTTGATCATGCCCCCCAGGAAGGCGATGTCCGTTCCCGAACGCAGAGAAGTGTAAATATCGGCTTTGGAGGAGGTCTGCGTGAAACGGGGGTCGACACTGATGAGGGTGGCGCCGTTGTCTTTCGCTTTCATCACCCATTTGAAGGAAATGGGATGGTTGGAAGCCGGATTCGCTCCCATGGCCAGGATACAGTCACTGTTCGCCAGATCATTCCAGTGATTGGTCATCGCACCGCGTCCGAACGACTCTGCCAGAGCCGCTACCGTGGCGCTGTGTCAAATACGGGCCTGGTGTTCGATATAAACCATCCCAAGGGCACGCAGCATGGCCTGGTAAATCCAGCACTCCTCATTGTCCAGGGCGGCGCTGCCTACGGAAGCGATTGCCTCGCAGCGGTTGACCACCTGCCCCTTTTCGTCCTTCACCTTGAAGCTGGCATCCCGGCTCTTTTTCACCCTCTTGGCGATTTCCTTCAAGGCCCAGTCCCAGGTCTTTTCCTGCCACTTGTCCGAATTGGGCGCCCGGTAGAGCACCTTGGTGAGCCGCTTCGGGTTCTGCGCCAGTTGATAGAGGGAAGCGCCTTTCGCACAAAGGGAGCCCTGGTTGATGGGATTGTCGGCGTCGCCTTCCGTGTAGATCACTTGCCCCGTCTTGGCATCCGTATGACAGATGATCCCACATCCGACACCGCAGTAACAGCAGATGCTCGGCGTCTCCTTGGCATTCTTGGTGCGCAACTCCCAAGCATAAGCCTCGACGGGACGTAGATCCAATCCCATTCCGCTCAAGGCCAGCCCGGCAGTCGCCGCACCAGAGACCCTCAGAAAATCTCTTCGCGTCAGCTTCATACTCTGCCCTCCATAGTCCATCCGATCCACACAAACCGTGATTTAAACGCCTGTGAGGCTCTCCAGAAGTCTCAGAGGCTACCAGTCGCAGGGACTCACCTCCTTTCTTTGTGAACAACGAGACAAAGATGCTCCTATGCTCGGTTCAGCATATATTTCAAGATACGCTTACACTTGGGGCTAGACATGATGTGTGCTCGAGCAGGGAACAAAGGTGGATGAAATGATAGACTGCTAAAACAGTTTGCATATTAGCGCGCCGGTGGAAGCGCTGTCAATGAGTATCTGGAGATGTGGAGGGGCCTCACGCCCGGCACGGCACCGCCAAGAACGAACCTTTTGAAGAGGCCGACAGGGAATGATCTCAAGGGCGTTCTTGATATTGTGACAAATGACACAAAGCCTGTCCCCCGTGCAGGAGTGCCTGAAAGCGGCCCTCACATTCCCCTTCTCAGGGCCAGTTCAACACGTAGCGGTCAACGGGCGCGAAATCATCCGTCAGGACAGGCAGAGCCGGAGACACGGCCCCGGTCCAAAGGTGGCGCAGAAGCCCGTTCAGTTCCTCATCCTTGCTCGTGAAAATCGGCTTTTCGGTGGATTTCAGGGCAACAAGCATGACATTCTGCCACTCTGCGGGATCCACGGGATCCGAAACGGGAAAGAGGTATACCTGGGGGAAGACGGCGGCGAACGTGGAAAAGGCCGCCTGCAGAAAACGCCCATCCTTTCCCTCCAGGGCGGAAAGCATATTGGCCATGACGGCGCCACCGTCCGCAAGGGCCTCGTAGCATTTTTTCACCGCTTCCACTGTGGCGCAGTGAAAAGGAACGGCGTAATGAGAAGTGAAGAGGTCCACGAAGATCACGTCGAACTGCTCTTGGTTGCGATTGAGAAAGGTTCGAGCGTCTTCATGATGAATCCGCAGGCCGGGGGTGTCCGCCAAATGGAAGAAGCGCCTGGCGAGATCCGTCACCTGGGGATCCAATTCCACCACGTGAACCGATACGGAAGGAAAGTTGTGGAGCAGGTACTTGGGAAAGGAATAGCCTCCACCGCCCAGAACAAGGGCATTATGGAGACGGCTCACGAAGTGTGTCGCCATCCGATAGAATCTGGTGTAGTCGAGGGCCAGTTCCAGAGGGTCGTCCAGGTACATAGCCGACTGCATGGCCCTGGGATTGGTCGTCATGATGCGCATCATCCTGCCCGTTTTTCCGTCGAGACCGGCATAAACCATGACCCTGTTGTATCGGGTATCGACATCGTGGATGTCCATTCCTGCAAGGTAACGGTCATATGCCCCTGCGGCGAGGAAAAGAAGGATCATGAGGAGGAACATCGCTCCCTGAAGGCGAAGATGGCGGCGGCTGGCAAGGAGGGAAGTCACCACAAGGGTAAGGGCCATCAGGATGAGAATCCGGGTACTGCCCAGGTAAGCGATGAGAAAAAATCCCGCCAGAAAAGTACCGCCAATGCTTCCCACAGTGGAGAGAGCATAAAGGCTCCCCACAGTCCTGCCGGATTTTCCCAGGTCGTTCATCTTCAGCTTGACGGCGTAAGGGGAAACCATCCCCAGCAGCACACTGGGCGGAGCGAAGAGAATGAGCGTCGCCGCCGTCGATCCCAGGTGGACACTGCCGCTGGATGCCTGGATCCAGTCCAGCACCATGGTCTTGGAGACGGAAACCCCAGCGACGCAGAAGGCGGCGAGGAGAATGATGACCGAAAGATTCTGAGGACTTGGGTTCCGGTCTGCGATGCGGCCTCCCCACCAGTAGCCGAGGCTCAGGCATCCCAGGATCACTCCGATGAGGCTTGTCCACACCACTATGGACGTGCCGAGGTAAGGAGCCAGGATTCTGGATCCCACCATCTCGAGAATCATCACGACAGCGCCGCATACAAAAACAACAATCTCCAGCATGAATCTCCTGTGCCCCCCAAAAACCGCGCCCTTTACACATCCCCCACGACCGATGGCAAGGGCGCCTCCTGCCTCAGACCTTCTGGTGTCTAGCACGCTGAGCCGCAGTAGGGGGCTGGCCCCCCACCCCACCCGAATCCATTCCTCTCACCGTTGAGGGAGAGGCCTGCCGTCGAGCCGGCAGCGCTGCTTCCGATTCCCCCCCGGAGAAGGCCTGCCGGGAGACGGCACAACCATCAGTCATCGAAAGGATGGCGTAAGATGATATTCTCATCGCGTCCGGGCCCGACGGAGATGATGCTCAGAGGGACCCCCGCCAGTTCCTCCACCGCTTGGAGATAGCGCTTGGCATTGGCGGGGAGACGGGCAAAACTCCTCAATTCTCCTATATCCTCTTCCCACCCCGGCAGCTCCTCGTAAACCGGAACGCATGCCTCAAGTGCTTCCAGCTCCGGCGGAACGCTCCCCATTTCCATGGAACCACAGCGATAGCCGGTAGCGATCTTCAGACGGGGAATTCCCGTGAGCACGTCGAGCTTGGTGACGACAATCCCGGAGAGACCGTTGAGGCGAATGGAGGTCCCCACGACGACCATGTCAAGCCACCCACAACGACGGGGGCGCCCCGTAGTGGCTCCGTATTCACCCCCAACCGAACGGATGTACTCCCCCGTTTCGTCGAGGATCTCGGACGGGAAGGGGCCGCCTCCCACGCGGGTCGTATAGGCCTTTACAATACCGATGACCCGATGGATGCGCGAAGGTCCGATCCCGGCCCCGCAACATGCATTCCCCGCAACCGTATTGGATGACGTGACGTATGGATAGGTCCCATGGTCGATGTCGAGATGGGTCCCCTGCGCCCCCTCGAAAAGGAGAGACTTCCCTGTTCGATCCGCTTCCTGCAGCCTTTCGGAGACATTGCCCGCAAATGGTTTCAGCCGCTCCCCGTACCGGAGATATTCCCGGGCGATGACCTCCCCGTCCAGAGGGGCTTCCCCGAAATAGCGCTCCAGCATGAAATTCTTCTCCTCGAGGATCTTATCGAGCTTGGAGCGAAAGCCTTGAGGATCGAAAAGGTCATGAATCCGAATGCCGTTGCGGCTCACCTTGTCCTCGTAACAGGGGCCGATGCCGCGGCCTGTCGTGCCGATTTTCGTGCTTCCCTTCCGGTTTTCCCGGGCCAGATCCAGGGCACGGTGATACGGCATGATGACGTGGGCATACCGGCTGACGACAAGTTTTTCCGGCGTCACCGCAAGGCCCGCCTCCCTCAATCGGTCCATTTCCCCGATGAGGACGGCAGGGTCGACCACCACCCCGTTTCCAATCATGCAGACCTTATCGGGATGCAGGATTCCCGATGGGATCAGGTGAAAAATATGCTTGTCCCCCTGAACAACCAAAGTATGACCGGCGTTGTTCCCTCCCTGGAAACGCACCACGCAATCCGCTCTTTCCGTGAGCAGATCGACGATCTTACCCTTTCCCTCGTCACCCCACTGGGTTCCGACGATCACCACATTGCTCATGGCTTTTTCTTTCCAAATGAATCGAAGTTGTCAGGAATGGCGGAAGGGCATCCCATGTGAAAAACCGTGCGTTTATGCCCTCATACCTGTAATGAAAAACAAACCGCCTGTCAAAGGCTATTTGACGCAGAAAGGGAAGGGGAAGGCGGGCTCCCTGTCAGGATGAGATGGCAAAAAGCGGTTGCCGGGGAAGGCTCGATCGTCTAACTTCATGCCGCTTGCCGGGCTCCCCCCGCGGAGGAACCAAGGCCTGCACGAACATCTGAACGAATTGGTTTCAAGGAGCACGTCGGTGCCCGATGAAGAAGGAACAGACAGAAACATGCCCACGATCCATGACGTGAAGCAGGCTTTGAGGGAAAAGGGGATCGAGGTGTGGGAGTTCACCGCTCCCACACCCAATTCCTTGGCTGCGGCAAGGGCGGTTGGCTGCAGCGTGGGGGAAATCGCCAAGAGCATCCTCCTCGTGGTGGGTGAGGTGCCCGTCCTCGTCGTCACTTCCGGCGACAGGAAGGTCAAGAACTCCAAACTGAAACACGCAACGGGACTGACCGGAAAGGTGCGCTTGCCCGATGCAAAAGAGGTCGCCCATTACACCGGTTATGCTCCCGGAGGCGTCTGCCCTTTCCTGCTGCCAAAAGAGCTGCGCGTGCTGGTCGATTCCTCCCTGCGTCGCTTCCCCAGGGTCTATGCCGCTGCGGGAAACGACCATTCGGCGGTACCCGTCACCACGGATCAAATTCTGGAACTCACGGGCGGAGAAGAGGCGGACCTTTGTCAGGGGCCGGAATCCTGAAAAAGCCGCCCCTCCCCTTTTGCCGGGAAGCGGCGGCTCATCGGACATGAATCGGTAATGATAAGACAAAAACGGCGACCACCTCCTGGGCACAATACTAGGCGGGTCCCATGGAACGCAGCCTGCGGATGCGTTCATGGATGGGGGGGTGAGTGCTGAAAAGATTCATGAGGCTGCTGCCCGTAAGGGGATTCACGATAAAGAGGTGGGCCGTCGATGGTTTTGCGTCCTGCATGGGAATGCGCTCCGACGCCATGGCCAGTTTTTCCAGGGCACGTGCCAGGTATTCCGGGTTATGGGCAAGCCGGGCACCTGTTTCGTCCGCAAGGTACTCCCTCGACCGGGATATGGCCATCTGAATGAGCATCGCCGCGATGGGCGCAAGGATCGAGAGGAAGATCATGCCCAGTATCCCCCCGCCGCCGCCTTCCTCGTCGTCGCCGCGAAAGCCGCCGAAAATGGCTCCCCACCGCGCCATGTCCGCCAGAACCATGATGGCTCCCGCCAAGGTCGCCGCAATGGAACTCACCAAGATATCCCGATTCTTGATGTGTCCCATCTCATGGGCGATGACCCCCCGGATTTCCTGGGGGGTCAACAGGCGGACCAATCCTTCCGTAATGGCAACCACAGCCTTTTGCGGGTTACGCCCTGTGGCAAAAGCGTTGGGTGTCTCTTCCGGGATGAGATAGACCCTGGGCATGGGCATTCCCGCTTCGGCGGCCAACTCCCTCACCATTCCATAAATCTCGGGGGCCTGATACTCGTCAATGGGTTGGGCCCGATACATGCTGAGAACGATCTTGTCCGAAAACCAGTAGCTGCCGATGTTCATGACTGCGGCGATGATCAATGCGATGACCATTCCATTTTGGCCACCGATCATCCGCCCGATCCACAGGATCAGGACCGTCAACAGAGCCAGCAATAACGTCGTGCGAACCCTTGTCTCCATTTTTTTCAACCTCCTTATCTTTGTCGCTCTTTCTTCATGGCTACCGGGAACGTGCCTCGAGCGCCACGGCAAGGCGTTTTCCTAGTAGGGGACAACGAACGTCTCAAGGAAAACTGGCATTGACATCAGGCCGTCCTGATCTTCACCTTGATTGCGGCAGCCTCCTCCGTCTGCTCCTTGGGAACGGTCACCGTCAGGACTCCACCTCCAAACTTTGCCTCGATTCCTTCCCGCATTACGTTAGGTGGTATTGCAAAGGACCTTTCAAAAACGCCTCGGGGTCTTTCAGAGAAGGAAATGCGGGTGCCTTCGTTCGAGGGGACAGTCTCCCTCTTTCCACGAATGATCAAGCGATTCTCCGCGATCTCTACGCTCACCTCCTGCTCATCCACGCCGGGCAGATCCATGGAAAACACCCATTCTTCCTTCGTTTCCCAAAGATCTGTTGTCGGTTCCCACGACGGCTCCCCTGGAGGGGCCTTCAACCCCTGCGTGCCCGCCTCCTCAAAAACCTCGGAAAAGAGCCGTTCCATCCGATCCTTCATGCTCTTAAGTTCGTTCAACACCGATCTGCCCTCCCACTCTTTCACCCGACTCCCTCCCTTCTTGGACGCCTGCCGTGTGGTCTTGACCCGTAGATACTCTTCCAGTGCGGATGTAAAAACGCTTCTCTGACGCTCATCAAGCGCAAGTATCTTATATTGCAAAATTAATGGACTGAAAAGAGCCTGTCAAGGAAAGGCGCAGGCATCGGGAAATCCTCGTAATCTTCCAGAGGTAATGGGACGAACACGCCGGAACCGGCCTTGGACTGTCGGGCGGGCCACACCATGCTGACCCCTGGCGCAGGAACCGCAATGCAGCGCAAGGGTGGAAAACCATGAATAAGGGTTGAGCCGTCCAACGGGGACATGCTAGTATCCTCCCCGTCCCTTATGGGCACAAGATTTGGGGGAAAAGCCGTCCAGGAAGAATTCCCAACCGCCGGGTGAAAGGCCTCTAAGCATGCGCTATTCACGTTATTTCATTCACACCCTTTATGAAGTGCCCAAAGAGGCGGAAACGCCATCCCATATTCTGCTCCTCCGCGGATCCTACATTCACCCCCTCGCTGCGGGGATCTACTCGCTCCTTCCCCTTGGGCACCGGGTCGCCGAGAAGATCAAGGGGATCATCCGGGAAGAAATGGATGGAATCGGCGGAATCGAACTGACCATGCCGGTCCTTCACCCCGCCGAGATCTGGAAAAAGACCGGCAGATACTTCGACATCGGACCTGAGCTTTTCCGCCTCAAGGATAGGAAAGATCGGGATTTCGTCCTCGCCATGACCAACGAGGAGACGGTCACTGACATCGCCCGGCAGTTCCTGCGATCTTACCGGGACCTGCCGGTTATGCTCTACCACATCCAGACCAAGATTCGTGATGAAGCCCGGCCCAGAGCCGGTTTGCTGAGGGTCCGCGAGTTCTTCATGAAAGACGCCTACAGTTTTCACCCGGATTTTCAAGACCTGGATGCCTACTATCCCAAGATCTTCAATGCATATCTGAGAATCTTCGCCCGGTGCGGCCTGAAGAGTGTCCCCATCGAGGCCGACAGCGGCATCATGGGAGGGACCGGCTCCCACGAGTTCATGCTGGAATCTCCGAACGGGGAAGACCAGTTTGTTCTCTGCAGCAAGTGTGACTACCGTGCCAACACCGAAAAAGCGACCGCCCTGAAACCTCCTTCCCCGGCCATTTCCAAGGATCCTCCTCCCATGGAGAAGGTGGCCACGCCGGGAATCAAAACCATCAGTCAACTGATGGAGTTCTTTGGGGCGACGGATTCGCTTTTTCTCAAGACCGTGGCCTATGAAGCCGACGGGGAACTGGTCCTGGCCATGACTCGCGGGGATTACGACATTTCGGAGACCAAACTCACCAATCACCTCAAAGCCAAGAGATTGGAACTGGCCTCGGAAGACACGCTACTGAAAAAGGGGCTCCACGGCGGCTTTCTCTCACCAGTGGGAATCCGTGGAATCCGTATGATTCTGGACCCTCTCGTCAACGAAGGGAGTGCATACATCGCCGGAGGCAACGAACCGGACGTGCATCTCCGAAACGCTTGCCTCGGCAGGGATTTTCAGGTGGCCGAGCGGGTCGACATTTCCGAGGTCAAACCGGGTGATGTTTGCGCCCAGTGCGGAAAGGGCACACTGGAAATCCGACGGGGAATCGAACTGGGACATACGTTCAAGCTGGGAATCAAGTACACGGCCGAAGATTCCATGGATGTGACGTTTCTGGACGCGGCGGGGGAGCAGAAACGGGTTGTGATGGGGTGCTACGGCATCGGCGTCGAGCGGCTCATGGCCTCCGTCGCGGAGCAGTGGCACGATGAAGCCGGCCTCGTTTTTCCACCCACCGTCGCTCCCTTTCAGATCATCCTTTCGTCCCTGGGCAGGAAGCAGGAAGTGGTGGAAGCGGCCGACAGGCTTTATTCCCGTCTGGGGAGCAGCTTCGAGGTACTCTACGACGATCGGGACGAATCACCCGGCGTGAAACTGAAAGATGCCGATCTCCTGGGAATCCCCATCCGCCTGGTGGTCAGCCAGAAATTGCAGAAAGATGAGCAGGTGGAAATCAAGGTGAGACAGACGGGAGAGATCGTCATCTGCCGGCAAACGGAACTGGAGGAAAAGCTAAACCAGGCCCTTGCCGCCCTCCAGCCAATGACGGATGACCTGCCCTGCATGCTCGAGTGAGGGGGAGCCAAGGCATCTTCTCTTCGATCCACCGCTCTCATTCCCACCGTGTTTCGATGCACAGCACTTTGCGCGTTTCCTCCGCCACCTTGACCCGCTCATCGATGCGATGTCCCACCACCCAGCAGATCTTTTCCCTGTCACACACAAGGGGAATCTCCCCTCTCACACGGCGGGGAATTCCGGCGTCCACCAAGAAGTCCTGCAGTTTCTTGCTCCCCTTCATTCCAAAAGGCTGAAAACGGTCTCCGGGCTTCCAGTGCCGAACCGTGACAGGCCAGAGGACCTTCTCCGCGTCCAGGAACGCTGACATCCTCTCCGTCCGGAACTTTCCCCCGGCCTCGCAAACCTGCCGCTCCTCCAATGAAAAACGGAACCGGAGAGTCCCAAAAAAGGCGATGCCCGGTTCCCGGACCAGCGTCTCGGGCACGTTCACGGGCATTCCATTCGGCGTCTCGACTTCAATGGCCACACTGCCTCCCTCCTTGAAAGCCTGCATGGCTCCGGGAAGTGTCACCCGTCTGCCCGAGGTGCTCTGGCGAACCAGCTGCAAGACCGCTTCCACGTGAACCGCCTCCAGGCCGTAGCGATCTCCTTTCAGGAGTGCGATGGCATGGCGGATGAGGCGGCGCTGGAGAGCGGGGTGCATTCCCAGGAAATCAGAGAGCCGGAGGGAAATCCTGGAGGGGCTTCTTCCATCCTCCACCCTCTTCCACCCCCGCTCCACTTCCCGGGACCAGAAGTCCTCCTCGTCCAGGGCGAGCCGGGCGCAGCGGCAGAGAACCGGCACCACGGAACCGTGGAAGTGTTTCTCCACAAGTGGCAGGACCTCGTTTCGCAGGACATTCCTCCGGCAGGAAGCAGTGAAGTTCGATGCGTCCTCTCTATGGGGGAGCCCGTGAACGCGCAGGTAGGTGAGCACTTCCCGCCGGGTGAGGAAGAGAATGGGGCGAATCAGGCCGCCCTTGCTCCTGGGCGGCATGGCTGCCAGCCCCGCGGGGCCGGTGCCTCGAAACAGCCTGAGCAGAATCTCTTCTGCCTGGTCATTTGCCGTATGACCCAGTGCAATACAACGGGCACCGCACGCCCCCAGTGCCTCCTGGAAGAAGCGATGCCTGCAGACCCGCGCCGCCATCTCCAGGGAGAGCCCGTGCGACTCACGGTAGGCTGCAACATTCTCCCTTCCGAGAATGAAGGGAAGCTGTAAATTCTCGGCCATGGTCCGGACGAAGGCGGCGTCTTTACAAGATTCCTCGCCTCGGAGTTCGTGATCAAAGTGGAGGACGGAGATGCACGCCAGGGAAAGGGAATTTTTCAGTCGGTGGAGAAGATGGAGGAGGGCAACCGAGTCGGGCCCCCCCGAAACGGCTACCAGAAGATGATCTATTCCTTTGAGGAGCTCGTGTCTTTCGATGAAGGAGCGTACACGGCTCTCAACAGGGTCATGATCCCTCATGTACTCTCGGCATCGACAGCCTGCGGAAGAATGCTTCCCGGCTTTTCGCTGGGCGGCGTAGGGACGGTCACTTCAGGCAGAAGGGGTTTCATGTGCTTCCCCTTCTTGCCGTTGATCAGCAGCCTGCCCTCACCGTTGAGGACGGTGTTGTCCTCGAGAATGATGAGCCCGAAGCGCTGTGCCACATCGCTCCGGTACTGGTATTCCATGGAGCGCTTCCTCAGTCGGTAGTTGAGAAGGATGAGAAGGAAGGCGAAGCCGGCAAGAAGCAGGACCAGTGAGCCAATGGATAAGAGAAGAATCCTCACCGACTGCTCCCCCACGTTCCCGAGGAACCCCAAGATGGAATCCAGCTGGTAACACAAGCCGATGGTGGCCCCGAGAAGGATGAGGAGGCTCAAAAAGGGAAGTCGCTGGAGCCAGTTGACGGTTCGGAGCAGTTTATAGGCCCGGCCGGATCGGTCCAGTGGAAGGTCCATGTTTTCTTCGCCGGGGAGCCCGGCGGACTGGCTTTCCTGTTCTCCAAAATACTTGTTGAACCCCACGATGATGACCCCGACCAGGAAGGTGATGGCCACCGGGGCAAGGAACGCGATGAGGAAATACGCTTTCCAGGGGAAGGCGGCGTCTACCCGGTCCGAGTGGGCCGTCACACCGTCGCCCAACTGGTAGAGCCAGCAGAAGGCGAAGATACCCACTTCGACCCATAGCAGGAAAAAGAGGTATTTCTTGAACAGCTCCTTTTTCTCCATATCATTGAAAAGAGCAGCAATCCCACGCAGCGTCCGTTCCGATGTCTCTGTCGCGCTCTTCATAGCCAACACCTGCCGCCTGTTCTTCTTTTGTTTGACATCTCACCAGAAATACTGGATATGCACAGCGGATGAGGATAGCAAATGGACAAGGTGGGGTCAACTCGCTTGTGGCATAAAGGTTTGCCCAAGGACCCGGGTACCTTCTCCGCTGATGATCTGCCGGGAGGAAATTCATGTCGTCCCAACCTGTTTTGGAAACGCGATTCCCAGGTCTCAAACTGATCGCCCGGGGAAAAGTTAGAGACATTTACGACCTGGAAGATTCGCTGCTCATCGTCGCCACCGACCGAATATCCGCATTCGACGTGGTCATGCCGACCCCCATTCCGGACAAGGGAAAGATCCTCACACAGTTATCGAATTTCTGGCTCCATTTCCTGAACGGCGTGATCGAACACCACCTCATCAGCACCGACGTGTCCATGTTTCCCATGAACTGCCGGCATTTATCCAGTGAACTGGCCGGACGCACCATGTGGGTGAAAAAGGCCGAGGTCCTTCCCGTGGAATGCATCGTGAGAGGGTATCTCGTCGGATCGGGATGGAAGGAATACCTGGAAACCGGCAGTGTCTGCGGCATCCCCCTCCCAGCAGGGCTGAGGGAGGCGGAAAGGCTGCCCAGAACCCTCTTTACCCCCTCCACCAAGGCGGTGCACGGGGCTCACGACCAGAACATCTCCTTCGACGAGATGGCCAGGCTCATCGGTGCCGACTTGTCCCGGAGAATCGAGGAACAAAGTGTCCGCATCTATGAAAAGGCGTCCCGCTACGCAGCGGAAAAGGGAATCATCCTCGCGGACACGAAGTTCGAGTTCGGCCTGCGTGAGGGGCGGCTCATCCTGGTGGACGAGGTGCTGACCCCTGATTCCAGCCGGTTTTGGCCCGCGGATCGCTACGAACCGGGGAAGAGCCCGGAGAGTTTCGACAAGCAATACCTGAGGGACTACCTTCTCAAGTCGGGATGGAAGAGCGGCGATCCGCCACCCGAATTACCCGAAGATGTGGTCCTGAACACCCGGGCAAGGTACATGGAAGCGTTGGAGCGACTGACCGGCAAAGGGCTGGTGGAGTAGAGTTCATCGTGGAAGACCCTTCCTACAGGACCGTCCTCCTCGACCTAATCAACTGGAAGGACGAACGGTTCGCCATCACGTCGTATCTTTCGTCTCCACTCCTGGATCAATCCCTGGAACGCTGGGGGATGCTCGCCCCCCCCTGGCTTTGGGACACGGGTGAGGCCGGCTGCACCATCGTGGACGGTTTCAAGCGACTGGCCTGGGCCAGGGATCGGCGCTTATCAAGCGCCCGTTGCCTGGTGTTTCCGCAGGAGTCGGATTTCCAACGCCTCATGCTGCTACGACTGGAAACCAAACTCTGCAGCCTCGCCCTCAATGTCGCCGAAAAGGCACAGGTTCTTGCGGCGCTGGTGCGATGCGCGCTTTCGGAGAACATCCTCCAGGAATATCTGCCCCGCCTGCATTTGCCTGCGCGGAGAGAAGTCATCGGCCCGTGGTGCAGACTGGCCGCCTCCCCATCCCGCCTGCTCCAATCCGCCGCTTTAGGGACGGTCTGTGAACGTGCCGCCTTGGTTCTCGCCGACTGGGAAGACGATGCCAGAAACGAAGGCTTGGCCATTTTAGAGCAACTGCGCTGCAGCGCGAGCATCCAAATGGAGATCCTGGAGCACGTCTCGGAAATCGCACTTCGGGAGGGAAAACCCAAGGTGACGGTACTGACCGATCCCACCGTGACCGGTCTGCTCCAAGACAGGCACTCCAATCACCGGCAGAAAACTCAAGCCCTTAGGACGGCCCTCACGCGCATGCGCTTTCCAAGGCTTGCCGCACGAGAGATGGAGTTCCGTGAAACGCTTGCCCGGGCGAACCTCCCCGGTTCCATCCGTCTCCTCCCGCCTCCTGCCTTCGAGGGAGATGGATGGCAGTTGACGCTTTCGTTCTCCAACCCCCATGAACTGCGCCGTGTTCTCCCGAAAGCGACAGCCTTCGCCTCCTCACCTCTGCTGGAGGAAATCCTCGGGAAGAAGGGTGGGAGTTCATAAAGCCCCATGCGGTGCACTCCTCCCCGTAAAATCATCGTAGAAGCCAGTGTTGCGCAGGACCCGTCTGTGGCCGCTTTGAGAGCGAATCTCCCCAGCGCTGAATTCGAGGTGGTGGATGAGGTCCACGACACGCTATCCCATGATGCCGGTTTGCTGGAAGTGGTGCGTTTCCGCGGCCGCTTTCTCAGGCCCTGCCCGGGAACCCGCCGCTATCACTGCTGCGGCTACAGGATTCTGCACTTCGGCACGGGGTGTTCTCTCGGATGCACGTACTGCATCCTCCAAGCCTACCTCAACAACCCGAACCTCAGGCTCTTCGGCAACACGGATGACCTCTTCAGGGATCTCCAGCAGGATCTTCTGGCATCCCCCCACACCCTTTTTCGCATCGGCACCGGAGAATTCACCGACTCCCTGCTGCTGGACCCGTGGACCGGCTTTTCACGCCGGCTGGTGCCTTTCTTCGCCCGGCAGACCAATGCGATCCTGGAACTCAAGACCAAAACGGATTTCGTGAAGAACCTGGAAGATCTCCATCACAGGGGGCGAACCATCGTCGCATGGTCCCTCAACGGGGCATCCGTAGTCAGAGGCGAAGAATACGGAGCCGCGACTCTCCAGCGACGCCTCGAAGCCGCCCGCTCCTGCGCCCAATGGGGGTATCACCTTGCCTTCCACTTCGACCCGATGCTCGACTACCCTGGCTGGCGGGAAGAATACGGGGAGGTCCTCAACAGGCTGTTCGACACCGTGCCTTCGGAACGCATCGTCTGGATCAGTCTGGGGGCGTTTCGCTTCATGCCCCAACTTAAAGCCACCATCCAGGAAAGATACCCCCGGAGCCCCATTCTCTGCGGTGAATTCATCAAGGGCCTCGACGGAAAAATGCGTTACTTCCGGGACATCCGAGTGGAACTCTACCGGTACATGGTGGAACGGATCCGCAACGTAGACCCGACATTGTGCGTTTACCTCTGCATGGAAGCCACGGACATCTGGCAGGAGGCTTTCGGCTTCTCCCCGGAGAGGAAGGGCGGAGTGCCGGCCATGCTCGATCGAGCGGTGAGGGAGCGCATGGGCATCGAGAAACCGTGACGCACGAGATCATTTTAGTTTTTATTTCCCCGTGAGATTTGGTATGGAGAAATAACTTTTGGGAATCACAAACCCGTGAGGGGACATGCCGGTTTTCCCCCTGGCGTCCTGGGGGGAAGGAACCTCACATTCAAGGGAGGAATGGATGGATTTTCAACTCACCGATGAACAGCGCATGATCCAGGAAAGTGTGAGAAAATGGGCTGTCAACGAACTGGGACCGTTGCAGGAGAAGATCGACGAGGAGGACTGGTTTCCGCCGGATTTTTTCAAGAAGTGTGCTGAGATTGGGATATTGGGCATCACCATGGACGAGAAGTACGGTGGACTGGGGGGGGATGTGCTCATGCAGACGCTGGCTATTGAGGAAATGAGCCGCGTTTGCCCCGCGTTAGCCATGACGTACGCGGCGCATTCCAATCTGTGCGCCAACAATATCCACAAGAACGCCAACGAAGCCTTGAAGGAGAAGTATTTGCCTCCTCTCATCGCCGGGGAAAAGATCGGGGCCCTGGCCCTCACCGAACCCAACGCGGGCTCCGATGCCATGAGCCTCAGGACCCGAGCCATGAAAATGGGCGACAAATATATTCTCAACGGCAGCAAGATGTTCATCACCAACGGGCCTGTAGCGGACACCCTGCTCGTATATGCCAAGACCGACCCTGACAGGGGGGCCAAGGGGATCAGCGCGTTCATCGTGGAGAAGGACTTCCCCGGCTTTTCGGTTTCCAGGAAGTTGAAGAAGTGCGGCATGAGAGGGTCCCCCACCGCCGAACTCACCTTCGAAGACTGCGAGGTGCCGGCAGAGAACCTGGTGGGCGAACCGAACCAGGGCGTCCATGTCATGACCAGTGGTCTGGATATCGAGCGGATCGTGCTGGCCGGGGGTTCTGTGGGCATGGCTCAGCAAGCGCTGGACTATTCCATCCGGTATTCGGTGGAGCGGGAGCAGTTCGGTCAACCGATCGCCGGTTTCCAGATGATCCAGCAAAAGCTTGCGGACATGTACGCCCGCACGGAGGCGGCCAGGCTTCTCGTTTACCGGGCGGCCGTGGTGGCACAGGACGCTCCGCGGGGCGGCAAGGGAACCGAACTCACGAAGATGGCCGCCGCCGCCATTCTTTTCGCTGCGGAGACGGCCACCTGGGTGTGTGACCAGGGGATTCAGATTCATGGAGGCTACGGTTACTGTCTCGAGTTCCCCGTTCAGAAACTCTGGCGTGACGCAAAGCTCTACGAAATCGGCGCGGGCACGAGCGAAATCCGTCGCATGATCATCGCCCGGGAATTGACTCGGGACGAGTACGCCCGCAAGGGATATCGTTAGACACGGCGGACCGGAGGGATCCATGGCGAACGATTTCATCCTTGAGGAGAGGCAGGACCAAGTTGTGCTGCTGACACTGAACCGGCCCGAGGTCATGAACTCCTTCAATTTCGGAATGCTCCGCTCTTTGAAGAAACGGATGGAAGCACTATACCGGGATGCGCAGGCCCGGGTGATCATCATTACGGGGGCGGGGGACAAGGCTTTCTGTTCCGGGGCGGATCTGAAGGAGCGGTTGACCTACACGGAAGACGAGGTACGGGAGTTCATCCACACCATTCGCAATCTGTTCACCTTCATCGAGTCCCTCAACAAGCCCGTCATTGCCGCAGTGAACGGTATCGCCCTGGGAGGGGGAACCGAACTGGCTTTGGCCTGTGACATCCGCATTGCGTCCGAGACGGCATCCATGGGTTTGACGGAAACGCGACTGGCCATCATCCCGGGAGCGGGGGGAACACAGCGCCTGCCCCGCCTGGTGGGGAGGGGAAAGGCCAAGGAACTCATTTTCACCGGCCGCCGTGTGGATGCCCGAGAGGCTCTGGAAATCGGCCTTGTCAATAAGCTCTCTGCTCCCGGATCTCTCCTGGAGGATTGTATGGCCATGGCTTCCATGATCTGTGAAACAGGGCCCATTGCCATCCAGCAGGCCAAGTTCGCCATCAACCAGGGAATTGAAACGGACCTGAACACCGGATTGGCCATCGAGTCCAACGCCTACTGGATCACCATCCCCACGGAAGACCGGCTGGAAGCCCTGGCGGCTTTTCGTGACAAGAGAAAACCGGTGTTCAAGGGGAAATGATGGGCGAATCGCGGACACGGCCCCCGGGCGGCCGCGAAATCCGCCTTCCGGGTCATGGTCCGAGGTAGTTCCCTCCTTTCTGAAGCAAAGGTCCCATCATGGCGGATGCACGAACGGAAAACAGGCTTTTTTGGGAAGAGGAAGAGAGGAAACTGGAAGAGCGGGTGGAGATGGCCATGTGGCCCGGCGGGCAGTCCGCCGTGGACCGACTGGCCACGCAGGGGAAGAAACCTGTCCGGGAGTTGGTCGGGAATCTCATCGACGAGGGGTCGGAATTTTATGAGCTGAGCCGGATTGCCGGGTTCGGCATGGGCTATCCCGATGTGGACGACGTGCCGTGCGGAGGCATCGTCACGGGACTTGGCAAGATCCACGGCCGATGGACCATGGTCCTGGCCAATGACAGCCGCGTAAAAGCGGGAACCTACTTCCCCATCACTCTCAAGAAGCACATGCGGGCACAGGCCATCGCCGAACGGTGCGGCCTCAACTGCGTTTACATCGCCGATTCCGGAGGCGCCTACCTGCCCATGCAGGCCGAGGTCTTCCCGGATGATCAGCATTTCGGCTCCATGTTTTACAACATGGCTCGCATGTCCGCCATGGGGCTCAAGCAGATCACCCTGAGCACGGGGGGGAACACCGCCGGGGGGGCTTACATCGTTTTCATGGCGTGCCAGGCGGTGATGATCGACAAAATGGCCTATTCGTTCTTGGGGGGGCCGCCGCTGGTGAAGGCCGCCACGGGGGAAATCATCTCCGCCGAAGATTTGGGTGGAGCCAGGGTCCACACCCAAATCTCCGGGGGGGCCGACCACTTCTGCCGCAACCAGGACGAAGCGGTGGCCAGAGTGAGGGAGATTCTCTCCATGGAGCCGCCGCAGCAGCTTTTCTCCCACCGGTACCCGGAAGAACCTCCCAAGGCACCCCCGGAATCCATTTACGAACTCCTTCCCGCGAAAATCCATCAGGGGATCAATTCCCGGGAGTTCCTCAAAGCCATCGCCGATGACAGCTTCTTCTCCGAGTACAAGAAACATTACGCACCGGGGCGGGGAGACAACATCATCACGGGCAAAATCCGCATCAAGGGGATCCCAGTGGGGGTCGTCGCAGCCAACGGGGTGGGGATCATCTTCGTGGAAGCGGCCCGAAAGGCCACCGAGTGGATTGTCCGCTGTTCCCAGGAGAAGGTTCCCCTTCTGTTCATACAGAGTTCGCCCGGATACATGGTGGGGTCCGAATCGGAACACATCGGCATCGGCAAGTACGGGGCGGATATGGTGCGGGCGGTTTCCTGCGCCCAGGTCCCCAGGATTCAGCTCGTCATCGGGCCGGACAACGGTGCAGCCAATTACGGTATGTGCGGTCGTGCGTACCGGCCTCACTTTCTCTTCCATACCATGCGGGCGCGCACATCCGTCATGAGCGGCCGCTCCGCCGGGGAGGTTCTCCTTTCCATCGAGGAGCGCAAGCGTGCCCAGAGTGGCAATCCCATGAGTCCCGAAGAGTTGCAGGCCTTTCGGCAGCAGATGATCGACAAGTACGATGGGGAGGCGCACCCCTTCTACTGCGCTGCGCGCCTTCTCAACGACCGGGTGCTGAAGTTCCGGGAGATTCGAGACTGGCTGGCCATGGCTCTTGAGGTCAGTCTTCTCAAACCCATCGGGGAGCCTGCTTTCGGCAACCTGAGATTCTAGTCCCCTGTCCCGGGACTCGCTCTTGCCTTTCCTAACACACCGGGAACATTCAACAAGCATGGAGATGTGAAATGGCGATCATGAACTATCCGAAAAAGGTGGTCCTGGGAGATATCACGGTACGCGACGGGTTTCAGCACGAGGAGAAATTCATCCCGACGGATGCCAAGCTATGGGTGGCGGAGCAATTGATCCTCGCCGGGTTCCGACGCATTGAGGTGACCAATTTCGGGAACCCCGTTGGCATGCCCCAGTTCAAGGACGCGGACGAACTCATGAAGCGTCTGCGGGGGAGCAAGAAAGTCGGGCATCTTCTCAACGAGGTGGAAATCACGTGCATCACCATCCGGGAAAAGGCCGTGGAACGGGCGGTACGGGCCCGCAAGGAAGGTTTCGGACCGGACCGCATCCTGTTCATGGTCTCCACAAGCGAATCCCATCACAGGACCAACTCGGGAACCTCCCTCGCCGAGTATTGGAAAATGTGCGAGAAGTACATTCCCATCGCCCACGACGTCGGCATGAAAGTCTGTGGAACGGTGAGCACCATCTGGGGGTGCCCCATTGAGGGACCCACGGAACTGAAGAAGGCGGTCGAGTTCACCCAGCGCTGGCTGGATATCGGGGCCGACGACATCGAGCACGCGGACCATGACGGCTCTGCGCCTCCAAACAAAGTCTATGAATACTACTCCATGATTCTGGATGCCATACCCGATCCGAGCAAGCACATCGCCCATTTTCATGTGACGCGGGGATGGGGGCTTGCCAATGTGCTTGCGGCCCTCAACGCGGGAATCACCCATTTTGAATCCACAATGGGGGGGACTGGGGGGCAGCCGGCCAATTTCGTCGACGGAGTGCCCGTTGCGGGAACGGGCGAATACTATTACGCGGATCCTACCATCACCGGACTGGTGTGTACGGAAGACATGGTGGTCATGATGGATGAGATGGGCATCGAAACAGGCATCGATGTGGATCAACTGCTGAAAATAGGGCGCATGGTGGAACGTATCGTAGGCCGGCGACTGCGGTCCGAGTGCGTTCGAACGGGAAGAATCCCCAAGACCCTCACCGGCCGGAGATAACCGCAGTCGTCCCGTTTCCGTGGGTTTCCACAGCAATCAGGGGAGGCGCGACCTTCGCCTTTGCCAGCAGGGTAAGGTCGGCCTCCTCTTTTCTTTTTCCGGCAACGTTCCCCACATCTCCCTTGGAAAAGTGCAAAAAACAAGTATGATGCCAATCTGTTTGCATGAGCCTCCCCTGCGCACGCAACCGGGTTCTTCCGGCAGGCGTCAGGGAAGCGGACAAGGCAGCTCCGAAGCGGCGGAATCCCATGGAATATGGAATCAGGCATTACGAGGCGGCACAGAGACTCCTGTGGTTGATGGTTTTCATCATCTCCCTCGGGTTGGCCTACCTGATCAAGGGTTCGGACGCCTACCAACGATCTTATCCCGTTCCAACGGTCGGCACCCTAAAAACTGCGGATTTCTGGCTGGAGCTTCAAGGGCTTCAAATTCAGCCGCCGGGTACGACGGGAGCCAGGGCGACAACCCAGGGAGGCAGTGATTTCCACCGCACCATTCAGGCTGCACCCGGAATCCTCGCCGGGATCATGATCTATCTGATCCTGCTCAATGCGGTTTTTCTGGGGCTCAGAGCGGTGTGGCTCCTGGTCCAACTGGTGGGGAAGAGCCTCATTCAGATTCTCCTCAAGACCCATGTGAAAAAGCCCGTAAGACGCCAGACCGCCGCCCTGGACAGCTTGGCGCGCCATATGGACCGTTTTTTCACGGGCGAAACCCTGGCCAAAGAGGTCAATCGTTTTCCTCTTCCCTTCGTCTTCCACCCTTTCAAGAGGTTGAAGCTTCTCCTGTCCCAACCTCAAGCCACTCTCTCTGCTGAAGAACTGACGGAGAAGGATAGACGCATCGCCGAAACCGACTGGCAGATCCTCTGGCAGTCCTGGCTGCCTTTCAACTGGGTCTTCTGGACACTTCCCGTCCTCGCCCTCTTACAGTCCTCTTCCCTCTTTTATGTGGAACTCCTGCCCATCTTTTCGGGAAAGCGGGAACTTGCGGAGTTCTCCACCCCTCTTCTCACGGGACTCATCCCCCTTTTCCAGGTAGTTGTGATCTCTGCGGTGCTTAAGCTCGCCTCCACACTTCTCAAACGCATCGACGAGCTTTACCTGGCAAACCTGGACGCGCTCTTCTACGACGAGTTCATCGCACGACTCCCGCTTCACAGCGCAGACACTCTCATTCTGCTCCAGACCATGCAGAGACAGTTCATGGAAATCCAGTCCGCCCTGAGGCGCCTCGAGCGTTCTCTCCCCGTCCATGGAACCGGGGAGGAGACGGGGAAGGAGAGAAAGAAGCTTGAAAGGGGATGAAGGACCATCGCCACTGGGTTCACTTCTGAAAGGGCTGCTGAGACGGCATCCCTCCTTTTCCGCAAGCCCCCTCGGCGACTGGCGCGACCTGGTGGGGGAACAGGCGGCCCGCTATTCCCAGCCGGTCTCCCTCAGGAAGGGGGTACTGGTGATCGTGGCCTACGACTCCATCTGGAAACACCACCTCGAACTCCATAAGGCCGTGCTTCTGGAAAGAATAAACGAGAAGGCGCCCGAGTCCCTGGTTGAAAAGATCGTCATCCGGGTGGGCGAGGTGCCTGACACCCCTCCCGTTCTCAATCCCCACCAACGGCAGTTGGAAAAACTCTCCCCCGTCCGGTCCCGACGCAGAAGGCAGCGAAAGGCGGCCATGCGACCTCTGACGGCTGATGAAAAGGATCTGATCCGCAGTCTTCCCGATGCGTCCTTGAGGGCCATTGGGACGCGTCTGCTCCGCCGCACGGAGCACCCTGAAAGCTAGCTGCGGAAAAAGGGGATTCCCCCGAACCAAATGGATCCAGGGTGGGTCATGGGAAAACACAGCAATCCATGGGAACGGGGCAATTGTAACCGTTCACCGCCCGCAGAGGATCAATGCACCAGAGAAGGCCTGGGCAACCCCTTGAATGCTGCTTCCATAGGCTGAGAGAGAAGTTGAAAGGAGTCTCTTCCTTGAAGCCGGCAGGTCCTGGTCACCGTCAGGACTCTCTCTGTGACTCGTTCGGCGCCATATTGGATTGGTTGCCGAAGCAGAGTTGTCTCCATACGTTCGCTTTTTGGATTTGCCCACCTGCGGACCATCGGATGATGGCGGCCTGGAAGAGTTGGCGGAATTGGTTGTGAGGGAAGCAATCTTCTTTTCCAACGTGCTGATCTGCGCCTTGAGGAACTCAACCTGGGCATGCAGTTCCAGAAGCGTCTTTACGACAGTCTCCCTGCCGGCTTCGAAAATCAGCTCCCCTCTGTGCCAGTGTGACTGTGAAGAAAGCGGATATGGATGGTTGGAAGGAGCGGGGAAAGGACTTTGGAGGAGAAAAGAATCAACTGGAATAGTTGTGAGTGTATCGCACCAGGATCCTTGGAGACAAGTTTAGGTTGAGTTGTTCATGACATTCCGCCACGCCTCCAAGCGGTATATTTCCACGCCGAGTTCGCGGCTCACGGCATCCAATGGCTCGCCCTGAAACAGTCGAAGCACTGTGTCTCTCTTGCGGCGTGCGCTCCAACTCTGGTTCGGACCCAGCGGACCCTGTTTCTCCGTTCCCATAGCTAACCCTCCTTGGTTCACATGTTACTGTAAATCCGTGTCCAAGAAAATCGGGCCCGGTATAACGAGCAATCTCGGGTTCGCCGACTGGACCCAGGTTTTCGGCGATGCGACCATGACCGCCGCACTCCTGGACCAGCTGACCCACAAGGCTCACATCGTCAACTGCAGCTGGGAGAGTTACCGGCTCAAACAAAGCCCCAATCAGAAATCGAAGCGTGCATAGCGAGGAGCCCCGACCTATGGAGATCACCCTTTACAACCCCCAAAAAGGGCGACTCTTCACGATCCCAGTCCAATTCACCAAGGACAACACAACCTGGTTCGAAAGTTACCGGAATTCCAGTGATATTGGAAGGATAACGGATTTTGAAGGCGGCCTGCTCATTGCTGGATTTGATTACACCTATCCGGTCTGGATCTACGATAAATCGAGGGCTGACATCGGCTACAGCCAGAAAAGAGCAAATCAACTGCTGAGGATGCACGTGTGAGTTCGGCACCGCCATTGGAAACGCCGGCAGGTGAAACGGAGGGAGCATCGGGGGCGACATGAGTTTGAGCTGCCCGTCCCATGGCGGCACGAGGATGATCACCTCCTCATTCTCCATGATGATTTTCTCTGCACAAGGGTGGTCAAATTTCGGTTATCGCAGATGGGTGCGGCTCTTCTGGAACGACGGTCAAAGAGCGGCACCCGCATGAGATATTGTTGAAATGTCAAGCCTATGGACATCTCGCCTCCATTATGAGAATGTACCTTGGGAACCCATAACCCAAGGAGGCCCTTTGATGATCCTGGCGTACCCGATGGAAAGTGAGGTGTTTGGTTCGGCTTGTGAGCAGTTCGAGTCCCTTATCTCCCGGCTCATCGGTGAGGTGCCCGGACAGATGGAGCATGGCCCCATTGAAGCTCTGATTTTTGGAGAGGGAACCGAACTGCTGAGGCGCCTCATGCAGGGCTACCTCGATCTTCGGGCAAGTCGGGAACCGCGAAGACACGATGTGATCAGTCCTGAAGGTATCTCGCTCACCCATTGCAGAGCGAATGGTGAGCGGCAACTGATGACGCTTTTCGGAGAGGTCACGATCAGACGAAAGGGATACAGTCGTGCCGGGATTCCCAGCATGTTTCCGTTGGATGGAGAACTCAATCTGCCCAAAGACCATTACTCCCACGGACTCAGATATCGAGTGGCGCAAGAAGCCGCCGTGAATTCGTTCGATGAAGGGGTGGTCAATATTGACAAGACGACGGGCGGAAAGGTTCCCAAACGACAACTGGAGGATGTCGCGGTTGTTGCTGCCCAGGATTTTGATGCGTTCTATTCGGCCGGAAAGACCGAGGAACCCCGGCTGACATCGGACATCCTGGTGATAACCATCGATCAGAAAGGGATTGTCATGCGCCAGGAGGACCTTCGAGCCGCCACACGCAAAGCGGCCGAAGAGTCCGTGCGCCGTCCCGGCGCCCGGCTCAATCCCGGAGAGAAGCTGAATCGCAAGCGCATGGCAACCTTGCGGCCGTCTACGACATCAAGGCTCACGAACGCAGCCCCGAGGAGGTCATGGGACTGTGCCCGGATGAGGAGAAGTCTGAGCGACCCCGAGCCACCCCCATAAACGGGTTTGGGCCAGTGTGGAAAGGGAACAGGAGGATGTGATCCAGGACATGTTTGACGAAGCGCTGCGCCGTGATCCGGAAAAGAAGCGCCCTTGGGCTATTCTGGTTGACGGGGGCGAGAAGCAGCTCGATCTCTTCTTTGGTTTGATTCGTCAGCATCGACCGGATGTGTCCCTTATTCTGGATTTCATCCATGTTCTGGAATACCTGTGGAAGGCTGCCTATGCCTTCCATGCCGTTGGGAGCGTTGAGGCCCAAGACTGGGTGGCCGAGCGGGCACTCAAGATCCTGCAGGGAAAGGCTGCCGAAGTCATCTGCGGATTGCGCCAAAGCGCGACTATTCACCAGTTGAGCTCCGACAAACGCAAGGCCGTCGACAAGTGTGCCGATTACCTTGAAAAATACCGGCCCATATTGCAATACAACCAATACCTCTCGGAAGGCTTCCCCATCGCCACCGGGGTCATTGAGGGCGCCTGCCGACATCTGATCAGGGACCGCATGGACCGGACAGGGGCACGCTGGCCATTGAAAAGAGCAGAGGCGGTGCTCAGGATTCGTTCCCTCCGTTCGAGCGGCGACCTTGACGCCTACTGGGCATTTCACCAAAGCCAGGAGCACCAGCGCAATCACTGCTCATGCAGTGGTTGCACCTGCGCAGCGTGAAAAGGCGGCGGGGCAAGGCACCGTTTAAAAAGAGCCGCACCCATTCAGCCATCAATTCCTCAATTCTCGTAAGCCTTTGATTTCATTTCAAGCACCGAGGACACGAAGATCACGAAAATGAATTCATCTAACCTTATGTTATCTCTTCATGTCTTTTCGCGCTCTTCGTGGTGTGAATCAATACGTGCAAAAGAACAAAGGCCCTTCAATCAGCTTTCAAGGATTTTGCGCAGATCTTCTTCAGCTTCAACCGTCAGCGAAGTTTGAAGCACTTTCCCTTTGAAACCTCTCTGCTTCAGCCTTTCGAGGACCTTTTCGCCGGTCACCGAGCGAAAAAGGATAAAAAGGGCCGACGTCCCCTCCTTTAGGTCTGCGGCCAGTTCTTTCATGAATGCGTCGCTGATGCCGACGTCTTGCAATTTACCCGCAAGCGCACCGCTCCCGCGGCGGTCAAGTTAGAGGCCTGGTGCAGCTTGACCTTGCCTTTTTCATCCTTGGTGACCACCACCACGTCGTCCATCTCGATCAAATACTCTTTCTGCAATTTGGCAAGCTCGGCACGCATGTCAAAGGCCGCCACCTGATCGGCGAACTCAATCACGACTAGCTTACTCATGGGTCATACTCCTCTCTTATTCAGCAAGATTCCGTTACTGGGTGGTACACACACCAAACGCAACATCACCGACAAGGTCCCCAGAGGCGGTCAGAACCATTTGGCCCGTATCCTCCATAATGGCAATCGTCCAGCCGAACCCGTCTCTGATGTCATCCCCTCCCTGTTCCGCGCCCTGAAGCATCAGCTTGCCATCAACACGTTTGACCTGATCTATCTGACTCTTGCGGGCCTCATCGCCTTGCTTTTTGCTTTGAATGGTCTTTTTGCCGACGTCGATCCACAGAAGCCTCGGCAGGTTGATGTCCTCCGCGCTTATCTCTTTACACTTCTCCCCACCAAGACATTCCGTGACCTCGATCACAGTGCAAAGCAAAGGTTGCGACCCGTCGAAACCGGCGCCTGCCACCAAAGTGGGCGCGAAGGAGATGCAACATATTGCCAATACGACAGCGACTCTTCTATTCATGCCCATTTCTCCTGACTTTGAGGATATCGAGATCAATTTACCGTGTACCTTTGCCCTCCAGACAGGTTCTGAAAGCGCAGTTGAACCGGTCCCGGTCCTGAGCGTGCTGGACGGACTGCTGCTGGGCCCACTGCCGCCGGGATTCTTCCTCTCTCCTTATCTGGTCCGATCTCCTCATGGCGCCCAGCAACGCTCCGGTGCCGGCGCCGATGGCCGCACCTCTTCCGGCATCCCCTGCGATCGCCCCTCCAACCGCTCCAACCGCCGCACCGCGGGCACCGCCTCGGACCAATCCGCCCTGGGGCGCATCCCTGGAGGGCGGAGGCACAGTGGCCCTGGGTGTCGCCAGGGGATCGAAACCCGTCTGCTGCCGGGCCCAAACTTGACAATCGGCCTTGTCCCTGTCCATTTGCTGCTGGCTTTGCCCCTGGCTGGGAAAAACGAAGAAATCCTGTGCCGGTAAAAGCTGAGTGAAGGATAACAGGACAAAAAGGAAGGGAGGGATGGACAACATCGACTTCATAATTTGGATCCTTTCCTCACATGAGAGCGTTCACTTCATCCAACGTCCCCACCAACACTGCAGTCCCAATGACTCGGAAACCGTGTTGATCATGATTTGGGGCGGACTGATGAGAAGGCTGCTGGTCCCCTTCAACACGGCAAAAGGGTCTGAGCATAAGTATTTATCCAGCGATTCGCGACTCATCCATTGGTGAAGAAGAGTGAAGCAGTTCTCGTGCTCGATGTCTCGGAGGACGTCAAAGCTCAAACAGCCTTTTTCGTTTCGCGTAGGCTCAATCAGTGCGAGCGGTGTTTGCTTGAGCTCCAAGCACTTTTCAGGAAGGGCTTTCATCTTTATGACGGCAATAATCAAAAGCACCTCTGTGTATCCATAGAAACACAGTCCGAAAGACCCTGCGTTAACCGGCAACACTTCCAAGATTGGCCATGAGCACAGCTGGATCTTCGCGCCGTAAATCCCTTCCTTCCTTTCCGACTGCCCATCGGCTCTGAGTGAAGATCTGCAGTGTCATGATGGGGGCGAATCCATGGTTCGATGCTCTACTTCCAGCCCTGACGGTGATAGAAGGCAACCGTCTTGTATGCGAACTGCTCGGCCAGTCGATCTATATCGGCCTGGATACCTCCCATGACCTCCCTCGCGGTAGCCAGCCCTGCATTGACTAACACTGGAATCAAAAAGCCGGTCCCGGCTGCTGCGGCCCCCGAGACCGCCACGCCGGGCATCCTGTTGCCCCTTGCCTGGCCCTCCACTTCCGAGATCCGTTGCAGTCCGCCTTCCGCCATCCGGTAGATCTGGACCTGGACCTGCAGCAGGCTGCTTCCCGCCCCGAAGCCCACCAGCACTCGCTTCGCCCAGCTTCCTTCCTGGATCGTCTCGAATTGACCCTTCACAACCAACGCATGCAGCGGGACGTAAGTCGAATCGGTGGCGCACTGAGCGGCAATGCCGACGGATTCAAGCTTTCTGACCACCTCCTCGGAAAAGGACTTCGCAATCTCTTGTCCACGTGCGATCTCCAAGGAGGGCGGAGCGTCCTCGGGAGCCACAGCGAAATCGTAGATAAGCAGCACAGGCGGGCGCGCCAGAGATCCCTTTTCCACGGCTTGCCCCGTTCATCGGGTGGTTGCGCTGGCGCAACCCATCACAATGGAAAGTGCAAGGCAGACAGCCAGGCACATGAGCCCTCTGAAAAGCCTGACGGTTTGCTCCATACCGGTCTCCCCTCGATTGAAAGATGAGTCTGGCTCAGGCGAGGAACGTATCGCCGGACTAACGTGAATATGCACCGAGCCATGCCGCTTAAAGGGGATGGCACCCAAAAACCTCAAAAATTCGACTGCTTTAAGTCTAGATCTGTGCCAGCGGGATCGATTGGTGGCCTGAGAGCCTAAGTTGCTGTGATCCAATTGAATTGTAAGGCAAGCCGAACCCGGAGGATCTCATCCGGATGTGCCCATATATGGCCTTTTGCCCATATATGGGCATGAACATACAGCAACCCTCAGATCAGCCACGCCAAGAGAAGGATGTAAATCATCGAGAAGGTCAGTTGTACTGCCGTCAAGGGAGCTCCATATCGGGCGAAAGTGATAAAGCTCACAGGTCTGCCGTAGCTGGCACAGATCCCGGCGCCCACCACATTGGCGGAAGCGCCGATGAGGGTCGCATTGCCACCCAACGTTCCACCGAACATCATGCCGACAAATACAGGCAAGGTAGAAGCGGGCCAATCCGTGAAAGCCCTCCCTAGAGCAAGCTCCGGGACGAACTCAGCCGCCACCAGGTACCCCTTGACGACCAGGATCATCGCCGCAACCAACGGGATATTGGCCAGAAAACCAGACGTCAGGGCAACGCCCACGAGCATGACCATTGCCACCATGAGCAGCTGCGTTCCAAACCACCCGTACATTCCTTGAGAAACGCTCTGCAGGATGCCGGTTCTCGTGATCGCTTCCACCATAAGAAACATGCACGTGAGGAAAAGGAGGGTCTTCCAGTCCACATCCTGAAGCACCCTGTCCAGAGGCTCGACTCTCACCCCATAAATGACGAGAAGCGCCAGGGAAGCTCCGACAATGGCCACAGAAGGGGGGAGCAGCGGCGCCGGCATTTTTTCTCCGACCAGGAAGAGCAAAACCATCACGACCAGCACGAGCAGAGCCATCACGCAGAAGAGGGGACGCTCCAGGCTGGGCAGCGGAAGGTCCGAAGGGAGGGATCGTTTCGTTTGCCAAATGTCTTTCATGAGCCATGGAAGGACCGGAATGAGCACGATGATGGAAATAAGCCCACCCAGGCTCACCTTGCGGAGGTACTCACCGAAGCTCATGCCGATGGAGCTCCCCACCAGAAAGGTCGCGGGGTCCCCCACCAGGGTCAACAACCCTGCGGAATTGCTGACAATAGCCGTAAGGACAACGGGAGCTACGTAATCGATATTCAGCGCCTTGGCAGCACGAATGATGATGGGGGCGATCAAAATCACAACCGTTGCATTGGGGAGAAAGGCGCACACGGGAGCCGTCATGATGACGATGCCCAGAAGAAAACGCTTTCCGCTCCCCCCGGTCGCCCTCAGGAAGTACGTGCCAAGCAGATCGAATAATCCCGTGGGCACCAAGGTCCTCGCTACCACCATGCCACCGAAAAGGAGAGAGATGGGCCCTCCGGCAGTCTGCGCCGCATTGAGAAACTCCTGGCTGGTGAAGACGCCAAACAGAAGCATCGTGCTGACCCCGATGAGGGCAGCCAAAACGATGTCGAGGACGTTGAAGACGATGCAAAGGATCACCCCTGCGAAAATGATGGGAGTAACAATGACCTGCAGATCAGTCATGGAAGACCTCGTTCAAGGAAAGGGATCCGCAACCCCTTTCGCGTATTCAGGATTCTCTGGCACTATCCCACTTCCATTGGCCTCATCTCGGGCTCGGCCCGCCATATCCGATAACGCACTTCAACGCCTTCGGGTACGTAGACCACCACGGGCAAACGGCTGTTGTACCGGATGAGGTGCGGCTCTCTGGCAAGCTTGACAAACCGTTCCACCTTCGGCGCATCAGGATCGACCGCCATCAGCGACCCTCCCATCGGACCGAGCGCCTTGACCATGTAGCGTGGAAATCCCCAGCCCTCGATGGTTTCTTCTACAATCCTGCCACCGAAGAAGTAGACGTTGTTTGCGTCGGTCAGAACCGTTTTACCGACGATCAATTCCACTCTGAAAAGAGATTCATCATCCTGCTTCGGCAACTGAAGGACATGTCGAGTCATTCCCTCGTCCGCTGGAGGGAAAGCTTTCATGTTGTCTGCGGCCCGGGCGACCGGGACTGCAAGAAAAAACGACAGCAACGCAGTCAGACACAGGTTCTTCACACACACTCCTCTCTTGTCCGGGGCGTCACTGTTCGGCTCCTGCCGCCGGTTTCCCCGAATGCTCCATCACTGCGGGTGGATCGTTGTCTTCCATCAGATATCGGCCCGCAACCCAGCCCACGGTGTTTCGATAACGCACCCTGCACCAACGGTCCCGACCGGCTCGCCTGCGTTCGGCCTCGGACATCTTGAGCCACTCGGCAAAGTTCGGCCCGCCTGTACAGCCAAGGTTCTGCAAACCTCGAGCGTCGTGCGGAATTTCCCCGATCTTCCTGCTCCGGGCCGAAGCTTCCTCACGGATGTTGAGGACACTATCAGCGGCAACGCCGATCACAGCATAATAGTCGGGTCCGCCGTCCGCCTTGGCTGAGGAACAAACGTTCAGCAGCGCCAATCCAAATACGACTGCGATAGCCCATGGGCTTCCCGACATATTCTCACCGATAAGGCGGAGCGTACATGAGGCCGCCGTCCTTCCAAAGCTTGTTGAACCCGCGCTCCAGTTTTAGAGAACTGCGCTCTCCCAGGTTGCGCCCGAAGATCTCACCATAATTCCCGACGCTCTCCACGATGCGGATTCCCCATCCCGGGTCGATGCCCAGTGATTTGGCTACGAGTCCATCCATCTCTTTCCAGGACCTCGCAGCGAAGTCGTCTTGGTTCTCAAGCCGGGAGCGCACGTTGGTCTGCGTGTAATCCTCTTCTTCAGCCCGGATGAGCGTGAACAGAACCCATCGGACGATGGTGAACCACTCGTCGTCCCCCCATCGAACCACCGGACCCATGGGCTCCGTGGAAATCTGTTCCGGCAGAATGATGTATGGGTCAGGTCCACCGGCAGCCTTGATACTGGCAGCGATGAGTTGAGGTCTTTCCGAGGTGAAGGCCTTGCAGCGTCCCTCGTGCAGCGCCTCTATCGCTTCCCCTGGGGATTCCAGAGGCACGGGGCGAAAGTCCCAACCCTTCGCGCCGAATACCTGTGCCAGGTTTCCTTCATGCGTGGTTCCCTTGACAACACAAACAGGGGATCCGTTCAACTGAGCCAGTTCTTGTACCCCGCCGGATTTCGAAACCAGAAAACCCTGTCCGTCGTAATAGAGAACCCCGGTGAAAAGGATTCCCAGAACAGCTTCGCGCTCGAGTGTCCAGGTGGTGTTTCGGGCGAGGACGTCCACCTCGCCGGCTTTGAGCGCGGAAAACCGGGCAGCGGCAGTGAGGGGCACGTAGATTGCCTTTTCGGGATCACCCAAAACCGCTGCACTCAAAGCCCGGCAGAAATCCACGTCCATGCCGGACCATCGCCCGTTTTGGTCCTTCATGGAAAGCCCAAGGATGCCATCGCTCACGCCGCACTTGAGGTTTTTGCGTTCCTTGATGCGAGTGAGTGTATCGCCGGCCTGCACCGGCCCGGACAGTAAAAGGACCGCCCCAATGGCCGAAATGGACGCAACAGTCTTCCCCAAACGATTCATACCAACCCCACTCCGGGTCGCCATCTGGGACCCTGTGATCCCTCTGCCCCCGAGAGTTAAGGGGAGAGGGGATTTCTGGACGTTGACCAGTTAAGGATCAAAGGCTCTCAAAGTGTTGCCGCTAGTCGCCCCAGGATTGCTCCATCTTGGCCATAAATTCAGCACTTCCTTGAAGAAGTCAATCATCTGAATCTCGATTTGTCTCCGGATGCATCCATCACCACCAGATCGTGTCGCCAGAGCTGCTCGAAGAAGCGGCGGGCGCGGATGCGCTCCGGCGGTTGCCGCTCCCCGCCCATGACAGGCTCCAAAATCGCACCGACCGTTTTCCGGCCATCGATGGCGTCGAACCAGCGCCCCTGCTCTTCATCGATCGGCAGAAACAGGTCCTTATCGATGTGGGCCCGATTGATGAGCACCGCCACCGCACCCGGAGGCAGCCGCTCCTCCACACGGATCGTCTCCGGCAGCCGGATCGGGACATAGCCCAGCCACCCGTCGTCATCGAAACGGTGCGGCCGGCCGCCACCGGGGCTATCGTCCCGGTGGACGATCAGGCTGTGGCGCAGCATCGTCCCCCGAAACAGTTCCACCGCGGCATACTGCTCCCGTGGCGATAGCGTCGAAAGTCTATCGGCATGGGGTGTGGCGGCCGGAAAGGCCGCAGCCCGGCAAATATGGCGCCTGACGCACCCAACGGCCGAACCTGAGCCCGCAGCCCTCGATGAGGTCAAAGAGCTGCGGCACGCTGTAGGCCCGGTCCTGCGGGTTGAGCAGCGCATCGGCCAGACCGTCCGGGCTTTGGAAGTCGGGCGACTCGGCAAGCAGACGGGCCAGCGGATGGGCGCGCGGCAGGGCGGTCAGTGTGACAGCCAGGTCACGGATCTCCTGGCGGCTGTGGCCGATGACTAAGCGCCGGCAATAGTCCTGCAAGAGATAGACGCCCGCCCTGCCGTAGGGGGCGTAGACCATCAGGTGCAGGGCGCCGCCCGGTTCCAGCACCGCCTGCAAGGCCCGCAATCCGGCATCCGGAGCCGGCAGGTGGTGCAGCACACCCGTGCAGACGATCTTGTCGAAGCGCCGGCCCAGCTCGCCGACCCGCTCGATGGGCAGTTGCCGGACCTCCAGGTTGGCCAGGCTCTAGCGGCTGCGCAGCGCCTCGGTGTAGCGCACGCCGGCCGCGCTCAGGTCGATGCCGACGACCTTGCTCTCAGGCTGGCGCAGGGCATGCTTGGCGGCCTGCGACGTGCCGCAGCCGGCGACCAGCACGCGCAGGTCCGCGCGGTAGGGCTGCTCCAGCCAGTGCAGGTGGAATTCCGCACACCGCCGACCTTCATCCTGCCAGCACCGGCGGTAGCCTTCCAGCTCTTCCAGAGGCGGCGGATAGGGATGCGCCTCGTAGAAGGCCCGCACGGCCTCCCGGGTGCGGTCAGGCTGTTTGCGCTGCGTTGCCACTGGGTCCATCAGAGTATCTACCACACCATAGGCGCCGGGTGAGCTACGAATCAGGGAAAGCCTACCTGCCCCGCCGTCTTCTGCAGCACTTGGTTAGGCGTTTTCGCGGGCGGCCATCCGAACGGCGAGCCAAGTCCATGTGGCGGCGCACGCATCAATCGCCGCAAACAATAGTACGCCCGGCCCCATCTTCCCTAAAGCGACCATCAGTACCCCATAAATGCCGCAGCGTAATAGCGAGCCGATACCGTCGAAGGAATAAAGCGATCCAGCTGCGACCGCGCGAAAAGGATGTAATAAACTCCCATGATCGACGCCAGCATCCCGACAAATCGAATCCATACATCATCGCCGGCCGACAAGTGAAAGAAGTCGAGGATAATCATTGGGAACAGCAGGAAGCCTAATCCAACCATGAATACCATATAGAATCCGAACACCAAAACGCTGAGTCTCGCTCTGTTCATATTGTCCCCTTGTATTTAAGGGTCGCGGTCTACCGAAGGCTACATGCAACGCGTCCCACACCCGGCT
The DNA here is from genome assembly GCA_012517315.1 of Deltaproteobacteria bacterium. GTDB lineage: Bacteria > Desulfobacterota > Syntrophobacteria > Syntrophobacterales > Syntrophobacteraceae > JAAYUJ01. Next base: position 60,953 of record JAAYVE010000057.1, read on the forward strand.
ACGCCGAGCTGGGTGTTCCTCCCGCGAATTACTCAGTGTCGCCATGGCTGCGGCCATTTTTCGATTCCCCGCCGTTTCGTCTCTCCTCCGCCGAACACACGATAGGCGCCGGGCGCTTTCACAGTGCCCGGCACCTCAAAAGCTAGTAGTCGAAACTCTGCTCCATCTTCTTCAACACCTCGTCGATGGTGAAGCTGGCAGGCTTCATGCGCGGCGGGAACTCCTTGAAGGTACTCAGAAACTCACGCACGATGTACTGGGCGGCATAAGTCAGGTAGACGCGGTCGATCATCCAGTCCCAGTAGGTGTTGGAGGTGATGTCCGCCCGCTCGAAGGGGTCGGTGCGCAGATTGAAGATCTTGGGGACGCGCAGATGAACGAACGGTTCCGCCCAGATCTGCACCGTACCATGGCAGCGCTGTTCGGCGAAGATGAACTTCCAGTTGTCGTAGCGCAAACCGACCAGGTCGCCGTCATCCGAGAAGTGAATGAAGCCCGGCCGGGGCCCTTTCTCCTCCTTGCCCGTTAAGTAGGGCAGGAAGTTGTACCCGTCCAGGTGCACTTTGAACTTCTTGTCCCCGGCCGTGTGGCCTTTCTTGAGCTTTTCGCCGATGTCCTTTTCGCCGGCGGCCGCCAAAAGCGTCGGCAGCCAGTCCTGGTGGGCGATGATCTCATTCGAAACCGTGCCGGCCTTGATCTTGCCGGACCAGCGCACCATCATCGGCACCCGGAATGCACCCTCTCAGTTGGAGTTCTTCTCGTTGCGAAAAGGGGTCATGGCGCCGTCGGGCCAGGTGTTCATGTGCGGGCCATTGTCGGTCGAGTACATCACGATCGTGTCCTTGGCGATGCCGAGCTCGTCCAGGAGATCCAGCATCTGGCCGACGTGCTTGTCGTGCTCCACCATGGCGTCATGGTAGAAGGACTGCCAGCGCCCGGCCTGGCCGAGGATCTCCTTCGGCGGGTGGACGCGGAAGTGCATCCACGTGGTGTTGAGCCACACGAAGAAGGGCTTCTCCGCCTTGTGGGCGCGCTGGATGAAGTCCTTCGCCGCGCCGAGAAACTCGGTGTCGCAGGTCTCCATGCGCTTCTTGGTCAGCGGCCCCGTGTCCTCGATCTTCTGCTTGCCGACGCGGCCCCAGCGAGGGTGTTCGGTCGGGTCGTCCCTCTCGGTGGCCCAACTGTGCATGATGCCCCGCGGGCCGAAGACCTTCTTGAAATCGGGAAAGTCCGCGTCCGTCGGGTAGTCTACGTTTTCCGGCTCCTCCTCGGCATTGAGGTGGTAGAGGTTTCCGAAGAACTCGTCGAACCCGTGGGCCGTGGGCAGGTACTTGTTCTTGTCGCTGAAGTGGTTCTTGCCGAACTGGCCCGTGGCGTAACCGAGCGGCTTGAGCAGCTCGGCGATGGTTGGGTCCTCGGCCTGCAGGCCGATGTCCGCGCCGGTCATGCCGACTTTCGTCAACCCGGTGCGGTAAGGGCTTTGCCCCGTGATGAAGGCCGCCCTGCCCGCCGTGCAGGTCTGCTGGCCATAGGAGTCGGTGAAGCGCATGCCCTTGTTGGCGATCCGGTCGATGTTGGGGGTGCGATAGCCCATCAACCCGTCCGAGTAACAGCTCAGGTTGGTGATGCCGATGTCGTCCCCCCAGATGATGAGAATGTTGGGTTGCTTCTGTTTTGCCATGCGTTATCTCCTTGGTTGAGTAGTTGGACGTCTGTGATCGCCTTAGTCAGCCCCATGATTCCCTGCCATCTGCCGTATTCGGCAGACTCAGTTTGTAGTTCGTCCCACCGGTCAGACATAGAGAGCCCCACCGCGATCCACTTGCGCAGTGGTCAGCGACCATGGCTACTTCACCAGTTCGATGTCACCCGGCTTCCACGTCTTCTCGAACCACGGTTCGAGCGGGGCGTAGAGTCGCAGCAGGGCCGACCAGCTCTTGCCGGGCATGGTCTGCACCCAGTTGCCCTCCTTGCCGGTGGGCGCGGTCGGTGCGAACCAGACGGTGTAGGAACCGTCCGGGTTGGCCTTCAGGTCCGGGCCCAGGCTGTCGACACCGGCGCTCTTCTGGTCGCTCTCCAGCAGGCCCCGGTGCTGACCCGAGTAGACGACGAAGGACCAGAATTCCGCAGCGGGGACAGGTACTTGCCGCCCTGGCCCCGGTCGGGACCGGTGAAGCCGACGTAGGTGACCCAGCGGATGTAGGCGTCGTCAACAGGCCCGAGGACACCGGGCGGGACCTCCATGACCGTCGGCCCGTGCTCGACGTTGATCTCCGCGATGCAATAGACAACCGTGGTGCTGGGGGTCAGCCAGAGGGTTTGCGCGTCGAGCAGCTGCTCGGTGATGCCCATGCTGAAGGTGCCCATCCAGGCCTGCTTCATGCCCTGGAGGAAGGCCTGGATCGAGGCCGCCGGACAACCGCTCAGGAAGGTCTCGACACCGCGCGCGAAGTCGAGCTGGTCGTAGACCTTGCGCACCGTCTCGTCGGAGGGCATCCCGTCGAAGAACGTCAAATCTCCGAGCTGCTCCGTCTCCACACGATCCGGTGTCCGGATCGACTCGGGGACCCTCGCCGCGTATTTCGGGCTGCTGCCTCGGTCATTCTGCACATTTCCTCTCATGATAGGACCTTCACGATGTCGTCAGGTCTCCAGGTCTGCTCGAAGAAGGCTTCCAGCGGCCCGTACAGGCGGATCCACACGAAGTGGCCCTTTCCGGGCACGGTCCGGATCCAGTTCTTCTCCTTGCCCTCCGGCGCTGCCGGGCCGAAGTAGATGTCGACCGAGTTGTCCGGGTTCACCTCGGGCTGGTCGAAGGCGCTGCTGATGCTCGGCTTCGGCTGGCCGTTCTGCAGCAGCGAGCGCGTCTCGGTGTCGTAGACGGTCACCGACCAGAAGTTCTTCGCCGGAATCCCGGCCGGCAGCCGCAGCCGATAGCGCTGTCCGCCGTCCAGGTAGGCGCCGCTGGCGTCCTTGTAGGTCGTGAGGTATTGCGAGCCGACGCCGACCATCTTGGCTTCCATCGCCGGAGTGACCACGATGGCGCCATAGTGCCAGAGGGTTCGGGCGTCCAGCAGCCGGGCGCCGTCGCGCTCGAACTTGTAACCGCCGATGAAGACGCGCTCCCAGTGGCGGTCCGGGTAGACCCGGGCCTCCGGGTCGCGGCTGGCGAACATGATCGCCTTGGCCATGCCGTCGCCCAGCCGGACGCCGTCCGACAGGATGCGGCGCATGCGCTCGTCGGGCTGGAACGCGGCCCCCTTCACGATCCCCAGGGCATGGAGCAGGCCCAGCTGCTCCGGCGTGAAGGCCGAGAGCGGCTCGTACTGGACCATCTGGTGCAGCCGCTCGAAGTAGCGGATGTCGCGCGCGAACGTGGAGTCGCTCGGCGTGAACGACGCGCTGACGACGCCCGGCTGGTGCACGCCCTCGCCCAGCGGGTAGACCTTGAAATGCGCCTTGTAGTACGCCAGCGCGGCCTCGCCTCGCCCCGTGTCGTGCTCGAAGCCGTGCGCCATCACCCAGTTGCGCCAGGTGCTGGACCGGAAGACGAAGTAGCCATCCGGCACGTCGCCCTCGTAGCCCGGCGGCAGGAGGAGGTACTTGCCGCCTTTCCCGCGGTCGGGACCGGCATTGCCGAGGTCCGCCAAATAGAGAAAGAAGCCGTCGTTGATGACGCCCAGGACATTCGGCGGCACCTCGATGACGGCCGGGCCCGTCTGCTTCAGGTCGAGGCTGAGGCTCGCGTACATGCTTTCGGTGTTGTAGGTCAGGCCGATGTCCTTCGACCTGCCTTCACCCGGCTCGGTGTACACGATCATGCCGCCGGCCTCGCTGACCCCGTGGTCGCGCGGGTGCATGTCGAGCAAGGCCTGCATCGACATTGCGGGCATGAAGTCGAGGTAGGCCTGCGCGGCGCGCTGCAGGTCGAGCTGGTCGTAAAGTTTTTGAACGGTCTCTGCGGTCGGGTAGCCGCCTTCGTAGCGCAGTTCGTCCAGATTGCCGATCATGATTCCTCCAAAATGTTCATCAAGGGTTGGTGGCGTGCGGGTGAGCTAAGGCAACCGACTTGCGCCAGCGCTCATAGGGGACGGCGAGCAACAGGGCGGCGAGCAGGTAGAGCAGGACCGTCCCGATGACGGTCGCCTCGTGCTCCGGGAAGGCGCCCGAGGCGAGCAGGAGCGCGATGGCCGGGTGCCGCAAGACCGTGGCCGAGGCGAGCGCTCCACGGTTGCCCGGATCCGGGCCACCGAGCAGGTGCCCGACGAGCAGGCCAAACGCGACGACAACCAAGGTGACGACGAGCGTGCCCTGGCCGATGACGCCCAGGATCTCCCGGCCATGAACGATGAGAAGGACCACCGCGCCGAGCAGGAGGACCACCCCACCCACCCGGTCGGCAAGGGCCGCAAGCCCCGGCGCGGCGCCCGGGCGGAGGCGGGCGAGACCCATGCCGAGGGCCAAGGGGGCCGCGACGGTGACGAGAAGCACCAGCTCCACGGCCAGGGGATCCAGCGCGGTCGCCACCCCGAACATCCGGTAGACGATCCAGATCATGAGCGGAACGACCAGCAGCGCGACACCTGAGGACAGGACCTGCAGGCCGATGACGTAGTCGGCCTGGCCGCCGACCGCGGCTCCCTTCTTGGCCCACGGAGGCAGCACGGGCGAGACCGCGAACCCCAGCAGCACTGCGCCAACGCCCGCCTGGAGCGGCAGCAGCCACACCAGCACGAGCACGAAGGCGGGCAGCGCCACGTACATCGCCACCATGGCGCGAAGGGCCAGCGCCAGCCTGCGCAGCAGCAGCAGCGGCTGCTCCAGGCGCGCCCAGATGCCGATGGCAACGACGAGCAGCACCACACCCAGGAGCAGCACCAGCTTGAGGATCATCTCAGGATTCACGGTCTCTCTCCTCCGTCAGTTGAAGGGACACCTCGGCAACAGCCGCTGGCTGCAAAAACGAGGCGACAACTACCTTGACGCGCGCCGATCCGCAGGCGACCAGCCCGAGTCACGGCGCCACCACGCCGGCCAGGCGCAGTGGCCACGCGATGTCTGCTCACGGGGAACGAGGCGATTCATGGTCGTGTCGTATTGCCCAGGTCGGCCACATAGCGCATGAAGCCATCGTTGATAATGCCCAACACCATTGGCGGCACATCTAGTGCATCGCCAACTTGATTTCTCCGGGTTGGCGTAGGGTGGGCACAGGTTCATCGTGCCCATCAAGATGCAATGGCGGGCAACGCTGCGCTTTTGCCCACCCTACGGCGCTACCCTGTAGAACATCATTGACAGAGCACTGGAACGGCCGGGCCGGTCTGTTTCAGCTCCAGGCTCAGGCTGGCGCAGATGATTTCTGTGTTACAGGTCAGGTGAATCGCTTCAACTTTTCCTTCACCAGATTCCACGTGGACAACCATGCCGCCGGTCTCGCTGTCTCCCCAACCGCGCGGGTGCATGCCGAGCAAGGCCTGCATCGACATTGCGGGCATGAAGTCGAGGAAGGCCTGCACGGCGCGCTGCAGGTCGAGCCGGCCGTAGAGTTTTTGAACGGTCTCTGCGCTCGGGTAACCGCCCTCAAATCTTAGATCATCAAGATTGCCTATCATTGGTTGGTCCCCTTGAGACAGGTTGAGTCGACCGGTTTTAGTGGCCGACCTTCACTTCACGATCGTGAAGTCGCCGGGCTTCCAGGTCTTCGCGAGAGCCGGTTCGGTCGGCCCGTAAAGCCGCAGAATGGCGAAGTACCCTTTACCGGGCACCGTGGCGAGCCAGTTCTTCTCATTGCCCTCCGGGGCTTTGGGCCCCAGGTAGAGGTCGGTGCTGCCGTCGGCGTTCCGGGCCGGGTTGTCGCGCGACCCGAGCGAGGGGAAAGGCCGGCCGTTGGCAAGGCCCGAACCGTTCTCGGCTTCGTAGAGCGTCACCGACCAGAAGTTCGCAGCCGGCACGTCCTTCGGCAGATTCAGCCGGTAGCTAGTCCCGCCGGTCAGGGGCGCGCCATCGCCGTCGGTGAAGGCGATGATGTAGAACGCTCCCTTGCCGGGAATCTGCGAGAGCATGCCGGGGCTGACCGAGTAATAGTTCGAGAAAAACCACGGGCGGCAATCAACATCGAGCGCCCCGCCGCGATCCACCCGCCGCCAGCTCAGGTCGAGCTTGCCACTCGGGTTCTCCGGGGTCGCATCGGCCATCGGATTGACCCAGCGGCGGTCGGGGTACATGCGGAACGACCGGCCGGACACGACCTCATCGAAGGCGATCACGCGGCTCATCTTGTACGCCGACTTCGCGGCGCGGTCGAGGATGCCCCGCGTGCGCTCGTCAAGCTGAAAGGGCTCCCCCTTCACGATGCCGAGTCCAGCCAGCATGCCCATCCAGTCCGGGTCGGCCAGGTGCGGCCCTTCGGCGTCCACCAGCTTCTTGAGTTGGTCGAAGGCGGTCGCGTCGCTGATCGGCAGCATATCGACCGGCACGCCCGAAGCATCCGGGAACTTCATCGCCTTCGCTTCACCCTTGAGTGGGTAGATCTTCGTCTGCTCGACCAGATCGTTCGTCGGCTTCAGGTTGCTCGCATCGGCATAGAAAGCCCGGAGGAACACAAACACGTTGTTCGTCCCCGAGCGGTAGACGTAGTACCCCCCCGGAACGTCGCCCTTGTAGCCCGGCGGCAGGAGCAGGAACTTTCCGCCCTTCCCCTGATCCGGCCCGAAAAAGCCGAAGTCGCCCGCAAACTTGCCGCCATCGACGGGGATCGGCCGCTGCCAGAAATCCAGCAGGATGCCCTGGAGCATGGGCGGGGCGTCGAACACGAGCGGGCCGTCCTTGCCGAGATCGACGTAGCTCATCGCATAGATCACGTCGGAGTTCGGTGTGGTCACGAGCGTCTGGGCGTCGAGGCGCTTCTTCCACACCGGCAAAACGTGGTACCCTTCACCGAATGCTTTCTCGGACCCGCGCTGCATGCCAAGCGTATTGATGAGCGGCAGCGCCCAGAGGTACGCCTGCGTGGCACGTTGGTAGAGCAGCTCATCGCGAAGCGTCTGCGCCGTATCCGCCGTGGCTCGGTTTTCCACGAAAGGAAGGTTGGCGATCTTCTCCTGATGCTCGATGGCCGGCGACGTGTAAAGCTTCGTTTTCATATTGTATGTCCCTGTTTTGAAAGGGTTAGACGTTCATAATTTGCAGGCTTCACCTTCATGGCAGGGGCATCTTGATGCCTTCGCCTATCCAGCATCGCCCTTCCACGAGTCACCTCGACTCGGGCCGAAAGATGGTCTTCCAGTCCCGCTTCATGTCCACAACGAGCCAGCCGCGCCCGGGGGCCTCCTTGAGGGCTTCGACAAGCTTGCCGGTGCTCTTCGTCTCGGCATCATAGGCATATTCGCGTTCACCGTCGGTGTGGTGGACGATGAGGCCGAAACTGGGGCGCGGGTTGTTGATCGTGGTGTACTGCAACATCGCGTGGTCGCCGTCGCTGTTCCCGCAACATACCGCAGGTCGCCGGCCGATGAACTGATGAATGCCGACGGGCTTTCCTTCCCTGTCGTTGACGAATAAATGGTCGAGTGTCTTTGTCAGCGCCGGTCCGCTGTCGCGCAGCTCGAATGTCGTCCGCGCCGTCGAGCCGACAACCTGCTCCGGGGGTATGGCGTAGACGCGCTCCACCCAGACGCGCATGAAGTCCGCGCCGCCGCCGGAAACGATGAAGTTCTTGAAGCGATTTTCCCGCAGAAGGCGCAGGAGCTCCTGCATGGGCTGGTAGGTGAGCTCGTCATAGGGCCTGCCATACCGCGGATGTCTGGCCGATGCGAGCCATGCCTCCACGGCGTCGCGAAACTCGTCGATCGTCATCCCTGCATGGGTGAGTGCCAGGACCTGCATCAGGCCGTCGAAGTGCTCGCCGTCCAGGAGTTTTGCAATGTCGCCGGCCAGGGCGGCTTGCACCATGGGATCCGAAGCAAGCCTGGGCTCAGTGAGGATGTGTCGGTTCAGTTCGTCGATGGCAAAGGCTGCCTGAAACGGCATCGGATTCTCCGGCCAGAGCGTGCCGTCGTTGTCGAACACGGCAATGCGTTCCTTCAGTGGCAGGAAGTCGAGTGATCCTTCCTTGGTCACCCTGGCGATGAATGCGAGGATCTCCTGTTTGGCGGGGCCATCGTTCCAGGAAGGCAGCGGATCATCACAGCGGTGGAGGTCATGGAGCTTTCTCTGTGCGACACCGTAATCCCCCACCTGGTAGAGGCTCACGGATACAGCCCGGACGGTGAAGGCCTCGAACGGCTCCGCTTTCAGAGCGTCCACGAAGTCACGGGTGCCTATACCGACGGTCAGATGAGGGTGGTAGTTCACGCCGGTGCGGAGTCCGACGAAGGTGTTCACGTAGTCCACCGTCGGCCGGCTGATCGCCCCGCCGTCGGGGCGGGGCGCAAAGGCCTCGCCGGTCCCCTTTTCCACAGCGTACGGGGCGACGGCGTCGATGATTCTTTGCTGAAGTCGGCGCAGATCCTCGGTCGGCTCGATGACGATGCCCACCAACCGGAGATCCTTGTCGGCCAAGGCATAGTAGCCAGTCGCAATGCTTTCCCATTTCATGGACTGCTCTGCACGCAGCACTTCGGCCACGGCATTCGCGACCTCGTCGAGGTCCGCCGTCCGCACAAACCGCTGGAGAATGGTGATGTGCGGCGCGTGGCTGGCATCGAGGGCGAAACCCTCCGGATAGTTCTCTCGCAGTCGGGCGTTCGCCGCCTTTGCCCTCTCAACCGTCGCATCATCTGGATCCAGCAGTACGTTGATCGCGATCACGGTCATGCGGCTTCTCCTTTCCCTGCCGTTCATGGTGAGTGTGTGTCTATCTGATATGTCAGGTGCTTGGATCTTCTCGTCCAACCATTTCCGATGATCGCCGGAAGCTCAAAGGACCCCGGCATAATCTGCTCCAATGCTCACCATCCACTCTGATCAAGAAGGGTGCACGGACGCTGGACCGGGTTTGCCGTCTCCCATGTTTCCGAGCCGGCCATGACATTTCTTGAATTTGAGGCCACTGCCGCAGGGACACGGCGCATTGCGGCCGACTTTGGAATGCACCGTTGCCGGTGCGGTCTCCTGCTGAGCCATGACCTGCATCACCTGCTCGGCGGGCAACCCGCGGCGCAGCAGGTGGGCCAGGATCTTCAGGGGCCTGTCGATGTGGCGAAAGAAGTGCTTGTACCCGGCGCACAGGACATTGAGTCCCGGTTCGCCGTCTGGGGAAATGACAAACCGGTTCTTGGGACATTCCCCATGGCAGGCAAAAAACACCTCGCACTCGCGGCAGCAGCCCGGCAGGGACTCCAGCTTGTCGCGGCCGAACTTCCTTTGCCGCTCGGAGCCTGCCAGCTCACCCATGTGGGTTTCCAGGATGTTGCCCAGCAAATACTCGGGATCCACAAAATGGTCGCAGGCGTACAGGTCCCCGTTGTGCTCCAGGGCGAGGCCGTGGCCGCAGGTAGGGTCGAAGATGCACATCCCCGATGAAGGCAGATGCAGCCAGGAGCGAACCGCCGCTTCAAAAGTCTGGATGAAGACCTTCCCCACATCGCGGCGCACCCATTCGTCGAAGATGTCCGTCAGGAAAGCGCCCCACTGCTCCAGCCCCACCGTGCGGTCCGAAACGGCCGTCCCATCCTGAGTGAGGGTGCCCGCTCCCCCGTTGATCCGCTCCACCGCCGGAATGAACTGCATCCAGGTGGTTTTGGCCTCGTCGCGCAAGAACCGGTAGACCTCGAGCGGGTGGTCCGCATTGGTGCGGTTGACCGTGACCAGGACATTCTGCTCGACCCCGTGCTTTTGCAGCAGCCGGAGGCCCCGCATCACCCGGTCGAAGGTCGGTTTGCCGGCCCTGTCCACGCGGTGGGTATTGTGGAGCGAGCTGGGGCCGTCGATGCTGATGCCGACGAGGAAGTTGTTTTCACGCAGGAACTCGCACCATTCGTCGTTCAGCAGGGTGCCGTTGGTCTGCAGGGTATTCTCGAAGCGCATGCCGGGGCGGCGGTGTTCTTCCTGGAGCGCGATGGCCCGCCGGTAAAAATCCACCCCCATGAGGGTCGGCTCCCCGCCCTGCCAGGAAACGGTCACCGTGTCCGTGCGGTGGCATTCGATGAGCTGGGAAATGTAGCTTTCCAGCACCTCGTCGCTCATGCGAAACCGGCTGCCGGGGTAGAGCCCCTCCTTCTGGAGATAGAAGCAGTAGGCGCAGTCCAGGTTGCAGGTCGACCCGGTCGGCTTGGCCAACACGTGGATGCGCTGAGGAAAGTTTCTTGGAGTCATGAAAGGAGCTCCAATCAAAAAGCGAAATTCTCGATGGCTTGCGACAGGAGATCTGCGAATAGAATCCGGGGGCACAACAATCCTTAGAGTCAAGATCTGTGCCAGCAGGATCAATTTATGGATTATGGAGCTAATCTATCGTGATCGATATGAATTTCATGGCAGGTAAAGGCTGCTGGACGTCATGCAGATGTGCCCATATATGGCCATTTGCCCATATATGGGCACATGATGATGGGAAAAATCGACTTCATAACAGCAATTCCCGGAGCACCTATGAGGTGGCTTGAGTAAAGCATTCTTGGCGATGGTTTTCGTAAGAATCTGAACAATGATTTGGTTTTCTCCCCATCCTTTATGAAGAAACCAGCACGTAACATTTCACTTTTTCTGGA
>JAAYVE010000058.1 GCA_012517315.1 Deltaproteobacteria bacterium
TTCCTGCTCCTGCAGAGAGGCGTCTCCCATGGCGTCAGAAAGCATGAGAGATTCTCTGTTGCGGAACACCCGGTCGATGATGCTTCTGCTGAGGGGGATGGTGACCATGTTTGTCTGAGAAAGGAGAGGCTGGAGGGAGCCGTCTTCTTGGAAAAGGGCCACGCATCCCCGGTCGTGATGGAAGATTTCCTTGAGCCTCACCGAAAGATTCTCTTGGAGAGCCTGGATGTCCTGGTTTTCGGAAAGCTGGGCGGTGATCTCATGGATGAGCTTGAGGCGATCCCGGTCGAGCCCCGGTTCCTGGTCTTGACGCAGCGCATGGAGGATGATCGTCTCGTCGACTGGTTGCGCTTCTTCCTCGATGTAGCGCAAACTGGTTGTTCCCAGGGTGATGGTGTCGCCGACGGTCACCGGGGTCCGATCGAGAATCCGGATCCCATTGACGAAGACGCCGTTGGTACTGTGCAGGTCTTCAATCCAGATCCTTCCTTCCATCAGGGAGATCAGGGCGTGACGATGGGAAACGGTTGCATCAGATAGGGAGAGGTCCGCTTCCTTACCCCTCCCCAAAACGCAAGGAAGCTCGACGCGGTGCACCCTGCCATGGGGCTGTTCCTGGAAGGAAAGGATTCGATTCATGGTATCGGACCGGTTGCAATCCATTTCCCGCCCATTGGACCGACTTTCAAAAGGGGACCGTCATTGAGGGGTAGCCGCGCCCGCCTGCTTTTGAGGCAGGCTTTGAGACAGCAGGAAACCCTGCTGAAGGAGTTGACGAACGATGAGGCAAAACGGACCGGATGCCGTTTCGCGGGAAACACCGAGCTTTTCGGCCATCCCGTCCAGGAGGCTCCCCAAACTTCGTCTGCCGTCGAGTTGCATGAGGAGATCCGCCAGGCAGCTGTCGACCCTTCCCTCGTAGGCGAGGCCGTCAGTCATTCTCACCCAAACCTCCGGCCCTGTCCACCCTTCCTGTGCCTTGGTGTGACGGGTTTCCAGCCGCACCCCGGGGGCAACAACCGGTGCGAGGATGAGAAGTTCCTCGTCCGTGCTCCGCTCTTCCAGCAAATCCCTCACCTGGAAACCCTCAGCGATGGCCTCGCCGCAGGGGCCAAGCATCTTGCTTGGAGCCTCTTGCGTCGCAAACCAGAAGGTCCGTTTTCCTTTGGAGCGGCGCATGTTGACGATGCCAGCCCCCAGGGCATCAATCCCCAGGCGTTCGTAATACTCCATCCACTGGCGGAACCGGCGCGCCAGTACGGCGGGTGACCCTCTTTCCGTGTGCCGGATCCAGGTCGAAGCATAGGTGGCGGCGTCGCGGCTTTCAGACCGGAGCACCCAGGTGTCGCAACCGACTCCTTCTACCCACCTGCGGACTTCCCCACTCCATTCTTTTCCAGCCTTTTCCGGCCAGTTGGCAAGGATTTGAGCATACCCTCCCTCGCGCAGATGAGTGGGCACCCGTCTCACAAGCCTCTCGCAGATTCCTTCCGACCCATCCCCTCCGTCACGGTAGAAATAGCTCTTATGGGGTGAGACGACGAAGGGGGGGCTGCTCAGGATGAGATCAAACTGTTTTCCCTCGACTGGTTCGAAGAGATCTCCTCCCAGGAGGATGACTTTTTTCATGCCGTTCAGGAGGGCATTGAAGCGCGCGAACTCAATGGCCCTGGGATTGGCGTCGGTGCCGAAGACCGTGTCGCTGTGCTCAGCGGCGAGGAAAGCCTGAATCCCGCATCCTGTGCCCAAATCCAGGGTGGAGCGTGATTTTCTCCGGATGGTGAGATTGGCAAGGGTGAGGGAACTCCTCCCGATGCCCATGACATAGTCCCGTGCGTCACTGCGAAGGAGCCTCTGAGGTGAGTCGAAAGCAATGAAGAGATTCTGAAAAGGGAGGAGTTTGACGGACCCGATGACGAAATCCTTACCGATGCGGATGAGGCCAGCCTCCTCCCAGGTTTCGATCGCCATGGGTCGGGCCGCGGCTCGGGCGGCTTCAAGGGACACGGGAACCTCGATGAGAAA
>JAAYVE010000059.1 GCA_012517315.1 Deltaproteobacteria bacterium
CCAACGTTTGCATGAGCTGCCACGGCGTCAATTGGCGCGGTTTTTGCGATAGGAGCGAAGCGACGGCAAAAACCGTGCCAATAGCCGTGGTCTGCTCAATGCAATTGTTCTATTGGGCCATTTACGTAAAAATTGTCTGAGCCAAGGATGGCGAAGACAATTTCATTTCACGAAAAATAAATATTCAATTTTGCTTATTAAGCTATCAGTTCGCAATTTTAATAAAAAATATTGTACAGATTTTTTTCTTTTATTAAGATAAATCTCTTCTATATTTCAATCACTATTTTATAACAATAGATTGTTATAAAATATATTTCAATTCTGATAATAAAAAATGAATATGAAATACTCAAAGCTAGTATTCTGTATTGATGGAAAAAGCGGCTCAGAATTATTGGTTTATTTAAAAGGTGCAATCATCTATTTTTATTTATTGAAATAGAACATATCCATTCTTTTTTCGATTAGGAAAAATAGGCATATTTTTATATTTTATTGAAGAAATGGTTCTTGATTTATTCCACTTACCAAAAATAGTACTTCGGAATGATATTATTTTTGTATTAGCTTTTTTTATTTAATTTTTTCCTGTCAATTCTTTTAACCAGATAATTTAAAAAGAGTTTCGCTCCGCGCCACGGATGGCGCGCGCGTATAAAAATGGTTTTGGCCTTCATCGATGCGAATGCACCGAGTCAATAGAACCATTGATTATCATGTCGATTCGCCCTGCTATTGTGATATTGGGCGGAAACTCAGGCAAAATCGCCTCAAGTGCAATATCAGGTTCTCCGATGGCATGCGTGGATGAATAGACTCATGCATGAAGCGGATCTCGCGCAATGAGCTCAGAGCTCATTCAGGAACAAGGTAACGAAACTTATCGGTTTTGCCTTTGGTGGACCATACTTGGAACAGGGAACCGTGTCAACGACAAGAACCCCCCGTCTGCTCGATGAAGTCCGCGATGTGATGCGGGTCCATCACTACTCGATTCACACGGAAAGGGCCTATTGCGATTGGATCAGGCGGTATGTACGGTTTCACCGTATGGCATCGCGAGAAGATCTGAAAGACGGCGAAGCAAAGATCCAGCCGTTTCTGACCCATCTCGCCGTGGAAGGTCGCGTCGCTCCCTCGACTCAGAATCAGGCCATGAATGCGCTGGTCTTTCTTTACAAGAAGGTGCTGAAGGAGTCCCTGGACGGCGCCATCGATGCGGTTCGGGCCCCGCGGAAGATCAACATTCCCGTGGTCATGACCCGTGAGGAGATATCCAGAATCATCCCGTTGCTCAGCGGAACGCCGCAGCTGGTGGTGAAGCTGCTCTATGGAAGCGGCCTGCGGATCATGGAAGCCCTCCGGTTGCGCGTGCAGGACATCGACTTCAAGATGAAATCGATCACCGTCCGCTCCGGAAAAGGGGCAAAAGACAGGGTCACGACCTTCCCCGTCTCCATCGGCCCTCTTCTTCAGAATCACCTCGCGCGGGTCAAAGCGATTCATGACGGGGATTCGGCCCGGGGATTCGGTGACGTCTATCTTCCTCATGCCCTGGCACGCAAGCTTCCCTCGGCGTCGAAAGAATGGCGATGGCAATACGTGTTCCCGGCAGGAAGTCTGTCGACCGATCCCCTGAGCGGGGTGGTGCGTCGCCACCATATCGACCCAAGTGTCGTGAACAAAGCGATCAAAGCAGCAGCGAGGCAGGCGGGGATTACCAAGAGGATCACATCACACACTTTTCGACACAGTTTTGCGACTCATCTCCTTCAGCGAGGCACAGACATACGCACCATCCAGGCCCTGCTCGGCCACAACGATGTCTCGACGACCATGGTCTATACACACGTGCTGCAGCAAGGGGGGCATGGCGTCATGAGCCCCATGGACGATCTCGACCCGTGATGCGCCGGCCTCGAGTCAGATGTCTTCCGAAAAGCCTCACATGCAGCACGCCTGCAACCGGCCGCCCTGAAATCACCTTCTGACTCCTGAACCCTCGAGCGGGATTCCTCAACCGGTTCCGGCCGCCACGATGAACCCGTCCCCACCCTGCCCCGGTTCCTGACGGTTCCCGGGGGAGGGACCATTCAAGGGCGGTCCGGAAGCTCCTGTTCCGTCGCTTTCTGAGGCCGAGGCAGCCTCTCGGGGGACTCCCCCGATTCCGGCTCGAGCGATCTCAGGACACGCCCCTGCTCGAATCGAACGGTGAACCCGATTTCATCCAGATGCTCGAGCACCGGGATCCCCCTAGTCCTTCCGCAGCCCAGAGCTTCCTTCAGGTCTTCCAGGAGGAAGACCCCCCGCTCGGAAATCACCGCCCTGACCCTGGCCTTGACCTCCTCCAGGGCGGCCGGTGAGAGATAGCGGCCGTCTTTGAGCTTGATGAGTCTGCCTTCATTTCGCCAGTGATCGAGTATCTTCTGGATTTCAGGCTGGCTGAAGGTCCGGAGGCGCATGTTGAATCTGCAGAACTTGCCTGCCCCAAAGGGCACCAGGCCGGATTCGCGGGCATACCGCAGCAGAAGAGCGGCCAGTTTTTCCTGCTCGGGAAGCAGCTTCACCCGAAAGTCGGGCAGACGATATCCTGAGCCGCTTTCGGTGATTCTTCCCTCTGTGCAAAGCTCATGGAGAATTCTCTGAAGCAGGACCTCGTCCAGTGATGGAGGGAGGCGCCCTTTGAGCTCCAACGTTTTCACCGAAGTCGCCAACGGGTTTTGCGCATAGAAATCCTTTACGACCGTTTCCGTCCGCTGTTTGAGAGCATCGAGTCGTTCCCTTGCCACAAAGCCCTTTCCCTCGATTTCGAAGATTTCTCCACGGGATAATCCTTCCACGATCTCGGCCCGGATCTTTTCGGGCCTGAGGGCCGTCTCCCGGCTCAAGTCCTCGATCGTAACGGGATGGAACAGGTTGCGGGCGAGAACCCTCTGCACCACTTCGCGGACATTCCCCTGCTCGAGCGCCTGGAGGTAGGAGAGCACCTGAGCGGCCTTGGCGCTCCGGTACTTCTCCCTGGTCGCCTCGAGGATGACTCCGCCTCCGATGACCGTGTGCCGATCCATGGGGGAAACCACGAAAGGATCCCCGGACATGAGAGCCACGGGCGAAAGCAGACGAAGCTGGACCAGTCCGCTTTCCCCGGGGTTTAGCCTTTCCCCCTCCGTGAGAACGACCACAGCTCGCACAGAGCAAGTCCCCGCGAAGAGACGAACCTGCGGGCGCCCGGTGATGGGCTTTCGTGCCCTGGGAAGGAGCGTGAGTCTCGCATTGAAGAGGTATCCCGCCCGAAGCGCTCCCGGGGAGGCCAGCGCCATCCCGATATGGACCTCCTCCATGGGGATTCGGTGCAGGTTGACGCCCACCCGCTGCCCGGTCAACGCCCGCTCCACCCTCTCGTGGTGCACTTCCAGGAAGCGGGCCCTGGTCTCCTTCCCCGAAGGCAGAATCCAAACGGGATCTTCCTTCGAAAGGCTCCCGGAAAGGACCGTCCCGCTGACCACAGTCCCGAAGCCGGAAAAACTCCTCACCTGGTCGATCCAGAGCCGAAAAGACGAATCACCCGACTTCTCCCTCACCTCATCCGCCGCCGCTTCGATCGCCGCGAGCACCTCTTGAGCGCCCCTCCCATCCACGGCCGAAAAGGGAATCACAGGCTTTCCTTCGAGGAACGATCCAGCCAGCAGGTCCCGTATTTCCAGCTCGGCCAGCTCTACGGTTTCCCGATCCACCAGGTCGGTCTTGGTCAGGACCACGAGTCCCGTCCGGGCGCGAAGGAACTTCAAGACTTCCAGGTGATCCAGGGTCTGCGGCATGACCCCGTCGTCGGCCGCCACCACCAGGACGGCCATATCCACGCTGCTCAGCCCCCGGATCGTATTTTTGAGGTAATCGCTGTGCCCCGGCACGTCGACCAGCGCAATTCTGCGCGATCTCTTCGGAAGATGGAGCGGCGCGATGCCGGGCTGGATGGTGAGACCGCGCTGCTTCTCCTCTTTGAGGCGGTCCGTGTCGATTCCGGTGAGGCACCGGACCAGGCTCGTCTTGCCGTGGTCCACGTGGCCCGCCACACCCATGGTGATATGCCTCTCCATGGACCCGATCCCAGGAGTGATGGTTCAAAAAAGATGTGGTGGCAGTCATTGATGTGACAGCCGCTGACGAGAATGACCGGGGCCCCCTGCCTGAAACCGTGCCAGATGAAATCCTCCGAAACGCGGGCCGAGCACATGGTGCGGATCAGGTGCACGCTCGGCGGATACTGCATCCTCGAGACGCCCGCAAAGTCGGCGCGGGCGTAGGAGCACCAATTGCATGCGAAGGCGAGAACCTTTTCATGGGGGCTGTCCGCCAGCAGCGCATCGATCTGGCCGAGAATCTGGACGTCGGTGAAGTGGTTCATGGTGATGGCGCCGAAGCGACACTCGGCGGCGCAGGCACCGCACCCCATGCAGGCTGCCGAGTTGACGGAAGCTTTCACTTTCTTTTTCGCGTCCACGGTGATGGCATGGTAGGGGCAGACCTCGGCGCACCTCCCGCATGCCCTGCACTGTTCTTCAACGACCTCCGAAGTGATGGGCTCCGTCAGGATGCTTCCCGGGTGCATGAGCCGCACCGCCCGCATGGCTGCGGCCGACGCCTGCGTCACGCTGTCCTTGATGTCCTTGGGGCCCTCGGCGCACCCGGCAAAGAAGATGCCCCGGGTGGCCGCATCCACGGGCTGAAGCTTCGGGTGGGCCTCGAGGAAGAAACCGTCCGGCGTGAGCTGGAGCCCCAGCATCTCCTGAAGCTTCCGGGTGGACCCGGCCGGCTTCACTCCAACCGCCAGCACCAGCATGTCCAGATCGTGGAACTGGACGCCCCCAGCGGCTCCATTCTCCACGGCGACGCGCAGGCTGCCGTCGGGCAGCTCCTCGACCGCCCCGGGAAGCCCCCGGATGTACTGCACACCCAGCGACCGGCTCCTCCGATAGAGATCCTCGAAGCCTTTGCCGAATGCCCGTATGTCGATGTAGAAAACCTTGATCTCCACGTCGGGGTCGTGCTCCCTCGCGATGAGCGTGCTCTTCACGGTATTCATGCAGCAGACGTTGGAGCAGTAGGTGTGGCCCTTTTGAAGGGAGCGGGAGCCCACGCACTGGATGAACCCGATGGATTTTGGGTGCTTCCTGTCCCTGGGGCGGATGATCTCGCCCCGCGTGGGGCCCGCGGCATTGATGAGGCGCTCGAATTCCATGCTGGTGAGCACATTCTCGAACCGGGTGTATCCATATTCGTCCATCTCGGTGGGATCGTAGGTTTCGACTCCGGTGGCCACGACGATGGTGCCCACCCGCTCCACCACTTCCTCGTCGGACATGCTGAAGTCGATGCACCCCTTGCTGCAGACCTCCATGCACTTACCGCAGACGACGGGGTTTCCGCCGAGACACTCGTGGCCGTTCAGGACGTAGGCAGAGGGAACGGCCTGGGGAAAGGGTATGGTGTACCCCTCTGTCTAGACAAAAAATGGGTCAGTTTAAGGTGAATGCTCCCCGGCCGGCTGCCAGTTGTGCCCGGTCGAGATCTCTGTTAGTGTTTACCGCCCACCTGGAGGATAGGGCAACGCCGGGGAGTGACCCGAGCGCCAAGGTGGGTGGACATACGGATGGGCAGGGCTCTCGGGCTCTGCCTCTCTTTCCCCATCATCTGGAGTCCGAGAAAAGCGTTAAACCCTGGGGGTCTGGGGGCTAGCCCCCAGGCAACAGTCTAAGGCCAAATAGACTTGGCGAGGAGTCTGGCATCCGAGGGCCTGATGGGGCCTGCGATCATTGTAGAAAATGAACCACGTTCGCAGCCCATCAATGCAGGCCGGTACGTCTTCATAATCTTTGGTGTAGACCTCCTCGTATTTGACAGAACGCCAGAGTCTTTCGATGAAGATGTTGTCGAAGACTCTACCCTTACCGTCCATGCTGATGCGGACCTGCGCTTGTTGGAGCATGCCGGTAAACTCCCGGCTGGTGAACTGGGAACCCTGATCCGTATTGAAGATTCCGGGTTTTCCCATGCGCAGAGTCCTTTCCAGGGACTCCATGTAGAAGTGCACATCCATCGTGACCGAAACGGACCAGGAAAGGACATAGCGGCTGAACCAGTCCATGACCGCCACCAGGTATACAAACCCACGACGTAGGCGGATATAGGTGATGTCGCTGGCCCATACCTGGTTTGGCCGATCAATTTTGAGGCCTCTGAGCAGGTAAGGGAACACCTTGTGTTGATCGTCTTTCTTGCTCAGCCTTGGCTTGGGGTAGATCGCCTCAAGCCCCATGAGCCCCATCAAGCGTTGAATGCGCTTGGGATTGACCTGGTAGCCCTGCTCATGCAGCGCCACCTTCATCCGGTGGATCCCGTAAAATGGGGTGAGCGTGTACTGTTCGTCGATACGGCGCATCAGCTCGAGATCGACGCTCGCCACCTCCTGCGGCTTGTAATACCAGCTGGACCGGGAAAGTCCCAGGAGCTCACATTGCCTGACAACAGAAAGCGTCGGATGATCGGGCTCGATGAGCATGCGTTTGCGCTCAAGAGGCGAGTCCAGACTTTTTTTTAAGCCAGTCCAACTCCACTTTCAGTTGCCCGATCTGCTGGTACAATTCGGATACAAGTGCCTTTTGGTCCTCCTTGCGCTTGCGCCGTTTGTCCGAGAGGACGTCCGGCAACCCCTCGATGGCTTGCTTTTTCCATTGGGTAATCTGATGGGGATGAACCCCACATTCGCTGGCAATCTCGGAAACAGTCCGATGCCCCTTGATGGCCTCCAGGGCAATCTTGGCCTTGAACTCCCCGGTGAACTTGTTGCGGCGATCCTTCATTTCAGCCCTCCCTTGCTTGTTTGCTACCATGGGCCGGGATCGCCTTTCCACCTTATTCAACTGTCCAGTTTTTGGGGTACACTATAAATATCCAAGTCCTTGTGAGGTAAAGCGAAGGTGAGTCATGTAGAAACAGACCGATTTTTCATCAGCAGGTTGCCGGTTCACATCCCATCGCCAGCGCCAGTGAATCAGCGGATTGGCGAAAGATGGACTGAACTGTCTCTCAAGACACGGCACAGGCGCGAGCCGGTTTTTGGCGCCTCAGGTCAAGTGAGACCTGCGATTCGATAGGGTGGGCTGTTTGGAGACGGCCGGGAGTCATCCCTGTTCCGAGGTGGAGGAAAAAGTCAGTGACAGCAAAACGAAGAGTCTCTCCACATGGCACACGTGGCCCGCAACTTAAGCCTCTACCAGTCAGGTGTGGTCAGGTGGCATCTCGCATGTGTGTCATCGTATGCTGGCGTTGAATATTGCCAGTCCCCGGGAAAACCATGTCACAAATGAAGAGGGTTGTGAGGAGCCTTTCCCGGCGACTCTTTTCACTTGCTCACCCGGGTGATTTTTGTGCCTTGCAGACCAAGCCCCCCCATGAGCCCCCTCTGGCCGAAAAAGAAGGCATAGATCTGTGAATGGAGGGTGGTTGTTGTCATGGAGGTGGCTTTTCCCACATCCACAACAACGATGCTGGGGCCGGTGCCAATCTCCCAGCCATTGCTCCTGTTGACCCAATCGATTGCCGAGTCGCTCATCAGGAACAGGGCATACCCGTATTTCTGCAATCCCGCCTGCATTCCGTAAGAAGCCTGAATGGTGTTGTAGTACCCGGCTGTTTTCCCATTCCTGAGAAGTGCACCCTCGCCGAATTGGCCCCCTACGATGAAACCTCCCTTGACAATGCTCGGAAAGACCAGGATTGCCTTGGCCTTTTTCCCCAGTGTCTTTGCTGTGGGCGATTCCGCATAGAGCTGCTGTAGAGCACTTCTCGCACTGCGGTCGATTTCCGCCGCGGATGCACCCGAGGCTGTATCAGGGGTGATGAACGTGGTTGCCGCCAAAAGAAAGACCATGAATTCCAACGTTAAACGAACATCTTTCATCATCGCATCCTCATTATTCTCAATTCTCAGTCGGTGCCCCCATGCTGCGCCCATGGAAAACCAAGGCGGAGCCGGGAAAACGTGAAACGGAACGCATATGAAACTCCATGCGCACCCCTGGCGGAGCCGTCTGCTACCTTGCCGTTTTGGCCAGGGGTATGGTGCGAGCGAGTTCATGCATCAAAACGGCCTGGATCTTGTTTTCCAACTGGTAGTAGCGAATCACCTTGGTATCAGGCAAAACTTTTTGGAACTGTGGCAGGTAGGCCTGATAGAGTTTCAGTCGCAATGTTTCAATTTCGAGGTACTCTTCAATCAACTTCTTCGCCACATCGTTGGTCATCTTGTCGTGGGAGGCCTCATAGTCTTCGAGCATCTTGAGGGTCCTGGCACGAAGAAGAAACAGCTCGTCCTGGTAGCGCTCATAGACGGGCCAAAATGATTTCGCCTCAGCCTCGCTGAGCTCCATGTTATCTGCAACGAACAGTTTTTTGTCCGCGCGGAGCTTTTCAAGGACGATCTGCATGTTATCTGCCTGCTTTTCCTCGGCAGGCAACGGGGTGGCCGCCACCACCATTGCCGTCAGCAGCAAAACGTTGAGCAGCACTTTAGAAATTGTCGTCATGCACCTTCCTCCTTTCATGATTTGTCACATGTTGCGTCGCAACGGTGACTACCGGATGGACCAGGGAACCCGGCCGCATGTGTGCAGTTCACCCAGTTATTGACAGAATGCGTAAGCGCGGTCGACTTCAGCTTCTTTGGGAAAAGGCGATCATTCTTCCAGCTTGTGGAAAGATTCATGTTCGTGGGTGGCGGAGAGCCCCTGCAATTCAGCCCTTTTTCCAAACGGTTCTTGCTTCCCGCTCCGGGCTCAATACTACGAGACTGTCCTGAAAAAACGCTATTGGACTTTGGTCCAATAGCAGCCTTTTTGCACCCCGGCTCCTGATAATGGTGCGCCCATAATGAAACAGACCTTGAAGTTCAAAGGGGAGCGACCCATGTGGATGTGAAGGAGTGTCGTCATGACCCCGATGATCACGAAGTTCGCCGGCTGGACCAATGGTGAGAATTCCAGAATCCCCCGGGAGAAAGGGTCCCTGAACATGGGTACGAACCCTCTGAGCTTCATGCCGGGAATCGAGATGATCGTCTCACCCGGGTGAGCATTCTCTGGCCGAGTTGAACTGGCTGATCGGACCAGCGGCAAGAACATGAATTCCCTGAGCTTGGAAGCCGCCAATCAGGGCTGTTGCCCTCACTGAGGATCATGCATCACAGGGGCGAAGCGCCCGTTGTCATATCCGCGAATAAATGGAGCAGTCCTTTTCAAACTCGTCGACAACCTCCTCTGTCAAGGAAGGCCTGATCTTGGGCATGATGTGCTGAAAGGTCTCGGTTGTGACCTGGTAGTCTTCCTTTCTCGCCAACTCCTGCTCAAAGGCGAATTGGGCAACCTGTTGAAACAGGTATTCAAGGTCCGCCGGCGTGAACCCGGAGGTCATCTCCACAAGTCGTTCCAGCTCCACCTGTCCCACGTTCAGTCTGGAAAGAAAATGGAGAAGGATGGTCTGTCTTCCCTCTTCATCCAGCCCCCCCACGGGAATGATGCAGTCGAACCTTCCCGGCCGCAGGATGGCCGCATCCAGTTGTCGAATATAATTGGTGGCGCACACCAGGAGGATCTTGTTGTTGTAGTTTCTCAGCATCGGGATTTGCTTGAGGAACTCATTGGTGATGGACTTGTCGATCCGGTCGCCCATGTCACGGCTGGATGCGATCTCCTCGAACTCATCGATGAAAACGACCGCCTCATCGAGACCTCTCACCTTTTCCATTATTCTTCGGAGGTTGGCACCAATCTTCTCCACGCCTTCCGTCATGAGCATGCTGGGCACAATTTCAACGTACCACCAGGAAAGGACCCCTGCGATCGCTTTCGCAAAATGGGTCTTGCCGGTTCCTGGAGGCCCGAAGAACATGATGGCTTTGGGCGGAATGATTCCATGCTTGGCGGATAGGCTGTCTTCCGTCAAAGGCAGGATGATCCTGCGATTCACCAATTGTTTGGGCGGTTGCGTGTCGGAGATGCTGTCCCAGATCTCTCGGGAGATCCTGCGCGCTCCCATTTCACTCAAGGCATTCCGGTTTACATAACTCAAGTACTCCTGGTGGGCCTCCTCGGTGTTCTCCAGAAAATCGATGCAGGCCGTACGAAATCCCACGTCCCTTCCCAACTTCTCAGAAATAAGCCACTTGTGGCGAAGAATTTCCTCCCATAAAGCCGCTGCGGCTTCAGGATCGAACCTGGCTCCGCTGATCTCGAAGATTTTGCTTGCGCAATACTCCGGGGCCGGAATTTCAGTAAAGTTGATCTCCATGATGCACCTCCTTGCCGGTTACCTTCCGGTCAAATCCGGAAAAGTCAGGAAATGAGCGGACAAAAGCCGCTTCTTAGGACTCGCCTGACAAGACCCTCCGATGAGCGGCACCCAATTTCCAGATGGTTTTTCAATTCAGTGTTTTCCCAGTCTGAGCGTGGGACCTGAGTCGCATGAGCGGCGAGATTCACTCTCGCACATGACTATCCTGCGCAAGCCGCGGTGCACCGTATCAGAAGGTCCCTCTCGGAGCAACAACGCGCAGCATTGCTTAACCTTATTATAATAACCACTAAATATGTCGATTTGGTTACAGCATAGCAATGTATGTACCCGGTCGAGAAGAATATGGCCCCACCTTTGTCATGGCTCGCAGGTTTTGATCCCGTCTCTTCCGAAACAGGAGTCAACCGGTGTGTGGAATCAGTATGTGGGTGGCTTTTTTTCAAGGGCAGAAAACACGCGATCCCTTAACCAATGCCCGGAAGACCATTTGTTCGGCAGGAGGCGATGAGAGGAGTGTTTCCTTGTCAATGCGGATCGCTTCAGCTTGAATTCCCCAAAGAAAATGGGGGAAAGGTCCAGCGCCTGTGTGACTCGTTAACCCTTAGGCCCTTGTTAATACTTCTCGTCATTGCCATCGGGGCAGCTTCTTTTTCCGTTATCGCCGTGACTGTCTCACCAAAACGCCAACTGATCGAAATGCCGGTCATTGTCGTGTGCATTTCACACTACGGTATTGGTGAATGGAAGGTCACAAAGGATGCGGTGGGAAAGGGAAATGCCATGAATGGGTTTTTTGTGGCGAGGCTCGAGCGCCTTCGTGCCCAGAGGCTGGAAGTGGAGATCACAGGGTCCGCCGATGAGTGTTTCCTCCTGGAAAATGCTGCACTCGAGGCATCCGACCTTCTCATTTCACGACCGGAAATGGTCCCAGCGGGGCAAACGGTGAGCATCTCGGGTGGCCTGGAGGACGAAAGAGTGATCGGGCTCACCTTGGAAGCCGGCCTTGCCGCAGCCCTGGAAGAGGATCTGGCTGAATGCACGCGGTTTCTCTCCGCACACTACCAGGATGCCAATGGCTTTGACTCCCATCTGGTGCACCGGCTTCTTCGGCGGGCTTTTGATGAATTCGACCGGCCCCGTCTCCAGTTGGTCGAGGCCCCCATTGGCCAGATCAATGGGAAGGAAGCCCTGGTGCGATTGAACACCACGTAAGCCTCATTTGGTTACGCAGACAAAAAAAAGCTTCCAGGTCATAACCTGTGAAGCTTTGACATATCTGGCAGGCCAGGAGGGATTCGAACCCCCAGCCCCCGGATTTGGAGTCCGGTGCTCTAACCGTTAGAGCTACTGGCCTGCAGGTGAGGGCTTTATAATGTTTTCCAGTGGTCTTGTAAAGGGAAATCATCGTGGAGCGCCGGATGACAGGACGGGGGCAGTGCCTTGTCGTCGCTGAACGGTGTCCAGGGGAGTGGGTGCCCTGACCCGGCCCTCCCCACAAAGAATCCCTGCAGCAGGAGACGATTCCTGCCGTCGTTGCACCTCCCTCAGAGAGAATTCCGGATCCGTTCCTTGCACCCCTGTTCACATGGAAGTTTCTGAATAGAGTTGAATTTTATCTCGTTAGAGGATATTTACAAATAATATGCGTCTTCTTTTTATGGATGGTTCGTCTGATGGTTCAGGAGGGGATTATGAAGATCAAGTACTGCCTGAAGTATGAAAAATACGTGAGTCAGCAGCACTGTGAGTTCTTCAACGACGGGCCCCGCTGTGAGTATTACAGCAAAAAGTGCTGGAACAGCATCAAGGATCTTCTGCAGGACGAAAACCGCCCCAAGTGGGACGTGAACACCGTCATCAAGCCGTTCAAATGCAGCCTTCTCGGACGGGAGCATTTCAGTCCCATGAGCCGCAGGCGGCGTATGTTGAAGCGTGCGGTCGGATAAGTCCGGGGTAATGAAGACCAGCGATCCTGCGCTTTTTTGCACTCCTCTTCAATACCGTGTCATCCGCGCCATTCTCTTTCCTCGTGCTCGTGTCCGCCATTGATGTTCCAAGGCCCTCTGTGATACAAGACCTTAATGACTTGGTAGGCAACATCTGTCACTGTTTTCTCGAGGTTCCACCCACGTGGGGTTTTGCCCGTAGAAAAGAAACGAGCTGCAGACATGTTCAAGAAACTGCTTGTGGCCAATCGAGGTGAAATTGCCATCCGGATCATGCGGTCCGCTCAGGAACTGGGCATCAAGACGGTCGCCATCTTCGAAGAGACGGACAAGACCGCCTTGCACATCATGCGCGCCGATGAGGCGATCTGTATCGGTTCCGGTCCCCGCAAGGACTACCTGAACATCGACCGTATCATTCAGGCGGCCAGGGCGACCGGTGCCGAAGCGATCCACCCCGGTTACGGCTTCCTGGCGGAAAACCCGAATTTTTCCAAGGAATGCACTACCGCGGGCCTCACCTTCATCGGTCCCCCTTCCCAGGTGATCCTGGACATGGGCAGCAAAGTGATCGCGCGGGACATCATGAGGCGGGCGGGTATTCCCGTGATTGCCGGAACGAGGATCCTTCCCCCGGGTGAAGAAGGGGAACACGAAGCCGTCGAATTCGCCAAGGAGTGCGATTTTCCCATCATGATCAAGGCCGTTGCGGGAGGGGGCGGACGTGGCATCCGCACCGCATACGGCATGACGGAGTTGATCAGGGGGATCAAGACGGCGCGCTCCGAAGCGCAGATGGCATTCGGAAACGACGACGTCTATCTGGAACAGGGCCTCGTGCGGCCCCGGCATGTGGAGGTGCAGGTTCTGGCGGACGAGCACGGCAATGTCATCCATCTCGGCACCCGAAATTGCTCCATTCAGAGACGCCACCAGAAGATGATCGAAATCGCCCCGGCCTTCCTGCCGGCACCACTCCTGGACGCCATCTGCGACACGGCGGTCCGGGCGGCGCGGGCTTCCAATTACGTGAACGCGGGGACCGTGGAGTTCCTCTTGGACCAGGACGACCGGTTCTATTTCCTCGAGGTGAACACCCGGCTCCAGGTAGAACATACGGTGACGGAGATGATCACCGGCGTGGACATCGTGCGGGAACAGATCCGCATCGCGGCCGGAGAACACATTTCCTTCAGGCAGGATGAGATTTCTTTTCGTGGAACGTCCATCGAACTGCGGATCACGGCGGAGGATCCCAAGGGGAACTTCACGCCCAGCCCGGGTGTCATCCAGATTTACCAGACACCGGGAGGGCACGGTACGCGCCTTGACGGGGCGGTGTACCAGGGGTACGAAATTCCCCGTTACTACGATTCCATGCTGGTGAAGTTGACCGTCTACGGCTTCACGTGGCGGGAGGCCGTCGACCGTCTCCGGCGCAGCCTGGACGGGTTCGTCATCGCCGGGGTCAAGACGACCATTCCCTACTACAAGCAGATCGTTCAAGATCCGGATTTCATCGAACAGCGATTTGACACCTCCTTCATCGAAACGCATCAGCACCTGCTGGATTACCTGGAAGATGTGCCGGAGGTGGAAAAACTGGCCTCCCTGGTGGCGGAGATCAACGCCTACGGGTACAATCCCTACGCAGAGGCATAGGCAGGTTTCCCTCCCGTCGGATTGCCCCGCCCTTGCAGCGTTTTCCCCTGCAAAGGGTGATGCCTATGGTGGGAAGGGGTGTGAACAAGGTCGCTTAATTATCAAGGCGCGGCCCGGGTTTACCGGTTGCGGCGGGAGCAGAGCACATGGCAGAGTCCAGACCCATCGGTGCAGGCATGTCGAAGGAGGAAATTTTCCACGTTTTGAGGACGTTACCGGGTTATTTCCTCACCAACAATGAGAGGGACGTGTCCCAGTCGGATTTCAAGTGCCGCATCATGCCCCAGACCACCCTGAAGGTGGCCCCCTACCGGGATGCAACGCACTACTTTGCTTTCGAAATCGGAGGGGGGGCCTGCGTTCATGTGGATCTCATCCGCAAGCAGATCGATCCTTTTGAAAAACTGCGCCTCGTTCGCAAAGCCATGCCCAACACCCTGCTTCAGGTCAGTTGCCGGGGAAGAAACCTTTTCGGCTATCGCCCTTACCCGGACAATGTCCTGCGTCTCACCGTCCGGCTTTTCTCCAAGTACATCGACGTGTGGCGGATTTATGATTTTATGAATCATGTGCCCAACCTCCGGGTGGTGTGCGAAGAGGTGAAGAAAGCGGGCAAGATCCTGATGCCGTGCATTTGCTTCAGCACGGGGACCGGCCACACGGATGAGTTTTATGTGGCGAAGGTGGGGGAGATCCTCAGAACCCTTGGGGAGGACATCATCCTTTGCATCAAGAACCACTCGGCGGTGGGTTCCCCCAAGCGCATTTCGGAACTGGTGCGTTCCATCCGGCAGGCTTTTCCCAATTTGCTCCTTTCCTATCACGGGCATAACACCGACGGAAACGATCTTGCCCGAATGGTGGCCGCCGTGCAGGAAGGGGTGAAGATCGTCGAAGTGTCGGACCACGGCTTCGGCGCCATTTACAGCCAGGCGCCTGCTCTCAGCCTGATCCAGAACCTGCGCGACTATGGTCACACGACCCCTGGGCTCCAGATCCAGCCTTTGGTGGACGCCTCCGACATGCTGCGCAGGGAGCGCAGGCTATACGAAATATTTGAGAGCCCTTACCGGGGCTTCGACCCGACGGTCAAACGGCACAAGCTCACCGGCGGGGCCGCCAGCATCGCCTTCGAACAGGCTGAAAAGCTGGGGCTGCTGGAGCGCATGCACGAGGTTTTCGCCGACTTGATCCAGGTCAACCGCGAAATGGGGAACATCTGGTCGGTGACACCGGGCAGTCAGATCCTGTGGACCACTGCCGTGAACAATGTCCTCCACGGCCGCTACGAAAAGCCTTCCGATGACCTCAAGCGACTGCTCCTCGGCCGCTACGGCCCGTTCCCATTCTATGAGCCCCAGGACTGGATCTATCAGAAGGTGCTTGAACACAACCGGAAGGACGGCAAGAAGTGGTTTGAAATCCTCAATGAGGAAGCGGGACTGCAGAAACTCAACGATGAAAATCTCGACGAGAAACGCGAGCAACTGAAACAGGAGCTGAAGCGTTCGGTCAACGATGAGGAGCTTTGCCTTTTCCTGCAGTTCCCGCGGGATTCCGTGGAGTATTTCAGATTTGAGGAGCGTTTCGGAAAGGCCTGGATGCTGCCGCCGGAAATCTGGTTCAAGCGGGGGGGATTCGCCGACGGCACCCGCATCACGTTTTCCGATTACGGGGGGAAGACCCATCATATCGATGTGATCTCCACCCGCCGGTCCGGGGAGGACGTCCACACTTCCCTCCTGGTGGATTACCGCTTCCAGACCTACGCCAACAAGGTTTCCTCCAGGGAAACCGGTGGCAGAGTGAATTAACGGCAGAGGATGTGACATGAACAGGGGGGCAGGCGAGGCCCCTTGGTTTTCACGCTGAGACAGTTGGATTGTCACCTTGGCAAAGGGGGCGAACCGTGGTGGGTTCGCCTTCCTTTTCAGGATGAAAGATTCCTGAACGAGTTGGGGTGAACGGCCCGATTTTGAGGGCCTTCCCGTGAGCATTGAGGGACCCCGAAAGAGCCTGCCGTGTGCCTTTCACCCACCTGAGAATCGACACAGCGTTTTGGGGAACCCACACCAGGGATCTGCCCCATATTCCTGGAGACCCGCAGGCAAGCGGGGAGGAGGGCATGTCGTTTGAGGGCATCTCTAAAAACGGTGTCTTCGGGGCCGGGTGGCATGAGCGATTCCATGGATGAACTGCTGGATCTATTTTTCGACCACTTGGCGGTTGAGAAGGGCCTCAGCGGCAACACGGTCTCGGCCTACGGCAATGATCTGAGAAATCTCCTCGTCTATCTCAAGGGCCGTGGTATCGAGAAATGGGCTCTGGTGGGCCGCGGAGATCTCCTGGGCTATCTGGAATCCAGGGGGAAGGACCTGTCCGCCAGAAGCCGAGCGCGAAACCTCGCCGCCATGCGGTCTTTTTTCCGATTCGCCCAGGGGCGGCAGGCGATTGCAGAAAACCCGGCCACGGGCATACGGTTTCCTCGGCTTCCTGCGGCACTGCCCAAGTTCCTCACGTCTGCGGAAGTGGAGGCGCTCCTGGATCGTCCCGATACCGGGAAGCCCCTGGGGCAAAGGGACAGCGCCATGCTGGAACTCGTCTACGCCACGGGGCTTCGAGTCAGTGAACTGGCGGATCTCAAGCTTCAGCAGGTGCATCTGGATGGGGGGTACCTGGTGGTTTGGGGCAAGGGAGACAAGGAAAGGTTGGTGCCCATGGGTGACTGGGCCCGGGATGCCCTGCGGCGTTACCTGGAAGTGGGCAGACGAACCATGGCCCGCAGCGGTTTCAACCCCCACGTGTTTCTCAATCACCGCGGCCGCAGGCTGACCCGCCAGGGGATCTGGAAAATCATCAAGGGGTATGCGGCCGCCTGCGGGATCAGGAAAAACCTGACCCCGCATATGCTCCGCCATTCCTTCGCCACCCACATGCTGGAAAACGGGGCCGATCTAAGGTCCCTGCAGGCGATGCTCGGACATGCGGACATATCCACCACCCAGATTTACACACACGTGGCCCATGCGCGGCTCAAGGATATTCACCGGGAGTTCCATCCCCGGGGCTGACAGGACGCTCTCATGGATATCATCACGACGCACGTGAATGCCGACTTCGACGCCATGGCTTCCATGATCGCCGCAAAGAAGCTCTATCCTGATGCGGTCCTGGTTTTTCCCGGGTCCCAGGAACGAACCTTGCGGGAGTTCTTCGTCAAGTCCACGGTTTACATCTATGACTTCAAGCGTCTGAGGGATGTGGATCTCGCCCAGGTGGAACGGCTGATTCTCGTGGATACGCGCCAGGTGTCGCGCATCGGGAGGTTCGAAGAGGTGGTGAGGCGCCCTGGAGTGGAGGTCCATGTTTACGACCACCATCCGGACGCGGAGGACGACATCCAGGGAAGGGTGATGGTGATCAAGCCTCTGGGAGCCACAGTGACCATCCTCACCCAGATCCTGAGGGAGAGGGGGATCGAGATCTCTCCCGAGGAAGCCACGATCTTGAGCTTGGGGATCTTTGAGGACACCGGATCTTTCACGTTCAGTTCCACGACCGCCGAGGATTTCGAAGCCGCCGCCCACCTCGTCCGGTGCGGTGCCGACCTGAACGTGGTGGCGGACATGGTGGTGCAGGAACTGACGGCGGAGCAGGTGAACCTCCTCAATGAGCTGATCCTCTCGGCGAAAACATACAACATCCACGGCCTGGAGGTTTGCATCACGACGGTTTCCGTCGACCGTTACGTGGGGGACTTCGCCGTTTTGGTGCATAAGCTCAAGGACATTGAAAACTTGGACGTGATCTTCGCCCTCGCCCTCATGGAGGATCGCATCTACCTGGTTGCCAGGAGCCGCATCCCTGAGGTGAACGTGGGTACGGTAGCGGCTTACTTTGGGGGGGGAGGTCACGCCACCGCCGCTTCCGCCACCATACGGGATTTTACCCTCATCCAGGCGGAGAACCGGCTCATCGAGGTCTTGAGCAGCTGCGTCAAGCCTTTTCCCACGGCGTCCCACCTCATGAACAGTCCCGTCATCTACGTGGACTCCAATGCCAGGATCGGGGAGGCGGCGGAAGTGATGGTGCGTTATAGCATCAACGCCATGCCGGTCATGGAACGGGGGGTCCTGGCGGGGATCCTGAACCGGCAGATCGTGGAGAAGGCGATCTACCACGGGCTGGAGCATCAACCGGTGGGGGAAGTCATGAGCTCCGACTTTGCCGTGGTGACTCCCGATGCAACCCTCCTGGAAATTCAGACTTACCTGGTGGACCATCAGCAGAGGATCCTGCCGGTTGTCCAGGAGGAGGAACTGGTTGGAGTGATCACCCGGCGGGACCTCCTCAATTTCCTGGTGAACGACCGCTTCAACAAGCCCCGCGCCCTCTTCGACGACTTGATCCAGAGCCACTGGCCCAAGCGAAAGAGCATTGTGAACATTCTCGGAGAACAGCTGCCCCGGCACGTGGTGCAGATGTTGAGGGATTTCGGCCAACTGGCCCAAAAACTGAACTATAAGGCATACGCCGTGGGGGGGTTTGTCCGGGACCTGCTTTTGCGCAGCCCCAACTTTGACATCGACATCGTCATCGAGGGAGACGGCATCGATTTCGCCCGGAGATTCGCCGAAGAACACGGCATCAGGGCCCGATCCCACAAGAAGTTCAACACGGCGGTGCTCATCTTCCCCGATGACCTGCGGGTGGATGTGGCCACGGCCCGCTACGAATACTACCAGTATCCCGCCGCATTGCCCACGGTGGAGTTCGGTTCCCTGAAAATGGATTTGTACCGGCGGGACTTCACCATCAACACCCTGGCCCTCGCCCTCAATCCGGCCGAATTCGGCCAACTCATCGACTTCTTCGGTGGCCAGAGGGACCTGAAGGAAAAGAACATCCGGGTGCTGCACAACCTCAGCCTGGTGGAAGACCCCACCCGGATCCTGAGGGCTATCCGGTTCGAGCAACGGTTCGGCTTTCGCATCGCCAAGCAGACGTCCACCCTCATCCGCAACGCCGTGCGCATGGGTCTCATCCAGAAGCTGGGCGGCATGAGGCTTTTCCATGAACTGCAGCACATTCTCATGGAGGAAGACCCCCTGCCTGCCATCAGGCGCATGGCGGAATTCGCCATTTTGCCCATTCTTTCCCCCAAACTGCAGTTGGACCAGAAGATGGAAGAGCTGTTTCGGCGCCTCAAGGACGTCATCTCGTGGCACCGCCTCAGTTTTCTGGACGAACCTCTCCAGCGCTGGTGGGTTTATACCTTGGGGCTGTTCTCTTTCCTGGATCGGGCTGAACTGGAGGAAGCGGCCTCGAGGCTGCATTTGAGCGAAACGCAGATGGAACGGATGCGCTGGGCCTACGACAAGGCGGATGAATTGTGCTGGGGGTTTTTCCAGTTGCCTGAGCACCGGCCCAGTGATATCTATCGGGCTCTTCAGCCCTTCAAGGCGGAAGAACTGCTGTTTGTCATGGCCAGAGTGCAGCGGGAAGAGATCCGGCGAGCGATCAGCCACTATTTCCATCGCTATCGGTATGTGACCACGGACCTCAGGGGCGTGGATCTGAAGGAATTGGGAATTCCGCCCGGGGTCGTGTACCGGATTCTTCTGGATGAACTTCTGGATGCTCGTTTGAACGGCGACGTGAGGAACCGCCAGGAAGAACTGGCGTACCTGAGATGGCATCATCCGGAACTCTTCAGGGACGGGGAAGGACAGGCCGTTTCCGGTTCGTCGGGATGATTCGGGGAGCCGGGGAACACTGCCCCACCGGCTCCGCACTGTCACGCCGGCAGTGTTCACCCTCGAAGGATTTGCACAGACGGGCGCGATGAAAGGAATCGATGGAATTTCAGTGGGGAGACTATGTCATTCAGGCGGCTCTTTACTGCGTGCCACTCCTTCTTGGGGTGGTGGTGCATGAGGTGTCCCACGGGTGGGCGGCGGAGAGACTGGGGGATCCGACGGCACGCCTTCTGGGGAGGATCACCCTCAATCCCTTGGTGCACATCGATCCCGTGGGGACGGTCTTTCTGCCACTGTTTCTCATCGTGACCAATTCCCCCTTTCTCTTCGGTTGGGCCAAACCCGTTCCCGTGAACTTCGGCAATCTTCGGGGAGGTCGGCGTGATATGGCGCTGGTGTCCCTGGCGGGTCCCCTGTCCAATTTCACCGTTGCGGCCGTCAGTGCCTTGTTTTACCATCTGATTCTCTGGAGCCTCCAGTCGGGCTGGTTGGCCGAGGAAGGCCTGGCGGCGGGAGTGGCCGAGCCCCTTTTTCTCATGGCCAGGATCTCCGTCTCCTTCAACCTGGTGCTCATGGCGGTGAACCTGCTCCCGGTACCCCCTCTCGACGGGGGGCGGATCATGGTCGGGATCCTGCCCATCGGCCTTGCAACAATTCTGGCAAGAACGGAACGATACGGGATGCTCGTCGTTCTCGTGCTCATCGCCACGGGCCTGTGGGGATATTTCGTCAATCCCGTGATCAACATGTTCATGCGTCTTTTTCTCAGCTGACTTGGAAGGGGGAACAAAGGCGGTCAATGGGAAGGAATTGAAAGGAATGGCACAGCGAAAGCGGATATTGAGCGGCATGCGCCCCACCGGGCGCCTCCATCTCGGTAATCTTCACGGTGCTTTAGAAAATTGGATCCGACTGCAGGACCAATACGACTGCTTTTACTTCGTCGCCGACTGGCACGCCCTCACCACGGACTACGCCACTCCGGGGGAGATCCAATCCAACACCTGGGAAATGATTCTGGACTGGCTGAGCGTGGGGCTCGATCCCGAAAAGTGCACCCTGTTCATCCAGTCCGAAGTGAAGGAACACTCGGAACTCTACCTGCTCCTGGGTATGATCACGCCCCTGCCTTGGTTGGAACGCAATCCCACCTACAAGGAACAACAGCAGCAGATCACCCAGAAGGACTTGGCCACCTATGGCTTCCTCGGATACCCGGTGCTTCAGGCGGCGGATATCATCATTTACAAAGCGAACGGTGTTCCCGTCGGGAAGGACCAGCTTCCCCACGTGGAGTTGACCCGGGAGATCGCACGCCGGTTCAATTTCATGTACAACTGCGAGGTGTTTCCCATTCCCGACGCCCTCCTCACGGAAGTGCCCGTGCTGCCGGGAACCGACGGGCGAAAGATGAGCAAGAGCTACGGCAACTGCATCTTCATCACGGAGCCTTCCGAAAGCATCAACGAAAAGATCCTGAGGATGATGACAGATCCCCAACGGGTCCGCAGAACAGACAAGGGAGACCCGGAGCTCTGTCCGGTCTTTGCCTACCATAGGCTCTATTCGTCGCCGCAAGAAATCGACGAGGTGGCTCACGGCTGCCGTACCGCAGAAATCGGCTGCATCGACTGTAAGAAGATTCTCATCAAGAATGTCCTCGCCAGGCTGGACCCGCTGCGTGAGCGAAGGGTGCGACTGGAGAACGACCTCGCCCACGTAAGGGAAGTCATCCGGCAGGGAACGGAGAAAGCGAGGCGGCAATCGGTTGCGACCATGGCGGAGGTGCGAAAGGTTGTGGGTTTGAACGGACAGCTTTGAGGATGATTGTGGAGCGCTCCCGCCCCGCCGGGGGGCGTCCTTGCGATCCGAGCAGGGTCATGTTCCCGGTGGCCCCGGGTTTTCTCTCTGCATGAAGGGGATACGGCTTCAGGTGGTTTTGGCTCGGGCCGGCCTCGCATCGAGGCGGGCTGCCGAGAAGATGATGGAGGCGGGGCGGGTTTCCGTCAATGGGCGGGTCGTCACGGAACCGGGGGTGTGCGTGGACCCGGAGGCGGATGAGATCCGTGTGGACGGCAGGCTTGTGGGGAAGCCTGAGAGCAAGGTCTATTTGCTCTTTCACAAGCCGGGACGTTGTGTTACTAGTCTGCGAGATCCCCAAGGGCGCAAAACGGTTCTGGACTTTGTCCGGGAGCGATCGGTGCGCATCTTCCCCGTGGGCCGCCTCGACTACGATGCCGAGGGCCTTCTCCTGCTCACCAACGATGGCACCCTGGCTCACCGGCTCCAGCATCCCCGCTACGGTGTGCCCAAGACTTACCAGGTCAAAGTGAAAGGTCACCCCGGCGAGACGGCCCTCGGGACCCTGCGCAACGGGGTCAGGCTGGAAGAGGGGATAACGGCTGCCGCAGAGGTTTCTGTGATAAGGAGACTCCCCGGGGCATCGTGGCTGAAGATCGTGCTGCACCAGGGATGGTACCGCCAGATCAAGAGAATGTGCGATGCCGTGGGTCACCCGGTCTTGAAAATCAGGCGCACGGATTACGGGCCCCTTTCTCTTGCCGGTTTGCCCCCGGGGAGATACAGACCCCTTCGCCGGGATGAAATCGTCGGGCTGTATCGATGTGTACATCTCCCTGACGAGCAGGGACCGGATCCATGAATACCAAGAGACGAAAAGAATATCCATACGGTGTGAGCCAGTTCGACCTGAGCCAATCCTTTGGACGTCCCTCGAAGAAAAAGAAAAGGCGCGTCCAGGGGCGATATATCGTCCTGCCCCTCGTGGGGGTTTTTCTTTTGTATGCCGCTTACTCCTGGCTGCTCCCGGGGGTATCCGGTCTGGCCCAATACTTGCCTTTCCCCAACGAACTGAAAGCGCTGAGGTTTCAGCACAACGGGCAGGAGGTCATCCTCATGCCCGGGACCCAGGTGGTGCTGAACCCCCGGGACTCTCTCCATCTCCTGGAAATCCAGACGGACGGGTGGTTGCATTGGGGCACTAGGGTTTCCTCCCCCGACCTGGATATCCGCCCGGTCACCTCCGGGCCGGTCACGCTCCGTGACTTATACCCAGGAGAGGAATTTGAGACGCCGAAAACGCTGGAGATCAATGTGCAGCAGTGGAGCCGCCCGCTGGGAAAGGTGTCGTTCCTGTTGCAGCTGGATGCCAAAGACTGGCTCCAGAAAGCAAATTCCGCCTCGGACAGCGGCCGAAAGGTCAACTACCTGGAAAAAGCCCTCCACGAGAATCCCGGCAATGTCCTCCTGAAAACCCAGCTGGCGGGCCTCTATTTCGACATGAAAAAATATGAGGCCGCTGGGAAGTTGTACCGGGAAATCGACGCCCTGGGCAAGTCCAAGTCCATTCTGGAGCGTCTTCTGGCTGTCTATCAGATTCAAAATAAGACCCAGGATGCCCTCATGGTTTACGTGGATCTCCTCAAGCTCTCCGAGGAACCGGAAATCTTCAAGGAATTCCTGGACTATCTCCAGAAGAACCTGTCCAAAGACCAGGCCGTCAGGTTCCTGGAAAAGGTCCAGGGAGACATCCCCCAGGCGTTTCATAGCTCCGTGCACCTCTTCCTGGCGGATTTGAGCGCCCAGAACAAGAACTGGTCCAAGGCGGCGGCTGCCTACGAGAAAGCCATCAAATCGGGTGTGAAGGATTCCGATGTCCTCTACAACCTTGCGGTCACCTACCAGCAGGGGGACGACCCGGACAAGGCCGTCCAGGCACTGGAACGTTACTTGGAGAGGAATCCCGCCGACACCAGGAGCAGAATGCAGTTGGGAGGCCTCTACGAAAAGAAGGGGGCTTGGAGCCAGGCACGCCAGTCTTACGAGGCGGTGCTCAACCGCAATCCTCAAAACAAAGATGCCCTGGTGCGCCTCTTGGCCGTATTGGAAAAGGCCCACGACAAGGCGGGCCTACAGTCCACCTACGAGAAACTGGCCCAGCTGCAACCCAGGAACAAGACGGTACGGCACAATCTGGGAGTCCTTCATTACGAGGCCCAAAACTGGGAAAAGGCGGCGGAGTCGTTCGAGGCGGTGGCCTCCATCGATCCCAAGGACGTGGAGTCCCGAAAGTATCTCCTGAACATCTACCGCAAGGTGAAGAACGACAAGGGAGAGGCAGCCGTCCTGCAGTCCCTGGCAGTGCTTGACCCCAGAAATCCTGCCTATCAGGAGGCCATTTTCAAAAGCTATGATGAGAAGAAGGATTACAAGGGAATGGTGGCCCATTTTCGCGCCTTGGCTCAGAAGAGCCCCGATTCGCTGACCGTGCACAACTACATTCTTTACGGGTTGCTCAAGTCGGGGGATACCAAGGGGGCCGCAAAGCAAATGGATAACCTGATCCGCCTGCAGCCCAAGGAAAAGAAGCACTTGAAACAGGCGGCGAATCTGTATGAAACGGTTGGGGATTACCCGGAAGCTCTCAAGAAGATCGAGCAGTTGCTCAAACTGGATCCCAACGACAAGGAGGCCAAGGACGATTACCTGCGCGTCCGCATGCTCGTGCTGTCTGGGAAGAAGACGTCCTAGGATCCCCCCGCGCCGGATCTCGGTAACTGCCGGGCCTTCAAGAAACCTGCGGCGGGAAAAGACGGTCACACGGGGTGGGCGGGACGGCTTTGAGAATGCTGTTGCACCGCTCCACGGATTGATGTATGAATACAGGAAAAAGGGGCGAGTAACTCAGCGGTGAGAGTGCCATCCTCACACGGTGGAAGTCGGAGGTTCAAATCCTCTCTCGCCCACCATCACATGAACAGGGAGAGCCGATTCAGGGGAATCGGCTCTTTGTTTTTCATGCCGCCCACCCCGAACGGTTGATCTCAACGCCGAGTCTCTGCATAATGAGCCATAAGGACAGCCGATGTGCGAGACATCCCGCAGAACCGGATGTCGCGAAAACTCCGGCAAGTACCTCCTTATGCTACTCCCCGTATCCTGTGGGGGTGCGACTTTTCTTTTGACCTCCGCTTGTCTTGGAAATACGGACAAGTCTCATCCGATTCGACGCGAACATCGGGAGGCGTGTCTCGTGGGACCGAAGTTGCCCCATCGCGATTCCGAGAGTCCCCTGGTTTATGTAACCGGGATGCCGCAGACCCCCGATGCGATCAGTTGGTGTCCTGCGATCGAGGATGCATTCAAAGCCAGGCATCGCCTGGCTGAAACCCTGGAGGCGGCCGACATGGTTCTCGTCGTGATCGGCCGGGACTTTCGCCGGTCTGGTCTACGGCTCCTTTCGCCTCTCCAGGGACCTCTTGAGAAGACACTGGACCTGAACGGATATGCTTTCCGCGCGCTTATCCGCAATGCGGTCGACGGGAAGAAATGCATCGTGCCTGTGCTTGTGAATGGCGCGCACATGCCGGATGCCGCCCTTCTTCCCTCTGATCTTCAATTCCTGCGCTATCTGGAAGCCCTTTATGTTGAGTCGAAGGGCGAGATTGCCGGGTTGATCACTCGAATACTGACCATCCCCTTGGCGTGCGCACTCGAGGCAAGAGATGACGTGAAAGAGGGCAGTGTTGAGCAGCGGATGGTCTTTTTGGCCTATCGGCGGGAAGATTCCAGTTTCTGGGCGGACAGTCTGGCCCGTGCGCTCAGTCGGCGGTTGGGTCGACAAAGGGTTTTCCTGGATGTGTCAAGCCAGCACCCGTCTGAGGATTATCGATCACAGATCTCCAAGGCTCTCGCTCGTTCCACAGATGTGGTCCTCCTCATCGGATCGGGCTTCCTGGAGTCGAGGGCCGGGGGTGAAAGACGCATTGAAAAAGCCGACGATCAGCTGAGGATCGAGATTCGAACCGCGCTGCAGGAAGGCAAACGCTTGCACGTGGTGATCGCAGGGGGGGCGAGCATGCCATCCAGGGCTGATCTTCCTTATGACATCGCCCCGCTGGTCGAGACAACATCTGTTTTCCGGCTCACGTCGGATTCCCAGGTGGAACAAATCGTCGATAAAATTTTTCCTCGCGTCGGCGTGGCCCCATCCGAAGGCATTGTCGACGGATTGAAGGCTGAATGGAACGTGTATGCGTCCCATGTGGAATCGATTCTGGCCGAACTTGTCGCCTACGGTTGGACGGAGGCGTGCAAGGGGTCTGAACGACGCGGTATCAGAATTCTCTCCAACGAGCGCTTCGACAATTTCCGCATCGAACTGCGCACACAGCCCCCCGTGGCTTGTCTTGAGGAACGCACCGCGAGTCTGCTGCGGGCCGGTCTCCCCCGATGGGTCACCCGAGACGTCATTCCCGTTTCGCCCTACGAAGCCACTGCAAACAAGGCGATGCGACTGCCGGAGCGACTGTTGGAAGCTGTTCTCGATCCTGTGCAGTACTTGAATCGCAGGGGGCGTTTCAAAATAAAAAAGGAGAGCAATCCATTCTGGCGACATGACAGCCACCTTGCCAATATGCGGCTCTTCCGTGGTCCTTGTGACGCGGAGGCAATCGAGGCGTTTCAGGAGTCTCGAAGACGGCTGTCGGCCAGGGGTGGACCCAAGACGTTGAGGCGCGTGAAGTATTTGGGGTTTGACCTGAAAGGTGCCCAAGGAATCGCTTTTCATCCCAGCGGGGAATGGTTGGCCATTGCCGCCGACACAGGCGCCATGCTCGTTGAAACCAGAAACTGGCAGATCGGTGCCGTTCTCAACTCCCCCGCGTCTTGGCAAGCCGCCGGATTCTCTCGGGACGGGCATCTGGCGCTTGGATCCGATCGCGGCCGGATATCCATTTGGGATTCGAACGGCGTGCTGATTCGGGATCGCGTCAGAGTGCACAGATCGCGCAGTCTGCTTCGTACAATCTCGGGCGAATCCGACCGGACCATCGCCCACATTTCTTGGTCCCCCAACGGGCAGTCGCTTGCATGCTGCAGCGACGATGCAGCATGCTTCTACAACCTGGTGACAGGCAATGTGTCCCACTGGGCCCTGCCGAAGCTCGACCCTCCCGAATTCGATGGCGCCGGCGCTCACTTCACTGCGAAAGGCAACGAGGCACTGATTCATGGGCTTCGCTCGTTCTTCTGTATCCTCCAGATTCCAGAGTTGACGGTACTGAGGGTTGTTCAGAGGAAAATCCGGCCCAAGCAGGAACTCATCGCTGACGAAACAGAGGCAATCGATAGCGGCCGACCGTTTTCGGACATTTACCATGCGGAGCCTTCCCCAGGAGGAGATCTGATCGCCTGCGCGGGGGAGAAGGGGCGGATCGCACTGTACGATCTATCCTCGCTGGAACTGCTCGCGACCGCTGCCTGGTTTGAACCTTATTACCATGGGATGCCCAGGGATGTCGCCGTGGTCTCCTTCAGTCCCGACGGTCGTCTGCTTGCGGCAATCGCCGACCAGCAGCGGATGGTGATAGGAGACGTGAAAACGTTGGCACCCGTGTACGAATCACCTGACATCATGGATTTTGTGTGGACGGGGGCGCTCATGCCGAGAGTGGCCTGGTCACCTGATTCTTCTCTCATTGCTGTGAATGATTCCAGAGGGGTCACGAAGATTTGGGCCATTCGGTGAGAAATAGGGGATGGAAATCTGCGTCTTCCGGCGGATCGGTTCCGCCTGTGGTGTCAGCGCTACAGATCAAGTCGGCTTCCCGCTGGTCATTCACGAACACGTCAGGTTCTCTGATGGAGTCTCTACAACGTTACAGGGCGCTGTGCCCTCTGGGGATTATTGCAATGAGCTCTTTGAAGGCAGATTGCCTCCCGACCCTCCATTTTGGGGATCAATTCCGCTTTAGCCGGAGATTGAAGGCGGCCGCCGACACGAGCTCAAGAAAGGCTTCCTCCGCTTCATGGCAGCCTCCAATTTCCAAGGGGGAATTTGCCTTGCCAAACGCCTTTGGCATGAAATCGGCTCATAAATCGGTTGCGATGGGGAGGACATCTACGGTGAAGCCCGGTCACCCGCAGTCTCCTGACGCTCTCTGAGGCTTTGGGCTTCATTTTTTTGCGGTTCCGCCCTGATGCTCCCAGATGGAACCCGACTCATTCCTCAAATTTTCATCACGAAGAAGTGATTTTCATTTCAAAATTGTACTTCAGAAACAGCAATGCATTTGCCTAATTGGTTGTGTGAAGATGGCGGCCTTTCCGGGATCAGGCGAGAAGACCAGGTCCTCCCGGCGCCTGTTTCCAGGAGTTGAGACCCCGGTGGCTGCACGGCTGTTTCTTGTGTGCCAAAGACCTTTGCTCAGGAGAAGACATGTTGAACCAGATCGACGTCAAACGGATTGAGCAGGGCACGGAAAAGATTGGAAAGGACCTTTCAATCGCTCGCAGGCATCTCGACATGCTAGCCTGGGACGGCACCGAAAGGAGAAAACACCCTCGGTACAAAGTGAGATGGAGTGGCATCTTGGAGTCCACATCGGACGAATCGCGGGAGAGAGTGCCTGTACGTTTGTCGGACATTTCCGAGGGCGGGTGCTGCGTCCATGTGGACCGGTCGTCGTGGGGAGGCTCGAAAATGCCCGAATTGGGCCTTCAGGAGCGTTTTGAGTTGACCCTCTTTCTGGACGATATGGCACCCAAGTTTCTCGTGGAGGTGAGGTGGTACATTCCAACCTGCGAAGCAATGTATGGTGCCGGTTTGGAGTTCGTCTCCATGGCGAGGAGGAGTCGATCCATACTGGAGGCAGCCCTGAGGAGACTGTCCGGATAGTGGGAGACGGAGAGTTTAGAGTGCTTCCCTGCCGAGTCAGCTCGGATTTCTCCGCGCAGCATCGGGTGACGGTCACAAGGGGGCTGGCTTGACCGACACTTGAAATCGGTGCCCCTGATTCCCTTTGGCATGGGAAAGCAAGAGCCGAGACACCGCGCTCAAAGTCAGGAAATCGGCTTCTTTGGATCCCAAGGGGGAGACCGCCGGCCGAAGGGAAGATGGTCCATGCGCCGGGGAGGATTTTCATCGCGAGGTTTCACACAGGCCTGGAAGCCCCCGTCCTGGCAGGGCGAAACCTTTCATTCTCCTGCTGCATTTCCGTTTGGAGGAATGGCTCCGTCTGCGTTGTCTCATAGAGAGAGGCCAATCGGTGAAGGTCGGCCAGGTAGGTGCGCCAACGCGCAAGATAGAATGAAAGAGCCCTGGAAAAATTCTTGCCCACCAGGCCGTCCAGGAAGAGCTGGGAAATCTCCCGTTCCCGTTGCAGCACATATTGGGAGAGGAGGAAGACTTTGCGCTCTTCGGAGTTCATCTGCCGCAACATCCTTTTGAGGGTGTGTCTCGCTCGCGGCTGGTACATCCAGAAATACATGAGGTCCAGGGCGTTGACGATCACCGCCAGGTTGAGGCTCTCCTCCTCGCGGGAGAGGGCACAAAGAAGGCGATCCTGGGATTCCAGAACCCTCAGGATCTCTTCCTGGGGATGAAGCAGTTCCAGTTGGGCATAGGTATCGTACACCTGTTTGATTTTGGTCTTGTAGTCCAGGTAGCGTTCGCGAAGGTTTGTTCCCCGGTCTGCGTAGCCCTCGATGAATGCGGCCACGGTGTCCGACG
The DNA here is from genome assembly GCA_012517315.1 of Deltaproteobacteria bacterium. Classification (GTDB taxonomy): domain Bacteria; phylum Desulfobacterota; class Syntrophobacteria; order Syntrophobacterales; family Syntrophobacteraceae; genus JAAYUJ01. Next base: position 29,253 of record JAAYVE010000059.1, read on the forward strand.
CCAGCTTGGAAATGATGGCGGCCCACTTCTGCAAAACTTCGTCGACCGCCGGGACCTCGACGGCGGCAAGACCAGCCCCGATGGATGCGTTGATGAGGAGAGCCAGGGGAATGGAGAGGACCGTCCGACACAGGTTTCCCATGGCAGCCGTTTTGGGTAGTCCCCTGTAGAAATTGTGACTGGCAAGGTAAAAGCCGTTGACCACCGCCATGGTGGTGTAAAGGGCGAGCGGGTTCGTATGGACGGTCACCCCGAGCCTTTGATCCAGAATCACCGATTTGACCAGGTAGTCCAGAAGCGGAACGGAAAACCCCGTGTACATGAGGGAATCCGCCAACCGATTCCAACTGACATATTCCGTCCAGCGCAATAACGGGGAACGACGAAAACCGCCGGCGCCGAGCACGGACTGGATAATATTTCTCAGTCCTGTGATGCCGAACCAGATGAAAGCCCCGAAGTAGGCGAGCAACCACCAGTCCTTGGTTAGGGCGAACGTGGCGAAGGCGGGTCCGAAGCCGAAGAGGATCTTGAGGCAATTCTTGATGTGGGTGTTCACGTACCGCAAATGGGGAATCCGGCGAGCTTTGGAATTTTCCGGACAATCCAGCTGCAGGTTGTTTCCCCCCCGCCCTGATATGCCTCCAAGAGGGCGGAGGTTACTGTGTTCCGGGGGTACGGCCTCATAGTCACCCACCACCCAGTCTTCCCTGTATCTGCGCGAAAAGAGTCCAGCGAAACGGAACCAGGATGCAATGTCACGGGGTCCATAGCCTCTTCCGTCACAGTAGGTTCGCCTGCGAAAAACCTGAATCCGCACCGGTATTCTCACCGGATAATTGGAGAATTGGTTCATTCTCCTGCGGCATCGGCCGGGCAGAGTCTCCAACACCACTAGGCCCATCCCCGGCACCTTGGACGATCCGCCCGTCGAGTCGGTGCCGATCCTGGATTTGAGCGGTGTGTGGCGGTAATATTCGTGAAGTTCATTGAGGTGGTCGAGAATGAGGGATAACTTCTCCTTTTGCCGATCCCCGCCGTCTCCCATTGCTTGCACGATCTCTCTCACGCAGCGCTTGAGTTGCACCGGGTTGCCGGAGTTGATGGCAGCCTGCAGTTCCAGGATGCGGGGCGTGTCCGGGCAATTGCCGAATATCTCGTCCTTGAAATTGAAAATCTCCAGGCGTGTGATGCCCCCCCGGCAGTCGTAGAGGAGTTCCAGGACATCTTCAGCTTTCAAGCCGCTCAGGTTGAGGGTGATGCGATACCCGACGTGAAGTGCCTCCAGGCGCTGGAGCAGGGCGTGGGGCGTGAGCTGGAGCAGGGGAGGGGCCCCATCGTTTTCCTTTGGAATGGAAGGGTTGTGGATGTCCGGGTTCCTCGCTGGACGCAGATAGCGCTCAGAGATGGCGTCGATGTCCAAGCGGTTCATCCGCTCAACGATTGCCTGAGCATTCCGAAGCTGCTCTTCGCCCAGCTTGCAGGACTCCCGAAGGTTGGCCAGCTTCTTTTGGAAGTGCCGCAGGAGGTGGTCGTGAATCAGCTTGGACAGATGGTGCAGGGAAGGCTGACCGGTCCCCACCAAAGCGAGCAGGTCGGATGTGGTCAGGATGGGAAGCTCGATTCCGAACTCCCTGTTGATGGTCTCGCGGTGAACCTTATTGAACGCCTCCAAGACCGAAAACGTGTACGCCTGCTGGTAGCGGGAGACCTCACGGCCTTCCGCCATGAACGCTGTGACGCCGGGTTCGTTCAGAAACTCCAAAAAGGCTTTGGCGTCATTGAACCCGCGCGGTGTCCAAATGAACCGGACATAGCGTCCGCGGAAGCGGGCACAGTATTCAATGCCCACGCGTACCCCAACTTCCATGATTTCCGCCGCTTCCAGCAGTTCCTGGACCACCTCGGGCGGTACGTAGTTGTAGTAAATCACCCTGAGGCGCCGAATGCCCTTGATCCAAGCGTCCATTATCAGGTGTGTCGCCGACTTGCGGCCTTTGGTGTTGGCGTCGTGAACGTGGTCGTCAAAGGCGATCTGGTTCCATTCTTCAGGCATTTCCAACAGATGATACTTGAGCAGTTGGCGCGTGATGGCTCTGGGTCTGCCCGTGGCCGCCTCTCTGAAATCCCTTGCCAGCTGGAGCTTGACTTCTTCATCCTCGGCCCGAACCAGTTCCTTCATGATCTGGAGGAGCACCCTGGCCCTGTTCTTGCGCAACTCCGCCCGTGAACTGACGAAGACCTCGTCGCGCAGGGCCCGCAGGGTGCGCAAGCGATCTTCGGCGCTGTCCCGCTCAAGGGATCGGAACAGCTTGATCACGGCGTAGGCGATGCGAAGACCGGTGGAAGCAGCCATTTCCTTGATCCCATGAGGGTGCAGGTAGGGGATCAGCAGTTTTTTCAGGCTCCGGGGGTCTTCGTAGCTCAGAACGTCGTTCACGATGTTCAGGAGCCGGTAGTCCTTTTGGTCGAAAAAGAGGCGCTTCAGCACGTTGTGACGTTCCATTTGCCTCATCTTCCCCGGCGATCGTTTCTAGTTCTTTGTTGGAGGCATCGAATCAACACGGGAGGATCCTTCAACCCTCCGATTACTCGAAATTCTAGCACTGGGCGCAACGGCTGACAAAGCGATCTTCGCTCCTCCCGTCCACGGCGATTGGACAGCTTGCTGTCCCTTTGCTTCGTTTTCAGTTTCAAGTGACCTGCCTTCCTCATGCATCGAAGCATGGGCACGGTGCGAAACGCCGGTCGTTCTCCCCGTAAGCGGGCGTATTCCGCAGGGAAGCCGGATTCGTCTTCACTGACGGAAAAAAGTGCACAGCTCTTGATTCCGGTCTGAACGGTCCTGGGGGACACCTTGAGGCGAAATGGGTGGTCCGTGTCCAGGCAGTGCGAAAGGGACCAGTTTTTCCTTGCAAAGCACCAAGGGGGACGAAGCAGGAGGGGAGACCCTCACCGTCGGCGGTGACTTGCGCACCGCTGCTAATGTCCCATGGGGATGCACCGAATATGTCTCTCGAAGGGACTTGCCCATCAATCCACAAGACCCACGACCCACAGCAATTGGAAGCAAGCCGCCGCGACGGCCCCCGCCGCAGGTAGGGTCAGGAGCCAGGCGGTGGCCATGCGTCCCGCAATTCCCCAGCGCACCGCGGACAATCGTTTGGAGGAACCCACTCCCAAAATCGCGGCAGAGATAACGTGGGTAGTGCTGATGGGGGCTCCGAACGATGACGCCAGGGAGATTACCCCCGCTGCGGAGGTTTCGGCAGAAAAACCATGAACCGCTTCAAGGTTGAAGATCTTGTGGCCCATGGTCCTGATGATCTTCCAGCCCCCTGTTGCGGTGCCCAGGGCCATGGCCAGAGCGCAGGCCAGGCGAACCCACAAAGGCACCGTCATATCGGGGATCTTGTGGCCGACGAAAAGTGCCAGCGTGATGATGCCCATGGTTTTTTGAGCGTCATTGGTCCCGTGGCTTGTTGCCATGAAGGCGGAAGACAGCATCTGGAGTCTTCTAAACGCCCGGTTGACCCTGCGTGGATGGGCGTTGCAGAATATCCAGGAGAGAGCCAGCATCATCGCGTAACCTGCCAGAAACCCGCCGAGGGGCGAAAGAAACAACGGCATCAGGACCTTGCGGAAAATGGAGATGAAGTTGAGGGCTTCCGGACCTTTGTATGCGAGGGTCGCACCAATCAAGCCTCCAATGAGGGCATGAGAGGAGGAAGAGGGGAGTCCCAGGAACCAGGTGAGCAGGTTCCAAACGATGGCACCGCAAAGCCCCGAAAGCGTGAGCGCCTGGCAACCCTTGATCATGTCTGCGTGAACAATGCCGCCGCCGACGGTCTGGGCCACGTGAGTACCGATCAAGGCCCCGGCAAGGTTGAGCACGGCCGCCATCATCACCGCTGTTCCCGGCGAGAGGACTTTCGTGGACACGACGGTGGCAATGGCATTGGCCGTATCGTGCGCCCCGTTGGTGAAATCGAACACCAGTGCCACCAGGATGACCAGTACCAGAAACAAGGAGATCTCAAGCATTCTTGAGGACGATCCCTTCGATGGCCTTGGCCAGTTGCCAGGCCCTGTTGAAGGCCTTGTCGATCCGATCGTACACGTGGGTCCATTTGATGATGTCCAAGACCTCCAACGGTCCGGGCGACGGGTTGTCGTAAAGCTCGCCCAACCCGCTCAGCAGGAGCATTTCGCATTCCTTTTTCAATTGCTTGACCTTTGCGACGGTTTCGGAGACCTCCTGTCCGTTGCCCAGCATGCCCAGCATGGCTCCGATCCCCATCACCATTTCTTTGATGTCGGAAATCATTCGCTTGGCCGGGAAACGCATCCGGGAGAGTCCGTAGACACCGATACGGTTTGAAACGGCTTGGATGTGATTGAGAATGGTTTCCTGGGACGAGTTGATTTCGTGAATGTCCTCACGGTCAATGGGTGTGATGAAGGTGGTGGACAACTCGCGGGCGATGGTCCGGTTGATGACGTCTCCCTCAGCTTCGAGACGATTGATCACCTGGCACTGATCTTCGCAGTCTGAGAATTCCTCTGCGATTTGATGGAGCACCGTCGCCGCATTCACGATGATGCGGTTCTGTTCAAGGAACAATTGGAAAAACTTGGGCGATTTGGGAAAAAGGCTGAAGGACATACCTCCTCCGTGATCGAGCCCTTCTCAGAGTCGGGACCCCTCTCTTCCCCACTTCTCCAAAGCGCGATCTTCCGGTGCGGCGAAGTCCGCAGTCGTGAATGGGTCAGGTGTTAATGTTTCACCCTTTGGCGTCTTCAGACTACATCATCGTCTCAGGATCTTCAATGATTCATGTGTGCGGATTCGGGGCAACACACCATCAGACACCGGCCGGCAGGCAATCGGACCCTCCTTGCCGAGCCCGACTCACCTTAGGAGGCATGTTTCAGAACACGGCAGGGGATGAAAAAATGTAATAGAGCCTAATTATTAATTATTAATTCGATATAGGAGGCAATCCCATGACTATGGGGCAAGCTTCCCGTCCCTGAGAATCCTCTCCGCGCTCGTTACCATTTTTGCTTCTCCAGCGACAGATTTTGCACTATAAGGCTCAGTGGGAGAGGCCGACCGAATCGGGTTCCCGGCGGGCGGAGAGTCTTGCTTTTTTGCCTCCATGCAGCATGGTCACGATGCAACGGATATCCCGTTCCCTGCGATGGTCCGGTTGGAGCCGGTGGAGGAAGGGGAATGCATGTGCGGGAGGCGAAAAGAGGGAAGCCCACGGTCCGCCGGGTGGTCGCAAAATCGGAAGTCCCAGCCGCAATCTCGTCCTTGGTGTAGAACTTGCTTAGGCGTGAGTCTGTTTTTGGAGTCCGAACGCACCCGGGGTTTGCCTTGGGTTCGTTGTGGAGAGGTTTGGGCAATCCGGCGAGGTCCTGCGCATGAGACGTTGGGTTTTGGGTTTATTGATGCTCTTTGGCGCGTTTTTCACTGCGGTCATCATTTCCCGGGAGCAGGACGTGAGACTTCAAAGAGGGCATCACAAGGGGGGGGCCGCCATGGTAGACGCGGTCGCCCCCCTGTTCACGTCCGATCTGGGATCGTGCTCGTGGAAAGGTGATCCGGCTCCATTCCGCCCCGAGATCCTCTCGTCTCCCAAGACCCTCTACGTTTCCAAGGGGCTCCGGGTGATCGTCTTTGCACCCCATCCCGACGATGAGACCCTCGGTGCCGGCGGACTCCTTCAACGGGTGGTCCAAAACGGGGGTACTGCGAGAGTCGTTTTCATGACCAACGGTGACGGCTACAAGGAGGCCATCAAGGGATGGGATGGCTCCCGCGTTGCATCGGCAGAAGATTTTCTGGAGTATGGAATGATGCGCCAGGAGGAGGCGATTCGGGCCATGGGTGAACTGGGTCTCGAGCCTCAAGACGCTGTCTTTCTCGGATTTCCCGACGACGGCATCGACGAATTGTGGGCCTCCCACTGGTCCAGCCTCAACCCTTATACTTCCCCTTATACGCAGGTGAGCGGCCCGCCTTACGACAGGGCTTTCAACCGGTGGGTGAAATATGCCGGGAAAGACCTGGAGGACGCCATCCGGGCGATCCTGGTGGAGTTTGCCCCGGACTGGATCGTGATCCCGGATCCCCGCGACCAGCACCCCGACCACGCATGTACCAGTGTGTTCGTGCTGGACGCCCTGCGAGGACTGGATCAATCAGGGGCTCTGTCCTTCCATCGCACGCACGTTTTCACTTACCTCGTGCACTACGTGGGTTATCCTAATTCACAGCGGTGGCTGCGCACCATCCGAAAGGCGGGCGTGGGTGGATCTCTGTACAGCGCCAACATCCTCGCCCCGACCCGATGGTTCGGGTTGACACTCACACAGGAGGAATTGAGACGAAAGAGGAATGCCATTGCCGCCCACCGGTCCCAGTTCGAGATACTGGGAGGTTTTTTCGAGCAATATATCAAGCCCGCCGAAGTGTTCGGTCGTCTGGAGCCGGTGCAGGTTTTCGAAGTCCCCCAGGATTACGCATCCCGATTCAATCGTCCCAGTTCCTGAAGGCCAGGGTGCCCGATGGATTGGAATCGGCATGGGCCGCTGGTTTTCGAGCCCCAACAAGATTGACTTTTCGGAGACTTCCAGGATGTCCTGGAGGTGAAATAGGTTGAACGGCACCGAATCCTTCATGGGTTCCTCCGTCGATTGGACCACTTGGAGACGCAGAAGTTGGATCACATGCACATAACGGTTGAAAAACGCACAACCCATCCCGCAGGCCGTTTCTCCGTTTTTCGTAGGGGCTGCACTGGAACTGGAAACCGGACACTCCTTGTTTTGGCGATTTTTTTCACCGTTTTTTGGATGGTGACGAGCCTCCTCTTCCTGCCGGCCCGATCTTCCGCTTGGGCCTGGAGCACATCCGCCGAAAACGGAGTCCACTGGCTGGTGACTTCGGAAGGCAAACCGATGTTCTCCAAGGGGGTGAACCTCGTCAAGGGATGGGAAGAGAGCGCCAAGAGCCGTGAAAAACTCGCATACTACTGGGGCAATTTTTATCCCGCCTTCGACGAATGGGTGCGCGAAACGCGGGAGCGCCTCACACGGTGGGGGTTCAACACCCTTGGGGGGTGGTCCGATCCGTCTCCCGACCTGGGGCTCTTCCTCACCGTTGACCTGGAACTGGGGCGCAATGCCAAATTTCACTGGTTCGATCCCTTCGCGCCCGACATGGAACAGAAGGTGATGACCTGGGCGGAGCGCCTCACGGCGCCTTACAGAAATCATCCCCGTCTCATGGGTTACTATTCCGACAACGAGGTGGGATGGTGGAATTCGGCCCTATTCAAATGGTTTTTGAAAGCTGGGTGGGAGAATTACACCAAGCGGGTTCTCTGGCAGTTGCTCGTGGATCGCTATGGGGGCGAGTGGAAAGAACTGGAGAAAGACTGGGTGCCGGTCCATGGCTGTGCGGGTTTTGAGGATCTGAAGAAAAAAGACGCTTCCATGAGGTTGAGGCCTGGAGGGGGTGGGATTCACGTAGTGAATGAATTCATGTCCCGCCTCACGCGGCACTATTACGATCTCATGGCCAGGGGCATCCGCAAGGCCCACCCCGGGGCACTAGTCCTGGGGGACCGCTATCCCCTCTATTATCACCAGGCGGCGGTGCTCTCCATCGGGGATAACGTGGATGTCATTTCGACCAATTACAACGTCGACGTGCCCGACGGGTGGATTGCCCCATACTATTTCGAGGGTCTCTCGAGGCTTTCTTCAAAACCGGTTCTGGTGACTGAATTTTTCTTCGCGGCGGAGGAAAACAGGAGTGGGAACCGCAACGAGACGGCGCGAAATATCCATCCCAAGCCGGGGCATCTCATGACGGTGGCCACCCAGGAGGAGCGTGCCCGGGGTACCGCGGCGGCCTTGGAACACTTCGCCGCCTTTCCCAACGTGGTGGGAGTGCATTGGTTCCAGTTCGCCGATGAACCGTTCGGTGGCCGCGAGGATGGGGAAGACTACAACATGGGGCTTGTGGACACTCAAGACCGCCCCTACGAGGAACTGACTGAGGTGTTCCATACCTTCAACCCAAGGCTGGATTCCGTCCATGCGGATTCGAGGAACGGCCGTTTCCGGTATGCGTCCGCATCCGAAGGCATGAGGCCGGCAGATGGGGGAGGCTATGAGATCTTGCGAGCGGCTGCCTCACCCGACGTCGGCGACCAGTCCCTCACGGACTGGGACAAGGAGCACACGCGCATCCTGGGGTTCGAGGCGGCAAGACCGTACGTTCCCTTTGGGGATGTCCACCTCGCGTGGGCATCCGAGGGTCTGTATCTTGCCGCAATAGCCAACACCTACTTCGATCCGGATTTTCTCCATTACGACGGGGAGTTCCCCCTCTCGGAGACTTTTCAGATCCATCTTCTCGTAGAGGAAGGGGGAATCCTGAGGCACTTGGGCATTCACCTGGTTCCCGCGAAAGACCCCCGGTTTCCTGACGGCTTCGAGATCGCTCCGAGGCTTTACCGGTACAAGGACGGCAGGCCTGTGGAGAGCCTGCCTTCCCAGGGGCATGTTCAGCGGCTCAACAAATCCCTGCCGCACATGGCGGTGGAAGCCTTCTTCCCTGCCTCCTGGCTTGGTAGGGAAAGGCTGGATGCGGGTTCCAAGCTGCGGATGAACGTCGTCCTTGCCAGCTATTATGGGGAGATGACCATGACCTGGTCGGGTGAGCCGAACTTCAAAAACCTGGTCCATCCGGCATCCATGAGAACAGTGCTGCTGGGGGATCCGCCCGTCGCCGCAACGAAAAAGCTGGTTTCGGCGAGGTAGGGAACTGTGTCTTTCATTGTCAAAGGTCCGACGGCCAAGGGATGTGGACGGGGAAGGGAGTGGGGGGGCAGGGAGTATGGGAAACGGGAAGCCAGTGGCCAGGCGGACGGGGGGGTGCCGTGAGGGCGCTCCGTCATGGCTTGGGTAAGCGTGCCGGATGTCCTGCAGCCGCCAGCCGGGTGAAGAGGCCTTCGGTAAATCGGTTCGTCCAAATCTCCAAGACCGTTGTGATGAAAGTGACCCCCGCCACGACCAGGGTGGCGGAGAGGACGTAAATGCCCATGCCGTAGGGTCTCAAGTGTTCTCCCGCAAACATGACGAATGGCTGGTGGAGGAGGTAGAGCCCGTAGGAGTAGACCCCCGCATACACGAGGAGGGACCGCGCACGGGTCAGGGGCTCAAGCCGTCGTGAGAAGTGGGCTGTCATGATGAAGAGGCCGATGCCGACGAAGGCGTCGGTCAGAGTATAGGTGAACATCGGCTGGTAGCTGTAGGTGCCCAGAATGTATAGCCAGATCCCCGCCGCCAGGGTTCTTCTCGAGAAAAAGTGCTCCTCCGCCGGTCCCGGATGATGGCGGTAGTAGAAGGCGAGCACCATTCCCGCCGCGAATTCCCAGAGCCTCGCTCCGAAAAAAGCCCCTTGTGACCAGTTTCCGTGGGCCTGCAGCATGTCCTGCAGCAAGTAACGGGTGAAAATGGTGAAAAAGGCGCAGGCCGCGAGAAATCGAACGGGTCCCAGTCTGCGCATGATTCGATAAAGGAAGGGAAAAGCAAGATACAGCTGCACCAGCAGTCCGAAGAACCACCAAGCGGGCACCAGGTAGTAGAACAGGACGGGGGCTGGGACGACCCGGTTGCCGAGAAAACTGAGAGCGAAGCGCCAATCGAGGGGGTCTTTGAACAGGGGAAGTGAAAGAAGGAGGCAGGCAAGGCAGATGAGGTGAGCCAGCCAATACATGGGCAAGAGCCTCAGGAGTCGCCTCCGGTACCATGTGAGCCACCCGCCCTCCGGGCTTTCATAACGGGCGAGGGAGTATGTCAACCCGAAGCCGCTCAAAACCACGAAAACGCCCACCGGCTGGGATCCACGCTGAAAGAAGGCGGCCGTCAAACCCTCCAGCAGGCAGATTGTGAAACTCCCAATCGATCCTGAGGAACAACCCGCGGCGAAGTCGGCCACCGCCGTCCATTTGAGAGGCCAGGGGAAGCGCTCCCCCGCATAAGCGATGAAAAAATGAAAGAACACGATCCAAAGGATGGAAATCCCCTTGGACACGTCCAGCCAGGAGAGCCTGGTTTTGATGGCGGCAGACGGGGAAATGCTCACAGGCCGGCTCTCTCCATGAGGCTTGCCAGCACTTTTTCTGCGGCGAAGTATTCCGCGGCGATTTCACGGGCTGCCTTGCAGCTGCCTTCGTAGTCGGACTCGATGGTGTCGACGGCGGTCAGGATGTCCTCCATGGTTCGAAATCCAAAGAGCCCCTTTCCCGTTGGGAGAAACTTGCTGAAGCCTGTTTCCTGGGTGATGACGGGACGACCGGCGGCGAGATAGCTGCAGCTGCGGTCGCTGAACCATCCCGTGAGAGGCCGCACCACCTGGTCCTTGGCCACCGTGAATTCTCCGCGGGAGTTCTGGATGTAGCTGCGATACAGGTTGATGTCCCTGGAAACGGGGAGGGAACGCACCAGCTGCCATCCATTGTCGGTGAGAAGTCTATGGGTGGGTTCATCCACCTCCAGGGCCAGCTCGAACTTGACGGGACGACGCCGGGGAAGGTCGATGAACTTCTTGAATTCCCTGTCCTTTGTCCAGTACCAGGTTTCCCCGCGCCACTGGATGTCCTTGCCCTTGTTCTGCCAGGTGGTGATGGTGGTGAAGGCCGTTCCGGGAGCGGGCCGATGGGGGTTGTCCCACAATTCCATGGCGACGGGCTGGCGGGTGGGCAGCCAGTGGAAACGCTCCACAGGGACCTGACAGTCGGGTGCTCCCAGGTTTTCGCCGAAGGTGAACAAGGTGTCATGGGCTTCCAGGGCCTTAATGGTGGGTTCATCCCCCTGGGCCACCTTGATCTGTACCGCGAAAGGGTCCGACTCCACGTAAATTCGCCGGGGACAGGCCATGTGCTCTTCCCTCAACTCCTGAGACGCAGTGACGTTGAGAAACGCGTCCGCCCTGCGGTAAAGCTGGAGGAGCTGCTCTTCCGTCATGCCGTAGCACTGGCCCCCGGGGTAGTTGCCTCGAAAAACCCAACGGTTGGCGAAGCCGTGAGCTTCAAGGATGGGAGCCACCGCGGCGATGTTGCCGGTCGCATCGGGGGAGAATTCGAAGGATAGAGGGTCGTAGATCCAGCGCCCGGAATCCTCCACGTAGTAGGCGTCGTAGCCCAGGCGTCGTAGGCCCAAGAGATAATGGAGAAACTGGTAAGTGACTCCGGCAAGGGGATACCAGAAAAGAATGCCGAAGACGAGGATCGTTCCCTTGGATGGCTTTTGGGTCAACATGGCGGAGGTATCCTTCGAGGCCGCCGCACCGTCTGGGTTGCAGCCCCGCGTTGTGGTGTCGCCAGGGGGGATCGCCCCCCAGTCTCAATTCCTGCAGTGCACCCGGCAGTTGTTACCGTTCATGCACCCACGTCGTCGATGAACCTTTGAAGAACCCTGCGGGCGTCGAAACTCTCCGTAGCCGCCCCCAGGGCTGCCCGGGCATGCTCCCCGTAGCGGGCTTCCACCTCTTCCAATGCGGCCCTGGCTTCCTCAGCGGTGTTGAAGGGGACGATCCCCATTCCCGAGGGAATGGCACCGGTAAAACCTGTGTCCTGCACGATGACCGGCCGACCGGCGGCCAAGTAGCAGGCGGATCGGCAGCTGAACCAGCCGGTCCTCATGGCTGCGTAAACGTGTTTGGCCGTGGAGATCTCCCCCCGAGATTCCCCGATGAAATCCTGGTACATGCGGGGTGTCACCGTGGCCTGGGGGCCGTCGGTCACCTGCCACCCACAACGGGACAAGCGGTCGAGGGGGGCCTTCATGCCGCCCACGGCCACCTTGAGGGGGACCCGCACCTGCCCGGGAAGGTCCATGAGCTTCTCGAATTCCGTCCCTTTGCTGAAATATTCCCTCCCCTGGTAGACGAGCCTACCCTTGAAGGCGTTCCAGGTCATGATGGTCGTCCAGGGGCAGCCCGCCGGTGGGGTCTGTCGGGCGAGGCGTTCCCAAAGATGGATCACCACGGGCATCCGCGTGGTTTTCCACTGGAAGTGCAGCTTGGGAACGAGGCAGTCGGGCCCGTAGATGTTCTCGGCGTAGGTGAAGTGGCGGTCATGAGCCGCCACGCTGTTGCACCAGCGTTCCACGTTTTCGGACCACTCCAGCTTTTCGCTCAACATGATTTGATTGTAGCCCGGGTCGGTGTCGAGGAACACCTTGACGCAAGAGGCGGAGAGATTGTCCGGGATCATGCAGGCCCCGCTCACGTTGACGAAGAGATCCGCCGTTTCCGCGACGGTGTCGAAAGCCTTGCGCTCCATCCCGTAGCTCGTTTCATGGAGATGCAGGTAATGCCACCTGTCCGCAAGATTCGGAGCGTACTGCCGGAAGAATTCGGCCAGGTACGCGGCGGAGTATACGCCGTCCGCCGTGTGAGTCTTCTCGATGGGATGATAGGGCCAGCTCCACGTGTCCTCGTGGTAGTAAACGTCGTGACCCAACTGTGCAAAGCCCACGACATACTGGAGGTAATCCCAGGCCACCCCCCCCACGGGATAGAGGCCCACCAAACCGGTGACGATGATGCGAAGGGGCGATTTTTTCACGCGATTCATTCTCCTGCATTGACACCCCCCTGACCGCAAGGTGCAGTCAGTCGGGGGGATAACAGGGGGTACTCCCGGCTGAGACGGAGTCATTCCATCCAGGTCATGGGGCATACACGGAGCATTTCCTCGATGCCTGAACGGCCTCGTGGATGGCCTCGGAAAACGTCGGGTGTCCGTGGACGGCCTGTCCCAGGTCCGCACCCGTCGCGTGTAGTTCCATGGCCAAGACGCATTCGGCGATGAGATCCGAGGCCCGGGGACCGATGATGTGTGCGCCCAGGATGCGGTCGGACCTGGGGTGGACGATGAGTTTCACGAAGCCGTCCGTCTCCCCTGTACAGCGCCCCCGGCCGGACCCGCTGAAGGGGTAGGTGCCCACGCAGACCCTGAGTCCCCGTTCCTTTGCCTGTTCTTCGGTCATTCCCACCGAGGCTACCTCCGGTGAGGTATAAATGACAGCGGGTACGGCGTCGTAATTCACCTCCCCCTGAAGGCCGGCCATGCATTCCACCGCCGCCACCGCCTCCGCGGACGCCTTATGGGCGAGCATGGGACCGTCCACGAGATCGCCGATGGCATAGATGGAGGGGACGGTGGTACGATAGCGGGTGTCCACGGGGATGCGCCCCGTCTTGGGATGAACCTGGATTCCCAGTTCAGGGAGTCCCAATTCCCGGGTGAGGGGACGCCTCCCCACAGCCACCAGAACTCGTTCACAATCCAGCTTTTCCGGTCCCTGTGGAGTATCCAGTTCCAGAGTCACCTGCTCCACCCCCATTTGCGCCCCTGTCACGCGGGTTCCCAGGAGGAACCGGAAGCCCTGTTTCTCCAGGATCCTGTGCAGTGCTCGGGCCACCTGCCCGTCGAGAGGGCCTGCGATGGAGGGCATCATTTCAATGACCGTGACACGTGCCCCGAGCCTTCGCCACACGGACCCCAGTTCCAGGCCGATGTAGCCGCCTCCCACCACGGCCAGGCGTTCGGGGACGGACTCCCAGGCGAGGGCCCCGGTGGAACTGGCAATGCGTGTTTCGTCGAAGGGGAGGTGGGGGAGTCCCACAGGTTCGCTCCCCGTAGCGAGGAGGATTTTCTCCCCCTGGAGGCTCAACGGGGTTGAGGCCTCGGCCTCCGGGGCAGGGGTGACGTCCACCCGGTTGGGGCCGGTGAGCCTTCCGTTGCCCCGGAAAATGGAGACGCCGTGGCCTTCCATGAGCTGCTGCACATTGCGGCAGAGCTCCTCCACGACGCGCTCTTTACGGGCCATCATCCGCCGCAGGTCGAACCGAAGACCGTCCATGAGGATTCCGTGTTCAGGCAAGATCCGGGCGGCGGCGGTGTAGTGTTCCGTTGAATCCAGGAGGCACTTGCTGGGGATGCACCCCACATTGAGACACACCCCCCCGGGCCTGGGCATCCGCTCCACGCAGGCCACCCGCATGCCCAACTGGGCCCCCCGGATGCATGCGACATATCCTCCCGGGCCCGCTCCGATGACGATGAGGTCGAAGTTGTTTTGGGCGGGCATTTCAGATCTCCAGCATGATTCGCTCGGGGTCTTCCACGCATTCCTTGATACGCTTTAGAAAAGAAACGGCTTCTCTCCCGTCCACGATGCGGTGGTCGTAGGTGAGGGCCACGTACATCATGGGGCGCACGACAACCTGCCCTCCCATAGCTACAGGGCGCTGGTCGATGCGATGCATTCCCAGGATGCCGCTCTGGGGGCTGTTCAAAAGGGGCGTGCTCAGGAGCGATCCGTACACACCGCCGTTGGTGATGGTGAAGGTGCCTCCCTCCAGGTCGGACAGTTCCAGGCGGTTGTCCTTCACTTTCTGAACGAGCTGGGCGATGGCCTGCTCGATTTCCTGGAAACCGAGCCGCTCCGCATGGCGGATCACAGGAACCACCAGACCTTTTCCCCCCCCCACTGCAATGCCCATGTGGACGTAATGGTGGTAGACGACGTCCTTTCCATCGATGAAAGCGTTCACCTCAGGATAAGCCTTCAGGGCTTCCACGGAGGCCCTGACAAAAAAACTCATGATCCCCAGGGAAAACCCGTAACGTTCCCGGAAGACATCCTTGTAACGGGCGCGGAGTTCCTGGACACGGGTCATGTCGATTTCGTTGAACGTGGTGAGGGAAGCCGTGTTCTGTTTGGCGGCCACCAGCCTTTCGGCGATTCGCTGCCGAATGGGGCTCATGGGTTTCCGGGAGGTTTCCTCCACGGGATGCGCCCCTTCCATGGCAGGCTCCCGCGAATCCGGAAGACCGGCAGAAAAAGCCTGCATCCCGGGTTTCGCAGCTCTTCCGGGGAGGTCCGATTCCTCCACAAAAAGCAGGATGTCCCCCCGGGTGACCCGCCCGCCCGGGCCGCTCCCTGAAATCCTGGCCAAGTCGACCCTTTTCTCCTCGGCCAGCTTCCGCACGGAGGGAGTCATGAACGCATGAGGCTCCAAAGGGGTCCAGGGTCCTTGTTCGGGAAGATCCGGGACAGGAGGAGAGGGCTCAACGGGGGCTAAGACCTCCGAGGGTTCCGCCTGCAACCGTTGCGGAGGCGCTTCCGCAGGGGGCCCTTGTCTCACAACGGCCTCGGCGGACCCCGTCTCCAGGGTGGCGATGACCTCCCCGACGGCGACGGTTTGCCCTTCGGGGACAAGGATCTTCAGAATGCCGTCCGCCTCGGCGGAGATTTCCAGGGTGATCTTGTCCGTTTCGAGAAGATAGAGGAGTTCGCCTTTGCGGACCATCTCCCCGTCTGCCTTGAACCACTGGGCGAGAATCCCCTCCCGGACGGATTCGCCCACTTTCGGGACCTTGATTTCCACCTGCATGGCCACTCCTTCGATTCCTTTCATCCCCAGGACATCAACCCACGGCTCGCCGCAAGATGGCTTCCTGCTCCACCCTGTGCAGTTGATGATAGCCGCTCGCAGGACTTGCTGCGGCCGGTCTGCCGACATAGTGGAGACGTCCCGGCAAGAGCGGTTCCAAGAGGGTTCGCAAGAACTGCCAAGCGCCCATGTTCTCCGGTTCCTCCTGGACCCAGCAGTATTCCGTGGCTGACTCGTATGCACCGAGGACGCCTTTGATCTGCTCCACAGGGAAGGGGTATAGCTGCTCGAACCGAAGGATGGCACACGATAGGGCCTCTGCCCGGCGGCGGGCCTGGAGCAGTTCGTAGAAGATCTTCCCGCTGCAGAAGAGGATGCGCCTGGGTCGGGGAGGAGCCTCTCCGTCTTCCAGTACTTCCCAGAAAGAACGGGAAGCCAGGTCTTCCAGGCTGGAGACGGCATCAGGGCTCCGCAGGAGACTCTTGGGTGTCATGACCACAAGGGGTTTGCGGAAACGCTGCCGCACCTGTTTTCTCAGGAGGTGAAAATACTGGGCTGGGGTCGTGGGGATGCATACCTGCATGTTTTCCTGGGCGCACAGCTGGAGGAAACGCTCCGGGCGGGCGCTGGAGTGCTCAGGTCCCTGGCCTTCCAGTCCGTGGGGGAGCAGGAGGACGAGACCGGAGGGCCGGTTCCACTTGAGTTCCCCTGCGGCGATGTACTGGTCGATGAGGCACTGGGCGTTGTTGGCGAAATCACCGAACTGGGCTTCCCACAGGACCAGGGAACGGGGCGATGCGAGGGAATAGCCGTATTCGAAACCCAGGACCGCGTTTTCCGCCAGCATGCTGTCGTGGATGGCGAGAAGGGCCTGGTCCGGTTGCAGGGCGTTGAGAGGCGTGAACTCTTCGCCCGTCTTCACGTCCACCAGGACCGCGTGCCGTTGGCTGAAAGTGCCCCTGCGGCAGTCCTGGCCGCTGAAGCGGACGGGAGTTCCCTCCACGAGAAGAGACGCCAGGGCGAGGGATTCCCCGGTGGCCCAGTCGATCCCTTCTCCCTTTTCTACGGTCCCGAGGCGTTGGGCCAGGATCCGCCCCAGCTTGGGATGGATGGAGAAGCCGGGCGGCGTCGTGCTCAGGCGGCGGGCCAGGTCTACAAGGCGTTCCCTGGAAACCCCCGTCTCCACGGGTTCATGACTGTATGCCCGGGGGATGTCCTCCCAGTCCTCGTAGAAGCGGTCCCCGGGGAGCTTGCAGGCGCCGCTGCGAACCTCATCGTAAGCCAACTCGAGGCACCGGTCGATGTCCGACTCGAGAGCCCTTGCTTCCTCCTGCGTCACAACACCCTCCTTTGCGAGGCGTTCGGCGGCGATCCTGTGCACAGGGGGGCGCTCCTTGATGCGCGCGTACATGAGAGGCTGGGTGAAGTAAGGTTCATCTCCCTCGTTGTGGCCGTGTCTTCGGTAGCAGACCACGTCGACGACCACGTCCTTGCCGAACCGGACCCGGTAGTCGCAGGCCAGTTTCATCACGTGGACGGCCGCTTCCGGGTTCTCCCCGTGTACATGGAAAACGGGGACCATGAGCATCTTGGCGATATCCGTGGAATATCGGGTGGACCGGGCGTGCTCCGGGAGCGTCGTGAAACCGATCTGGTTGTTGATGACCAAGTGGATGGTCCCCCCGGTGGTGTATCCTTCCAGCTGGGATAGGTTGAGAGTTTCCGCCACCACCCCCTCTCCGGAAAAGGCTGCGTCTCCATGGATGAGCACGGGCAGCACCGATCCACGCCCCTCTTCTCCGAACCGCTCCTGGCGGGCCTTGGCAAGGCCCTCCACGACAGGGTTCACCGATTCCAGGTGGCTCGCGTTGGGGACGAGGAGCACCCGCAACGTTCGATTCTCCCCTGCCGCCACGTCTCCCATGAACCCTTTGTGATACTTCACATCCCCGCTGCCAACGAGGGAGTCGGGGTCATAGTGGTCCTCGAACTCGCACAGGACCGCTTCGTAGCGCTTCCCCAGAACGTTCACCTGCACATTAAGGCGCCCCCGGTGGGCCATCCCGAGGATCATCTCACGGCATCCCGATGCTGCGGCGTGTCGCACAAGCGCTTCCAGCATGGGAATCATCACTTCAGCCCCTTCCAGGGAAAAACGCTTCTGGCCCACGTACTTCGCGTGCAGGAACTGTTCGAAGCGGTTCGCCTGGCAGAGCTTGTTGAGAAGACGGCGCTTTTCCTCAAAAGAGAGCACCGGTCGGTTACGGGTGGTCTCCATGCGCTCCTGGAGCCAACTCCGTTCGGAAGGGTCCTGCAGATGCATGGTTTCCGCCCCGATGGAGCGGCAGTAAGTCTCCCGGAGCATCTGCACGATGTCCCGCAGGGACGCCGCTCCCATGTGCGGCAGACTCGGGGTGGAGAAGGTGCGGTCCAGGTCCGTTTCTGAAAAAGGAAAGGCGGACAAGGAAAGTAGGGGGTGATCCGTAGGGCATGCCGTGAGGGGGTCCAGGCAGGCCAGGAGGTGTCCCACGTCCCGGTGTCGGTGGATGAGGGCTTCCAGGGCCGATTGGAGTTCCAGCCCCCTGGCGTCCGCCGTGACGGAGGCTTCCCCGGCGACGGTCGAACAGGCCAGGTCGAAACCCTGGAAAAAAAGGCGCCACTCCCTGGAAACGCCCTCTGGGTCCGCCTTCCAGCGTTCGTACTGGGCTTCTATGTACTCGGTGTTGTTCAGAGGCATTGCATCCATCGGGCTATCCCCGGGGAGGCGCTGCAGGTCCCCGCATGTCCGTTCACATTCACAGGAGTCGGGGGGCCCGTCATCGTAGGGAGCATTGCCTGCATACCGCTCACCGGCCCAATCCGCGACCTCAAGGAACATTTATCAATGGCTCACTCCCTCGCCTTGTGTCAAGAAATGATTGAAAAGGGGATGAAAGGCGATGGCTTGCGGGTCTTCTCCATGGTCCCCCTTTATTCCGTTCCGAAAGAAGTTATCTTCTGGTTGAGTCTGCGATGAAAATCGACGCAGTGCGCAGCCCATGGGCGCGGCAATAATGGTGTTGCGTCCGCCGGGAGCGGTGTAACGCAAGCATGGAAAGGCGTTTGTGTTCTCTTCCGAAAAACTCGTGCAAAAGGCACCGTGCTTCACGGGTGCAGGACGGGAAATTGACTGCAAAAAGGAGAATCCCATGAAACGATTCATTGCGTTGGGCTTTATCCTCGCGTTGGTTCTGGCTTCCGCGAGTTTTGTTCAGGCCGCCCACGACAAGGGGGCCATGCAGTTGAAAGTGGGGGATGAACTCTATGTCTGCGGATGCGGACCCGAGTGTCCCTGTCTCACCATGGCTGCCAAGGCCGGCAAGTGCCCCTGCGGGAAAGAGTTGGTCAAGGCCCAAGTGACGAAGGTCTCGGGGGACAAGGCCGCCGTCCGGATGCCGGACGGCAAGGAGCAGGCCTTTCCCCTCAAGGGGAAGTATGTGTGCGCATGCGGCCCCAAGTGCGACTGTCACACCATGAGCCAGGGTCCGGGGAAGTGCGTTTGCGGGGCTGACATGAAGCCCCGCGGACGCGCAAAGGTCAACTGAAGCCTGGCTGTTTCCGTTGTTGCCATGAGCGTCAGCCTTAAAAAAAAAGCCCCTGAACTGCTCTTCAGAAGCGAGCACAGGGGCTTTTCTTTGCTCCCCGCCGGAGATGCTCGTCAGTTCTTCTTCAACGGGGTGAAGATGGTGTGGAGGGCGGTCATGGCGTAGCTGCACTCCTTGAAGATGCGCATCATGAAGAGGAACGCCACGAAATTGAGGATCCCACACGCGAGCCAGGCGTGGCTCAGGGCCGCTCCCGCAGAGAGGACCGCAAAGAGAAGGGTGATGACGACGGCTGCCGGGTAACACCGAGGCCACGCGCGGAAGCGCAGAAACTGCTTGCCTCCCCCGTGTTCCTCCACGGCCATGAGGAGCCGGACGCTGCCGAATAGGCCACCGCGCAGTTCAAGGTCCCACCGGTCGAAGTCGCCGCCCCGCAGAACCACCGAGCGGAGGGCCTTCAGGCTGGATTCCAGGGATTCCAGCCAGGTGAACGGGGATCGCCATTCCTCGCTCCACAAGGTGAACGTCCTGGGAAAGGGCAGGGGCGTGGACACACCCGAGATCACGCAGCGCCTCCAGGGGGTCAGTCCCTGCTGAATCCGGCCAAACAGGCGCACCAGGGGCTGCAGCATGTGGAGCAGGGCCGTGAGTGCCCTGAGCTTCAGAAGCTCCTTACGGGACTGGAACGATTCGGGGAAGGTGGCTTTCATGCCGCAAACGATCGCGTGCAGGCCCGGCAGCGTGGCGGCGACCAGAAGCAGGGGCACGGCGAGAAGGAGCGGCTTCCATTCGAGACCTAGCAAAGAGATGCCGGTGAGGGCGGCGACGACCACGTACCACTCGGGCATCATGGGCAACGATGAGATGAGGTCCGGAGCCGGCTGATAGATGGACTGGAAGAGGGCGCTCCCCCATGTCCCCTGGTAAATCCTTCCACGGAGGGAACCCAGCAGTTGTTCGAAACCCTTGAGATAGAGCCGGCCGGCCCAGGGAATGTGTCCCGCTGCGTTGTATTTTTCCGGCCACTTCTTCTCCAGAAAAGCCTCCGCCTTCCCGTAGTTCTTCTGCTGCCTCAAGTAGGCCCTCACGGAATCCCTGCGGCGGTGCCACACCATGGCGGCCGCGTTGAACCCGAGGGTCCACCCCCGCTGCTGCAGGCGCCAGCAAAGGTCCACGTCGTCACCTGCGATGCGGAAGGTGGGGTCGAATCCCCCCACCGCCTCCAGCGCCTCCTTGCGGAACGCCATGTTGCAGCCCGGGATGTGCTCTGCCTCCTGGTCGGTCAGGAGGACATGGATGGGCCCCCCTGGGGCGTTGGCCACGCAGTGGGATATGGGACTGTCGTCCAGGGGAGGGATGTTGGGGCCTCCGACGCCCACGTGGCTGGTCCGGAGAAAGGTGGCTGCAAGATAGGTGAGCCAATGGGGATCCGGCCATGCGTCGTCGTCGATGTAGGCCACGATTTCCCCCTTGGCCTCTCTCATGCCCGTGTTCCGCGCGCTGCTCAGGCCGCGGTTTTCCGTGGTGATGACCTTGAACCCATACTCCTTTGCGATTTCCCCCGTGTTGTCCTTGGATCCGTCATTGACGACGATGACCTCGTAGTTGGGGTATTCCAGCTTGCGGAGTCCTTCCAGGCAGCCGCGGATGGTCCGGCTTCCGTTGTACGAGCAGACGACGACGGAGATGCTTGGCCATGGGAGATCCGGGGCGAAGGGAACTTCGGCGTAAGCCTTGCGGATGCTTCGCAAGGCCGGTTTCGGCCTGCGGTCCCTGTCGGTGACGCCGAAAGCCCAGTCGTCAATATCGAATCCGCCCCGGTGCCACTCGTCGGTCCAGGAAAAGATGAACACACCGGCACATCCTGCAGCGAAGGTGGAACGAATCTGCCAAGCCAGGGTTTCAGCCTGGACGTCCTCGCCTTTGCGGATGCTGTCCAGCCCCACTTCGGCCATGAGAAGGGGCTTGTCCCCAGCAAGGTTCTGAAGGCGTGCGAGGTAACCTTCCAGCTTTTCCCTGGTTTCCAGGTATACGTTGAAGGAGACGAAATCCACGAAAGGCAGTTGAAGGTATTCCGTCGTGGGGAAGTTCACGTAGGTCACCAGGGCTCCCGGGTCTTCCTCCTTTGTGGCCTTGTAGAGGCGCTCCAGATAGGCTTCGATCTTCCTGCGGCCGTACCAGCGCACGATGGAGGCGGGGATCTCGTTTCCCACCGTAAAACAGAGCAGGGCGGGATGCCCGGCGCATTCCCTCACACCGGCGCGAACCCGGTTTTCGATGTCCTGAGCGACCTTCCTTTTTTCCAGGAAAGCGATGTGTTCTTCCCAGGGGAGTCCCACCATCACCCGCAAGCCGTGTTTCTGAGCGATGTCCAGGAGCCACCGGGGGGGCACGGTGTAGGTGCGCACCGAATTGATGCCGTTTTCCGCCATGAGAGCGAAGTCCTTCTCCACCACCTCGGGAGTGTGGTACTCGCACCCCTGCGCGTCGGGCCGGAAAGGACCGTAGGTCACCCCTCGGATGTAGAACTTCTCATTCCCCACAAAGATGAATTTCCCGGCCACCCGCGGTCTCACCCCTTCTTCCACGGGGATGTTCCTCGGCGGGTTCAGGAAAAACTCGGCCACTCTTCCCGGGGAGGAGCGCCTGTTGAAAAGGGGGGTCAAGACTGGAGGAGCATCCGATCGGGATTTGGCAACCGCATCATCCGGCATGCCGGCCACCACTTCCGAAATGGATGAGGGACCCTTTCCCTGGCGGATGGGCTTGGTGAAATCAGGCCGCAGCACTTCGGCCTTTTCCATGGGGAGTTTAAACCCTTCCTCCGCGAGAATCTCCCCGTTGCCCATCTCCGCCTCGGGATTCTCGTCGAAAGCCTCATTGACTCTTTGCAATGACGTTCCGGCCATTTTCGCTCCGTGATCCATCGACAGGGTTTGTATCATCGTCCCGGACCTCTCCGGGCTTTCACTTGCTTTTGTTCAACGCGCCCACGGAGAAAGGCAACAAATGTGCCATGAGCTTATCCTTCGAATTTGATTGAAAATTTGTGGATGGGGACAGCTTTCACAGGGGATGATGTTACGATTCTTGCGCACGATGGTTACGAACCCTGCACAGGCGATTCTCCCGTTGTCACCCAGAGGGTTTCCATGTAACCTAACCGGGGCATGCACAGGTGTCGGGACCTCCCCCTTGGAGTTTTTTCCGTGAATCCACCGCTTCTACAAATGAAGAATCTCAGGACATACTTCTTTTCCCAGAGGGGGGTGACCAGGGCAGTGGACGGAGTGGGCCTGAGAATGGAGCAGGGGGGCTTCCTGGGTGTGGTGGGTGAGTCCGGGTGCGGCAAGACCGTCATGGCCCTGTCCATCATGGGCCTCATCCCCTCTCCCCCCGGAAGGATCGTGGAGGGGGAGGTTTTCCTTGAAGGCAGGGATTTGCTCGCCCTCAGCAGTGAAGAACTGCGGGATGTCCGCGGAAGCTGCGTCTCCATGGTCTTTCAGGAGCCCATGACGTCCCTCAATCCCGTTTTCCGCGTCCAGGACCAGATCATGGAGGTCCTGGAGCGCCATCGGCACCTGTCCCGAAAAGAGGCTCTGGAGGGAACGAGAGAGCTGCTTCACCGGGTGAGGATTCCTGCCCCCGAAGAGCGCATGCGGGATTATCCCCATCAGATGAGCGGAGGAATGAGGCAGCGGGTGATGATCGCCATGGCCATCGCCTGTGAACCGAAACTCATCATCGCCGATGAACCCACCACCGCCCTGGATGTGACCATTCAGGCCCAAATCCTTGATCTGCTGCAAGAACTCAGGGAGGAAAGAGGGTGCGGCGTCCTGCTCATCACCCATGACCTGAGCGTCGTGGCGCAGGTTGCGGACCGGGTGGTCGTCATGTACGCAGGCCGGGTGATGGAGGAAGCCCCGGTTGTGGAGATGTTCGAGCAACCCCTTCATCCATACACCCAGGGATTGATGCGTTCCATACCGGGGAACATTGCCTCCAAGGGGAAGAGGAGGCTGGAGGCCATCCCCGGCGTGGTCCCCAGCCTGCTTGACCTCCCCAAAGGGTGCAAGTTCAACACCCGGTGCATGCATGCCTTCGCAGACTGTTTTCTGGAACCGGAACCGGACCTGCTGGCCGTCGGGGATGGTCGCTATGTGCGCTGCCGGCTTTACGAATGATGACCGCATGAATCGGGGAGGTCCCGCCACGGAACTGCTGGCCGTTCGAAACCTGAAAAAACACTATCCTGTCACCAGGGGATTCCTGAGGCGGAGAAGGGGGTGGGTTCGGGCCGTGGACGGAGTGGACCTGACCATCGCCAAGGGAGAGACCCTTGGGCTGGTGGGCGAGAGCGGATGCGGCAAATCGACCCTCGGGCGCGTCATTCTGCGCCTTGAAGAGCCCACGTCGGGGGACATACTCTACCTCGGCGAGTCACTCCTGAACAGAACCGGAAAGGAGATGCTCGCCGTCAGAAGGAAAATGCAGATCATCTTCCAGGACCCCTATGCCTCCCTCAACCCGAGGCTGACCATCGGCCGGATCATCGGTGAGGGACCGGCGATCCACCGGCTGGGATCTCCGGCGGATCGGGCGGAGAGAGTGCGCCGGCTCATGGAGGTGGTCGGGCTGCGGCCGGAAGAGGCGAGCCGGTATCCCCACGAGTTCAGCGGCGGACAGAGACAGCGGGTGGGAATCGCCCGCGCCCTTGCCCTCCAGCCTGAGCTGCTCATCTGCGACGAACCCCTCTCGGCCCTCGACGTCTCCGTTCAGGCCCAGGTGATCAACCTGCTGCAGGACCTGCAGGAAGTATTCGGCCTCACATACCTTTTCATCTCCCACGACCTTTCGGTGGTGCGGCACCTAAGTGACCGGGTGGCCGTCATGTACCTGGGAAGTATCGTGGAATTGACGGACAAGGACGAACTCTTCGACCATCCCGCACATCCCTATACCCTCGCGCTGCTGCAGGCCGTTCCGGTGGCCGACCCTCGCGCCGCCCGCCTGCGCCGCAGGAAGAGGGAACCCGAACCGGAACCCGGGAACCTGGAAGGACCCGGCTGTCGATTCGCTACCCGCTGCCCCGACGCGTTCCCCCCGTGCCGCGAAACGGCGCCACTGCTCAAGGAAGTTTCCCCCGGCCACTGGGTGAAGTGCCTGCGAACGGGTGGATGAGAGCTTCCAATGGTCAATGACCGGCCAAAACGACGGCCACGTTGTCAAAGAAGAGCCGTTCCTCCCGGAGGACCCGAAGGTCCTGTTGCAGGAGAACCGCCGTGAGCCCGCCTCTTTTCATGAATGCCAGGAAGCTTGCATAGTGCTCTTTCCCGGCCCCTCTCTCCACGAGTCTGACCCAGCGGCCGACCGCCCGTGCCGTGAGTCCCAGGGGAACCAGGAAATCGGCGACGATGAGGCGGACAGGCTGCCGAACAACCCGCTTGGCCTCACGAAGAATCCCGTTGCACAGGCTCACTTCTTTTTCGTGGAGGGCAAAGGAGATGACCGCGGCATCGAAGGAGTCGTCGGCGAAGGGCAGTCTCGCGGCGTCGCCTCTGACAAAAGGGATGCTCTTTCCCGCTTTTCTCTGGGCCACCCGGAGCATGGCGGGGGAAAGATCCAGCCCCGTCACCCGAAATCCCAGGTTCTGGAGCATCATGCTCTGCCGGCCGGTCCCACAACAGATGTCCAGAATGCTGTGGAGGTTCCGGCCCAGGGCCAGGCGGCAGATTTCCCTGCGAACCGGCATGATCAGGGGGCCGATGAGGGGATCGTACAGGCGTGCCGTTTTCGAGTATGCGTCTGTTTTGACGACGCTCACGACTCCAGATCCCTCCTCCCCGCGGTTCTTGGCCGACCCGATGGGATCTCCCGGCGCTGCAGGACATTTCCCTGCCAAAGGGAGGGAAGCGGCGGCGGGAGGAAACATCTCATACAGCCTCCTTCTCTTTCCGTCCGGGCGCATCCGGGTTAACCTCATGCGGAAAAGCACCCCAGGCCGACGCCTGAACCGGTCCCGCCCGAAGACCGGATGCATCCTCTCACCGCGGAAACGCCGACGATGGCCGACAGTCGCCTCTACACGCCTGTTTTCTTCGCCATGGCCCTTGCCAATTTTTGCATTCTATCCGGCTTCGGGGCCTTTTTCATGTTTCCCCTCTACCTGGTCAACGCCGGGGGCAGTGAGTCGGACGTCGGCATCGTCATGGGTGCCTCCGCCCTTGCATCGGTCCTGTTCCGTCCGTGGATCTCCCAAATGGTGGACCGGATGGGAAGAAAAAGGTGTTACAGCGTCGGGTTGATGATGATGGTTGTGGCGCCCCTGGCTTACCTCTTCCTCAATGGTGACGTGGAGCAGGTTTTCGCGCCGCTTGTGGCCGTAAGAATCTTCCATGGGGCCGGGTTTGCGGTGTGCATCACGGCGGCTTTCACCTACGTGGCGGACATCGTTCCCAAGAACCGCCTCAACGAGGGAATCGGCATTTTCGGGGTTTCCGGACTTACCGGTGCCGCCATTGGTCCCGCCCTGGCCGAGATCATCATTCGTCAGTGGGACTTCGAAACCCTGTTCATCGCGGCTGGAGGCGCTGCGTTCCTGGGTTTCCTGTTTCACCTCCCGGTGCCTGAATCCTGCGGAGACGGGTGCTCGAGGGTGCAGTCCTCCACTTTCCTGGAGCTTTTCAGGCGATCCCGGGTCATGACTTCCGCCTTGTTGTCCTTGCTTTTCGGCGTCGGCCTGGCCGCTTCCAACACCTTCGTGTCCCCCTTCGCCTACGAGAGGAATCTCGGCTTCATTTCGGTTTACTACATCGCCTATTCCTCCGCTGCGGTGCTCACGAGGATTATTGGAGCCAGAATCGCCGATCGCCTGGGGGAGGATCGCGTGATTCCCTACGCCCTCGCCGTGACCGGCGGGGGACTTGTCAGCACGATTCTCGTGACGGGGAGCGGTCTTCTTGCCGTATCGGGCTTCGTGACGGGGGTGGGCCACGGCTTTCTCTATCCTTGTCTGAGCGCCCTCGCCCTCCGGGGGGAACCCGTCGGGGTCCGGGGCAGGATCACGGGAATCTTTACGGGGAGCATCGACGCGGGAGTTTTCGGAGGGTCCGTGATTCTGGGTTACGTGGGTTCATGGGCCGGGTTTTCCGCCCTCTTCGCCGCTGCAGGGTCCGCCCTGGTGCTTGCCATGTGTTTCTTTCGGCTTCAAAGAGAACGGCTGAGAGCAGACGGAGTGATCTGAAGGGGGTGAACTCAAGTTCTTCACGCGGGGGATTGCCTGGAAGAACGGTCCTCCCCCGCAAGTTCAAAATAAGGTCTATTCCTTTGCGGCTCCTGCAGCGATCCATTTTTCGATGACTTGCACTTCGTTCTCCGTCACCCATGGGGGGCCGTTGATGGGCATGCGCGGCTGCTTCTCTCCCTTGATCTGGCGGACCAGCATGCTCTTGGCCGGGTCCTTCGGGACAATGACGGGCCCGTTCTTGCTTCCCTTCATGAGGGATTCGTACTTATGAAGCGCAAGCCCGTAACTGGCCTTCACCGAACCATGACACAGAGTGCAGTTGTACTTGCTGAAGATGGCGGAAACATCGGCGAAAGTGGGAGCGGCACCCTCCTTCTGCCCAGATGCACCGTTCAGCCCGATGAAGAGCGACAGGATAAGGACGCATGCTGCAGCTGCAAAGATGTTTCTCATGAGTAGTCTCCTTTTTTCTCGTTGAGGGGTATTTTTTCCCAACCGACCTGGAACCGTCTTCACGATGCCGGCAAAAGTCGAGACCCACCTGCCGCAGTCCCCTTCCCCCATGATGAAGGGGCACGCACGGAACCTGCCTATGGACAGCCACGGACAACCGACCATCCAAATGGGCATCCGCGGCACGCATGAGCGCGTTTTCGCAGCTTCTCTTGCAGTCCTCAGTACCTAGAAAGCACCTTCAGGAGCCTTTGAGCCCCCTTTGGAGGTTTCACCCTCCCGGAGAGAATTTCCTCCGGGTTGACACTGCGACCGTAGTAGGCGGCGTTGGTGTCGTTCCTTGCTCCGATGACCGTTCCCTCGAGGGAAACCCCGGCAAAAATCCCCTGACTGCGGCTGTAGGTGTAAACCGCCGCCATCGGCATCACCCCGGCTGAGGCCGTGCGCCCCACCGGGCCCGCCGCCACACTCAAATCGGCCCCAAGTGAAACGTTCCCCCCCTGGGAAAAGGCTTTCACCGCATTGTCCGTGTTGAGCACGATGACGAATTCCGTCACCTGGGCTCCCACCTGGAGGCCGAAACCCGCCCCCCCCGTTCCGATGGCCGATGGACCGCTCCATCCTTTCCCCCGGCGCGCCACCACGATGCCGGTCCCTCCCCTTGCACTCAGGATGAAACCTGCCTTGGTGACGGTGAGGATGGCAAGCCCTTTGGCCTGCCGGAAAACGGCAGGAGGAATATCCGTCTCTGGAAGGCTTCTGAACCGCTGGAGAATGGTCACGGCCTGGTCCACGTCGTCCTGCATGCCGGCTTCCGCGGGGAGGGGGAAGGCGAAGCATTGCATGAACATGACTGCGACCACCAAAATGAGGCATTCCCTCCATCGTGCAACCGGCGTCATCACTGGCTCCTTTCCTTCAGAAAAATGAGACAGTTTCAAGAGTTAGGGAAGGTTGACGACTCGGATGGGCCTGGGGGGCAAGGTGAGATCCCAGAGACTCCACCAGGTTTCGTTGAGTTCCTCCAGCCGGACGGTTCCTTGTTGAAGGCGGTCGGCAAGGGAAACGAGCTGATCGTCGTAGAGATCCCGCGGGTCTATTTCCATCCAGTCTCCAGGGTACATCTCCAGCTCAATTCTTACCTTCATTCCTGACTCCACCCCATGCGATGCCCTTTTTTCCTGCAGATCCGACCCCATTCTCTGCCCACACAATAATACATTTTTCACGGGAAAGCGAGGTGACTTGGCGTGGGATGGTGCGTACAGGTGCAACGGAGCCGGGGAGTCGACCTCGACGGTGGGGGGAAGAGCATGGCCGGCTTCACGCCTCAGCTTTCTCCTCACTCCACTTGACGAGCCATCCTTCGTTTTCCGTTGATATGGCGTGTTCACAGTCGTCCACGAACCTGGCCACGGACTCCGGGGTGTACCGGTCCGGGTTGACGAGCCACTCGTCCCGCAGGGCCGTGAGCCTGTCGGCGGTGCCGAAGTAGATCATGGCCTCGTGGTCATATCGCGATGCGGCCAGGTGTGCGGTGACCGCCGCACCCGCCGTGGTCACGACGGCCACCCAGGGTCCGATGTGCGCGAGTTTGGCGAAGCCGGTGGCTTCAGATGCCCCTGCAGCGGCACCCAGGGCGGTGGCAAACATTCCGAGCCAGAATTCGACGTTGTGGAGCCGCCCGGCGGCGATTGCCCTCTCCAATCCTCTAGGGCGGTAATAGTTTTCCACCTGGTTGTTCACCCGGCTTTTCACGTAACCGTCGATGTCGAGGGTCAAGGGGCGCGACTTTTGAGGGGGCACCACAGAGGCGGCATGGATCCAGAGGTCCCGCACTTTTTCCTTCACATCATGGCACGCCTTAACGAGTTGGGAGGGGGAGACCTGCGGACCGTACGGCGGCGCGCCCACGAGGTACCTGTAGATGGTCTCCTTGAGCGCCTCCGAAGCGGAACGGGCCCGCACCCACGACCTCACCTGGTCCTTGGACGCTTTGACGCGCAACACATAGGGGACGACAGCCAGGATCACGGCTCCCGCAAGGGCGACGACAGGCCGTAGCCAGGAGAACTCTCCGTCGGAAGCCGGCAGCACCGCCGCAAAAGTCTCCAGAAATGCCCCCAGCACCCCGGCCACCGCCGCCCGGTTGCGCCACTTCATCAAATGCGCCTTGAGGCGATTGGCCGTCTCGGACCAGGTGGCCTGGTCCCGCCACGCCGATTCCACGATCTCCTTTGATCCGCTGACCGCAGCTGTGTGATTCATGATGCACTCCTCAGGGCGGCCCGCCACTTCAGGAAAACGGCCGGTTCGATGTTGAGCCACTTCTGGAGGCGCTCCAGCCCGTCCACGATCCGCTGCAACTCGTCGGGGGAGGGTTCGAGAGCGGCGATTTCCGACAGGTGCTGCAGCGCACGTGGTTCGTCGTCGAGGACGATGGATGCGGTTGCCCGGGTGGCACAGGTCCAGATGTTCTGCTCGGATAGGCGGTCGATGATTTCCCGGGCCCTGCGATAAGCGCCTCTCGCTTCTTCATGCTTCCCGAGGCGCAAAAGCGTCTGGCCGAGGACGTCCGCCAGGTAATAGGAGTGGGGGTTGTGTTCCAGGGCGGTCCGATAGGTTTCCGCAGCGCCCTCGAAGTCGTCTCGTTCGCGCTGAAGGCGGGCCTTGAGGGCGGCGCACTCCGCGTTGTGGCTGAAGGCGTCCGGGTCCAGCTGGGCGATGCGGGCGATCACCCGGGCCGCGTCATCCGGTCTTCGACCGTCGAGATACGCGAGTCCCAGGGCCCGGAGGAGGAAGATATCCCGGGGTGCGAACTCCAAAGCCAGAGCAAACTCCTGCGCCGCCCGATCGGGCCGCTTGGCCGCCTGGTAGGCGTTGCCCAGCCGCCGGTGGAGGCGCAGGTCGAGGGGAAGGGGGCGATCGTCGCGAGTACGGCCGAAAGTCAGGTTGAGCCAGTCGTGGAGATGCTCCACTTCGGACATGCGGTTTTCGGCCCCGAGCCTGTCCAGGCGTTCGCACCACTCCTGGATCGCCGCTTCGGTGGGAAGCAGGGGAGCATCCCGCAGTGCCTCCTCCACCCTTTCCAGGTATGTGTCGATGGCAGGTTCGAGCATCTTTCCCGCCCTGACCAGCTGGCTCTTCTGCATCCGGGGGGCGAAATCCTCGATGAGGTCGCTAAGAAAGCGCTCGATCCCGGAACGCCCGTCTCCCTCGACCCCCTGGATCCCCGCGAAGGGCGACGGCACTTGGCTTCCGGTCAACTTGAAGACCAGCGGACGTACTTTGCGGCTGTCGGTGTCTGCGGACGCAATGCCCGCGCCGTAAACCGCGCCTGCCTCCCACAGCACCCAGGGCCTCTGGGTGGAGCTGGGGGTGAGGAGGATGACGGCGACATTGGCGGAACGCACCCGCTCCACGATCCAGCGAAACCACTCCTCGCCGGGTTTGATGCCCCCGTCCAGTTCTTTCTTGGTGGAGTAGCTGGTGGTGACCAGGTCACCGAAGATCTTTTCCAGGGCCTCGCTCAGGGCGTGTGCGATCTCCGCGTCGGCGTGGGTGTGACTGATGAAAACCTCGCCGATTCTCTCCAAGGTTCTCCCTCCTCTCTATGGACCTTGGGAAGGTCCAGACCTGCCGTCCATGAGCAATGGTGCGGGGACGTCCCCGGGAATGGGGCGATCCGGGCAGACTACCCGGTACCGATCATCGTCGCGCACGGCCGCGTGCCACTCCCGCCAGGTGAGGTTTCTCAGGAGAAGGCGGCAGATGCAGGCAGTGGTGTCCATGTCCCAGATGTGGAATCTCCCCCGGGCGTCGCCCGCAGCGAGATACCGGCCATCGGGAGTCACGGCCAGAGCATGCATCTCCGTTCCCGGCTGCCTCAAAACCAAGGGATTTGAATTTTCGCTTTCCTCCAGGTCCCACAGCCGCAACGCCCCGTCCTGGCCTACGGCGGCGACTTTCTCATCGCCCACAGGCACGAACAGGACGCTGTTTACCAGTCCCTGGGCACCCCGCAGGGCCCGGCTGCCGCCGATACTTCGGAAGCCCTCCCCAGCCTTGAAATCCCAACAACGGACCATGCCATGATCGCCGCCTGCAGCGAACTTGGTCCCGTCCGGGCTGAAGGCAACGCTGCGAACGGGAGAGACCCTGCGGGGCACGCCGCCGGATTCCCCCCCCGCATGGCGAATGGAGCCGGCGATGCACGGGCCCGCGCCACAGCTTCCACTTGAAGGGGAAGGGCAGTCTTTTCTCTCCAGATCGAGCAGATGGATTTCTCCATAAGGTTCCGTGCCTGTTGCAGGCGACTCGACAGAGGTCCCGACCAGCAACCACCTTCCCTCCGGGTGAAAGGAGAGGGCCCTGATCCTTCCCGAAAATTGACAGAAGCCGGAAACAGAACCTGTCATGGAAGAACTCTCCGAGGGGGTTGTCAGGTCCCAGAAAACGACCCGACCCATTGCATCTCCCGATGCAAGGTCGAATCGTGAGTCCGGGGGACCGTCTCCCGGTCGGAACCGGACAGACCAAAGACCTCCGGCATGGGGGGACTTTTCGTCTTCATGCCCGAGTGGGCGGTCATATCCGGGGTTCTCGAGATCGAGGAGTTGAACCCTGTTGTTCCGCAAGGCAACAGCCATCAGGGAACCCTTCACATCCAGTGCCCTGATGCTGTGCATGAACCCTTCTCCACCCAGCGTTTTGAAGTAAGCGTTCCCTTTGAAGGCAAGAGGCGGACTTTCGATCTCCCAAGTGCGGATTTCCCCGCGGTTGCTGGTGGTGATCAAGCCAAAGGTGGGATGAAAGGCCACAGCGTACGAATAGGCCGTCCCGGCCCAATCCTCGGTGACGTAGTTCTTCCGCCGGCCCGCCATGTCCCACAACCGCAATCCTGCATTGCCGTCGAGCCCCACAAGGACCCCTTTGTCCGGGCTGAAAGCAGCGTCGCGCTCCGTGGTTTCGTTTGCGGGAACACAGGAAACCGCGGTCACGCCTCCGGTCATTCCCCTTAAAAACCGGACCGGAACCACAAAACCATCCACCCACGTGGCATTCTCCTTGTCCTCCTGGAAGGGATCCAGGGGTCGCCCTCTCCGAAATTCCGGGTTCCGGAGATCCAGCAGCATGACCGTTCCCTGGGAACCTCCGGTGATCAACCACTGAGCGGCAGGGTCGAAGCTCGCACTCAGCCACTCCTCACCGGTGGGGTTGTCGCTCTGCTGGCGCATTCCCCGCAAAAGGCGCTGGCGCGATATGCTCTGGTCATCGGGCAGGACCAGGTAGGGGAGAGAGGAACCGTCGAGCGGCCGCCGCATGATGAGCCCTCCCGCGACATCCGTTCCCCCACGGTGGACGGTGGTCAGCCAGGGAGTCGCGTCGTCGGAGAGGGCCAACGCCACGATTTTTCTGTATTTTCTCTGGACTTTCAGCCAGCCCTCTAGGGGCCACCCTGCTTCGAAGGCGGGAAAGCAGTGTTGGAGAACAGGGGATCCCTGGGCCAAGTCGAAAAGGCGGACACCTCCCCATTCATCCCCCACGAGCACGCGGCTGCCCTTGAACGCGACGGAGGAAACGGCCACGGTTCCTCGGGGATCCTCACAGGACACGGATCCGGGAGGGATGATCCCCAAAAGGCGGTGATCTTCCGAGCCCACATGGCAGACGGCCAGCGATCCGTCGGTGAGAAATGCGGCCAGGTATTCTCCCTCCTGCCCGATCACCGGCGCCCGCTCCATGAGAACCGCACCATCCGGAAGGCTCAGACCCCCCAGGACTCGACAGTCGGCGTCGACGATGCGGATCGCTTTTCCAAGGGGGTCCAGCACGGCGGAATGTTCGCCGCCGGGAAAAGGGACCTGGATCGAATTCTCGCAGGCTTCGTTCATTTGGAACCGATTCCCCGCCAGGTCGATGTGTGTAATCCGCCACCCCTTTTCGTGTTTCACCGGCACATGGACAACCGATGCGCATTGCGACAGGAAGGCGGGCCTTCCCTGGAGCAGTTCCAGAGGGAGTGTCCTGGAGAACGGGTATGCTTCCAGGGTCGTCCATATGGCCCGATCCACCTCGATGCTCGATAACGGGGGAACCAGCAGCCCGGACACTAGGGGCATCCGGCGGATCCACTGATTTGCCGCCTTTTCGCGGTATTTCCCGGCGAGAACGGCAAGGAGCAATGCCGTGTCGTGATTTTGGTTGGTGTAGCGCTGCTGCATGGCGAGCCCCTGGAGTCTTCTTGCGGTGTTCTCCGTCTGTTGGCCCTGCCACAACTGGTAAAGGGCCAGGCTGAGGAGGGCGAAGATGACCAGGAGCCCCAGGGGGATCCGGACGGCCCGCTTCCAGGTTTGATTTCTGCAAAAGGCGAGGTACTTTCTCTCCCATTCGGAACGGGGTCCAACCTTCGATCGCCCCAACAAACCCGTGTCGTGATCGCGCCAGATCCTCCAGGGGAGTGCCGGGAAGTCCGCGGGTTCACCCAGCTGCCCCCATCGTCTCGCCTGCCTCTCGAATGGGGCCAGGTTCCTTTCGTACCATTCCTGGTTGCTCCTTAGGACCAGAAAGACCAGGCGGTCATGGGCCAGTTCATACCATTTGGAGTTTCCCCTCAGGCTGGCGCGGAGGATATGCTCTGCCTCGAGATATCTCTGGAGAAGAGTGAGTTCGGAATCGGGATCAGGATCCGCGAGAGTTACCCGGCGGGTCCGCCCGTCCTGAATCAGTTCCTCTTCAACCCAATCCCGGATTTCCCGTTCGCCCAGCGCTACGGTCTTGGGAGCCTCCTGGATCCGCAAATCGTAGTATTGCATCAGGGCGGCGTCTACAGGCGACAGGCCGGCTACCCCCCCGACCTCGCCAAAGGCTTCCCTGGACACGGTTTCCAGCTTGAGGCGCTGCACGCGATCCCAGAGCTGGGTACACACGAGCTGCAAGTGCAAGGGGTCGATCAGGGGGACGTCGCTGAGATCTTCGAACTCCAACGCCCCGTCTTCTTCGACGTCGACATTGGATTGCCCCCTCTCCCCGGTGCGGCCCAAGTCTGCCAGGATCGCCTTTACCACTTGGGGTTCATAAGGGATGTTCAGGCGTTCCAGTGGTCCGATGACGGCCTTTTCTCCGTCGTTTCTGCTCAAGAAGTCCAGATGGTACCTTGCGGCAAAGTGGTTGGGCAAAAAACGGCTGTAGGCATCCAGGGCACCCACATACTCCTCCCGGATGGCGAAGAGGGCCCAGATTTGCTTGTCCTGCAGAGCTGTACCCAGCTCGCTGAAGAAACTGAGCCGCCCCCTTCGGTCATGAGGGGAAAGGGTGAACAGCTCCTCGAACTGGTCGAAGAGAAGAAGAAGCCTCTCTTCACCACGCCGCAGGGCCGAGCGATGTGCAAAATAGGTGTTGAGAGGGATGGCTTCGAGGCCGTCCATCGGGCCCGCATCCGCAGATTCACCCTCCCCCTTCCGCAACGCCGTCTCCAGGGAATGGATGACACTGTAGACGTAGCGATTGGATTCCGGTCGGTGAGTGGTGTGCGCCGGAAGAGGGTGCCCCACGTGAACGGGAGGCAGAACCCTGAATTCGTCCTTCCGCATTCTGGGGATGAGACCCGCCCTGATGAGGGACGTCTTCCCGGCGCCGGAAGGGGAGTGGAGCAGCACGATACGCTCGGTGCGGAGCATGCCCCGCAGGGTTTCCACGTCCTTTTCCCGCCCGAAGAAGTTGTCCGAGTCTTCCTCCAGGAACGGAGCGGGGCCTATGTAGGGCCGCATGCTGGAGAAGTCCGTGCTCATGGCACCCCCGCCTCTTGCAGACGCTCTGTCAGAGCCAGTAGGAATTCCTGTGCGGACCCCAGGAAGACGAAAGGTTTCTTGCTGATCTGCTTGAAGTATTCCACGAGATAACTCTGGGCGCGGTCCGGGTCCAGGATGTTGTCGTCATCCACGTTCACCTGAACGGCCACATGGGCATTGTCACGAAAGACATCGCTTCCGGCCAGATCGAGGAGTGCCCGGAAAACGGACCGGAATTCCCATCCCCGCAAGTCGAATCCCAGAAACAGGAGGGCGCTGTCCGAAATGCGCGTTCTCACGGCGGAAGGCAGGCGCGCCCACTTCCCGTTGAACCGCAGGAGAAAACGGATGTGATCGTCGTCTGTGAGCACCATGGTCTCCGGCACGTCGATACGACCAAAAAGGTGATACACCATTGGCCGATCCTCACTCAGAGAGAACTTGCGGTCATCTAGGTCCTCCTCTTCCCCGAGGATTCTCTCCTCCTCCGCGAAAACGCGGTTGCGCGGAGTCATGGGATCCGCTGGGCCTGCACCTGCGGAAGAATGCTCTTCACAGCATTTTGAAATGGCAAGGGAGAGATAGTTGTGGAGATGGGTGGTGAGATAGAGGGGGAGGCGCAGCCGGGCCAGCAGGTTGAAAGGGTCCTTTCCTTCCTGGCGAAGCATTGATTCCCACACGGCATTGAGCACCTCCAGTACCCCGGGTTTGGGCCGCAAGGTCCGAACAGCCTCCGGGTATTGCTCGGTGAGGTATTCCACCACGGCGTTTTCGTACTCCTCCATCACCCAACGCCGCTGACGGGTTGTGGCTACGTATTGCGCCACTATCCTCAGGTCCCTGCGCTCCTCCCGCGCTCCCGGGTAATGGTATTTCAGAGCCAGTCTCTCGGCGACATCCCCCCTGGAACGGACCACGTGCCGGCTCACCAGGGGACCGAGGATGGGGATACAAAGCCTGTCCTTGTGGCGTATGCCTCTGATGAGCAGTTCCCACGCCGTGGACGCGTCACCCAGAAAGTTGGGCCGGTACCAAAGCTGCCCCGTTCGGATGCGGGCCATGACAAGTGGTTTCCAGCAGTCACTTTTTCCGACGGCGGAACGGGCTGACTGAATAGCCTCATCCAGATTGCCCGTGCGCCAAAGCCCGGACAGAAATTGGGAGAGAAAAACGAGCCAAAGGGAACGCTCCATGGGAGCTTGGCGGGCCACCACGGCGCAGACCCCCGTGGTGATGAATTCCGACGCCAGCCGCACAAGGATTTCTTCCACCGCGACGTTGCCCTTTGAAGCGGGGCCCTCCGCCGTATCGACAACGATCACCTGGGGGGGGAACGGCAGGCCCTTCACTCGTTTGGCGAGATCCTCAAAACTGCATGCCGCAGGCTCCCCTTCACTTCCCTGGCCCGCAACGACAGGATCGAAAGTGCCCCAGTCCAGGTGAACAAAGAGGAAGAGGAGGGCGGAATGCGGCCGGACGGTGCCCTTGAGATTCAGCTGATCCTGGAAAACGCGGCACTGGATGGACTCCCTGCGGAGAGAGGATTCCAGGTCCCGGACGACGGCGGGAACTTGAGGATCGCCGGGAATGGGCAGATGGCAAAGATTTACCAACCGGTCGGGCCAAGCGGACATCACCGGCGAAGGCCAACTTTCGCCGGCTGCGGAAACCGTCCTGGAGAAAACCGGTTCGGTGCTTCCCTGCCCCGAGCCTGACCCCAAAGCCAGTGGGAGGGTTTCCCAGAAGACCCGCTGGAGGTCAAGGGAGGTTGCCTCGATGTTCACCCTCAGTCTTGCCGGCTTTTCTTGCATCCTGTCAGTGTACATGTCCAGAACAGCCCGGGGGGGGCCTTCGGGAAAAAGGCGCCTGACGAGTTCGGCGGCGTACCTTTCGGGTGTGTCCTGAGGTCCCTCCAATGGAAGGGAATGGATCCGGGCCCTGTAAACGAGGGAACGGTTCTGGGAGGGATTCCTGGTGTCGGTGTACCGCAGTTCGGCCTGGTGCTCGTCCCCCATGCGGTGCCTCAGGCTCACCTCGAGATGAAGCACAGGTCCGAGGATTGGGGGTGCGGGCTGAGGGGGTGGAGGGGGTGGAGGGGCCTCCTCTCCTTCCGGGCGAAGCATTCTCCCGACCTCCTTCACGAGCCCCGTGAGCACATTGTTTTGCTCGTACTTGGGAACCGCCTCCAGGGGAAGTCCGCCGGCCGTCCACAACTGCAAACCGCTGAGTTCGGGTACGTACTCGTACGCACAAGGACTGGCAAGAACGGGGATGATCGTGAGCTTCTGATTGGCCTTCTTTCGGTAGATCAGGCAGGGGAGTTCCTCTCTCATGATGAATTCGGAACTGAGGAAGGAAGGGGTGACGATGAGAACGGCGACGGAGGCGCCCTCCAGTTTCTCCTCAATGATCGCCTTCCACTCGGAACCCGCCTGCAGCTTCTTGTCGCTCCACACGTCAAGGCTGGCCACTCGGTTCAGTTCGAGCACCTTGAGATGGTTCTCCACGAGCCTTCGCCAATCTTCGTCCTCGTGAGCGTAGCTGATGAACAGGACCGCCATGTGAATGCCCCTGTGGTTGCTGGGTTAGACCCAGTGTGAGAACGGCGGCGGCGGACGCCCCCCGGAAGATCTGCCGACTGCCGGGCGATTGTCGGATAGGTACCGGTTCAATTCCTGTGTTTCTGTTCTTGAGGCGATGAGACGACACGCACGATGCTGAAATGCGCAAGAGACGCTTGGAACAGGAAAAGATCGACCCGCTTTCCATGCAGCAACGGGAGAAGACGATGGAGATTCAGACGATTGATGAATCATACGAAAGAAAAGCGTTTGAGTAAACACAAATATTTCAATGACATGATCTTCTCCGGGAGGCGAGGGGAACCGAATCTGTTCCCGTGGTCCAAAGGGGGGTGGTGTTGAGAACCCCTTCGTTGGCTGCCGAGGCCCTTTTGCCGAATGGGGGTGGGGAAGGGGACTGGGGGAAGGGTACTTTCAATGAAGGGCTTCGATGGGGTGGGCGTACCCAGTGAGTTCGACGTACCCCGTCACCTCGACCGGCTTCTCCAATCGGGTGCCTCTTCCCGAAACACTTCCCTCCCAGTAGGTGACCTGAGTGGATTCACCCGTGCGCAGTTCCTGGTCCGACAGGTTGGATTCCACCTCGAGGTCCGCCTGGAGGGGGTGCACTCGAAGTCGCCACCGGGATGGGTAGGTGGCCCCCGAATGGGGGCTCTTCCAGGAATCGAGGGAATCCACTTGGAAGTCGTCCCTTCGGAGGCGCGTGCTCTTTCCCGAGGCGTCCACGAAGGTGCCGCTGGACGGGATCCCGAAGGAACCATCCTTCTTCCGCATGCAGTAGAGCATGAGTTCCGTGTCGTCGTCCAACTGGAGGCTGAACCAGTCCCAGCCGACATAGACGGCTTCGAGGGGCGCCGAGCTGAACTCGTGGTCCATCCAGGCGGAACCGGACACAGGGATCACCCTGCCGGCCACCTTCAGGGAGCCGGAGACGCCCATGCGCGTGAAGGAGTAATAGCAGCTCGCCTTTTCGGGGGTGCTCCCTTTGAGGCTGTACCCCGCATCCCCATGGAGGACGGGTGGCTTGTGGGGTGCCAGGTTGAGGTGAAGGTCGAAATCCGGCGTGAAGGCCGTCAGTTGATGGCTTTCACCTGTGATGCGCGTCTCCCAGTTGCCCAGAAACACCCGGGTTTCCCCCGCAGCCTGCTTAACGCCGGCAAGACCGACGGCCCCTCGGGATACGGCCTCCCCCTGGTGGAACCTCCCAGCCGTCAATTCCGAAAGAGCGGCATGGGCAACATAGACCTGCTGCGTCCGCCATGCGGAAGCGGGGTGGGGCCATCGATCCCGTTCTGAGGAGGGAGCGATCTGGCGTCTGAAGAAGGTGAGTTGAAAACCGAATCGCTCGCCCGAGGCCGAACGCACGTTTCCCGTGTAATACCACCACTCCGTCTGGAACCCCGGGTGCTCTCCGTGGTCCTGTGGGAACTGGAGCCGGCAATCCCTCGGTACCACTTCATATGGGTTCCTGGATGGTTCCGCCGCAGGAACCCCCTCCCTTACGTGTGCCGCTACGAAAAGGACGAGGAAGGGAATGATCAAACCCCGAGACAAGCGATGGAAGAATCGTCGGCGTCCAAGGGCGGAAGCGTGGTCGGCGTCTTCCCAAACCGGTTCACCCCTTGGATAGGGGCGCGGTTTATCCCCGCACTGGGAAAAAGCTGAACGGGCCCCATTTCTTGGCACAGAACCGGATGGTTCAGGGAAACACAGAGGACGATGAGTTCTTCCCTGGGCCATGGTCCTGTCACCTTTCCTTGAGCAGTTGCGCCGGGGAACGTCGGAGAAGGTTCTGGGCCGCCGGAATGGCGGCTACGAGGGAGGTGGCGAGGATCAGAGGGAGAGAGAGGGTAATGGTGAACCAGTCTGCGCCATACACGAAGGTCCATCCGAAAGACTGGCGGTTGATGACGAAGACGAGCAGGGCGGAAAGGGCAAAACCGCAAGCGAGGCCGAGGATTTCACCGGTGAAGACCATGAGGATGGCTTCCCAGCAGATCATGGTCCGAATCTGACGGGAACTGGCCCCAATGGCCGAAAGGGTGAGCAGTTGCCGTGTCCTTTCCAGCACCAGGACCGTCAGGGTGGTGGCGATCCCGAGGGTGGCCACGAGGAGGGCAATCATGAGCAGAACGCTGGTGACTCCAAAGGTTTCGTCGAAAATCCTCATGATCGCCCGGTGGAGTTCTCCTCCCGTGGTGATTTCGATGGCCGGCGCCCAGTCGCCCAGCACTTTCATCACTTCTGTCCGAAGCCTGCCTGAGGCCGCTTCCCGATCTCCATGGGGATCCTCCAGGAAGAGGCGGACTCCCCCCCACGTGAAGTCCCCGGTGAGTTCCTGCAAGTGCGGTAGGGAATAACACACGACACCGCCCTGGGTGCGGTAGTCTCGAAAGATCCCGAGAATGGGGAGGTCCAGGGTGATGTTTTGAACCCGCTCTTTGAAGCGGTCGCCGACGCCCAGACCTGAGTGATACGCAAAAACTTCCGAAATGA
Source organism: Deltaproteobacteria bacterium (assembly GCA_012517315.1). Taxonomy (GTDB): domain Bacteria; phylum Desulfobacterota; class Syntrophobacteria; order Syntrophobacterales; family Syntrophobacteraceae; genus JAAYUJ01. Next base: position 68,897 of record JAAYVE010000059.1, read on the forward strand.
TGACCCCCTTGCCTGTTTCCAGCAGAGGGAATATGTCGCCCGCGACTCCCTCCACGAAGAGAAAAGACGCGTGTTGCCGAAACACACTGAAGTCGATGGCTTCAAACTGGTAGAGACGCCTGTTGTGGTGAAGGAAAATGCGACGGTACGGCATGAGCGCCATTGGCGTTTCCAGTCTTTTCAGGGCCTCGGCCGCCTCCTGGGGGAACGGGTCACGATAGCGGTTGATTTCCGCCATCTTGGGACGGAGAAACAAGTCGCCGCTCACGCTCTCTCCCACCCACAGCTCCACTGTACTGCGGAAACTGTGGATCATGATGACCAAGCCCACAAAGAGAGCCACGGCGGTGATGAGCGCCCCCACAGAAATGGCGACCCTTGATCCCGCATCCCGAACATAGGTTCCTCCCAGGTGGGCCGATTCCCCGAAAAAACGGCGGAGCCTTGGAGCGCTCATACCGCCGACGACTTTGAGGAACCACGGGGAAAGGAGGGAAAAGCCGACGAATAAGAGAAAGGTCGCAAAATAGCCCGTGAAAGGGAGTTCCGGCATTGCCGGGAGCCGGGATACGGGCCACACGGCTAGAATGAGGAGAATACCCAATAGACCGATGGTTCTATATGATCCTTGTTTTCTGGAGGCTCCGTGATGCATGAGCAACGCCTCGCGGGGGGGGACCAACATGGCCTGTCTCGCAGGTTGTGCAGCCGCAAGAAGGCACACCAGTACCGTCAATCCGAAGGATGCCGCAATCTCCCACGGATCCAGCTGCAGATCCTCACCCCGGACCCGTACAAAAAGGTGGGTGATGGTGGAACTCACCCTTCCCAGCAGGTCTTTGACCAGCACACTCCCCAAAGGCATGGCGATCAGCCATCCCATGACCCCGAAAAAGACACCTTCCCCCAAAAAGAGACTGAACACGAGGTGGGGCGATGCTCCAAGAGAGCGCAGAATGGCGAGTTCCGGTCGCCTGGCCTTGGTATGGAGGGCAATGAGACTATAGACGAGAAACATGCCGACGAAGAGGGAAACGAAGCTCAGGACGGAGAGGTTCAGCTGGTAGGATCGGATCATGGTGACTCCGCTCTCCTTCGCTTCCGAGGGGCGCTCCAAGCTGACGCCGACGGGTAGGGAGGAGCGAAGGGAATCCAGATCCTCTCCAGTGGCACCGGGCTTTAAAAGAAGGTCGATGCGGTCCACTACCCCGAGACAACCGGTGAATTCCTGAAAGGTGGCGATGTCGGTGATGGCCAATTCGCCCCCGTCCACCAAGGCGAGCCCTTCTGAAGCGAGGGTCCCAAGCGAACGGAAGAGCGTGTTCTTCCGGAGATGTTCCAGGACGACACTGTCCCCTTCCCGAAGGTTGAGGATACGGGCAAGTCTCTCTCCAATCAGAAGGGTGGCGGGTTGGGCCATGAGATCCGCCCAGGTGGAAGAGGACTTCCCGCTGGAAGGGGCGGTGCTCCAGGTTCGAAAGGGCCGGTCCAGAACGGGGTCGATCCCGACCAGGAGGAACACGGCATCCGGGTGCCCTGGGGCTTTCACGTAGGTGGTCATGATGGGACTGGCGCCGCGAACGGCCGGGTGCTTCAGGAGTTGCGCAACCAGCGCCTCGGGCAGCCGGTTTCCCTGGGCGACCACCGACCAATCGGAGCGGCCGGCGATATTTTCCATGCTTCTAGCGAAAGAATGGACCGAAGCACTCACGGCGAGACGTACACTGGTGAACACGGCGGCCCCCAGCCCGATGCCCATGAGGACAGCCAGCACCTGTCGGAAATGACGGCGCATGTGCCGGAAAGTGAACCACACCCAGAGTCGGACAATCAGACCTGCTCGTGACATTTGGTGTCTTCAAGGACCCCGTCTTTGATGCAGAGCTCCACGGTGGCGAAGGGGTCCACGAGGGTGCTGTGCGTGGCGATGATCACCGTGCGACCCAATTCCCGGTTCAGCCGGACCAGAAGCCCGATGACGATCTGTCCGTTGGTGCTGTCGAGATTGCCGGTGGGTTCGTCGGCGAGAATGATGCGGGGATCGTTGATGAGAGCCCGGGCGATGGCGGTGCGCTGCATCTCCCCTCCGGAGAGTTCGGCGGGGCGATGGTCCTTTCGGGGCGAAAGGTTCAGCCAGTCCAGCAGCTCCAGCGCCTTCCTGTCCACAAACTGTCTTTTACGCCCCGCAAGCAGTGCCGGAAGGGCCACGTTCTCCGCCACCGTGAGAGTGGGGAGCAGGTTAAAGGACTGGAAAACCATGCCGATGACCTCACGGCGAAAGCGGGTGAGGTCTTCCTCGGTGGCTTTGAGCAGGTCCTGGTCCGCCACGAGGAGCTGCCCGGAGGTGGGGCGGTCCAGTCCTGCGAGCAAGGCGAGGAGGGTGCTCTTGCCGGAACCGCTGTTTCCCTTGAGGGCAACCATTTCCCCGTCGCCGATGTCCAGGTCGATGCCGTCGACCCCCACCACTTGGGTGGTTCCAAACTGGTAAAGCCTGGTCAGATCTCGGGCGACGATGATAGGATGCTTCACTGCAGGTCTTTCCATGAATGTGTTGGGCGCGAACCGCGAGCAAAGCGGCCAATGGCCTCCTATCGCATGGACGGCTCAACATCATAGCACAAACGACCCGCCGGGAGACCTCCAAATGATGGAAAAACTCGTTGCCTTTCAAGACAAGGAAGGAGTAGTGTCTAACAGGGGTTGAAGGATCGTTCTGGAAAGGCCGGTGGTGATCCCCGGATGATTTGGAAAATCGCTCAGAAGGCTGTCCCGGGAACTCCCCTGCCGATTCCCGGGATGTTTTTATGCCGTTTACCGGCAAGCATCCTCTTGCCGTAGGCAAAAGAGGTCTTTTCCATTCTAATCCCGGTGGAGTGATCTTCTCCCTCACGGCCTCAAAGTGTCACAGAATGGAGCGGCGGCATGGATCTCAGCGTCATCGACAAGATGAAAGAGAAGGAGTTGCGTGACTACCTGGAGTTCCTCCTGTGGCACTACCGGGTCGTGGATGCCTTTTGGTTTCTCTACACGGAAGAACAGTTCGGAATTTCCGAGGCGGAGAGCATGAACCAGAGGGTCTGGGGAAAGGTGGCCAGAATGGCCGCAAAGGATATTATCAGACGCTTCGGCATTGAGGAAAAGGGGCTTGCGGGATTTATCAAGGCCCTACGACTTTTCCCGTGGTCCATACTCGTGGGCTACGAAATCGAGGAAAAGGCAGGCGAGGTTCACCTCGCCGTTCCGCACTGCCCTGCTCAGGAGGGACGCCTCAAACACGGACTCGGAGAATACCACTGTAAGGAGATGCACCGCGACGAATTCACGAGCTTTGCCCACGTCATCGATCCCACCATCCGGGTGGAGTGCCTTTATGCGCCGCCGGACCCCCATCCGCGGGAATACTTTTGCAAATGGCGCTTCACTGTGGGGGGGCGGACATGAGAAAACATGCGACCTACCCGCCCCCTCGCTCAAATCCTTTTCCACGGCGGTTTCGGTGACCCAAGAACCATCGGAGGGGGAAGCCTTTGCATCACCTCGATCAGGCTCAGGGGACGGATTCCGCTTTTTCATAAACCCTGGGAGGGCAACTGACTCCAACTGTTGGTTCTTCTTGGCGCAATCACACGCCTTTTACATCCTTCTTTGCATCCTCCACCTTGCCCAAACATTCCAAGCGTTGCCCAGCCCCTCGTTTTCATGGGCAGCAAAGTGGAGGCCCGAAAGCTCGGGTTGTCCCGTCCCATCCGGTCCCAGGCCATGCGGCAGGCACACGGACCTCATTTTACCTGGACCTTGATCTCCTTCTTCTTGGCTTCCTCGGTTTTGGGGAGTGTCACCGTCAGGACCCCCTTGTCGAAGGTCGCCTCAACCTTGTCCGTCTGAACGGGGGCAGGCAGGCGGAAAGACCTCTGGAATGACCCGTAGTAGCGTTCGACACTATGATATCGCTCGCCGCTTCGTTCCTCTTCCTTCCTCTTTTCGCCCTTGATGGTGAGCACGTCTCCCGAAAGGCTCACATCGATGTCGGAGGCGTCGAGGCCCGGAAGGTCGGACTTCACAACGATCGCCGTCTCCGTTTCCAGAAGATCTGCCGAAGGCTGCCAAGTCTCTGCAAATGGCCGGGAGAAGAAAGATTCACCAAAAAACCGATCCCACAGCCTTTCCATCTCCCTGCGAAAAGGTTCGATCTCTTTCCTGAAAGGTTTCCACGGCATCAGGTCCATACTTCATACCTCCTTTAATGATTCAGCAGCCCTCCCAGGGCGGAACACTTTGCAGAGCAAAATCCGAGGACTCATGCGTTGTCCTCGTCTGAAAACCAGGACTGTAAAAGAATCGATGTTATCGAGCCGATCACGCCCTGAAGCAATGAAAAGTGTTTGATCGCAACTAGTTATATAATTACGCAATCACGTCTGTGTAAAGGGGGAGAGAGGGGGATATCCCCCTTTTGCCGGTTCCGATGAAGGTGAGGCGGATCTTCAGTGGACCGGAGGCGATCCTCCCGAACTCTTGAGATATGACGGAGGACACGGCCACCGGCCGAGCCTCGGGGTTGTGCCGCAGATGGGTGACGACTGTCGGTTATGGACCCCCTTTCGGTTGCCAGGGTCTGGTTCAGGAGGCGAGGGAGACCAGGAGATCCAGGTACACCTGCGCGGCCAGGAGCACGTCCTGAAAAAGAACCGACTCGTCCGGGGCGTGGGCCTTTTCCAGTTCTCCCGGCCCCAGAAGTATGGGTTTCATACCTGCCGCCCACAGGATGTTGGCATCGGAATGGCTTGGGAAAGCCATGGGTTTCCAGGGGATGGAACGCGAAGCGTAAATCCTTTTGAGTTTGTCGGCCATGGCCCCCTTTTCGGGGAGTTCGTAGCCGGTATGGATGGTCTCGAAACGGATGAATCCGTTGAAGTCAGGCGATTCGGACCGGGTGCGGTCAAAAATCTCCTCGATTTCCATGGCCACCTCACCCAGGGGGGCCGTGGGAGGAAGGTGAATGTCGAGCCAGGCGTCGCAGCGTTCAGGCACGGCGAATCCCGACTGCGAGCTGGAAAGGTCCCTGATGTTGAACGTGATGTCCTGCCTGTTTGTCTCGATGTGCTGACTCATGGTGAGCAGGAGGCGGAGCATCGTGTCGATGGGGTTTTGCACCAGGTTGGCGAGGGAAGCGTGCCTCCGCTTTCCCCGCGTAGTGATGTGCACCTCGATGTACCCATAGTCGCTGAAGCAGGGCTGGACACTGGTGGGTTCACCAATGACGGCCCACGGGAAATGGTACTCCCGTACGAGTCTTCTCGCTCCGTCCCCTTCCTCTTCCTCCCCCACCACGAATGCAAGAGCTGCGGGGGGATGCGTGGGGACAATGCTGCAAAAGGCGGTATAAGCTTCGATCATGGCCGCGCATCCCCCCTTCATATCAGCGGCGCCAAGCCCCACCAGCAGGTCTCCCAGGTCTTCGTGCCCAAAATCGTCCAAATCGTAGGCCATGACGGTGTCCAAATGCCCGAGGAGGACAAGCTGCGTTTCATCTTCGGGTGGAAGCACGATGAGATTGTTCCGGTTGCCTTCCACGTTTTGGAGCATGGGTGAAAAGCCGTGCTGCTGGAGATAGTCGTGGACGAAGTCCGTAATCTCCTCTTCCTTGCCGGATGGGCTGTAAATGTCGATCAGGCGGCTCAGCAGCTGCCGGAGCCGTTGAGGTTGAATCGCCGGGTGGATGGATTCCATGGCTTCACCCTTCTCTATTCCTCATCGTCCACTTTGTAACGGGAAGGGGACCTGCCGTTGGTCTTCTTTTCACGATACTGCTTCAACTGGGGATCCAGATTGAGGGCGAGGTAGATGTGCTGCTGGGGGTTGCCGAAACCCATCTTTCGAAAGAAATGGAGTGCGGGCAGGTTGTCCGCCTCCGAATCCACCAGGAGCATGCGGACGCCGTCCTCCAGCATGAGGTCGCGAAAACGGTTGAAAAGCTTGGATGCGATGCCGTATCCTCGGAATTCCGTATCGATTCCCAGCCAGACAAGGTAGCCGTACTTCCACGCGGAATGACTCTTGGTGACCGTGGTCCCCAGGGCGAAACCCACGATCTGCTCGTCCACCTCGGCGACAAGGCAGAATTCCGAATCCGATTGAAAGAAATTGATGACCTCGTATTCGTCCCAGGTTCTGTACAGGTTGGGCACCTCTCTCGCGGTGAACAGTCTTTCTCCGAGATGAAAAACGGAGGCAATGTCATCGATTTCCATGTTGCGGATTTCGACCAGGATTCTTTTTTTCTTTTGGTGTGTAGTCTCTTCCATGTCCATGTTGCGTCACTTTTGCCTGCTTCCTTTGCGCAAGCGTCTTCCCCCTCTCTCCACGTCACGCACGCGAGTGGAGAAAGGGGTATTTTGACGATTCACCCTGTTTTGACGGATCTTGTCTTTCCGTTTCAGATCCCCATATTTTCCAAACCGACCGCTTCCCCGCCCTGCCATGAGACATTTCTCCCCCAGTTCGAATGGAGCTGTTCCTTTGCAGGACCACCGGCGGCAGCGAAGGAGAGATCAGTTTTGCAGGATTGGGTCTCGAGGCTTCCCGCACGGTGGGACACGAACTATAACCATTGCTTGATATTTATCAGACTCTTCATGGCTCATAAAGTGACAAAACGGTTTCAACGCAGGCCGAAGCGCCCTTGAGACTGTGACGCGACCCCTGCCCCGTTTTGTCGCGGCCCCGGAGTTGTGCGAGTAAGGCGCCGACGAAGTACAAGAAAAGAGGTGCACATGGAAAGAGAACGGCCCTCGTTGGCGACTGCACGCGTCGCGAGACACAGGGCAGGGAGTCCGCGTGCTGCTGCATGGGGCGAGATGTAGTGGTGTGGGATCCTCCCGAAACCCGTTTAGGAATGGGAGTCGACGAAGCCGCCTTGAGTTGGGGCATGCGGAGAATCCTGGTGGCTCAACGACCGTTGGACAGATCGGGATAAAGCTTTTCCACACACTGGGGGCACATGCCGTGCGTCAACCGGGCTTCGGTATTCTCCGTGAGGTATTTCTCCAGCAACACCCATGATTTTTGGTCCAAAGGGTCTGCGTCCTTGAGCCTGATTCTCTTGCAGTGGGAGCAGATGGGCAGGAGGCCCCGCAACGTCCTGATTTCACTCAAGGCCAGCGCCAGTTTCGTGTTCAGGTGATGGAGTTCCCGATTCTTTGTGGAAAGTTCTTCGTTTTTCCGGTCAACGGCGTCCCTCATGGCCTTGAGTTCCAGGTGGGCATGCACCCTTGCCAGGAGTTCGTCCGCATTGAACGGCTTGGTCACGTAATCCACCGCTCCCAGTCGCAGCCCCCGGACCACATCCTCCACCTCCGTCTTGGCCGTGAGAAAGATGATGGGGATATTCCCGGATTCAGGAAGAGATTTGAGAATCCTGCAGGTTTCGAACCCGTCCATTTCCGGCATCATGACGTCCAGGAGTATCAGGTCGAAAGAATCCTCCCGGACCATTTCAAGAGCCTGCCTGCCACTGGTGGCGAAAGAGAGAATATAGCCTTGGTCGCGCAGGATGTTTCCAAGGATCTGGATGTTCTTGGCAATGTCGTCCACGATGAGAATGGTGGCGCACCCGCTTTCCATTTTATCCATGGCGGCACTCCGCCTCATCCATTGAAGAGATGAGCTTCGGGTAGGATTCCAGGGTTTCACGAATGTTTTCAATGTCGAAGCCGCTCACGTGAAAGAGCAGGTCTTCGCCGAATCGCGAGAGGGCTACCACGCCGTGTTCGTCCCCAAGGGCCTTGACCCTCGCCCCGAACTCCTCGATATCCGTGATGCGCTGCTTCCTCATGGTTTCCGTCCATTGGGTCATGAGGTCGTTTTGCAGCAGGTTTCGCACGTCGCTGGCGACCAGCTCCAACCGACGAAACGGCCGGCCGGATGCGTTCTCGCCTGTGATGCACCGGGAGGGATTGTCGGTCTCGTCCTTCGGGATGGAACCGATGAAGCGGGCCAGGCGGCGGACCAGTGTTTCTCCGTCGAAGGGCCGGAACAGATGATCGTCGAAAGGACTGCTCAGGATTCGGTCCCTCGCCTCCTTTAGGCCCAGGGCGGTCACGGCGATCACGGGGATGTCTCTCGTCTGGGAGTGGCCCTTCAATGCCTTGACTGCCTCGAAACCGTTCATGACCGGCATCTTCAGGTCCATCAATATGATGTCCGGATTATGTTTCAAAGCGAGTTCCACAGCCCGGGCACCGTTATCGGCAACCAGGATCGATACGTCATGATCCTGGAGAAACTCCCCGATGAGGCGACGGTTGACCTCCAGGTCGTCGGCGACGACGATGGTGCCGTGGAGTGAAGGTTGCTGCCGGCGCTCCCCGTGGGTGACGCTTTCGCAGGCGAGGCCGGGGGAACAGACATGGACGCCGGGGATCTTCACGGTGAAGATGCTTCCATGACCTAAGGAACTCTCAACGGTGATTGTCCCTCCCATGACCCCCACCAGGTTTTTCGAGATGGTCAAACCCAGGCCGCTGCCGCCGTAGCTCTTCGAGCCATGTCCACACTGCTGGGTGAAGGATTCGAAGATGCCCTCTGTCGCAACGGGGGGAATACCGGGTCCCGTGTCTTCCACCCTGAGCACGAGGTCGAGGACGCCTTCCCCGGCAGTGAATTCCCCCAGTGCACTGAGTTTCACGTGACCTGATTCCGTAAACTTGAGGGCGTTTCCCACGAGATTGAAAAGGACCTGCCTGATTCTCACCTCATCGAGCATGAGGTATTCCCGGATTGCAGGACCGATTTCCGTGATCAGGGCCACGTTCTTGCCTGCTGTGTAGACTGAGAAAATCTGCTGGATTTCACGGAAGATGCCGCTGATCTGGACCGGTTCCAAGTGGATGTCCATTTTGCCGGCCTCGATCTTGGAAAGATCGAGGATGTCCGAAAGAAGGGACAAAAGGCTCCTACCACTGGATCGAATGGACTCCAGGTAATTCCTCTGCTTGGGATCCGTGATCAGGGCACCCAGCAGGTCCGTGAAACCGAGAATGGCGTTGATGGGTGTCCTGATTTCATGGCTCATGTTGGCGACGAACTCGCTCTTGGACCTGCTTGCCATTTCCGCCGCCTCCCGTTCCCTCTCGGCTTGTTCCTTGTCTTTCCTTTCGGTGATGTCCACCAGGGAACCCTCGAGACGGCTCACATTTCCCCATGCGTCGAGGTGGCCACTTGCGGATATGGAAAACCAGCCGACGGTTGCGTCTCTGCGGAAGAGGCGGGTTTCAAATCCGATCACATAGCGGTTCTGCCGGAGAAGCAGCTCGAGCCGTTCCACACTATCCCGGTCCACAAAAAGCTGCCGGGCCACGTTGGAAACGCTTTGCAAGAGCTCTTCCTGTGATTCGTAGCGCAAGAGCTTGACCATAGCAGGGTTCACCGTCAGGAAGCGCCCTTCCACACCTCCCGTCCATTGAAAAATCCCTTCTATGGCGTTTTCGAATATCTTTCTGTATTTTTGCTCCGCTGCCTTTATCGTCTGCTGCCCCTCGAAGAGCCTCAGCGACATGTTGTTGAATGCTCGGCCCATGTCTCCAATTTCGTCGTCCGACGCGATGTGAACGGTCTGTCCCAGGTGCCCCTCTTCCACCAGGCCCATGGCCTTGCGGAGTACCGTCACGGGTCGGATGACCAGGCGTGTCAGGGAGACGTTGAGAATCACGCCCATGAGGAGCAGGGTAATCCCCAGGAGAATGACAAAAACGGCGATGGACAGGTTTCTTTCCTGGTTCAGTGGGGACAGGTCATAGTAAATGCGAAAGAAACCCAGTTGGCTTCCCATGTTCTGGATGGGACTTGTGTAAACCATACAGGGCTTTTCATCCTCGATGCGGGTCACCCTGTGGAAGCTGCCGGCTGCCTTTTTGTCGTCGGCGTATTTGAATGCACTGGGGAGCACGATGCCTCTGGATGCGATGGGGCTGCCGTCAGACCGGGAGATCGCCGCCCCGATGATTCCATCCGTGCGCAGAATCTCCTCCAGGAACACCTCCAGGTCTTCGTCCCGTCCTGCAAGCATGCCCAGGATGATCTGGTTGTGCTTCTGCCGGCAAAGAGTATCCAGAAGGAGTTGGACGCCCTTCATCCGATCCTCGTAGCGCCTCATTTCCAGGGGGTACAGGATTACGGCGAAGATCCCCGTGATGAGCAGGGATGCAGCAAGAATGGCAATATTCACCTTGAAATGGAGGCTTCTGAAAGCCATGGTTCAGACTCTCGGTCCAGCACTCCGCAACGGTGTGAACGGAGCCGTGCTGGGCCATAAGGCGCCCATCTTTACAAATTTCCTTTTTTTGTCCACTTTGTCCTCATCAGGAACCTGAACCAGTGCATTCGTCCGGTTTTCCAACCAGGAGATGGAGCGGCCAGCGCACGGCCTTGAAGAGGGTTTGAGAACCCCAGGCGCGGTTCAGGTCATGGATGATGAGTTCCACGGGATCCCGCTTCTTTTCTTCGCGAAACCTGCGGACGGCGGACCAGGTGTTCAGGTAACCGAGGAGTCCTGACAGGTCCCACCGGGATTCCATGAAGAAGGAAGGAGGCTTCAGGCGTTGAAAAGGGAAGGGGAGGGACGCGTAGGCGCTTTCGACCCACTTCCTTTCCTCCGGCCAGTAAGGTCCCACCACTTCACGGTAGAAGCGGTCCACCACAGCGTTCGTTTCATCGTCGATGCGCAGCAGCCCGTAGCACCAGACGGCCAGGGTTCCACCAGGTTTGAGAATCCTGTGAACCTCCGGGTAGAAACGGTCCAGGTCGAACCAGTGGATGGCCTGAGCGACCACGATCAAATCCATGGAAGAGGACCGGATCCCGTTGCTTTCCGCAAGAGTCACAGCGTAGTCGATTCTTCCGTGGGGCAGGGCGTTGACGATCTGAAGCCGACTTCCATCCGTGGCAACGACGTGATGAAAGTGTGCCGCAAGTCCAAGGGCAGCCTGTCCCGTCCCGGTGGCACAATCCCATGCCCGCTCCCTGGAGGTGACCGTGGTGGCAAGATATCGGAACATGGCCTGGGGATAGTTTGGTCTGAACCTTGCGTAACTGGAAGCCACGGATGAAAAGTGATCCTTGAATCCCATCGGGTCGCTCACGTTCCCTTCGAGCCTTTGAAAGTTTTCGGCGGACTCTTTACGCCGACATGCGCCTGCGGCTGGAAACCTTTACACAGGCGGGGACGACGCACCTTTCCTCACCGAGTAAGACCTCTGTCAGCCATCTCATGAATCCTTTGGGCGAATGGCACGAAACAAGATCTTCAAGAAAATGACTCACCCGTCCGACCCATTTTTCTAACATCTCATCCAGCCATTCCTTCATGATTCAGTCCTCCTTCGTCTCCACCTCACCACACCCCCCTGATTTCCCAGGAGAGAAGCAAATTTCGTGCTCAAGGGGGGTGACTTCACAGTGCAGTCTCCCTTGATCAATCGATGCCTCATAATTTAAGTTGGCATACAAGGAATCGGAAGGTTTGGGGGCCCTTTCCCGCCACTTGGCAGGAAAGAGGGAATGGCCGCGTTTTTTGCAAGGACGGGGAAAAGGGAGGATTTCTCCCGGACCACCCGTTCTGCTCCGGCATGAGCCCGGTCCCAAGGGGCGAAACAAGGATGCTGTCGGGTCCTTGACATGCTCCGGTGTCAACCCACAGAGAGGAACAATCCATGGGCAAAGTGCGATTCAGATACATGCGGGAGGATTTCGGCGACCTGCCGGTGGTGCTGCACCACCTGAACATTCATCTCAGTTTCTTCGGGGACCGGGTGGAAGCTTCCAACGAACTGGACATGACCGCGAAGAGGGAACTCGAGCAACTGGAACTGGATGCGAGCGATCTGGAGATCCGGTGTGTGGAATGGGTGGAGGAGCGCGGGGAGGCCTCTGCCCTGCAACACGACTATCAGGTTTCCCGCAACAAGCTGGTGGTGACGCTGCCCCGGACGATCCAGGCCGGTGAGCGAATCCGTCTCAGGACCTCGTCCATTTGCAGGCCTTCCGACCATATTCTGGAAGGCATATACAGGGATACCACCCCGGAGGGTGCTCCTCAGCAGTATATGTCCCAGTGCCAGCAGTGGGGTTTCCAGAGAATCATGCCCATTTTCGACGACTGCCGAGCCAAATGCACCATGACCACCACTCTGGAGGGGGATGCCCGCTACACTCACCTCATCAGCAATGGCAACATCGACAGGCGCAGGAATCCAGCGGGGAGGCCTGTGCTCAAGCCCGGCGATCCAACCAGGAAACTGATCACCTACGACAATCCCGTTCCCATGGCGCCTTATCTGTTCATTGCCTGCGCGGGGACCTGGGATGTCCTCGCCGATGAGGTCACCTACCAATCGGGGCGCCGCGTCCGGCTCGAGTATCTCGTGCCCCCCGGATCCGCGGAAAACGCCCGCACCCCCATGGAGATCCTCAAGGATGCCATTCTTTGGGTCCGTTCCACCCAGGACTATGAATACACCGGGGACACCTATCGAACCATCTGCATGAGCAAGTCCAACTTCGGCGGGATGGAAAACGTGGGCAACACGACCATCGTCACCGATGCCGCTCTCATCGACGAGCACACCCTCGACCAGTCCCTCCTCTACGCCCATGCGGTGATCGTCCACGAGTTTGAGCACAACCAGTGCGGCAGCGAGACGACTATGGAAACCCCTTTCGACGTCTGGCTCAACGAAGCGTACACGGTGGACGTGGAGCGCCAGTTCATGGCGGATCGATTCAACGCCGACTTCGTTCGCCTGAGTCAGGTGGAGAGCATTCGCAATCCTCTTCTTGGGCCCCTCGCCATTGAAGACGGCGGGCACGCGGGAAGGATCGTGAGGGAGGGGTTCAACAATCCGGACGAACTCATCGACGGGGTCACTTACGTGAAGGCGGCGGAAGTCATCCGGATGCTGCGCCTATTGCTGGGAAGGGACAAGTTCCGGGAGGGCAAAGAGCTGTACTTTTCCCGCTACAAGTTCGGCAACGCCCACACGGACCAGTTTTTTCAGTGTTTCGAGGAGGTGTCCGGGGTATCCCTGGAACAATTTAAGCGCTCCTGGCTTTACACCATCGGCTATCCGCGGGTCACGGTGGAAACGGGTTACAACGTGCAGACAAGGCAATATCGCATTCTTTTCCAACAGCATGTGGAACCCGGTCTCCCGTTGTTCCACATTCCCATCCAACTCGCCCTGGTGGACAGGGAGGGCAAGGATATGGAAGGAACGGGGAGAGTGTTCCAGCTCAGGGGAGCAAGGGATGAACTGGTCCTGGAGCAGATCCCCCGTCCTCCAGCCTTTGCCTCGGTCAATCGGGACTATTCCTTCTACGGAACCCTCACCCATACCAATGTGGCGGAAGTGGACCTCATCCTTCAGACACGCCTGGATCCCAATGCGTACAATCGCGTGGATGCCATGAGACAGCTTACGGACCGGCAGCGCATTCGGCTCCTTGAGGACCCCTCCCGGGAGGTGGAGTCCGCATGGCTCGACCTTTACGGGGAGATTCTCGAGGACGCCAACTTGCCGCCGGCGTTGAAGGCCTATTTCCTCAAGATCGACGAGCAGCCGCTGGATCGCTCCTATTGCACATGGTATCCGGAGCTGGTGGCCGCTCGGGAAAAACTGATGCTCACCATCAACGGCCGTTTCCGGGAGAAGATTCTCCACGGGTTCCACAGCCTGGATACCTACTCGCTGCCCCAAAACCGGTCGCCCAGGGAGGGCATCGAGGAGCGAATGCTCAGACAGGTTCTCCTGGAACTTGCGGTGGTGGATGATTCTCCCGACAGCCAGGAGCTGATTGTAAGCCATTACCGCTTGGCCACCACCGCCAACGATCGTGTGGGGGCCCTGGCCGCCCTCAACCGGAGTGCTTCCCCCCTCCGCCGCACCATCCTCGAGGAGGCCTACCAGGCGTGGCACGGTCACCTGAGCGGATATGCGAACTATTTGCGCGTAGTGGCGGGGGGCACCAGGGAGGACGTCTTCGACATGATCGAAAGGGAGAAGCGGAGACCGACCTTTGACGTGAAGCATCCCACTTGGTGTCGTTCCCTTTTTCTCCCCATGGCGGCCAACAACAAGATGCTGTGGACCGATCGCGGCATCCCGTGGCTGAGCGACCAGATCATCGCCCTTGCCCCCATAAACGCCACTACGGCAAGCCGCCTCCTCAATGCGTTCCAACATGTGATGCGGCTCCGCAGCGGACTGAAGGAAAAAGTCCTGGAGAACCTGGAGAGAATCGTCGCCGGTGTTCCGGAAAGGGTGTGCCCCACCATTCACGGGCAGGCTTCGGCTTACCTTGGCAGGGCGTGACAAGAGCAAAGTATGGGGGTTGAAGGGGGAAATCTAAATGGGACGGGTAAAGATCTGCGCGCCCTCCTGAAGCGATCCGTCCAGTCCCACCCGGAACCCTCTCTGATCCACGACGAACACTTCACCCTCCTCGGCTGCCCGATGCAGTGCCGGGGAACTGGCGATGAGAGCGTGCTTCACCTTCATGCCCCGATGGATCTGGACGGCCTCCCCGTTGACAAAAACGCTGATCTGTTCTTCCATGGTTCCCGGTCCTTCATGGGTTCAGGAAAACCAGTCTGTTTTCCAGGCTGGGTTTAATGGGAGAATGCTTCCGAAGAAAATTGAGGAAGGCATCCCTGGGTGTGTCTCCATAGACGAGGTTGGCGCCTTCCTTGAAAGCGTCGAAGCCGTCCCCCCCGGCCAGAAGGAAGTCATTGGTCACGACACGATAGCTCTTCTCCGGATCGAGAGGCAGGTATCCCGGTGGAGGACTGTTACCGCGGGCGAGTTCTCCGGCTTCGGCCGGTTCCTCGACGCCGCCTCCGTTCCGTACGCCGGCTTCCATGCCGCCTTTCACGAAGACCTCTTTCACCCTCGACCCCACGGGACGCTGCATGTCATGGACGACCATGATGCCTGCCACCTGCAGAATCCTGTGTTCCATGGCCGCGCTCTTTTCCAGCAGATCCAGGATCCGTTGGCCCTTAAGATCCATGGTGACCAGGAGGTTGTCGAAGGGAAGAGCGGTGTAGACCCCTTCCATGGTGATGGGACCTTTGAGGATGTCCGCCCTGATTCCACCGCCGTTTTGGAGGGCGATCCCCGCACCGGAAGCCTCCAGGAAGGCATCGCAGATGACATTGCCGAAGTTGGATTCTTCATAGGGTTTTCGCACGAGGTCCACCAGTGTCTCACCCACCTTCCTAGAGAACTCGTCCTTCACCTTGTCGTTGTATGTGTTCACCATCTTGGACACGGCCTCGTCAAGAGGAGCGGCAGGGACCGCATAGACCGTGCGGAGAACGTTTTCCTGCGAGGATCCCACGATCTCGTGGGAATCGGGATCCACCAAGAGTTTCAGCACACCCACGTATATTCCGTAATATCCCGCCTGCACGACGAGGGTCCGCCCCACCCGGACGGGCGCCGTCACTGCGGTGTGGCTGTGGCCTCCCACGATGACGTCGATTCCGGGCACTTTCGCCGCAAGTTCCATGTCCGCATCCAATCCCAGGTGGGAGAGAACCACCACCAGGTGGGCGCCCTGCTGCTTCACTCCCTCGACCATGGAGGAGAGAACCTGGGACGGGTCCAGAAACTGGAGATTCTCGACATGGCTGGGCTTGGTCGTCACTCTGGTTTCGGGGGTGGTGACCCCGATGATTCCGACGGTGATGTCCTTTCGGGTGACAAACACATAAGGCCGGGTATCCGGGAAAAAGCTGAGGTCCTTGTCCACGACGTTGGCGGAGAGAAAAGGGAACGTGGCCTGAGCGATCATCTCCCTGAGGGTTTCCTGACCCCAGTCGAATTCGTGATTGCCCAGGACCATGGCGTCGAAATCCAGCCTGTTCATGACTTCCAGCATTGGTTTTCCGCGAAAGAGGTTGGAAATGGGAGTACCCTGGAACATGTCCCCTCCGGAAAGAAGCAAAGTCCCATCAGGGTTCAGGGCCCGTTCCGCTTCGATGAGAGCGGCGTAGTGGGCGGCCCCGCTGACAGGTCGGTCCGCGCTCAGGTTCTTTTCCACGAAAGGCAACAGGTGACCGTGGGTGTCGTTCATGTGGAGGATCGTGAGTTCCACGGGAGTCCCGGCAAGAAGCAGGGGCGGAACAAGGCAGAGTGAGAGAAGGGCAAGAAAGACCGCGGTGAGACTTCTTTTCATGTTATCTCCAAAGATTGAATTCACCTGTTGTGGAACGTTTCGACTGGGGGATGCCCCCCGGCAGCACAAGACCGTTGCCACGATTCATACCATAGAGTCCCTCGCGTTTCCACCCTAGGCACCGCCGCCGCCCGTCCGCCCATGGACGATGGGGTGACGGAGAACTGCAACGGCGGTCGAAGAGTCGCCGCTTCAAGAGGAGAAGGGGATGAGAAAACACTTGGTTCTTGCGGGCGGCGGACACGCCCATTTGACCACCATTCTCCGCATCCCGGAGTTTGTCGCCAGGGGCCATCGGGTCACGGTCATCAGCCCGGAACCCTATCACTACTATTCGGGAATGGGCCCGGGGATGCTTTCGGGAACGTACACCCCTCAGGAGGCGAGGCTTCACATCAGGCGGATGGTCCAGGATCGCGGGGGGCTCTACCTGGAGGATGCCGTGGATCGCGTTTTCCCGGATCAACAGGTGCTCCGTCTTGCAAGTGGCACGGAGATCCCGTACGACGTGGTCTCTTTCAATGTGGGGAGCAGCGTTCCCCTCGGCGATGCCGACCTGGCCTGCCCCAACATCCTCCCCGTGAAGCCGGTGGTTAACCTCCACAGGGTTCGCCGTATGGTGCTCAGTTCCGAATACGGGGATTCGCCCCACATCGTGGTGGTCGGTGGGGGGCCCGCAGGGGTGGAAGTCGCGGCAAACAGTCGCACCCTTCTGGATCGTGCCGGAGGGAAGGGCCAGGTAACCCTCGTGGCGGGGACAAAACTGCTCAAGGATCACCCGGCCGCCGTGGGAAAGCACGCTGCCGCATCCCTCCTGAAAAGGGGGACCCGCCTCCTGCAGGGAGTCCGAATGGTTTCATCCACTCCCACCCGCCTCCTCCTGTCGGATGGGAGTTCCCTGCCGTACGATCTGATCCTTGTGGCCGTGGGTGTGCACCCGCCCTCCCTTTTCCGCGATTCGGGGATGCACACCGATACCGCCGGTGGACTCGTGGTGAACGAGCACCTCCAGTCAGTCCAGTACCCGGAGATTTTCGGCGGGGGGGACTGTGTGAGTCTGAAGGGATCGCCCATCTCCAGGGTGGGTGTTCATGCGGTGAGGCAGAACCCGGTGCTGTTTCAAAACTTGATGTCCAGCCTGGAAGGATGGAAACTGGAATCCTTCAAGGTGAATCCTGTTTACCTTCTCATCATGAACATGGGGGAGGGCACGGGGATTGCCTGGAGAAGGAACTTCGTCTGGGCCGGGCGGTCGGCCTTCTTTCTCAAGGACATCATCGACAGAAGGTTCATGCGACGTTTTCAGGTTTCGGGGGAATTGGAGGAACCGATTTGAAAAATGGGGCGCCGGGAAAACATGACGAGCCTTCCGACCGACACGTTTCGTCCGCCTCTCTTTCACCCCCACGTCACACCCCGACCGCCCGCATGGCCTCAGAAATGATTTCCCGCGCCTCATGCTGGATTTGTTCCAGGTGTCCCCTCCCTTTGAAACTCTCCGCGTAGATCTTGTAAACATCTTCCGTGCCCGATGGGCGTGCTGCGAACCAGCCGTTCTCCGCGATCACCTTGAGCCCTCCGATAGGCGCCCCGTTGCCGGGCGCCTGGGTCAGCTTGGCGAGTATCTTTTCGCCAGCCAAACAGTCAGCCGTGACCTGATCGGGAGAGAGCTTTCCCAAGACCGCTTTTTGTTCCGGCGTTGCCGGAGCGTCAATGCGCTCATAGTGGGGTTCCCCAAACATTTCCGTGAGGACGGCGTAATGTTCCCCCGGGTCGCGCCCCGTCGCTGCAGTGATCTCGGCAGCCAGAAGGTCCAGGATGATCCCGTCTTTGTCGGTGGTCCAGACCGTGCCGTCTTTTCTGAGGAAGGAGGCGCCGGCGCTTTCTTCCCCGCCGAAACCGTACGAGCCATCAATCAGGCCGTCCACGAACCATTTGAACCCAACGGGGACTTCTGAGAGCCTTCTTCCCAGGTGGGCGGCGATGCGGTCGATCATGCTGCTGCTGACCAGGGTCTTGCCGATGGCGGCATCTCTGTTCCAGCCCGGGCGGTTCAGGAAGAGGTACCAGATGGCCACGGCGAGATAGTGGTTGGGATTCATGAGTCCCGCACTGGGAGTCACAATGCCGTGGCGGTCGCAATCGGGGTCGTTTCCGAAGGCGATGTGAAACCGGTCTTTAAGATGAATGAGCCTGGCCATTGCGTAGGGAGAGGAACAATCCATGCGGATCTTGCCGTCCCTGTCCACGGTCATGAACCTGAATGTTGGGTCCACTTCAGAGTTGACCACCTGGATCTGCAGACCGTATTCCTCGGCCAACGGCTCCCAGAAGGCAACGGAGGCGCCTCCCATAGGATCGACACCGATGGTGATCCCCCGGGCCCGGATCACCTCCAATTCCACAACATGACGCAGGTCTGAGACGTAGGGTTGAATGTAATCATGTTCATGGGTTGTGGAAGCGCAAATGGCCCTTTCGTAAGGCATTCTCCTGACGTGACGGCATTCCTCACTCAGCAGGCTGTTGGCCCGTTCTTCCACCCACCGGGTGACGCGCGTATCCGCAGGCCCACCGTGGGGGGGGTTGTACTTGAAGCCACCGTCCTCGGGGGGATTGTGAGAAGGGGTGATGACAATTCCGTCGGCCAGGCCGGTCGTCCTGCCGCGGTTGTGAACAAGGATCGCATGCGAGACGACAGGAGTTGGGGTGTAGCCGAGCCCCCTCTGGACCATCGCATCCACACCGTTTGCGGCGAGGACCTCGAGAGCCGTCACGAAGCTGGGCTCGGAAAGAGCATGAGTGTCCATGCCTAGAAAAAGGGGGCCGTCAATGCCCAAGGTCTTTCGGAAATCACAGATGGCTTGGGTCACGGCCAGGATGTGGAATTCGTTGAAATTCCTTCGTATTGAGGATCCCCGGTGGCCGGAAGTCCCAAACGCGACTCTCTGGGATTTTTCGTTCACGTCGGGCCGAAGGGTGTAGTATGCCGTCACCAGCCTCGGTACATTGACAAGAATGGATCTTGGCGCTTCTTTTCCAGCGAGCGGGTGCAGTGCCATCCTTTACCTCCGGGGTGCTCTGGAAACAAGCAAAGGAAGAGACGTTCTCGAAATGATCAGGTCATGGTCCGAGGGCTGTCTTTCGTATAAATGGCGCTGGTGAGAAAGTCAAATCATTCACTTGTGCTTCCCCGCGATCTGCTGCATAATCCAGCGTCCCCGGCGGGACAGGCGGACAAAGCAGCCGCCCTCATCGACAATGGGGGGCTGACAGTATCGACCTTCAGGACCAAATCCGGCAACTCCCATGAAAGTCGAGCGTTTCCGAACGGGAAGGAGAGGAATATGGGAAAGGGAGAACTGGAACAGACTCTTGTGCTCATCAAGCCCGATGCCATGAAGAACTCGCTGACCGGTTACGTGCTGGCTCAGCTCTCCGAGTTTCATACCGGCCTTTGTTTTGCCGGCCTGAAAGTGGTCCAGGTGACCAGGATGCTGGCAGAAGAACACTATGTGGAACATCGGGGGAAGGGTTTCTATTCGGCGCTGCTGGATTACATCATGGGGTTCCTCCACTACCCCGACGAACCTCATAGGCGCCGGGTCGTGGCCATCGTCTACCAGGGGGTGGATGCCGTTCAGAAGGTGCGGGCCATAGCGGGACCCACCAATCCGCATGTGGCCCGGGACGAGAAACCCGGCTGCATTCGCGCACTGGGGACCCTGGTTCCCATCCTGGATGAAAACGGGAAAGAAATCGACCAACGCATGGACAACCTGATCCACGCCTCTGCGACCCTTGAGGAGGCCGAACGGGAGATCAAGCTGTGGTTCCGCCCCAATGACATCCCTCCGGAAATGCGGGCTTACGAAACCCAAGGGAGTGAAGAGCATTTCTACTACAAGGGCGAAACGGTGGTGGATGCATACGCACCCGGCGCCGTGTGCATCCTGGCGCCGGGGGATGTGGCGTGGGCATCGGACCTTCGGGCGCTGCAAACGCTTCGACAAGGTCTTCCCGCCCCCTATTCCCTTCGGAGCATTGTGGCCAAGTACCTGCTGAACCGGCGGGTCTCTTTCGATTGGTGAGGGTCGGCACCCGACCCTCACACCTGCGGGGAGGGGTGAGGGTCAGGTGGGAGCCATTGCGTGGAAAAACCAAGGGGCATCGACCCCATGGAGAAATCTCATTCGACTCCGCTTCCCACAGCCTGGCGGTTCTGCAGGAGATCGTCCACGACGGCGGGTTCCGCGAGCGTCGTGGTGTCTCCCAGGTTTCCAATGTCGTTGGCGGCGATCTTGCGCAGGATGCGCCGCATGATCTTTCCGGAGCGAGTCTTGGGCAATCCGGCGGCCCACTGGATATAGTCGGGAGAGGCGATGGGCCCGATCTCCTTACGTACCCACTGGATGAGTTCCCTTCTCAATTCCTCTGTCGGCTCCATGTTTGCCTTGAGGGTGACATAGGCATATATGCCCTGCCCCTTGATATCGTGGGGGAATCCCACCACCGCTGCTTCCGCTACGGCATGGTGAGCCACAAGGGCGCTTTCCACTTCGGCGGTTCCCAAACGGTGGCCCGACACATTGATGACGTCGTCCACACGCCCGGTGATCCAGTAATAGCCGTCTTCATCCCTTCTCGCCCCGTCCCCCGTGAAATAAAGGCCGGGATAGCTGGAGAAGTACGTCTGCTTGAACCGCCCGTGATCTCCATAGACAGTGCGCAGCATCCCCGGCCATGAATCGGTCATGACCAGGTAGCCTGTCGCTGGACCCTCCAGAAAGGCACCGTCGGAATCGATGATGGCCGGCTGGACCCCGAAGAAAGGCCGGGTGGCGGAACCGGGCTTCAATGCCGTGGCACCGGGGAGCGGCGTGATGAGAATGCCCCCTGTCTCTGTTTGCCACCAGGTGTCCACGATGGGGCAACGTCCTTCCCCAACGACCTGGTGGTACCAGAGCCACGCCTCGGGATTGATGGGTTCCCCCACCGTCCCGAGTAACCGCAAAGACTTGCGCGACGTCTTCTTGACGGGTTCCTCCCCCTGCCGCATGATGGCCCGGATGGCAGTGGGGGCCGTGTAAAAGATGTTCACCCCATGCTTGTCCACCACGTTCCAAAACCGGGACCAGTCAGGATAGTTGGGGATCCCTTCGAACATCACGCTGGTGGCGCCGTTGGCAAGGGGGCCGTAGACGATGTAACTGTGGCCGGTAACCCAGCCGATGTCCGCAGTGCACCAATAAATGTCCCCGTCGTGGTAGTCGAAGACGTACTGGTGGGTCAGGGAGGTGTACACCAGGTATCCCCCGGTGGTGTGGAGCACGCCTTTGGGTTTCCCGGTGGACCCGGACGTGTAAAGAATAAAAAGGGGGTCTTCGGCGTCCATTTCCTCCGGTGGGCACTCGTCGGCGGCCTTTTCCATCAGTTCAGACCAATCCCGATCGCGCCCGGCCTTCCAGGGAACATCGCCTCCCGTGTGCCGCACGACGATGACCTTGTCCACGTCGGGACACTTCTCCAACGCTTCGTCCGTGTTCACCTTGAGCGGAATGCGCTTTCCTCCGCGCACCCCCTCGTCCGCCGTGATCACGACACTGCCCTGGCAGTCCTGAATGCGACCGGCAAGAGATTCGGGTGAAAAACCGGCAAAAACAACGGAGTGAATGACTCCGATGCGGGTGCAGGCGAGCATAGCCACTGCCAGTTCCGGGATCATGGGAAGATAAATGGTGGCCCTGTCTCCCTTCTTGAGCCCCATGGACTTGAGAACATTGGCGAACTTGCACACTTCCCGGTGAAGTTCCCGGTAGGTGATGTGCCGACTGACGGAGGGTTCGTCCCCCTCCCAGATGATGGCCGTTTGACCGCCCCGCTGACCCAGGTGGCGGTCGAGACAGTTGTAACTGACATTGAGCTTCCCGTCCGTAAACCATTTCACCCGGACATCCCCCTCGAAGGAACCTTCCTTGACCTTGGTCCAGGGCCTGAACCAGGTGATGCGTTCAGCTTGTTCCCCCCAGAATCCTTCGGGGTCGCGCACAGAGCGAGCGTACATCTCAAGATACTTGTCGTTGTCACACCAGGATGAACTGGTCCAGGAAGAGGGGACGGGAAAGACATTGTCGGCCATTGGGTCCTCCTTCGGTAAAAGTGTGTTGGCGGTGGGGGGCGTCCTGAAGACGCCCCTTGAGACGCACGCTCCTCGAAAGCCCGGATGGAGGGGAGGGGAAATGTCGCTTGCGGTTTCAACAAGAGCAGGTCATGCCAGGGCGGAGGAGTCGAAAATCGGGCTAAAAACTGTCTAAAAAATAAACGCAAAAATCGACGGAGCCACTCCTTAGCAATGTCGAAACGGGATGTCAACAGAAAATGAAACGAAAAACATGTGAAATTATACACTTAGAGCTGCCACCCATGGACACGCAATCCGATCCTCCTGTACGCTGAGAGGGCGCCCACGGTGAAAAGCAGCAGAAGGCCCGGCAGGCAGGGGAGGCGGAAAAAGAAGCCGTGTTTCGGGGAAGTCCCTGTGGGGATGCCTTCCTGGGGAGCGGATGGAAAGGTGTGCAGGGATTCTTGCTGGGAAAGGGCGGCCCGGGGTGGGGGCGTCTGCGCTCCTACCTCTCTGCGGGTTCGTCGAACCTGCACTGGAGGACGAGCATGTCGACCTCGTAGCCCATCTGCACCCTGTAGGGCAGGGTGTTGAAGAGTCGGATCATGGCGCGGTTGGTCCGGGACGTGTATGCGGTGAATCCTTGGATTCCGTTCTCTATGGCCGCTTCCACCAGTTTGCGCATGATGATGGTGGAGAGCCCTTTTCCCTGCCATTCCCGGGCGACGCTGAAGGCCACTTCCGCCATGTTCGAACTGGGATCGAGCACGTATCCCCCCAGGGCGACAATCTTCCCGAATCCGAATTCTCCCGTGACCGCCACGATGGTCATTTCTCTCGCATAATCGATCTGGTACATGGAAGCCACATCGTCACGCACAAAGCTTGTCTTCTGCTGAAAGAACCGGGAGACGACATCGTTTTTGTCCAAGTTGTAGAAGTGCTCTTGAACACGACGTCCGTCCACGGCCTTTGCCGGTCGGATCGTGACCTCCTGCCCGCTCACATGGATCACCTCCTCGAATCTCAACGGGTACACCGCGTGAACGGATTGGCGCAGATCGAACTCCTGACCGATGAGTCCCAACTTTTTGGCGTTGAAGAAGAGTTCGTCCCGGAAATCCGGGTGGGCCAGACTGATCATGGCGACGGCACGCTCCTCGAGACTCTTTCCGAAGAGGTTGACCGCCCCATACTCGGTCACCACGTAATAGACATCGCTCCGGGGAACGACCACGGATTTTCCCTCCAGCATAGGGATAATGCGGCTCACCTTCCCGTCGCGGGACGTTGAGGGAAGCATGAGGATGGATCTTCCGCCGGGCGCCTGTGCCGAACCTCTCACGAAATCAAGCATGCCCGTCACACCGGAGAAAAGGGTGTGGGGGAGGGAGTCCACGGCCACCTGGCCGGAGAGATCCATGATGCTTGCCATGTTGAGGGAGGTCATGCGGTTGTGGCCGGCGATGATGGAGGGATTGTTCACATAGTCGGAAGGGTGAAACTCGATGCTGGGATTGTCGTGGAGGAACTCGTAGAGGTTGGCGGTCCCGATGGCATTGCTGGCGACGAGTTTGCCCTCATTGAGGCCCTTCTTCCTGTTGTTGATCACACCCCGGGAGACCAGTTCCATCATCCCGTCGGAAATGACCTGGGAGTGAATTCCCAGGTCGTTCTTTTCCGAAAGGGCACGGAGGAGCGCCGCAGGGGTGGCGCCGATTCCCACTTGCAGTGTGGCCCCGTCCTGGATGAGTCTCGCGGCGTGACGCGCGATCATCTCGCAGGTTGCGCTGCTCTCGAAATCGCCGATGGTGAGCAGGTCTTCGTCGTGCTCCACGATGAGGTCCACGTCGTTCACATGGAGGAAACTCCTCCCCAGAACCCGGGGCATGCGGCTGTTCACCTGGGCGATGACGAGGTCGGCGGAGAAGGCGGCGGCCTGGGTGATGTCTAGGGAGATACCGAGGCTCATCCATCCGAAGTCGTCGGGGGGTGAAACCTGGATCAGGGCCACGTTCACAGGGATCTGCCGACTTCGGAAAAGGTGCGGGACGGCCGAGAGATTAATAGGCGTGAAGAATCGGCGGTGCCTGGCAAGCTGTTCCCAGATGGCGGATCCGGAATAGAAGGAGCGGATGTTGAAGCTGTGCCGCGATTGTTCGCTGGCCATGAGGGTGAGGGGGGCGGACTCCAGGCTCAGGAGGCGCACGATTTCAAGATCGGTGAACCCCGCCGCCTGGTTCGCCAGTTCCCGCACCAGATGCTGAGGCTCACCGCAGGATGTTCCGATGAAAACCCGTTGACCCGCCTTGATGTTTTTGACGGCGTCCGTGGCGGACCGGAGCTTCTTGAGATAGTCGTCTGGCCAGTAGCTGGAAATCATCTTCCCATCGCTCCTAGAGGGACAAGAGGCGCTCAGCGCCTCGTGAGACGGAGGCTCGTGAGACGAATGGGCACGCTCACGCACACCGACCCTCGAAATCTCTTCTCACAATCTCATCGGCGGGTCAAGGACCAACCCATGGGAAGATCGGGGGCTCCTTTCCGGGGAAGCCTCACCGGCAGGGACGTAAAGGGCCGCCCGTTGGGTGTGTCGCGGCTCGAACTCTCCTGCAGAGTTGCGGAAGGAATGGACTCTTCAGAACCGATTTGACTTTTGCCACAACAAAGGGCATCAGAATGGGAATTCTTTTGGGGAATGCGTCTTTCGCAGATTGCGTGGCTCCCTTCGCTTTGCACCCTGAAGCATCGCACGGGAAGTATCGAATGGGGAAGAGAAGTCTTGCGGCTTCTTAGAGGGCCGGGATCTCCAGGGAGGAGTATTTGAGCATGAATCGGGAATGGAATTATCGGATCGCCGTCGCGGGGATTCTCTTGCTCCTGTGTGGAATGGGCCAGGAGGGGAAAAAGGCTTGGGGAGAGGGGGAAGGTGTCGCGGCCTCAGCCACCGGTCCATTTGTTGTTCCGTATTTTGCAGTCCCTGAGGGCCTGGAATTCTGCGGTGAACCCGTGCCTGTCCACCAGCCGGATGTGCGTGAAAGGCTGGACCGGGAATTCACCCTCGTGGTTTATAGTCATGCGCAGGTCTACCTCTGGCTGAAGCGCATGGAGCGTTACTTCCCCTGGCTGGAAAAAGAACTCCTCCGAAACGGCCTGCCCGATGATTTGAAGTACGTGGCCGTGGCCGAGAGCGACCTCATATTATCCGCCGCTTCGCCCGCCGGAGCGGTAGGGCCTTGGCAGTTCATACGGGCCACAGGTGCCCGCTTCGACCTGACCCAGACGAATCTGGTAGATGAGCGCATGGATTTCGAGACGTCAACGGTCAGTGCATTCCGCTACCTGAGAAGTCTCCACCAGATGTTCTCCAATTGGACCCTCGCCGTGGCGGCATACAACTGCGGTGAAAAACGAGTACAAGACGAAATGCGCAAGCAGCGGGTCGACAATTACTATGCCCTGAAACTTCCACTGGAAACGGAAAGGTATATTCTGCGCATCGTTTCCATCAAGGAAGTACTCGGGAACCCCGGGCGCTACGGATATTCCCTTCCGAAGACGGCTGCGTATCCGGCCATCCGCGTGGACCGAGTGAATGTGCGCCTCTCCGGTTCCACCCCCGTGGTCGATCTTGCCGAGGCTGCGGGCATCACCTACAGAGAGTTCAAAAACCTGAACCCCGTTCTGATATCCGATGTGGTGCCGGAAGGGACGATGACCCTCAAGGTGCCTGAAGGAAAAGGGACGGAATTTCTGCGACGCATAGAGGGCATCACGAGGCGGCAGGGGTCGCCGGTCCTGGATCACAGGGTGAGCAAGGGTGAGACGTTGAGCGGTATTGCAGCCCGCTACGGCGTGAGTGAACAATGCCTCATGGAGGCCAACGGGATGAAGGACAAAACCGTGCGCACAGGACAAGTTCTCAAAATTTCCAAATAACAGCGAATTCTTGAGATTCCAGCGACCTGTCCCGGGGGATCTGCGCCCCCGCGGCCCTTTGTGAACCGTTTGCGGACAGGCATAAAAGATGCTTCTTCAAGCCCGATGAGGAGGGGTAGGGCGCAAGGGATAGAAATGCTTGACAAAACCGGAAGGCCTCAGTAGGATGTTTTTTTATAACGCGTTAGAAATTCAGTAAAATTTGGTGGAACCCATGGTCGACTACGGAACAATGATCCAGCGGCTTGCCTGCAGCTCCCATGCGGTTGCACTCACCGGGGCCGGAATTTCGGTGGAGAGCGGGATTCCCGACTTTCGCAGCACCGGAGGTTTCTGGTCCAGGTATGATCCCATGGTATACGGTCACATCGAAGCTTTCCGCATGAACCCGGCCGAAGTCTGGAAGATGCTTCTGGAGATGGATGCGCTTCTCTCCTGTGCTGTTCCCAACGCGGCCCATTATGCTCTGGCCCGCTTAGAGGAGCGGGGGATCCTCAGGGAGGTGATCACCCAGAACGTGGACAGTCTGCACCAGAGGGCGGGGAGCAGAAAGGTGATCGAATTTCACGGGCACAACCGTTCCTTGCGTTGCGAAGCTTGTGGGCGGAGCTACCAAAGGGAGGGGGTGGATCTCAAGCGGGTTCCGCCTGTGTGCGCATGCGGCGGACCGTTGCGTCCCGAGTTTGTTTTCTTTGGAGAGCAGATTCCGCAGGATGCTTACCGACAGGCCATGGACGCTGCGAGGCAGTGCGATTTCCTGATGGTCGTCGGTACGTCTGCTTCTGTCGCGCCAGCGTCCCACATCCCCGGCCTTGCGAAACGCAGGGGGGCTTTCATTTTGGAAATCAACCCGAAACCGTCGGAGTTACGGGAGGAAACCGTCGATTTCCGCATCTCCCAGTCCGCCGGCCAAGCTCTGCCCCAAATCGTGAAAGCGCTGGAGGCAGGCGATGATCAGTGAGGTTCTGACGTTGTGATGAGTGCAATGTTTGTGTTGTCTAGCGTCGTATATGCGGCAGCGGAAGCAACCGGGGTTCCTTACCAGAGAACCGGCGGCATCTTTGAGATGGTGAGTCACGCAGGCCCGATGGTCAAGTTCGTTCTCTTTTCACTCCTGGCCCTCTCCGTCGGCTGCTGGTGTGTCATTTTGCTCAAAGTCCGACTCTTTCGCCGGGCGCGGAAAGAGACGCATGAATTCATCGAACTCTTCAGGCAGAGGAAGAATTACGTGGGGGTCTACCGGGAGAGCGAGTACCTGGAGGACAGTCATTTGGCACAAATCTTCCGGACCGGCTATGCGGAGTTGAACCGTTTGAGTAAATCGCTGGAGACCAAGAGCCTACAGGATCTCAAGGTGAATCCCGAGGTTCTGCTGGAGAACGTCGACCGCGCCATTCAGGGTGGGATCATGGCGGAGCGGCAGCGATTCGAACGCTTCCTGCCGCTTCTGGCGACCACGGGGAGCACCGCTCCCTTTATCGGCCTTTTCGGCACGGTATGGGGGATCATGGTGAGCTTTCAGGACATCGGCATGAAGGGAGCCGCCAACCTGGCAGTGGTGGCACCGGGGATTTCTGAGGCTCTGGTGGCGACGGCCATGGGGCTGGCGGCGGCCATACCTGCGGTGGTGGCCTACAACCAGTTTGCCAACCGCATCCGAACCATTGAAGGCGAGATGAACCACTTTTCGGCGGAGTTCCTCAACCTGCTGAAGCGGGATCTCATGCGCCGTTCCAAGCAGGATGAACAGCTTTCCGAATCCCCTCGGCTGGCCGCCCAGGATTGAACATGGAGTGCTGAGGAAAGGGGCAGGCAGTGGATTGGGTGGGGCTGAAGAGAAGGGTGACGGCTGGATGGTGATGCTGCAGGGGCGGGGCCCGGCGGAACCGTCCTTGCCCGCGGGGTGCGCCCCTGCGGCAATGCTGCGGTCACACACGAATAGGGGGAGATGAAGCATGGGAATGCAGGTGAATGGAAACGGATCCAATTCCCAGATGGTGTCCGAAATCAACGTGACACCGTTTGTGGATGTGATGCTGGTTCTTCTCATTATCTTCATGGTGACGGCACCCATGATGACCCAGGGAATCGACGTGAAGCTTCCGGAGAGTGCCGCACCGGCGATTCCCTCGGAAGAAGAGCGACTCGTGGTCACCGTGAATCAGGATCAGAGGATCTACCTGAACGATCACCCGGTGGAGATGGACACTCTCGGGTCGAAGATCGCCGCCATCCATCAGAACCGGCAGAGCCAGCAAGGGGTTTTTTTGAGAGCGGACGAAAAGATTCCTTACGGTTATGTCGTACAGGTGATGGGCGTCATCCGGCAGGCTGGGATCGACCAGATCGGGATGGTGACGGAACCCCTCAAGAACCCTGGAAAACCCGGACAGAAACAGAAGCAGTGATGGAGTCTCAAAGGTCGGTCCAGGAGGGGTAGAGATGGAAACAATAGCCATTCCAACACGGACTCTATCCAGGGAGGAGTTGATCACTGGAGTGGGAGGCTCCATCCTGGTGCATGTATTGCTGGTGGCGGTAGCACTGTTGTCCTCATGGATCCTGCCCGGTAAGCCGCTGCAACAACCCTATTTCTCGGTCAACCTGGTGAGCCTGCAGGACTTGGGTCCGGGTTTTTCTGGGATGCAAAAGGCCCCCGGAGAAAAGGGGGGAGTGTCGTCCAAGGCCTCTGAGACGGCAGCGGAGTCGGCAAGGCCGCGGGCGAATTCAGGCCCGGTGGTGCCCGTTCGCCGTTTGCGCATGGCTGAGCCTGTCGTCAAGACAGAGCCCGAAATCAAGAAGATCCAGGGACTGGAAGCTCCCAAGGTCGCGGACAGCAGTACGAACGCCGTCTCTTTAGAAAAGAATCTGGACAAGCTCATCGCCAAGCCGAAAACACCGCCCAAACCGGCTCCCATCGTCCAATCCGAGGGTGAAGCCAAAGGGCAGGGGGGAGCCGGCGGCAAGGACCGGACCCCTGGGCAGAACGCGGGAGCGGGCAGGGTGGCTGGTCAGGGGGGTGCGGCGGGAGGTGCCGAGGGGAGTCCTGCGGGGAGTCTGGATGGAAGCGGTCGGGTGGCTTCCGCACTGCTGGGCATGTACGGGAGCCGAGTGAAGGAAGCGATCAACCGGGAATGGGCGGTACCGGACATGCTCAAACCCCATGGACTCGAGGCGAGGTTGACCGTGACCGTCAACCGGGAGGGGAAACTGCTGAATCTCAAGGTGGAAAAGACCTCGGGGAATGCCCTCTTTGACGAAACGGCCATCCGGGCGGTGAAGAAGGCGGTTCCCCTTCCTCCTTTTCCGGCGGTCATCACATTTTCCGAGCTGCAAATCGACATTCGCTTCAGGCCTGAAGGCTTGTCTTGACTTCAGTGTTGAAAGGATATGCCCAGGATCATGCGCCCTCCAACGAACAAAGTGTTCCCATCACTTCTTTGCCTTCTCTGTGTCCTGTGTGTCGTCCACTGGGATTCCCCCGTGGACGCTCAAAGGATCTCCATTGACATCACTCAGCCCAACTTCAAGCGCATTCCCATCGCGGTTCCGGATTTCAAGGCCCTGAGTGCTGATCAGGCACAACTTGCCCGGGAGATGGGGGAAGCCCTTTCCAACGACCTGGAATACTCGGGTGTCTTCCGACCCCTTGATCCTCAAGGGTTCCTCGAGAATCCCCAGACCATGGGTCTTGCCCCCGGGGAGATCAAGTTCGCCGATTGGCAGCGGATCGGGGCTGATTTCCTGGCCCGGGCCGCCTACCAGGTGCAAGGACAGGCCGTGAGGATCGAGGCGCGACTCTACGATGTGGTGGGGTCCCGAATGGTCTTCGGTAAGGTCTACGAGGGAGATGCGCGCAGCTGGCGTGCCATGGTCCACCGCTTTGCCGACGAAATCCTGTTTGCTCTCACGGGAGAGCGGGGCGTCTTCGATACCAAGATCGCGTATGTTCAGACGCAGGGGAAGAACAAGGAGATTTTCGTGGTGGACTTCGACGGCGGTAACCCGGTGCAGGTGACGCGCGATCAGAGTATCAACCTCTCGCCGGCGTGGAGTCCCGATGGGTCCCAGTTGGCTTACGTGAGCTTCAAGGAGGGGGGGACAAAGGTCTACGTCGCCAATCTCAGGAGCGGGGGACATCGGCTCTTGAGCGGCTATCCCGGCTTGAACATCGCGCCCGCTTGGAGACCGGGAGGAAGCCAGATTGCCGTGACCCTCACCAAGGGGGGCAATCCCGACATTTACCTCCTGTCGTCTACAGGAGAGGTGCTTCAGAGGCTTGGGCAAGGCTGGGGTATCAGTGTGTCTCCCAGTTGGTCCCCCGACGGAAGGCGCTTGGCCTTCGTCTCCGACGAGAGCGGCGGTCCGCAGATCTATGTCATGGACGTGGGCAGCGGCCAGAAGAAGCGGATCACGTTCTCGGGCAATTACAACACATGCCCGGCGTGGTCCCCCAAAGGGGACTGGATTGCTTACAGCGGTGTCAGCGGCGGAAGTCACAACATTTTCCTGGTGCGTCCCGATGGCGGCGAAACGAAACAATTGACCCACGGGGAAGGAAACAACGAGGCCCCCACCTGGTCGCCTGACGGACGCATGCTCGCCTTCAGCTCTACCCGCCAGGGGGGATCCAGCATATGGCTGCTGCTTGTCAACGGTTCTGGAGTGAGGCGGTTGACGAAGACCGGAGGGGGCCAGGAATTGCCACGATGGTCACCCCGCTTGAGTGGACAATGATCGTCCGTTGCATCACCGGAACACACGGACAAACAAAGCTTTCCCAAACCAAGAAGAGAAGAGGATGAAAGCCATGTACGCCAAGACCACCAGGTACCTGATCGTTTTGTTCTTGCTCGCGGCAGCGTTTGCTTGCTCCAAGAAAACTGTTCCCCCTCAGCCGGGCTTGGGTGCCGAAGGGGCTCCCGGCGGAGGCTTTGGTACGGAAGGAGGGGGGGGCACCCTGGCAGGTCTGGACGATGCAAAGTGGCGCGAATTGGGAATCACATCCGAACAGGAAAAGAGGGAATTCCTGCAAAGGGCGGAGCCGTTTGAAAATGAGGACATTTTCTTTGATTACGATTCCTATGTCCTGAGTGAGCCGGCCAAAAGGACCTTGGACAAGAAGGTGGATTTCATCAAGCGGTATCCGAAAGTGAAGGTCACGATCGAGGGGCATTGCGACGAACGCGGAACCACCGAGTACAACCTGGCCCTTGGTGAGAGGCGCGCCAATGCGGCGTTCCAGTATGTTACGGCTGCCGGAGCCAATCGTCAGAATCTGGGAACGATCAGCTACGGCAAGGAACGCCCCATTGCTACGGGCCACGACGAGGCATCTTGGGCAAAGAATCGCAGGGCCCATTTTGCCCTGATATACTGAAGGGGAACACACTGTATCATGCTCCGCGTGTGCGCATGAACAAGAGGGGAACCCATGAGTTTGAGACGGAAATCTAGAATCGGCACCACGAAATTGCTCCTCATGGTTTTTTTGACGGCGGTTGTGGGAGGATGCGCCTCGACCCAGGAGACGTCGACGTTGCAGCAAAATGTGAGCACCCTCTACGATCGGGTGCAGTCCCTAGAGAAACGCCTGGACGGGATGGATACCCAGGGAAAGAAGAGCGCCGACAATTACTCCCGCATGGAAGAGTTACGGATGCGGATGGGAGCCCTGAGTGGGCGCATCGATGAACTGGAACATAAGCTGCAGCAGTTGTCTCGCGCTTCATCCGCTGTCCAGCCGGCCCCCAAGCCTCAACCGGAGGGGGATGTCGCTTCGAGTGAAGCTGTTCCCCCGATTCCCGGGGAAGGAACAGCCGGGGTTTCCGTGAGCCTTCCGCCTGAGCCTGTTTCCCCCGAAAAAGCGCTGTATGACAAGGCGTCGGAGCTTTACCAGCAGGGCAAGTACGATCTGGCCCGAAAGGAGTTCCAGACTCTGGCAAGCAAATACCCCAAATCGGAATTGGCTGACAACGCCCTGTTTTCCGTAGGGGAATGCCATTTTGCCGAAAAAAAGTACCAGGATGCCATAGAAGTCTATCAACAGGTTCTCGATCGATACCCGAAGGGGGATCGCATCCCGCACGCACTGCTGAAACAGGGGACCGCGTTCCAGCAAATGGGTGACCCCACAGCCGCACGGATCCTTTACGAAAGACTCTTGGAAAAGTATCCGGACAGTCCCCAGGCACAGATCGCCAAAAAGAAACTCAAGCAGATGCCTTAATCCTTGTGAGCAAGTCTGGGGTGGGAAGCCCCGGCGGAGGGGAATTTACAGATGCATCGGGCCTGCCGGCGGGAAGGACGTGACCGGAGGGTTGGAGCGTCTGAGGGGGGACCCGCGTCGAAAGGGAAAGGGATTGAGGTCGCCTGTGGGAGAAGAACACTGGAGAGATTCAGACAGCCATCCCAGGGAGATCAGTTGCTGTAGTCCAAGAAACCTTGCTTCGCGGCATATTGAAAGAGATCCGCCGTCTTGTGCATACCGAGCTTTCTCATGATGTTGGCTCTGTGATGCTCCACGGTACGCACACTCAGGAAAAGCAGTTCCGCGATCTCCTTGTTGGATTTCGCTTCGGCAACCAACTGGAGAACCTGCTTTTCTCGAGTTGTCAGCAGCCCACAGTCTTCCCGGCAGGCGGATGCTTTTTGGTCCCGGTTCTGCACCGTTCCGGCCACGTGTAAGAAAAGAGTGGAGACATAAGTCTCTCCCCGCCTGATGGCTTCAATGGCAGTGAAGAGTTCCCCGTCCGCATCCTCTTTCAGGAGGTAACCGTCGCACCCTGCCGAAAGGGCGTGGTTGAGGTAGCCTTCGTTTTTGTGCATGCTGAGGATCAAGACCTTGATGTGAGAGTAGATGCACTTGATTTCGCGGGTGGCTTCAAGCCCTCTGAGACCTGGCATGGAAATGTCCAGGATGACCATCTGAGGCTGGAATTTCTTCAGGAGATTCATCAGTTCGATACCGTCCGCAGCCTCTGCTATGATCTTGTAGTGACCCGACTCTTCCAATATCTTCTTGATCCCATGTCGCACCATCGCATGGTCGTCTGCCAATATAATTTCATAGGCACCCATGTTGGTTCCTCCATGGCTCGCAACCGGCATCCCCATGAATTCCACCCCACGTCACTCGACCACATCCCGTGCTTGCAGCCCATGTTGTTTCAAATCCTCGCACACGTCGTTGTGTCGGCGATGCACTGAATTTCCTAAAAATATAATCATTCCATTTGACACCATGGAATCATCAATGGAGATCAGTGAGAGCCGGCTGGGTTTATAGCCTTTTCAGGCCTTTCGCCGGCTTCGGCAAGGCAGCCGACCAAGTTACCCCTTGTTGCGAAAGCACAGGTGGATGGAAGTGGAGGCGTAGACGATTCTTGCGGCAATCGTTCTCGTGGAGACACGTCGATAGCCCTCCAAGGGTAAAAGCTCTCGGGCCGCTTCCAGGATGCGACTTCCTAGGGATTCCTTTCAATCGTAGAATGCAAGAAGCTCTATTTTACAGCTGATTCAAGAAATGCGGTCGATTTTCCGATAACAACCCGGAGAACATCGGATGCAGCGTCTGCCCCATGGGGGCAAAGCGCTCCCACCCCCTATCCACTCATGCGCAGGAAGCCATATGGCGAGTCCTTCCAAAGCCCTGAGGGAAGAAGCCCCCGGTGAATGCCGTTGCCGGGGGCTGGACCGAATTCTGAACCTTGAAAATGTCCTGGATCGGCTGGTGGAGCAAGGCATGATCACCTTCCAGGACGCCAGGAAGGTTCTCTCCGCTTCCCAGTCAGCGGATCGAAAGGAAAACCATCCCCTGGTGCAGATCGCAGAAAGGCGCCTCCACCGCGCCGTTCCGCCTCATGAACCGATCACTCTGGAAGCCTTGACGGTCTGGCTTGCGAGAGAGGCCGGTATGCCCTATGTGCGCATCGATCCTCTTAAGGTCGATGTTTCCACCGTCACCGGTCTCGTGTCTTATGCATACGCTGCGAGACACAGGATCCTGCCTATTGAGGCCAATGACGACGAAGTGGTCATCGCCACGGCCCAACCGTCCGTTGAGGAATGGCAGGAGGAACTGGAACGGATTCTCCGGCGCCGGATCGTGGCGGTCATCTCCAATCCGCAGGATATCAGCCGTTACCTGGTGGAATTCTACGCCCTCACAGAGTCCGTCAAGCGGGCCCTGGGGAAGGTGGACTCCGGGAAGATCAACACCACCCTGAACCTGGAGCAGTTGATCGAATTGGGCCGGGCAGGCGCTCTGGACGCCAACGACCGCTACGTGGTCAACATCGTGGACTGGCTTCTTCAGTATGCCTTTGACCAGCGGGCGAGCGACATCCACCTGGAGCCACGACGGGAAGAGGGAGATGTGCGGTTTCGCATCGACGGGGTCTTGCACCTAGTGTACCAGTTGCCGGGGGTGGTCATGGGTGCGGTCATCAGCCGCCTCAAGGTCCTGGGGCGAATGGACCTTGCAGAAAAGCGACGCCCTCAGGATGGGAGGGTCAAGACCAAGACCCCGTCCGGCGAGGAGGTGGAACTGCGCCTCTCAACCATGCCCACGGTCTTTGGGGAGAAGTTGGTCATGCGAATTTTCGATCCCCAGGTGACCATCCGGAGTTTCGAGGAGCTCGGGCTAAGCAGCAGGGATCTTGCCCGGTGGAGGGAGATGGTCGGTCATCCATATGGGATCATCCTTGTGACGGGCCCGACGGGTTCCGGAAAGACCACCACCCTCTACACCACGCTCAAACAGCTGGCGAGCCCGGAAGTCAACGTTTGCACCGTCGAAGAACCCATCGAAATGGTCGAACCCCGATTCAACCAGATGCAGGTTCAGCACGCCATCGGGCTTGACTTCGCAAACGGCCTTCGCAATCTCCTCCGGCAGGACCCGGACATCATCATGGTGGGTGAAATCAGGGACCTGGAGACGGCGGAGATGGCGGTTCAGGCGGCTTTGACCGGGCACCTGGTGTTCTCGACGCTCCACACAAACGATGCTGTATCCGCCATCGTGAGGCTTCTGGACATCGGTGTCCCTCACTATCTCATTCGCGCCACTCTTCTGGGCGTTGTCGCCCAACGCCTGGTGAGGACCCTTTGCCCTGCATGCAAGCGTCCCGGAACACTCGATGACGACCTGTGGCAATCCCTCGTTGCACCCTGGAAACTGGTCAAGCCCGAGGAAGTCTTCCTGCCCACGGGTTGCCTCGAGTGCAGGGAAACAGGTTACTTGGGGCGCTTGGGGATTTACGAGATCCTGACTCTGAGCCCAAATGTGCGCAAGCTCATATCACCCGACACGGATGTCTCCCTCGTTCGCAAGCAGGCGATGAAGGAGGGAATGCACACCTTGAACATCAGCGGCGCCTTGAAGATCTGCCAGGGGCTCACAACCATCGAGGAGGTATTCCGCGTCGCAGGGACGGGCAACGATTTGAATTGAAAAAATCGTGGGTCCTGCCGCCGGTCCTGTCGCCTTCCTTTTTTTGGCTCCCCCGTTGCCAAGGTTCCTCACTCCGCACCCTTAGGAGAAGTCTATCGGCAGCCCTATTTCCTGCCGTGTTCCTCTTGCTTTCCCACGGTGCAAGTTTGCCATTGTCTCCTGTTCGTCTGCCTGATACCTTTCCGGACCGCCCCAAGAAAGATCAATCTGAAGGCGGGGGCATCATTCACAATGTGAGAGGGACAAGTCGTTTCGATGGTGCGATTCCTAGCTGTTTTCATCACCGTCTACGGTCTCCTGAACGTCTACGTTCTCAGCAAGGTCCGTTTCCTCTTGCCTGATCGCCCGGCTACCCCTTTCCTGCTCCTCTTCTTCCTTGCTCTCATGGTGCTGGCCCCCATCGGTGCCCGTCTTTCCGAATCCCACGGTCACCTAACACTTGCCCGGCTCATCGCCTACCCCGGCTATTCCTGGATGGGCCTCGTCTTTCTGGCCTTCTGGCTGTTTCTCCTCGCCGATATGGTGACTCTCTTGGCCAAATGGACTCAGGTGGCTCCGTTCCTGCGCAATCCTGTGCTGAAAAGCCGGGAGGCCACGGGGTTCCTTTTCGTTGTCGTCGCCGTACTCTTTTTGCATGGTCTCCTGGAGGCCCGTTCCATCCGGACCGAAAGGGTGACCGTCGTCACGGAAAAGCTGCCGCCCGGTGTCAGTCGGTTGAGAATCGTGCAGATCTCTGACGTGCATTTGGGAATCATGGTGGGAGAACGACGTCTGGAAAACATTCTGCAGGCGGTCGAGCGGGCGGAGCCGGACCTGATGGTGCTCACAGGGGACATGGTAGACGGCAACCTCGCTGACGGGGAGGGCTTGATCAGACAGTTGAGCGGGATACAACCGCCCCTCGGAAAATTCGCTGTCACGGGCAACCACGAGCATTACGCAGGAATCGAGCAGTCGGTCGCTTTTCTGCGGAAGTGCGGCTTTCGGGTTCTGAGGGGGGAAGGGGTGAATGTGGAGGGGATCATCACTATCGTTGGGGTGGACGATGCGGCGGGGCAAGGAGCCAGCGACGAGAGCGATCTGCTCGCCTCGTTGCAGGGCAGGAGGTTCGTGCTTCTTCTGAAACACCGCCCCCAGGTGGCGGATGGCAGCCGTGGACGGTTCGACCTCCAGCTCTCAGGGCATGCCCACAGGGGGCAGATCTTTCCCTTCCGCTTTTTTACGGGGATCCGTTATCCCATGCAGGACGGTCTGCACCAGTTGGAGGGCGGCGGAAAGCTCTATGCAAGCAGGGGGACCGGGACGTGGGGGCCGCCCATCCGGCTTCTTTCTCCTCCAGAAGTGACGGTCATCGACGTCATTTCCCCTGACTACACGCCCAACGAAAACTTGTGAAAGCCGGTCCGCTTTGAAAGCCCATGGTTTCTTCCGTTTCAAGGACGATCACTTTCTTCCCTGGACGCTGCGTAACTGCTCCAATTTCTCCCTGGCTTTTCCCTGGATGAGGGCCGTCTTTGCCATTTCCAATCCTTCCCGATAGTTCCTGGCATAATCGGAAATATAGAGAGCCGCGGCGGCGTTCATGCAGAAGAAATCGGCCAGAGGGGTATCCGTCTTCCCGTTGAGGACCTCCAGAATGGTTTCTGCATTTTCACGGGCATTGGCCCTGCTGGCGATGGCTGAGAAAGGTGCGGCCTGCAGTCCGAAATCTTCGGGGGTCACCTCATAGACTTCCATTTTTGAATCCCTCAGTTCAACCACCCGGGTGGGACCTGCGAGGGAAAATTCGTCCATCCCCCGGCTCTCATCCACTCCGTAAACCATGCCGTAGGGGGCCAGCGCCCCTTTCATGCCGATTTCCTTCAAGACGGCGATGAGTTGATCGCATACGAGGGGGGAATAGGCCCCGATGACGATGCGATCCGTTTGCTCACAGGGGCGTGTCAGGGGGCCGATGATATTGAAGGCGGATGTGAAACGCATGGATTGAATGAGCCTTGCCCAACCCGATTTGAGGAAGCTTTCACCAGGCAGATAGCACAGCCCATAGGTGGCGAGACATCGCTCAGCCAGTGAGAGAGGCGCGCCCAGGTCTATACCGAAGACCTCGAAAATGTCCGATGCCCCCGAAACACCCGTAACGAGCCTGGCTCCTTTCTTTGCAACGGGAAGACCGCATGCGGCGGCAATGAGAGCGGCCGGAGTCGAGCAATTCACCGTCTTGAGGGGATCAGACCCCGTCCCGACAATGTCACACACGGCACCTTCGGCTTCAACCTGAATCTTTGCGGTGTCGTAGCGGTCCAGGGCGTCCCAGGCGCCGGAGAGTTCCTCGGTCGTAGGTCCACGGGTGATGTGAGCCATAAGGAAGGCTCCCTGCTGAAGTTCTGGCTGCAGGTTGAGAATGACCTGTCGGTAGGCCTCGCAGGCCAGCTCTCGGGACATGATCTCTCCCGCTGCAATGGAGCAGATCAATCTTCCAAATTCGCGCAAGTTGGTCTCCGATGTCATGTGCAGTGCTCCTGAATCTCCTGTTGATAACGTTTCAGACAACCGCGATCAGAACTCGATGACAAACTTCATGGTTCGTGCGGAAAGCATGCGGTCCATCGCGTCGACGGATTCCTCCAGACCGATCACTTCTTCAATGAGCAGTTCGGCGATACGGGCATGGTCTGCAAGAAGGGAAAGTGCCTGCATCATATTCTTTCGAGTGCAGCCATACGCGCCTGCCACCCTCAGTTGGCGATAGTGCAGTTCGTTGAGGAGAGCGCCGGGAATGGAAAAATCCCCGATGAAGCCGCTGAAAAGGCAGAAAAGGCCTCCTGGCTTCAACCGGGAGATGCCCTGCTGGAGCGTCACGGGGGACGGTGCGGCATTCACAGCTACATGGTACGGCTCATCCGGGCAGCCGGTGGATGCTTCCACCCCAACGGCCTCTCTGAATCTCCCGCTGAGTTCCAGTTTAAGGGAGTCACATTCCACGATGTGAACGAGGGCGCCCAAGCTGTGGGCGCTGAGTGCCATCATGAGTCCCACGGGGCCGGCCCCGAAAATGAGGACACGCTGACCCGCCGAGAGACCGGACAATTCCAGGGCGTTGAGGGTGCAAGCCAGGGGTTCCGTCAGGCAGGCAATGCGGCCG
Organism: Deltaproteobacteria bacterium; assembly: GCA_012517315.1. Lineage (GTDB taxonomy): Bacteria > Desulfobacterota > Syntrophobacteria > Syntrophobacterales > Syntrophobacteraceae > JAAYUJ01. The sequence goes on from JAAYVE010000059.1 coordinate 107,792, forward strand.
GGCAGTCCCGGGGAAACGGGGATGAGGCTGGCCTTGGGGACCGTCACCCATTGAGCGAAGCCGCCATCACGATGAAATCCGAGGATGCGCATGCGATCACACAGGTTCTCCCGGCCTGAGCGGCATGGTTCGCACGCTTCGCAGGCATGCCCCGGCCATACGAGGTAGAAGGACCCGTCTGTCTCGTCTTTCCCCACGATTTCATGCCCCGGAACCCGCGGCAGGGAGAGATCACGATGTCCTGCGAGCGACATCTTGGCGTCGGTGCGGCAAATGGCGCAGTGGGAAACCCGGAGAAGGGTTTCACCTGGTCCCGGTTCGGGGCATGGGAGGGATTTAAGGGCCGGCCTGCCGTCAATGTCGAGCTGCAGCGCCTTCATCATCAGTTGACCTTGCGCCGTTTTCGCATCCGCTCCATTTCCCGCACCGATTCCTTCCGTTTGATGCTCTCGCGCTTGTCGTAGAGCTTCTTGCCCTGGGCCAGGGCCAACTCAACCTTGGCTCTTCCCTTGTTGAAATAAATCTTGAGGGGAATGAGCGACAACCCCTTTTCCTGCGTTTTCCCGAGGAGTCTCTTGATCTCGAAGCGGTGCAGGAGAAGTTTTCGGACTCTTTCCGGATCGTGATTGTCATAGGAAGCATGACTGTACGGGGTGATATGGAAACCGAAGAGAAAAACTTCGTTGTTCCGGATCCGCGCATAGCTGTCCTTCAGGTTCGCCCTCCCCTCCCTGAGGGACTTGACCTCGGTTCCCGTGAGTACCAGCCCGGCTTCGACGGTCTCCAGGATGTGGTAATCGTGGTACGCTTTCCGGTTCTGACATACCAGGCGGACTTCAGGGTTCTCAACGGCCTTGAACTTAGGTCTGGACATAGGATTCTCAGTCTCGTGAAGTCTCGGAAAGCTCTTAAATCCTTTTCCCCTATTTCATTCCCTGAGGGATGTCGGGCAACAACCTCATACCGGTGTCTGAAATGCCGTCACCCGGTACAATCGCCCCATCGGACAGGTCAGAACTTCCACCGATCCTTTCCCAGGCGCCTTTTGCGATGAAGCGACGCGTCGGTAAGGACGGCGTCCAGTTCGAAAAGGCGAAGTTCCTCCGGGAACTTCTTCAGCAGGATTTCCTGGAGCTGCAGGGTGATTTCCGAGGCGGTGGTCATTTCCAGAGCTTTTCTGACAAAGCGACGGCAGTCTCTCATGCGCGACCTGGCGATGAGGTTCTTCACTCTGGGGATGGCTCTCGGGTTCATGCTCAAGCTGTCCAGCTGCAGACCCAGAAGGATGGGGACGAACAGGGGTTCTCCCGCCATTTCGCCGCAGAGACTCACGGGAATCCCCGCGCGGTGTCCCGCTTCGACCGTCTGCTTGATGAATCGAAGGACAGCGGGATGCAGCGGTTCATAGAGATATGCCACATGTTCGTTCGCCCTGTCGATCCCGATGCTGTACTGGATGAGATCGTTCGTACCGATGCTGAAGAAATCCACCTCCTTTGCAAGCATGTCTGCCACCGCAACTGCAGAGGGAACTTCAATCATTACCCCGACGGGCATGTGATGGTCAAAGGGAATACGCTGCCTCGTCAGTTCTTCCCGAACTTCCCCCAGCACCTTCTTTGCCTCCAGGAGTTCACCGACTCCCGACACCAGGGGAAACATGAGGCGGACGTTTCCTGCGACGCCGCTGGCCCGAAGGATCGCTCTCAGCTGGGATTTGAAAAGCTCCCGGTAATGAAGGCAGAGGCGGATGGAACGCAACCCCAAAGCAGGATTGATTTCTTCCAGTCGCGGAAACCATGCGGCCAGCTTTTCCGCTCCCAGATCCAGGGTTCTCAGGGTCACCGCCATGGGTTCCATGAGTTCCGCCAGTTCCCGGTACTCATGGTAAAGTGTCTCTTCGTCGGGCAGTATTTCCCGGTTCATGAAGAAAAACTCTGTCCTGTAAAGGCCGATGCCTTCCGCTCCGTTATCGCGAGCTGCGACCACTTCCTCCTGAAGTTCGATGTTGGCCTCCACTCTGACCCAGTGTGAATCCAGGGTCTTGGCTGGAAGGTGGGCCACCCGGGCGATCTGCTTGAGATAGTTCTCCAGTTCTTCCTGGCGTTCGGCATAATGCTTGATTTCCTCTTCGGTGGGGGAAAGGATCACGCGGCCTGTGGTGCCGTCCAGGATGATGATTTCTCCGTTGGGCACAAGCTTCGTGGATTGTTCGGCACCCACCACGGCGGGGATGTTGAGCGACTGGGCGACGATGGACGTATGGGAGGTCCTTCCGCCGATATCCGTGATGAGGCCGAGGGTGCGGTCGAACTCGAGCTGGGCCGCATCGGCGGGAGAAATATCGTGGGCCACGAGAATGACCCGCTCCCGAATGCCTTCGAAGGGGGTCTCTTCACGACCCGCCAGATTGCGCAAGACTCTCTCCCCAACTGCATCCACATCGGCCACCCGACCGCGCATGTATTCATCGTCGATGGCGGAAAAGCGCTCATGAGCCCTGGAAAGGGAACGGACCAGAGCCCACTGTGCATTGATCCACTCATTTCGGATCAGATCCAGGGTCTCGCCGTAGATGAGGCGATCACGCAAGATCATCTGATGCACTTCCAGGAGTTTGATGTGTTCCTTGAAGTCAGGGTGAAGCCTTTGCTTCAGCTCTTCCAAATCCCTCTCGGCTTTTGAGACCGCAGCTTCGAAGCGTTCACACTCCTCGTCGAGGGAGTCCTCATCAAGGATGTTCGTCTCAGGCACAACGATTCTCGCCCGGTTCAACACATAGGCCTTGCCGATGGCGATACCGGGAGAGACCCCGATTCCCTGAAGGATCCTGTGGGCAGTATCCATGGACTACAATCCAGCCAGCAGGCGGAAAGATCTGTTACGGGAGCAAAAAAGACCTGAGAAAGGCATTTGGGCTGATGACGCGCTGCTCATGCCGGTTGCCGTGCCTTCTCGGTGCGGAAAGGTAGGCGCAAAAGCGGTGAAGGATGGTGAGTCGCAGTCACATTTCGCCAAATTTCGTCTGAAACAGGGCGGCAAGGGCATTCAAGGCATCTGAAGCGTCGGGGCCACACGCGGAAACGTGCACTTTGCTGCCGTGGGGGCATACAAGAGTCAACAGATCGAGGATGCTCTTGCCGTTGACCTTGTTTCCGCCCTTGAGAATCCAGATTTCGGACTGGTACTGGCTGGCGACCTTGACGATCTGAGCAGCCACCCGGGCGTGAATACCCAACTTGTTTGCGACGATGAATTCCTTTTCCAACACTGTCATCTTCTCAGTGACACTGGATTCCGCTGCCAATTCCTCCTCAAACCTCAAGTTCCGCCGTCTCTTAGCACATGGGGCGGTTGAAGTCAACCGATAGGGGTCTGGGAAATCGTTCGTTCTCATGATGCTTGGCGCACCCTCCATGGCGTTGAGGAATCGGTTGTTGGGTTTCAAGATCCCCAGGATCGACGGTGCACGTTTGCGTCACGCCGACAGATCTCCCTAAGGGATCGGACGATCAGGTCCGCCGTGCCCTTGTGATACAGCATGGCGACGTGGCTGATGGGGGCTGTCTCCATGCTTGTCCAACCCGGGCCGGGTGGTTGAAGTGCCTTGGCAGGGAGCACCATGTTGTCGATGGGGGAGTAGAGGGCATACTGGGGCAGATCGACATGAGAAAGCCTTTCCTTCATTTCTTCCATGAGCCTGCCTTTGTAACGGATGCTCCTGGCCAGGCGGCCCCAGCCGAGGACCGCCAGTTTGCTCCCCTTGTGGGGGGATCCCAGGGTGATCAGTCCTATTGTTCTCTTTCCGCTATCCCTGGTACCCGCCCAAGCTCTGGCCAGCAATCCTCCCAAGCTGTGACCGATGAGAACAAGCGGCTCCATTTCAGAATCGGTCAATCGCTCAATTTGTTGATCGATTTCGTCCACCAGTTCCCAAAAACCTTCTTTCAGACTCCAGTAATTCACGCAGCTCACCCGATGGAAACCGGCGAGGCGTAGCCGCCTCCGGAGGAAGATCCATGCACTGGAGTTGTGGTAGAGACCGTGGATCAGGATCAGGTGGGGTGCGTTGTCTTTACCCAGCCGCTTCCCATTGCTTCGAGAGTTCAAAAAACCCAGAGGATAGGTCAAGATGGAAAAGATGGAACTGATGAAGGCGGAACAGACGCCTCCCAGAAGCACCCAGAGGAGCCGATTTCCATGACGATTTCTCAAAACTTCGCCGTAATCTCCGTTGGCCGCCTCGTACCAAAAGAAGGCATAGGTCACCAGGGAAACGGCGAGGGGCATTACAAACACTGGAACCAACAAAACGGTGACAAGCGGGTTCATGGGGAAATTTCCTCGTTGTCTTCCAGGAGGCGGCGGGCCTCTTCGATATTCCTCACCATCCCATCGGGGCTTCTCATCGCGCCCCTGCGGACCTGGTCGAGGAGATCCCGTTCCCTCTCCGGGGAGGAGAGCACCCAAAGGGTTTTCATCCCCACATCCATGGCGGGCTCCATGTCCAGCTCATAAGAATCCCCCACCATCCAGCATGAACAGGGGGGCAGCCCGCTTCTGAGGATGGCTCGCAGGAAAATTTCCCGTGAAGGCTTCTTGAAGCCTTCCTGAAAACTCAAAACCATCCAGCGCAGCAGGGGAGTTACGGGAGCAAAGACGTTGCAGAATCCCTGAAAGAGAGGAAACCATGTGTTGGACAGAATCCCGAGAAAACCCCCGCGCCTGCCCAGGGATTCGAGGAGTTCCTTGGCTCCCCGGACCGCTCGTACACTGTGCATTTGCTCTACCCAGAGGGTTTGGATCACCCCAAGGATCTCACCGGGACGTTTGTGGGGCAGAACACCGCAGACAGCTTCGGCCAGGGACTGGGGGTCTATTGATGGTTCCGTCATGAGGAGCCGCCCCACCCGTTTCGTTTCCTTTTCGGAGAGATTCAGACGTGTTCCCAGAAGTCTTCGGGGAGTGGCGTCCATGGCCGTGGCCAAAGTCCCGCCGATGTCGAAAAAAAACGCTGTGGGCCTCATGGCGTCTCAGGGAGAAAGGCGGTGGCCGGTGTCCTTCGCTTGGATGTGATGCCCCGGATGTCCGCAAGGATGTAATCATACGCTTCCTGCGAAATGATCAACTGCTCGTAGACTTCAATCCCTGCATCCTGAACGGCTTGCTCCCAAAATGCATCCCTTTCGGGCGTTCCCGACTCGTAGACGTGTTCGTAATAGATGCGTTTGATACGCGCCGTGGCGATGAGCTTCAGGCAAACATAACAAGGGGCCAGGGTCGTGTAGAGGGTGCCTCCTTCCAGGGAGATTCCGTTTCGGGCGGCCTGGGCAATGGCATTGGCCTCGGCGTGGGAGGCGCGGCAGTAATTGTATTTGTCCACGTCCGGAATGCCGTGGACTCGGCGGTAACAGTACGGCTCGCCGTTCCAGTCCGGTTGATCGATGCAGTGAGGGGCTCCCGGCATGGCTCCGTTGTATCCCGTGGAAAGGATGTGGTTGTGTCTGGTGATGACGGCTCCAGTCGGCCTGGAATTGCAGGTGGACCGGGAGCTCACGATTTTTGCGATGAGCATGAAGTATTCATGCCAGTTGGGCCGCCTGCGTCTGGTCGTTGAGGTCATGGGTTCAGGCATGCTTGCGTCTCCGGGCGATCGCCTTCACAACGGATGGGAAGAGTTCCATCTGTGTGTGAGGAAGAAAGAGGGCCGCCACGAATTCATTCATGAACTCGGGGCGCACGGAAAGTTCAAAGTAGGTCATCTTTTTTGAAATCTCCTCAGCCCGCCCGAATGCGTCCGTGGAAGTGAGGGCGAGCCGGGCCCCGGCGAGGGAACTGTTTCCGATGAACTGGATGCGCTCTTGGGGGATGTCGGGGAGGAGTCCGACGAAAATGGCCTTCTCGATGTCCAAGTGGGCTCCGAAACCTCCTGCCACGTAGACTTTGTCCAAGTCGTTGAAAGACATGCCTAGGCTGTCCAGGAGCACCTTCATGGCAGCCATTACGGCTCCCTTGCTCTTGATGAGGTTCCCGATGTCATCCTCCGTAAGAATCACCGGTTCTCCGGATTCCGTCTCAGAAGCCTCTGCCGCCACGAACGCGGCCGTATCGTCCCGCACCTGAACGCGTGGGTGGTCCATTCGGATGAACCGGCCGCTCTGGTCGATGATATCCTCGGCCACCAGTTCAGCAACAAGGTCGATGAGGCCCGAACCGCAAATGCCCCTCGGCTTGGCTCTCCCCACAGTTCGGATGCGAACCCTTTCACCTCTGATCTCAGCCTTTTCGATAGCCCCCCGTGTGGCTCGCATTCCGCACTGGATGCCGCCCCCCTCGAAGGCGGGTCCCGCCGACGCAGAGCAGCATACGAGCCAATCGCTGTTCCCCACCGCGATTTCCCCGTTGGTGCCCACATCGATCAGAGCGCTCAATTCCGAACGTTCAGCCATTCCGCAGGCGAGAACCCCCGCCACGATATCGCCTCCCACGTAGCTGCTCACACAGGGCAGGCAGTGAAGGGTCGCCCGGGGATGAGCCTTCAAGCCGAGTTCCACCGTGTGATAAAGGGGTACGCGATTGGCGGTGGGGATGTAAGGAGCGACCCTGATGTGGCAGGGTTCCAGGTCAAGAAGGAGATGGGTCATGGTGGTGTTGCCCGCGGCGACGATGCAGGTGATTTCCTCGGTGCGTATGCCCGCCCCCTGGGCAAGGCGGTTCATGAGCGTGTTGATGGTGGAGATGACCGCCATGTTGAGGGGAGATTGGCCACCGCGGGTGCATGCAAAAATCATCCGGGAGATGACATCCTCCCCGTACTGGGACTGCCGGTTGTGACTCGCTTCCGTGCCGACGGGCCTGCCCGTGGTGAGGTCCACGAGTTGTGCTGCGATGGTGGTCGTGCCCACGTCCACCGCTACTCCAAAGTTTCGCTTGCTGGTGTCGCCGGGCTCGATGGCACGGATGAGGGGGAGGCCGAAGTCCCTCATGTATACGGAAGTGGTGATTCTCCAGTCGTTTTCCCTCAGGAGACGCGCCAGTCCCCATAGGCACGAGAAATGAGCGCGGGGAGTCAGTTCGTGCATGACTTTGTGAAGCTCACGGTAGATGCGGTCGAGGTCCGATAGATTGTCATCCAGGGTGGGGGGGGGAAGCTCAAGGTAAACCTTGGTGCAGATGGGACGAAGACCTTCTGGAGGGTGGGCTTCCGCCCCCTCCTCCAGGGTGCAGGGCGCTTCATAGCAAAGGAAACGCTCGGCTTGGACCTTTTTGCCCAGAGGTTCCAAAGCAGAACGAGGAGAGCCGTCCCTGATGAAGGACGCGTCATAGTCCGTGAGAATCTGTTCTCCATCCATCCTGGATTCGGGAGGAATCCACACTTCCACGTTGTCTTTCGTGAGAAAGGTCTGACAAGCCAGCACATAACCCGCCTCGAGACTCCTCTTGTCCATGAATCCAATCTGCTTACCCGTGGTGCGGACTTTTCCCCGGATGATTCTGACCCGGCAGCTGCCGCAGACCCCCTGACCTCCACAGAGGTTGGTGATGTCGATTCCCGCCTTCAGGGCCAAGTCCATGAGCCTTTCTCCATCTTGGCCCGAAACGGTGACATTGTTTGGGTGGAAGGTCACTTGCGGGTGTGCCATCTGCTCTCTCCCTGTTGCGGGTGGACATCGCAAAAGACGGGCATGGTGGAAATGCCGCCGCAGCAACTATTACCCCATTTGACCCTCCTTGACCACACCCAGGTTTTACGCTAAGGTCGCTGGGCTGAAAGGATGGGCCATGCCGGTCGCTGAAAGGACCATCGCTTACTACATCACGCCGCACGGTTTTGGACACGCAGTGCGGTCCCTGGAGGTCATCCGCCATCTGTTGGCGGCTTCAAAGGACGTGCGGGTCATCGTCGTTTCCGACATTCCCCACTTTCTCGTTGCCGAGAATGCCGGCACAGAGGTGATCGTGCGCAGAAGACGCCTGGACGTGGGATTGGTTCAGGAAGACAGCCTTCGCTTCGACGTGGAAGCAAGCCTGGCCGCTTTGGAGGACCTGTTTCGCAATCGAAGCCGGTTGATCCAGGAGGAGGTCGAGTTCCTGCGGAGGGAGCGTGTCACCACCGTCGTCTCCGACGTGGCCTACCTCCCCTTTTTTGCCGCCTCCCAATTGGGCATTCCCTCCATCGGCCTGGGAAACTTTTCCTGGGACTGGGTCTATGAACACTTTGCGCGAAAAGACCCGCGGTGGAAACCCTTCGTGAAATGGATCCGCGAGGGATACGCACTTTGCGGGCTTTTTCTCCAGTTGCCCATGCACTGTGACTGTTCTGTTTTTCCCAAAAGGCTTGAGGTGCCTCTCGTCGCCCGCAAGTCGAGGCGGAGCCGCCGGGAATGCAAGAAGGCCCTGGGCTTGAACGAATCGGCGACCGTGCACCTCATCGCCTTCGCACAACTGGAATTTTCTCCCGAGGCGCAGGAGCGCATTGGGCGTATGGATCATTCCGCGTTTCTTTTCAAAAAGCCCCTTCGCTTATCCATCCCCAACGGAATCAACCTGGATCGCCTTCCAGTTTCTTACCCGGAGGCCATCGCCGCCGCGGACACGGTCATTACGAAGCCGGGTTACGGTATCGCCGCCGACTGTCTTGCCAACGGAATTCCCATGATTTACACGGACCGCGGCGATTTTCCCGAGGTTCCGTACCTTGTGGAGGCTATGGAAAGGCACCTGCCCACGGTTTACATCCCGTTGAATGATTTCCTCCTCGGCAGATGGGAAACGGCTCTGAAACGTTTACAGGAAGAGCCACGCCGTCTCCCCGCCCTTCCTGCAGACGGTGCGGCCGTATGTGCGCAGGTGATCTCCTCCTTCCCCTCATGAAGACGCCTCCGCGAAGCCCAGGGAAGCAATCAGCGGTGGATTCCATACTTTGAACACCATGCAGCCCACGAGGCGTCCCTTTGGAAGGAACCCATGAGAAAGACAAGCTGGAAAAGGATTGCGGTGGTTCTTTGGACCATCTTCCTGTGCATCGGCTGTGACCAGGCGACCAAGGCCATTGCCCGGGCAGTCCTTCCCCACGGTGGCGTCCACTCCTTCGCAGGAGGTGTGGTGAAGGTCCGGTACGCGGAGAACAAAGGGGGGGTGCTTGCCTTCGAGTCTTGACTGCCTGAAAGGTGGCGCGGGGGTGTCGTCACCATCGGGGTATCCCTTCTCCTGGCATTGGTCGTCACTTACGTTCTGCTTGCCTCCTCGCCGAAGCCCATCACCATCCTGTCCCTTTCAATCGCCAGCGGAGGAGCCTTGAGCAATCTTTTCGACCGGATCTTCTTCGACGGCAACGTCGTGGATTTTCTTCGTCTTGATCTTGGTTTCCTGCGAACGGGCATTTTCAACGCTGCAGATATTGCCATCAGTGTGGGGCTCTCTCTGTTTGCTTTGACTTCCCTTGGATGGCTTGCCCGGCGTTCTGCCGGCACCTCCGGGAATTCTCGTGGGGAAAGGACGCTCCGATGATGATGGCGGGCGGCACTCTACGGGGTGGCTCCGCCACAGGGGATGGTCGCCTCTGGGGATCCGTCGGCCGGGATTTCAATTGCACCTGACGGTTCCCTCAGGAGAAGGGCGCTCACGGGACAGACCTCGACGCACGCCAGGCAGGTTTCGCAAAGGGCGTACATGGCTTCCACGTCTCCGAATGCCGTGATGATGGTGTCGATTCCCCTCCTGGCGTAAGTGAGGATCGGGCTGCCGTATTGTCGCTGGCAGACATGAACGCACTTCCCGCAGAGGATGCAGCGGGAATGGACGATTTGCAGGAGAGGATGCTCGATATCCTCCGCCACTTCGCGGTCGATGTGATCGTAGCGGCGGGGGCGGATGCGGACGCCGAAGCGCTTCACGAGTTCCTGCAGGATACAGCGTCTGTTGGAGGGGCATGCCTTGCATTTGGCTTCGTGGTTGGAGAGGAGGAGCCTGAGGGACGTCCTTTGAAGACGGAGCAGTTCACTGCTGGAGGTGTTCACGACCATGTCCGGCTTTGGCTCCACCTTGCACGATACGACGGGCTGGTTCATCCCCTCGATTTCCACGAAACACATCCTGCAGGAACCGGGCGGGTCCTCCATGTCCTCCAGGTAGCAGAGGTTGGGGATGAAGATGCCATGATCGAGACACCCCTGGAGCAGGCTTTTGCCCTCATCCACGAAGATTTCCCTTCCGTCCACAACGATTCTGACCATGATTCACTCTTCCTTGGGGCGTTCAACAACGGGAGCGAGTTGTGGCGGTGAGACTTTCAGGACGGCGTTGTACTCCGGCGGGCAGGCCGACACACATTCTCCGCATTTGACGCATTTTGCCTGGTCGATGGCCTTCTTTCGGCTGACAGTGGTGAAAATGGCTTCCACCGGGCAGCTTCCCACGCAGGCATCGCAGCCTCGGGCGCACAGATCCAAGTCTATGTAAAATGCCGTCAGGGCCCTGCATCGCATGGAGGGGCAGCGCTTTTCCGCGACGTGTGCCTCGTACTCCTCCGGGAAATACTTCAGGGTGGTGAGGACGGGGTTGGGGGCGGTCTTGCCCAAACCGCACAGGGAGCCCTCCTTGATTTCCTCGCTGAGTGTCCGAAGCATCTCCATGTCCGTGTCTCTTCCCTCTCCCCGGGTCATGCGGTGGAGGCCGTTCAGCAAATGGAGCGTTCCAATCCTGCAGAAGGTGCACTTGCCGCAGGATTCCTTTTGTGTGAAGTCGAGAAAATACCGGGTCACGTCCACGATACAGTCGTCTTCATCCATGACAACGATGCCTCCGGAGCCCATCATGGCTCCAGCTTTCGTGAGGGAGTCGAAGTCGATGGGGGTGTCCAGGAAACTCTCGGGCAGGCATCCGCCGGAGGGACCTCCGATTTGAACCGCCTTGAAGCGCCGATGATTGGGAACCCCGCCGCAAATGTCGAAAATGAGGGTTCTCAGGGTGGTTCCCATAGCAATCTCCACGAGACCCGGATGGACCACCTTGCCCACAACGGAGAAAATAGCGGTGCCGGGACTCGCAGGGCTTCCGATTCCGCTGTACCACCTGGCCCCATGTTTCAGGATATGGGGAATGGACGAGAGGGTCTTCACGTTGTTGATGACCGTAGGCAGGCTTCGGAATCCCTTCTGGACGGGATAGGGGGGCCGGTGCCGAGGCATTCCCCGCTTTCCTTCCAAGGATTCGATGAGGGCGGTTTCTTCACCGCAAACGAAGGCCCCGGACCCTTCGAAGAGTGTGCATTCAAAATCGAGGTCTGTGCCCAGAATGCCCTTTCCCAGGAGCCCATATTCCACCGCCTGGCGGATGGCCGTCCGCATCCGCTCCACGGCGAGGGGGTACTCGGCCCTCACATAAACGATGCCCCTGTCTGCGCCTATTGCATACGCCGCAATAACCATTCCCTCAAGAAGCTGATGGGGATTGCTCTCGAGGAGGGTCCGATCCATATAGGCGCCCGGATCCCCTTCGTCCGCGTTGCAGATGATGAACTTGTGGGATCCTCCTGCGTCCCTGGCCAGGCGCCACTTTCGCCCCGTGGGGAAGCCGGCGCCGCCCCTGCCTCTCAAGCCTGACTGGATGATCTCTTCAATGACCGCATCGGGTGAAACCTGGATGGCCTTGAGAAGGCCCGAGTAGCCCCCTCCCGCGAGGTACTCGTCGATTGCCTCGGGGTTGATGACACCGCAACGCTCCATCACGACCCTCTTTTCCAGGTGAAACCTGGGAAAATCCGTCACGGCCGGGATGAGATCGTTTTCTTCCATGGCTCCGAGCACGAACTCGTAGAGGGGATCTCCCTCCTGGAGGAAGGCCTTCACCAAAGCTTTGGCTTTGCCGGGCGTCACATTGTGGTAGCAGATGGGGGGAAAACCCGGGTTGTGGATCACCACGAGAGGTTCGGCGTAACAATGCCCGAGGCAGCCCACCGGATTGATGGAAAAATGCAGACCGTTGACGGCGCATGCCTCTTCGAAAGCCTCTTTCGTCGCCCCCGCCCCCGCAGCGAGACCACAGGTGGCCATACCGATTTCGATGCGGGGAAGCTCCCGATGCTCCATTTCAGCTCGCCGTCGCCTCGCCCGATCCACGAGTTGCCGATGGCGAACAATCGCCTCATCCACCCCTGCAAGTTTCATGGGCCGCCTCGCGCCACCGTGGAGAAAATAAGACAGGTCATTGAACGGTATTCACCCTCTCGAGAACCTCCTTCAAAGGTTTTCTCCCAGCTCTTTTTCTTCCGAATTTTCAGCCTGCTTCTCCCGTTCCAGGCGCTCCTTTTCGATCTGAAAGCCCAAAATAATTCCTTCCACTCTGCTGGGTGCCATGTGACCGTGGGTCGCCTCGTCAACGATGGCCACAGGAGCCAGGGCGCAGCAACCCACACAGGCTACTCGCTCGATACTGAATTCCCTGTCGGGTGTCGTTTGGCCTTCCCTGATCCCGAGCTTGCGCTCGAAGTTCTCCAGGATGATGTCGCCGCCCACTACGTGGCAGGCCGTGCCGAGGCAAATTCTGATCTGGTGTCTGCCCGGGGGATGGAACCGAAACTGGTTGTAAAAAGTGGCCACCCCGTAGACTTCACTCGAGGAAATCTCCAGGTGCTCGGCCACCAGCTTCATGGCCAGTCCCGAAACATAAGAGTGTCTTTTCTGAATGGTCTGAAGAATCGGAATGAGGTTCTCCCTTCCCTTGGAGAACCCTTGGAGGAGCCCTATGATCTCTTCGCGGCTCTCCTCTTCTTCGGAAACGATGGACGGATGGCTCATGTCTCACATGTCCAAAGAGTTGACGGATCATCACAGGTCCAGGAAAACATGAAGACGGATGCTGGGTGCCTTGGAAGTATGACATGGCCGCTTTCCCCATCGGAGAAAGCCGGTCGCCCTCTCCATGTCACCTCTTGACGGGCCTGCACGGGAAGCTGTTTTTTTTTCGTTTTTATCTTATGTCAATAGTGAATCGATGGCAACCTATCAAATGAAAATAGCTTTGAAGGGAAGAGGTGCACAGCATGTTTCCCGAGGCAGGAGTAAAGCCTTCCGTCCTGCTATTTGTCTCGTGTCCCCTAAATGAGGTAAAAGGTGGGAAGGGATGTTCCGGACAAATGGGATACCGCTTCGACGGGGGAAGGAAAAAAAGATGAAGTATGCGGAAGCGAAACCGGGGAGAGTCTTCGTCATCCGTCTCGAGGATGGAGACATCCTGCACGAGACGATTGAAGCGTTTGCACGGGCACACTCCATTGCGGCTGCGGCTCTCATCGTGCTTGGGGGAGCGGACGAGGGAAGCAGGCTGGTAGTGGGTCCGGAATCGGCGAGAGGCTATCCCGTTCACCCCATGGAACACGTCCTCACCAATGTGCACGAGGTGGCTGGTGTCGGGACCGTTTTCCCCGGCGCCGACGGAGCGCCCGTTTTGCACATGCACATCGCCGGCGGAAGAAACGACGGAACGGTCACCGGCTGCGTACGTCTGGGCGTGAAGGTCTGGCATGTGATGGAGGTGATCTTGTGGGAATTGACGGATACCTCGGCGCGTAGACTCCCCGATGAAGCCACCGGGTTTGCCCTTCTGCAGCCTTGAGCGTGGGGGCGTGGCTCCCATGGCAGTTGGATCTGCCCGGATGGCTGGCTTACGGGTGAAAAGGCGGAATAACTAAACGAAGACAGTGGAAAGGGATCTAGTGGTGAGATTGAAACACGCCCCGACCAGTGGCAGGGGGTCCGCAGGAAAGGCGTTGCTTCACTCCATGACCGCATGCGTCGTTTTCTCATTGATCGTGGAATGTTCCGTTTGCCTGGCGGACGATGGATTCGATCGGGAATTCCTTTCCCAATTCCTCGTAGGCACCTATCGCATTGTGGGCAAGTGGCCCGACAGCCCCGATACGTACACGGGCGTTGCCGTGATCTCGAGGGAAGGGGACTTCCTGAGGGTCGAACGGGAGATTGGGGGTGAAAAGGACGCGGGAACAGGAGAAGTGAAGCGATCCGAGACCGATGGAATCCCTGTGCTGAAAATCACTTTCCAGTCTGCCGGCCTGGCATATGAAGGGACCTATATCTGGAGTTCGGACTTGGACAACTACGCGCGAATCAGCGGTTATGTGACCAGGCAGGGGCCGGGTCGAAGGACGAAAGACCCTGGAATGGAGTGTTTTTTCATCCGTCAGCCGGCCCTGGAGTAGCCCAAGTCTCATGGTTGGGGATCGTTTTTCTGTCCCTCGAAGATGAGGGGCATGCCGTTTTTCGGATTTCCGATGATCACGATCTTGGTGTTGGGACTGCCGGCGATCTTTTCCGTGGCTTCGATGCCTTTCCATTCCAGGAGGCTTTCCGTGATGCCCTGAGTGACGATTTTCTGGAACTCGGAAATTCCGTGGGCCTCGATCTTCTTTCGTTCCGCCTCCTGTCGTTCCCTTTCCAGGATGAAGCGCATCTGTTCCGCCTGTTGTTCGGCCTCAAGCTTCCTCTCGATAGCGTCTGCCACCACCTGGGGAAGTTTCACCGACCGCAAGAGGACCCGTTCGATGAGGAGACCCTTTTCCCGCCCCACGGGTTCCGCCATCTTCTGCATTTCCGCGACAATTGCCTCCCTTCCCGCCGTGTACAGGGCCTTGGCTTCGTATTCCGCCGTAACGGTCCTGAGCACACTGCGGATGAGGGGCTTGAGTATCGTATCCTCATAGCCCATTCCAATGGTCTTGAACACCTCGGGGGCTTTTTCCGGAATGAGCCGGTACCACACGGAAACTTCCAGATGAGTGATTAGCCCCTCCTTGGAGGGAGTGTCCATGATCTCTTTCAGTTCATGCGTTTTCACGGAAAAGATCCTGGCGACGGCAAGGGGGTTGATGAGGCGGATGCCCGCATAAAGAGGTTCCGGCGAGACGTTTCCCCAGAAATCCACTACCCCGACCGTTCCTGCCCGAATGATGACGAACGACTGGGCCGAGACCCCCAGGAGAATCCCTGCCAAAACAAAATATATGAGGATGCGGGGAGAGACGCTTTCACCGCGGAACCGCTTTTTCAGGACACCATAGACAGCGCCGCACACGATGGAGAAAAAAATGAGCAAAATGATTCCTGACACACGAGCCTCCGTTGCAGTGTTTTTGTCCTAAGTAGAGCTCCCCGGAATAATGTGCATATTCTGGAGAAGTCATTCCCGCGAAGGTGGGAATCCAGGTGCCTGTGAACGACTGGGTCCCCCCCCAAGAGCCTGCGGGGATGGGGATAGGGATTCGGACACCCGTTTGTGCGGCGATGTACTGAGTGCCGGTGTCTCAAACAAAAGGAACCGAAACGATCGCCGTTGTGCAGGACCTTGCGGTATGGTAAGCATCTTCAAGAAGTCCAGGGTCCGCCGAGGGGGACGGAAAAGATTGGAAAGAGCCGTCTTTCCGGGACGCCAGGCCCCCCGTGCACAGCCTGCGCAAACGTTTATCCCCCTCTATTGATGGGACGCAGAGTTCGTTCACTGGATGCGGCTTCCGGGCGAAGAACGGGAAAAGCTGACGTGTGCAGTTGGAGGAGTTTCGGAAGTTCTTGCCGCGGGCTTCGCGTTTTCTTTTAAATAGCACAAACACTTTTCTTCAGGAAGGAAATATCGGGCGGGCTTGCGACAGACCATCAACAAGAGAGCGGCAGATGCCGAAGCGACTGGATCCTTTCTTTCATGTGGAACCCCCCGTGATCTTTGCTCACCGCGGAGGAGCGGGCGAAGTGCCGGAGAGCACCGAAGAGGCTTTTCGCCACGCGGCCATGACAGTTGGTGTCCAGGTGCTGGAGCTGGACATCCAGGTGGCCGGGGATGGGGAAATCGTCGTCTGGCACGGGCCGGGCCTGGGAAACGTCCACGACGGCACCCGCTTTCTCAAGGGATTACACATCAACAAGATCCTCTTCAACACAGAACTCAAGGACCGTGCATGGGTCGCTCACCCCCGGCTCCCAAACAAGATGGATCGCTCGCCCCAAAGGACGCTGCTCACGCTGAAGGAATTCTTCGCCCTCGTGAACCGAATGGAGGAGGAACTTCGACAGCAGGGACGCCCCAGGAAACTGCACCTCAACATCGAACTCAAACCTGGGCGAAACCTCCCTTGCATCGACGGAACATCAAGATGGTCCGGGGCATGGGAGCGACTGTTCCAACTCCTCGCGCCGGAGGCTGAAAAGCGCCGGATCATCCTTGCCAGTGCAAGACACGGAATCCTGGAGGAACTCCGGAACCGGATGGCCGTAGCCGGGAGCCGCCCTTTCGTGACCAATCTGTCACCCGATGAGCAGCTCAGCTTCGGCCGCTTGTTCTCCAACACCCTGGCTGGCCACGCCTTTCGATTGATGGGACTCTTCTGTTTCAGGATGCGAAGGCCTCCCGCCACCCCCTACGCACTGGAAACGTACTATCGGTTGCCCACCGCCGAAATGGTTCGAAGAGTCCACGAGGAGGGCGGAGCCCTCTATGTTTTTCTCACGGGCCTGATGGGCTTTCCATCCGTGGACGACCAGCCGGAAGATCGGCTGGCGGCGGTTCTGGGCGAACTGGTCCACATGGGGGTGGACGGCATCATGACGGATTTCCCGCGGAAGGTCATGAGAATCCTGCAGGAAGGCAATGTCCCGGGTGTGTTGTGATGTAGAGGCATTCGGGCCTGTGTGTCCTCGAAAACGGAGCGTCGCGGACGAGCGGGAGAAGGAAACAGGAGCTGAGGTCATGGGGAGGGAACCGAATCCATTGTTGGCGGAATTCCTGGATGCAAGCATCCCCTTGCCGGAAGTGGACTGGGAGACTGTGCCTCCGGGTGTGAACCCCAGGGAGGTGTGGGAGGGTTACGACGAATGTGTGGAAGGCTGGGTCCCCCTCTGGTATCCTGCCTTTGACAGTGTTACCGGGAGAACTTACGGGGAATATGAAAGGGCGCACCTGTTCAATGGGGAACTGGAACGAATTCTCTCGGCGATGAACCGCTGGCCCCTGTGGGGAAGTCCCAGGCAGAAGAAGCACACCGTCGCGTTCGCCCTGCTGCAGCTCTATTGCGAGGTGTGCTGCCTTTGCCCACGGATGGAGAGTTTTCCATGGAGGGACTGACTTGACGAAGAAACCCGAAGAGAGTGGCGGCGCATACGAAATCCCCGTTGAGGATTCCCTGGATCTGCACACCTTCCAGCCGCGGGAGATCCGGGATCTCCTGGACGACTACCTGGAGGTCGCCTGCCAGCGGGGATTCCGCGAGGTCCGGATCATTCATGGAAAAGGAACGGGGACGCTGAGGCAAAGAGTCCATGCCATCCTTGCCAGGCATCCCCTAGTCGTCTCGTTCCAACAGGCTGATTCAACGGGTGGCGGCTGGGGAGCCACCATCGTTTTCCTGAAAGAGAATGCCGCCTTTCGCGCCCTCACCGGGAAACCGACGTGATTTCATAACGCTTGATGCTCGGGTCCGGACTCACCGTTCCCGTGACTGCGTACAGGTTGCCACGTATTTCCATCTTGCGCAGGTCCTTGGGGTCCACGTCCAGCATTTGCACCTGGCAGGGCTTCCGCAGGAGTACCGATCCCTCCCCGTCGTAGAGGGTCAACTGGAAACTCTGATTGTGCAAGTCGGATCGACTGCTGAGGACTTTGCGCAGCAGGAGCATCACTCCCCCCGATTCCGTCTTGATCAGTTCGGCGTAGTCTCCCTCCACCTTATAGTTGGGCCCAAAGATCTGCTCTTCCGGCCGCGTCGCCGTCATTTGACGGACGCCGGCCAACTTGAGCAGCCGGCGGCTTTCCTCGTCACTGACCTTTTGGTATGCGTTTCCTGGAGAAGTCTTGGAGGAAACGATGGCTTCCAGCATCCTTTGTTGATCCTGGGTGACCTTGTCTTTTGGCGCCTCCAAAAGAACTTCCGGATCGAATTCTTTGGCCGCCAGCACTTCCTGGACCGAACTCACCTGCCCCTTGGGAACCCCGGCTACTCCTCCGGGGATTTCAAACTTGATCTGCCCGGCTTCTTCCCAATAATAAGGCACTTCCACCGAACTGCCGTCGTTCATGTTGATCCGCAAGAAACCGCTCCAGGCAGGGGCGATGGCAAACAGCAGGAAAACCGCCACCACCGCACTCTTCAGAAAAAGCGTCCGTCCCGTTTTTGCGTGCTTCATGTTCCCCATCCTTTTTTTGACTTTAACCCGTCAGACGGTTTTAGTATAGAGGATTGAATTCTGACAATCCAGACATCCCTAGATCCCATCCAGGAGTGGAATAAATGCGCATCTACATATCGGGTTCACTGGCCTACGACCGCATTATGGACTTTCCCGGGCATTTTGCGGACCATATTCTTCCCGACAAAATACATGTTCTCAACGTTTGCTTCAACATAAACGGTCTGGTGGAAAAATTCGGCGGAACGGCGGGGAACATTGCCTACACCCTGTCCCTGCTCGGCGAGAGGCCCTACATCGTAGCTACCGCCGGAGACGATTTCGATCATTATGAAAGCTGGCTCACTCAAAACCAGCTCCCCCTCCGTTGGATCAAGCGTATTTCCGGGGTGCTCACCGCTGGAGCTTACATCACAACGGACCTGGATGACAATCAGATTACGGCGTTCAATCCCGGTGCCATGGCTCACGAGGCCGAACTGCCGCCACTGGACAGAAGCAAGAACGATGCCGTTGTCTTCATCGGACCCGGGAACAAGAGTGACATGATGCGATTCGCTGCCAGGGCGCGACAGGCAAAGGTTCCGTTTTTTTTCGATCCGGGCCAAAGTCTCAACATCTGGACGGGTGAAGAACTGAGAGAAGCGGTCTCGGGGGCCACCTGTTTCATTTCCAATGATTACGAACTCTCCCTTTTCCTGCAGATGACCCGTTGGAACCTCCAGACATTGCACGAGCATGTGGAGGTGGTGGTCACCACGAGGGGTCCGGAGGGGAGTGTGGTGGACTTTGGAAGGGAGCGGATCCTGGTGCCCGCGGTACCCGTGGCGACAGTGGTGGATCCCACGGGAGCCGGCGACGCCTTCAGAGCAGGGCTGCTCATGGGCTGGAAAATGGGCATGGCCTGGGAGGTGTCCTGCCAGATGGGAGCTGTTACGGCCGTTTACGCCGTCGAGCATTACGGCACCCAGGAACACTATTTGGCGTGGGACGGATTCTGCAGGCACTATGAAAAGCATTTCGGACCCCTCGCCTGCCTGTCGTGAAGCGGCCCGTGCAGGGCGAGCCTACCGTGCGGGCAAACGGAACGCGACGGGGAGAGATTTCAGGGCGAGTGCCTGACGAAGTTGAAGAGACAAAATGTAAATGTCAACAAAGCAACGGTCTTCCCAGCGTCACCCCACCCCCCGTCCACTCATCCCTGCATGCGCAATGCCTGTTCCCGAAGGCGCTTGATCTGGTCCCGCAGTCCCGCCGCTTTCTCGAATTCCAGTTGAGCGGCGGCTTCTTTCATGGCTCTCTCCAGGATGCTGATCTGTTCGTCGGGAGAGACTCCCGGGCCGAAGGATTCAAAGGACTGCAAAGGCTCTGCGATGAACTCCCAGGCTGGAGGAGGTTCCCTTTCCCGGTACTCCGCCAGGATGTCCGTCACTTCCTTGTGAACGGTCTGCGGCGTCACATGGAAATCCGCGTTGTATTTCAGTTGGATTTCCCGGCGCCGGCTGGTTTCATCGATGGCCCTGCGCATGGAATCGGTGATCCTGTTGGCGTAAAGGATCACAAGGCCGTCGACATTGCGGGCGGCCCTTCCCGCCGTCTGGATGAGGGACCTTTCCGATCTGAGAAATCCTTCGTTGTCCGCGTCGAGAACCGCCACGAGGGACACTTCGGGGATGTCCAGGCCTTCCCTGAGCAGGTTGATGCCCACGAGAACGTCATATTCCCCGAGACGCAGGTCCCGCACCAGTTCGATGCGCTCGATGGTGTTGATGTCCGAGTGCATGTATCGGACGCGAATGCCCAGGTCTGCCAGATATTCCGTGAGGTCTTCCGCCATGCGCTTGGTCAAGGTGGTGACAAGTACGCGGCCTCCCGAGGAGACCTTCCGGCGGATTTCCTCTAGAAGGTTGTCTACCTGGAAATCTGCCGGTCGGACTTCGATGCGGGGATCCACCAACCCCGTCGGCCGAATGATCTGTTCCACAATGTGCCCCTGGGTGCGAGAGAGTTCATAGGGTCCGGGGGTGGCGGAAACATAAACCACCTGGTTCACCTTGGCTTCGAATTCTTCAAAGCACAAGGGGCGGTTGTCCAGTGCCGAAGGAAGCCGGAAGCCGTACCTGACGAGGGTTTCCTTCCTGGACCGGTCGCCCCGGTACATCCCCTGGAGTTGGGGAATGGTGATGTGGCTCTCATCAATGAAAAGCAACCAGTCCCGAGGGAAGTAGGCGATGAGGGTGGCGGGAGGTTCCCCGCTCTTTCGACCATCCAAGTGCCTGGAATAATTTTCGATTCCATTGCAGTACCCCAGTTCCAGAAGCATTTCCACGTCAAACCGGGTTCTCTCCTCCAGGCGCTGCGCCTCAAGGAGCTTCCCCTCCCGGCGGAAAGACTCCAGGCACTGGGACAGCTCTCTCTGAATATCCCGGATGGCCCGTTCCAAGTTGTCCCTCGTGGTCACGTAATGCGTGCCGGGATAGATGTCCACTCTCTCCAGCAGACGGTGAGTCCTGCCGGTGATGGGGTCTATCTCACGGATGGAGTCGATTTCATCCCCGAAGAACTCGACTCGCAAGGCTCGGTCCTCCTCGTATGAAGGAAAAACCTCCAGAACATCGCCACGCACCCTGAACGTGCCCCGGTGGAAATCCGTGTCGTTGCGTTCATACTGGATCTCCACCAGCTTTCGAAGAACTTCCTCCCTGGCGATTTCAGCCCCCGTTTCCAGTTGAAGAAGCATCTTTCGGTATTCCTCAGGAGAGCCCAGGCCGTAAATGCAGGAGACACTCGCCACAATGATCACGTCCCTTCGATCCAGGAGAGACCGGGTGGCGGAGTGGCGCATCTTGTCGATGGTTTCGTTGATGGAGGAATCCTTGGCGATGTAGGTGTCCGTCTGAGGAACATACGCTTCGGGCTGGTAGTAGTCATAATAGGACACGAAATACTCCACCGCGTTGTGCGGAAAAAACACCTTGAATTCTCCGTAGAGTTGAGCTGCAAGGGTCTTGTTGGGAGCGATGACGAGGGTGGGTTTTTCCACCCGGGCGATGACGTGGGCCATGCTGTATGTCTTGCCCGAGCCTGTGACGCCAAGAAGTGTCTGTTCTTTGACACCTGATGCAATGTTTTTGGCGAGGGTTTCGATAGCCTGTGGCTGGTCCCCCGTGGGTTCGAAGCCGCTGGATAATGAAAAAACACCCATTGGATATGGTACCGTCTTGGAAAAGTTATGCCGCTTGTGTCTGCCGGGTCGCTCAAGAGTGATGCGATTCTCTTTCAGAATATCAAGCCGGTCCGTTTGAGGCAATGCCCCGGGGCGAGGTGACGGGCGAAAGGCGGCATGAAGGAGAAAGAGGGCTTGCAGGGGATTTAGAGACACTTGGCAAAGCAGGGGATGTCCGGAGAGTCGGGTCTGTGCTACAAAGAACGCGTGCAGTGCAGGGAACGGGCACCGTTTTGAGGACCCTTGCAGAAAAAGGAGTCAGGCGGGTTCTATGGAGACCATTCGGCGCCGCATGATCCGGTTTCTCTCCGAGAGAGAGTGCAGTGTCCGGGAACTCTCGCAGTACCTTGGCATTCGCGAAAAGGATGTGTTCGAGCACCTCCAGCACATCGGCTGCACCGTTGCGGCCAGGAAATGGAAGCTAAAAGTGGTCCCCGCAAAATGCCTTGAGTGTTCCTTTACCTTTGGAGACAGAAAGCGGTTCACTCGGCCAGGCCGGTGCCCCCGATGCAAGGGGGAGCACGTGGCGGACCCCCGTTACATCATCTTGGAGCCGGAGAAGGAAATCAAAACCGACTGAACAGGCGCAGGTCGGATCATCACTGCCCAGGCGCCGGATGGATCGAACCATGAGCACCGTTTACGCGTCCGTCGCTTCATATGCCTACGATGAACTCAAACCCAAGCTCTTCGAAATGATGCGCTCCATGGACATGGGCGCCATCGCCCAAGGGAGCCGCGTGCTGGTCAAGCCCAACCTCCTGGCCCCGGCGTCTCCGGACAAAGCCATGGTGACCCATCCCATGGTGTTGCGGGCGGTGGTGGAATATGTCCTGGAGAAGGGGGCCTCCATACAGGTTTCGGACAGCCCTGCCATGGGATCCTTCCAAAGGGTTTTGAAGGAGAGCGGGATCCGGGCGGCGCTGCGGGATTTGGACGTGGAGTTCCAGGAATTCCGATCCTCGGTGGTGGCGGACGTGGGGGCGCCTTTTCACCGCATCGAGCTTGCCAGAGACGCTCTCAGCGCAGAAGTCCTCATCAACCTGCCCAAACTGAAAACTCACAGCCAGATGCTCCTCACCCTGGGTGTCAAAAACCTTTTCGGTTGTGTCGTGGGATACAGAAAGCCTCAATGGCACATGAGGGCCGGCGTGGACCGGGAAATGTTCGGATTGCTCCTCTACCGGATATACTCGGTGGTAAAGCCTGCTTTCACGATCCTGGACGGAATCCTCGCCATGGAAGGGCAGGGACCTGGCCGGAGCGGGAGTCCGAGACACGTTGGCGTGGTTTTGGGGAGCACGGATGCGGTGGCCCTGGACGTGACCGCCTCCCGGATGGTGGGGGTCGATCCGCTGCGGGTCTTCACGAACCTTGCCGCAGCAAAGGCCGGAGGGATGCCTCATTCAATCCACGTGGCGGGGAAGCTGCCCACGATTGAAAACTACGCGCTTCCTCGGATCACCCCCCTCGTTTTCGGACCGCGCATCACCCGAAAGCACATGAGAAAATACCTCATCCAACGCCCTGTGCCGAATGAGAGGCTGTGCACGGGCTGCGGTGAATGCCGGCGTATCTGCCCGGCGGGGGCCATTCTTCAGGACGGGAAGAAGCTGCTCTTTGACTATGACTGCTGCATCCGCTGCTACTGCTGTATCGAAGTCTGCCCGCACGGGGCGATGAAAGCGGAGGTGCCCCCTCTGGGCAGGGTATTCAACCGTTTGATCCAGATGACCTCCTGATGGGCGCACCAGGGATTCGTACAAACCAATCAAACAAACAAAGCGAAGACTTGACTCTGATGTGATCCTCATTATGATAGTGGAATCCGGGCGTCCTCCATTTTTCGAGCCTGTTGACACTCATGCCTGGATAATAGATTCTTTCTTTGTGTTTCACATTCCATAGGGCTTGGACAAGTCCTCCATCCTTTCAACAAGATATTCAGAAGCCCAGACCTTGTTGTTGTGTGAACCCTGCTACCAACACCCTGTGCATGACAAGAGTCGACCATGATTTTCGACAAACTCGATCCAGTCTTGCTCGGCAGAATCCAGTTTGCCTTCACCGTCTCCTTTCACATCCTTTTTCCGGCCTTCACCATCGGTCTTGCCAGCTGGCTCGCTGTCCTCGAGTGGCGCTGGCTCAAGACAGGCAAGGAGGTCTATGCGGATGTCTACCGCATGTGGGTGAAGGTTTTCGCCGTCACGTTCGGCATGGGAGTGGTGTCGGGTGTGGTCATGTCCTTCCAGTTCGGCACGAACTGGTCCGTTTTTTCCGACCGGGCTGGCAATGTGCTGGGGCCGCTCCTTGGTTATGAGGTGCTCACTGCCTTTTTTCTGGAGGCTTCCTTCCTGGGAGTGATGCTCTTTGGTTGGAACCGGGTGAGCCCAAGGATGCACTTCGCTTCCACCTTCATCGTGGCAGGGGGAACGCTGATTTCGGCCTTTTGGATCTTGTCCGCCAATAGCTGGATGCAGACGCCCGCCGGTTTTGAGGCGGGCGCTGACGGGTTGCTCTATCCCACCAACTGGTTGGAGATCATCTTCAATCCGTCTTTTCCGTACCGTTTCGTTCACATGGTGGTGGCGGCCTACCTCACGACGGCCTTTGTCGTGGCTGGAGTCGGCGGCTTTTACCTGCTTCGCGGCAGGCAGGTGCCCCAAGCCCGGATCATGCTGGGCATGGCCATGATCATGGCCATTTTCGTAGCTCCTGTGCAGCTCCTCTTTGGGGATCTGCACGGTCTCAACACCCTTAAGCACCAGCCGGCGAAGGTGGCGGCCATGGAAGGGTTGTGGGAGACGCAACGCGGGGCTCCCCTCAAGCTCTTCGGACTTCCCGACCAGGCGGGGGAAACCACCCTTCATGCCATTGAAATCCCCAAACTTTCCAGTCTCATCCTCACCCATGAACTGAACGGTGAAGTACGGGGGCTGAAGGAGTGGCCCAGGGAGGAGCGGCCTCCCGTCGCGTGGGTCTTCTGGACGTTCCGGTTGATGGTGGGAATCGGGATGCTCATGATCCTGACGGGTGTTCTCGGCCTCTTCCTGCATCTCAGGAAACGCCTGTTCGAAACCCGCTGGTTCCACGCCTGGTGTGTTGCCATGACCCCTGCGGGGTTTCTGGCCGTGCTGGCGGGATGGTTCGTTACCGAAGTGGGGCGGCAGCCATATATCATCTATGGGGTCATGACCACCGCTGAATCCGTATCGCCGGTGCCTGGGACCCCCGTGGCCATTTCCCTGGTCACTTTCGTTTTGGTCTATGGTCTCATGTTCGGAGCAGGGTTTTATTATATCCTGAAGCTGATCCGCAAGGGGCCGGAGGTGGAAGAAGAGGCTTACGGGTCCCACGGGGTGAAGAAACCGCCCATCCTGGCGGAATGGGCCGAAGAAGAGGGCAACTAGCATGTTCAACTTTGCGACTTTTTTGGATCTTCCCCTCATCTGGTACGCACTCATCGGCGTGGCGCTTTTTCTTTACGTTTTGCTCGACGGCTTCGACCTCGGCGTGGGGATTCTCTTTCCCTTCGCGCCGTCTGACCAGTGCCGGGACCGGATGATGAATTCCATCGCCCCTTTCTGGGACGGCAATGAAACGTGGCTCGTCCTGGGGGGAGGGGGGCTGTTCGCCGCATTTCCTCTGGCCTACGCCATCCTCATGCCTGCGTTCTATATTCCTGTGATTCTCATGCTGCTGGGATTGATCTTCAGAGGGGTGGCCTTCGAATTCCGCTTCAAGGCGGTGCGGTCCCGCCGGGTCTGGGATTATGCCTTCCACTTCGGATCCATCGTGGCCACCTTCATGCAGGGCATGCTTCTGGGGGCTTTTGTGCAAGGTGTGAAGGTGGACGGTCGGAGCTTCGCAGGGGGTCCCTTCGACTGGTTGAACGCTTACAGCGTGATGGTGGGCATGGCCCTGGTCTTTGGTTACGCTCTTCTGGGCGCCACCTGGCTCGTGATGAAAACGGACGGGATCACTCAGGAATGGGCGAGGCGCTGTGCAGCATACGTGCTGAGTTATGTCGGTCTTTTCCTCGCCATCGTGAGCATCAGCATGCCCATGATGAATCCCGGCGTTCGGGCCCTGTGGTTCAGCCTCCCCAATCTCTACCTGCTGCTTCCCATTCCCCTTTGCAGTGTGGCTCTTTTGATTCTCATCTGGAGAGACCTGCACAAGGGAAAGGAATACCGTCCCTTTTTCCTGAGCTTCGGTGTCTTCGTGACGGGTTATCTCGGGCTGGGCATCAGCCTGTGGCCCTGGCTGGTCCCCTTCCAGGTCACCTTCAGGCAGGCGGCTGCGGCAGGCCCTTCCCAGTCACTCCTCCTGGTGGGGACCCTCGTCATGCTGCCGGTGGTGCTCACATACACCGGGTATTGTTATTACCTCTTCAGGGGCAAGACCTCCCATGAAGCCGCTTACTAGAAAGGCTCAGCAGTGGTTCTGGTTCGTTGCCCTCTGGTGCCTGGGTCTTGTTTCCGCCCTGCTCCTGTCCGCTCTTGTGCGATGGGTGGTGTCCCGTGGGTGAAGAGGGCGTTCAAGCGCCTTCGCAGACTTCAAGAGCCGTTTTCTGGGCGAGGTCGAGCAGATCCTGCCGCTTTTCCACGTCTCCTTCGGCCATCACGCCGCACGCCCGGATGAGCCAAGCGTCGCCGAAACCGTGCCATTTGAAGAAGCCGCTGTACCTGGGAAAAATGTCCGCAAACTGCTTCTCATTAGGCTGTCCCTGGGAGAGGATGAAAACGAGCTTCTTACCCGGTTCAAGCCTGGATGGCCTGGGATTGCTGGGAAAGTCCGGAACCAGGTAGGAGAAGGTGCGGTCGATGAATCCCTTGAGCTGGCTGGAGACTTCCCCGTAGTAAACGGGGGAGGCCATGACGAGGACGTCGGCGTCGGCCACCGCCTGGAGAACCTCCGTCAGGTCATCTTCCAGGATGCAAGTCTCCTGTTTCCCCTTGCATGCCATGCAGGCCTGGCAGCCCCGATACTGGAGATCGTTGAGCACAAATGTCCTGACCTGCGCTCCCCGCTCCCCTGCCGCGTCGCAGAAACGGGCGGCAAGAATCGTGCTGTTTGCTCTTCCTCTCGGACTCCCCAACAAGCTCACCACCTTCATCTTCTCGTCCTCCCATCTTTTGAGGATGCATCCTGTGGAACAGTCTCGGGTATGGAACATTACAAGACTGGCCGGAACTTTTCAACGGTTGCTGTGAACCCTTGGTGGCTGGAGGACGCACATGGGACTGCCGGGGAATCTCTTGACCACCGCCATGGCCGTCATGCCTCACACGAATGTGGAACGTGCCCTGGAGACGGCTCTCCAACTGGACATCCCTTTCTGGCCCCAGTTGCCGAATCTGAACTACTATGAGGACATGTACGTCCAGGCTGCGGAGCACTTTCCGGGCATTTTGCTCGATGTGGAACAGCGAACCCTCCGTTTTTCCATGGACAAGTTCCTGGAAGAAATCGAAGAGACGCTTGCGCGCATGGACGACCCTGCCGTTTTTGACATTTCGGAAGCGTATTCGGTGGTATACCACCGTTTTCTCACCCTTGACCTGAGCCGTCGTCCGGCCGTCCGGGGACAACTGGAAGGCCCCGTCAGCTTCGGTTTCAACGTCCTGGACCAGGATCGGCGGCCTATCCTCTTCCATGACACGGTGCGGCCGTTCATGTTCGATTTCATGGCCAGGCGGATCAATGTGCAGCTGGAGAGGCTCAAGCGCCTGAACCCCAATGCTTTCATGTTCGTCGACGAACCGGGCCTGCAATTTGTCTTTTCCGCCCTCTCCGGTTATGGGGAAGTGAAAGCCCGGCAGGATCTCGACGGGTTTCTGGCCCAGGTGGTACGGCCCCGAGGAATCCACCTTTGCGGAAATCCCGACTGGGATTTTCTGTTGGGGTTGGACATGGACATTGTGTCCCTAGACGTTTATACCAACGGGGAGGTGTTTTCGTCGTATAACGGGGCAATCCGGCGGTTTCTCGACCGGGGCGGGGTGATCGTCTGGGGGATAGTCCCCACAGGTATGGAGAATTTTGAAAAAGAGAGCGTGGAATCCCTGGAAGCGCAGCTTGAAGACATCTGGGAAAGCCTCGGGCGAAAAGGGATCGACCGCGACCGGCTTCTCAGCCGCAGCCTCCTCTCCCCCGCCACCTGCTGTCTCATCAACCCGGATCGGGAAAAAACCGTGGAAAAGGCATTCGATGCGGTCTTGCGGCTCTCTCGACGCCTGCGGGAGAAATACGGGCTGGAAAGTGGTTGACTCCATGGAGTGCCCCAAGGGTTCTCCCAAGGGGCCGAGGGTTCATTCCACTTTGATCTTGGTGGCCTTCGAGGATTTCTGCATGCAGTTGCGCCGCTCCTCCAGGTGGGCGATGTGCTGGTCGATGAGAGACCTGAACGCCTGAAGAAATTCGATCTGGGCATTGGCCATGTGGGTGAAAAAACCGGAGTACCTGGAGCGCATACGGGCTGCCCCTTTCACGACCATGCACACGGGGCAGCACTCGTGACGCAGTTCCCCTTCATTCCGTCCGTTGGGGCTGGATTCATTCATACCGCTCTCCAAAAAGAATCGTGAGATGTTCTCCCTTGAGTTCCGCCTTTTGCGGGGCAAGGGGTACGAATGCCCTGGGAAGAATCAGGTTTCTCTTGAAATTCCCCATGCGAATGATGAGTTCCTCCCCCACCTTGGTGAGGTCGATTTCGCTCTTCTGGACAAAAGGAAGGTGAATCCTCACGGCATGGGAACCGTTCAAGCGGGTGAATTCCAGGGGGGGACGAACGGAGAAGAGGGCCGCCGGGTCCCTTCCCGCAAAAAGAGCCTGGCCCAGCTCAAAGAGCTTGCCATAGCCCAGGACTTCACATCGGTAGAAAGGAACCTCCAGGCATGGCGTGGGATGGAAGTAGCTTTCGGCAAGTTGCCGGTATTCCCTTTGCGACTGGAGCCAGCTTCGGGCGAACGGTCCGTCCGCCTCGGTGAATACCCGGTTGAGGACGACGGCATCGATGGTCAACTGATGAAGGGAAAAGAACATGAAGGCCCGCTGGGTCTCCCTCAGGACCATCTTTTCCAGGTTTGTCACCAGGCGTACGGAAGTCGCTGCAGGGTCGGTGAGCAGATGGTCGACTCCCTGCAGCTTTTCAAACAGGCGCTCGATGGATGTGAAATAGTCGTCTTCGGGAAGGGGCACATCGGAGATCCTCCTGGCCATAGGGCGCATGACGCGCATGAGGTTGCGTTCCAGGCGGAAAACCTTCTGCATGTACCACTCGAGGGTCTTGGGCAGGCTGATGAACCGGATGGATTCCGCCGTGGGCGCACAGTCCAGGATGATGACGTCGTAAGTCTTCTCCCTTGCATACTGGTTGACATAAAGGAGAGCGGCCACTTCCTCCATTCCCGGGAGCACCGCCAGTTCTTCGGCCAGAACGCCGTCCAGCCCCGAGGCGTTGAGGAGCACGGAGAGGTA
Organism: Deltaproteobacteria bacterium; assembly: GCA_012517315.1. Lineage (GTDB taxonomy): Bacteria > Desulfobacterota > Syntrophobacteria > Syntrophobacterales > Syntrophobacteraceae > JAAYUJ01. The sequence continues at coordinate 136,688 of JAAYVE010000059.1, forward strand.
GCGATGCACCTCACCCCAGTGCTTGCCGATCTCTTCGTGGACATCCAGTTCCTGTATCCAGAGTCTCTCCGCAACGGGGATGGGTAGGCCCCCGTTTTTGTCCATGAGGGGACGGTCGAGATCGAAGACGTCGCTCAAGCTGTGGGCGGGGTCGAGAGAGAGGATGAGGGTCCTCAGCCCATTCCGTGCGGTGACTGCCCCGGTGGCACCTGCAACGCTCGTTTTCCCCACCCCCCCTTTTCCGGCATACAACAGAATACGCATGAACCCGGCCCTCCCGCGTTTGACCGCCTTTGGGCGGAAACGAGAATACCCTTTTACAGTCTATTGTAATCCCAGGGGCAAGCCCATGGGAAAAGGATGATGGGGGGCGTCGTCGTGGTCAGCACGCTGCCGAAAGCCCTCGATGGATCAACACCCGAGAAGAAGGGAAGGGAACAACGGCAAGAGCACTCCTCAACCGTCGAGAATGAGGCCTGCGGGGAGTGTCTCCCCGAAGATCCATTCCTTTTCTCCGTTCTGCAGCGTGGCCTCGGGACGTGTCAGGATTTCCACGAATCGGGCTCCTCCCGGGAGTGTTTCAAGCCAATGGACTATCCGCTGGTGGGCTTCGGGAGGAAGATCCCTTTCCCGGTCTCCCGTCATGCGCCCCAGTTGCACCACCGAACTGGCCAGGGAATCCGACGGATCGATGTTCAGGGAGAGAAGCGTCTGGATCCAAGCCGTGGCCTCCTGGCGGGGGATGACCCGATCCAGGGGGCCGTAGAAGGGGACCCGAGCCCCGAGCCTGCAGATGGCCCAAAGCTCCTGGGGACGGGGCTTCCCTTTCCGGACCTTCTCCAGGAGCATCCGGCCCAATTCCACCTTGTGCACGACCGGGAGACGTTCCATGGCGGCGAGGGTCATGCAGATCTCCGTCTCTTCCTGAACGCCCATGGTTCGGGCCAGCTGTTTCGAGGGCTTTTTCTTCTTTTTGTCCGTGCTGTGCAGGGTAGGAAACATCTGCTGGAAGATGTGGAGTTGCTGGCCTGCGGAGAGACCTCCCGCGACCCTTCTCCACAGAATCCACCATTCCAGCCTGCCCTGAGGCTGCCTCGGGAAATGGAGGCCGGCGGGAAAGATTTTCCAGAGTTCCTTGATTCGCCAAGCGTCCACCGGATCCCCGAATCCGGGCCGCATGCAAAAACCGAGAAGATTCAGCCAACGTGCCTCATGCGCAGCTGTGAGGGAAGCGCCGGCCCTGCATTCCAGCAGTGTGTCGGAAAGGGTCCGTATGAGGGGCATGGGCCATTTGTCTCTTCCCATGTCCAGGGCCGAAACAAGTTCCTTGGAAAGCTTTTCGGGACTTGCGGCCGGCTCCCCAGCCGCCCTCTTGAAGACCGCGCGGATCCTCTCGCGGGCGGTCTCGATGGAATCGGCGTCGAGGGTTTCACCGGCCAGGCGGGCTGCGTCTTCCTCCCGGTCTCCCTCCTGCCTGACGTCAAACTGCAGTCGCCACCGATGCGGCGATTGCAAGGAATGGCACCAAAGTTCCAGAGTCCCGACCTCCGTCAAGCGCGTGGCGATCTGGACGGGGAGATTCTGGGCGGAGGCCTTCTTGCCGTACCGTAAAACGGTGTGGATGGGGGGCAGGGGAGAGATTTCAGCCTCGGTCAGGGTGACAACAGCCCCTAAAGCATCTCCCAGGCGCGTACTGGAGCTGACGAGCTGAAAGACGACCGGCTGATTGGCCAGAACCTGAAATGCCGGCTGCGTGAGTTCCGTTTGAAAGCCCTCCTCGGTTCCCCTTGGAACGAGGCACACGGCGGTTCGCTGCCCCGGTGACTCCTCCCCTTCCTGTCGTCCTCCCACTTCCACGTAATAAGTTCGCGGACTCCCTGCGCCGACCCTGACGCCCGCTCCCATCCGGACCATCCCATAGTATGCCGCACCCACGGCAACAGCCAGTTCCGGGCGAGGGTTTTCCAGTTCCACCGGCTTCCATCTCTCTCCGGCCTCCTCGGCAAACCAGGCACACACCACCGAGAGGATCCGCCTGCGGATGGAGGACGGTGTAAGGGCTCCTCCGTTGAAGAGCATGAAATCGGGATAGACCGCATGGCGCCCCGTTTCATTCTTGAGGAGACACCCGAAGCGCTGCCAGAAGTGAGCCAGGTGGCGCGTTATCGCGGCATCCTGCACGTAAGGCAGGCCCCATTCCGTGAGCCCCGTGCGACGGGTTCCCTGGGGGACCGAGTCCAGAGAAACGCAGGGGAAAAACCCCTCCAGAATGGTGGATTCCACTCGGGACCGTGTCAACGTTGCCTTTTTTGCGTCCCCGATGAGTCTTCCCCCCGAACCCATGACCGTGATATCCAGTGCCGAATCCAGTGAGGAAGACTTCTCTGGGGAAAGCACCGACGTCCCGAGCAAGGTTTCCTTGGCCTTGCGGCACTGGTGCCATAGTTGATGCCATCTCCTGGAATCCAGCTGACCGGTTTTTCCGAAAAGCTCCAGTTCCAGTTGCCGCGCCAGTGCAAGGTCCATGTTGTCCCCCCCGAGCATGAGATGATCGCCCACGGCCAGCCGGTCGAGAATGAGTCCCCCCTCTCCCTGGCGCGTCGTCACCACGGTAAAGTCGGTGGTCCCTCCACCTACGTCGCACACAAGGATGAGTTGGCCGGGGCGCATCATGCCCTCCCATCTCTCCTCGTTTCTGGACAGCCAGGCATAGAAAGCCGCGAGAGGTTCCTCCAGGAGGATAAACTGCTTCAACCCGGCTTCGCGTGCTGCGGACACGGTGAGTTCTCGCGCCACCTCGTCGAAGGAAGCGGGCACCGTCAAAATGACCAGTTGCTCCTCCATGCGCAGTTCCTCGGAGCCGGCGGCCATGACCGCATCCCAGGCCTCCCGCATGTGCTTCAGATAGCGGCAGCTTGCCTCAACAGGGGAAACCTTCTGCACCTCTTCCACGGCCCCCCATGGGAGGATGGGGGCGGTGCGATCCACTCCCCCATGGCACAGCCAGGACTTGGCCGATGACACGAGGCGCCCCGGTACCAGGGCCCCCTGCTCCCTGGCAAACTCGCCCACGGCGTAATCCCTCTCCGGCGCCCACGGCAGTGCAATGCTTCCTGCAGGGAGTTCATACGGTCCCGGGATGTAGAGAAAGGAGGGAAGAATGGAACGGCTTCCCACTTCGCCTGCAGCGGTGATCTGGGGTATTCTCAGAAACCTGATCTTCCGGTTCCCGGATCCCCCGGCGGAGCGGTCGATGTAGGCGACGGCCGAGTTGGTCGTTCCAAGGTCGATGCCGATGATGAAGCGGATTGGACGTTCCTGGGAATCGATGGAAAGGTTCATGGCTTCCCTGCTAGTGGAGAAGGAGAGGGGAACCGGCGGGCGGCGCGACTCATTGCTGTTCCCGGAGGCTGAACTCCAGTTTCCAGCTGCGGTCCCCGCCCCGGGCGACGCAGCGCAGTTCAAGGGTACCCACCTCCGTTAGGCTGCTGTAGAGCCAGACCGGGATGAGCGTTCCCCCTTCCTCCGGTTCCGACGCGGGAAGCAAAGCTTCCATGGTGGCTACCTCCTGGATCTCCCCGCCCCAGCTCTCCACGATCTCCCCCGGCGGGTCAGTCTTTCGCGTGGTTGACGAGAGAAGATGAAAGACCGCCTGTTCTCCGACCACCAGGCCGAATTCCCTCTGCCTCAGCTCAAGACTGCTTCCCTCCTCCATTCCGAAGGGGACCACGCATAGGGCCTTCATGGGGGCGGGGATTCCCGGAACGGCAGGCATGGCGCTTTCGATGCCGATGTAGTATGGCCGTGCCGAGCCTCCCCTGATACGAATGCCTCTTCCCCTTCGGGCAAGCCCATAATAAGCGGCCCCGCGGGCGACAGCCAGATCCAGGTCCGGAGAAACCAACTCCCGCAAGGGATGCCCCCCGTTCCACCGGCCGAGGATTTCCAGGATCCGGCGGCGGATGAGAGGGGATTTCATCACGCCGCCGTTAAAGAGTAAAACGCTGGGAAAAGGGCCCCCGGAACCGCCCTCCCCGCAGAGCGGCGTCCCCTGTGCATCGTTGAGGAAGCGGGCCAGGTGTCGTGAGACCCCTGGGTCCGATTCGTAGGGAAGGCCCATTTCCCGCATTCCCACCCTCGGTTTTTCCGAGGGGAACTCGTTCGCTTCCGTGAGAGGGAAAAAGCCGTCAAGGAGAATCTTCTCCACCTCCATACGGGTGATTTCCGTCCGGATGGTCCCCCCGATGAGGGAGGAGCCCCTGCCCAGGATCACCGCGGGCGCCGCATCGAGGCGGGCATCATTCAGGAGCAGCTCTTTAGCGGACCGGCAGCTGTGCCACAGTCCTCTGAACTGCCATGAATCCAGCCGGATCCCCTTTTGGGCCAGCCTTGCCTGGACCGAGTAGGCAAGGGAGAGATCCATGTTGTCGCCCCCCAGGAGGATATGGTCGCCGACGGCCACCCGGCGCAACGTCAGTTGCCCATCCTCTTCCGTCACCTGGATGAGGCTGAAATCGGTCGTTCCGCCTCCGATGTCACAGACGACGATGGAATCCCCCACCCGAACCGCCTTGCGCCAGGCATCCCCCTGGGATTCAATCCAGGCATAAAAGGCTGCCTGAGGCTCCTCCAGGAGAGTCAAGGTCTGAATGCCGGCGGCATGGGCCGACATGACGGTGAGTTCCCGGGCGACGGCATCGAAGGAGGCGGGGACTGTGAGATAGATGTCCTGTTCTTCAAACCGGGAGTCCGGATCCCTGGAGGCCATCTCATGGTTCCACGCATCCCTGAGGTGTTTGAGAAGCTGAGCCGAAGCCTCCACAGGGGAGATCTTTCTGCCATCAGGAGGACCGTCCCACGGGAGTATGGGTTCCGTGCGGGCCACTCCGGCGTGGCAAAGCCAGGACTTTGCGGAGGATACCAGTCGGTTGGGCAGTTCCCCTCCCCGGTTGCGGGCGAATTCCCCGACGGCTGAATCCGCCTCGGGATTCCACGGGAGTGCAAGGGCACCGGGGGGAACGTCATGGGGACCTGGCAGGAAAACAAAGGAGGGTAGCAGTGCCTGTCCCCGCACTTCACCGGGGCTCACCACCTGGGGAATGGAAAACGTGCGTACGTCGAGCGCTTCTGCAGCCTCAGGGGAGGCGGCGGCATAGGCGAGGACGCAATGAGTGGTTCCGAGATCAATGCCGATGATGTATTTCGCGTCGCTCAATCGTCAACTCCATCTGCCCACGGACAGGGCGGGAGCCAATAAATTCCGGAAGTCCCCGCCGTTCCTCCGGGTAACGGTTTTGATACTGTTTCTGCCGCCCTGGGAGATCGCCGAAAGGTCATTCCGTCGACGAGTGGGGTCGATGGGACGTCGGGATGGGAACGGAGCCGGAACCTTTCTCCCGGGCCATTCCCGCCGAAAGGAGAAAAACCTGAGAGGGGAGTCTTCTCAGTCGGCGGCAATGCGGTCAATTCTCAATTTCCACCTCTGCTGGAGCGATCACCCAATCCTTGGTCTGTTCGGTGGTGGCTCGGGGCAGTTCCAGCCGTTCCACGCGCCATCCCCGGTGCCGCAAGGTGCCCTTGAAGGGCGGGTCTCCAGAGACGTTTCCCGTCAACCGCACAGCCCGGGAATCAAAACCGGCGGGCACGCTCACCGGTTCCCCCTCGGGTTCGCCGAAGATGGGCTTGAGGTCCATGTGTTCCTGGAGCGCTTCGCGGCAACCCTGGTGAATGCTCCGGACGGCGGCGCCGATTTGCGAATCGTCGTAAGGGGTGAGATCCTCCTGGAGGAAATCGATGAGACGACCCTGCCTCTGGAGAATGGAAAGGATTTGCACGGCGGCCTGCGGCGAGGGAGCGGCAGCGATGGCGGCCACTTGAGGTGCAGCCGCGCCGGCGGGTTGTGACGGTTCTACTCCCTTGACTTTCGCCTGTGGTGCTGGGGTGACGACAAGGGAGCTTCTTTCGATCCTATTGGCGAGACCCCTCCCCTGCAGATGGACCAGGAGCCAGAGTATGAAAGTAGCGAGACCGCCTACACCCAACACGGTCGGTGCAAGATATCCTTTCGTTTCGGTGAGGAATTCCTTCAAACTGGTAAAGGAGGAGCGGGCATCTGCGGGAAGTCCCTGGGACCCCTGCTGAAGAAAAGGGTCCACCCACTGGTTCAGGCTTCCGATGACCTGTATTGCCACGATATACAGAGATGTCAGCAAAAGGGCATTGACAATGAAACACGTCAAAAAGGACTGAACCGCCCAGATGGATTTTGCGCGCACAATCTTCTCCTCAATGCTTCCGGTCAGGTCACCCCGTGTCGGATACCTCGCCGGCTTTCCGGGAAATGGGAAATGACAACGTCGCCGCCTCTCTGCTTGCCCAAGCGACGCGGAATGGTGGCACGAGACCCGTGCTGTGATTCATTGATGCAGGCTCTGCATGATGGAATCAGCCACTTGCATGGCCCGGGCCTCCAGTGCCGTCCCGATAAAACCCTGTCGGCTCAGGAGAGTGAGTTTCTCACGATCGATGAGAAACGGACTCTCTCCCGCACGACGAATGACATCCACCTCCAGGTCCAGGTACCTCGCCCCGTAAGGATACAGCTCCACCGGCGTGTTGATGTTGAAGTACTCGCCGATGAGGGTTCCGTCCCTGTTGTGGTAGGAGTGTTTGACGTACCACTCTCCCTCGCGGATCTCCGTGATGCCGTAATCTCCGTTTCCGATAGGCAGGTCCAGGCCGTCGTAACGCCCTTGAGAAAAAGTGCGGCGGAATCGCAGGTTGTTATCGTCCAGGCTGATGAGAAGGCCTTCTCGGGGGCGCATCGCCTTTCCCGAGGGTCGCATATGCTCGAGCCTCACCACTCCGGACTTTTCCAAGGGAAGGAGAACACTGTCCCTGAAAAGTTGCTTTTCGATGGCTTCCCGACGCTCAGGATCCTCACAAAGACGCTTTTCTGCATGATCCAACGCCTTGCTGTCGATGATGCGCAAGCGGTGGTGCCTGTACAGCGTCGGGGTGATGGAAAGCCGCAGGAAATCGAGAATCTCCTTGGCCGCTCCAGGCAGCTCGATGCTCGCGATCACCGACGCTTCGTCGTCTTCGGACGGGATGATTTCCAGGAGGACGGGATCCACGAGCTTTTCCTGAAGAAAAGTGAGGAACTGACAGACCCTTTCCGGTTCCCCCGAGACCTCGAGCCCCTGAAGATCCTCCCGGTCCTGAATGAGAAGGTCGTGCGGTTCGACAGACGGCTGCAATCCGAATCGATCCCTGATCTTGGAAGATGGATCGGCGATCAGGTAGCCTGCGTCCAATGTCAGCCTCGTGAGGGCTGTGGCATAGATGCTTCGAATCTTTAGGCGGCTGCTCATGGCATTTTCCTTCTCCAGATCACCCGATGCGGGACGGATCAAGACCGATGCCCTCGATCGTGAGATGGTTTCCCTGAAGATTCACCCCGACGCCGAGCAACTCCCGCACGAGCCACAGGTTGGACTGCACATGGTCCGTCATGGCGGGGAGCACGTACTCCGTTTTGTTCTCAGCCAGGGCGGCAAACAGAATCAACTGGTCCGCGAGGTGCCGGTCGGTGGTAGCACCGCTCCTCACATCCTCCATGAGGGTTTTCACGACGAAATCGGCTATGCTTTCCGACCGCCGCCCTCGCTTTCCCGCCTGATCCGAGCCCAGAAGACACCCTGTGTCGGTTTCCGCACGGAGCATCAACGCGGCGCCCTTCTGAACCGCAGTCTCATCGTAACATATATCCAGATTCAATGGGTATTTCCATCTTCCAAGGAGTCTTGCGCATTCCCGCGCCATCCTGTCACTGACCCTTTCCTGCCGCAGGTGAGAGGACAGGGCGACCCCCCCGATTTTCGTGATATTTCCCTGAACCGGCATTCGCAAAGGGCGTAGGGGACGCCGGAGTCTCCCCGCTTGCATACGGAGAACGCCCCGACCCTGAGGCACGTAGCCCGGACGGATGATTTCCAGTTGGACTTCACCGCCCATCTTCCGCACCAGCGGAAGCAGAACCCGTTGCATGTGAAAGGCACTCGGGGCGAAATCCTGGAAGAGCCCCCCTGTCAGGGTGAATGTGCACGGTCCATCGGCATACAGCGCCAGGGGCAACAGGGCAAAAGCCAGCATGGTGGTTGACCCCGCGGTACCGATGTCCCAATGGTAGCTGCCTCCCTTCACCTGCAGACCGGGTCGGTATCGAATTTCCCTGGCATTGATTTCGGCACCTTCCAGTTCTCCCCGTGAAAGCCCCGCGCAGGCCTTGAGGGCAACGAGGTGCTGCGGTCTCAAGCCTGGTTTGTCCCTTGATGCCCGAATGCCGTACATGTGCAGAGATTCTCCCAGGAGCGTCGCCAGGACTGCGGCATACCTGAGAAGGGTTCCGCTCCCGGAATGCATCGAACCGTCCACTTCAATCACTGGCATCCTCTCGCTTTTCCTTCGCCGACCCCATTTGCATGCTACCCCACCGCAAGCTTCTCTTGCAAGGCCCTAGGACGCATGCCTTAGAAAGGGAAGGCGTGATTCCAGGTATCCAATGAGTCGGTCGCGCTCTTCCCCGAAATCCAGCCGGAGAGATGCGGTGAAGACGGCGGATCGAAACGGGGCAGGCAAACGTATGGCGTCTTTCTCCGTGGTGATGAGAAACTTGCCGCTGCTTTTCGTGGAAAAGCTGAGCAGTTCTTCCAGGTCCGCCGGAGTATACCAGTGATGGTCGGGATATTCCCGCCGGCCGGTGAGGGAGATCCCGCAGCATTCAAGGAGTTCGAAGAAATCCCTGTTGTTTGCGAGGCCCGCGAAGGCCACCACAGGGTGGCCCGCCAAGTGAGCCGCTGGAAGGACAGGCCCTTCCATCCCTGCACGAAAACCGATCAGGACGTGCCGGCATGAAAAAATGGGCTTCCGGGGGAAGAGACTCTCTAGACTTGCCCGGAGCCCAGCCACCTCGTGGGGACGGTCGGCCCGGGTGAGGATCAGAGCGTCCGCCCGCCGGAAGTTCGTGATCGGTTCCCGCAGGGGTCCCAAAGGGAGAAGGGATCCGTTTCCAAAGGGATTGCGCGCGTTGAGCAGGACCAGGTCGAGGTCCCGGTGAAGCTGCAGGTGCTGGAAACCGTCATCCATCAGTAGGCACTTGAGGGCCGATTGTGACAGCGCGCAACTGCCCGAAATCCACCGCTCTCTTCCCACCCACACGGGCACGGAAGGCACGCTTCTTGACATGAGAACGGGTTCGTCCCCCATGCGGCGGGCCAGCTCCCTCGTGTCACCACTCGGCGGGACAAGGCGGTGGGATTTGCCCGATCCTCCATATCCCCTGGTCAGGATGGCGTGGGGCTGCCCTCTTGATGTGAGAAGGCCGCTCAGCCACAGAGTGAATGGCGTCTTTCCCGCTCCCCCCACTGCGAGGTTTCCCACGCTGACCACCATCGCAGGGAGGGAGCGCCGCCGCCGGAGCTTGCGTACCTGGTCGTGCCTAAGGCATTGGAGATAAACCCATTGGCCAAGTTCCAGGAGGTGGCGAAATGCCGGTGGCCGGATGCGGTGGACAGGCGTGTTCCAGATGGAAAGAAGTCTGGATGACAGGATTCGCCGGAATGCGTCCATGACAACCTTCAGGGATTCGTGCGGGAGAAATCCAAGGCCTCAATCGGTCTCTCCTTCGGGGACTGTGGCCGAGGCCCGAGTCCGACTCAATGAGTCTAATGCCACGGAAAAAAGGTTTGAGGAAGCGTTTTTCAAGTCGCGAGGCGACGTAAGGACTCCGTCTGCCTCATCCTCTCTTGACCCCCTTGAGTCGGCGTGTTTCATTTCTGCCTGTTTGATGAAATTCTCATCCCGATGCATGTCGCAAAAGACAGGCCTTCAGCCGACGGACCCGAGAGAAATGGATATGAGGTCATTCCCGGTGCAATTCACGAAGCGGTCCCTGGATGTCTTGTATGAACGGTACAACCACCGGCAGTTCATCCACCCCGACCCACTGGAGTTTGTCTATAGGTTCGAAAGCCCACGGGATCGCGAAGTTGTCGGGTTCATAGCTTCTTCCCTCGCTTATGGGAGGGTGCTGCAGATCCACCGGAGCGTTTCGAGGGTACTGGAACTCATGGGGCCCTCCCCTTGCAATTTCCTGCTCAGTCATACCTGCAGGACCTTCGAGACGTGTTTCGAGGGATTCCGCCACCGTTTCACCGATGGAAAGGCTCTTGCCCGCCTCCTGGCGGCCCTGCGGCGTATCCTCCTGGAATACGGTTCCCTGGAAGCGTGTTTTACGAAAAAGCTCCACGGTGAAGACAGTTCCATACTTCCCGCCTTGACTCTGTTCGTCGAGGAATTGAGCCGGGAAATGGAGGGGACGGACGGCATGTTTCTCCCCTCTCCGCGGAAAGGGAGTGCCTGCAAACGTCTCCACCTGTTTCTCCGCTGGATGGTGAGACACGACGGTGTAGACCCCGGCGTGTGGGGCACGGTCTCTCCATCCCTCCTGCTGGTTCCGGTGGACACGCACATGCATCGTATCGCCGGTCTCTTGGGCATCACAAGGAGAAAACAGGCGGACGTGAGGGCCGCCTGCGAGATTACCGCGGCTTTCAAAGGCGTCGCCCCTGAAGACCCCGTAAAATACGACTTTGCCCTGACACGCCTGGGAATCCATGGTAGTATCGCTCACGGGTAACAGGGATGGGGTTGTGCACGGGGCGGTGGGGGCTCGGTATTCTCTTGAGGGTGTGGGTATGCAACTGGAGAATCAACTCAGAAAGGAAAGGAGGAGGAATGCACATGGCGGAATGTGACGTCAAACTCTATGCGCTGAGCACTTGTTCTCACTGCAAGAACACTAAGGAATACCTCAACAGCTGCGGTGTGGATTATGAATGCATCGATGTGGATAAACTGGAGGGAGAGGAACGCAGGAAAATCATCGAGGAAATCAAGGAAATCAATCCTGCCTGTTCTTTCCCCACCCTCATCATCGGAAACAAGGTGATCGTCGGATTCAGGCAGGACGAAATCAAGGAGGCGCTGAACCTCTCATGAATGCCCATGAACTCTATGAGATGCTGAAAAAATCCCAGGAGGCCAAAGGCTACTATTTCAACAAGGATAAGAAAAGGGTTCTGGATCTCCTGGAGGGTCTCCTCATCAACAAGGGGCGCTACGGTTATATGGCATGTCCATGCAGGCTGGCCGCCGAGGATAGGGAGTGGGACCGGGACATCATTTGTCCCTGTATCTACAGGGAGCCGGATGTGGCGGAGTACGGAAGTTGTTATTGCAACCTCTATGTCTCCCGCGAGTGGAACGAGGGAAAAATCGAACATCGATATGTTCCCGAAAGACGCCCGCCGGAGAAAATGTTCAAGACAAGTTGAAAGTATCGCTGTCAATACGGGAGACACCCTTCGAGCGTACGAACATAAAGATGAACATTCCTTCCGGGAACGCAGAGCACGGGGAGAGGGATCGCTTCTTTGACCATCCTCGTTAGTGGCCCAAAGAACTCTGCGTTCACCCACCCTCCCATTATCCATGTCATCAAAAAGCTTACCCCTTTTCAACAATGATATCTTTACATTCCCCTTACGAATTATCATAGTAATTTCAAAGAATGTTCTTGTATCAACATAGGTGTCAAGGGGATCTTATCGCACAGGTTCTCTGCATGGGCGTCAGGAATTCCAAAGCCGGAAAAGGGGGGAGGAATGGATAGAATGCTGCTGGAATTCGCTGTGGATTTGGTGAAGGCGCAAATGGCCGTGAAAAAGATGACGGCCGAGGAGATGGAGGGTTCCCTTTTCAGAGTGTACAATGCATTGTATAGAATTCGCAGGGCCGAGGAGGAGGGAAAGCCGGTGCACCTGCCCGGGGGGGGCTCGGAAGGATCGTTTGTCCAGGCGGACGCCTCTTTGTCCGCCGACCCGCAGCGTTCCATCCAGGAGGACAGGGTGACCTGCCTGGAGTGCGGCGCCGAATTCAGGCAGATCACAGCCAACCATCTCAAAACTCACCAGTTGACTCCCAAGGAATACAAACGAAAGTGGGGTTTTCCGCTCAAGCAGGCCCTTGCGGCGAAAGTGCTGACTAAGCTGAGGAGCCGCTCCGCCAAGAAACGCGGTCTCCCTGTGGAACTCCAGGAGTACCTGGAAGCCCAGCGGGAGAGGAAGCGGGCTCAAGTGGAGGGAGGCGAAGCTCCCAAAACGGGCTCGAGACGCCTGCCGGGAAGGAAGGGGGCGGTTTGAGGAAATACTTACCCTTTGCATGCCGCCTTTTGAAATTTCGTCTGGATTGCAGAGATCGGTCTCCCACTGAAAAGGATGGCACCCTCGTCGGCCCATGGTTAGGGGGTGAACCGGCGGATCCTTCAGATATTCGGGACGGGGTAGTCTCCAAGGGGGCATGAGTCGCACAAGGGTTTCTTTCGACAGTAGAGATGACCGGTACGTACCAGAAGTGCATGATATTCCTTAAAAAGTGCCACATCCCGCTCCAGAGCCTCTTCAAAGTAACTCCGCATTTCCTGGTAGGTGATCTCCTCCGGCACCCACCCATGGCGCGAAAAGATGCGATGCGTGTAGGCATCCACGACGAAACACGGCTTGTGAGCTGCGTAGAGCACAATACTGTCGGCAGTCTCCTGGCCGATACCGAAAATCCCGAGGAGTTCCTCCCGGAGTGATTCAGCCTCTTGAGCCAGGAATGCCGCAAGGTCCGATTGCCAGAAATGCTTCACGTGACTGCAGAAGGCTTTAAGTTTCCGGGCCTTCTGATTGTAGTACCCCGAAGCGCGGATGAGGGTTGCCAGCTCTTCCTGGGGAACGGCGTCAAGATGGTCCAGTTGAAGAAGATCTCTTTCCCTCAGCTTCCCAATGGCCTGCCTGACATTTTTCCAAGCGGTGTTCTGGGTGAGGATCGCTCCAATGACCACTTCAAAGGGGGAATCCGCAGGCCACCAGTGTTGAGGCCCGAACGTTTCGTACAAGCGATGGAAAATGTCGTGGAGCAAATCCATGCGTTGCCGATTCATTCCACGCCCACTCCCACGAGGGCCGTTCCGCACTGAGTGCACAATCCGTTCTTTAGCCCTCTTCTGCGGGTGGAGAACCCGAAGCGTTCCAAGAGGAGGGACTGACACCGATGACAAAAGGTGTGTTCTCCTTCATCCCCCGGGATGTTGCCCGTGTACACATACCACAGGCCGGCCTCGAGGCCGATTTTGCGAGCCCGCTGCAGAGTCTCGACCGGGGTGGCGGGGCGGTCGGTGAGCCTGTAGGCGGGGTGAAACCGGCTCACGTGCCAGGGGGTTTCAGGGCCCAGTGAGACGATGAAATCCGCCAGTCGCCGCAGTTCACCGGGGTCGTCGTTGAGGCCGGGGATGACCAGGGTGGTGACTTCAAGCCATATGCCCAGTTCCTTCATGGCCTGCAAGGTCTTGAGAACGGGCTTGAGGCGGGCCGCGCACTGATTCTTGTAAAAATCCTCGGTGAATGCTTTCAGGTCCACATTGGCGGCGTCGAGAAAGGGAGCGACAGCCTCCAGAGCTTCGCGGGTCATGAAGCCGTTGGATACGAAGACATTGCGGATGCCTGCCCGGCGCGCTTCTTTCGCCACGTCCAGAGCGTACTCCATGAAAATCGTGGGCTCCGTGTACGTGTAGGAAATGCTCGAAGACCGTGTCTGAATGGCTTGTTCCACAACGGTGGCCGGGAGTACATCCGTTCCCCTGATGATCCCTTCCAGGCGAGGCGATTGGGAAATGTCGGCATTTTGGCAAAAAACGCACTGGAAGTTGCAACCGACCGTTGCAATGGAATAGCTCCGCGTCCCCGGCAGGAAGTGAAACAGGGGTTTTTTTTCGATGGGATCCACATGAAGGGCGATGACCTTTCCGTAAACCAGAGAGTGGAGAAGACCCCCGTCATTGCGGCGGACTCCGCACTTGCCTGATTTCCCCGGTTTGATGCGGCAATGATGGTTGCAGAGAAAACAGTGCACCTCAAGATGGTCTCGCTTTTCGTAGAAAAGGGCCTCTTTCATGGCTTGATCCTCCGTGGGATGATGTCCGCCGCCCGTTAAAGCAGGAACCCTGGATGGAAAGTCGGGCGAGCCTCAGTGCCTCCGACGTTCCCCCACCGATGGAGATATGATCTGAGCCGTTCAGCCACCCCCATTTGTCCTACGAAGGACCCCGGTTGTCTTCAGTTGCTGCGGGGGAAGGTTCCAACTTCAGACAGAGCGAGCCACCTTGAAGGATGCTTTCATTCCCTCCTGAAAGGCAGGAGACGTTGGGGGTGAGTGTAGCCAGGTTGGGCTTTTGCTCTGCCAGGAGGGGTTCCAGGAGGCATTGGAAGGTGAATTCAATGTCCAACCGCATGGCGATGAAATGGCCGAAAGGGTGCCACTGAAAGAACGGTGAAGACTCCAGGAACTGACAGTGGCGGGCGAGGAAAAGAGGGAGAGTGAGGCACGTCGCCCAGTGTCTCTTGATGGAGGGTGAGAGGGCTTGGGAAATGAGATGGTGGAGTTCGAAAACGCTGAAAAAGCGAGCGTGGTCGAAGACGGAATTCTTCCACAATCGCTCAAGGAGGCGCTGCCCGGTGATGAGAGAATACTTGTTCAGAACGCCCAGAAGGATGTGGCGTTTGGCGACGCGCAAAGCCTCCCGCAGTGCCTGCACCGGTTCGTTGACGAATTCCAGTGTGGTGATGAAGGCAACCGTGTCGAAGGCGTTGTCGTCGTAAGGAAGGTCCTCGGCGAAACCCTGGTCGAGGTCGATTCGGGAGGGCAGCCTGAGGTGGGCGATGTTGAGCATCTCGGGCGATGGTTCAATGCCGGTGACTCGATGGCCTTGGCTGGCGAACCACTCTGTAAAAATGCCCGTCCCGCAGCCGACTTCGAGGAGCTTCTGCGGTCCCTTGGGTGCCCAAATGCGCGAGAGCAGGCCGGTTTCGAGGGACCAGACCACTCTTCCCCTTTCCGACAGGAACCAGTCATTGTAGTGTCTCGCATCCTTGCCTTGGAACACGTAACCCACTGGTTCACCTCGCTGGGTGAAATGCCTCTAAAGGACCGGATCAGTCGTGAAGCGGTGTCTTTCCATTCCCGCCTCCACCCGCACCGCTACTTCAACTGCAAAATGGCCCCCCTTGAACCAGAAGTGACCAAATGAGCGTAACGGGCGAGATATCCGTGATCGACCTTAGGAGGAGGGGGACTCCACAGGGTCCTCCTCTTTTCCAGCGTTACCTCGTCCACGAGGAGTTCCAGTTTCTTGGCGGGGATGTCCACCAGGATTTCGTCATCCTCTTCCACTAGGGCGATGGGACCCCCCACCGCCGCCTCGGGCGAAACATGGCCGATCGCGGCACCCTTGGTGCCCCCGCTGAAGCGGCCGTCGGTGATGAGGGACACATCCTGACCCAATCCCATTCCCACGATGGCGGCGGTGGGCGTGAGCATTTCCTGCATCCCGGGTCCACCCTTGGGCCCTTCGTAGCGGATGACCACCACGTCCCCCGGACGAATTCTGCCGTCCAAGATGGCCGAGGCCGCCTCCGATTCGCTGTGAAAAACGCGGGCCCTTCCCTTCCGGCGGAGCATCTCCGGCGAAACCGCTGACTGCTTCACGACGGCACCTTCGGGAGCGAGATTCCCGCGGAGGATCGCAATGCCTCCCTCCTCGTGATATGGATTCTCCAGAGGCCGTATGATGTCGTGATTGAGGACCTGCACCGCATCGAGGTTCTCTCCCACGGATTTTCCGTTCACTGTCGGAATGTCCCGGTGGATGAGTTTTCTTTTGGAGAGCTCCTTCATCACGGCCTGCACCCCGCCCCCGGCGTTCAAGTCCTCGAGAAAATGGCTTCCCCCGGGTCGCAGACTGCAAAGGTGAGGAGTGCGGGTGCTCACCGTGTTGAACAGGTCGAGGTCGAGGTCGATGCCGGCTTCGTGAGCGACTGCCGGCACGTGGAGCACCGTGTTGGTGGAACACCCCAGTGCCATGTCCACGGCAATGGCGTTTTCAAAGGCCTTGCGGGTGGCGATGTCCCTTGGGCGAATGTTTCTCTGAACGAGATCCATGATTTTCATGCCGGCCATCTTGGCCAGGCGGACTCTGGCCGCGGTCACGGCGGGAATGGTCCCGTTGCCGGGCAGCCCCAGTCCCAGTGCCTCGGTAAGGCAGTTCATGGAGTTGGCGGTGAACATACCGGCGCAGGAGCCGCACCCCGGGCACGCATTGTCCTCCAGGTCGCACAGTTCTTCATGGGTGATCCTGCCAGACTTGAGGGCACCTACTCCCTCGAAGACGGAAATGAGGTCCAGAGGTTGACTGCCGGTGCGTCCCGCCAACATGGGACCGCCACTGATGACAAGGGACGGGATGTTCAGCCGCAAAGCAGCCATGAGCATCCCGGGGATGATCTTGTCGCAGTTGGGAATGAGGACCAGACCATCGAAGGGATGAGCCATGGCCATGACCTCTACGGAATCGGCGATGAGTTCCCTGCTGGCCAGGGAGTAGCGCATGCCCTGGTGATTCATGGCGATGCCGTCACAAATGCCGATAGTGCTGAACTCGACGGGAGTCCCTCCCGCCAGTCTGACACCAGCCTTGACGGCTTCGGCGATTTTGTCCAGATGGATGTGACCCGGGATGATCTCGTTGGCGGAGTTGGCAATGCCGATGATAGGGCGGTCCAGTTCCGCCTGAGTGTATCCCATGGATTTGAACAGGGAGCGGTGGGGGGCTCTTTCGTCTCCTTTTTTCATCAGGTCGCTGCGCATCAGTGAGCTCTCCTGTGGCAAAACCCAACGGTTTTGACGAGTGCGGGTCGCAAGACCCCTGGCGTTTGATGTACCGGGAGACCGCGTTCCCTTCGCATGTTGAAAACAACCGACATCATATCCCCCAGCCCGGGCGCCGGCGGCTGAGAGCGCCCACCGGTCCGTCCTTGGGGCAAGACCCTTGTTAGGAACCTCCATCCTTCCGTATCGTGCGATCCTGGTCCGGGAAATCCGGGTGTGTCTTGGGTTGATCCCTCCGCTGTTGAATTCGGACGGATCTTCAGCCCATCTTCCCAAAAGCGTCGGGTTGCAGGGCAGGCGGACCGCACTCGCCCTCCATCCCCGAAGCCTGAACCCTCTTCAAAAAGGTTACTTTATCCCGCCTCCCATTGGCAAGGGGAAACACAGGATCGCCCCGGCTGTGGATAGGTCAGGTCCCCTGGAATGGCAGCCTCCGTCGCACGGGACAAGGGGAAATTGACTGGGAAGAGCATCCTGCGTAGAATCAGGCAAAACGGTGGGACGATTCCACCATCTATGGTATGTCTTCAGCGAGACGCCCTTCTGAAATGCTTTCATGGGGGGATTGGACGCGGAGGCAGGAGGATTCCATCCATGACGACAGTTTTCGGTTCTGTTCCTTCCCGGCGCTTGGGTCGTTCCCTTGGAATCGACGTGGTGCCGCCTAAGACCTGCTCTATGGACTGCGTCTATTGTGAATCGGGGCCAACCACGTGCCTGACCCTCGAGCGCAAGCCTTTTGTAGAGCCCGGAAAGGTCCTGAGAGACCTCGACACGCACTTCAGCCGCTACCCTCAGAGCGCGGAAGTCCTCACGTTTTCGAGCGCTGGTGAGCCGACGCTTTATGAACCGCTGGGCGAATTGATCCGGGCTGTCAAGAAGAGGTTTCCAGTGCTCCCTGTCATCGTCCTCACCAACGGTTCTCTCCTGTGGGATTCCCGTGTGAGAGCGGATCTGACTGCCGCCGACCGGGTGGTGCCCTCACTGGACGCCGTTTCGGAGGAAGTGTTTCAGAAGCTGAACCGCCCGCACGGGCGTCTCACCGCCTCCCTCATGCTGGAGGGCCTGGAGGCCTTGGCCAAGGATTACTCCGGACAGCTGCACGTGGAAGTGATGTTGGTGTCCGGGATGAACGATACGCCTCAGGAGATGGAGGCCCTTGGTCGGTTCTTGCGTCGGGTGGACCCCGAGCGGGTGGAACTGAACACTGTGGTGCGGCCTCCCTCCGAACCGGGAACTACAGGCCTGTCGCCGGAAGCGATGCAAAGGGCCGCCCGCTTTTTCCCAGATGGCATCAGCCGCATCATCGGCCGGTATCAGGGTGGGGCAGTGATGCAGCCGGAAGCGAATCTGCCCGCAAGGATGCTCAGTCTTGTGAAGAGGCGTCCCTGCACCATGGATGAGATGATTCTCTCCCTGGGTGTTTCCCCGGAAGAAGCGGCCCAGGCCCTCAAGAAGCTGGAGGATTCCCGGCGCGTCGGCCGATATGCCCTTCACGGGCGGGAGTATATCTGCCCCAGAAGCAGGACATGAGGTCCGCTGAAGTAGTGTTCAACCTGACTGCTTCCGTATCTTTTTCAATCAGCGCGGGGTGATGTCATTTTTGGGAGCCGGGGGCGTGAGGATTTCCACGGGCTTTTCCGGAATGGTCCTCGCGATGAGGGTGTGTTGGAGCAGTTGTCGGGCCACCCTCTGGACATCTTCCTGGGAGACCTTTCGCACCAGTTCCACGTACCTGGTATCATAGTCCCAGCCCAGCCCGAGAACGGCGTTGACGGCTGCGCTCTGCGCCTGTGCGTCAAGACTCTCCAATCCCATGCGATGCGATGTGATGACCATGTTTTTTGCCTTCTCCAATTCCTCAACAGGGAGCTTCTCCTGGTGCATCAGCCTCAGCTGCTCCAGAATGATTCCCTGAACCCTTTCCATGTTGCCCAGGGTTGTCTGGGTGATGACGCCAAAGAAGCCCGCTTTTACTCCGTAGAAGGGAAACGCTCCCACCACGTAAACGAGGTCTTCAGTCCCACCTCTCAGGGCATCGTAGAGACGTCCCGAGGGGTTACCTCCTCCCGAGAGGACGGCGTCGATGACGTCCAAAACGGGCCGATCGGAACTGTCGATACTGAGTCCGCTCGTGCCCACAAGAAGAGAAGATGAGGTCTTCTCATTCTTCTTTTCCACCCTGCGGTCTCGTTGGAGGGGCTGGATCTCCGCCGGAAGATCGGGGAGCATTGAAGGTTTTCCCTGCCAGTTTTGGAAGTGCTTCCGGATCAGCTCCATCGTGGTCTCGGGGTTCAGGTCTCCAAAGACTGCCAGCAAGGAATGATGGGGATTCACCATGCGCTCATAAAACGAGACGACCTTGTCCCGTGTGAAAGCCTTGACGGATTCCTCCGTACCAAGGCGGTCATTCCTGTAAGGAGAACGTGCGAAATAGTTCTGCTTGAACAGCCTCACAACTTCGGCCTGCCAGCTCTCGTCCATGCGCTTGATGGCAAGAAGGGTTTCCTGCCTTGTTTTTTCGATTTCATCCAAGGGGAATTGGGCGTTTTGCACCATGTCTCCCAAGATCCCCAGGGCCATGTCCAGGTCATCTTTGAGGACCTTCATGGAAATACTGTACGTGCTGTTGTCGGATCTCGCCTCCATTGTTCCTCCCACGTTTTCCAGGGCACTTGCGATATCGAGCTTTGTCCTTGTCTTGGTTCCGGCCGGAAGCAGGGAGGCGGTGAAAGCGGAGATGCCCGGATCCTTTTCGGGTTCCAGCAGAAGCCCCCCCAGTCCGTAGAGCCGTATGGAAACCATGGGAAGACTCGAGTCAGCCTTGAGGAGGATCTTCAGACCGTTTTGCAGTTGATGCAGGTGAGGCGCCGAACTGCTTGTGATCGCCGTCGCTGAGGTCGAAGCAGGAGATTCTCCTGCCTGGACCCCCTTGGGGTGCACGGCGGCAACGATCAGGCGCCGGAAATCCAGGTACTCCCTCGCAACCCTGAGAACATCTTCAGGGGTTACCTTCTTGATTTCCTCCACGTACATTTCATCAAAGTATGGATCACCCGTGTCGAAATAGGACGACCCGAGAGAGGACGCCTGTGCCGAAACGGTTTCACGGGCGAAGACACGCTTTGCGATGACGTTCTTCTTCGCTTTATCCAGCTCCTCAGGGCTTACAAGTTCCCTTTTGAAGCGATCCGCCTCCTCCTCGATGACTGAGATGACTCCCGGCCACTGATTGGCGGGGAGATCCAGTGAGATGATGAAGCGTCCCTGAACGTAAGGGGGCGTCCAGTTGGAAGCACTGGCTCCAAGCACCCTCTTTTCCTGTTCCTTGAGGCGCAGGTGAAGACGGCTTGTTTCTCCTCCACCCATCAGCAGGGCGAGCACATCAAGGGGATAAAGATCCCGATCATCGAGGCGTACCGACGGGAAAGCCACAATGGCCTGCGTGAGGCGAGCAATGGGCATTTCTTTCGATTCCCACCGTGGGCTGACCACGTTGGGTTCTTCCGGCACGGCCACAGGCCTCGACGTTCTACGGGCGAAACCGGCGGTCCTTTGGACCACATATTGGAGAACCTCCGGAGCGGAGATCCTTCCCGAAACCACGGTCACCATGTTTTGAGGTTGGTAGCGCTCGGTGTAGTAGTTCAGCAGGTCATCTCTCCCCTTCTGGACGAAGACCTCCTCATAGCCGATGATGGGGTACCGCACGGGATGGCTCCGATAGCTTGCCATCATGAACAGTTTCCAAAGCTCCCTGCCCGGGCTGTTTTCACCCATTTTGATTTCCTGCTGGATCACCGATTTCTCCCGGGTCACTTCCCGGGGTTCCAGCACGTTTTCACTCACGTACGAGAGGAGAAGATCCAGGGCATCTCTCCAGTGGTCCGCCGAGGTGTTGATGTAATAAATCGTTCGATCGTAAGAGGTGGATGCGTTGGTGGAACCGCCCATTTGCTGCAGTCTTCTTTTTGCCTCCTCCTCTGTGAACGACCGAGTTGTCCCCCCGGAAACCACATGCTCCAAGTAATGCGAGAGTCCTGCACCCTGGTATTCGTTCTCATACAGTGACCCTGCCCGCACGTAAACCTGAGCGGAAATGACTTCACTGGAGGGATTCTCCCGCAAAAGCACGGTCATACCGTTTCTCAAAATGGCAAAGAGGTCTCCGGGCTTGGAAGGCAGCACCCTGTCCAGGGAGCCCTGCAAGGATTCCGAAAGGGAGGGGGGGACTCTTGGGGATTCATTAGCCTCGGTTGCCGCATCGGCAACAGCCAGCGTGGTGAAAAACAAAAAAATCCAAAAGACCAGACGGTTCAGCATGGCGGGGATTCCTTGTCTCTTCTGTCGACTCGGGCCAACGGTTTTCTCACCGGATCCGCCCGTTCAGTAGGTGAAGCAATGTTATCAAATGGAGCGTCCTTTTTCACAGCGTTCACCATCACACTCCTTTCCGTCCACAATGAACATCCTCTCACATAGGCTCCAAGGTAATCACCGCCGAGACCTTTGGACAGCCTCGATCCGGGGGAAGAAACCAGATTGGAAAACGGAAAGAGGTTCTTGACGGATGGAAGGCGCAGACGCGGACGGGGGAGGAGGGATGCGGCACCGGAGGAGGTGGAGGGGCTCTTTCTCAGAGTACCCCCTCATGAATGAGGCGACCCACATACTGGTGCCTGTTGAGGCTCCCGCAGGGGGTTTGAATGGATACGGCAGGCCAATGCATCTCGATGAACTGCCATCCGTCCTCGGCCATACCCCAGTCCATGGCGACGTCATCGATTCGGGCTGCAGCGACGAGCCTGTGGGCGAGGTTCACACAAGTTTCCGAGAGGTCCCTTGTGGGCGAGATGGGCTCCGCAGGCGAGTCGGGCTCCGAAGGATGAGAATACCGGAATGCACCGATGCATTGAAACAGGACAAAGATCACGCGAACCCGATCCCGCCAAGGAACCCAGTCCTGAACAATGACGGGGTTATACCGGCCGCTCCATTGCGCGAGACTTTCACCGTCGGTGACGAGATGTTTTGTTGCCGGTCCAGCTTTGGGCCCAGCGAGAAAGAACGGGTATGCAAAATGACGCAATATGTGCGTCTTCTGCCGCGTTCCGTAATAGAGTCGCGTGTGGGGCTGCGGGAAATTCAAATAACTGACGAGGCTCGTCTGGAGAATTCTGGATCTCTGGTAGCGGTAACTGAAGACATTGGGAAAACAGGGTATCCGAGCTGCGTGAAAGACCTCCGCGAAGCGCACCGTGGGAAAGAAGATGCGATGGGCATGCAGCATCCAGTCTCTTTCCTCTTGGGTGTAATCGCCCATGAGACTTCGGACTCCGAGTGTTTTGACCTCGGGAAAAGAAAGGAGAAACGGGGCGATGGCCAGCCTGAGGCGTTCCATGCTCTTCGATTCTTGTCGGGGACCGGAGGCCGGTTTGCGGGGCAAGAAAAGTCCGTGCTCCGCAAACCCCCGTGAATGTAGCGCGTCAGTTGTTGTTGACTCCGAGGAGGAGGTCGGGGTGGACGCCGTAGTTGTAGCTTCTCATGCGGAAATAGTTCTCGAAAAGCCCGATGCGATGGTCCACATAATCATAAATCTTGAGCTTGGACTCACACGAATTTCCGTTTTGACCCAGTTCGCGGAGGAAATTAGCCACATGCTGGCGGAAGTAGAGAGGGACCGCTAGAAAAAGAATGCGGGAATTGAGCTTGAGTTGATGTTCCGCCATGGTCTGAGGCGACAGGAGAAAAGCTGTCGGTTCCTCGGCGACTTCGGACGGGTACGGTAGCGGATTCGATGCGGTCGGTTCCGGTGAGATCTCCGTTCCCGATGACGGCAGCCGATTGAGGGAAATGGATCGAATTCCCCGTCTGCCCAATTCCGCTCCCAAAATCGTGTCTTGAACCTCGCCCCCGGAAAGGATCAGCAGGGGCTGACTTCTCTTCTGCAACTCAGCCTGGATGTCGTCGGCAATGATGCGCGTTCGCTCTTCGTCACGCATGAGGGCATCGAGCATTTGGGCATAATCGGCTCGGGAGTGGTAAGGATAGTCGAAAGCGGTCGGCCGGGCCACCACTTGGGCATGAATGATTCCACGTCCTTCCCTCGCGTCCTTTTCATCAATGGTGTACACCATGTCCCCGATATAAAAATAAACCAGGCGAGAGAGCCGATCCTTCCTCTGGGCTACAGTGGAAAGACCGAGCATGTAGCGACAATCGAAGTTGGGTATGAGCTGCGTCAAGACCTTTGACGGGCAACGCTGACATTCGTCCATGATGAGAAAACCGATGCGTTCGTAGATCTTGCGCCAGTGCCGCAGGGCTTCCCCCGTGTGGGCCAATGTGATGTGCTTTCCCAGGTGGTGACTGCCTTCCGCAAACACCCCCACCTCGTCCCTGGGTATCTGAAGAAAATTCTCGATCTTGGTCAGCCAGCCGTCCAACAGGTCCAGCTTGGGAATGAGTATGAGGGTAGGCTGTCGCCTCTGGGCGACGACGTAGAGAGCGATAACAGTCTTACCGCTCTTGTGCCCGCCGATGAGAGTGGCGAAGTCCTTTTCCAACACTGCCTCCGCCGCGTCCTGCTGGTAGCTTTTCAATTCGCCGTGGAACTCCAGTTCCAGGGGGGCATGAATGCGCCTGCGATCCACGATGCGGTAGGGTTGCTGAAACTTCTTGCATAATTCCAGCAACTGGTCCAGAAAACCACGAGGTATCAGATAGCTCCGACCTTTCTGGCGAAGACAGTTGATCTGGGGGGCAATGTTCCCGATCCATTCTCCTCGATTATGGCGCAGCTCATAATCGGGGTTGGTGAACACCAGACGATCGTGGATCTTCCTGTCCAGAAGCGGCTGCAAACCTTCGGACGGAATTTTGATCCATTCGGCGAGCAAAATGCTAAGGGTTTTGTGAAACATTCAAAATGGCCTTTCTCAACCTGCAGAGGTTCCAGGAGCCGCCGTACGGGCGGGTTGAAGATGCATCACGATCATGGACTCAACAAGACGTGTGGTGGGGAATCACCTTTTTGACACCAGACGGCTGAGTCAATAGTCTATATCGTAATATAAACACGCACACTTTAGACTTCACGGGCCGATGGAAGGCCACAGTGGAAAAGGGCGCAGATGGATCTACAACCTCATGATTATCTGAAACTTCTAGGACAGTTGGCTCGCGAATACCATGAGAAATACAAGGACCTCGAATCGGCTCTCCAATCCACTCCGGATGAGGAAGTGATGGGCCATCTCGTCTTCCTCTCCCAACAAACGACGGACCGATTCAGGGCTGCGCAGCAGTCCATGTTCGCTCTTCTAACCGTTTCGTCCGAAACGGGCAAGGACAAAGAAATGGCAGCCCTCACAACCATGTGCCGGTGTTTCGACGAAATCCGGATTCTCTTCCAGATCCTCGCCCAGCGCCAGAATCCGCCTGGATGATCGCACCGTGCAAGCTATCCCTCTGCGGAGCGACTCGAAATTGATCCCTTTTGGGGTATCCTCAATTTGGATACGTTTGTCGGCCGACCCGAGGGAAACCGGACGGCAACGAGGACCTGTGTGACAGGTGCTGCTCCGTCTTCATTCTGCCTTGTTCAGGGCCTTTGGAGATTCCTTCTGCTTCTTGAGGATGAAGTATAACGTGCCCGGGTGCTTGAGGCGCCCGGCCACCTGCTCGGCAGTCTCCCCACTGCCACAGAACAGATCAACGCGCCCCACACCTTTGATAGCCCCGCCCGCGTCCTGATTCAAAACCCAGCGGTGGAGAGGTTCCCAGCCAAGAACTTCTCCCCCAGGACCTAGGCGAGGTTCCTCCGATACCAGGAAAGCCAGGGCGCCCCTGGGATGATAGGCCGGGTCGGTCGCTACGGACCGACCCGGGGTCAAGACCACGCTGAGACTGCCCAGAGGTCCTTCCTGCACCCAGCGGAAGAAAACATAGCTTTCGTTTTGCTGCAGAATTTCATCTCGGATCTCAGGGTTTGCCTTCAAGCAAGACCGGATGGTCTGCAGGGTCACCTCCTCCTGCGCAAGGGCACCTCGATCGATAAGTGCCTTACCGATGCTCCGGTAGGGGCGTCCGTTGGTGCCGGCATAACCCAGTTGACGAAACTTCCCCCCAGGAAGGCGGATCTTGCCGGATCCCTGCACATGCAGAAAGAAGACATCCACAGGATCCCGCAGCCACACCAACTCCCCCTTGTGCCTTGCGAGTTTCTTGAGTCCATCGATTTCCGAACGATCATAGTAAGGAACGACGCGGTTCTCACTGAGCCGCCCCACAAGCCGCTGCCCGGAAAAACGAGCCGGGTCGAAGAGAGAAAGGTCGATGGTCAAGAGATCCGGTGGAAGACCGTAGACAGGATAGCAGAACTCTTTACCGGCTTCAAGGCGCCCGTCAAGCACCGGTTCATAGTAACCGGTCACCAGGGGGCTGGATTCTCTGGCGCCGTGAGAAGCTTTGAAAACCTCGAAGGATTCGATAATGGAGTCCCTGTTGAGTCGCCCTGAGTCCAGCAAGGCGAGAAACTCCAACAGGGTGGCCCGCAGCGTGTCCGTCCGAATCGTGAGGTCGCCGAGAGGATAGGTCCGGTCGGAAGGGACTTTTCGGTAGAATTCCAGGCTCCTCTCAACGGCGACTCGCAGGGAGGCAGGGTCGAGATCGTCGGAAAAGGAGGGCACCTCTTCCGGCGCCAATCTCTCAAACGGTGCAGTGAATCGCGATTCCGCTTCAGGTTCCTTTTGCGGGGGTTCTGCACAGCCAATGAACAGGAACAGGCAGAACCCCCACCAAAAAAAGCACCGCTTCACCTAAGTTCCCATCTCCCACGAATGAAGGTATTTCTCCTGTTCCTCGGTGAGGGAATCGATCTGGACCCCCATGCTGGCGAGCTTCAGTCGGGCGATGTTCCGGTCGATAACCGTGGGAACGCGGTAAACCTGTTTTTTGAGCGTTGCGGCGTGGGTGGTGAGATACTCGGCACACAGGGCCTGGTTCGCGAAGCTCATGTCCATGACGCTGGAAGGATGTCCTTCCGCGGCAGCCAGATTGATGAGTCTCCCTTCCCCCAGAACGTAAATGCGCTTGCCGTCCGAAAGGGAGAATTCCTCGACGAAGTCTCGGATAATCCGGCGGGATTTGGCCATTTGGGTCAGAGTATCCAGGTCGATTTCCACGTTGAAATGACCGGAATTGCACACAATGGCTCCATCTTTCATGGCCTCGAAATGCTCGCGCCTCAGAACGTGGATGTCTCCGGTGAGGGTGCAGAAGAAATCCCCCACCGGGGCGGCCTGGTTCATGGTAAGGACCTGGTAGCCATCCATCACCGCCTCCAGTGCCCGCAGGGGATCCACCTCCGTAATGATCACCTTCGCACCCATCCCGGCGGCCCTCATGGCGACGCCCCGGCCGCACCACCCGTAACCGCTCACCACAAAATTCGAACCGGCCAGGAGGCGGTTTGTGGCCCGGATGATGCCGTCCACCGTACTCTGACCCGTTCCATAACGGTTGTCGAAAAGATGCTTGGTGTCCGCGTCGTTGACGGCGATGATCGGGTATTGCAGGACACCCTTTTCCGCCATACTTCTCAACCGGATGACACCCGTCGTCGTCTCCTCCGTTCCTCCGATGATCTCCTCCAGGAGTTCACGGCGGTCGGAATGAAGCGTGCTCACGAGGTCCGCCCCGTCGTCCATGGTCACATGGGGAGCATGGGCGAGGGCAGCGTGGATATGGCGATAATAGGTGTCCTTGTCCTCGCCCTTGATGGCAAACACGGAAATGGCGTCGTGTTCAACGAGTGATGCCGCCACATCGTCCTGGGTACTGAGTGGATTCGAGGCGCAAATGCGCACCTCCGCGCCTCCGGCTTTCAGGGTCTGGGCCAGGGTCGCCGTTTCCGTCGTCACATGGAGGCAAGCTGCCATGCGCATTCCCTGGAGGGGCTTTTCCCTTGCGAAGCGCTCCTTGATGGACTTCAAAACGGGCATGGACTGCGCAGCCCATTCGATCCTCAGTTTTCCCTTTTCCGCAAGCCCCCTGTCCTTCACGTCATATTCCATGAAATCTCCTTAGAATCTGCAATATTCAATCGTCCGGTCTCCAAAAGGCCGTCTGCTGATCGTGCTCCACCTGAAGTGGCCATGCCACCAGAATGGTCGAGAGGGGCAGCCGCCCGTGCGGCTTCGAAAACCCATGAGACTCCGCTCAAGAAGAAACAAAGGCTCCGGCCTCCCCGCCGGAAAACGATCTCCAAACTTCAGAGTCCGCCCCGCTCGCTCGAACCTCTCTCTCCCTCGGGGGAGAAGGTCGGGGCGATGGGAGACGACCCGTGGAAAAGCTCTTACCCCTGGCGTTTTCCCGGAAAGATGCGTGGGGATCGCTTATGACCTTGTTGACGCACCTTTTACAATCCTGCGATGTCCCGCAGGGTGTCCACCATGTCGGTCTTTTCCCATGTGAAATCGGGGTCGTTTCGTCCAAAATGTCCATGGCAGGCGGTTTTCTTGAAAATAGGGCGCAAGAGCCTGAGCCGTCTGATCATCTCGGCGGGCTTGAAGCTGAAGAGCTCCCGAACGATTTCCGCAATGCGCTCAGGGGCGATCTTCCCCGTGCCGAAGGTGTCGATCATGAGGGAGACGGGTTCGGCCACCCCGATGCTGTAGGCCACCTGGACTTCCACCCTGTCGGCCAGGCCCGCCGCAACAATGTTTTTGGCCACGTACCGGGCCATGTAAGAGGCCGTGCGGTCCACCTTGCTGGGATCCTTGCCTGAAAACGCTCCTCCCCCGTGGCTTCCCTGCCCGCCGTAAGTGTCTGCAATGATCTTCCTGCCTGTCATCCCGCAGTCGCCCATGGGCCCACCCACAACGAAGCGCCCCGTGGAATTGATGAAATACTTTGTTTTTTCATCGATGAGGTCTGAGGGAACGGTCTTCCGGATGACTTCCTCAATGATGGCTTCCCGGATGGTGTTGTAAGAGACATTGGGGGTGTGCTGAGCGGCCACTACAATGCAGTCGATCCTCGTAGGCTTGTGATCGACGTATTCCACAGTGACCTGGCTTTTACCGTCCGGCCTGAGAAAGTCGAGGATCCCGTTCTTGCGCACTTCGGCGAGCTTGCGGCAAATCCGGTGGGCGTAATAGATGGGCATGGGCAACAGGACCGGCGTTTCATTGCATGCGTAGCCGAACATGAGGCCCTGGTCACCGGCGCCCTGTTCCTCAAACAGGCCCTCCCCCGGGTTGACACCCATGGCGATGTCGGGGGATTGCTTGTCAATGCTGGTGATGATGGCGCAGGTTTCCCAGTCGAAGCCCATGGACGAATCGTTATATCCGATGTCCTTAATGGTTTCGCGCACGATGTTGGGAATGTCCACCCAGGCGGATGTCGTGATCTCGCCCGCCACAAAGGCCAAGCCTGTGGTGACGAGGGTCTCGGCCGCTACCCGGGCGGCCTTGTCCTCGGATATGATGGCATCGAGAATCGCGTCGGATATCTGATCGGCCACCTTGTCGGGATGCCCCTCGGTGACGGATTCAGACGTGAAGAGGTAATCGTGCATGGACATGTTTGCTTTTCCTTCCTTCATGGATAGGGGACGATCCCGTCCCGATTGTTTCCGTTACACTCCCGCAGCGGCTGAAATCCCACCAGTCCGTTTCCTGTTGGACGCGTCCACCAGGACGATTCGGGGCTGGTGCCCCGCCACCTCGGAACCATCGTAATGCGCATAAGAGGTGATGATGACGAGGTCCCCTCTGGCTCCCATTCTTGCCGCGGCGCCGTTGAGACAGATCACCCCGCTTCCCCTCGGCCCGGCCATGGCATAGGTGTCAAACCGGGCGCCATTGTTCACATTGTAAATCTTGATCTGCTCGTACGGGACAATGTCCGCAGCCTGGAGCAGTTCCTCGTCGATGGTACAGCTTCCTTCATAATCCAGATCGGCCGCTGTCACCCTTGCCCGATGGATCTTGGACTTGAGCAGGATTCTTTGCATGGGCTTCTCCTCGTCTCCTGTGCATCAACGTATTGGAATCAGTCGTGAGATGGAATGCGAAGTATGCAGTTGTCGATGAGTCGAGCCGCCCCCACAAAGACCGCCAGGGCAAGCAGGGTGGGACCGTTGATTTCCGATACCTCCTCAAAAGTCAAAGGGTTGCGCAGTTCCACATAGTCAATCCGCACATCCCCACCTTCCCCCAGGGTTTCCCGCACCCTGTCCAGGATCATGGCGGCATGCCTCTCACCCCTGTCGACCAATGTCTGGGCCTCCTGGAGGGAACGGCTGAGCCCAAGTGCTTTCAAACGCTGCTCCGGGGAGAGATAAGTGTTCCTGGAACTCATGGCCAATCCATCCCCTTCGCGAACAGTGGGATGCCCCAGAATCTCCACATCCATGTTCAGGTCCTGCACCATTCTTCGGATAGTGGCCAGCTGCTGGAAGTCCTTCTCCCCGAAAATCGCGGCGTGCGGTTTGACAATGAGAAAGAGCTTCAATACGACCGTGGTCACACCACGGAAGAAGTTGGGACGACTTTTCCCACAGAGGGACCGAGTGATCTCCGTCACTTCGACGAATGTCTGGTATCCTTCCGGATACATCTCCGAGGTGGCTGGAACGAAGGCCACATCCACTCCTACCTCACGCGCCAGTCTCAAATCCCGTTCCAGGTCGCGGGGATAACGCTCAAAATCCTCGGAAGGCCCAAACTGTGTGGGATTGACGAAAATGCTGATGACCAGGATGTCTCCCTGGTTACGGACCGCCCGCATCAAACTGAGATGTCCCTCATGGAAGAAGCCCATGGTTGGAACCAGGACAATCCGTTTACCCTCCCTGCGCCATGTTTCCGACTGCTGCTGCATCTCGGAAATACTCTCGATGATGCGCATCTTCCAACCCTCCTGAAAAGACGATTCCAAAACACCAAAGAGCCTTCTCGACGCGAGTCAGGAAGGCTCCGAGCGAAGGGATACAATCACTTTCCTCTAGTGAAATGGATGAGTTGCAGGTCTTCTGGTCCTGGTCCCTTGCGAAGATCCAGGCGAATGAAAAGACCCCCCTCCGGACTGGCCTCTTGAGTAACAGGCAAGTCCCTGAAAGTCAATAAATTATTCCGGTTGAAGGATACCCCCTTCGCCAAAGCTCTTTCCAAAAGAAGTCCCCTCCCACGAGGCCTTTTCGCCCGGCGACTAGACATGAGGAATTTGGTCTCATGAAACCTTTTCTATGATTTGCAAACTGAATGATTGACTTCATGGGGAGTTCACGCTAAGCATTTTGCCTCGGAGACCTACATTGAACCCTTGGTGAAGGCTTGTGGCGCGGACGACACTCGTTCGGTTGGTGGGTTGAGGCGCAGCGGCGCATTGGACCTGGACTCTGTTTCAACATGGGAGGCACAGATGGGGAGACTTCTATGGCAGCCGTCTAAGAGTCGAATCGAGAATACCAACATGTATCAATTTATGCAGGCCGTCAACGAGCGGTTCCACAAGCGTTTCTCCACCTATAACGAGCTGTACCAGTGGTCGGTCGAGAACATCCCCGATTTTTGGAGTGCCATGTGGGATTACGGGGATGTGATCCACAGCGTGCCCTACGCACGTGTGGTGGACGACGCCACGAAAATGCCTGGTGCGACCTGGTTTGAGGGAGCACGCCTGAACTTCGCAGAAAACCTTTTACGCTATCGGGATGATCACGTGGCTCTCAGTTTCAAGGGGGAAGGGCGGGAGACGATCCACCTCACTTACAGGCAGTTGTACGATCAGGTGGCCAGGATGGCCAAATCGTTGCGAGAAATGGGTATCCAGCCGGGTGACCGGGTGGCTGGTTTTATGCCCAATATGATCGAGACCGTGGTGAGCATGCTCGCCGCTACCAGTATGGGGGCCATCTGGTCCTCCTGTTCTCCAGACTTCGGGATCAAGGGAGTGCTGGATCGATTCGGGCAAATCACCCCGCGTGTCCTGGTCACTGCCAACGGGTACACCTACGGCGGCAAGAAGTTCGATTCCCTCGGCCAGATCGCAGAGGTGGTCAAAGCCATTCCCAGCATCGAAGAAGTCCTCGTTGTTCCTTACACGGATTCACAGCCCGATCCGTCCAGGGTTCCCCATGGTGTGCTGTTCCACGATTTTCTGTGCAGGGAAGAGGGGCCGGCTATCGATTTCGAGCAGGTCCCATCGAATCACCCCGTATACATCATGTATTCCTCGGGGACAACCGGCGTTCCCAAATGCATCGTTCACGGGGTTGCCGGGACCTTGATCCAGCATATCAAGGAATTGAAATTGCACTCGGATGTGAAAAGGGAGGACACGGTTTTTTACTTCACCACGTGCGGATGGATGATGTGGAACTGGCTGGTGAGTTCGCTTGCGCTGGGAGCCAGGGTGTTTCTCTACGACGGCTCGCCCTTTTTCAGGCGCCCCGAGTCCCTCTGGCAGATGGCGGAAGAGGAGAAAATCTCCATATTCGGCACCAGCGCCAAGTATCTCGCGGCCGTGGAAAAAGCCAACGTGAAACCGAGGGAGACCTTCGATCTCAGTCCCCTCAAGGCGGTTCTCTCCACCGGATCCCCCCTCTCCGTCGAAAGCTTCGAATACGTATACCGCGAGATCAAAGAGGACCTCGTGCTCTCCTCCATATCGGGTGGGACCGACATCATTTCCTGTTTTGCCCTCGGCAACCCCATGGGTCCTGTCTATGCGGGCGAACTCCAATGCCGGGGGCTGGGTATGAGAGTGGAAGCCTACAGCCCGGAGGGAAAACCGGTCATCGGGGAAAAGGGGGAGTTGGTCTGCACCGCCGCCGCCCCGTCCATGCCGATCTGCTTTTGGAATGACCCCGACGGCAGCAAGTATCGGGGAGCCTATTTCGAGTTGTTTCCGGGAATCTGGAGTCACGGCGACTACATCGAGATCACCCAACAGGGTGGTGTGATCATATACGGGCGCTCCGACGCCACCTTGAATCCCGGGGGCGTGCGCATCGGGACTGCAGAGATCTACCGCCAGGTGGAAAACATCCCGGAGATTCTCGACAGCCTCGTCATTGGTCAGGATTGGGAGAACGACGTGAGGGTCCTTCTCTTCGTCAAACTCAGGGAGGGCATCGCGTTGACGAACGATCTGGTGAAGAAGATCAAGGACACCATCCGGACCAACACTTCCCCGCGCCACGTGCCGGCGAAGGTCATCGCCGTGGAGGACATCCCGTACACCATCAGTGGAAAGAAAGTGGAACTGGCCGTGCGCAAGATCATCCACAACGAGGAAGTGAAGAACCGGGATGCCCTTGCCAACCCGGAAGCCCTGGAACTCTATCGCAACCTGCCCGATCTCCGGGAGTGACGGACATGGAAATCTCGGTCGCGATTCTTTCCTCCCATTTCCATGGACCGGAGGCGTCTGAGGAACAGTCTTGACGGGAGAGAGGGAAGGCTACGAAGGAGTATTCAAGAGGCTTCGGTAAAGTTTCTCCGTTTGCCTCACGGTCTCTTCCATGGGAAAGGCCTCTGCACGCTCTCTTGCCGCTTTTCCCATGACCCGCAGCACTTCCCGCGGAAGCATCCTCTCAATCGCCCGCCGGATGGCGTCGACGGCTTGGGGGGATTCCACCACGAAACCCTCACGCCCCTGGCGGATGATCTCCGCCGCCCCGCACTGGGCCGTGGTGATAACGGGAAGGCCAGAGGCCATCGCCTCGAGGATCACGTTGGGAAAGGGGTCGTAAAGGGTTGGGAGCGCGAAGATGTCGGCCCCGGCGTAGAAAGGAATCACCTCCTCCCGGGGACCGAAGAATTTCGTGCGCTCCATGATTCCCAATCGCCCAGCAATTCTTTCATAGGGGAGAGTCCTGCCTTTTCCCACAACCCAGAGGCGTGTGTCACCACGCACCGCAGCAAAGGCCCTCATGAGAGGTTCCAGCCCCTTGCGCTCAAACCCCGATCCCACCAGCAGGACGACGAAAGTGGATTCTCCCGCCCCATTCTGCTTTCGCAGGATAGCCCTCATCGTCTTGCGGTTGGCGGGGTGAAAACGATCCAAATCCACACCGTTGTATATGACGTGGATGAACTCCTCCGGGATTTTGAACCTGGCGAGGATTTCCTTGCGCACCATCTGGGAGTTGACGATGACCGCCCTCAATCGCGGGTTCTCGAAAAGACGCCTTTCCAAGCGGCACATGTATCGATGAAAAGGGTTCAGATGAATGGAGAGCCGCCTTGCCCAGGTCAGTCCCTTGCACCGCAGTTCGAGCCAGCGCGCATGGACGCCGTCCCCCGCACGATAGATGTCCTGGGATAGGGTCCTTTCATTGGACTGGATGAGATCGAAACGTTTCCCCGTGAGGGCCCGGTCCACTTGCCACACGAAAAAAGCGTGGCGCACAAGAGAGGGCCAGGTCGGCCCTCCGACGGGGTGCACCGTGACTCCCGCGGGAGCCGTTTTTGTCCATTTCCTCGCGAAAATGTGCACATCGACCTCATCCCGGGCTAGAGCTCGAACGATGGCGTCGGTGAACCGTTCCGCCCCGCCGTAGGGGTCGTACTTGTAGCGGACGAAAGCAATACTGGTCTTAACGGGCGAAAGCAATACTGGTCTCCATGGCGGACCGCGCATCCCAATGTTGCTCGAACTTGACAAAAGGCCTGTTCAGACTCTTTTCAGGCATTCGATCGTGAAAAAAACATCCTCCCAGGATGCTTTGATGACTTGTCAAGTAGCAGAACTTCCTGTTACAGGTCTACCATGAAAGGGGCCTTAGGGCGTGAGGCCCCTTTTTTTCGAATGCAAGGGAAATCTGCCCCCTCCCGGGGAAATCTTCTATGGCGGAACTGCCGAAGGGTTGACCGGTTCCATGAGGATAGGCAGGCAATACAGCGGGGTGTCGGCTCAGTTCGATCCCTTCCCATGAACATCCCGAGAAAGGTGAGTCCAGAGATGAAAGCCGGCAATTCCAAGGGAAAGAATATCCGATGGCACAGCACCCA
The DNA here is from genome assembly GCA_012517315.1 of Deltaproteobacteria bacterium. GTDB lineage: Bacteria > Desulfobacterota > Syntrophobacteria > Syntrophobacterales > Syntrophobacteraceae > JAAYUJ01. Next base: position 170,542 of record JAAYVE010000059.1, read on the forward strand.
TGTAGAGCGCCGGGAGCGGGAGCAACTTCTGAAACAGCGGGGTTGCACCATATGGTTCACGGGACTTCCCGCGTCCGGGAAGAGCACAACCGCCTTCACGCTGGAACATGAACTCATCCGCAAGGGTTACCTGGCGTATGTTCTGGATGGAGACAATGTGCGCCACGGCCTCAACAGGAACCTGGGGTTTTCCATGGAAGACAGGGAGGAAAACATCCGGCGGATCGGGGAAGTGGCCAAGCTCTTCGCCGACGCAGGAGTCATCGTTTTGACGAGTTTCATCTCGCCTTACCGTAAGGACCGCGACTTGGCCAGAACACTCCACAATGACGCCGGACTTCCCTTCCTCGAAGTGTTCGTGGACACTCCGGTGGAAGTTTGTGAAACGCGTGACCCAAAAGGCCTCTACCGCAAGGCCCGCCAGGGAGAGATCAAAGGTTTCACCGGGGTGGACGATCCTTACGAACCGCCCCTCGCGCCGGAGATGGCCATTCGCACGCTGGACTGCTCTCCCGAACAATGTGCGGAACACATTCTCCGATACCTTGCAACGCATGGACTCATCAAGCCCCACCTGAAAGTGGTGCCGGTCATGCAGTGAGTTTCCTCACGTTTCCTTCCGGTCGTTGTCCATGCGGTTGGGAAGGCTGCCCGACCGCTCTTTCCCGACTAGGACCGCCCGTCGGATTCGGTGCATGAGGGGCCGGCAGGCGGCTTTTCTCCTTCCATAAGGAGCGTCGGGGCAAAATCCACATCCAGATATCGGTGGAGCACCACACCCAGCCGAATGCGCAGCCACCTTCTCAGTGCGGCGTCATTATACATTCTGTATGCCCGGAGATTCGTGAAACCCGCCATGAGCATCACCGCACCCAGTTCCTCGTACTTGTAAGGAGTCTTGTGAGTGATATCGCCGAAGTAGCGGTGGGGGTGGTACAGATTGGGGGTTCCCAACAGGAGGCAGCCCCCCGGTCTGAGGATTTCCCAAAGGCGCCTGAGAAGCGCCAGTCCCTCTTCCGGGGAGAGGTGTTCGATGAGTTCAAACATGAAGATGAAATCGAACTCCTCTGTGATCTCCTCCACGCTGTAGTAATCCTGCATGGTTTCCGTGTCCACGTCGCAACTCCGGTAGGTGACCCAGTGCAAACGTCCCTTGAGTTTCCTCTCGAACCGCCGATCCCCCGCCCCCACTTCGAGGATGCGGCATCCTTCCCGGATGTTGGGCAGGAGACGATCCAACTCCTTCTTCACCAGGGGAACGTCCCAGATGGTGGGATAGGTTTTTCGAATCTCCTGCCTCAAGGCGTAGAGTCTGCTCCACTGTGCGCCGGCAATCACCTCGCGTCTCCCCTGAGCCAGGTGCTCAGATCCCGCTCCAGGAGTCTGCCGAGCAGTTCCACGTCGTGTGCATAGGCATCCATCAGCCGCATTCTGGTGTCTGAGGCCATGCGGGGAGTGGGTTTCAGGTTGAGGATCCTGAGCCATCCTTCAATGGTTTGAAGGAACCTGGAGGATTTCGGCGCGCCGGGTTCTCCAGGGATCAGACGACCTTCGTCGAGGGCCTTCTGAAGACCCCTGTGCCGAAATTCCACTCCCACGTTATGCTTCCTCATACTGGGCGTGAAGTCCTCCGCCACGGAAAGGAACCGGAACACACTGCGACAGGCTTCCAGCGGTCTGTCCGTGAAGGATTCGAAAAGGAGAACCAGCACCCGATCCTTTCCGAATGTCTCCAGGTATCGTGCCACCTGATGATGATAGAGGCCCCTTTGGAAGTAGTAGAAATTGGCATGCCAGCTCTCGACGCAGGCCGCCCGAAAACGCCCGTCGGACATTCGCGACCGTTCCTTTTCCAGCGCCGATTCGAAAGAGAGGCTCTCTCCCCGCTTGCCGAGGCGTCGCATGTGTCGCCACAGGGCAAAGCACATGTCCACGGGATTTCTTAAGATCATCAGAATGCGGGCGTCGGGGAAAGCCTCCTTGATCCGCCCGGCGGCATGCGGTTCATAAAGGTAGCCGGTCGATGCCTCACCCACGGCCTTCGCTCCTGCGGCCTTGGAAAACAGGGAGAGATAGTCCTCGAAGGACCGGATGCCACCCGGCCAGTCCATGAAGTGGGAAGGCTCTTTCACCGGGGACATGAAGACCTGCGGATGCTGCCTCAGATAGTGGTAGAGGGAGGTGGTGCCGCTTTTTGCCGCTCCCACGATGAAAAAATTGGGGACGCTCATTGCCTCTCAATTCTATGGTGATGGGTCGACTGCATAGTGTCCAACTGCTCACAGCTCCCATTCCATGGGTCGCTCCCCGTTGCTTGAGGAGCAATATCAAACGGAGCGCAGGAGATCGATCTTCCTTTTCGCGATGACATGCAAACTGAAGGCCGCATCCACCTTCGCTCGCCCGGCTTTTCCCATCTTTTCCCTCAATGCATGAGAGTTGAGGAGGAGGCGAATGGAATCCAGCCATTCTGCATCGCTTTGAGGCAGGAACCCTTCCTTTCCGTCTTCCACCACTTCACTATTGGCGCCCACGGGCGAGCACACGGCGGGGATACCCGCCGCCATGTACTGAAGGGCCTTCAGGGCGCATTTTCCGCGTGTCCATTCGTTGTCCGTCAAGGGCATGAGACCCACGTCCATGTCCAGAATATCCCGGACTTCCGTTTTTTGGGACCAGGGGCGGTTTTCTACGTGGACTCCCTCCATCGTGTATCGACCGTCGGACACCACGAGGAGTCTCAAGCCCTGGAATTCCCGGCTCAAAGTTGGAAGCACCGATGATAGGAGATCCAGGTAACGGTGGTTGACCGAGCTTCCAATCCAGCCGAGAACAGGTTCCCCGCAGCGTGGAACCTGCCGGGGGGAATACGAGGAAGTGTCGATGGCCGTTGGCAGGATCTCCGTGCGGGAAGCTCCCCACTCGGAGGAGAATTTCTTGAGATATCGGTTTCCGCAAAGCACCAGGTCCGCCTCCCGCATGACCGCCTTAAGGCGCGAATGCACCCTTCTCCGTGTCACAAGTGACCAATTACCCGCAGGCGATGTGAAAATGGCATCATCGAGATCAAAGACGATTTTCTTTCCCAACCGGGCCATTTTTCGAATTGTTGGAGGGGCGAAAAGCCGTTTCTGAATGAAAAGCAAGTCGGCATTCCGCGCCTGGCGTATGACGGCATGATGCTCAAGAGAAGCTTGTACCCAGCGGCGGATGCCTCTGCCCGTCCTGGGAAGGGGCGGCAGTATCTGCACCTGGAACCCTGCCTGCTGTAAAAAGGGCACATACTGGTAAACACGGTAACGGCTGCTGGCCCCCTCTCTTCCTGCAATGGGAAAAAAAAGAATTTTCATGGGGGTTCCTCTCGGCCCCTGACTCTTGCATGGCTGCCACAGCTGGGCAAGGGGCGAAACGGCATCAGCCCAGGCTTCCTATTGCACCCCCAAGGCGTAGTAGACCGATTCCATGCGGTCCAGCATCAGGGAAGTGGTGTGCTCCGCCAACGCCCGTTCGTACCCCGCTTGGCCCATGAGGTGCCTCTTGTCCGTGTGATCCAGAAGAAACACGATGGCATCCCTGATTGCCGCGGGATCCCTTGGCGGGACCAGGAGGCCCGTGACTCCGTCTTCTATCGCTTCCGGAATTCCTCCCACCCGCGTGCCCACTACGGCTTTTCCGGCCGCCATCGCCTGAAGCACGAACTGAGGGATCCCCTCGGAGGCGTAGGAGGAAAGGACGGCAATGTCAAACAACTGGATGATGCGCTCCATGTCATCCCGATGGCCGGTCAAGATGACATTTCCCTGCAACCCCAACTGGGCGGTCTTCCTTTCGATCACCCTGCGTCGCGGTCCTTCTCCGACAATGACCAGGGTCACGGCGGGTCTTGTATCCACAACACCGCGGAAAGATTCGAGCAGCTCCAGGTGGCCTTTCCAGCTCCTCAGAACGGAAGCGATCCCAACGACCGCATGTTCTTCGGGGATGCCCAGTTCCCTGCGCACGTCCCGTGGATTCCCCCCCCGGAAGCGCTCCACGTCGATCCCCGTGGGCACGGAAAAGACCCTGTCGGGTTTCACTCCCAACTCCTCGACGATCTGGTTCCGAATGAACTGCCCCGTCGTCACGATCCCGTGACACAGATGCCGGTAGAGGGCTTTCGTGAGGGGGCTGGTGTTCAGCTTGGAAGAGATGTGCCGCGACCTCAGGACCTTTACCCCGGTCAGCTTCCCAGCGATGGCCCCGATCCAGCTGTCCCGGGAGCTGTGCGTGTTCACAAGTGAGACCCTGTGCCGACGAATGATGACGACCAGCCGGACGACGGCCTGAATGAAATGAGGGGCGCCCATGGGAAGGGAAAATGTCGGGATCCCGCAGGACGTTGCCCTTTCATGAATCGCGGTCCAGGGAGTCGTGACGAGCAAAACCCGATGATTGCGCTCCCGCATGCCCATCATCTCTCTGAGAATGCGGATTTCCTGTCCTCCCCAACCATTGGACGCCTCTGTGTGCAGAAGGGTGATCCGGCCCAAGCCGCTAGTCTCCTCGGAACCTTTGGGGGCGAGGCCCATCACCCGCCGTCGGTGAAGCCCCCAAAACACTTTGATAGAGGTGGGCCATCCTTTCCAACCAGGCTTCCAGTCCGAATGCTGAAGTCACCATTTCATGGCCTTTTTCCGCCAATCGCCTCATGATTCCCGGATCATCCAGAGCCCTCTCAATACATTGGGCAAGAGCCATGGGATTCCCGGGGGGCACCAGGAGAGCGGTTTCATCGTGGATCGCCGCTTCGTTCACTCCTCCCACATCGCTTGCAATGACGGGAATCTTCATGGCGTGGGCCTGAAGGATCGTCTGAGGAACGCCTTCAGGAACCCGTGCGGGTAGAATCAGGAGGTTCAGATCAGCCATGATATGGGGAATATCCCGGCGGAATCCGGTCAGACGGATCCTTTCCTTGTGGTGGAATCCCGCAACCATGTCCTCCAGCTTCTTTCGCATCCACCCGTCACCCACGAGGGTGAAAAACGGGTGTGGGCGATGCTCCAAGACGAGTTCCGCCGAACGGAGAAACACGTCGGGCCCCTTATCACCCCGCAGGACGGAGATCATTCCCACCAGCGGCGTTTCTTCGGAGACCCCCAGCTCTTCTCGAAATTGACCTTTTTCCACGCTGGGATGAAAGCGGCGCAGGTCAATGCCGGTCGGAATGCAAAGGATCTTTTCCGGAGGGACTCCCCTCTTGATCATCCCCTTGCCGATGAACTCACTCGTGGTGACAACGGCGTCGCAGAGAGGGCCGTACACCAGGCGCCCGGCCCAATGGGAGCGTATAGGGTTGGCAACGTTTCTGGACCGAACGACCTTTTTCCCGAGAATCCTGGCCGCAGTTCCTGCAGACCAGCCGTCTTTGGAGCCGTGGGTGCACACCAGGTCCAACCCCTCTTCGCGGATGATGCCCAGGAAGCGGATCACCGCAAAGGGATCCACGCTTCCCCTCATGGAAACCCGGAAGACTTTCAGTCCCCGCCGGTCCGCCTCGTCGGCGATGCGGCTCCCCGGTCTCGCCGCCAGGATTGAGCTGAATCCATATTCCTCAAGACCCTCGATTTCCGCGAGGATGCGCAGTTCCTGTCCTCCCAGGTTCATGGAAGATTCCGTGTGCAAAATGCGCTTCACAAAAATCGCTCCAGAAAGGTGGCGAGACGCCGGTTGTAGGCCTGCAGGCTGTAGATCGCTTCCACCTTTTCCCGCGCCGCCTCACCCATTTTGCGGCGCAACTCCGGTGATCGGACGAGGCGGGTCAGGATTTCCACCCACTGCTCTTCGGTTTCCGCCAAAAAACCGGTTTTCCCGTGATCGATGATTTCCCCGTTGATGCCCACGGGTGAAGCCACGGAAGCAGTTCCCGCGGCCATGTACTGGAGCAGCTTGTAGCCGCCTTTTCCACGGGTCCAGAGGTTGTCTTCCAAAGGCATGAGACCGATGTCAAAATTTTTAAGCATATCATTTTCACCCGTTTGATTCCAGGGTTCAAACAGGTGAGGGCATTGGAAGTGAACAGGGTTTGCGTCGGACACTACTTTGAAGGTGGCCTCCGGGTTTCGGGTGAGGACAGTACTCAAGGCCCTTTCGATCAACCTCAGATGCACGAGGTTTCCCTTGGTTCCAAGCCAACCCAGTGTGACTCTGTCCAGGGCCTTCTCAAAGGTCTTGGGCCTCAGCAGGTCCGTATCCACAGGAGTGGGAAGAACGGTGACTCTTCCGGACCCTTCACGACCGCCAGTGAAGACCGCCCGGGCGAACTCCGCCAAGTACTCATTTCCGGCGATGACTCCTCGACAGCTTTTCACCGTTCGGACGAATCGCTGAAAATACTTGCCCTGGACCGGTTCGCCCCTTTCCACCTCGTGAAACATGACCGCGTCGTCCAAATCGAAAACCAGATTCGGATTGGTGAGGCAGAAAAATCGAAGTTGGCAGCGGTTCAGGAGCTTCTTTTGCAAAACGACCAGGTCGGCCCGTCTCACAACAGGCAACAGGGCCATCCGCCCGGGAAAAGAGAGGGGAATGGGGATGGCGTCCACCGTGTGCCCTCGGGAACGCAGCGAGTCGAGGCTGCACAGGATGCGCTTTTTGGAGCTGGGCTTGTGGAAGCCCAGTATGAGGAAAAGAATCGAAGCCATTATCTCCCTCGCTTCCTTTCACCCAGAACCTGAGCGTATACCTCCTGCACTTTCCCCACGTGAGTCTCGATGGTGAACTCGCCGCGCACCCTTTCCAGTGCCGTACGGCCCATTTCCTGGAGTCGACTCTTATCCCGAACGCAGCGTTCCATGGCCTCGTGGAGGGTTTCAACGCGGTTGTCGCAAACGAGGATCCCAGTTCGGTCGGCATCCATGATCCTTGGGATTTCCCCCACGGCGGGAGCAATGGCCGGCTTGCCGCACGCCATGGACTCAAGGAGCACCCTGGGGAAGGATTCCCAGCGAGAGGCCACTACGAGGACGTCGAGACCGCACATGACTTGAGGGATTTCCGCCAGCTTACCGGTGAAGATGGTCCTGGAGGCGAGAAAGGGGTCTTGCCGTGCAAAACGCCGCGCATTGCGGACATCCTCGGGCAGGCCGCCCCCCACTACCGCAAAGAAAATGTTCCCACCTGTCGTGCTCATCCTCTGTGCAGCTTTCAGGAAATTCAGGGTTCCTTTGTTCTCCTCGATAGATCCCACCATCCCAAAAACGAAGGCTGCCTCCGGGATCTGAAACCGTTTCCGGAATTCTTCCGCACCGACGTCCGGCCGGAATCGCGTCGTATCCACGCCATTGTATATCTTGATCACTTTACCAGTTCGCCGAAAGGCCTCTTCCTGCTGGGATGTCAAGACGACGATTCTTGTGGAAAGCCCTGCGATCCATTTCTTGAGGGACTTCAATCGCTTGCCCCAAGGGTCTTCGCGTACGTGCCAGACCACCGGCAGCCTCCTCCAGCGGGCGGCCATGGCGAAATACTTGGAGAAGGAGACCGCCGAGTTCACATGCACAAGGTCGATTTTTTCCGTGTCGATGACATGCAGGGCCCCCCGCAAGGTGTCCAATCGGAGAAAGCCCCGTCTTCCGACGACGTGCGTGCTGATCCCCGAGTCCTCCAAAACGGAAACCAGAGTGCCGTCCTTGGAAAAAGCGGCAACGGGCTTGAAAAGGGCAGGGTCCAGGCCCTTCATCAGTTCGCAGAGGCTGACGGCGGATCCCTTCAGGTCCGGGGTATGGGAGACACAAAGGATGTTCATGACCTGCAAGGAACAAAAATTTCGGGTTCCGGACGGCTTGAAGGCCTCCAAACCTGCATGATGGCCTCCATGACCTCATCCACGGTGACGGCCTCGAGACACCGGCTCCGTTTGCTTCCCCCGCAGCCATCCTTTTTGCAGGGAATGCAGGGAAAAGAGTCTTCCTTGACGATCACCCGGCCCTCAGCCGTCAGAGGATGCCAGACCGTCCGGTCGGAAGGGCCGAAGAGGGCGACCACCGGCGTGCCCAGTGCAGCAGCCATGTGCATGGGAGCCGAATCCATCCCGAAGAAAAGAGCACTGCCCTTGATGAGGGAGGCGAGCTGCTTCAGAGAAAGCGTCCCTGGAAACACCAGGGGGCTCGATCGGATGGTGCTGAGAATCCGGGTGAGCTTGGATTTTTCCCGGTTATCAGGACCGCAGGTGACGACGGTCCTGACCCCTTGGGCTTCCAGGCGGTCGATGAGCCGGGCAACCGCCTCGTCCCGCCAGCACTTGAAAAGCCAACGGGAGGTGGGATGAACGACCAGGTAAGGCGTTCCCCGGTCGATCCCTCTCTCCTTCAGTAGTTCCCAGACACACCTGTCGTCTGCCGGAGATGTGAACAGCTCCACATGCGGGGTGCCATCATTCAGTCCAAAAGGCTGGAGCACGTCCATGTCCATGACGGCACGATGTCTTCCGTCATATTCCTGCGGAACAAGATGCGTGAACAGGTGCTTCTTTCCTGGAAATCCTCTGCCCCGCGGATCGATTCCCACCCGGTAACGGGCTCCGGTCATGCGGGCGAGAAAAGCCCCCCGGTCCCCCTCCGTCATGTTGACCGCCGCCTGGAAGCGCTTTCTCCTGATCCGATACAGGAAGGCCACCTGCTCCCAGAGGCTCCCCCCCTTACGCAACGGGATCACTTCGTGGAGGCTCGGATGCAGGGTGAGCATGGCTTCCGTACCCGCGTTGACGACGACCGAGATCTGCAATTGGGGTTTGGCCGTCTTAATCGCCTTGAACACGCCGGTGGCCAGCAGAACATCCCCGATGTGACGGAGCTTGATGAACAAAATGCGGTCGATTTCCGCGAGATCAATCAAAGGAGAGGCCACTTGCTGCTTCCGTCGTTCGATAATACTTGAGAAACGTGTAATACGCGTAGGACACGGCGAGGAAAAACCCCTCCCTCCCGTCCAGGAATCCGCGCCGCATGATGTACATCTTGAAGAAAGTGAAAAGGGGGCGCAGGCTCAAGGCGGCCCAGGATGCCGTGACCATCCCCTTTTTCAGCTCCAGGGCCGCCAAGGCGCTGTAGCGGTCCAGCCTCTCGAGGTAGTCGGATATGGAACGGTAACTGTAATGTTCCATTGGATGTTCCAAGCGCCCGGTCCTGCCGTGAACCCGCAGTTTTTCATGGACGGCCCGCTCTTCGAACCTGCCCGCACCTTTCCTCAAGAGTCTCAAGGTGTAGTCGGGATACCACCCCCCGTACCGGATCCATTTCCCGCAGAAATAATTCCTCCTGGCGATATAGTACCCCACCGTGTCGCCGGCTTTGGGGAGAGTTTCCAGTATTTCGCCGCGCAACGGGGGGGGGATCCTTTCATCGGCATCCAGGTTCAGGATCCAGGCCCCCCGCGTTTTCTCCATGGCAAGGTTCTTCTGCTGGGCATAGCCGTGCCATTCTTCCTGGTAGACCGTTGCCCCCATCTCCCGGGCGATTTCCACCGTGTCGTCGGAACTGAACCGGTCAACGACCACGATTTCAGAGGCCCATTGGACGCTTGCCAGGCACTCCCGGATGTTCCTGCCCTCGTTACGGGTGATGACGGCAACGGACACCGCTTCCATGACATCATCCGCCCGTTGCTTCAATCAAGCCTGACCCATGGATTCGCTGCATCACCTCGTCCACCGATATGGCCTTCATGCAGACCCAATCGCGGCAAGTTTTTCTCCTGTAACAGGGGGCGCAGGGGAGGGCTGCCTGGATGACCGTGTGGCGTGCTCCGTAGGGACCGGTTCTCTGGGGGTTTGTGGGGCCGAAGAGGGCGAAGACGGGGGTTCCCAGGGCTGCGGCCATGTGCATGGGGCCCGTGTCGTTGCACACCATGAAGCGGGCGCCTCGGATGACGGCAGCGAGTTCTTTCGGATTCAACCTCCCCGCCAGGGATCTGGCCCTGCCTTTGGACGCCGCAACGACACGCAGTGCCACACCTTTGTCAGAACCGGCGGCCACCACGATGGAAGTCAGGGGCAACCTGGATGCCAGTTCACCGAAACATCCGGGAGGCCATCGCTTCAGTTGAGTGCCTGCGGCCGGGGCCAGCACCGCGTATGGACCAGTCTCCTGCGGAATCAATCCGTCCAGGGAGGGGAGTTTGGGGAAGGGGTGCTGAACGTCGACCCCGTTGCATCCCAGCGACTTGGCCATGCGCAGGTAACGGTCCACGGCATGGACCTCCGTTCCACCCCTTATTCGACGAGAGTAAAAGAAGACGCTTCCTTCCCGGGATTCCCTGAAACCGACCACACTTTTTGCGGCGGAAAAGCGCGCGATGAGAGCGCTTCGCAGCAACCCCTGCAGATCCACCGCGAGGTCGAAAGACTGCGTTCTCAGTTGACGAAAGAGACGTCGCAATTCCGTGACGGTTTTTGCTGCATGAGCCGGCTGCTTCCACTTGTTCTTGTCGATCACCCACAGGCGATGGATCAAGGGGTGCCCCTCGAGAATCTCGTGGATGCCTCTTGCGATCACCCAGTGAATCTCCGCCTGGGGATAACGGGTGGCCAGCGCGTGAAGGAAGGGCAGGCTGTGAATCACGTCTCCCAACGCGCTGGGCTTGACGACGAGGATCTTACGCAAATCCCGGGGCACGTCCCGACCGATCAATAGACTGTCCTCCGTCCGCCGGCTCCCTCGATAAAATGGGCCGTCCAAGGTGGAATCATGCTCCCGCTGAACGAATTTGGGGTCGAATCACGAGCCAGCGCTGCAATCTCAGGGACTGCCTGGGCCAAAGCTGATAGGGCCTGGTTTTCCACCGCATGTGCAGCCACAGCCACTGTTCGGGATATTTCCTGATAAAACCCTCAATGATTCGGTTGAAAAGGGCCGTGTTCTCCTCAATGTCCCGGGTTGTATCACCTGTGCGGATGAGGGGCACCTCCGGCTCGAAGACCGTTCTGTATCGGCCGTCCTCCTGCCGGTAGTTGTATACGGGCACCACGGGGGCCCCGGTGCGCAGGGCCACGACCGCCATGACCTTGTTCGTGCAGGCCGTTTCCCTGAAGAACGGGACGAAGACGCCGTCATACCAGTCCACGTTCTGGTCCACGAGGAGAGCCACCACCTGATTCTGTCTCAGATGCCTCAAGAGTCGGCGCACCGAACCCTTCTTGGGGATCGTTTCACTGCCCCCCCGGGAACGGATGCCGTCGATGATCCTGTCCAGCAGGGCGTTGTCCAGGGGGCGAACCACCATCTTGATGGGCCGGTGTCTCATGGAAAACGCGAGAGCCATGAGTTCCCAGTTGCCGAAGTGGGAGGCCATGACGAGTACGCCTTTTCCCTTTTTGAGGGCGTTTTCCACGTGTTCCACACCGGAAAACGTGATGTAACGATCCAGATCCTCTTCGGTCAGGGTGAGCAGGCGGGGCAGTTCAAGGATCACTGTGGCAAGGTTCAGGAAAACCCTCCGACAGATCCCCTTCCTGTCCGTTTCGCCAAGTTCGTCGCCGTAGGCTATCCGGAGGTTTCTCAGGGCCACTTCGCGGTGCTTTCGATCCGCCGCATACCACAGCGTTCCCAGGATGCCCCCCAAAACGGGTACTGTTCCTTTAGGGATAAGGGCGGCCACCCGCAAAAGGCAGTTCACCGCCCGAAACGCCATGCTTTCCGCCGTGAGTGCTTCAACATCCGGGGAAACCCTGGAACGGACCGGACCATTGCCGTCACGCCTCATGGCGTCGACCCCGAGTCGAACTGGGACAACTGGAGTTCGTACAAGCGACGATACTCACCGGTTGTCCGCATGAGGTCCGCGTGACTTCCCGTTTCCACGATGGATCCTCCTGCAAGGGCGACGATGCGGTCGGCGTTTTGAATGGTGGAAAGCCTGTGGGCGATGACCAGGGTCGTGCGTCCTTTCATGAGGTTTTCCAGGGCATTCTGGACTTCCAGTTCCGATTCGCTGTCCAGGGATGAGGTGGCTTCGTCCAGGATCAGAATGGGAGCATCCTTGAGGATGGCCCGAGCGATGCAAATGCGCTGGCGCTCCCCGCCCGAGAGCCGAACGCCCTGTTCGCCGATCACCGTGTCGAAACCCTTGGGCATCTGCATGATGAAGTCATAGGCATGGGCGGCTCTGGCCGCTGCCACAACCTCTTCCCTGGGCTTTCCGAAGCTCCCATAGGCGATGTTGTTGCACACCGTGTCGTTGAAAAGAATGGGCTGCTGAGTCACTAGGGCGATCTGGCTTCTCAGGGAAGACAAGGTCACCTGCCGAATGTCGGTCCCGTCGATGCAGATCGCCCCTTCGGTAACGTCATAGAACCGGGGAAGAAGATTGACGAGGGTTGTCTTACCGGCTCCGCTCACCCCCACAATGGCCACGATTTCCCCCGAGTGGACGTTCAGGTCAATGTTGCTGAGGATCCTCTTGTCGCCATATGAGAAGCCGACATTTCTATACTGGATCCCCTTACGGATCGGTTTGAGGACGGCTGCTCCCGGAGTCTCCCTGATTTCCGACGGGGTGTCGAGGATTCCATAGACGCGCGTGGCGGCGGCGAGTCCCTGCTGGATGGTGTTGTAGATGTTGGTGAGGCGCTTCACGGGTTCGTAGAGCATGATCACCGCGGTGAGAAAGGAGAAAAAGTTGCCCGGCGTGGAGGCTCCCGTGATAACGTTGTAACCGCCGTACCAGATGATGCACACGATTCCGATGCCCCCCAGGAATTCCATGAGGGGAGAGGACAAAGCACGGATGGAAACGGACTTCATGGTGTGGTCGAAAAACCGCTGGTTTTCCTCCGCAAAGCGCCTTTTCTCATGGTGCTCCATACCGAAAGCTTTAACGATGCGGTGGCCCGTGATGGTTTCGTGGATGATCACGGAAAGGTTGCCGTAGCTCTGAAGCGTGCGGGTGATGGTGTTGCGGAGCATGCGGCCGAAGCGGAAGAGGGGATAAAAGGCGACGGGGAGAACCACCACGGCGATGAGTGCCAGTTGCCAGTCCCGGTAAAAAACCACGCAAAGAAGGCCGATGATGCTGAAGCAGTCCTTGAGAAGACCGGTGACCGAGTCGGACACCGCCGCCTGCATCTGGTTCACGTCATTGATGATGTGGGACATGACGGTGCCGGTGGGTGTCCGGTCGAAGAAAGCCACCGAGAGATCCTGCAGGTGATTGTAGAGTTCTTCCCGCAAGCCAGCGACGATGCGCTGCCCCACGTAACTCATGAGGTACGTGTTGCCCCAGGAACAGACTCCCTTGACAATGAACAGCACCAGGACGGCGAGGGCGAGGGGCTGGAGCATCTCCATTTTCCTGTTGACAAAGATGTCATCCAGCACCGGTTTCACCAGGTATGCCGATGCCGCCGCAGTCCCTGCCACTCCCACCATGCAGATGACGGCGACGACAAGCCTGCGCCAGAAAGGAAAGACGCGCCTGAGAAGACGTTTGTAGGTGTCCAGGAGTTGCCGGTTCATGTTGCGAGGTCCAGTCCCATGAGGTCCTTCACCGCCTGGAGGACGTCGTCGGGTCCAATGGCTTCCATGCATCGGTGGTCGGTCGGGCAGGTGCGCTTGAGACAAGGGGCGCACTCGGCGGGCTTGCGCACCAGGCGCCAGTTGTCCGCCAATGGAGATGTGGTGGTGTGATCCGTCGGCCCGAAGAGTGCTACCAGGGGAATGCCCAGGGCGGCTGCCACGTGCATGGGACCCGAGTCGTTGGTGATGAGAAGGCGGCATTTTTCGAGCAGGGCCATGAGTTGCCTCACGGAAGTCTCACCCATGAGGTTCAGCACACGGCCGTTCACCGCCTTTTCGATTTCGGCACCGATTGCTCTTTCGGTTGCACCGCCCACGAGAAGAATCCCTGCACCCGTTTTCCCGGCAAGCGTCGACGCCACCCGGGCGAAACGGTCAGGAAACCACCGCTTGGCGGATCCGTATGTCGCTCCTGGATTGATCGCCACCCAAAAATCCTCTCCCAGTACACTCTGCGCCCAAGCCCGCTCCGAGGCGGTACACGTCAGACAGAGGCGCCCGTTGCCCCCTTCAATCCCGAGGCTTTTCAGCATGTGCAGGTAATAAGCCGTATGGTGCATGGCGCGCTCGGCTCGTCCCACGGGCACCCTGTGTGTGAGCAGAAAGCCCCGGCCGTCCGTGCTGTACCCGGCCCTGATGGGAATGCGGGCAAGCCATGCCAGGATGCCCGCTTCCAGGGCGTTTTGGAAGAGAAGGGCCAGGTCGAATCTCTCCCTGTTCAATATGCGGGAGAACCGGAAGAGTCCCTGCAATCCCTGATGGGCCCGCTGTTTATCCAAAACGATCACCTCGTCGCAACTGGGGTGCGGCGAGAAGAGTTCCGCCACCGAAGGGTTGGCGGCGACCGTGATGCGAGCCGCCGGAAAGAAGGCCCTCAACGCAGCCATGGCGGGTGTCGTCATCACGGCGTCCCCGATCCAGTTGGTGGAGCGCACCAGAATTCTTATCGCCTTTCCCCGGAGGCCTTTCAAGGATTTCATCACGATCCAGAAAAAAGCGGGATTGCCGATCGCAATCCCGTTCCGGCCCAAAAGGACAAAAGCCCGTCAGGCGCAAGGTTCCCTGGGAAATGTTCAATGCCGTGAGAGTCCCACGGGCAAGGCCTCTACGATACCCGGAACCCATTCCTCCATTCAGGAGGGATTCCGATGGGCTTTTGTGCGTCCGCACAGACTATCGCTGCACAAGGACCCACTTCCCCCTTTCAACCTTCACCATCACCATGGAATCCGTCCCGAGCCCGTTGTGGTCTTCCGGGGTGAGATTGTAGATTCCACTGATTCCCACATACCCCTTGGTCGTCTCGATGGCTCCCCTCAGGGCTTCAGGCTCCGTACCCACCTGGCGCATGGCGTTGGATAGGATGTAGAGGGCATCCCAAGCATATCCCGAGTGGGTGTTGATGGGATACTGCTTGTCATACTTGTACACGTCGCGGTACATGCGGATGAACTCGAGAATGACCGCCTTTTGCGGGTCTTCGTCGGGGAGTTGGTCTGCCACCATCAGCTTGGTGGAGGGCATGATGCTGCCCTCCGCCGCCTCACCGGCCAGTTCGACATACTTGGGATCCGGCTGCCCGTGGCATTGCACCAGGGGCATGGTCATGCCCAGTTGTTTCACGTTCTTGGCAACACGGGCACCGGCGGGACCGATGGTCCAGCAGATGAGCGCCTGCGCACCCGTCTCCCGGATCTTCACCAGCTGAGGGGTCATGTCCGTGTCGGTGACGGCGAAAGACTCCTTTGCCAGGATCTCCATACCGAACTCGGGGGCCAACTGCTCCAGCCATGTGGCGCCGTCTTTCCCAAAACCGTCCGTCGCCGTCAGGAGAGCGATCTTTGTCTGTTTTTGAGACCGGAGATAGTCGTAGATCTTCTTCACGGCGATGGAGGTCCGTTGAGGTGTTTTGAACGTCCACTTAAAGGGGCCGAATTTGCCGCCGGCGATGACCGGATCGCCGCCGATGGTCATGACGATGGGAATGTGGGCGTTGTCCTCAATGTAAGGCTTTACAGCCATCCCCTCGTCCGTTCGCGTGGGTCCGATGAGTGCCACGACCTTTTCCTTTTCCACCAGGCGCTTGGCCTCCATCAGGGCTTTGGTGGGATCGCTCTCCGTGTCCCCTCCGGCCAACTCCAGAGGGCGCTGATTGATCCCGCCTTCCTTGTTGATCCGGTCTACCACCATCTGGGCCACGAGCTTGGTGGGAGTCCCAATGGTTGCCGCGGGACCCGAAAGGGCGAAAAAAGCTCCAATCCGAATGGGCTCGGCGGCGGAGGCGGCCCGGTCCGCTCCTCCCACTCCGGCCAAAAGCAGAGCGCAGCAGACGACGATCGCATGGTTCCATCTCGTTGCAGTCATGATCGCTCCTCTCCCTGAGAATGGGCGCCTGGGCAGGCGCTGTTTTGAAGCTCCAACTCCTCTTCTCACAACCCGTTGACCCTGTGGTCAAACACCCGCTTGCTCTTGCGCTCCGTGCGGGGCAGTGCTCCATAATCTACCACTTCCACCTGGGCGCGCACGAGAATTTGTCTTCTGATTTCATGAGTGATCTGCTCCACCAGTTGCCTGTCAGAGTCCGGGCAGTCGTCTCCCAGCCGTTCCACCTTGATGAGCATGATATCCCTGCCGTCCTCCCTCCGGTACAGATGCACCTGGTACTCGCTCCCGACACACGGGATCTGGGAGAGGACGTGGTCGATCTGGCCGGGGTAGATGTTCACGGCCCTGTAGATGAACATGTCGTCGGAGCGACCCAGCAGGTGATCGTGCCTTGGCAGGATGTTGCCGCAGGGACAGGGGTCGGGAAGCAGGCGGGTCAGGTCCCGGGTTCGATAGCGAATGAGGGGAGAAGCTTCCTTTCTCAGGCTCGTGACCACCATTTCTCCGATTTCCCCAGGGGGAACAGGCTCGAGGCTTTCCGGGTCGAGAATCTCCAGGAGGTAGTAATCCGCCCAGTAATGGACTCCCTGGTGTGCGCCACATTCCAGGCCGGTGCCCGGACCGTAGAGTTCCGTCAAGCCGGTGATGTCGAAAAGTTCCCCAGCACCCGTGATTTCCTGAATGCGGCTGCGCATGCGCCGGCTGTGCCGCTCGGCCCCGAAGATGAACTTCTTGAGGGCGATGCGTTCCCGGAGTCCTCTTTGCTCGATCTCTTCCGCCATGAGCAGGGCCATGGAGGCGGTGGCGCAGAAGACAGTGCTTTGCATGTCCACCAGCATCTGGCAGTGAATTTCGGAATTGGCCGGTCCGACAGGGATGGCCAGTGCCCCGAACTTTTCACAGCCCAGTTGGAAACCGACTCCTGCAGTCCAGAGCCCGTATCCCACGGCGATCTGGACGCGATCCTTCTTCGTGAGACCGGCCATTTGATAACACCGGGCGAACATGAAAGCCCAGTCATCAATATCTTTCTGCGTGTAACTCAGCACCTTCCGTTTGCCGGTTGTGCCGGAGGAAGCGTGGACGCGGACGATGTCCTCGAAGGGAACCGAGCGGAGGGGAAAGGGGTAATCCGCCTGCAGATCCTGAGCGGTGGTGAAAGGCAGGCGCCGAAGGTCGTCCAGGGAGCGGATCTGCTCCGGTGTGACTCCCGCCTCGTTCAGCTTCCTTCGGTAATGATCGGAATGCCGATACGCGTGGGAGACGGTCCACTGCAGCCCCTTGAGTTGCAAGGCGGCCAATTCCTCACGAGATGAAACGGCCGGCATGAAAGAAAGATTCATTCCAAATCTCCTGGGGGTTCCATGTGAAGTGCTCCAACCAGGCCGAGCGCGGCCGGGTTCGCCCATGAAAGGGGCTTCCCTGCCCGATGTGCCGTCGCGTCCGCACCTCCATACCAAAAAGAATGAGGTTTTTCAAAAAACTTGTGGGGTTCACACAATCCTCGTGGCGTTATGGGTAAAGAGCCGTCCTTTCGGGCGGGAGAGGCCCGGGACCGACAAACGAGGAAACGACCCGAAGTGGAAAGGGTCTTCCTCAAGGAACAGGGGGACCCGCGAGAGCATAGAAAATACCTTGGATCCCGGCGGATGGAGCATTGCCAGGCGAGTTTCACAGCGGGGCGGAAGGCACCCTCACCACCAGGGTCAAATCGTCTGCGGGATTCTCAGACATTTCCCATGTGCTGTTCCTGGTACTCCTTTTCGATGGCTTCGTCCACCAGCGCTTTCATCCTGTCCACACATGCCTTGTCCACGGTCCTTTCAGACCAGATGTGCGGAACCACTTCAAGAAGAAATCGGGTCTTGTCCGCGTCGCTCAGATTCAATACTGCGTTCTTCACTTCATCAAACGTCATGGCTCACCTCCCCCGGGAAACGCTCATCCCTCCATGGCACACCGTCGACCCTCCCTTTCGGTACTCACTAACCGGTTGACTCCTTTATCAAAATTACTCCAGAGCCAAGGAATAATCAATGGTGATGCGGAGATATCGACCATGAAATGGAAGCGGCCCAAGAATCGCGAACGGGGAACACAGGCCCCCTTTAAAGCCTGCGAAAGAGGGGGCGAATGCCGTCGGTCGGTACGGGCCGGTCCGGAAGGAAGCGGAAATTCAAGAGAGGGACGTCTGCGATCGGAAGACGGTCTTGTGAATGAGACCCTCTCCAGGCAGCCGTTCAGCATCCACCAGTTGGATCCTGGCACCGAATCCAAGAACCCTCCTCAAATGGCTTCTGAGGAGATCCAGGTATTGAGAACGACCTCCCTCGGGAAAGGGTTGCCCGGGGTCCCTTGCCACCATGATTTCAAGCTGTTCGCCGATCCCGTGAGAAGTGGCGACGATCAGTCGGATGTCTAGCACAGCGGGATCCAGACCTTTCAAGAGATGTTCCACGTTTTCCGGATACAGGGAAATGCCCCGAATAAAGATCCGGTTGTCGGTGCGGCGAAGAATGGGGGCGATTCGGGCGTGGGTCCGGCCGCAAGGGCAGGGATTGTCTTTGAGGACGGTGATATCCCCCGTGCGGTAACGGAGCAGGGGGTAGCCTTCCGCGCTGAGCGTCGTGAGGACCAGTTCTCCTTCCTGACCGCAGGGCAGGGGTTGACCGGAGACCGGATCGATGATTTCCGCAAGGAAGTGATCTTCGGACAAATGAAGACCATCCTTGACAGGGCATTCGCCGGCGATACCCGGTTCCACCATCTCCGCCACGCCGTATAGGCTCATGACGGGAACCTGGAATGAGCTTTCCAGCCGGGCGCGAATGACATCCGAGAGGGGATCCGGCCCGAGCATCACCAGCTTCAAGTTGAGGTCCGACGGCGAAATGTTCGAACGTTCCATCGTCTCCGCGATGTGGAGTGCGAACGCCGCGGTCGTGGCGAGAGTTGTGGACCTGAAGTCACGCATGATTTGCAGCTGCAATGTGGCGGAGATGGTTGCCGAGGGGGCCAGGGTGGCTCCGATGAGTTCTGCCGCGTGGTTGAAGGTGAACGCCCCGGGAAAGAGGCTGTAGTTGAACGCCACCTGGACGATGTCCCTGTCCGAAATTCCCAGCTGTTGAAAAAGGCGGACCATGAGATCCTGCCACATGGTCACGTCCCGCCGCGTAAAACCGATGACAAGGGGTTTTCCCAAGTCTCCAAGGGCCGGCGTGGAAATCTTCAGCCGAACGATGCTCCTGAGCGGCTCGGCGAATAGGCCGTAGGGGTAGTGATCTGCAAGATCGCGCCTGGTCGTGAAGGGAAACGCCTGGAAATCACCGGGCATGGAGACATCCTCCGGCAGAATCTCCAGGGCGTCCATACGCCTGCGGTAAAAGTCCACATTGAAATAAGCCCGGTTCAGGGTGACCTGCAAGCGCTCCATCTGCAGTTGACGGAGCGCGTCCCGAGGAAGGGTTTCCACACGACTTGGCGACCTGGTCATCCCTCTACCTTTCCCATTTGTAGCGATAATCCTTGCCCAGGTAAGCCCTTTGAACGTCTTCGTGTTCCATGAGGCTGCGGGCATCTCCTGAGAGCACAATGCGACCGGTTTCCAGGACATAAGCCCTTTCAGCGACGGCAAGGGCACCGAGGGCGTTCTGTTCCACCAGGAGCATCGTTGTGCCGTTACTGTGCAGTGCCAGCAACTTCTCGTAGATTTCCTCCACAATCAGGGGGGCCAGTCCGAGGGAGGGTTCATCGAGGATGAGCAGGCGGGGGCGGGCCATGAGGGCCCTGCCGATGGAAAGCATCTGCTGCTCGCCTCCGCTCAGTGTACCCGCCTTCTGCTTCCGCCGTTCAGCCAGGATGGGAAAAAGGGTGAGAATCTCCTCCAGAACGTTCCGCACATGCCGTCGCCCATGGACATATCCGCCCAGTTCCAGGTTTTCGAGCACCGTGAGATTGGGAAACAGCTGCCGGGCTTCGGGTACCTGGATGAGGCCCATCCGGACAATGCGTTCGGGCGACAGACCGTGGATGGCCGTGTCCATGAAATGGATCTCGCCACCGGAGACGCGGTGCAAGCCGCTGATAGAACGCAAAAGGGTGCTCTTGCCGGCCCCGTTCGCCCCGATCAGGGCGACGATCTCGCCTGGGGAGACATGGAAGGTCACCCTCCTGAGAACTGGGATGGAACCGTAGCGGACGGACAGGGCGACGATTCGGAGCAATGGAGAACTCCTTCAAGTCTTGGGGTTTGTCTTGAAAAAAGTTGCGGAGATTCTCCCCGGAAAACCCTTGCGGGGGCGGGTTCCGTATGGGCATTCAGTGCCGGAGCCCCCCTGAACCCAGGTACGCTGCGATCACGCGGGGGTCCTTTTGGATTCTCTCGGGTGTACCCGAAGCGATACAACACCCGTACTGGAGCACCACCACTCGGTCGGCCAGCTGCATGACCACGTTCATGTCGTGTTCCACAAGGATGATGCCCATCCCTTTCTTTCTCAGCATTTCGACAGCGTGCATCAGCACTCCGCTCTCACGGGGGTTGAGGCCGCCAGCGGGTTCGTCCAGCAGCAGGAGCGACGGTGAGAGGGCAAGAGCGCGCGCCAGTTCCAGCAGTTTCTGTTCCAGCAGGCTCAGTTGAACGGCAGGCACATGGGATTTTTCTCCCAGGGCGAACTGGCGCAGGAACCCAAGGCCCTTGGCTTTTAGGGACTGCTCCTCCCCTCTCTCGAAGGGGGTGCGGAACATGGAGGAGAAGAAGCTCGACCGACCCTCCACGTGAAGCCCCAGAAGGACATTCTGAAGAACGGTGAGTCGTTCGTAGACTTGGACCGCCTGAAAGGTTCTCCCCACACCCATTGCGGCGACCCGGTGCGGTGGCAGGTTCGTGATCCTCGCGCCCGCATGAATGATCTCCCCGCTGTCGGGACGGAGCAGTCCCGAGATGGCGTTGAGCAGAGTTGTCTTGCCGGCACCGTTGGGGCCGATGAGGGCGACCACTTCGCCTGGGAAGACCTCGAAGCTCACGTTGCATAGGGCCTGCAGCCCCCCGAAGCTGACGGAAACCTCCTCCAGACGGAGAACTGGCGCATGCCCGTGATGATGGGCGATCACCGAGGGATTGGCTCCATTCGGGGAAAACTCTTGCAAAAGGGCGGGTGATCCCTCCGAGACCGGCAGCACTCCCGCCGTCTTCGAATGCTCATGTCCGCAAGCCTTCCGACTTGGAACCACGCGGGGAAGAGAAGCGGCGGCTCTGTGCAGGGAGGGGATGAGTCCCTGAGGCAGAAAGACCAGGACTCCCATGAGGATCAAACCGTAGAGGAGGACATGGAGGTCTTCGAATCGGTGCAGCCAGGTGGGGAGGCAAGTCAGGAGAGCGGCCCCCGCCAACCCTCCCCACATGCTGCCCATCCCCCCCAGGACAACCATGGTCACCACCTGCACGGAATGAAAGATATCGAAGCTCTTGGGACTGATGAAGGTGACGTAGTGAGCGTAACAAAAACCTGCGACACCTGCGTAGACGGCGCTCAGGACAAAAGTGGACACCTTGTAGCGGTAGGTATGGATCCCCAGAGCCTTTGCCGTGAGTTCCTTTTCGTGAATGGCCTGAAAGGCGCGTCCAAGCCTCGATTCCGTCAAGTTGAGGGTCCCCGCGAACAGAAGAAGGAACAGCAACCATATGATACAGTAGAACCGGACGTCCGACGCCACGTCGAGGCCCCCTGCGTGAAGCCTGGGAATTCCCGGAAACCCCGATGGCCCTCCTGTGAGGTTTTCCATCTGGCCCAACAGGATGCTCACGATGATGTTGAAACCCAGCGTGGCCATCACCAGGTAATGGCCTTCCAGCCGGAGTGTGGGGAGCGCCAGGAGAAAACTGGTCACGGCGACGAAGAGAAGGGATAGAAAAAAAGCCGCCGGAAGAGGCCACTGAAACGTTGTGCTGGCAATGGCCGAGACATAGGCTCCGAGACCGTAGAATGCTGCATGTCCCAGGGAAACCTGCCCGGTGGATCCGATGAGCAAATTGAGCCCGAGGACGACGAGGGCGTTGAGAGCGATGATGTTCAGCATGAAAAACAGGTAGCTGCTCTCCGAGAGAAGGGGCGGCAACGCAAGGAAGATCGCGAGAACAAGCAATGCAGGCCACTGTTCGGGTACGAAGGGCAATCGCGACATGTTCAGGAGTTTATTGCCTGGCCGATGGTCCGGCTTGTGAACTCCAAAATGTCTCCCGCTCCTTCCAGGGCTTGACGTGCATGCTTCCGGGAATGCACCTCGGATGGGGCTCCAGCGGGGATTCCGTCTGTCTCAACCATCTCTGCGCCTCTCTGCGGGGGGCTTCCATAAGTCAGCATCCCCTCTTGAAGTATTCTCAGGGCCGGCGGGTTCTGAAGCCGGCACATGGAATCCCCCTCCTGCGGCGTGAAAACGAACGGTTCGAGGGGAGCCTCCACAGACTCCCACAATCGCCGGTCGTCCCTGAAACGGCCAACAAAGGGCAGGCAGGTTTCCGCCAGGATCATGAGGTCTACGTCACTGCGCGGGTCTTCTTCACGTCTTGTGTAAGAGCCGAAGAGATAGGCTGCTCCGGGGGGGCTCTCCTTCAGGACGGATCGGATGGCTTCAACAATCCGGTCGAATCTCTGTCCCATGC
Organism: Deltaproteobacteria bacterium; assembly: GCA_012517315.1. GTDB lineage: Bacteria > Desulfobacterota > Syntrophobacteria > Syntrophobacterales > Syntrophobacteraceae > JAAYUJ01. The sequence continues at coordinate 193,138 of JAAYVE010000059.1, forward strand.
CCCGAGGACTTATGTTACCTCAATTTTTGGCAACAGGCGTTTTCGCGGGCCGCTCCTCCGAAAGAGCACCCGGGTGTATTCGCTCATGAGGCTCAGGTCTGCCAGTTGGATGAGTCCCTCGTCCGGGGCGATGTGAACGATCACTTCCAGTCCGCCCACACCTTCCATTTCTCATTGATGGTCCTGACTTCGACCCCTGCCTTTTCGTCTTTTGCCATCTGCACCAGGGAGGTCATCTCCTTCTCGGCTATCAGGTTCGTCGGTTTGAGATTCACCAATGCCTGAATGTCCCTCTCTAGGATCTCTTTCAGTGTCTGGCTTCTCATGATGGAGGTCCGCAAGGTTTCTTCATGCATCAGATCTCTCCCGAATCACATCGTCCACGGTTTTCCATCGGACATCCACGTACTCGTGGGACACCCAACGGTGACTGCGCATCTTGAATTCTTTACAGGGCGAAGCTGTCATGTCGTTCCATCGCCTCGTCGGTTCGAGTTGACGTTCCTCCGTTCTCGACGGGATCCTGACCAAATCGTATCATCGGCGAAACCCGCTGTCTAACGATTATCCCCCCTGCACCCATTCCACTGCAAACCGGAGAAGACCCCTGCCCCCTAGAGCCTTCTCACCCTGACGCTTCCAAAGAGCCCCGCAGGTTTGACGAAAAGGATGATCAGAAGAATCAGAAACGCAACAGCGTCCTTGTACGCGGAAGAGATGAAGCCGGCACCGAAGGCCTCCAGAATCCCCAGGAGAAGTCCGCCGACCACCGCTCCCGCAGCACTGCCATACCCCCCGAGGATCCCTGCGGCAAACCCCTTGAGGCCGAGCATGAGACCGGCGTCATAGTTCATGCTGGTGATGGGGGTGATGAGGATACCCGCCATGGCCCCCAACCCCCCGCTCAAGGCGAAGGCCAGTGCCACCACCCGACTGACGGGAATGCCGATGAGAGAGGCTCCGAAGGGGTTGTCCGCTGCAGCCCGCATGGCTTTTCCCAGCAGGGTCCGCTGAAAGAAGACGTAAAGCATGGCCAGGACCAGCAGGGAAAGGCCCAGAATCCAAAGGGACTGGGGCAAAATGGCCGCCTTGAGAAGGAAGATGGGGCTTTCTCCTCCGAAGGCGGGGAAGATGTGATCACTTTTTCCCCAGATGAGCATGCTCGATCCACGAAACGAGATGGATGCTCCGACGGTGACCATGACCAGGGTCAAAGTGTCCCGATTCCTGGAAAGCCTCAGGGGACCTCTCTCCAGCGCCATGCCCACGACAGCGGTCCCCGCCACGGCTGTGAGGAACGCAAGGGGCATGGGCATGTTCGCCCCGTTATAGAGGGAAATCATGATCATGGCCCCGATCATGACGAAGTCCCCCTGGGCGAAGTTCACCAGTCCGGTGGCATTCTGAATGAGGCAGTATCCCAGGGCGATGAGGGCGTAAATGCTCCCGTTGGTGATGCCCGAAAAGAAGAACTGGGGTGCGAGAGAGATCAGCATGAGTGAAGCCTGCCGTCAATTTTCCGAAGCGGCGCGGAGGAGTCCCCTCACGGACCGGCTCCTTGAAAGAGTTCGATTCCTCTTCGAAAAGCGAGGAGGTTGATCTCGGTTTTTTGGCCGCCCAGCCGCCTGAGGGTCTTCTCCAGGTCGGTTGCCCTGCAGAAAAGGATGCCCGACGCGGCGGCCGCTCCCACAAGGATGAGGTTTGCCGATACGGGCGAACCCATGGCTAAGGCTGCAGAGGTTGCATCGATGGAAAACGGGGAGTCGGACGGAGAGGCGTTACAAAACGCCCGGCCCCCCGGCTTCAGATAGAAGCCGTGAACCTGCATCGCGTCGGGGTGAAAGCCCAGAAACACGTCGGCTCTCCCCGGCCGGATGAGAGGACTGGTGAAGCCGGCTCCGATCTTGAGGTGGCTGATGACGTTTCCCCCTCTCTGGGCCATCCCGTGGGTTTCGGAGATGAGGACGGGATGCTGCAATTCAAGGGCCGTTTCCGCAAGGAGTCGCGTGACAAAAAGGACCCCCTGGCCGCCTATGCCGCTCAAAATGATCTGTTGCATGGAAATCTCGGACTCCCGCAATCGTTGCCTCGAATCACGGATAAGTGGACAAAGGGATCGCCCGATAACCGCACCATCCTCGACCGGGAAGACTGGCTGAGCCGCCGGTGCGTCGGGCCTCGATCCCCAAGGGAGGTCTCTCACGTGGACTCCCCCGCGACTTCCAGCGCGCCGTGGGGGCACACGTGGACGCAGACTCCGCAGCCGGAGCAGAGACCCTCGTCGATCCTGACCGGCTCCTTCTCCCCCTGTGGGACGAGTGCCGGGCATTCGAACTGTTTCACGCAGAAATCACAGGACTTGCATTTCTCGTTGACCCTGACCTTGACGGGCGACCAATTCTGTTGGTGCCGGCGGTCCATGAGACAGGGTCTCTTGGCGATGACCACGGCCACGCCCCCCTCAGGGGACCGGACATGTTCCCCGGCTTCCCTGAGACGAGCGAGAAAGTCCTGGATGCGATAGGGATCTTCCTCCGTGACGGACCTCACCCCGCAGGCTCTCACCAGGTCCATGAGGGAGAGGGAGGGCACGTGTGCGCCACCCAAAGTGACACCGGAGGCGGGAGTCGGCTGATGACCCGTCATGGCCGTGGTGCGATTGTCCAGGATGACGAGGACAAACCGGGCTCCCTGCACTACAGCGTTCATGAGAGGTGGGATGCCCCCGTGGAAGAAAGTCGAGTCGCCGATGGTGGCGCAGATAACAGGGGCATCCTCTCTGCTCTGGTGATACGCATGATAAAACCCTGCGGCGAGGCCGATGGAAGCTCCCATGCAAAGGACCGTATCCACGACGCCCAGATTTAAACCGAGAGTGTAACAGCCGATGTCCCCGGGGTAGATGCCCTTGGGGAAGGCCTTTTTGATGGCGAAAAAAGCGGCGCGGTGGGGGCATCCGGCACAGAGGGTCGGGCGGCGCCCCGGGGCGGCGGCTGTCTTGACAGGCGAAAGCGCGTCCATTCCCAACACCTGCCGCAAGATCTCTTCGATCACTTCAGGGAGCAGTTCACCTGCGGCAGGAACGGTCCCGCTGTTTCTTCCCAATACCTGGTCTCTCGCTTGAAACTGCGTCTCCACCACCGGGGAACTCTCTTCCAACATCAGGATACGGCGGTAGGAGCGCAGTAGTTCCCGGGCAAACGCCTGTGGCAGAGGATATGGCATGGGCACCTTGAACAAGGGGATCCTGTGGAGGATTCCAAGGTCAGACATCACCTCCCGTGCATGGGCGTAGGACACCCCGCATGCCACGACGCAAAGGTCCCCCCGGTCAGCAACGGAGAGGGAGGGGGAAGGCTCTTCGCCGCCCGTTCCCCTGTCGTCCCGGCGTGGCATGAAGGCGTCTTCTTGGGAGATTCCGGCGATCTTTTCGTTCAGTTGATGATGGAGTGCCAGCCTGAACCTGGGGGTTGCGGCCCAGCGGGTGGGGTCCTTTTCAAAAAGAGCCGTCTTCGTGGTCGGGGACAGCGCAGGCCACTCCAGATCCTGGCGGGCATGGCAAACGCGCGTCGTGGGACGGAGCATCACGGGGATCTGGTATTTCTCGGACAACGTGAAAGCTTTTTCCACGTAAAGGCGCGCTTCCCGCGGTGAATCGGGGTCCAGCACCGGGATCTTCGCCATCAGGGCATACAGTCTGCTGTCCTGTTCCGTCTGGGAACTGTGCGGGCCTGGATCGTCCGCCACGATGAGTACGAAGCCCCCTTTCACACCCGTGTAGGCCGCACTCATGAGGGGGTCCGCCGCCACATTGAGGCCCACCTGTTTCATGATGACGGCCGAGCGCCTGCCGGCGTAGCTGTTGGCGAGCGCCACCTCCATGGCCACCTTTTCGTTGACGGACCATTCCAAATGGAGTTTTAGCCCCTCACGTTTCCGAAGTTCCACGAGGCTTCTCAGGATTTCGGACGCAGGGGTTCCCGGGTACGAAGTGGCCATGGTGCAGCCTGATTCCGCAAGAGCCAGAGCGATGGCCTCGTTCCCAAGCAATATCCTTTTGGTCACTACATTTTCCTCCTCCCCTGGCGGCAATCCGTCCTCCTCCGGAAAAACAAGGGAAAAAGCAGATGTCCGGGGGTGTTGCCCAAGTGTCTGTGGAGCGCCACAAAAAAAGCCGCGGACGGATGGATCAGCCACGGCCGGATGGGCTTTTTCGGCTCTTGGAAGCTCGGGTAATGTGTGAAGCTGCTTTCTGTGCGCGTCGGGAGAGGGGCGCCCCCACCGCACAACTCCATCCTCTAACAGACTCCATTTACGGGGTCAAGGAGGAAAGAACCGCGACAATATGCACCTTCGTTCTTCCCACGAGCGATCATTTGATCTATAGTGAAGTCTCTGCGGGGCGAGCAGAAATTCAGCGCAAGTGATCCTTGAACCTTCTGCCGTTTTTGCCCAATCCACCACCCACGATGACCACGGTCGCTCCTTTGAAGGGGATGCTGCCCGAGAGGGGTGCGGCAGGGGGAAAACCCTCGTTCAGACGCATGTCCGGTGAATGTTCCGCTTGTTCCTTTTTGTCCTTTACCGGACCCGGTTTTAAAGTATTGTTCAGCGGATGACGACCTGATTCCCGGAGGCTGAGTCCATGGAAAAGGTTCGGGCGAGAGCTCCACTGAGAACCGTACCGCCTCCTCAGCCAGGACGCAATTCAAACGTCTAAAATGATCGGACCGCAGGACATGGCGGATGTAAACCAGGAAGAATCGAGCTGTCCTCCCAAAGCCAAGAACCACGTTTGGGTCAAGCTTTCCCTCCTTTTCCTCTCCCTGGCCCTTTTTACCGTGATTCTCTACGAAACGGGACTTGTGAAATTTTTTCTCCACAAGGACCACATGGTGGAGTTCATCGAATCGCTTGGCCCATGGGGTTTTGTGGGCTTCGTCTTCCTCCAGGTCCTACAGGTTGTCGCGGCTCCTGTCCCCGGCGAATTGACCGGCTTTCTCGGAGGTTACCTTTACGGCCCGTACTTGGGGGTGTTGCTGTCCACCATCGGTTTGACCATTGGGTCTTATCTTGCGTTTTTCCTTTCCAGAGTCCTCGGAAGACCTTTCGTGGATCGCTTCGTCTCGAAGGCCACCATGGAACGCTTCGACTTTCTGCTGCATCACAAGGGAGCGTTCCTGGTCTTTCTCCTGTTTCTCATCCCCGGTTTCCCGAAGGACTATCTTTGCTACGTTCTCGGTCTCGGCCACCTCTCTTCACTGGAATTCATCATCATCGGAGGAACGGGGCGGCTTTTCGGGACGATACTCCTCACCCTGGGGGGCACCTTTATCCGGCTGCACCACTACAAGAGCTTTTTTGTGCTCATCGGAGCTGCCATCATCTTCCTCTTTCTTGCAATGGCCTACAAGGACCGCATCGAGAGGGTCCTCAGAGACTGGCACGCCCGGAGACACGCCAAGGAGGGCGTCAAAGAAGCGAATCGCCGGGCGGCTTGAGTTCTTGCGTTTTCCCCTCGGCATTCAAGGAATGAACACAACCTGTCCCACTTCAGACACTTCCAAGGACGCCCCCTTCCATGACGGCCCATGTTTTCCCGTAACCGAGTCCTGTACATTGAGGGCCCGTTCTCCGGGAGACTCCCGACTGGTTTCGTTTCATGAGCTAAGCCGGCTGCAAACAGGAGAACGCAAGGCATGAGCATCTCCTTCCACGTTCTGGGAAAGCCGGCCATGGACAACGCCCTGTTGGTGGATATCCACAGCGGGCAAGCCGTGGAGCGGCTCCTGTTCGACTGCGGGGAAGCCTGCCTCCAGGGACTGACCGTCGCCCAAATCCGGGGGATCGACCATGTCTTCTTCTCCCATCTGCACATGGACCACGTGGCGGGTTTCGACACCTTCTTTCGCTGCAATTTCAACCGGACCGCAAAACCGAACCGGCTCTGGGGGCCGCCCCGGACCGCGAGCATCCTGCAGCACCGCTTCCGGGGTTACCTTTGGAACTTGTATGAGCGGATGTCGGCGAGTTGGCTGATTTCGGAAATACACGAAAGCCAAATCGTCACCACCCGCTTTGAGTTGGAGGAAGCCTTCGCCGATGCCCATTGGGAAGGGGCGGAGCCTCACAAGGGACCGATCGTTGCCAGTGCTGGTTTCACCGTGGAAGCCTTCACCATGGATCACCGGACCCCGTGCATCGCTTACCTGGTCCGGGAGAAGCCAAGGTGGAATGTGAACACGGACCGGTTGGCGGAGTTGGGGCTGCATCCCGGCCCATGGCTCAGAGAGCTGAAAGATGGGAATGCCACTCGGGGGGCGATGGGGGAGCAGGGTATGGAAGATCCCATGGAGGAACTCAGGCGGGAGCTCTTGGTGGAGTCACATGGAGAATCCATCGCCTACCTGACGGACTTCCTTCTGGACGAACGGGCGATGGAGGGGCTTTCTACTGCACTCAAAGGGTGCAGGACCCTGGTGTGCGAAGCCCAGTACCGACAGAAAGACCTCCAACTGGCGAAAAAGCATTTCCACATGACGACGGTCCTTTCGGCGACCCTGGCCGAAAGGGTTCATGCGCGGGAACTGGTGTTGTTCCATTTGTCCGATCGCTATGATCGAGCGGATTGGATGGAAATGCTCCTGGAGGCCCGGGAGATTTTTCCCAACACCCGTTATCCCGCGGGCTGGAACTTGGAACCGGCAGGTGAAAGGGGGTGAAAACTGGGATCCCTCGAATCCCGCCACCTTGTGCTCATCTGAGGGATACCTTGTCCCCGGTATGCATCGGACCGTTCGCAGGGTCACGCAGATTCCCGGCCCGATAAGGATCTTCGCCTACAGCCCAAATGGTCTGACGGTTCTGCTTGCGACGATTTCTCCTCTCGCGTTCAGACTGTACAAGACGAGCCTGCCAATTTCCCACCCTCCTGACGAGCGACCGAAAAGAGGGAGTCGTGATCCCGAGGAAAACCCCAGAACGAAGATGGTGCACCCCCCTACCACGCCACCTTTCCCGGCAAAAAAGCGTCTGCCTGCAGCGATGAGGAAGTCTCTACCGGCGCTGCTTCGGGCTGTTTGGCAACCCATAAACAGCAACCGCCCGGGTCCCCGGTACAAACCAGGAGAGATGATGACAAGGGGCAGCGTCCCGACAGTGAGACTTCCCCCTTTGAAATAGATACCGCCCGGGCTGCCGTGGGTGCAAAAGGTGATTTGCTCGATGCCGATGTAATCCTGTAAAACGCCGCTCAATTCCGCCACTCCATGAATGCCTCTCGCGTCGACGGTCCAAGCACCGTATTGGTGGGAAGACAGGAATTCTCCCGCTTCATCGGAGCTGAGTTTGTCATCGGCATCATAGATCATCAACTCGCTGACACATTTTCGAAGCGTGCTCATGCTGCTCTCCTTCAGAAAAGTGCCTTCAAACGCCCCCAACAGGTTGCTGAGAAGGGGGGTGGGGTTTCCCCTGTCTTTTCGGTCGAATCATGTCATCATCTGATCAGGGTATTCATCCCCCGATGTGCGCCGGAGGGGGAAGATCTCGCAGGAGTGTTCCCTCCCCGCCCCTGCCGGTGGTCTATCACAGGGGAGGTGTCTCGGTCATGTTTACACAGAGGGGACGCATCGGACCCTGTAGGCCTCTGGGGGTGGCTCATTCATCAGGGTGAGTGGGATGCGCCCCAGAACATGATGGTAGAGTACCCTCTGACACCCCCTCAAACATGCGGCCGAGATTTCTGTGCACTCAAAGTGATGGCGTGAGGATGAAAGGGGCTGAAAAGACAGGTCGGGCGGAAATGGGACGAATGGTTTCATACTCGTCGGCCTTTGCCGGGAGCGCATTCCAGAGGGTCACATCTTGTTGCTTGGATCAACTTGCGCATGCCCATGATGTGTCCTGAGAAAAGATTGAAGTCTGGGACCTGGTGCCCCCGACAGGACTCGAACCTGTGGCACCCAGATTAGGAATCTGGTGCTCTATCCGCCTGAGCTACGGGGGCACAGGGAAAGAATGGAATGGTGCATACCACAGAGGAAGATCGGCTGTCAACAAAAGCGGCGGCGCACCACTGCGGGCTGAAGGCTGGGTCAGGGGCCCCCAGTGCTGGGGAGCCGGAACTCTGCCCCTGCACTCCCAACGTTGGTCGAAGGGGAACAGAGATTTCCGGAAAAATCCATACTGGGGTGCCGCTTCATTTTCGGATCACGGCTCTCCGCGTGACAGATCACTTTTGCCCTGTTTGCAGGAGACTGTGAACTATGGGCTCCTTCTCACTCGCGAGGCTTGGGGAACCCCCACCTTTTCCTCTATGGATCATGGGGATTCCTGTTCCGAAGGTGCAACTGAACGGGCGGTGCAGCATCAGAAATAGATGATGCGCCTTTTTCTCTGGTGTCGGCCGGTAACCCAGCCGATGACCCAGCCACAAAAAAGAACGAAAGCGCCTGCAGCAAACCAGGTAACCCGCTGGGAGAGCCTGAGGCTGTCGTTTTCCTGGGTGAGTCTTTCGATGGTTTCCTGGGACGCGGCGAGGTTGGTCTGAGTGGATTCGTATTCGTCCCTCAGGGCGATGTAGTTGGCAGACCCTGTTTTCAGTTTCTCGTAATCGTTCTCGAGCTTGGAAAACTGCTCGGAAAGCTTTTGTTCCCGCTGCTGCAGGTTTACCTTCTCCTTTTCCAGTTGGACCACCCGCTCATTGAGGGCGGCATTTTCGTTCTGGAGTTCCTTGGTCAAGGTCTCCTCCGGAGGCCGTGCTCCCAAGGTCCGCGTTGGGACCCACCCATCTCGCGGTTGCGCGTCTGTGCCCGAATAGCGCACCAAAGTCCATTCACTTCCCTTGAGGATTTCGACACTGGCGCCGGGAGTCAGCATGGCGATGGGCTTCGCCTGTGCGTTGGGGGACGTTCGAAGGGGAACTTCTTTGGTATCCACAATGTATGCCTTTGCAGCCCAGGTTGCGTGAGGATAGAATAGCGTGCTAAAAAGGAGCAATGAAACGGCCCACTGGCAAATATTCGGCATGGCTGATGTCTCCGTGTGCGATTTGAAAACAGGGTTTTGACGGGATCGGGGAGAAGACCCCGGAGGGCAGCGGGGGGCGCAAAACCCGTCAACTCTGTCATGGATGCATTTGCAGGGGACAGATGGATTCCCGCCCCTGTTGCCGCACCCGAAGGAACTCCCCAAGCAACGATGACTTTAACCCTTGCGACATGGAACGGAAAACTCTCTCGAAAGGCTTGAGAAGAGCATTGAACAAATGAGAGGGTGAGCCGGCCGTCCCCGTGTTGTCATTCAGGTCTCACAGCGAGCCGACTGAATGACGGTCGGCATTATAGATTCACGGGACCGGGCAGGCAAGGCAAAAAGGCTTTCACCCTAAGTCTTCATGGAATTGGAGAGGTTCAGGCGCATGTTGATCGACACTCATGCACATCTCGATTTTCCTGAATTTTCCGGTGACTTGGCCTCAACACTTTCCCGCGCCAGGGAAAACGGTGTTGTAAACATCATCAGCATCGGAATCGACATCCAAAGCAGTAGACGGGCAGCAGAACTGGCGGCGCTTCACCCCGAGATCTATGCCACCGTGGGTGTTCATCCCCATGGCGCGAGAGAGCTTGACGGTTTACTCCTGTCGGATCTGGAGGGTTTGGCGGCACGAGAGCGGGTTGTTGCAGTGGGTGAAATCGGGCTGGACTATTACCGCGACCGCCAACCCCGTGCCGTGCAGAGAAAGTGCCTGGAACAACAGCTGGAACTGGCCTGTGCCGCGGGAATGCCGGCGGTCTTTCACATCAGGGATGCGTTCGACGATTTCTTCAAGGTGGTCGAAGGATTCCTTTCCAGTTTGAAGGTCGGCGTGCTGCACTGCTTTTCAGGAGATTGGGGCGTCGCAAAAGTGTGCCTGGACATGGGTTTCTATCTCTCCATTCCGGGCACCGTGACGTATCCCAAGGCAACGGCGCAGCAGGAGGTGGCGCGGCTCGCTCCCATGGACCGTATCCTCCTGGAAACCGACTGCCCCTACCTTGCTCCCATGCCTTACCGGGGAAAAGTCAACGAGCCTGCATACATCCTGTATACGGCGCGGAAAATCGCGGAACTGAGAGGATGTTCCTTGGAGGAGATCGGGGAGCGGACCACGGCCAATGTGTGCGCAGTTTTCGGCATTGCGCCCGAGAATCGATGGAAAAACGTTTCGCAATGAAAGATCGCTGCGACGGGAGCCATGGACCCTATCGGTCCCTTCAGCCACTGATTCTCGCGTCTGCATCCCCCCGCAGGAGGGAACTCCTGCGTATGCTGGGAGTGGATTTCAGGGTCGTGCCCAGCGGTGCGGAAGAAGGGAACCCCGGCACCTGTAAGGATGCGGCCGGGCAGGTTGAATGCTGGGCAAGGGAGAAGGCCATGGTGGTGGCAAAGGTGCACCCCGACCATTGGGTCCTGGCTGCCGATACGGAGGTGGTGCTGAGAAGAAGGGTTTTCAGCAAACCCTCAGGGCCCCGGGAAGCCAAGCAAATGCTGCGTGATTTGAGCGGCCGCAGCCACCGAGTCATCACGGGGGTGTGCCTGCTTCATGAAGGAAGAGGGATCCAACGGGTCCGGAGCGTCACTACACGGGTTTTGTTCCGGCCACTGAGCGACCTGGAGGTGGACGCGTATGTGAAGACCGGAGAGCCTCTCGACAAGGCGGGAGCGTACGGCATCCAGGGGATGGGGGCTTCCTTGGTGAGGTCCGTCACTGGTTCCTACACCAACGTGGTGGGACTGCCCCTCAGTGAAACCCTCGAATGGCTGCTCCAATTGGAGATCGTGGTGCCGGTGGGCCGGGTGGATGCAATGGAAACCGTGGGTGGACCGTGAGGAGCGGTTCACAGGTCTTCAAGATCCCGATTCATCTCTTGACAACAAGCGTTTGAAGGAAGGCAGGATGGGATCCATTTCCGAAAACCTAAAATGCGTGGAGGATGGCATACGGCTCGCCTGCACACGTGTAGGCCGCTCACCGCATGAAGTGAAGCTCGTTGGGGTGACCAAGATGGTTCCCATTGATCGGGTTCGGGAGGGGGTGCGGGCGGGAATCACCATTCTCGGAGAGAACTACGTTCAGGAAGCCCGCAGTAAGATAGAGGCCCTCTCCGATCTTCAGGTCGCCTGGCATTTCATCGGACACCTGCAATCGAACAAGGCCCGGATTGCCGTGGACTGCTTTCAGTGCATCCACAGTTTAGACCGGGCGAGTCTTGCACGGGAACTGGACCGGCACGCTCAGAAACGGGGAAAAGTCGTTCCTGTCCTGATCCAGGTGAACTTGGGGGACGAGGAAACGAAGAGCGGTGTCGCTCCTGAGGGTCTCCACGCGCTCTTTGCTGCTGTCGCAGAGATGGACGGGCTGGCCGTTCGAGGTTTGATGGCCCTGCCCCCTTACCTGGAAAACCCGGAAGACGTGCGGCCTTACTTTCGCAGGCTTCGGAAGCTCCTGGGTTTCCTGAAGGGGGAGTGCCCGAGGCCCGAAACACTGACCGAGCTGTCCATGGGGATGAGCCACGATTTCCAGGTGGCGGTGGAAGAGGGGGCTACCCTTGTTCGTGTCGGGACGGCCCTGTTCGGGGCGAGGCCGTGTTCCTTGTGAATTGACGCTGCCGCTGCAGTTCGGCCAGCGCCAGGGCCCCGGCTACGGCTGCATTCAGGGAGTCCATTGGACCGTATGCAGGGATGCGGACCAGAATGTCGCACTGTCTCCTCACGAGGGGGCGTAGGCCTCTCAGTTCATTGCCGATGACAAAACCCACGGGCATGGCGAGTTCCACGTCATACAGGGGCAACGTTCCCTGGACATCCAACCCGACAATCCACATTCCTGCGTCCTTCAGAGTACCGAGGCTACGGACCAGATTGGTCACCACGGCGACCGGCAGGTATGACGCGGCTCCGGAGGCGACTTTCATGACGGAAGCGGTGATTTTCGCCGTTCGGTCTTTGGGGAGGATCAAACCTTTCGCTCCAAGGAAACAGGCGCTCCTCATCAGGGCACCCAGGTTCTGGGGGTCCTGGATGGAATCGAGTACCACGAGGGGTTCCCTCTCCTGGAGCGGCCGGCTCAAAATCCAATCCAGCTGCGCATAGGGAAAATCGGTAACAAACAAGGCCACCCCCTGGTGGTGTTCATGCCCCAGGAGGGAAGAAAGGGTCTCACGGTTCTGGGGGTGAACGGGGATTCCCCTGCTCGTGCAAAGGGAGAGAAGTTCCTGGACCCTCGGATCGGAGCGGGAATGGAGCATCTCGGAAGGGAGAAGTGAGGAGGAGCGCAGAGCCTCTCGAACGGGATTGATTCCGCTGATCCACATACCAGCGTTGGGACGTCGCTTTTCCCTCATTTCCGTGAAGGCTCCTGACGGCTGTGTCGGAAACGGGGACAGGCACCATTGAACAGGACTTGGACATGCCGTCTTTCGAGGGACCCGTGGTGGGCTGGAAGCGCTGAACCGCTCACGCCCGTGCACGTTCCAGGAGAGAACCGACCCAATGGGCGCGGCGAAGGCGATGGCACCGGCAAGCCCTGATGATCCCCTCCAGGTCGGCAATGGCTTCTTCCCTCGTATCATTCACAATGAGGAATTCGTACCACGGCGCCTCCCGGATTTCGTCCAGGGCGGCCCTGAGGCGCAGGGCCACTTTCTCGGGTGCGTCCGAGTCACGTTCGCGAAGCCTCTGTTCCAGTTCCTCCAAGGAGGGGGGCATGACAAAGACGGTCCTGGCGAGGGGATAATGGCAGACCACCTGCCGGGCCCCCTGCACGTCTATGTCCAGCAGCACATCGAACCCCTCGAGCAACCATTCGCTCACCCTTTTTCCGTCCGTGCCGTAATATGCACCGTGGACCTTCGCCCACTCCAGGAATCGCCCTCTTCGGATTCCCTCCTGGAACTCTTCTGTGGAAATAAAATGGTAATCCTTCCCCTGGGCTTCGTCTCCTCGAGGTGAGCGGGTGGTGCAGGAGACGGAAAAGCGCAATTCCGGCCACTTGAGGAGAATCGAGTGGATCAGGGTGGTCTTGCCTGCCCCGGAAGGGCCGGAGATGACAAAAATGAGTCCCTCTCGATGCGTTTCGGACCGGATCACTCTTTTTCCTGCTTGAGCAGATTGGCCTCCCTGGGGTGGTTCTCCGAAAGGAGTCTTTGGGCGATAGTTTCTGCCTGGACGCCGGACAGGATGACGTGGTCACTGTCCGTGATGATGATGGAGCGCGTTCTGCGGCCCATAGTGGCATCCACCAGTTTGTTGGCCATTTTGGCGTCTTCCTTCAACCGCTTCATGGGGGCCGAAGCGGGGGAAACGATGGCGACAACACGGTTAGCAATGACGGTGTTGCCAAAACCGATATTGAGGAGTTTCACTTCCATATACACGTGACCTTTCTGGCGTGACCGATCCCTAGGAGAAAACCGAATCCTTTGCCTCTATTCGATGTTCTGGACCTGTTCCTTGAGTTTGCCGATCTCGCTCTTCATCTGAACGACCACCTGGACGGTCTCCAGGTCGTTAGTCTTGCTTCCGATTGTGTTGATCTCCCGATGGAGTTCCTGGATGAAGAAATCCAGTTTCCTCCCATCGGCCTGACCGGCTCCGGAAAGCATCGTTTTCAACTGGTTCAGGTGACTCCTGAGTCTGACCAGTTCTTCGTTGATGTCCGATCGCTCGGCTAGGCAGGCCACCTCCTGTAGGATCCGGGATTCGTCGATGGGTGTGTCTTTGAGCAACTCCTGCATCCGGTCCCTGAGACGAAGAGCATATTCCTCGGCAACGGATTCCTTCCGGCGATCAATGTGGGAAACGCCCTCCTCCAGGAGACGGAGGCGCGTGAGAAGATCCGTGCAGAGCGCCTCTCCCTCCAGGGATCTTGAACGCCGCAGTTCTTCCAGCGCACCTTCCAGTGCCCTCCCCAGGAGATTCAGCATCGCATCCCGGTCCTCGACGACTTCCGGAGTCTCGAAAATGTAGGGAATGCTCAAAACGTTTTCCAGAGTCGGTTTTTCAGTTCCTGGCAGGTGCCTGTGCAGTTCCTGGAGTTGTTCCCAGTAGAGGCGTGCCAAATGAATGTTGAGCCGGGGGGCTCTTCGATGGGGGGCCGTGGTTTCCACCTGAAAGTGGGCCTCGATCCTCCCGCGCTTCACCATTTGAGCGATCCGCTTCCGCAGGGGGTCTTCCATGTCCAGGCAGTTCTTGGGCAGGCGGACCGCAATGTCGAGGAATCGACCATTCAGGGCCTTAACTTCAACGGTGACGGAATACCCCGATGCTTCTATTTGGGCCCGGCCGAAAGCCGTCATGCTAACGATCAACTTCGCCTCCTCCCACCGGGCCCTTGCGCGGCAGTCGGCCCTTATGCTGAAACTGGAGTTTGCGGCGAATGACTCCCAGGTAGTGGAGCAGTCTGGGCTCCCGGTAGTCCGGGTATGTCCAGGGCAACGGCCGGTATGCCCCCCTTTTGTAAAGGAGTGTCAGGTCGCCGTAGATACCTTTTCCAAGATAGATGCGATGGGTGAAGTTTTTGCCCGTTGCGAGCACGAGACGTTCAGGGGAGAGGAGACCGGGATCAATGTTTACCCTTCTTTCGCCTTCCACGGAAAGCTTCTTCTCCATGTCGTTGGTGATGTGCTTGATTTCAGGCAACTGTTCCTGGGAGACCAGGTTCAGGAAAGTCGCCACCTGACGATGAATCCCTTCCCCCATCTCTTCCTGGTAATAGTCCGTATACAGGAAAGGCTCCGCCTGAGAGAGGAAATCCAGAGGGCCGAAACGCTCGCAAAGCATTTCCAGAGCCTGTTTTCGACGATGCAAATCGGTGAAGAGGAACCCCATGAGCAGTTTGGCAGTTGGTGGTTCTTGGGGCTGACTCATAGACATCCAGACGTTATCGGAATTGCTTCGAAGCGCTTCCCTAGGTCAATTTCTCCTGCATGCGCGATGGAAGGGACAATGGAAGGGGATGCTCATCCCCCCGGTAGGAAGTGCCCTCGGCGATGATTTCCAGAAGTTGCTCAGGGGACACGGCGACGGTACCCACTTCACCCACCACGATTCCCGCAGCGACGTTTGCCAGGATGGCAGCCTCAACGGGGGAAAGACCCGAGATCAGACCTAGGCTCACCGTGGCGAGCACGGTATCTCCCGCTCCCGTCACATCGTAAACCCGACGCGCCACGGTTGGGATGTCCACGGTCTTTTCGTCCTTAAGGAAAAGCCGCATCCCCTCCTTGCCGCGCGTGATGAGCAGCATTTCACACTCCAGTTTCCGGAGCAGGAGCCTTCCTGCATGGTCCAGACTCTCCCCGTCCCGGATTTCGAGGCCCGACATGCGGGATGCTTCGTGATGATTGGGAGTCACCAGCGTCACACCGCGATACAGATCCGTCGCCCTCACCTTCGGGTCCACAACGATGGGAAGGGGATTCTGCGACCTGATGGTCCGCAACCCCTCCATCAAGTCTCCGGTAATCATGCCCTTGGCGTAGTCCGAAACAACGATGGCCATCACGTGCGACACGTGGTTCCGGACAAAGGAGAGCACCCTCTCAAGGGCGGAGGCACCGATGGGGTTTCGCCGCTCCCTGTCACAGCGAACCACCTGCTGGTTTCGTGCGATGATCCTCGTCTTGCAGGTGGTGGGGCGGGCTTCTTCCACCACAAGCCCGTCCGTCTTTACGCCCGTCTCCTCGAGGAGTTCTCTCAGTTTTTGACCTGGCAGGTCGTCACCCACAGTTCCCGTGACAGCGACCCGAGCCCCCAGAGAGGCCAGATTCCGGACGACGTTGGCGCTCCCCCCCAGCAGATGGGTTTCTTCCCTCACTTCTACCACTGGCACGGGGGCCTCGGGAGAAATGCGCTCCACGTCACCCCAAATGTAGGTGTCCAGCATCAGGTCCCCGATGACCAGGACCGAGAGATCCTTGAAAGATGAAACGGCCCCCCTGAGGCGGCTTCTTTGAGACTCCGAAAGTGCCAGGCGACGGACCATGGACTCGATGATCTATCCTTCAATGGGCTTTGCTTCTTCGATCAACATGATGGGAATCCCGTCGCGAATCTCGTAGAGGAGCTTGCACGCCTCGCATACGAGACCATCCTCTGTCTCGGTGAGCCTGATAGAGCCCTTGCATTTGGGGCAGGCCAAAATCTCCAACAAATCCTTGCTCAGTGTCATTCTCTCTCGTTTCTCCCGGGTGTTCAGCGGTTGATGACCTTCACTCTGCCTCCCATGCCGCTTTCCGTCTCTTCTTCCTTTTCCGTCCCCAAGAGCTGCCTGTAGGTTTCTATGGTCGAACGCAGTCTGCTCTCCAACTGAATGCGATACCCCTTGAGTTCCGCAATCTCTTCTTGCAGTTGCGCCAAGCGCTGATGGGCCCCCTGGAGGATTTTTTCGGCCTTGAGTTCCGCTTCCGCCACGATGAGCCGGGCCTCTTTTTCTGCGTTGGCTTTCAGTTGCTCCGCGTTCTTGTGGGCGTTGAGGAGGACGTTCCGGATGGCTTTCTCCCGCTCCTTGTAAGCGCTCAGCTCTTTTTGCTGTTCCTCCAGGGCGGCCTGGAGTCTTGCCGCTTCCATTTTTGTGGCATGAATGGTTTCCGCAGTCTGCTGGAGGAACAGCTCCACCTCCCGGGGGTCGAAGCCGCGCCACCGCATGCTGAACTGTTTATGGTGCAGCTCAACGGCACTCAGTTCCATCACGCCCTTTCCCCCCTCCATCAGGCGCCCAGGCGGAAAGCAAGCTGCGCCAGGGAAGGCACCAAGAAGTTATCCAGGAAAATGATGATCAGAATCACAAGCATCGGCGAGAAATCAATCCCTCCGAAGAAAAGAGGCAGTCTCCTCCGAACGGCAACCAGGACCGGTTCCGTCACGCTGTAGAGAAACCGGACAATGGGATTGTAGGGATCCGGGCTGACCCATGAGAGGATAGCCCGGGCGATGATGAGCCACATATAGAATGTGAG
Organism: Deltaproteobacteria bacterium; assembly: GCA_012517315.1. Lineage (GTDB taxonomy): Bacteria > Desulfobacterota > Syntrophobacteria > Syntrophobacterales > Syntrophobacteraceae > JAAYUJ01. The sequence goes on from JAAYVE010000059.1 coordinate 210,141, forward strand.
CACATAGTGTAGAATGACGGCAAGCGCATTGAACAGATTGGCGACAATAAACATAAACCACCTGCTTTGAGTCGAAAATAGCCATCATTGGCCGTAAACCGCTGAAATGTCGCTGATGAAACTACTTGTTTTCACCCTGCCTGTCAACTCGAACTCCGTTGCATGCCTTTTTCGATTTTCGCCCAAGTGTCGCGAAGCGTCGCCGTCCTATTGAAAACAGGCTTCGAGGGGGAGGAATCGGGATCCAGGCAAAAATAACCCTGCCTTTCGAACTGGTATACGGATCCCACCCGGGCGTCGCCCAGAGCGGGCTCCACCATGCAACCATCGAGTACGACAAGGGATTTGGGGTTCAGATCCTCCTTGAAATCCCCCCCTCTCTCTTCGCCCGGGTTGGGCACCAGAAAGAGATGCTCGTAAAGGCGCACTTCCGCTTCAATGGCATGGGCAGCCGAAACCCAGTGCAAGGTGGCTTTGACTTTTCTCCCGTCCGGCGATGACCCTCCACGGGTTTCCGGATCATAAGTGCAGTGCAGTTCCGTTACTTCACCGCTGTGTTCGTCTTTCACGACTCCCACGCAGGTGATGTAATAACCGTAGCGCAGTCGAACCTCCCTTCCCAGGGACAGCCTGTAGAACTGCTTTGGGGGATCCTCCCGGAAATCATCCCTCTCGATGTAGAGCACTTTGGAAAAGGGCACCCTGCGCGTTCCCATGGAAGGGTCTTCAGGATTGTTGACGGCTTCCAGTTGTTCAACCTGATCTTCCGGATAGTTGACGAGCACCACCCGGAGGGGGCGCAGGACGGCCATGGCCCGGGGGACGCACCGGTTCAGGTCCTCCCTCACGCAGTGTTCCAGTAGTGCCACGTCCACGGTGCTGTTACGCTTAGCCAGTCCGATGACTTCACAGAACTTGCGGATGGACTGTGGTGAAAAACCTCGCCTTCTCATTCCTGAAATGGTGGGCATTCTGGGATCGTCCCATCCCCGAACGTGTCCCTCGACCACGAGCGCCACGAGTTTCCGCTTGCTCATGACCGTATACGTAAGGTTCAAACGGGCAAATTCGATCTGCTGGGGATGGTACACCTGCAATTCGTCCAGAAACCAGTCGTAGAGGGGGCGATGGTCTTCGAATTCCAGGGTGCAAATGGAGTGCGTGATCCGCTCGATGGAGTCGGAAATGCAATGGGTGAAGTCGTAGAGCGGATAAATGCACCACTTGTCTCCGGTGCGGTGGTGGTGCGCATGGAGGATCCGATACATCACCGGGTCCCTCAAGTTGATATTGCCGGATGCCATGTCGATCTTGGCACGGAGCACCCTGGCCCCGTCCGGAAACTCGCCGGCGCGCATCCGGGCGAAAAGGTCGAGGTTCTCTTCCACCGACCGATTGCGGTAAGGGCTCTCCCTGCCGGGTTTGGTGAGCGTTCCCCTGTACTCCCGGATCTCCTCCGGGCTCAGATCGCAAACATAGGCTGATCCTTTCTTGATGAGGCGAACCGCACAGTCATAGAGCTGTTCAAAATAATCCGATGCGTAATAGAGGTGCTCTCCCCAGTCGAAACCCAGCCATTTGACATCTTCCTGGATTGACTGGACATATTCCACCTCCTCCTTGGTGGGGTTTGTATCGTCAAAGCGCAGGTGGCATGTCCCCCCGTACTCCGCTGCAATGCCGAAGTTGAGGCAGATGGATTTGGCGTGCCCGATGTGAAGGTATCCATTGGGTTCGGGCGGGAAGCGAGTGACCACCCTCCCGCCCCACTTCCCGGTTTTGATGTCCTCCTCCACGATGGCCCGGATGAAGTTGGGTGCCTGAGTCAGTTCTTGATTCGCCATGTTCATTGTGCTCCGCTGCGATGAAACGCTTTCATGAACATCAACGCCTCACTCAAAGAGGAGGCGCAATGGATCCCGCAAGGCCCAGGGGCAAATGTCGCAAAAAGGTGACACCCCCGGCTCTCATTGCGGCACAATATACCTGCCCCGTCAGCATTAGTTAATAGGGGATTAGGAGCATGAAGCAGAATTTTGGCATGCCTGTGCGCAGCAGGTTTCCATCGCCCAGACGGGATAGGGCCTGGGCGACATTGTGAGAACCCGTGCCGCTTCAGCCGCGTTGCAGACCAGGACGACCACGTCATCCGGCGGCAGTCGGTCCAGGAGAATCTCCCCCGGAGAACGCCATTCCCTTTCGTATTTCCAGGAACATCGCGGGGGCTGGTGGAGCTGAAAGCGAAATCGATCGGAAGGCTTGAGTAAATCGTAGAGGGGGCCGGGGCCGTATACGACGGGTTTTGCGCCAAGAAGCTTGAGGGTCCGCTTCCTGAGGGCGATGCCGTAAGGTTCCACGGTCCAACGGACCAAGGCGGGATTCCAGCGGCGGAGGGCATTCCATTTCAGGGGGTGCAGGGACGTCCAGGAAACCACCGGCTGATCTCCTCGGACCATCTTGTGGCTTGCACGGATCCTGCCTTCCATCAAAATGCGCAGGAGCGTGTCCAGGGCGGTGTGACCGGAATGGGATTGGCCCTGCACAAGGCCCAGGAGATAGTCGGCGTAGGATTCCCCAGGCCATGGGCCGGGACAGGAACGGGTATAGTGAATGAGGTATTCCCCCCACTGCACGTTTGGAGATTCGTGCCGGACCTTCCGGCTGGTCCCCCGCGGAGTGCTCGATCCTCGCAACTGAAAGGTTCTGGCTGAGCCGGGGAATGCATTCAGGAGCAAAGCGTTGCCCACGTGCCGCTTGCCCTTATCTGTTCCTGCGAAGATCCATTGTTTGCGCGGTGCTTCAATCTGCTGATCCACAAGGGCGCGGAGCATGTTCCCCTCAGGGCGCACGGCGAGGACCAGATGCACGTCGGAGACGGCGGCAAGGAGTCGATCCCGCCAGAACATGGGCCATGTCTTCGAGCAACGCATGGCCTTGGTGGTGCACGAAAGGATTGGGTCGCCCGGATGGAAGGCACCCGGAAAGGGCAACGTGTCGGTCCTGGGGCGATCGTCAATGGGACAGGGTAAGACCGTGAGCAGGGGGATGCCTCCCATCCAGGCGGACACAGAAACCAGGTCGTAAGTGAGGGTTCCGATACTGGCTGCGATCCCGGCTCCTGTGGCGGCGATGTGGGAGAGGAAGAGTCTCAGCGCCTGAAGCCAGTCTTCATGGGGAGACGCTCCCCGCGGTTTTCTGGAGTTGAAGATACCGACCCAGGGGGGCTTGAAAGCGATTTTTCCCCTGCCGAAGACCAGCTGCGGAGTGTCCAATGGGTCCTTTTTGCCATGCCTCCCTGGAAGCCAGACCGCCGCCCAGATGCCGTGCTTGAGCCAGGTGTCCGCCTGTTGCCGGGATCTTTCCACCTGGCGCGCGGAGAGGGTGTGCTCACCGAGTTGCTCCTGCAACCACCTTGCGGGAGGACACCCGGAGCCTGATCCCGCCCTGAGCCATGTGCCCATGAGACGGTGCACCTCGCCGCAGTGTTTGCGTTCCGTTCGTTCCAGAAGTGCATTCAGGAGGAACAGGTCGCGCGACTCCTCGTCCCTCAGCGGTTTAATGAGGAACGGCAGGCTCGCCTCGTCGGGCGGCAGAAACGAAAGAATTTCTGGAATGATTGACGCGTGCAAGGCCTTGGACTATTTTCGCCGGTGGAGTGCCACAACACATTATTTGCCTAGCTATTTAACGGGTCCCATCGTCTGTTGTCAATGGCTGGAGACTCTAGAGCGACCGGGCAACAGCCACCTTCGGTTTCGGGAAGATGCCGACAACAGAGGGAAGCACACCCGGTCCCGGCGGGGTGACCATGAAACTGGGAATCATCGGAGTGGGAGGATGTGGAAAAACGACCATTTTCAACGCCTTGACGCGTCGTACGGGGGAATCGGTTCCCACCGGAGGCCAGGCTGTACCGGTGCCGGGGGTTGTGACCGTGCCGGATCCGAGAGTGGACTGGCTCAGCCGCCTTTACAAACCCAAGAAGACAACCTACGCTCAGGTCACCTATGTGGACCTCCAGGGAATTCCCGGCAGGGTGGAAAACAAGCAGGAATACATGTCCCACCTCCTCACCCACATGCGCACGATGGATGCCCTCCTCATGGTTGTGCGCAATTTCATGGATCCATCTTCGGGAAAGCCGGATCCGGCTCGAAACCTGCGTGAACTGGAAGAGGAGTTTCTCATCGCGGACCTTGCCACCGTGGAAAAACGCCTGGAGAGACTCGAACTGGAACAGAAGCGTGGGAAAAAGATCGCGGGCCCTGAAAAGGAACTCTTGCAGACCTGTGCCCAAGTGCTCAACGGCGAAAGGCCCCTTCGCTCCAAACCGGATCTGGTTGCCGCTCCCGAGTTAAGGGGGTTCACGTTCCTTTCCGCCAAGCCCCTGCTTGTGGTGGTCAACAACTCCGACGAGGACGACCGCATGCCGGATCTGGTTCTGGAAGCGGCGGAAGCGATGGTGGTTCGTGGAAAACTGGAAATGGAGATGGCCCAACTCTCGGAAGAAGAAGCGGCTGTTTTCAGAGAGGACTTCGGTATCGCGGAATCGGCCGTGGACCGGGTCATTGCACGCTCCTACGCCCTGCTGCGTCTTTCCACTTTTCTCACCGTGGGAGACGACGAGGTGAAGGCCTGGACCATCCCGAGGGACCTGCAGGCCGTGGAGGCCGCAGGGGTGGTTCATTCGGACATCCAAAGAGGCTTCATCCGTGCGGAAGTGGTTTCTTACGACGATCTGCGCCGGTGCGGGGACTACGCTGCAGCGCGGAGGCAGGGACTTGTCCGACTCGAGGGAAAGACCTACCGAGTACAGGACGGGGACGTGATCCACTTTCGGTTCAATATTTAGGGGCGAAATCCCCGAGAATGGCCGATTCCCGGGGAATCGAGGAGAGAGGAGAGAATGGGCGGTGGCGGCATTGCCGGTTGGGGATGGGGGAAAGGTCACGGGTTCAAGGGGCCGCCTGCGGGGGTCGGGTCCAGAGAAGTGTGTGAAAGAGGAGCAAATCCAGAGAGTCGAAGACTTTCCGGAAAAGCCCTCCATGGCTCATTTGCCCGCCGAAAAGATCGCTCCTGAGTGCGTCCACTCGAGGGTTGACCTTGCCCAGTTTGGGTAACTTGCCCGAGTAAGCGGATAATTTCTCCTCGAGGAGGAGACAGCGAGCTCTGTCACAGAATTCCAACACGCACCTTTCCGTCTCCCTCGCCCAGTCAATCCAGGGGGAGGTTTCCCCCTCTTCGACCACCACTTTCTCGAGTTCCCTGTAGAGAAAGGCCAGGCTCACGGCGAGGGTTCCATATTCAAGACCGCGGATGCCGCGCCGCCAATTGAGAAGCCAGGGATTTCGCCAGTTCCAGAGGAGGTGGCGCTCTCCAAAATGAATCAGACGCTGGGTGGTCTTTAGGGCGACCTCGGCGTGACGGAGGACCTGACGCGTCGGGGGCGTCCCGGGCGAGGAAACGTTCCGCTCCGGAACGCCCTTTGGGATTGCCGTTTCAGAACAACTCCGGTCCAGGTAAAGGAGAAGATTGCGGAAAAGGAGATTTCCCCATGTGTCTTCGGGGGTTTCCAGATGAGGGTAGGAAAGGACCAGAGAGCCTCGGCCCAGCCGGGCTTCCAGGATAGCCGGCTGCCCCAGGAGGCGGGAAGGGTCGAGGTTGATCCCATAGGCCCGCTCCCACTCTTCCATGTCCTGGCGGTCTCTCATGAGGTCGGAGACTGGGAGGTCCGCAACGCGAAAGTCCTTTCCCATCCCTGAATAAGTGGCCAAAAGGCGAATGCCTTCGCTGGCGGTGAGGCGAAATTGCGAGGGCCACCAAACGGAAACGGGGATTTGAGCCGGGATGTTTTTCCAGGCGGGGTGATGGGGATGGCCTTGAATCCATACTTCGCCGCTTGCGCTGGGAAGGCGTTCGCAGAGGGGTATGCGCTCCACGGGAACGAGTTTGATGGAGGGATGGCTGGAAAGAGCGAGACCTGCCCCGCCGCAAAACCCAAGATAGCCTCCGCCTTCCTCCACGAAGCAACGGATGCGGGCACTACCCTCCCGGCCGAGAGCATGCAACTTGTGCGCCGCCCATCCTCCCGGGACCAGCAGCACGCGATGAGCCGCCAAGGCCCCTGCCGAGATGTCGTCACCCCTGAGCAGCCGGTACGGAATGCCCAGGCGATCCATCGTTTCGAGGCAAAAAATGCCCCACACAAGGGACTGGTCCCAAAAAAGGGCGACAGGAGGTCCCCTCCACCCACAAGAGACCTGGGTGTCCAAGCTACAGGCTTTCATCCAGTGACTCATGGTCCGGATTCAGAATGCCCCCTTTCTCGATGGCGGCTGCCTTTCCCCGCACATCGACCACGTCGGTGTAACCTTCGTGCTGTGGTTTCGTGAAGGCGCTGTTGTAGGTGGGCGGGGTCCGCCCGGACAGAAAGGTCTGGGTGACGTGGCATCCTGGCTCTCGGCACAGCAGTGCGAAACTCGTACGAACTGAGGCACGCCATGCACCGTCGGCGTCCGCGTGGCTGTCCGCAACCGGTCTCACTTGGCACGTTCGATGAACTCGCGGTTACGGGACCACCTGAAGTCTCTTGCCCATCAACTGCTTCACACCGTTCACCGCCACCGAAACAGAGTGGCGCATTCTAAAGCTTCCGCGGAAGGGGTGCTCCCCTTGCTCGGTCATGGTGATTCCAACATGGGGCGGATGCGTTTGAGTGTGCACGTGACTTTGAATCCATGTGCATCGCCACCGCCAGCGCGTGCCTCAAGTTGTGTTTTGTCCATTCCATGAGGCCTTCTTGTGGTTCAATCATTTCCAAATCCGCGAATAGCACCGCAATCAGGGCAGGTCCACGTGATACCGTTGCACGTCATTCCCCAAAAATTTTCTTCCATGCAGTCTGAACAGATCATGAAGCCGCAGGGACAGGTCCAGCAGAAGTGCTGTTCCCTGCCGCACGTGGCACAAATATATTTGTCGGGACGACGCCATTTCCCTCTGCTGCGCTGCGAATCGGTTGCACGGCGTTCATTCATGGATTTCTTTCCCCCTGTGTGGAACGTCTCGTCTCCCACCATTTTGGACTGTGGGTGCCGGATTGGCAGGAGTTTGAGCCATTCCATATGACGAATGGCAACCGGGGTCAAGTGTCCAGGGTGGGTTTCAAGGAGCGCTCCTGTTTGAGGAGGCCCCGATGCCTTTTCTCCTGGAGGCGTCGATGTTTTGCAGATGAAGACACGGAGGATTGCTTCCGTTGGGGAGGCACTCTGAGAGCATTTCTCAGGATGTCGGAAAAACGCTTGAGGACGGTTTCTCGATTGTCGGCTTGACTCCGGCTTTCCTGGGAGGTCACCATGAGGATTCCTCCCTTGTTGATGCGATTGCCGAGAGACTGAAGAATCAGGCCGCGTTCATCCTCCGAGAGACTCGGCGAATGGAGAACATCGAAAAAAAGGGTGACCCTGGTACTCACCTTGTTCACGTTCTGCCCTCCAGGTCCGCTGCTTCGTGAGGCCCTAAGCCAAAGCTCGTCATACGGTATGGAAAGGCGATGGTTGATCTTGATGTGGCGACCGGTCCTCAAATCGAACAAGACTCTCAGACAAGTGAAAAATATTATGTCAAGTGAAAAACATTATGTGAACGATTTTCCTCCCCCGTGTGAATGTCTTACGAGAAAGGGAAAATTTTTCCACTCTTTTCCTCCTCGCCCAAAACCCGATGCAAGGAGGAATGGATAGCGTTCTATGAGACTCACTTCAATGTATAAATCTTCATTTTGGTCATGGGAACCGTCGCGACTGTTTCATGGCAGCCATCAGGGGAATCCTCCCTGATCTGGACGCGGCTGCAGGGGACCTCCAGAACCAGGGAGGAACCGGGTCCCTTGACCGTCGTGCCGGAAGCGATGGAATGGTAGATTGTGACGGCAACGGGACCTTTTTTTGCCTCAGCCCAGTCATTGAGGATATCCCAGTTTTCCTGGAAGGACTCGATGGCTTTTCTTAGTTCGACTGCATGCCGCTGATGTTCCTGTATCTTCCCCTTGGATTCCTCCTGCTCCTGGAAAAGCCTGTCCAATTCCAACTCCGCATTCCGAATCTTGTCTTGAAGTTGAAGCAATTGAGCCTGTTTTTCGGCGACTCCTTGTGCGTCGCCGGCCTCTTTGAGACTGTCCAGATCCTTGGCGATGCTTGAAAGCTGCAGAGAGGATCGATCCTGGACCTGTGCCAGGGTGCCGATCTTCGCTTCGGTCTTCAGCATCTGGTCGGTGAGTTTGGCGATGGTTTCATGCACCCCATGAAGTTCATTTTTCTTCAGGGAAATGCTTTCCTTCAGTGTTTCCAACTCCCTTTGCGTAACCGGGTCGAAACCGAAGGCCAGGCTGCACGGCACTGAGCGGTCGGAGCCGACCTGGCCCACCTCAATTCCTTCCCTGGCCAGGACTTTTGAGTAGATGACCTTTCCCCGAGGAATCAAACACTTCCCAGCTGTCATGATGACCGATTCCACGATTCCTTTTTCCACGGTCACGTCCCCGAGGGCTTCAATTCGGGATGCATGGACATGGGCGGCGGATACGGCGCCTTTGCTCTTGATTCTTGCCCCGAGAATCCCCCCGTAGACGGTCACACTGCCGTTCACCTCAACCGTCGCCTTGGAAATCTCCCTGGCGACGAGTTCGTCGCATTCCACGCGGAAACCGTCCTGGATGACGCCCCGAACTTCCACTCTGCCATCGAACATGATGTTGCCCGTTTCAAAACTGACGTCCTCTTCGATCACCAATTCTGGGAGCACCGAGAGCATTCCGCAGGGGGACAGGTGGGGTTTGCCGTCAATGGTGGCGTGGAATCGGAGCCCGTCCGGGGTTCGTTCCACGCCCTTGCCGCAAAAGAGCCTTTGTACAGGACAGGGTGGCGGAGGGATGACTCTTCCGTAAACATCCACGCCGTTTGTTCCATTCAAAGGGGGGATCACTTCCGCCACTACATCGCCGCACTTCACCTGTGGAACGCGGCCTCTGTCTTTCAAGCCCACACACCGCTCCTCACCGATGATTTCGGGAGTGCCCGCGGAATCTTGGAAGGGGAAGCGTATGCTGCCCGGGACACCAGGCTTTGGAAGATTTCCATGCGCTACGATCTTGCGTGTTTCGCCGCAGCTGGGTCCATGCAGATACTCGCGGATCTCGCTCGCATCGACCAATCCCTGGGTGATCCCGGTTTGGGCGAGTGTCTCGAGGACTTCTTGCGGTTCAATGGTTTCCCTGGCTTCCCCCTTGACTCTGAGATAGGCCTCGGTTGCATCCCCGTTCACCAGGATGTCGAAGTATTTTCCGTGGAAGACCGACTCGCAGTCTGATGCCCCGTCTAAACTGGAGTTGTCGGTGCAGACGGATGGGGAAGGGCACTGGCAGGTGTCGGGACTTTCCCTTTGTTGCTCGTCCTCATGGCTTTCACGGGCTTTCAAGATGGCTTCCACTGCCTTCCGAACTTTCTCTACCCGTCTAGGGGAAATGACTCCCATATTCACGAGAATATCGGCCAGGCTCGGCAATGTCCTGTGTTCCTTGAACTGCTTCAACTGCATCCGCGTGGCGGTTTCCAGTTGTTCCGGGGTCGCCAGGCGATTCTTCATGAGGATCTTGGAGAAGATTCGATCCGGTTCACGCCTTTTGCGAAACTCGAGCAGCAGGCGCAGACGCGACAAATTTAGCTCGGAAATCATTTTCCTGGACAAAAGTACATCCTCCAGGGTCATGAGACGTCCTTGTTCCTCCTGTAATTCGCGAAAAGCAACCGCCTCCGCCATTTGCTCAGAGGTGAGAATCCGATGTGACAAAGCGAGTTGAGCCAGGGTTCGGTCGTCTCCAGCAAGGTTCAATTGATGCGCCATGGGGTCCAAGGTCCTCCTTTGCCGTGGAATCCAGCGGCAGGTCGTGAAGTACAAGAGCCATTCGTCCTGGTGACGCATCCCAGGGTGCCGCCCATCCAGGGTGAAATGCCGCCAGGGAAAACGTGACATCGCCTTCGGCATTCTTCCTGTCATAGGCTGGTGCACATGTCGCGAACGGGATCAATGGGAATATGCAACAGTATTATCGACACAGTTGCGTGAAAGCTTGATGTGGCGGGGTGCCGAAGGCAAGAGGGGGAGGGGTTTTCCGCGTGCGGCACCCGAAGCCCTTTTGAACGCCTGCCTCAAGCGGGATCACTCCGCAGCCGCCGTACCGGAAGATCAACCGCTTCCTGCCCATGAGAACGGGGTTGGAGAGGAACGCAAACAGAGGAGGCCGTTTGCGTCTCGTCACGACGGGGACGGTTCGTCAGGCCGATATTCCTGCAGGGAGGCGACAAGATCCGCCGCATGTTGTCCCATGCGGTGCCGGGCGAAAGGGGTTTCCTTGCCCTCCACGAGAAAATCCTGAAGGGAGACTTCCGCGAAGGCAAGCCATTCCTCCCGGCTCATGCCACGGAATAGGTGGAGCAGGCGCTCCGGGGGAGGCAGAAGGGGGTTTCCGCGGGACTTTTCGTCCCATGCGGTGAAAAAGCCTTTGATAACGCCGGATAGAGACTGGTAGGGCGCCCAGGCAAGGGGGCCGGTGCCGTCGAGGCGATCGAGTCGCATGCGGATGGTGAGACCATAAAAGAAATGCAAGGCTCCCAGCCATGGATTCGGCCCCCCTTCACCCCATGAGGCGAGTGTTCGGTAATCCCGCGCCGTGATCAGCTTCACGTCCGGTTCCTCGGGGGAAAGGCGGACGACGAAGTCACCGGCTCCATGGTGCCATGGGAAAATTTGCGCAAACGAATCCGCGTCCAAGTAGGAGGTGAGGATATGGGAAGCTCGCTGGTAAACAGACTGGCTTTCTGCCCGGCTGAGGTAAGCCCCCCGTTGATCGGTCTCCCAGAGGCGCAAGGCGGGGCGGCCGCTGCGATTCTCCCTCGAGAGGTGGAATTCAAGGTACCCCTCGAACCATTCCAAAACTGCAAGCTTCAGCCTCGTCTCGAGAAGGGTGCCGGGGGAATGATCTGACAAGGGTATTTCACCTAAGTAATAGGCGTGCGGTAGATGATGGTGGGGAAATCGGTTCCCAAGTTTCAGAAGGGTCTGGAATTCCCTCTCCAGGGCGGCATGCTGTGGTTCAGTCACGGCCACGTTGATGCACAAGTGACAGACCGTCTCCAAAAGAGTCACGCAAACCCGTGCGACATGGTAGTATGCACCGTGCTTTTCGCTGATGATCTCCAAAGATCGGACCTCGTGGGGGCCGACAGATCTGCCGAGATGAGAGGACAGGGAAGTGCACAGGGCCTCGTGATGGCTGCTGGTTAGGAAGTGCTCCAGAGACCGGAGGTATGGTCCGTAGTGAAGCACGATCCCCGAAGGGGAAAGTCCCCGGGGGACGGGAATCCTTTCGATTCGGCGGTCGAGGGGAACCAGCCCCTGTTCAGTGCTGATGAGCAGCGACACCGGAAAAGAAGCGTTCATGGAGACTCCATCGTGAGAAGAGGGCACTGATTCACTTGACGAAGATCTTGTATGCCCACCGACAAGTGCTGTCAATGACCGGCTGGGGAAGGCCGGCTATAGTTATGGGCCCCGCGCAACTCCCAGCACCCGGAAGGCTGCAAAACTGGGAAAAACTGCCACCGGTCGCAAGACCGTCAGAGACCAAGGATGAGACTGCATGAAGGAATTCTTTTCGGCGAGAAGTGTCGCAGTGATCGGTGTTTCCAATTCACCGATCAATCTCGGACGTGCCATCGCTTTCAACTTGTTGGAGTTTCAATATGAGGGCTGTTTTTATTTGGTAGGACCCAGGGGAGGTGCCTTTGTGGGGCACAAGATCTATCCCACCGTCAACGACATTCCCGAACCCGTCGATTTGGCCGTGCTGCTGGTGCCCGCCGCTGCAGTCCCAGTAGTGCTGAGGCAGTGTGGAGAAAAGGGCATCCGTCGCGTGGTGGTTGAATCGGCCGGTTTCAGAGAGTTGGGAAATGAGCGCCTCCAACTGGAAAACGAGGTGAAAGGGATTCTTTCTGACTACCAGATGCGCATGATTGGTCCCAACTGCATCGGCATCATCAATCGAAGGACCGGCCTCGCTGTACCTTTCATGCCCATTCGCGGAGGGGAAATCCAGCGGGGTAAGGTGTCCGTCATTTCCCAAAGCGGAGGAGTGGGGGCGATGATGCTCAACGCCCTGGCATCCGAGAATCTGGGTGTGAGCCAGTTTGCGAGCATCGGCAACAAGCTTGACGTGGATGAAACGGAGTTGCTCCAGTATTACCTGGAGGAGGAGGAGACGGAAATCGTCTACTGTTACCTGGAGGGGATTGCGAGAGGACGGTCCTTGATGGAACTGGCCTTCAAGTCAGAGAAACCCATCATTGTCCACAAGTCCAACAGTGGGAAGACCGGTGCCCGGATCGCCCAATCCCATTCCGCCTCCCTTTCCACCGATGACCAGGTGGTGGACGCCGCTTTCCGCCAGTGCGGCATCGTGAGGACCAGGGAACAGCACGAGGCCATGGGAGCCATCAAGGCTTTTTCCCTGCCGCCGGTTCTGGGTTCCCGCCTCGCCATCATCTCCCGTTCCGGGGGGCACGCCGTCATGGCTGCGGACGCCGCTGACGAATTTGGATTTGACCTCCCGCCCCTCCCCGATGAGATGCTTAACGAAGTGCGGGAGCATTCCCGGGCGAAAGTCATTCGAATCCAAAATCCCATGGACTTGGGAGACCTTTTCGACCTCAACCTCTACCGGTCTCTTGCCCGTAAAGCCCTGGCAAGGGAGGATGTGGACGGCTTGGTGTTCATTCACAACTATCAGGGGATTTTCGACGGGGACGAGTCCAGGGAACTCGTAAAGAGCCTTGGAGATGTCATGGCTGAGTCGGGAAAAGGCATGGCCGTATGCGTTTTTACGACGTCTCAAGAGCTGGACTGGTATCGGGGAAAGGTGGCCTTTCCCATTTTCACCGATCCCCGTGACGCCGTAAGGGCCCTCGCTAGAAACAGGGATCGATTCCGTTTCAGCCCCCTGCCTTTCTCCACAGAGCGCCCCGTCGGGATCGATGCATCCCTGGCGAGATCGTTGCTCAGGGAGACTCCCGGAGGACCCATGGCACCCCATTGCCTCGGGGAGGTTCTGGCCTGCTATGGAATTCCCCTGGTGGAATGGGGAAGGGCCGAAACCGCGACTGCCGCAGTGGACTTGGCCTGTAAGTTGGGATTCCCGGTGGCCCTGAAAACGGGCAATCCGGGGGTGGTGCATAAAACGGATGTGGGAGGAGTCCGGCTGCATCTCACGAACGGAAAAGAGGTTCTGCAGGCCTATGAAGACATGCTCGCCCTCGGTGATGAGGTTGTCGTTCAAAAGATGGCCCCGGGAGGACTCGAATGGCTGGTGGGGGGACGCCAGGACCAGGACTTCGGCGGTGTCCTGGTTGCTGGTCTTGGCGGCATCCACGTGGAGGTCTTCAAGGAGACATCCATCAGGGTTGTTCCCATTGTCCGTGAAGAAGCGGAAAGGCTGATCGAACAATGTCGGGGCGCACGCCTTCTCGTGGGAGTGCGCGGTGAAAGGCCGTATGATCGCAGTTCCTTGGCAGATCTGCTCGTGCGTGTCTCCTGGTTGCTTCACGACTTGCCCGAAATACGGGAACTGGACCTCAATCCCGTCGCCGTGTTCGAAAGAGGATGCCTGGCCCTCGACTGGCGCGCCACGCTGGGCTGACCTCGCTTTACTCCAATCGTGGGCAGATGGCGCAGGATGAGGGCAAAATCCCTTGCACTTTGCACAACGATTCTGGTATCAACTGACTCCGTTCCGGGGGTTATCCCGGCCCGCCCGTCCCAATATGCAATCGGCATTCGGATGTCGGGCGGGGGCAAGTGTTGCTTTTGCGAAATGGAGGAGGAGTCGAGTCGTATGAATCATCGCACAGTAGCCGTCGTCTTCGTGCCCCTCGTTTGCCTTTTTTGCCTGGTTTCCCTCGTCTCGCTCGTTTTGCCGATCGGAGCGAAGGCGGCGGGCAAAGAGGAGACCATCGCCGGATTTGTGGTGAAGACGGAAAAAGGCTATGTCATCGAGGCGGATGACGGAAACTATCTGGTCAAGGGAAAGGATGTCTCCAAAATGGTTGGAAAAATGGTGGAGGCAACCGGCATCATTAGGGAGAATCCGAGCGGCGACACCATCGAAGTGAAGTCATTGGAGGAAATACAGGAATAGACTGCAGGGGGACGTCTGCGCCGTGGGGCGAGGGAAAACCCCCATAAGTGCCGTCTCCCAATTCGTGACGGTCCCAATCCCTTCTTGAGACTCGCTTTTCTTCTCCTAGTGGATGTCCCCCCCCTCGGAACGGTCGGGAGACTGTATCCCACAAGGTCGCCATCTTCAGGGCGGCCTTGGCGGAAGAGGTGAAGGTTTTGAACGCAGGCGTTTTCTCACGGTGGCATGAGTTGCGTCTGTATGGGTCTCCAAAGAAGGGGAACGGAAATGCATCCGGCGAGTGCTACTTTTTCCGCGTTTTTTTGGCGATTCTAGAATTCCCTACTTCACCGGTGTTTTCGCTCAGCCGCTCCACTGGAAATTCCCCCTGAACTGATAGATTCAGAGTCATCCCCATCATGGTACACTCAGAAAGTCTCTCAAATGGACGGACGGACGAATGCCCCGCTTTCAGCGCAGACTGCCCGAGGGTGATGGGGAAGGCCTGTCAGACCGCCGCCTGGAATGGCTGCGGGCACAAAGTAACAAGGATCCGGAGGTAAGGCATGTCTCCTCAAGACTGGAACAGAGAGATCGCCGAAATACACCGCCGCATGAACAAATGGCTCGAACACCTCTCACCCCGAAGGGTATCGTCGTGTTTTTCCGGGGAACGATGTTGGACGCCCGCAGCGGACATTCACGAAACGAAGCAGGCCTACCACGTGGTGGTGGATCTCGCCGGGGTGGATCCTTCCTCCATTGAGGTGATCGTTGATGGGTCGGTTTTGCGCTTGCAGGGATCCAGGGAGCGACCGCAGATCGACTCCTGTACAGGGATCCATCAGTTGGAGATTGATTACGGCAGATTCGGGAGAGTCTTCCATTTTCCGATGGAACTGGATGGCGACGGTGCCCGTTCGGAATACCGTTGCGGGTTTTTGAAGGTCATCTTGCCCAAGATCCAGAGACTCCAGAGGGTTCAGGTCAATCCCGGTGCCGATTAAGAGGTTTGTAGGCAGTTTGGGCCGAAGGGGAGACCTTCGCGCATGGGAGACTTGCGAAATCGGTTGCGGAAACCCGAAGGCGTTGAACGGAGATGAAAATGTCAGAGGAAAAAGAAGGCCGAAATGCTGGTTTGGAAGGCGTTTCTGAGAAGCTGCCTGTGCTCCCCGTCGGGGACATGGTCCTTTTTCCTGATCTCGTTTTGCCCATCGACGTGAAGCGGCCCAGTTCGCAACGCCTTGTGGACGATGTCCTCCTGACGGACCAACCTCTGGTTGTGGTCGCTCAAAAGGAGAAGGACAAGGCGAAGCCCGGCCCTGCGGACATCTTCCACACAGGGACGACGGCCAGCATCATCAAGCTCATGAAGCAGACGGACGGAAGCTACCAGGTCATCCTCCGATCCATGGAACGGGTTCGCCTGCAGGATCTGGAAATGCGTAACGGCTACTGGGTCGCCCGTACGGAGAAAATTCTCGAAGACACAACGGTCGATCCGGAGATCGAAGCATTGGTGTTGAATCTGCGGACGGAATTCGAGCGGTTTGTGACGCTGGCCAATCTGCCCTCCGAACTGGGGGTTGTGGCTCTGAACGTGGAACGCCCCATCCAATTGGTCTATATCGTCGCGTCCAATCTCAACCTTTCCGTTCTGGAACAACAGACGATTCTGGAACTCCCGGATCTGCGCACCGCCCTGGAAAGGACGACTTTTTACCTGTCCAGGCAACTGGAAAAGCTGGAACTGGTGCAGCAGATAAGAGACAGGGTGAGAGCCGGGATGGACAAGCGCCAGCGGGAATACTTCCTGAGGGAGCAGTTGAGGACGATCAAAGGGGAACTGGGGGAGACGGAAGATCAAAGTCCCGAAATCCGTGAACTTCTCGTGAAGCTCGACGACACGGACATGCCCCATGAAGCCCGGACCGCGGCGGAAAAGGAGATCGAGCGCCTGGCCCGCATGGCCCCCAATTCTTCCGAGTACACCGTTTCAAGGAATTATCTCGATTGGTTGCTGGAGATGCCATGGAAAGCATCCACTGCGGATACCATCGACGTCCGGCAGGCGGCGGAAATCCTGGACCAGGATCACTTCGACCTGGAAAAGGTGAAGAGAAGGATTTTGGAATACCTGGCGGTGCTCCAACTGAAACAGGATATGAAAGGGCCCATCCTGTGCTTCGTCGGACCTCCCGGAGTGGGCAAAACGTCCCTTGGGCAGTCCATCGCCAGGAGCATGGGGCGCAAGTTTCTCCGTCTCTCCTTAGGGGGCCTGAGGGATGAGGCCGAAATCCGGGGACATCGCCGTACCTACGTGGGGGCTCTGCCCGGTCGCATTGTGCAGGGTCTCAAGAAGGTGGGGAGCAACAACCCCGTCTTCGTTCTTGATGAAATCGACAAGGTGGGTGCCGATTTCAGGGGTGATCCTTCTTCGGCGCTACTGGAGGTTCTGGACCCGGAGCAGAATTTCGCCTTCTCGGATCACTACCTGGGTGTCAGCTTCGACCTCTCCAGGGTCCTGTTCATCGCGACCGCCAACATGATGGACACGGTCCCTTCGGCATTGAGGGACAGGATGGAGGTGATCGAAATCCCGGGGTACACGGAAGAGGAGAAGCTCGAGATCGCCAAGCGCTATCTCGTGTTGCGGCAGATGGAGGAACACGGCCTTGGAGATCGACAAGTCACCATAGCCGACGAAGCCATCCTGGAAACCATCCGTTCCTACACCAGGGAAGCGGGAGTCCGCGGTCTCAACCGCAATATTGCCTCCATCAGCCGTTTTTTGGCCAGGCAAGTGGCTGAGGGGCGTGAAGGTCCCATATCGGTGACAAAGGAGGATCTCGGGGAGATCCTGGGTCCGGTAAGGTTTGTCCCGGAGACGGCGACACGGTCCTGGGGGCCGGGGATCAGCACGGGGCTGGCGTGGACTCCTGCCGGAGGGGATCTCATTTTCATTGAGGCCCTCAAGACGGGAGGCCACGGGAAGATGACCCTCACAGGGCAACTGGGCGATGTGATGAAGGAGTCGGCCGCGGCCGCCCTCACCTATATCAAAGCCCATGCCCCCGATCTGGGGATTCACGAGGACTCCTTCGAGCGGTCGGATGTCCATGTGCATGTGCCTGCAGGGGCTGTTCCCAAAGACGGGCCATCCGCCGGGGTCGCCTTGGTTGTCGCCCTGGCCTCCCTTTTCAGCGGCAGAGAGGTGAGAAGAGACGTGGCCATGACTGGGGAGATCACCCTTCGGGGTGACGTGCTGCCCGTGGGCGGAATCAAGGAAAAAGTGCTTGCCGCCCGTCGTGCCGGAATCCAGGAAATCCTGATTCCACACGCCAACGCGAAAGACTTGGCGGACATCCCTGCACATTTGCGCAAGGACATGAAATTCCATGAACTTCAGGTGATTTGGGACGCCCTGGGCATTGCCCTCTCTGGACCCCCTAAATGAGGTTCAGGATTCCTGGGAGTTCTTTTTCGATTTCTCCAAACGCTCCAGCAGGCTGCACACGCTGCAGATGGTTTCATAGGCCGCTTCACCACAGCGCCTGCACGTGCCGAAATCCGGGTGAGCCGGAGGGGGGGGCCGCCTGTCGACATAAGAAAAGAGGAAGTCTCTCTTGGTGCCTGGCATCTTGGCTTCAAGGAAATCCAGGGCTTCCTTGAAAACGTGGCTGGTCGCGCCACCGGAGAGGGGGCATGGGTCTTCGCAGGGTTTGATGGAAGCCAGGCGGCAGAATGTCACGATTTCGTGAGCCTCCAGGCGGTAGAGAGGCTTGAGGCGGGTGGGGACCTTCTCGTGCCTGGAAGGAAGAAGCGGATATTGTTTGGCAAAATACTGAGTCCGGTGGCGCACGATGTTACCAAGCAGGCGTCCGGCTTCGTCGTCGAGATTGTGACCCAGGGCAAGATATCGAAAACCTTCCCGAACGGTGAGTCGGTTCATGAACTGCCTTTTGAGGAAACCACACACACCGCATATTTTTCTCCGAGTACGCCCCTTGATTTCGGGTAGGGTATACCCGAAGGTTTCCTTGAGAGAGTGGATGGACAACGGCAGTTGTCTCTCCCGGGCGAAGGCCCGAACCGCTTCCTCCGATGAATGGGAAAACCCGTCGATTCCCAAATTCAGGTGCAGACCCCTCGTTTCGTATCCCAATTCGTTGAGGATCGCCCAAAGGGCAAGGGAGTCTTTCCCGCCGGAAACGGCGACCATGAGGGGTCCGGGTTCCTGAATGCCCAAGGTCTTCATGGCCCGTTGAACGGCCGTTTGAAAATATCGGAGGAAACAGGGGGGACAGAAGTTGGCATGATGACTGGGCATCCGGATGGTCGCCGTCCCCTTGCAACGGGTGCACTTGGCCTCCAGGGGAAGTTCCCCGTATCGCATTTTTTTTCGACCGTCCGCGTGCGGTTCTCTGTCTTTCGGCTCCATGCTGCCTATTCTCCTCCCGCCGGCACGAGGGATAAGACCCTATTCCGGTCTCCTGTCCAAGCCGGCCACTCTTAGCACATTGTTGCGGGAAAGAGGAAGAGCCGTGGTTTTCCCATCCCATCACCGGTTCGGCCGGTCCGAGAAGAGGAGTTTGTTTCAATCATGGACGGGATGCACTACGAAGGGATCATCATCCGACCTCCGAGCGAAGCAGAAAGCATCCTGCTGCAGGTCACCGTGGGGTGTTCCCACAACAAGTGCACCTTTTGCGGAACTTACAAAGGAGTGCGTTTCCGCATCAAGGAACATTCCGTCATCGACAGGGACATTCGCCATGCAGCGCAGAATTTTCCATTCTTGAAAAGGGTTTTCATCACCGACGGCGATGCCCTCATTCTTCCACAATCCAGGCTGATACGGGTCCTTTCCGCCATAAGGGAGCAAATGCCTTGGGTCTTGAGGGTTGGACTGTACGGCAATGCCAAGAGCGTTCTCCGGAAGACGCCTGAGGAACTGGCGCAACTGCGTGAGTTGGGTCTTGGTATCGTCTACATGGGACTGGAGAGCGGGGATGACCAGGTGCTGGAGGAGGTGCGCAAGGGTCTACCGCCGCAACGCATCATTGAGGCGGGGCAAAGAGTGCGTCAATCGGGGTTGAAGCTCTCTGTGACCGCCATTCTGGGGCTGGGGGGGCGGCAGAGGTCACTGGAGCATGCTCGGGCCACCGGAGAGGCCCTCACCGCGATGGACCCCAACTACGTGGGCCTCCTCACCCTCATGGTGCTGCCCAACACCGAACTGGCCCGCCGCATTGAGAAGGGCGGTTTCCAGCTCCTCGATACCCGTGAGATTCTCCAAGAACTGCGTGAAATGCTTTTCTATACTCAAATGACCCGGGGGCTGTTTTTTGCCAACCACGCTTCCAACTATCTCCCCCTGCGAGTGCGAATGCCCGGTGAGAAAAGCAAGGCTCTCGCCACCATCGATGCCGCCCTGAGAGGGCGGGTGTCTCTCCGTCCAGAGTGGATGCGGGGGCTTTAATGCACGGGGTGCGGTGCACCGGGATTTCTCGGGAGGTTCCCCCTGCTAGTTCTGGCCCCACTTGAGTTTGGATCTGAGGATTTCGAAGTAGTCCACACTAGGGGTCTTCACGCACCGGACCGGGTTGGCGTCTGCACAAATGACGATCCGATCGGAGGGTGTCAGGGCGCAGCCCACCTGCCCGTCACAAGACAGGGTCAATCGCCTGACTTGCCCTTCCGGTTCGATGGAAACCGTCACGTGAGCGGGGAGAATCAAAGGGCGGTTTGCGAGGGTGAAAGGGCAGATGGGCGTCAGGATGATGGCGTGGGCCGAGGGGACCATGATGGGTCCTCCTGCAGAAAGATTGTAAGCGGTGGATCCTGTGGGTGTGGCGACAATGAGGCCGTCGGCCCGATAGTGGGTGAGATAGTGCCCGTCGATGGTGGTTTTTAATTCGATGATCCGGGCAAGGGCTCCCTTGTTGATCACCACGTCATTGAGCACCGAGTGACTGAAATACTCCCGCCCTTCCCTCATGATGACCACCCTGAGGCGCATGCGCTCCTCGATGATGAAGTCGCCTGCCAGGATGCGCTCCAGTTCCCGGCAACAGTCTGCCGTGGTGACCTCGGTGAGGAAGCCCAATCCTCCCAGGTTGATGCCGACAATGGGGGTCGATCGGGCGCACAGGAAGCGGGCGACACTGAGGAATGTTCCGTCACCGCCGATGACGATCACCAGCTGGTTTTCCGGGGGAATTTCGATGGCGGGGACATCGCAGGTGATGTCAGCACTGCCGACGTTCTCCCTGCAGAAAACATCAATGTGGCGGTTCTGCAGCCAAGATGCGAGTTTCGACGCCAATTCGGCGGCTTCCGGTCGCGCCCTCTTGTAGATGATGGCCACATGATCCATGTTGCCTTTCCTCCCTCTTTCGCCATGCAGATCATAGGCAGGGGGGGCATTCAAAGCAATGGAAAAACAATTGTAAAAATAACGTAGTTCAATTAACCTCCGAATCCTATCCTCATTGATCTTGAGTCTTGGGTTTACGCCCTGGGGGGCATGCCACCTCGGGTGATCCTGCTGGCACGGTCTTTACAGAGAAGGGGTTTGACCGATGGGGGGCCCTTAATTGAGGGAGTGAAGAGTTCGGCCCATTGCACAATGTTTTCCAGAAAGGCGTGTCCGTGCGGTGGGGGACGGCGGATGCAAGCCGGGGGAATCGAGCCCGCGAGGCTTGAGCGCTACGATGTGCCGGTTGGCTGGGACATGGTGGCCGGAGGGATTCCGGTAGCAAGACGGTCTTCGGTTTGCGAATCGGACAAATTGGGAGAATCAGGGTCCTGTCCATGAAGACGGCTGCCCATCGCATTCTGGTTGTAGATGATGAAAAGCAGGTGTGTGAAATCCTTGAGGAATTCCTCAGCCAAATGGGTCATGAGGTGGGAACAGCCAAAGATGGCGTCGAAGCTCTGGAACGACTCAAGAACGGCAGTTTCGAGATTGTGATTACTGACATCGACATGCCCCGCATGGATGGAATCGAGTTGATCCGTTATCTTGCCGAGCACAAGAGTTCGGTGGACGCCATTGCCATCACCGGCCACACCATGCGCTACCGATACATCGATGTGGTGAATGCGGGCGCCACGGATTTCATCACCAAGCCTTTCAGCCTCGACGAACTGGGGGCGAAGCTCAACAGACTCCTGCGGGAACGTTATTTCAGACAGGAACTGGAACGCCTGGTTACGGAGGATGCCCTCACCGGCTTATACAATAGAAGGTTTTTCCAGCGGACCGCCCGTAAGGAAGCCATCAGGGCCATCCGCTATCAGCATCCCCTCTTCCTTTTCTTCTTTGATATCGATCATTTCAAAGATTACAACGACTTGTATGGCCATCAGGCCGGGGACAGCCTGCTCATGGAGTTTGCGAGCGTGTTGAAAGCTTCCATACGTGAGGATGTGGACACGGCGTTTCGTTTTGGAGGAGACGAGTTCACGGTCCTGTTGCCCCATCTGCCCAGTGACCAGGTGGCGTTGGTGGCCGAGCGAATCCGGGCGCGGTACAATCAGCTACGGTTATCGCCCACAACACTCTCCATAGGAATCGCCCAGTTCCTGCAGAAGTCGGGAGAGGTGGATGCGGATGTGGAGGACATGGTGCTCAGGGCGGACAAGGCCCTTTATTTCGTGAAACGCAGCATGGGAGGGGATGGCGCCTATTTTGACAAGGAATCCGTAACATGAGTGTCACTATCCCCAATTGCTTCTTTCTTTCATGTTTTTTCATGACTTATCGCTTGCCGGCAATTTTCCGAAACCTGCAGAATTTTTCTTGACTCTCCCAAAACTCTCCTTTATATAGGGCAAGCTTCGAAGGGTGGCAAAATGTACGTAACCTTCGGAGTATGCTTTAAAAAACAGGCAAAAGGCGTCATCGGGGAATGGAGACTGGCTCGGCCGGTTTTGCCGGGCGGAGCGCTCGGGAAGATGCGCCTGGGGTGTTCTTCTCATCACTGAATGCGAGCCAAACGCATGAAGCTGTTGACCGGCCCGCCCCTTTGACCTGGTAAAGTGACCATCACAGCATGAAGGCGGGAAGTGCCAAAGCCCTACGGCGCTTCAGCGGCCTCCGGGTGGCATCTCCAGGTTTTGGGCGGCAAGAGAGTTCGTAATTAGAGAGAAAGGGACAGCTCTCCATTCAGAACAGGGAGGTGACTGCCATGGGCATGAAAAAACCTGAATTCGGATTTGGGGTCCACCTGATGGTGGATGGTTATGGCTGCGAACGGGCCAAGCTCGAGGATATCAATCTCATTTACAGTTTTCTCGACGAATCCCCGACGCAGATGGAAATGACCAAGATCATGCCCCCCTACGTGTTTCGCTACAGCGGTTTGGTGCCGGAGGACTGGGGCATTTCCGGGTTTGTGCTCATCGCTGAGAGTCACATCAGCATTCACACATTTCCGGAGAAGCAGTACCTGAGCTTGGACATGTTTTCCTGCAAGCCTTTCGACACGGAACAGGCGGTGGAGACGGTCAAGCGATATTTCCAGATGCAGAAATACGAATTGAAGGTCCTTGACCGTGGACAGGAGTTTCCCAACAGCGTGAGAGAATCGGCCCAAGTTGTGAGGATGGATCGCATTCTGATGCAACGGGCCAGGTAGCGGAACCTGTGGAGAGCCCAAAGACGTTGGGGTCCAGGCTGGAGGATTGGCCTGGACCCCATTATTCATTTCTGGGATTGCCTCCTTCCTGGGAGGCTCTGGACCGTTCTCGGGCGGTCATTGTGCCCGTGCCGTACGACGGGACCACAACGTACAGGGCGGGGACACGGGAAGGGCCGAGAGCGATCCTTTGCGCATCGAAAGAACTGGAGTACTTCGACGAAGAAACGGGCGTTGAAGCTTGTCGACAGGGGATTGCCACGCTTGGGGAACTGGAGGTGACGGTTGCTTCCCCAAGGGAAATGGTCGACAGGGTGCGTGCCGCAGGGGAGTCCGTCCTCGCGGCGGGCAAAATCCCAGTGCTTCTGGGCGGTGAGCATCTCCTTTCCCTGGGGATGATCCAGGCGGTATCCGCCCGGTTCCCCGACGTCACGGTGCTCCACCTGGATGCCCATGCAGACTTGCGGGACAGTTACCAGGGGAGCCGTTACAGCAACGCCTGCGTCATGCGCCTGGCCGCAGACCACGCCAGAATCGTCGCGGTGGGCGTTCGTGCGCTCTCCAGGGAGGAAGCGGCGTTCATGGAAGAGCGGCAAATCTCTTGCTACTATGCTCACCAGCTGTATCGCTCTCCCCATCTCTGGGAGGAGATTCCCCGTTTGCTGGGTCCTCGTGTGTATGTGACCATCGACCTGGACGCTTTTGACCCTTCCATCATGCCGGCGGTGGGTACCCCTGAGCCTGGTGGGCTGGGGTGGTATGAGGTTCTCGGTCTCCTCAGGGCGGTGGCGGGTGCCCGAGACATTGTCGGATTCGATGTGATGGAGCTTTCGCCCATACCCCAGATGATCGCCCCCGATCTCTTGGCGGCTCGGCTCACGTACAAGCTGCTCACCTACATTTTGATGGACAAGAATCCGCGGCCTTGTTAGAAAATATATATGATGAGCATCTGCTCCCGTGGATGCTTCCCGTGCGTCGTTGACTGCCCCCTGTCGCGACAACGCAACACCCGTTCAGGAGAGAGAAAACAGCCTTGGAAGAGGAGTCGGCCAAAGGATTCAAAGATTGGCTCAGGATGTGCTTTCGACGGCTCTCCCGTGTCGAAGATACCGACAATATCGAGAAGGAAATCCAGCAGATCATCGATGAGGGAGAGCAGCAGGGATTGATCTCCGAGGATGAAGGGGAAATGATCCAGGGTATTTTCTCCTTCCGCGACACCATCGCCCGGGAGATCATGGTTCCCCGGACCGACGCCGTGTGCGCCCATTACGACACCCATTTCCCGGACATCATCCAGCTCATCATCCAGAGCGGGCATTCCCGAATTCCCATCTACCAGGGCAACATCGACAACATCATCGGGACGCTGCATGCAAAGGACCTTCTCAGCTACTGGGGGCGGGACGACTTGGAAATCCGGAGCATCGTTCGGTCGCCGTATTTCATCCCTGAAACGAAGAAGATCAGTGAGGTCCTCAAAGATTTGCGGGACAATAAGTCTCACATGGCCATCGTCATCGACGAATACGGGGGAACGGCCGGAATCCTGACCCTGGAAGACATCATCGAGGAGATCATCGGGGAGGTCATGGATGAGCATGACTCCGAGGAAAAGATGATCGTGGAACAGGAGGACGGCAGCATTTCCGTAAACGCCCGGTTGGACGCGGAAGAATTGGAAGATTACCTCGATTTGGAGTTGCCCGAAGGAAAATTCGAATCGGTGGGTGGGTTCATCATCAGTCTGCTTGGAAGAGTCCCAGCTGTTGGTGAAAGGCTGACGTACCGGAATATCGAAATCGTTGTGGAAGCTGCCAACAACAGGAAAATCGAGCGGGTGAAAATCCGCCGCGTTGATCCGGAATCGGGAGAAACCGAGTCGCTCGAGGGTGTGTCACACTGATCCGGAAAGCCGCCCCGGTGTTTGGAAGTGTAGCCGGGGATTGTCGCCTGCCGTGGAGAGACGTTCCCTTTTTCCATCCTTCTCCCCCCAGAAAACCTTGTCACGGCTGTCTCGCATGAGGATGAATGAATTGTTGCCCCGGATGGTCCTGAGCGTTCTCAGCGGCGTTCTGCTCACCCTTGGATTTCCCTCCCTAAACTTGTACTTCATCTCCTGGGTGGCTCTCGTTCCACTCATGCTGGCTCTTCGAGGCAGGGGCCTGAGGGAAGCGTTCGTTTGGGGTTACACGTGCGGGTTGGTGCACAACTTCACAGTCTTTTTCTGGATACGTTATGTCATCCATCATTATGGGGGATTGCCCCTCCCGTTGGCCCTCGGGATCCTCCTGCTTCTCTGTCTCTACCTCGGTCTTTATCAGGCGGGCTTTGCCCTCATGTTCCATTTCTGGGAGAGGCGCCCCCGCCTCATGCTCGTGGGGCTTCCCTGCGCGTGGGTCTTGCTTGAATTCATCCGAGCCCACGCCGTGACCGGTTTTCCATGGGCCAACCTGGGCTACACGCAGACACCGCTGCTTCATCTCATCCAGTTTGCTGATATCACGGGTGTTTACGGAGTCGGGTGGCTGGTGGTCCTGGGGAACGCCGTTGTTTTTGCCTGGTTTACCGGCCCCAAACCGGTTGCGGGTTCCCTCGTTTTTGCCCTCTGCCTCTGGGGGGCTTTCCATTACGGAGACGTTCGCATCGCTCAGTTGAAAGCGGTCCAGGAGACGGAAGCGGGTTTCAATGTTGCGGTCATACAGGGGAACATTGACCAGAGCCAGAAATGGAAGCCGGCTTTTCAGCAGGAGACCCTCAGGCGATATCGTCAACTCTCCATGGAGGCGGTCTCCGGGGAGCAAAAGCCCGAACTCCTGGTTTGGCCGGAAACGTCTGCTCCCTTCCTTTACGGAGTGGATGAGCGACTGACAGAGCAGTTGAACGCCATTATCGAGGATGCAGGTGTGCCGATCCTCTTTGGAAGCCCCTCCGTGGTGCAGGTTGATGGGGCAGTGAGGTTTCAGAACAAGGCGTATCTCTCCGATGGGACTTCCCGTCCCCTCGGGGAATACGCCAAGCAGCATCTGGTTCCCTTCGGGGAATATGTCCCCCTGCAGAGGATCCTCTTTTTTGTCAACCGGTTGGTGGAATTCGCGGGTGATTTCGTGCCGGGGAGGGATGTCGCCCCTATCCTGTTCAAGGAGCATTCGCTCGGGGTGCTGATCTGCTACGAGGGGATTTTTCCATACCTTGCCCGCAGGGCCGTGACAAGGGGTGCGACGGCGCTGGTGAACATCACCAACGACGCTTGGTACGGGCCCACCAGCGCTCCCTACCAGCACATGGAGATTTCCAGATGGCGGGCTGTGGAGTTTCGACGGCCCCTCATCCGGTCGGCAAACACGGGCATCAGCACCTTCGTCGGCGTGACGGGCGATCTGTGCGGGACCATTCCCCTGAATGAACAGGGGTTTCTCGTGTGCAGAGTTCGGCCGTGCCGGGAAGGAACCTTCTATGGAACATGGGGAGATGCCTTTGCGTGGATTTGTGTCGTGTTGACAGCCGGAGGAATGCTTTTGACGGCGTGCAAACAGGATGTGTGAGGGCGCCGTTTTCGGCGCTTCAACTTGCGCTTAGGCACGAACCTTGATGAATTTTTTCCGGCATGCCAGAATGAGTTTGCAATCGCCCTGAAAAGGGGAAGAAGGAAAAAAAGGAGGACAAACCATGAACATCGATGTCGCAGAAACCAGGATGGCTCTTCGCAACTTGTCTCAACGCATTCAGACCCTCGGGGGGTATCTTTGACATAGAGGGCAAAAAGAAGCGTTTGGAAGAAATCCAGAAGATTTTGGTCAAGCCGGATTTCTGGGACAAGCCTGAGGAGGGAAAGGTCATTTTGAAGGAGCGTTCGGATATCGAGTCCCTTGTCGGCGGCTGGGAGGAACTGGTCAGGGAGCAGGAGGAGGCGGACCTTTTTCTGGAGATGGCCTTTGAAGAGAATGATGAAGACGCTCTGCGGGAAGCGTTTCAGAAGACCCAGGCCCTTGAAAAATCCCTGCGGGAGCTGGAGTTGCGTCAGATGCTGTGCGAGGAGAACGACGAGAGAAACGCCATCGTGAGCATCAATGCCGGGGCCGGCGGGACTGAAGCCCAGGATTGGGTTCAGATGCTCCTGAGGATGTATCTCCGGTGGTGTGAGCAACGGAAGCTTGCCGTTGAAGTGGTGGATCTGCTGGAGGGGGAGGAGGCCGGGGTCAAGAGTGTGACCTTCACGGTGGCGGGGCGCTTTGCGTACGGATTGCTCAAGGCGGAATCAGGGGTCCACCGCCTGGTGAGAATCTCCCCTTTTGATGCCAGCGGTCGCCGTCACACCTCATTTGCAGCGGTTTCAGTCTATCCTGAAATCGATGACAGGATCGAGATCGACATCAAGGCATCGGACCTCAGGATCGACACCTACAGGGCCAGTGGAGCCGGCGGGCAGCATGTGAACAAAACCAGCTCGGCGGTGCGCATCACCCATCTCCCCACGGGTATTGTGGTGCAGTGTCAGAACGAGAAGTCCCAGCATCGGAACCGGGACATTGCCATGAAGATCCTCAAGGCAAGGCTTTACGAGCGGGAAAGAAGGATCCAGCAGGAAAAGCTGCAGGAGTTGCATGACAATCTGGACGACATCGCTTGGGGCAATCAGATCCGCTCCTACGTGCTACAGCCTTACCGACTTGTAAAGGACCACCGAACCAATGCGGAAAAGGGGAATGTGGAGGCGGTTCTCGATGGGGATCTGGACGACTTCATCGAGGCGTACCTGCTCAATCTCATGAACACGAGGCAGAAGGCGGAAGTGGCCTGAAGAGACGCTTTGCCCTCTCTTCCTTCCGCTGGAGGAATGGGCTTTTCAAGGGAGGGCTGAGGTGGTATGTAGCGCCTCGTTTGGGACGAGGCGTGGGAGAGGGCTGCAAATGGGCCTCTTGGGTGAACGGCCTTCGCCGTTGAGTGTCGGGTTCGTTTTGTGGCCTTCTCCGGAGAGGGAAAGGGTGAAGGCGCATCACTGCTGAAAGAGGGAGAGAAGACCCGGGGCGCGGGCGGCACCGTTGAGGGTCTGACCCACAGAAGGGAAAAGACGCAAAAGGAAGGAATTTCCCGGGGGTGCGTCGCCATGCCGGGAAAAGGGGCCGCGATCGGTTTAGAGGTCAGGGAGCCGGATCCAGGGAGTCGTTCTCGGGGGATGCTCCCTTTTTTGCTTTGTGCATTGAGGAGCCTGGAGTAGAACCATGACACGATACAGGAGAGGCTTTTTTCCAGGGTTTTTAGTGGGTTGGATGCTTCTCGCGCTTTGGGGCTCCGCCTGCGGGCAGGACCGAGGCATTGTCACGAGGAAGTTCCAGGAAACGGTGGTTCCATCCGAGCAACGGGTTGCCTTGGTGATCGGCAACAGCGCCTATGAAACGGCCCCCCTGCGCAACCCGATCAACGATGCGCGGGCCATGGGAAAGGTTTTGAGTGAGCTGGGATTTCACGTCACCGTGAAGGAAAATTTGGGTCAGAAGGAAATGAAGGTGGCGATCCAGGCTTTCGGCGAGCAAATCCAAAAGGGAGGGGTGGGCCTTTTCTATTTTGCGGGCCACGGAATCCAAGCCGGCGGGCGGAACTTTCTCATTCCGGTAGGCGCCAGGATCGAGCATGAAAAACAGGTGGAGTACGAAGGGGTCGATGCGGGATCGGTATTGGCGGAAATGGAGTATGCCAGGAATCGGCTGAACATCGTCATACTCGATGCCTGTCGCGACAACCCGTTCGCCCGGAGCTTCCGGTCAAGTGCACTGGGCCTGGCCTCTGTCAACGCCCCGTCAGGGACGCTCATCGCCTATGCCACTTCCCCGGGATCCGTGGCCAACGACGGGCCGGGAGAGAACGGGATCTACACGGGAGAACTGGTGAAGGCCATGCAGACCCCCGGCTTAAAAATCGAGGACGTTTTCAAGCAGGTGCGCTCGGCTGTGAAGGAACTGACTCAGGGAAAGCAGGTTCCCTGGGAGTCCTCTTCCCTGGAAGGGGATTTCTTCTTCAAAGCGCCGGAGAAGGGACCCGAGCCGGCGGAAAGGGAGGGAGGAAGCGGCGGAGTGATTCCGGTTGCCAAGCTCGGCGGCGATGCACCGGCCCGAAGCGTCAGGACCTGGAAAGAACCCGTGACGGGAATGGTGTTTGTATGGGTTCCGGGCGGATGTTTCCTCATGGGAAGCCCCTACAGTGAAGAGCGACGCGATGCGGACGAAGGACCGGTGCACGAGGTCTGCGTCGACGGCTTTTGGATGGGAAAAACGGAGGTGACCAACGGGCAGTTTCGCAAGTTCCAGCCCCAGCACGACAGCGGAGAATACCAGGGCTGCGCGCTGGACGGAGAGAGTCAGCCGGTGGTTCACGTGGGATGGGATGACGCGGCGGGTTTCGCCCAGTGGCTCAAAGCGCAGACGGGAGGAAACTACAACTTCCGGCTGCCTACGGAAGCGGAGTGGGAATACGCATGCCGTGCCGGGACGGAAACGGCCTATTACTGGAGTGATGACCAGGCCCAGGCCTGTGAATACGAGAATGTGGGAGACGAAACCCCCCGGCGGCAATGGAACTGGACGGGTGGAAACAGTTGCGACGACGGTTACCTGGCCACGGCCCCCGTCGCCACGTTTCAAGCCAATGGTTTCGGACTGCATGACCTTGCAGGCAATGTGGGGGAATGGTGCATGGATGTATACACAGTGGACGTCTACAACAAACATGAGAGGTCCAACCCGGTTCATGTGTTGGAAAACGCCGGAGCGGACCGGGTGATCCGGGGCGGGCACTGGAGAGCAGGCCCTGGCGAAGTCCGCTGTGCCAATCGAGGTGCAGGGCTCCCGGCGACCATGAATGACCACCTGGGCTTCCGTCTCGTCAGGGAACAATGAACAAAAACGGTGAAAAAGGGCTGTTCCGCCCTTGGGTTGAAGTCACCCTGCCAGCGGTCCTTCGGGACCAAGAGGGAGAAAGACATGGCATGTTTTGCTCGGGGAATCCCCTCTGCGGGGGGGAAGCGGTTCTTGCTAAGGATTGGGGTGTCCGTTTGTGGTTTTTTCTTACTTTTCGGAGGTTCCGCTCAAAGCGGTGAAGTCCCAGTGCTGGGGAGGCGAGTGGCCATTCAGTGGGCTTTTGGCGCTTTGCCGGCAGGCGGTGGGGAGCTGAGGGCCATGGGCCGTGAAAGCGTCCTGAAAACTGGGGACCGACTGAAGATGATGGTTCAGCTGGACAAGACCGGTTACGTGTATGTGCTTCACCAAGACGCAGGAGAGGAGATCACCCTGCTGTTTCCCAACGGCCTGGAGCAATTTGATTCGGACTACAGGATCGGGCAGGCGTACTATGTTCCCCGGGGTGAGGACTGGTATGAGCTGGATGGGAAAACGGGAAGGGAGGTCTTCACTCTCATCGTCTCGCCGGAACGTCTCACCGATCTCGAAAAGCTCTACACTTGTTATGCATCTTCCCAGGGGGAGCAGAAAGGCGAGTGGAAGAAGCGGCTCCAGGATGAAATCCGTGCACTCAAGAAGCAGCAGCTTGAACTGGCAGCTCCCGCGGAACGGCCCGTCACCATCGGGGGAACCGTTCGCGGCCTGCAAAAACCATTGGTGAAGGAACGCCCCGATGTGGCATCCATCGCCAATCCCATCCAATCCGACGGGATCGTGGTGAAGGTTTTTTCCATTGATCACCGGTAAGCGCTGGAGAAGCCGTATTTGCCTCCTGTGGGTGGCCGCCTCGTTTTTCGGGACATACATCTCGTTCTGGCTGCTGCCCCGGGTCTTTGACCCCTGGAACGCCCAGGTCATCGATCGGTTCTTCGCCTTCCGATCAAGGCATCCGGGGCTGGCACCGCCATATGATCCCACCATCGTTCACGTGGACATCAACAACACGTCCATCCAGGAACTGAACAACTTCTATCTCAATCGATCCCACTTTGCCCGGGTCATTTCCAACCTGGGGGCCATGCAGACGGCCGCACAGGCTTACGACTTCATTTTCCCGGCGAAATCCAATGAACTAGACGACCAGTCTCTCATCCGGGCAACACGGGAAGCCGGCAACGTCTACTTCGGCATGGCGCTGTCTCTCTCGGAAGAACGTACGTCGCCTCAAAAGGCATCCGGCAATGGAGAAGGACTAAGACATCTCAGGGAGACCTCCTGGGATGTCCGCCTGAAAGGCGACCCATCGGGGCTCCCTGCCGGTTCGGGTCCCCTGCCCACTTTTTACGAGCTGGCGGCTGCCTCCAGAGGATCTGGGTTTCTCAGCATCAAACCGGACGGGGATGGAGTTTTTCGCCGTGTGCCCCTCCTTGTACGCCATGGAAGGGAGTTTTACCCCAGTCTGGCCTTCCGTGTCGTTTGCGATTACCTCCGAGTGCCGCCTCAGCACATCCTCGTGGAACCCGGGAAGCGAATCACACTGGAGAGGGCGAGTTTCCCCGACGGAGTCACCCGCGACGTCGCCATACCCATCGATGGGGAGGGAAACATGGTGGTGAACTTCATGGGGCCCTGGGAGCGGATGAAACACTACAACTTCGCCGACGTCTATCATGCGTCGGAAGATCCTGATGAAATGGACCTCTGGATTGATGAATTGAAAGGAAAGATCGTCCTTGTTTCCGATGTGTCCACGGGTTCCACCGACATCGGAACGGTCCCCACCGACGTGAGTTTCCCCCTCAGCGGCGTGCATGCCAACGCAGCCCATACCATTTTGACAGGACAGTTCCTGCGCTCTCTCACCGCCGTGGAGATGCTCTCCATCGAGATTCTGATTGCTGCTCTCCTGGCTCTTCTTGCCGTGCGCTTTTCGCCCGCCGTTTTCATCGCCGGCTCCATTTTCCTTGCGGCTGTGTATCTTTTTTTTGCAGGCGTTTTGTTCCTGAAATTCCAATTCATCCCCCAGGTGGTACGCCCCCTTTTCCTCATGGGGTTGTCGACGGTCTCCCTGACGGCATACCGTTACTTCCACGAACAGAAGGAAAAGGAGGTGCTTCGGAAAACCTTCGAGGCCTACTTCCCGCCGGCCTTGGTTTCCAAGCTCCTCGTCAATCCCGACATGCTTTCGCTGAAGGGCCAGAAGAAGGAACTCACCGTCTTGTTCAGCGACATCCAGGGATTCACCTCGGCGTCTGTCGCCCTGCCTCCGGAGAGGGTCCAGCGATATTTGAACGAATACTTCCAGGCGATGGCCGAAATCGTTTTCCGGTATGGAGGGACCCTGGACAAGTATATCGGGGACGGTTTGATGGTTTTTTTCGGAGACCCGGAACCCATGGAAGATCATGCCGTTCGCTGCGTGCTCGCTGCCGTGGAGATGCAGCGCAAAGCGAGAGAACTGGACGCTCTGTGGAGGAGCGAAAATGGTCTGCCGATCCAGATCCGCATCGGGATCAACACCGGGGAAGTGATGGTGGGCAACATGGGATCGGCCCAAAGACTCTCCTACACGGTTCTTGGGTCGGAAGTGAACCTGGCGCAGCGTCTTGAATCCAGCGCTGAGCCTGGGGGCATCCTCATTTCACAAAGCACTTGCCATAAGCTGGGGGGGCAGATTCCGACCCGATCTCTGGGGGAAATCCGTGTGAAAGGGTTCGAAGCGCCTGTGAGGGTCCACCAGGTCATCTTCGAGTCAAATGGGGCAGCAACGCGAACAGAGCATCGCCTGATGGCCTGATACGCCTGGGTCACACGACCTCCACCCCTGTCTCTTGGGAAAATGGGCCACAAAATCTCAGTCCGGGGATTGTCGGGGTCAGCGGGATTCCCTGATCACCAATCCTTCCATCTTTTCCTTGCGGTTGAATTCCGCAGAAAATTGCAAGGCTTCTGAGCGGTTGCGGAAAGATCCCACGAGAACCCGGTTCCACCGGCTCCCGCTTAAATCCAGTGTCTCGATGCGCGCAGGATAACCCTTGTTTCTGAGTTGTTCCAGAAGCTTCTGCGCATTCTCCGAGTCTCTGAGAGATGAAATGAGCAGGGTGAAATGCTCCTCGGTGCCCTCATCAGGAGGGGGAAAGGTGGGGGCAATGGCTGGCTGGACGGGTTTTTCCGGTGCCCCGCGGTGGGGAGTTTCCAGCGTGTCTGCTGGCGGTTTCTGCGGCGTCTGCTTGCTATCCCCGGTATCGGGGGAGGGTACCTTGGGTTGAGGTTCCGTCCTGGCGGAAAGGTCGGGAGGGGCCGGTTTCAAGCCGGTCGCCGACGGTTTCTGAGTCAGATCTTGGTAGTAGTTGAGGGATTCCAGCATTTTCTTCTGATCTTCCCAAGTCTGGGCGACATTTTCCGCCGGGGGGGGCGGTCTTCTGTCGAGGCCCAGAAAGCGAAGAAAAGCGGCCTGCAGGGAGACGTCCCCAGGGCTCACCAGGGACGTTCCCCGCCCCACCAGGACCCCGAAGACGAACATCCACGACAGGGTAATTACCAGGCCGAGACAACACAAGAAGAGCTGGAACCTGCCCATCTCAAAGCGGTATCGCCTGGGCTTCGATTTTTGTTCCTGTCTCTCGGGTGATTGATCCTCGATGAGGGATCTTGCCATAGGCTGCTCCGGCCTGAATGGAGTCACATTCTCTCGGGGGCTGAAACTCCCAAAATTTCCAGGGCGTTCCTGAGGACCTCGCGGATTGCGGCGGCCAGGGACAATCTTGCCTGCGTCAAGGGGGGATCATCGCCCAGGATTCGGTTCTGGTTGTAATAACTATGGAAAAGGGAGACAAGTTCGTGGAGGTAGTACGGAATGAAGTGGGCCTCCAGGCAACGGGCGCAGTTGGCCAGGACATGGGGATATTCCCCAAGCAGGCGCATGAGTTCCAATTCCTGGGGAAGCTCGAGTCGGTCCAGATGCGCAAGAGATTCCCCCGCGGCCTGATCCCAGTGCACTCCCCGTTCCCTGGCCACTTCAAAAACGCTGCAAAGCCTGGCGTGGGCATACTGGACATAATACACCGGATTGTCGTTGCTCTGCATTTTGGCCACTTCCAGGTCGAAATCGAGGGGGCTGTCGGAACGTCGTGTGAGAAACAGGAAACGGGCTGCGTCCCTGCCCACTTCGTCCAACACCTCTTTGAGGGTGACGAACTCCCCGGCCCTCGTGGACATGGCGACCGGCTCACCTCCGCGCAGGAGGTTCACCAGTTGGACTAGGATGATCTTGAGATCGGACCGGTCACGTCCCAGTGCCTGCACTCCGGCCAGCATGCGCTCCACGTAGCCGTGGTGATCCGCCCCCCAGATGTCCACCAGGGTGTCGAAGCCCCTTTCGAATTTGTCACGGTGATACGCGAGGTCTGCGGCGAAATAGGTGCTCATCCCGTTGGCTCGGACGACAACCCGGTCCTTTTCATCCCCAAAGGCGGTGCTCCGGAACCAGGTGGCACCGTCCTGCTCGTAGACGTGACCCTTGGACTTCAATTCTTCGATGGTTTTCTCGATAGCCCCTGCTTCATGGAGGCTGCGCTCGCTGAACCAGGCGTCGAAGCATACCCCGAAGGCGCTCAAATCTTCCCGGATTCCTTCCAGAATGCGATCGGCGGCAAATCGGGTGAAGTGATCGAGCACCTCTTCCAATGGCCGGTTTCCATAGCGGTCTCCCTGAAGCTCTCGGAATTCCCGGGCCAGATCCACCATGTACTCGCCCCTGTAATGGTTTTCCGGGAATTCCACCTGTCGGCCGAGGAGTTGCTGGTACCGATAGTAGAGGCTCCGGCCGAGCGTGTCCATTTGATTGCCGGCGTCGTTGATGTAATATTCGCGCTGCACGGAATAACCGCAGGCTTGGAGAACGTTGGCGACCACATCTCCCGTGGCTGCTCCGCGACCGTGTCCGATGTGCAGGGGCCCCGTCGGGTTGGCGCTGACGAACTCCACCTGAACTCTCCGATTCCGCCCCAGGTCTTGCCGGCCGTAAACCCTGGGCGCCTTGAGGATTTCAGCGACAATGGCCTGCCAGGAGCCGGAGTTGATAAAGAAGTTGATGAAGCCGGGTCCGGCGATTTCTACCTTATGCAGCAGACCCTCACGGTCCTGGAGGCTTCTCAGAATCAGACCCGCGATCTCCCTGGGGTTGCGCTTGAGATGACGGGTGAGGCTCATGGCCACGTTGGTGGCGTAATGGCCGTGTTCGGCAATCTTGGGGATGTCCAGTTCGATGTGGATCGGGTCGGAGGGTTGCTGACCGATTCCTTCCAGCATGGATTCGATGGCTTCCTGAAGCAATTGAATCAAACGGTTTCTCACAAGGGACATGAGGGGGAAATCCTTTATTTGCAACGATCTTGGTTCCATCCGGAGAGGGGGAAGGGGCGTCCATTGCGGCCTGCATGCATCGGCCGCATCCGCCTCCATCGTCTACCCACGCCAAAAACCATAATTTATACAACACCCGGACGAAGCCGGTCAAGACAAGAACGGCTTGCGTTCAGGTAGAACTTGTGCCGGTGGCGGCCGATGCTGCAATAAATTTCGTAGCTGATGGTTCCGCAAAGTTCCGCCAGTTCCTCGGCGGTGATCCGCTCCTTTCCCTGAGACCCCAGCAGCACCACTTCGTCGTCCTCCCGGGCCTCCTGGATGTGTGTCACGTCGACGGTGATCATGTTCATAGAAACGCGCCCCACCACCTGAGCGCGCCTGCCTCTCACCAGCACCTGGCCGCAGTTGGAAAGGGCCCGGAAATAGCCGTCGTCGTAGCCGACGGGCACTGTGGCAATCCTGGACGCCCTGTCTGTCACATAGGTTCGTCCATACCCCACAGGCTGTCCGGGAGGGACGTCCTTCAATTGAAGAATCCTGGATTTGAAGCTCATTACCGGTCGCAGTTGTGCAGGCCGGTGGAGTTCCGTGGAAGGGGGAGATCCGTAGAGCATAATGCCGGGCCGCACCAGTTGGAAGTGAGCATGGGGCAGGTCCAGGATTCCCGCGCTGTTGGATATGTGAGCGTACGGCAACTCCCAGCCCTTGGCGGCGATCATCGTGAGCACTTCCAGAAAGCGGTCCACCTGGCGGTCGCTGAACGTCTTGTCTCGTTCGTCCGCAACGGCGAAGTGTGAGAGCACACCCTCCAGGACAATCCCGGGCAACGAGAGCAGTTCATCGAGAAATCCCCCTATCCGATCCACTGGGACTCCCAACCGGCCCATCCCCGTGTCCACCTTCAAATGAATGGGGGCATGGATTCCCAGGCTGACGGCGGTCTTGCTCATGAGCCTGGCATGGTCCATTCGAAAGAGAGCGGGGCGTATCCCACTTTGAAGAGCCGGTTCCACTTGGTCGGATTCGCACCCTAGCAGGACGAGTATGGGAACCTCGATTCCGTGGCGACGGAGTTCTTCCGCTTCCCAGTATTTACTCACAGCCAGGAAAACCGCACCGCAAGAGACGAGTTCCTCGGCCACGGCGAGCATTCCGTGGCCGTAGGCATCGGATTTCACGACCCCCATGACGGACGTGCGGGGCCCCAGTCTGCTTGTGGCCTGGCGGTAGTTGTGTCTGAGAGCATCCAGATCGATTTCAACCCAGCTCAACGACATGGGTTCCTTCCTCCCCTGCGAGTGAGTCCTGAGAACGCCTTTTGCGCTCTCTCCCTGACGGCGAATGGGCCGATGCATGCAATGGCAGCGCGGGGTTCAGGTCGAGATCGGCTCCCCAGCATCCCTCCCCCCGAAGATCGGTTTGCATGGTAAGAAAAATATGTTAGGCGATTAGGCTGCCAAGGGAAAGAAAATGTTTTGGGGGGTTGGTGCACATGCTGAAGGAACAGCGGGCGGCCGTGGGGGGGCGATCTTGCTGCGGGGGAATGCCGGTTCGTTTTATTTTCTCTGTCCGGTTCAAGGGGTCTTGCACCGGTCGCCGTTCCGCTCCTTGCGGCCTCTTGCGGGGTTCGGCGGATGAACCGACGCTGCCGGGTATTCGTTTGCTTCAGCAGGGAGTCAGCCATGGAGGGTGAGGGCAATCCGTCTTATCGGCTGGAGGATTACGACTATGTGCTCCCCCGGCAGCTCATTGCCCAGACGCCCCTTCGGGAGAGGGAGACGTCGCGGTTGCTTGTGCTCCGGCGCTCCTCCTCGAGGCTGGGTCATTACCGATTCGAGGACTTGCCCCGATTTCTCAAGGAAGGGGACGTGCTGGTCGTCAACGACACACAGGTCGTTCCCGCAAGGCTTTTTGGAAGGAAAGCGTCAGGGGGGAACGTGGAACTCCTCATCCTGGATCCTTACAAAGACCCTTGCCTTGGCCGGCAGGAGGGGTACCTGTGCCTTGTGAAGAGTTCCAAGAGGTGTCGTCCTGAGACGAAAATCCTTCTGCCCTGGGGCATTTCCGCAGTGGTTGCGGCATCCGAGCCGAACGGGATGGCGCACGTCCTCTTCGAAGGGATCGACGCCCTTTTGCCCGTCCTTGCCAGGATAGGACATGTGCCGCTTCCCCCTTACATCCATAGGGAGAACGGGGAGGCCGCCGTCGACGATGCAGCGGTCTACCAAACGGTGTATGCTGCAAAACCCGGGGCTATCGCGGCCCCCACGGCCGGGCTGCATTTCTCCGCGAGGCTTCTTGAGGCATTGGAAAGGAAAGGGATCGAAAAGGTGTCCCTCACCCTCCACGTGGGGTATGGAACCTTCTCGCCGGTGCGGACTCAGGACGTGAGGGAACACCGCATGCACAAGGAATACGTTGAGTTTTCAAGTGAAGCGGCGGAACGTATCCGGAGGGCCCAGAAGGAAGGCAGACGGATCGTCGCGGTGGGAACGACGGTGGTGCGTGCTTTGGAATGGGTGGCACAAACACGCGGTGCCCTTTGCCACTGCTCGGGGTTTTGCGACCATTACATCTATCCCGGCTATGGATTCAAGGTCGTGGATGCCCTCGTGACCAATTTTCACCTGCCCCGCTCTTCACTGCTGCTCCTCGTTTCCGCCTTTGCCGGTCGTGAGAGCATCCTGCACGCCTACGAGGAGGCTGTCAGGGAAAGATACCGTTTTTTCAGCTACGGCGATGCCATGCTGATACTCTGAAAGAGGTCGGAGCCCTTGGATTTTCAAGTTGTCCATAAAGATCGCTACTGCGACGCCCGCAACTGTCGCATGACCACCCTGCATGGAGCGGTGGAGACTCCTGTTTTCATGCCCGTGGGCACCCAGGCGACCGTGAAGGGACTCTCCCCCGAAGAACTGGAAGCGCTTGGTGCCACGATGATCCTCGGAAACACCTACCATCTCTATCTCCGGCCCGGGGCGGACCGCATCGAGCGCCTGGGGGGGTTGCATCGGTTCATGCACTGGGACCGTTCCATTTTGACGGACAGTGGAGGTTTCCAGGTGTTCAGCCTGGCCAAGACCAGGGAAATCAGGGAAGAAGGCGTGGTCTTTCAGTCCCACATCGACGGTTCCCGTCATGCCATCCGGCCGGAAGATGCCGTCCGAGTCCAGTTGCAGCTGGGAAGCGACATCATGATGTGCTTTGACGAGTGCACGGCGTATCCGGTCTCCCGGGAATATGCGGAGGAGTCGGTCATGAGGACGATACGCTGGGCGAAGCGGTGCATGGCAGCTCATGGCCTTGCCGCACAGGCCATTTTTGGGATCGTTCAGGGAAGCGTCTTCCTCGATCTTCGGGAACTTTGCCTGGAAAAACTCATGGAAACGGGCTTCGACGGCTATGCCCTCGGCAGTCTCTCCGTGGGAGAGCCCAAGGAAATCATGATGGAGGTCCTGGAGTTCATGGTCTCTCGGATGCCCTCCGAGAAACCCCGATATCTGATGGGGGTAGGGACCCCCGAGGATCTTGTGGAGGGAGTGCGCCTGGGCGTGGACATGTTCGACTGCGTCATGCCGACCCGAAACGCTCGTAACGGGATGCTCTTCACCTCGCGGGGAGACATCCACATCAAGAACCGCCGCCATGCAGACGACGGAGGTCCCATAGAAGAGAACTGCTCCTGCTATACCTGCCGCCGTTTCTCCAGGGCTTACCTGAGGCACCTGTACATGGCCAGGGAACTTCTCGCTTATCGGTTGAACACCATTCACAACCTTCATTATTACTTGAAGCTCATGGCGGACATGCGCGATGCAGTGCGATCGGACACATTCCTGGAGTTCAGGCGGAACTTCCATGACGCCAGGAACTCGGGCGCAGAGAAGGATTCAGAGACGTCTGGGTGAGGAGGGAAGGTGT
This sequence comes from Deltaproteobacteria bacterium, assembly GCA_012517315.1. Taxonomy (GTDB): domain Bacteria; phylum Desulfobacterota; class Syntrophobacteria; order Syntrophobacterales; family Syntrophobacteraceae; genus JAAYUJ01. Next base: position 249,194 of record JAAYVE010000059.1, read on the forward strand.
TTCGGTGTCTGTCCCCGAAAGAGAACGTCGTCATATACGGAACTTGCGAGATGTGATCTCCCATCGAGGGGTGTAATCCGAACTGATACATGTCATGTTTCATTGACTCGCCTCCCCGGGGGTGGTTATACTCTGCGCCTCTGGGCGTTCCAGGGTGTATCAGTCGATCTTTTTCCAATCTGACGAGGAACCACAAACCCATGAAGGAATCCGGTCCCTTTGTGGGGCTTTTTGTGGCCGCCCCAAAAGGAGTCAATGGCATGTCTCGCAAATTTGCGACTTCGGTCGCCATGGTTCTGGCGGTTTTTTTGCTCTCCGGTGTTGCCTGCGGCGCGTCCGCAAAGGATCCTGCAACGGCGAAGGAGAAGAGCGCTGATAAGCCCAAGGGAGCGAGCGGGGACAAGGGCGCCGCCCAGGGCAAGGTTGCCGCCGTCAATGGCGTGGCCATCAGCCAGGCTGAATTCAACAAGGCCCTTTCACGTTTCCAGCTGCAGAGGAATTCCCAGGAACCCCCCTCGGCCGAGGAGATGAAGGAGATCAAGAGCCGCATCCTGCAGAGTCTGATCGATCGGGAACTCTTGCTCCAGGAATCCAAGAGGGTGGGGGTCAAAGTGGACGATGCCGAGGTGGAAGCCCAGGTGGACAGTTTGAAGAAACGCCTGGGGGACGACGCGAAACTTGGCCAGATGCTCGAGAAATGGCAGTTCACCGAAGCCCAGTATAGGGAAACGATCAAGAACGAACTGCTCATGCGGAAGCTGCTGGAGCAGCAGTTGGGAGCAAAGAGTGATGTGACGGAAGGCGAGGTGAAAGCCTTCTACAATGAGCATCCCGACGTCTTCAGGGCGCCCGAGCAGGTCCGGGCCAGTCACATCCTCGTGAAGGTGGAAGCAAACGCGAAGGAAGAGGACAAGACCAAAGCCATGGAGAAGATCAAGGCGGTGCAGCAGCGGGTCAAAAAAGGGGAAGACTTTGCTGCCCTCGCAAAGGAGGTCTCCGACTGCCCCAGCAAGGAGCAGGGAGGTGACTTGAATTTCTTTTCCAAGGGCATGATGGTCGCCCCGTTTGAAAACGCGGCGTTTTCCATGGATGTGGGGGCTGTCAGTGACATCGTGGAAACCCAGTTCGGATACCACCTGATCAAGGTCACCGAAAAAAAACCGGCGGGAATTCGCCCCTTCGAGCAAGTGAAGGCTCCTGTGGAACAGCACCTGAAAGCCCAGAAAGCCGGTCAACTGAGAGCCCAGTACATCGAAGAGCTCAAAGCGAAGGCAAAGATCGAGACTTTTCTCAACTGAAGTGAGTCAACGGCCGATTCTGTCCCAGTAACACAAGGGCCGCGTCTTATCTTCCCCCACGGTGAAGGGCGGAGCGCCGAAGCCGTTGCCCTTTGCCCGGCTGTGGGTAGTACCGGCACCTGGGGACGACACCCCATCAGCAGTCGGCATAGAACAGAGAGAACGGTATTTCCCATGCTGACTCCCGCATTCACCGAAGCCGAACGCAAGCAGATGGAGACCCTGGGCGTCACCGAAGCTCAGGTGCTGGACCAGCTGGAGGTTTTCAATAAGTCCGCCTTCTACGTGCGACTCAACCGCCCTTGCACTGTGGGAGACGGCATCCACCAGGTTTCGGCTGAAGACATTCCCCGATACTTGGATCTCCACGAGGAGGGTGTCCGCAAGGGCCGATTCTCTAAGTTCGTTCCGGCTTCGGGAGCGGCGACCCGAATGTTCCATTCTCTCCTGCAGATTTACTATCTGCCTTATTTCCTGGAGCCGGGGGAACTTCATCGAAAGGCGGAGCAGGGGGTCTCGGTGGCCGTGGATTTCCTGCTCTTTCTGGAGAACCTGAAGAGATTTCCGTTTCACGAGGACCTGGCGAAAGCCGTCTCCAATGACGGCCTCTCCCTCTCAAGGATGATCGAGGAGCATCAGTACCGGCTGATTCTAGAGTACTTGCTCACTGAAATCGGCTTGGCGTACGGAGTTCTTCCCAAGGGACTCCTGAAGTTCCATCGGTACCGGGAGGAATGCCGCACCGCCTTCGAAGAGCACCTCATGGAAGCGGTGGACTTCGTGGGGAGGGGGTCCTCCTCCTGCAGGATTCATTTCACTGTATCCCCGGAACACAGGCGCCGTTTTGAAGAACTCCTGGAGCAAGTGGGCCCCCTGTATGAGGCGCGGCTCGGAGCCTCCTACAGCGTCGATTTTTCCTTGCAGAAGCCTTCTACGAGCACCATCGCCGTCGACCGGGACAATCGGCCGTTCAAGGACCGGTCGGGACAATTGGTGTTCAGACCGGGCGGGCATGGGGCGCTTCTGGAGAATCTCAACGACCTCAAGGGAGACCTGATCTATGTCAAGAATGTGGACAACGTGGCGCCGGACCGTTTGAAAGGGCCCATCGGCCACTGGAAAAGAATCCTGGGGGGATATCTCATGGAGGTTCAGGACCAGGTGCATGCTTACGTGCGCAGGCTCCTGAGCGGCATTGACCGAAAGACAACGGAGGAAGTGGCCGCCTTCGCAGCGGAACGCCTCCTTTTGCAGTTCCCAAGAGCTTTTCAGGACTGGCCCTGGGAACGAAAATACGTCTTTCTCCTCGGTCGGTTGAACCGTCCCATTCGGGTTTGCGGGGTCGTCAAGAATGTGGGAGAACCGGGTGGGGCACCCTTCTGGGTGGAGGACAAGCGCCGCGGCCTGAGTATCCAGATCGTGGAAAAGGCACAGGTCAGATTCACTTCGAGCACCCAGAAAAAGATCTGGAATGCCTCCACACACTTCAATCCCGTCGACCTCGTGTGCGGCGTCAAGGACTTCGAAGGCCGTCATTTCGACCTCAGGCGTTACGTGGATCACGATGCCGTCTTCATCTCGGAAAAATCCAAGGACGGGAGGACTCTCAAGGCCCTCGAGCTGCCCGGACTCTGGAATGGGGCCATGGCAGACTGGATATCCGTGATGGTGGAAGTTCCTCGCATCACCTTCAACCCCGTGAAAACCGTCTTCGACCTTCTCAAACCCGAACATCAAGCCGAAGCCAAGCATTCCGAGACAGTGGTCTGAGATTCGGTCTCATGCTGTCCGTCCCGCTCAGTGCCTCTTCCTGCCTCAGGGAGGGCGGCACCGGCGTTTTCCTCTCGTGGAACAACTGGAGAGAAACCACCAGGCTTCTTTTTCCCTGTTCTGACCGTAACAGCCATATGCAGCCCTGTTTGCGCGGTTTTCTCTCCTGCCTTCATTGCTTGAGCAAGAATAATTTCGTGACAATTTTGTATTATTGATGTATGTAGATAGCCGATCAGAAACATGGAAATCAGGTGGGTTCACTAACAATGACGCTCAGTTACAGCTATCTCGAGTTGAGGGCGCTGCATGAAATCGCCAGGGTTCTCGCACACCCTGGGGACCTCAAGGATCAGCTGCGGGAAACGTTGGACATTCTCAGCACTTGGCTGGGCATGGAACGGGGCATGATTTCCGTCCTCGACCTGCAGACGGGAGAGGCTTGGCTGGACGTGGCACGGGGTGTCGATTTCGAGATCGGGCAGATCAGTTACCAGCCGGGCGAGGGCATCACTGGAAAGGTGGCCCAGACGGGCCGACCGATGGCCGTCCCGAATCTCGGCAAGGAGGGGCATTTTCTGGACCGTACGGGGGCCAGGAAATCTCTCAACCGGGCAGAACTGGCTTTTCTGTGTGTGCCCATTTTTTACCAGGCCAGGGTGGTGGGGGTGCTTTCCGCCGACAAGCTGGCGCACCAGGTGGAGGACCTGGAGCGGGAGGTGGCCCTCCTCGGGGCAGTTGCTGAGTTGCTGGGCAAAGTCGTCCACTTCAGGGCCGTGGAAGAGGAAAACCGCCGCCTGCGCAGGATGCTTGCGGAAGCGAAACGCCCCAGCACGAGAATCATCGGGCGATCCAAGGTCATGCAGGAGGTTCTTCGTGCCATCGATCAGGTGGCGGACACGAACACGACGGTCCTCATCCATGGAGAAACTGGGACGGGAAAGGAATTGGTGGCTGCGGCCATTCATGAGAACAGCTCCCGGAGCAGGGGCCCCCTCGTTCAGGTCAACTGCGCGGCAATGCCTGACACCCTGCTTGAGAGCGAGTTGTTCGGGCACGAGAAGGGAGCCTTCACAGGCGCCATCACGCGGCGCCGCGGACGGTTCGAGGAAGCACAGGGGGGAACGATCTTTCTCGATGAAGTAGGGGAGCTTTCTCCCATCGCCCAGGCCAAGCTCTTGAGAGTCTTGCAGGAAAGGGAATTCCAGCCCTTGGGTTCGTCCCGGGTCGTGAAGGTGGATGTGCGTGTGATCGCCGCTACCAACAAGAATCTGGAAAAGGAGGTGGCCGAAGGCACCTTTCGATCGGACCTGTACTACCGTCTGAACGTTTTTCCCATCTTTCTTCCCCCCCTTCGGGAAAGGGGGCCGGACATCCTGCTTCTGGCCGACTACTTTGTGGTGAAATACGCCCAGGAGTTCCGCAAGGATGTGAAGAGGATCTCCACGGGGGCTATCGACACCCTCGTCGCGTACCACTGGCCGGGCAACGTGCGGGAACTGGAAAACTGCATCGAGCGTGCGGTTTTGTTGACGACGGGGGAGGCGGTGGACGCCTGGCACCTGCCCCCCAGCCTTCAGTTGAAGCCCGCAGGGATGCAAAGTGTGAGCCGTGGGAAAATGGAAGCCCTGGTGAGTGCTTTTGAGAGGGAACTCATCACCGATGCCCTCAAGGATGTCCATGGGAATCAATCCCAGGCCGCCCGCCTCCTCGGGACGACCAAGCGGATCATCCAATACAAGGTGGAGAAGTATGGGATTGACCCCAAGCGGTTCCGCAGGGCTTCCTCCTGATGCGTTCCAAGAGGTGTTGAAGTCATCCGCGTGTCATGCCGGGTCGCCCGCTTTCATCCGCGCAGGTGTGCGCGCCCGGTGCGCAATCCAACTGATCTGCCGTTTGAGTGAGCCTTCCACGGGTCGGGAGTCCGTTTCTTCTTTTTCCCCTTTTCCATTTAGGCGTTAAGGAGTGTCCTCCCATGCGCATCGCACTGTCGCAGATTGATCCCCATCTCGGTGATTTCCCGGGAAATTGCGCCAAGATCTGCAGGAACATCGCCGAGGGCAGGCTTGCCGGGGCGGATCTGGTGGTCTTTCCCGAACTGGCCCTTATCGGATACCCTCCTAGGGATCTGCTGGACAAACCGAGCTTCGTGGACCGGAGTCTGCAGTATCTGCCGGAGATCCAGAGGGCGAGTGAGGGAATCGGGGTAATCGTGGGGACGGTTTCAAAGAACACCGCCACCACGGGAAAACCCTATCACAATTCTGCCCTTTTTTTTGCTGACGGCCGTCTGCTGGCTACGGCCCACAAGCGTCTTCTGCCATCCTACGACGTCTTTGACGAGGAACGGTATTTCGAGCCGGGGGAATCCGCCGTGCGGGTTGATTTCAGGGGGGAAAAAATCGGCCTCACCATTTGCGAGGACGTGTGGAATGTCTCACACTACTTGCCAAGGCCCCTTTACCACTGTGATCCAGTGGCGGATCTGCGCCGCCACAACCCCACTCTTCTCGTGAATATCTCCGCTTCCCCGTTCCATCTGGGAAAGGCTTCATGGGTGGGTGAACTCCTCAAGGCCCATGCCGTTCGAGAGAGGATTCCGGTGCTTTACGTGAACCAGGTGGGAGGCTATGACGAGCTGATTTTTCAAGGCCACAGCATGGTGTGGAATGAAACGGGGACGCTCGCGGCGACGGGGGCCGATTTCCGGGAGGACATGGTTCTTTTCGATACGACGACAGGGCGGGGGGATTGCCACGCTTCCGCCCTGGACCCATCCTCGGAGCTGATCAAAGCCCTTGCACTGGGATTGAGGGATTATACGGTCAAGTGCGGTTTTCAACGTGCGGTCATCGGCTTGAGCGGGGGTGTGGACTCGGCCCTTGTGGCTTGTCTGGCCGTTTTGGCCCTGGGACACGAAAATGTTCTGGGCGTTGGGATGCCGGGTCCCTACAACGCCCCGGAGAGTCTCATGGATGCGGCCGAACTGGCCCGAAGGCTTGGGATTGCCTTTGAGACCATCCCGATCGGAGAACTTTTCGACACCTGCTGCCGCACCCTCTCCCCCGCCTTCCGGGGCCTCCCCCCCGACGCGACGGAGGAAAACCTGCAGGCAAGGCTGCGGGGGTTGATCCTCATGGCGCTTTCCAATAAGTTCAACAGGCTCCTGCTCAGCACGGGCAACAAGTCGGAAATCGCCGTGGGCTACTGTACTCTCTACGGCGACATGAACGGCGGACTCGCCGTCATCGGCGACGTTCCCAAGACGATGGTGTACGAGCTGGCTCGCAAATTGAATAGCCTGTATGACTGGATACCGGAGCGCATCCTGACCAGGGCTCCCTCCGCCGAGTTGCGACCTGATCAGAAGGATCAGGACACCCTACCCCCGTACCCTGTGCTGGATGGGATTCTCGCCGCGTATGTGGAGAGGCGTTTGAGCCCGGAGGAGATCGCGGCGGAAGGCTGGGACGAGGAGACCGTCCGGTGGGTCGTGAGGCGTGTGGAACAAAACGAGTACAAACGCTGGCAGGCTCCCCCCATCCTCAGGGTGACCACGAAAGCGTTCGGAATGGGGAGACGCAATCCCATCGCTCACGGATATCGATAACCGGGAACACTGAATTCGGGGATCAGGGGACATGAAAAGAGTCGAAGCGATCATCAAACCGTTCAAGCTCGATGATGTCAAGGAGAGACTGGCCGATATCGGAATCAAGGGGATGACGGTGACGGAGGTGCGGGGGTTCGGGAGGCAAAAGGGACACACGGAGATCTACCGAGGAGCGGAGTACGTGGTGGACTTCCTGCCCAAGATCAAGATCGAGTTCGTCGTATCCGACGTGCAAGTGGGCGAAGTGGTGGAAACCATTCGCTCCGCGGCATACACAGGCAAGATAGGGGATGGGAAGATCTTCATCTTTCCCGTGGATGACTGCATCCGCATCAGGACGGGTGAATCCGGCGAAGACGCCCTGTAGGAAAAAGCCCTCGACCGTTCTTGGCCGCTGGAATTCAGGAGTGCCCTCGCCATGAGAGCCTTACATCAGCAGTCCCACCTGAACCTGTTCAAGAAATTGAGAGAACTGCGCCAGACGTTCCTCCAGATATGCCGCAACGATGTGCCGGGCTTGCTGGCGGCACGCACGTACGGGGAGAATTTGTCCGAGACTCTCAGGAAAGCCTTGACCGAGGACGGCAACTATCCCCGTGAGGGATGGTGCGTTGCGGCCGTTGGGGGCTTCGGCAGGGGTGAGCTCAGTTTTGCTTCGGACGTCGATTTGCTGTTCATTCACGAAAAAAAGCTTTCCCGCGAATTGCAGGAGGTCATTCGAGAGTTCATCTACGGCTTCTGGGACAGTGGCTTCGAGGTGGGACATGCAACGGCCTCCATTTCCGGTTTGAAAAAGATGGTGCGGGAAGAGTTCTCCAACCTCACCAATTACCTGGAAGCCCGGTTTCTCGGGGGAGACGAGCCTCTCTTCCTCCAGTGGCGAAAGGGCTTCCTGGCCGACTTCGGCAGTCTAAGCCGGAGGCGATTCCTCAAGCACCTCCTGGCTTACCGGGAAGGCAGGCTGAGGCATTACGGGGAGAGTTCGTATCTCCTGGAGCCGCATATCAAGGAAGGCGTTGGGGGGTTGAGGGACTTGCACATCATTCGGTGGGCCGGCATGGTCCACCTCAAAGACACCTCGTTCAGCACACTCATCGCCAAGGAATGGCTCACGAGGCAGGAGGAACTATGGCTGGAGCAGGCGTACGATTTTCTCTGGCGTGTGCGCCTGCAGTTGCACCAGTTGACGGGAAGGCGCCAGGACCAGCTGCTCTTTCCAGAGCAGGAGCAGGTCGCGGCACGCCTCGGATTTCTGGACGGAGACCAGGGGGCTGCCGTGGAAGCTTTTATGAGGCTCTATTACCGTCACACCGCCCGAATCCGGCGCACCACATCCTTTTTCCTGGAAAGAGTGGAAGAGTCTGAGAGAAAGGTCGCTTCCACACGGATTCGCAGTCGAATCCTGGCGGGTCCCTTCCTTCTGGAAGGCAAGCACCTCCACTTCCTCGAGCCCGAATGGATCCAGAAGGATCCTCGGCTCATCATGAGGTTTTTCTGGCAGGCGTGCCGCTCCGGTGCCCATTTTCATCATCAGGCTGGCCAAATCATTCGGGACAATCTCTGGACATTCCATGACGCGGCCCGGAGTGACCCGGAGGTGGTGAATCAATTCTTCGAAATCCTCCTGGATTCCCACCACGCCTTTTCCGTCCTAAAGGTCATGCTGGAGACCAGGTTCCTCGAGGTTTTCATCCCCGAGTTCGTCCCCATTCGCTACCGGGTGCAGCACGACGTCTATCATTTGTACACGGTGGACAATCACCTCCTGCGGACCGTCCGGGAGATGCACCTCATGGAGCGGGAAAACGGGGAGGCCCTGGTTCGCCTGAATCTGGGTGACATTTTTGTGCAGGTGAAAAACAGACGTGTCCTTTTCCTGGCGGCACTTCTTCATGACATCGGTAAAGGTCAGGGAAAGAACCACTCCATCCGCGGAAGGGACATGGTTGAGGGGATTTCCCGCCGCCTCGGCCTCAGTGATGAGGAAAACGAACTCCTTCGTTTTCTCATCGAACATCATCTCATCCTGGCGGAGACCGCACTCAAACGGGATCTCATGGACGAGAAACCGGTCATGAAGTGCGCCATTGTCATCCGCGACCGTGAACGTCTCCGGATGCTCTATCTCCTCACCATCGCAGATTCAAGGGCGACGGGGCCGGGAGCCTGGAACACCTGGAAGGCTTCCCTCTTGCGGGAGCTCTACGTTAAGGTGGATCGCCTGCTCGTCCGGGGTGACTGGAAGGGAGACGACCTCCAGGAGCGGTCGGCGAAAGTGCAGGCTGAGGTTCTCGAGCTGGCGGCCTCGGAGGAAGAGAAAGGGAAGATGTCTGAATGGCTTGATCACCTCTCCTTTCGATATCTGCTGTCCCAGGCGCCGGAAGCCATTTTGGAACACTACGGCATGGAAAGGGAGCTGAGCAGGAAACCTCTCGTCTTGCACGCCCGACGGGCAGAGGGAGAGATGTGGCAGATCACCCTGGCCACCATGGATCGACCGGGCCTGTTCAGCCTTATTGCCGGCGTTCTCTGGATCCGTGGCCTGAACATCCTGTCGGCGGACATCTTCACCCGGGACACCGGTGTGGCCCTGGACATCCTCATCGTGGAACGCCTGCCCGACCCCCTGTGCCATGCCGAACTTTGGGAGAAGGTGGAAGCGGACCTGCTCCTCTCCCTCAAAGACCGAAAACACCTGCAGGAATTCATCACTGCCAAACGGAAGCCATCCATCCTCCAGAAGAAGGGACTTCCCCGGAAGGAGGACCGGATCATCATCGACGAGGAGGGCTCCGACTTTTACACCATCATCGAAGTCTACACGTGGGACCGTCCCGGAGTGCTCTTCGCCATCTGCAATACGCTCTACGAGATGGAGATTTCCATACAGTTGGCGAAGATCTCTACGCCGGGAGCTCAGGTGGCGGACGTGTTCTACGTGACCGACCTGAGCGGCAATAAGCTCATGGACCACGAACTGCACGAGGCGATCCGCAAACGGCTGCTTGATGTGCTTCTGGGAACGCTTTGAGCGGTCGGCGCAGGTGCCTTTCCCCCACAGGACCCGTGGATGCCTCGGTAAGCCTTTATCTTGAAGACTTTTCAGCCGCCACGACTTCTCCTGTTCCCTCCGGAAACCAGGCCGTTTCCGCAGGATCCCATCCTCCCATTCCAAGCTGATATCAGCAGCTTCTCACCCGGGGTTACATTTTTGTGCACAATACCGTCGTGGGGTGAAAAACCCGGTCCTGACGCCTTACGCCCGTTCCAACGCACCACGCCCTCACCGCCGCAACCGGTCCCTTAAGGGAGGGCCGCATCTGGAAGGTTCATAATTGTTCCTTTTTGCGGGAGGTCCCCAGGCAAAAGAGGGCTGGACCGGGGAGGGACGGACGGAGATATTCCTCTCAGTGGGCGCCGGGGAGGTGCTCCCCCTTCGGGAGCATCAGTTGGCAAGCAATTTGCCTGAGGGAACAGGAAACACGCTGCAACCATTCAAGCAAAGAATAAGGAGGAACCCGTATGACCCCGAAAGAAGTACTTGCCTTTGCCAAAGAGCAAGGCGCCAAAATGGTGGATTTGAAGTTCCTGGACTTTCTTGGAACCTGGCAGCACTTTACCGTGCCGCTGAGCGAACTGGGAGAGTCAGACTTCGAGAACGGCTACGGCTTCGATGGTTCCAGCATCCGGGGCTGGCAGCCCATCAACGCCAGTGACATGCTCGTCATCCCCGATGCCTCCACGGCGGTGATGGACCCGTTCATGGCCGTCCCCACGCTCACCATGATCTGCAATGTGACGGACCCCGTCACCAAAGAGCGCTACACGAGGGACCCGCGCTACATCGCACAAAAGGCGGAATCCTACCTGAAGTTCACCGGGATCGGGGACACGGCCTTTTTCGGCCCCGAGGCGGAGTTCTTCATTTTCGACGACATCCGCTACGACGGGGGTTCCAACTTCGGCTATTATTACATCGATTCTGTTGAAGGTGCCTGGAACACGGGAAGAGACGAGGGGCCCAACCTGGGTTACAAGCCCCGCCACAAAGAAGGGTATTTTCCTGTTCCGCCGGTGGATTCGCAGCAGGATCTAAGGACGGAGATGGTCCTTTACATGGAACAGGTGGGACTGGCCGTTGAATGCCAGCATCACGAGGTGGCTACGGCGGGCCAGGCGGAAATCGACATGAAGGCCGCCCCGCTGGTGAAGATGGGGGACAACCTCCAGTGGTACAAGTACGTGGTGAAAAACGTGGCCCGCCGGAACTGCAAGACGGTCACCTTCATGCCAAAGCCGCTCTTTGCGGACAACGGCTCAGGAATGCACATCCACATGAGCATCTGGAAAGAGGGTCAACCTTTGTTTGCGGGCGACAAGTATGCAGGCCTGAGTGAAATGGCCCTTTTTGCAGCGGGTGGTGTCCTGAAGCATGCCGCCGCCATCTGCGCCATCACCAACCCGACGACCAACTCGTACAAGCGCCTGGTGCCCGGGTATGAAGCCCCTGTGAATCTCGCTTATTCCAGCAGGAATCGCAGCGCCTCCGTGCGCATCCCCATGTATTCCCCGTCCCCCAAGCTCAAAAGGCTGGAAATCCGCTTTCCCGACCCTTCCTGCAACGGCTACCTGGCCTTCAGCGCCCTGCTCATGGCGGCCCTGGACGGAATCGAAAACCGGATTCACCCGGGAGAACCCCTGGACAGGGACATCTACGCCATGACTCCCGAGGAACTGGCCAACGTTCCCTCGACGCCGGGTTCCCTGGAAGAGGCCCTGAACGCCCTGGAAAAAGACCACGAGTTCCTCCTGAAGGGTGACGTGTTCACCGAGGACGTGATTTCCAAGTGGATCGAGTACAAGCGGGAAAACGAAGTGGACGCCATCAGAATGCGTCCCCATCCCCACGAATTCAAACTCTACTTCGACATTTGATTTCTCGACGGCCAAGGCGATGCCTCTTCAGCGGGAAAGCCCTCCACCGGCAGCCCTCCTGCCGGTGGAGGTATATGCCGTGCAGCTCTCGTCGCCTTCAAGCCGATGCCCACCCCCACCATCTTGAGAGGGTCTGCTGGGTGCAGCGGTCAGCACTCCCTGCACCCCGTTCTCTTCCGAAGCCACCGAACTTCTTCGTACCCCCGAAACGGCCGGTCAGGCTCTCCGTTTCGAGGCGCACTCCTGCTCCATCCAGGACATGCAGGGAAGGAGGATGACTGGAGGGGTTGCAGGGGGGGTGTCCACGTGGTAGTTGTCTCTGGGTCACATGAGACCACCGGGCGGCGGAACTGGACGCCCGCCCGCCTTCCTCGGTTGTGGCGGGTGGGGATTCCCTTTGATCCCCCGGGAGCTTTTTTTACCGTCTGCTGAAAAGATGGAGACCGAGGTGATCCTTCCGAGTTTCGGGGAAAAATGTTCATGCATCCAGTTGAGGAGGGAACGTGATGGGGAATGGCGTGTTGGTCGGGCGGTTTGAGGAATTGAGCCGGGAAGAGTTGGTGCGATGGGTGATGGAGGGTTTCCGGCGAACCCTGATCCATTACGGTTGCTGGTTCCGGGAAGTGGAATACCAGTTGGGGATGGAAAAGGCCGTGGCGGTGGAAAGGGAGGCGGGGGATCTCTCCTTCGGCATCACCATGAAGCGTCTTTCAGGGATTCTGGGCTTCGAACTGGAGGACGGCATGCCCAAGAGATTGAAACAGATGAAGAGGGAAGAACTTCTCAAACTTCTCGACGGCGTGTGTGTCAACTGGCTGGCCAATGACGGCGTCTGGTTTCAAGCCGTTGAAAAGCGTTTCGGAATGGACACGGCCAAGCGCTGCAACGATACGTGCTGGTCCCGGTATTCCCCGTACGAGGCTCTGCGGATCAAGGAACTGCTCGGGCTGTCCGAGCACCCCGGCCTGGAGGGGCTCAAAGCTGCCCTTGGTTTTCGCATGTATGCCCGGATCAACAAGCAGTCCATGGAGGATGTGGACGCTGAGAGCTTCATCTTCAGGATGAACGACTGCCGGGTGCAGTCGGCACGGAAGCGAAAAGGTCTTGCCGACTACCCCTGCAAATCGGGGGGCATGGTGGAGTACCCCTTCTTTGCGTCCGCCATCGATTCACGAATCGAAACGGAGTGTGTGGGGTGCCCTCCCGATGCGCATCCCGACGACTGGTACTGCGCCTGGAAATTCACTCTCAAAGCCTGAGACGGTCAGTTGTTGAACATGTCGAATATATTCGAAAAAATACCAGGACAACTTCCCAGCGAGATCGTCCAGGAACTCGCGGTATCCTCCACGGTCCGGATCGAACGGATTGTCTCCCGGGGCCATGCTTCACCTGAGGGTTTCTGGTACGACCAGGAGCGGCACGAATGGGTGCTGCTCCTGAAGGGAAGAGCGGGCCTGAGGTTCCTGGACCCCGAGGAGACCCTCGTCATGGAACCGGGAGACTGGGTCTGCATTCCCGCCCGCCGCAGACACCGGGTGGAATGGACCCACCCTTCGGTTGAGACCATCTGGCTGGCGGTCCATTACCCCTGAGATTGAGCGCCGGTTTCTCGAGCATCCGCAGGTCGGCTTCCGGTGTGCGACCTGTCGTCGGGAGGGTGTTCCCCGTCATGATGCCGCTCCCGCCAGCGAAGAAGATGAGCGGTTGCAGGTGCTTCAGGTTGTTTTCCCGCCCTCCGCGGACGAGGATTTCCTCTCAGCCGGGTGAAACACAGTGCATGGGTCACGTCTTTTGTGTCGTCTTGTGGCGAAAGCGCGCACGCTGCGAAGTGGTCCGCGTAACGGGCACCACCTGGCGCACGCTGAGGCTCATCGCTCCGAATTCTTCCTGCACCTGGCCATGGAGGAGATAAGGGGACTCCATGTTCATGTCCTGACAGAATCGCCGGAAGGCCTCGGGAAAGAAAACGGTCTCATAGATGGCTGTTTCGTCTTCGAAGGAGACGAACTCCATGGGGTCTCCCGCCTTGGTCAACACTTCCTTTCGGGTGATGGGCCAGCCCGTCACCCAAACAGGGCGTCCCACATACCGGGGAAGTTCCGATGCCCGAATGGCGGTTTGCGGGAAGGCCCGGATCTCCGACTGCCAGGCGCTCAGTGGATGGACGGAGAGAACGAAGCCCAGGGTCTCCTCTTCCTGCCGCCAGAACTGGCGAGGGGTATACTGGGGAAGAGGGGGCACATTGGCTGGGGGAGAAGGGCGGCTGAAAAGGGACAACTGCCCGGCCGCCTGCAATGCCCGGACCGGGGCGTGGGGTGCCGCCCGCGCCTGGAGAAGCCACAGGAGCTGCGGGCGGCTGAGGTTTCCCGCCAGAGAGTCGAGGGCGCCGCTTTTGGCGAGAATAACCCCATCGGCCGGATTCAGGCGAATCCTTCGCAGGAGATCGTCCAGGGAGGTGAAAGGGCCGCCTCGTTCCCGCTCGGACAAGACGCCTTCCACCGTTTCCCTGTCCAGGGAACGGATCTGCTGCAGGCCGAGCCGGACAGTCCGGTCCCTGCCTTGAGCGGACCAGTCGCTTTCATTGATGTCCGGTCCCTTTACCGTGAGTCCCATGCGCCTTGCTTCGGAGATGTATGCCAGGGTACTGTAGTAGCCGCCCCCGTTGCTCAGGACCGCCGCCATGAATTCAGCGGGATGGTGCGCCTTGAGAAAGGCGGACTTGAAGCTGACTAGGGCGTAAGATGCCGAATGGGGTTTGCAGAAGGAATACCCTGCAAAGGAGAGGATCATCTCCCAAACCTGTCCCGTCACATCCATGGGAACTCCGCACCGTTGGCACCCGGCGAAAAATCGGGCCCTGTAATCCTCGATCTGCTCGGGGCTCTTCTTGCTGATCACCTTTCGCAGGCCGTCCGCCTCCCCCCAGTCGAACCCCGCCAAGGCCATAGAAACCTGGACCACGTCCTCCTGGTAGACGAGGATGCCGTAGGTCTCTCGAAGGAGTTCCGCGAGACTGGTGTGCAGAGGCTGGAATGGAGCGCCGTGGAGCCGCCGGATGTATTCGTTGATGTGCCGGTTGGCCGCCGGGCGAATGATGGACGAGTGGATCACCAGGTGCCGAAAGTCGCCCCGGCCGGTCTTTCGCTGCAGTTGCCGCATCGCCGGGGACTCGACATAGAAGACCCCCATGGTGTCGCCCCGTCTCAGGAGATCCTGTGTCACAGGGTCGTCCAGCGGGTTGAAGGCGGCGTAGTCGATCCGCTTTCCTCCGTTCCTGTGCACGGCTTCCAGGGTGTCGCGAATGACGGCGAGGGAGCGGTTCCCCAGGAGATCGATCTTCACCAGGCCCGCCCGCTCCGCTTGGTCTTTTTCCCACTGGATGATCCGACCCCCCTTGCGGCTGGGTTCCACGGGCACGTGCAGACAGACGGGGTCCGGGGTGAGGATGATTCCCCCGCAGTGGGTGGAAAGATGCCTCGGAAGGGATTGCAGTCGGCCCGCCCACTGCAGGATCTCCGGCCATGGAGGATCCATGGGGAAACCCTGGAACTTGGGATGACGCTCCACCCGATGACCGATGCCTTCGGGGTCCGTCCATGAACTCAGACGTCGGGTCACTTCCCTGATCTCCTCGGCGGGGATCCCGTAAATCTTCGCCACTTCCCGCACCGCGGCCCGGGCGCCGAAACCCGTGTGGTTGGCGACGGACGCGAAGCGTTCGTCCCCGTAGTGCTCTCGAATTTCCTCCAACAGGTCGTCCCGTTCGTCCCAAGGGAAATCCACGTCGATGTCGGGCGGGTCTTGCCGCTGCGGGTTGAGAAAGCGCCCGAAGAGGAGGCCGTGGCCGATGGGGTCCACGTGGGTGATTCCCAGGAGATAGCTGACGAGACTGGCCGCCGCACTTCCCCGGCCGCAATGGATGGGACGGCGCCCCACGATATCGGCGACTACCAGGAAATAATCCACGTAACCCTTCTGGCGGATGAGGACCAGTTCCTCCTGCAGGCGTGCCTCCATGTCGGGCCTCCACTCATTGTATCGCCAGGGGATCCCCTTTCGGCACAATTGAAGGAGCAGTTCGAAATGGTCTTCCTTTCGATCGTCGAAATGAGGGAAAACCAGGGAGGAGAAGTCCCACTCCCGGCGGCAGTCCGCAGCGAGGGCGGCGGCGTTTGCCATGGCCTCACGGCAGTGGGGGAAGTGTTCTTCCATGGCATAAGCGGGTTTGAGCCACCGCTCCGGATGGACCACTTCCTCGGGGGGGAGGGTGCTGAGGGTGCAGTTGCATTGGATGGCCCGCACAAGCCGGTGGAGGGGGTAATCCTCCTCGTGGGCGAAATGAACGGCCCCGGTTGCCACCGCCGGGACCCCCAGTTCTCTTGCAACCTCCAGGGCTTTGCGGCCCTCGGGACCGGGCAGGACTTCCACCCGGCACGGGACCTTGTCTCGGAGGGTCTTGATGAGTTCGGCCTGAGCGGTGAGCAAAGTGACGTCTTCCGCGGGTTGGGGAAAGGCGGACAGGAGGGAAAAATCCCTCCGGAGGTGGATCCGGGAGATGATTTCACTGAGGATGGAATAACCCCGTTCGGTCCTGGCAAGGGCGACCGCCTCCTCACACCGGGTTTTGAGGTGGGCGCCAACGATGGGGTGAATCCCGTTGCGGCGGGCGGTCTCCAGGAAGTTGATGAGTCCGTGGAAGCCGTTGGTGTCCGTGATGGCAAGGGTGTCGTAACCCCTCGACCGGGCTGCCCGGCAAAGGGCTTCGGGGGAACTCACCCCCCGCATGAGTGAGTAGTGGGAATGGACGTGAAGGTGGACGAAGGCGCTCAAGGGAACCTCTGAAGAATAGGGGCCCGGGGCATCCTCCGGCATGATACCCCCTCTTCCCGGCTCGTCCGGGGAGTCTCATCGCCAAAGGGATCTTCCCCACTGGATGGCGTTACGGCCAAAACGCAGGCGGATGCCATCCAGGGCGTTCTGAATGCTCCTGTCCCCGCGGAGGGAGGTCTCCTCCCATGGGAAAAGAGACATCTGCCGCAGAGGCATGGAAAAGTCATACAGTTCGAGGGCCATGCGCCGCACCGCCACCCGCCGGTTGAAAAGCTTCCGAAACACGGGAAAGACCGTTCGGAAGAGGCGCTGGTCCACCTGGACGGTGAAGGGGGGAAGGGGTCCCTCTCTTTGAACCGTCACTCCATCGGCGTACCGAATCTCCAGGGAAAAGCGGCCGGGTAAGCGGTTATGGCAGCGAAGACTCCACCCGGCTTCCTCAACCTGCCGGAAAAGGAGGGATTCCAGGCGGTCCCGGTCGATTTCATCCCGGTCCAGGGTGCGGACAATGGAGAGTCGGGAGGGGTGCCGGGATGGAAGCACCGGCGTCGGGTCGATGCCCCGTGCAATGCGGATGAGCCGGTGGCCGGTGTTTCCGAAGACACTCGCCAGTGCCTCGGGAGGCAGTCCGGCCAGTTGGCCCACCCGTTGAATGTTGAAGTCCGCCAGGCGCGATGCGGTTTTGATCCCGACACCAGGGAGGGAGGTCACGGGGAGCGGTTCCAGGAAAGAAGTCTCCGCCCCGGGGAAAATGCAGCCCAAGTCTCCGGTGGGGACACAGGTTGCCGCCACGCGGCTCACCAGCCTGTTCGCGGCGAGGCCGATGCGGGCGTGGAGACGCCTCTCGGAAGCGAGAAACCGCTCCATGCGGCAGGCCGTGTCGGGTCCGGGGCCGAAGAGGCGTTCCGTCCCCGTGATGTCCACGAAGTAGTGTCCAGTTGAGGGCCCTTCCACCAGGGGGGAGAAACGGTCCAGGGCATCGACGATGGCCCGGTGCTGTTCCCGGTAGAAACGGAAATCGGGGGGAAGGACCCGCAAACTGCGGCAAAGGCGCCGGGCATGGTGGAGCGGCATGCCCTCACGGATGCCTTCCGAGCGTGCGGCAGAGTTCACCCCTTGGACCACTGCGCGAGGCCCCGGTTCCGCAAGGACCAGGGCACACTTCCCCAGTTCCGGCCTGCGGAGTTCCTCAAGGGATGCGCAAAAATCCGGTACGTCCAAGCAGGCGATGTTTCGTGAATCGTCGGGAGGTCCCATGGTGTTCATGCCCTTGAGCCAAGGCGCTGGGGAAAAAGGTGCTTCTTCATCGGCTCTGCAGCATGCTGATGATTGTGCTTCCCCAGAGAATCCCTCAACCCCTGTGGCCAGGCACAGGCTGGGAGATTCTTGCGGCCGGGTGCTGATGCCTGTCGTGGGTTCACCCAGACGGTTGCCGCCGAGGCCTGGTTGTTTTCCATAGGAAAAGGTGGTTCCCCGTGAAAGCTTGCTTGTACGAAGTGATTATAACCGGTTCTGACTTTGTGTCACCCATTCCACAGGATACCGAAAGAAATCCAAAAAGGCCGACCATTCCGTCCTGAAGACCTGTGAGAGGGGCATGGACCCCAGAAAGACCACGACCAGGAGGAGAAGAAGCGGGGACAGGTGAAGCCAGGCGATGCCCGGCAGGGAAACGTGGAGGTCTTCCTTGTATCCCCTGGAGACAAGGGCCAGGGCGAAATCGTCGGCTCGCAGGAGGGATCGCCTGAAAACCGGCACGATGAGGACTTTGATGCGCGTAAAAGGGTTCTTGCGAAGATGGCCGAGCCGGGCACGAGACGCCGTGCGGACCCGTTCCGCCTCATCGAGAAGAAGGGGGAGAAATCGCATGACCAGTGAAAACATGAGGGCAATGCGCTGAGCCGGCAGGAAAGGGAAGGGGCGCAGGAACCAAAGGATGGCTTCCCGCATCTCCTGCGGTCGGGTCACCAGGGTGAAGAGCATCCCCGCCGAGAGCATCAACCCGAGGCGCCAACACCCGAGGGCCCCGGTTTCCACTCCTTCCACGGTGACGGGAAGAGGGGGGAGCGGGCGCATCTCTCCCTGGGACAGGGAAAGTGCCTGAAGAAGGAAGATCATCAAAAGGAACAGACTCCAGCTCTTCATGTCCAACAAGAGAGTTCTCAAGGGGGCATGCGTCAGCCGGAAGCCCCAGAGGAGCAGGATCGTGAAAAGGGCAAGGGAAAGCGGCCGGGTGTGGAGGAGTCCGAAGGTGATCAGAAGAAGCGCCGCCAGCTTGCACCGGGCATCCCACCGGTGGAGGAGGCTGTCCCCGGGGAGGTAATGGAAGGCTAATCGGTCAGCCATGAGAGCATTCTTTCGCCGAAATAGGTGAAACAGGGCGGCCGCACTTCAAAGGCGCGCAGATGTGGAATGACTTCCTCAGGATGGCCGACGGCCCGGAGTTCGCCATTGAAGAGGACAGCAAGACGGTCGACGTGGGCGACGACCTTCTCCACGTCGTGGGTTGTCACAATGAGGGTGTGACCCTGCTCACGCAATCGGAGAAGGTGTTGCAGCACCTCCCGGACACCGGGGTAATCGAGGTTGGCGAAGGGTTCGTCAAAGATGATGACGGGGGAACGCATGGCGAGGACTCCGGCGATGGCCACCCGTCTCTTTTCCCCTCCCGAAAGGAGATGACAAGGCTTTTGGGCGAGGTCCGTCAGGTTGACCGCCTTCAGGGCGGAAGCGACCCGCTCTTCCAGAACGTCACGGTTCAGCCGCAGATTGCGAGGCCCGAAAGCCACGTCCTCCCACACCGTCTCGCCCAAAATCTGGCTGTCTGCGTCCTGAAAGACCATACCCACCCTCCGGATCACTTCCTGAGGCGCCTGGACGGTGTCATACCCGTCCACAACCACGCTCCCCGTGCGGGGGGTCAGAAGACCGTTCATGTGACGGATGAGCGTCGTCTTGCCGCTGCCGTTGGGGCCGCAAACCGCCAGGAACTCTCCGGCGGCAACGTCAAGGGTCACCCCCCGGAGGGCAAGTGTCCCGTCGGGGTAACTGTAGTGCAGGTCTCGAATGGAAATCATGGGGCAACGGTCTGTATGCGCCGAAGAAGCACGGGGCGCAGGGTTCGGCAGAGAATCACGGCACTGACGGCCTTGACGGCATCCCCCGGAAGAAAAGGCAGCATTCCCGCAAACAAAGCTTTTTCCCAAGACATGGACGCTGAGATCTTGAGCCAGGGCACCCCGAACGCGTAAGTGATGACCACTCCGGCGAGGACCGCCAAAGTGTCCCTCACTCGGTTCGTGTCCGTGGAGTGGGCGATGGAGCCGGTGACGAACGCGCAGGCGGCGAAGCCGAGAAGATAGCCCCCCGTGGGACCGAGGAAGTGAGCCAAGCCCCCCTTGCCACCGGTGAACACGGGCAGTCCCACGGCCCCGGCGAAAAGATAGATGCCGACTGAGGCGAACCCCCAGCGGGGGCCGAGGAGAAGGCCGGCCAACAGGACGAAAAGGTTCTGCAAAATGATGGGTACGGGACTGATGGGAATGGGAACGGCCAGGTAAGCCCCCAATGCGATGAGAGCGGCAAAAAGGGACGCATACACGGTGAGTTGGATATCTTTAAAGAGCATGACCGGTCCTTAAGGATGAGAGAGACGCATGGGTTCGCATGAGCGGTTCGTTCCACCGTTAACCAAATACACATACGAAGTTAACGAAAAGCGCAAGGAGTGTCAAGGAACATTCAATGAGAAGAAATGGGAAGAAACGGGGCGGTCTTGCGGGATCGGATCACGGCCTTTCGTGATCCTTGTGGAAGCCATGGGGGAACAGGTGGGTGTCCAGCTTGCAAGTCCCCCCTCCCGGAACAAAAACGCCCTGATGGCGCCGCCTCGACAGGCGGCGGCATCAGGGTCGAAAGGGGGATTGTCGTGTGAAGGTGCACTCGGCCTGTGCGGCGCGTGCTACTGAGTCCTCTGGGAGGTTTTCGCCCCAGCAGGCGAAATATTCAGGTCATAGCTGAAGATGGAACTCTTCGCTTCCCAAAGCTTGAGAAAGTCCCTGGCATGGACCAGGCTCGCCCCGAGTTCGGTTGTGCCGTCGTTGTTCAGGTCGCCGATGCGGATACTCGTCACCATTCCGGCCACCTCACGGGTCTTCCAGTTTTCCACCATCCCCATGTTGTCCCACGAGAGGGACACGATCTCCCCCCGGTCGAAGTACTTGAGCCCCTGGGGCATGAATTTGCCGAGGGTGTCAAGGCTGCGGGTCACGATCACCTCTTTGATTCCGTCTTTGTTGAGATCGGTCACGAGAATGGAGGCGGGGATGCTGTAGAGGTCAACCATGTTGTAGCGGCGGTCCTCCACCTTGCCCTCGAAGGCATTGGTGGTGGCGCCGAAGAGGTGGTTTCCCCTCCACAGGATGGTTCCGCCGCTGTTGTAGACGACGAGGTTGTTGGAGTTGTCGATGACGATGGTCTCGTCCGACCCGTCGTTGTTGAGGTCCGCTCTGGCGAAGTTGAAGACGTTGCAGTGCTTGGGCAGAGGGGCCGGCACGGACTCGGAGACCTGGTCCCCTTTCAGGATCATTTCAAAAATGTCCTTCCTGAAAGGGCCGTCTGCGGGGTCCCCTTTCTTTTGACCGAGGAGGACCTTGCCCCGGTGGGGGAACTCCACGCCGTTGAGAAAGTAGGGCACGGGCTTGCCCATGGGCTGCAGTTTACCGGCGCTCATGGTGAGAGCGAAGGAAGAGAGGTCCTCGAGGAAGCCCCTGGTGGCCGTTGCGTAATCCTTGGCAGCGGTCGTCTGGTTGTACCGTCGCAGGTTGGTCACAAAGATCTCGGCCTTGCCGTCCCGGTTGGCGTCCACGACGGTGACCCAGAGAAAACGGTCCGCTGCGGTCCCGGGATAGGTGGCGATGGTCCTCAGCGCTTCGCGCTCCTTGCGCATCACCACCACCTGCCTCGGGGTGACGCAAACGAGTTCAAGGCTGCGGTCTCCATCAAGATCCCCCACATCCATCCCCACCACACCGCCGTTGAAGGTCTGGCTTCTCCAAATCCCCGACTGCCGGAGGGAGCTCTCGGAGGTGATTTCAATGAAGTTGGGGTTGATATAAGAGATGCGTTCGCCGGCGGCGATGGCGCCGGGGATGAGGAGTTCCGGGTTCCGGTTGGCCAGGTCGTCGGCTGAAGCGGTTTGCAGTTGCCCGTCCTGCCCGGGCCGGGAGAAGAGCTTGCGGTTGATGTTCTGGGCAAAGGCATTGATCTGGGGAATGACGTCGTCGAGGGAACGGGTCTGGACGGCGAGAGCGACGGGCTCGCCCTTGCCCGAAACGGGAGCCATCTTAGAGTCGATACTGACCGATTGGCCGACGGCGGTGATGCTGCCGTAGAGGACATAATCCGCCTTTAGGGACCTGCCCACCCGTAGGGCATCTTCAGGGGACAAATCCCCCTTGAGGCCCCTGACGGCCTGATCGGTTGAGGAACGGTCCACCACCACCACCTTCCCCTGCCAGGCAAGGCGGGAGGTGAGCATGTCCCGAATGCCGTCCTGGAGGTACTGGAGATTGTTGGGGGTGTGCATGGTGAACGGAAGAATGGCCACTTTGGCAGGTGAAGATGAGGCTTCGGCGGCCATTGCACGAGAGGTGGCGCCCGGTGTCAGACCAAGCAAGGCAAGAAACAGCAGGATCATTTTCAGATCCGTTCTCTTTTTCTGGAACATTTTCCATTCTCCTTGGTATTGTTACACTCCGATCATTGGGTTGAAAACCGCCCTTGGAGGGCAGCGCCCGCTTTCACTGTCCGTAGAGAATACATGAACCGCAACCCTTTGGGAACGGGAATTGTTTCGGGACAGGGTCGAAGTTCTCATGGATGCCCGGCACGCCTTTCTCGGGGGTGGGAGAGTGTTCGTCTATGCTGTGTGGGGATCTTTGGGACTTGAGTAGTCAAGAAGGACGACAAGCAGGCCGATAAAAAAATGGAAGGGACGGATTTGATTTTGTCTTGACATTTTATATTTTAGGATTCATGGTGCGCAAAGTGGTAAAGGGGCATTTGAAGTGATCTCCATCAGACGGAAAGGAGGTGAGGGCGAAGCGACGCCTGTCATGACAGGGGCTAAGGATTTTTGCGTCAAATGGAAAGAGGTCCGAATACTTAGCTTTTTAGGAGGAAAGAGATGAGAAGAAACCTCACGGTTCTCTTGGCATTGCTTGTGGCCTTGGCCATCGCGGTGCCGGCCTCGGCCGCAATCGAATTCAAGTGGGGCGGACAGTTCCGTTATCGCTGGGTCGCGGGGGACAACATCAGCGACGGCAGTGACGAGGGGCGCGTTCCCGTAGAACTCAACCAGATTTCCAACAACCTTTTCCGTCTCGGGGATTTTGCCACCCCCAATGATCCCAACGGCAATCGCGACCAGATCGTTGATCCGGCGTTGAGCACCACCAGAAACCGGACGGTCAACGACGACAAGAACCACTTTATCGATCAGCGCATCCGTCTCTACATGACCTTCATCGCCAGTGAGAACCTCAAGGGTGTCGTCAAACTGGAGATGGGTGACACGGTATGGGGACGTGCCGGTGGTCGCCTTGGCGCCGGTTCCGGCGGTGGGGTCGGAGCTGACGGTGTGGCGGTGGAAGTGAAAAACGCTTACCTCGACTTCGCCATTCCCTGCACCCCGACCCGAGCGACCATTGGTATTCAGGACGTGGTCCTGACGGACGGGTGGATGTTCAACGACGATTTCGCCGGTATCCTGCTGACCACGAACCTGGATCCTTTCAAGATCGTGGTGGGTTACGTGTCCGGGCAGAACACCTCCGACTTCACGGATGCCACGGGAACCAGCGGGTATTCCGACTATCGGGACAACGTGGACGATTGGCTGTTGAGCATCGATTACAAGTGTGCACCTTGGAAGCTGAACCTGACGGGCTTCTATCAGTATGCTCACCAGGTGCCTGCGAGCTTCTATCCCCCGACTTTGAACACCCCGTCCGCCACTTACTGGCCGGGGACGGGCGGAACCGTTGTGAATCCCACTTTCAATTTCAGTACCGGTTTCCACAGCAAGCCTACCGGCGGCTATCACACCGGGTTTCCCAACGGCGTGGACTCGGTGAGCGGCGTCTTCAGTGCTTTCGTATTGAACTACGTGTCGCCGATCAACGGCCTCGTTGTGGATGCAATCACGCTGCAGAACAGTGGGAGCGTTTGGAATTATTTTGACCGCCCCATGTACAATGTTTCCAGCAACAACTTCTTTGACTTGGGCCTGTCGGTTGAATACAAGATCGACTGGTTGCGGGCTTATGCCAACTTCATCATGAATTTCGGCAGTGTGGAAATGGGTGTCCAGGACTATGTGGCTGTTCGCGGAGACTTCGACGACACCTTCACGGTTCCCATTGTCGACGGTCCTATCTACGGTGGCGATCCTTCCCTCAAGACCCGGGATTACAAGGGCTGGATGGTGGATGCCGGTGTTTATTATTACTGCGGTCCCTGGACCTTCAACTTGGGCGGCTTCTACACCAGCGGACCGGATACCAAGACCTATACCCTTCCGCTGTTGATCAACGATGGCAATGGGATTTACTTTGACAGCGGCGTGGACGTGCGGTGGAAAGCGATCGATGTCCAGGAAGACATCTCCTGGTTCACCTACCCCCATGCCGGACCCAGCAAGGTAACATCGGAGATCATGGGCGGGGCCGTTTTTGATACGGGTTCCTTCCCCGGCAGCTATGGGTATGACGGAACGAACTTCTACAGGGGTTATCCTGCACCGACCAACCTGTGGACCATTACCCTCGGCGCTGCATGGCAGGCAATGCCCAAGACCAAGCTATACTTCAGCTACTGGTACTGGGCGACCTCCGAAGATGTCATGTCCGAGGCCAAGATCGGCACGGTCAACTACTTCGGAGTTCCCAGAGACATCGTGATCGGCCAGGAATTCGCCAACGATGTGGGTCATGAAATCGACTTGGGCTTGACCCAGGGTATCTGGGAAGGTTTGAACCTGGACGTGGTGTTTGCCTACATGTTCACCGGCGATGCCTATGTCAACTCCTGGAACGGCAGTTTCCTCAATCCGGTCAACTACGAGAAGGATGACGCGTGGAAGTTCGGAGCGAGGCTGCAGTGGAACTTCTAGGCTGATCAACTGATCACCTGATTTCAGCGGGCCCGGGGGAGCAATCCTCCGGGCTTTTTTTCGTTTTTGCGGGCATGGTTGTATCCCGTGAAGCAAGTAAAATATTATAATGCGACTGTTGCAAAGCTCGTGGAAAGACCTGTGAACCTCACGAGGAGAAAAAGCAGTGTACATCAGGCGAACGGTGAGAGCCGGGAAATGCCGCTACCTGCTGCGGGAGAGCTACTCGCAGGACGGTGAGTGGAGACACAGGGACATCTTGGACCTGTGGGAGGACCCCGGGTCGTACATCGAATATCCCGGCGGCAACGGGTACTATTTCAAGGAGTGCTTGGAGAAGGCGTTATCCTCAAGTGGCGTGACCTATTCCGAAGACGAACTGGAGCGAGTCTTTCTCCCTTACCTGCCCCACCATGTGCGGCGTGTCATCCAACAATTCCAGGGGAGGGGGCCATCCCCCTGCGCCCGTCGTTGGCGAGGTGTGTCTGATGAAGAACTGCTGCGGCAGCAGGGTGGACTCCATACCTTCGACAAAAGGCGACTTCACTACCTGCGCTGTGGGCGGGTGGACATCGGGCAACTGGAGGGAAGGAGCTGGAAGTTCTTGAATGTTCTCCTCGGCAAAAGCCGGGACGAAATCGAGCAGACCCTCGAAAACATGGAGAGTGTGCTGCGCCCCCAGGAGATGAAGACGTACATCTTCACGGCCTTTCACTTGCAAGCCCATTTTTCCCGGCATCTCCTGCGAAACGAGCCTACCGCCCTGGATCCGGAACGGGTGGACGAAGCTTTTCTGAGCGAACTGTGCGCCCTCAACAGGGACGCGAACTTTTTCCGGGGCACGGGCCAGCGGGATGTGGATTCTCTGCATCCATACCTGGTGAAATACCTCATTCACTACTTTGATCATGATTTCGAGCGGATGCACTGGGATGGGCTGCTTCGGGACTACCTGCGGAGCAGGCAGTTTCGATCCCGAAGTGTTGTGCCTCCGACTCCTGTGTCTCAGAGAGAAGCCTGTACGGTTCTTGGCATCAGCGAGGAGGAATGCAGGCAGATGAGCCGAAAGGAATTGGTCCGGCTTTACCGGGAGCGGGTGAAGAAGGCGCACCCCGACAGCGGCGGAGACCACGAGGCGTTTGTCAGGCTCCGGGACGCTTATGAATCCCTGTTGAGCCGAAAGTGACGGAAAACACCGCAACGTTCCGTGACCCTTTTTCATCTGGAGGGAATCTTGCAGGGTGGCGAGGCTTTCCCCTTTCGCGTTTCATCCCCAAAGAAAAGTGTCGATTCCCAGTTCCCGGGCGCGGGAAGCGACCCGCTGCACTACGGCGGGGTCCATGGCGATGTCATCGGGCCATTCCCGGTGGTGTCCATCTTCCGGGCCCTTTTTGGTCGCATCCACGCAAAGGCGGGGCCCTCGCCGCACAATGTCCCGCCTAGGGTCCACATTATTGAACACCTTCCACAGGACCAGCGAAGCGTCCTTCAGGTCGATTCCCTCATCATAGAGCAGAAAAACGGAAAACGCCCCCAGGGAGGGATGAACCAGGAGCGGTTCCGCCAGGCCCCTGCCACTCAGGGAACCGTCCTTTTTCAGGTTGATGAGGATTGGACGGTTCCGAACGGAGAGGTTGGGGACATGAAAGGCGGACAGGGCAGGGGAGATGTCCTTAAGGGCCTTCCGGATCTCCTCCTGCGACGGTTCGCCGGATCCCGAGAAGGATGAACCCCGCTGCCGCTCTTCCGGGAGGCGCCGGGTGGCGTCGATGCCGATTTTCGCCCCGAACAGGGGTTCCGGAGCACTGTGATCGAGAACGTCCAGCACCCCCTCCGAGATAAAGATGTCCTGTTCCAGGTCTACGGTGTCGAGGATTTCCCTGAGGACATCGGCGGGACGGGCCAGGTCCACGGCAGCGTCCACCAGGACCGCCCCCTTGCAGAAGCTCATTTGTCCCTGTCCCCACATGGCGCTCATGATGCGGCGCGCATGTCCTGGATACTCCTTGTGGATGGAGATGACGGCGATGTTGTGAAAAACTCCTTCCCAGGGCATCCAGTAATCGTGGACTTCGGGCAGGATGGCATTGAGGAGGGGAAGAAAAATCCGCTCCGTTGCCTTGGCCAGGTAACAGTCCTCCATGGGAGGGCGGCCGACGATGGTTGCCGGATAGATGGGTGAGCGTCGATGGGTGACGGCGGTGACGTGGAAGACGGGATAGTCCCCAGTGAGGGAGTAATAACCCGTGTGATCTCCGAAAGGCCCTTCCAGCCTCAGTTCATCCGGCTCCACGAAGCCTTCCAGGACAAACTCGGATTCGGCGGGAACTTCCAGGTCCACCGTGATGCAACGAACCATGGAGACGGGCTCTCGTCGGATGAAGCCCGCGAGAAGCATTTCGTCGATCCCCCTGGGAAGGGGGGCCGTTGCGGCGTAGGTCGTTGCGGGGTCGGTCCCGATGGCCACGGCCACGGGCATTCGGCGACCCGCCTTTCGGTATTCCTGGTAGTAATGGGAGCCGTCCTTGTGGATGTGCCAATGCATCCCGGTGGTCCTCTTGTCGTAGACCTGAAGACGATACATCCCTGCATTCCGCTTACCGGTTTTGAGGCTTCGGGTGATCACCACGGGAAGGGTGATGAACGGGCCGCCGTCTCTCGGCCAGCACTTGAGGACAGGGAGCCTGGACAGATCCACCGCACCACCTGTGTGGACGACTTCCTGGCATGGAGCGCGCCGCACTCTCCTGGGGAAGAACTTGATGAGGTCTAACCCCATAGGGAGCAGCCGCATCACATCCCTCAACGATTTGGGTGGCTCCATCTGGATGAACCGTCGCAACCGAGCGGCAAGAGTGTCCAGGTCAGGGACTCCGAGAGCCATGCAGATGCGCCTGAAACTTCCGAACGCGTTGGTGAGGACGGGGAACTCCGACCCTTCCACCCGATGGAACAAGAGTGCTTTGCCGCCCCCCTGGCTCTTGGATGCGAGGTCGGTGATCTGGGTGATTTCCAGATCGGTGGAGACCGGTGCTTCAATGCGTACAAGTTCGCCGGCGGCTTCCAGGGCGGTGACGAATTCCTGCAGGTTTCGGTAGGACGATTTCATGGAGAGAACCCCTCCCAAGGCACTCAGGAGAACCAGGTGTCAGCGAGCACACCCAGAAAGAGGAGGATGGAGATCGCGCTGTTCACGTGGAAGAACGCCACGTTGACATTGGCCAGGTTGTCAGGTCTCACCAGGAGGTGTTCCACCAGCAGGAGCGCACTGATAATGCATGTGAAGAAGAGGTACAGCGGCCCAAGATGGAAAGCCACGTGGACCGCGACCAGCAGGAGGAATGTGCCCACGTGCAGCATGGCCGAGATGGCCAGTGCCTTCCGGATCCCCCGGGAAGCCGGAAGGGAGTGGAGCTTTTCCTGTCGGTCGAATTCCACGTCCTGACACGCGTAGAGGATATCGAAACCCGCGATATAGGTCATGAGCGCGAAGGAGAGGAGGCAGATCCTCGGGTCCAGGGACCCGGTTGCGGCGATCCATGCCCCTGCGGGCGCCAGTCCGATGGCGAAACCCAGGATGAGGTGGGAATAGGCGGTGAAACGCTTGGTGTAAGAATAAAAGAAAAGAACGACCAGAACGGGTCCGGAGAGTACGAAACAGAGGGGATTGAGAGCGGCGGCGCTCAGGAGAAAAATGAGGGACGACGCGGCGATGAAGACGAGAACGGCGTTTTTGCTGATTTGACCCTGGACGAGGGGGCGTCCGCTGGTCCTGGGATTGCGCCGGTCGAATTCGAAGTCCGCATAGCGGTTGAAACCCATGGCGGCGGAGCGCGCGGAAGCCATGGCGACGAGGATCCAAAAGAGAACCGGCCAGGTGACCGAATGGCTGCGGTGTGCAAGAAGAACGGCCGCCAGGGCGAAGGGAAGGGCGAAGAGGGTGTGGCTGAACTTGATCAGTCGCCCGTAAGTCCGGACGCGCCGGATCAGGGGCGAGAAGCCCGTATCGGGGACAGGGTGGAAAAAAGAATGAAAGAAACCCATGGGTAGGACCGCATCCTCCGTGTCGTCGACCTGTGTGCATGCCAGGGTTTCCTTCTAACACAGGGGACCGTCAAAGGAAAGCAGCGGCGCAAAGGGCGGATCAAGATGATTTCCGCATTCCCTGTTGCGAGGGGAATGGGACTTGTGTAAAAGCTCCCTAACGGGCAACATGAAAACGGAGGGGTATGGAAGGCATCGTGAAAGGCCAAGAACTGGAAGTGACGGTGGAAAGGCTTGCCTTCGGCGGTAAAGGGCTTGCCCGCGTGGATGGTTTAGTCGTGTTCCTGGAAAGGGCTCTGCCTGGCCAGCGACTGAGGATCCGGATCCAAAAGAAAAGGAGCCGGCACGCGGAAGGCCGGGTTTTGAGCGTCATTTCGCAGTCCCCTGGTCGGTCGGAACCCTTCTGTTCCCATTTCGGCGTCTGCGGCGGCTGCCGCTGGCAGGATCTCGCGTATGCGGAACAGCTTCATTGGAAAAGGGAACATGCACTGGAATGCCTAACCCATCTGGCAGGTCTCAAAGGGGTCCCGGTGGATTCTGCGGTTCCGTCTCCAGCCACCACGTTTTATCGAAACAAAATGGAGTTCACCTTCTCGGACCGAAGATGGCTGCTCCCCGAGGAAATCGAACAAGAAGGCACCTGTTTCAGGCGGGACTTCGCTCTGGGGTTGCACATCCCCGGCCATTTCGACAAGGTTTTCAACGTGGAGGAGTGCTTTCTCCAATCGGCGGCTTCGACGGAGATCCTCAGGGAGGTTCGCAGCTGGTGCGAGAAAAGCTCTCTTGCTCCTTACAGCATCCGTCATCGCAACGGCTTTTGGCGGTTTCTCGTCATTCGTGAAGGAAAACGAACGGGCCAGATCCTCGTCCATCTCATCACCGCAGGGCGTGATCCCTTTGCGGGGGAGGTGGAGGCCCTTGCAAGGCATCTGCACGAAAGATTTTCCCGCATCACGACCTTTGTCCATTCCATGAGCGTGAAGCAGGCTCAGGTGGCCACCGGTGATGTGACCCGGGTGGTCACCGGCCCGGGGTACATCGAAGAAATCCTGGGGGGGTTGCGGTTCAGGATCTCCGCCCATTCCTTCTTCCAGACAAACCCGCTGGGCGCGGAAAGACTCTACGAAACCATCGCGGAACTCGGTGATCTCCGCGGAGGGGAGACCTTGTGGGACCTTTACTGCGGGACAGGGAGCATCGCCATGGTGCTTGCATCCCGTGTGCGGCGGGTCGTCGGCTTTGAAATGGTCGAGGAAGCCGTCGCCGACGCCCGGGCCAACTGCGCCCTGAACGGAATCGACAACTGCTCTTTCCATGCGGGAGACCTGAAGGATCTCATGAGGAAGGGGAGTGACCCGTTCCAGTACGGAGGCCGCCCTGACTTGGTGGTCACGGACCCCCCTAGGGCGGGAATGCACCCCAAGGTGGTGCAGACCCTTATGGATGTGGGACCCAAGTCCATCATCGCCGTGTCCTGCAACCCATCCACTCTCGCGAGGGATCTCTCCCTTCTCCTGGAGAAATATACGGTGGAGAGGGTCCTGCCCTTCGACCTGTTTCCCCACACGCCACACATTGAATGCGTGGTCAAGTTGAACCGAGTGGTTTGAATTCCTGCCCCGACAAGGTCGCCTTGAGGGCCGAGGGGCTTCGAACCGTTTTAAAACCGGGGGGGGAGCGAGTCCCGATTTCATGAGACACAAAGCAAAGAAAAGCCTCCCGAGGCGCCTCCTGGGCTGGAGAACGATCTCGGTTGCCGCAGGGCTCATCCTCCTGGCGACGGCCGGCTATTTCACTTATCTGACCATTGAAGTCAAGCAGCGCTTTGCCTCGAGAAAATGGAGCGTTCCCTCCCGCGTCTTCTCCGCCACAGTTCCGGTCTATCCCGGCCAAACCATTTCCTTTCCCCGCATGAAGGCCATGCTTGAGGAGAGACGCTACAAGGAGGCGGTGAAGGAACCCCTGAGGGCCGGTGAATTCAGGACCGACCGGGGCAGGATCACCGTGCACCTGCGGACCTTCCAGTTCCCGGGGCACAGTCTGCCTGCTCAACGGGTACAGTTCGAATTCCACCAGAACAGCATCGCCAAGATAAGGGGAGCGGACGGAGAACTGGGGTTTCTAGAGTTGGAGCCTTTGGAAATCGCAAGGCTCTTCGGTCCTCAAAGGGAGAGTCGACTGCTCATCAGTATCCGTCAGGCACCGAAGCACCTCATCGATGGGATTCTGGCCATCGAGGACCATCGCTTTTATGACCACTGGGGGGTTGACTGGTGGGGGATTTCCCGGGCACTGTGGACGGACCTCCTCGCTGGTCGAGTGTTGCAGGGAGGATCGACCATCACCCAGCAACTGGTGAAGAACTACTTCCTGGTTCCGGAGCGCAGCATCAGGCGCAAGCTGCAGGAAGTGGCCATGGCTCTGGTCATCGAAATCCTTTACCGGAAACGGGAAATTCTGGAAATGTACATGAACGAGATTTACCTGGGGCAGAGGGGCAGCGTGGCCATTCACGGCATAGGGGAGGCGGCCCGTTACTTTTTCGGACGCAACGTGGAAGATCTAACCCTCTCTGAGTCGGCTACCCTTGCGGGAATCATCCGGGCCCCCAACCTCTATTCGCCCATTGACGACCCGGGGCCCTGCCGGGAGCGAAGAAATGTCGTGCTAAAAAGGATGCTCGATCTTGGCAAGATCACATCCGAGGAGTACGAGAAGGCCAGGGCGGAACCCCTCAACATGCCCGGCTCTTCGCTGCCTCTGAACGTGGCGCCTTACTTCGTCGACTATGTGCGGCAGCAGCTTCAGGAGCTTTATGCCTCCGAGGTGCTGGAGTCTCAAGGGTTGAACGTTTACACGACTCTCCACCCGGAAATCGCCCTCGCTGCGGAGGATGTCCTTGCGGAGGTGCTGGGGGAACTGGAGAATGAGAGTCGAAAGAGGGGCGGCAGCCAGGAGTGCAAGCTCCATGGGGCGCTCATCGCCGTGCAACCGCGCACGGGGGCTGTTCTCGCACTCGTCGGGGGCAAAGATTACAGTGAAAGCAGCTTCAATCGCGCCCTTCACGCCCACCGGCAGCCCGGGTCCGCCATCAAGCCTTTCATCTACCTGGCTGCCCTGGATACGATGACAGCGGTGGACCGTGTGGAGGACGAACCCATCCCTTACCGAGTGGCAGGCAAGACCTGGATTCCTGAGAACCACGACGGCAAGTACCGCGGGCAGGTATTTCTCAGAACGGCGCTGGAGGATTCCCTCAACGCCGCGACGGTCCAGGTGGCCGACAGGGTCGGCCTGGAACGCATCATCGCCTACTTCCGCGACCTCGGCATTCAGTCCCGATTGGAACCGGTTCCTTCGCTGGCTTTGGGTGCTTTTGAGATCTCACCCCTGGAACTGGCCTCCGCTTACGCCGTCCTCAACAACGACGGCCAGAAGGCGTATCTGCTCAGTCTCAAGGAGGTGGTGAGCGAAAGAGGGGAGGTCAAGGAAAGGCGCCACGTGGAACTGGAAACGGTGACGACTCCTGCCAAGGCTTACCTGATCACCAGTTTCCTGGAGGGAGCTGTGGACCGGGGAACGGGAAAGGTCTTGCGCAGTATGGGGATCGATTTCCCCTGTGCGGGCAAGACGGGGACCACGAGCGATTATCGCGACTCCTGGTTCGCAGGGTATACCACCGACCTTGTCGTGGTTGTCTGGGTCGGCTGTGATGACAATGGAAACATGCACCTGACCGGAGCACAGGGGGCCGCAAGAGTCTGGGGGCGTTTCTTCCAGAGGATCCGTCCCTGGATCCATCCCGAGCCGTTCCGCATTCCCCCGGGAGTTGTGCAGCGCATCGTGTGTGCGGATTCGGGTCGGCTGGCCGGCAATTCCTGCCCTCAGAAAAGGCTGGAATTCTTTCTGAGCGATTTGGTTCCCCAGGATCTGTGTCCGGTCCACGGGAAGTGAGAGTCTTCCGGGACACAGTGTGAACCTCCGTACGGGGAGGATACTTGGGCATGGCTCCAAAATGGGGCCGAAAATGAGGAAGAAGAAGATGCCGAGGATGCACTCTTTATTGCTGTTGGCGCTGCTTGCCGTTGCCATATTCAGTGGGTGCGGGTCCCGAAAGGTGGTGGAAATCCCCCAGGAGTACCGGTCTCCGGCGCTAAGCCGGCAGGACGCGGGAAAGGGGGGGACGATTCCTCAGGTCAAGGCTCCCCCTGCGGTTCCAGAAACCAGCCAGGGAGCCATCTTCTCCCCGCCACCAACGATTCGGGAGAAAGACCTCCCGGAGGGGACCCCTCCCGCTCCCCCTGTCAGGGAGGAGAAGAAGGGCGGTGAAAAACCGCAACGCCTTGCTTCCATGCACCTGGTTGATGCAGCCAAGAAGGCTCTTGGCAATGGAAAGCCGGATCAGGCCATTCCCCTCTTGGAACAGGCGGTTCAGGTGGACGTATACAACGGAGATGCCTTCCTCCAGCTTTCCCGTGCGTGGCGCATGAAACATTCCCGAGCCAAATCCCTGGAATTTGCGAAGAAGGCGGAGATCCTCCTCCAGGATCAGCCGGCAAAACTGAAGGAGATCTATCTCCTTCAGGCGGAACTGTACAGGGAGGGGGGAGATCTCAAAAAAAGCCAGGCCTATTTGCAGAAAGCAGGAGGGATAAAATGAACGGGCCCGATCGTCCCGAGGTACTGCAGGGCACTTGGCCCAAGGAAGGCGAAAGCCGCCTGCAACTGGTCGCCCGGTGCTGCCGGGAGTGGAGGAAATGAAAATGCCGGATGCGCTTTTTGAGGGAGCCCCCGGGCCCACTTCATCCGTCCGAGGTTATCGTCCTTTTCTCCTCATTGTCCTTTTCTGCTCCCTGTATCTCTCCTATCTGATCCTTCGGCCGTTTCTCCACATCCTCATCTTTTCCATCGTCCTCGCCACCGCATTTCATCCCACCCAGGTGCGCCTGACAAGGTTCTATCGCGGGCGGAGCAACCTGGCCGCCCTATCCATCGTTTTCATCATCACCTTCGTTATTGTGCTGCCCATTTTCCTTTTTTCATCTGCCCTTGTGGACCAGGGCCTGAAATCCGTCAATCAGGTGACCGAATGGATCAGGGCGGGGAACTTGACGAAACTGGCCCACGACCAGCGCCTGGTGAATTTCCTTGAGAGGGTGCAGGAGAGGCTGCCTTTTCTGGAGTTGGAGAAAATGAGCTTGACCAACAGCCTCCTGGACTTGAGCAAGGGGTTCGGCCAGTATTTCCTGAGCAAGGGGGCCACTATCCTGGGAAATGTCGCCACGCTGGTCACGCATTTTTTCATCATGATCTTCGTGACGTTCTATCTTTTGAGGGACGGCAAAGGGATGATAAAACAGGCGCGCCTGCTCTCTCCACTCAGAACGGAACAGGAAGACCGCATCATCAACGGCATCCGGCGGGTGGGAGGATCGGTGCTCCTGGGTACCCTCGCCACTGCCGCCTGCCAGGGACTAATTGGGGGGATCGGGCTTGCCATCGTGGGAATTCCCGGTCTTTTCTGGGGGACAGTCATGGGCTTTTCATCCCTGATTCCCATTGTGGGCACGTCTCTCGTGTGGATCCCTTCCGCCGTCTACCTCCTTCTGCTGGGAAAGATGAAGCATGCGGCATTCCTGGCAGCCTGGAACGTGATCCTGGTGGGTTCCATCGACAATTTCCTTCGCCCCTTCCTCATGGGGGGCGAGGGGAGAATGTCCCCTTTCTATGTTTTTCTGGCCATCGTGGGAGGGGTTCAGTACTTCGGACTGGTGGGGATTCTCTATGGTCCGCTTATTCTGAGCTTTGCCATGATCATGCTCTATATCTACCAGGTGGAGTACAAGGAGGATCTTCTGAAGAAAGGCTTTGGACCCCAGGAAATGGAGGTCAAGGGGACCGTCGACGAGGCGGGCACGACGGACTGAGAGAAAAAAAGGCGTGCGTCATGGATTGGGCGTCCGGGCGCCGCCGTAACGCTCCAGGAAAGCCCTTGTCTTCGCGATGCCCTTTCGCAGGGAAGGAAAACGTTTTTCCAGCCAAAGGACGAGCCGGTTGAAGACGGGCACATCCGGGGCGAGGGAAATCACTCCCAGGGCGATCAACAGCCAACCGGGCATCAAGGGCAACACAAGGCCCAGTAAGCCCAAAAGGAGAAAGAGGATTCCGAGGCTGATGCGCATCAGCCAGAGAAAGGACCGAATGAGCATGTTTCAGGCACACTCCGGTTTCGAGGGACATCCGTTC
This sequence comes from Deltaproteobacteria bacterium, assembly GCA_012517315.1. Classification (GTDB taxonomy): domain Bacteria; phylum Desulfobacterota; class Syntrophobacteria; order Syntrophobacterales; family Syntrophobacteraceae; genus JAAYUJ01. Next base: position 284,106 of record JAAYVE010000059.1, read on the forward strand.
CCGTTGTGAATCCATCCAAGTGATGGGCGATGTGCGAAACCGCAGATCGCGCACAACCCTCCTTAGCATTTCCCCGGAACAGAATCCAATAAGAAACGGAAGGATAGTGGAAAGCTTCCTGCCCTCAACCATACGAGGCGATGGAGCGTGGCCGTCTCCTTTCTCTGGCTCAGTGGGAGTTGGCGAAGAACCGGTTGAAGGCGTTCAGGTAGGCCCGTGCACTTGCCTCAATGACATCAGGGCTGGTCCCGATCCCTGAATACACCGTTCCGCCGATATCCACCCGCACCATCGCCTCTCCCAAGGCATCCTTTCCCATGGTCACCGCCTTCAAGTCATAATCCCGCAGAATGCCCTGCCGTCCCACGATCCTTTCAATGCAGTTGAAAGAAGCATCCACCGGTCCGTTCCCAGTGGCGGCGTCCGTCAGCTTTTCCCTGTCTTTGACCAGGGTGATGGAGGCCAAAGGCACCATGGTGTTGCCGCTCATGATCTGGAGACTGTGGAAAGTGTAGGTTTCAGGAACCCTCGTGAGTTCGATTTCGACGATGGAACTGAGATCCTCGCTGGCGATCTCCTTCTTACGGTCTGCCACGTTGAGGAATCGATTGTATACCCGTTCGAATTTTTCCGGTTCCAAATCATAACCAAGGGCGTTCAGCCGATGACGCAGAGCGGCTCTTCCGGATCGAGCGGTCAGAACGATCTTGTGTTGCCGGATGCCCACGTCTTCGGGTTTGATGATTTCATACGTGGCCCTGTCTTTCAGAATCCCGTCCTGGTGGATCCCGGAGGAGTGGGCGAAGGCGTTGGACCCGACGATGGCCTTGTTGGGCTGGACAGGAATGTTCATGATGCGGCTCACCATTCGGCTTGTTCTGTAGATCTCCTCGGTACGGATGTCGGTGTGGAGATGAAAGGTGTTGGCCCGGGTCCTGAGGATCATCACGATTTCTTCAAGGGAGGCATTGCCGGCACGCTCCCCGATCCCATTGACGGTGCATTCCACCTGCGTGGCCCCGTTCTTCACCGCTGCGAGGCTGTTGGCGACGGCCAGACCCAAGTCGTTATGACAGTGGACGCTCAGGGTGATGCCGTCCAGGGCGGGCACCCGCTCCCGAAGCCTGCGGATGAGATCTCCGAATTCATCGGGTATGGCATAGCCTACAGTGTCAGGGATGTTGATGACGGTAGCTCCGGCTTTCACCGTGGCCTCAACCACGCGGCAAAGATAGTCGAAATCCGTCCTGGAGGCGTCCTCCGTGGAATACTCCACGTCGTGACAAAGGCGTTTGGCGTAGCGGACAGCTTCCACCGCCATCTCCAGGGCGCTCTCCCGGTCTCTGCGGAGCTTCTTCTGGAGATGAATGTCGGAAGATCCCAGAAAAACGTGGATCCTTGGGCGCTCCGCTCCACGGAGGGCTTCCCAGGCGCTGTCGATGTCCGCCTGAACGGCCCTGGCCAAGCCGGCGATGATCGGCCCTTTCACCTGTTCTCCGATGGCTTTCACCGCTTGAAGGTCCTCCGGCGAGGAACAGGGAAATCCCCCTTCGATGACATCCACCCCCAGTTTGGCGAGTTGTTGCGCTATTTCAATCTTTTGCCTTTTGTTGAGCTTTGCTCCCGGCACTTGTTCCCCGTCCCTCAAGGTCGTGTCAAAAATGCTCACTTTTCGGCTCATGGCTGGCTGTTCCTCCTGTCGGTCTGGTGATTCATGGATTATTGCAGGACACAAAATGCAAAAAGGCCATGGGGGAGTACCCATGGCCTTCAGTCTTGCCTCAAACGAACGCCCTATGGCGACCGCGGTGTCAAGGCATGAGCACCCCTTTCCGCTCCTCCAAGAAGAAGGAGCAGCATGAGTAGGACGAGGAGTGTGTTCAGTGCTGTTCCGCAGACATTCATACGAAGATCATCCCTTGTGTCTTGGCGTTCATTCCGTCAAAGCGGCGAAAAAACCTCAGAGCCTTGCAGCTACCCAGAAGCAGAGAACAATCTCTACCAGGAAAACCAATGTGTAAGCAACAAACTGGGAGAGGGAGAAATCTTCCAGGATGCGGTTGGCTTCTTCCATGACGGGCAATGCTTTGCTCTCTTCCATGCGATCTCCTCAAAAACCATCGGCATGAACACACCAGGCAATGAATCGAAAAGATTCGTTACGCCCACGCATGCAATTATAGGCATCAGGGAAAAGAGAGATCAAGTGGAAAAACGCATCAAAAACTCCGCCGTAAGCGGCGGGACGCAAGAGTGGCGGAAGGTGAATGCTCATCGGCCTCTCCCTCTCGGCTGCCATTGAATCGAGGTGGATTCTGTGAGAAGCTGAGATCATCGGGGAGGGGAGGTTGCAGCAAGCAAAGGGAGGGCATTCGCCCATTTGATGGGAAGGTTCCTCCGGTCTGTCGTGGGAAGACCAGAATCGGAAAGGACTTCGGGGAAAAGTGCGCAAACAAGTGCAGGTGCCTCTCAGAATGAGCCATCTGCCTCGTCATGTGCGGCAGGTTGCACGGGTGATCCATGATGCGGGGTTCGGCGTCTGGATCGTAGGGGGAGCCCTCAGGGACCATTTCATGGGAATTCCTCCCAAGGACTGGGATGTGGCCACGACGGCCTCTCCCGAGGATGTCGTGCGTCTTTTTCCAAGGGTGTTCCCGGTGGGAATGCGCCACGGCACTGTGAGTGTGCTCGCAGGCAGGGGGGTGGTGGAAGTGACCCGTCTGCGGGAGGCGGACGGGCGAGGGAGCGTCTTCGCTGATCTTGCGCGAAGAGATTTTACCGTAAATGCTCTCGCATTGGACTATCCTACGGGGAGACTCCTCGATCCGTTTCAGGGAAGAAGGGACCTTCGAAGGGGAATCCTTCGGGCCGTGGGCGACCCGACAGAGCGGTTCAGGGAAGACCCTCTCCGAGTCCTCAGGGCTTGCCGACTGGTTGCGCAGTATGGTTTTCGAATCGAACGGCGAACGTTCCTGGCCCTCAGGAGAGAAGTTCATGGGCTGCAGTCAGTCGCGCCGGAGCGCATCAGGGACGAGATCTTCAAACTGATCCTCGGTAAACACGTGTTAGAAGGTTTCACCTGCATGCATCGCGGGGGCGTGATGGAGCAGATCCTTCCCGAACTGCAGGGACGGAGAGTGAACGCGGAGAGAGAACACGCCGGCGGGGGCTCCTGTGATTCCATGGCACTCTTGGCAGCCTGTCCCCGATGCCTCAATCTCCGCTTGGCAGCTCTCTTCCATCAGACTGGGGAGCGTTCGGAATCGCGAGGCGACCGGGAACTGGAGCATGGGAGAGGTTTCTACACGGAGAGCGCGGCTGTGGCATGCCGCGTGCTTCAGCGATGGCGCGCCTCCCGACGCCGGATGAAGGAAGTGACGCATATTCTGGAGCATCATTTTCACGAGGAATTCCAACAGTGGGACGACGAGGCGATCCGCCGGTTTCTCGCAAACATTGAGCTGGAAAGGCTCGAGGACATCCTGCTTTTTTCCCGTGCCTGCTTCGTGACACAAGGGCACAAGGCCCGGTCGCGCAAGGCTTTCGATTCGTTTCGATGGCGGGTGCAAGGTATCGTGGCATCGGGCGAATTGATCCTGCCCGCCCAGTTGGCCATCGACGGAGAGGATGTGATGGAGATCCTCGGTATAGGCCCCGGACCCCAAGTGGGCGCGTGGCTGAAAAAGCTCCACGAAAAGGTCCTCCAGAACCCTTGCCTCAACGAACGCAAGATTCTCGTGGATTTTCTCAAGAAAGCTGGGCTATAGAAGACTGGTCATGATTGACTGGGGTTGTCTTCAATGGAAGAAGGAGATGGGATTATGCTGGTCAAGAATTGGATGAGCACGAATGTGGTTACCGTCAGCCCTGAAGATTCCATGCAAGATGCCATGTATCTCATGCGGGAGCATAAGGTGCGCATGCTTCCCGTGCTGAAAGGCGACAATTTGGTGGGGGTCGTTTCCGATACGGACCTCAAGCGTGCATCCGCATCCGACGCGACGGGACTGGACGTGCACGAGATCCTCTATCTCATCTCCCAGATCAAGATCAAGGAAATCATGACCAAGAACCCGGTGACGGTCCACGAGGATCTGACGGTGGAGGAAACAGCGGAAATTCTCACGAACGAGAAGATTTCCGGGGCGCCGGTAGTGGATCGGGATGGAAAGGTTGTGGGGGTCATCACGCGGGACGATCTGTTCAAGGTGCTCATCGCTCTGAGCGGGTTGGGCAAGAAAGGCATTCAGCTGGCCTTCGAGGTGGAGGACAGGCCGGGTTCCATCAAGGAATTGACGGACATCATCCGCCGCTATGAGGGGCGGATTGCAAGCATACTCAGTACCTATGAGCGGGCTCCCCAAGGGTACCGCATTGTGTATATCCGCATGTACGATATTTCGCGCTCCGCCCTGCCTCAGTTGATGGCGGAACTGAGGCAAAAGGCCTCCATGATCTATCTCGTCGATCATCGAGACGACCGAAGAGAGATTTACAGGGACTTGAGGGTCTGAGGATCATCCGGCCGGTCGGCGGCAAACCAGCAAGTGCCCCGGCCGGCGTGGGAACTTCACTGAGGGTGAGTTCCTCTCCCCCCCGAAGGAACCCCATTTGCACCAAATTGCAGTTGCTCAATTCTTGCTGCTGAATCAATTCCCCATTCCGAAGGGTTGGGGCCCTCCCTGCAAGGCGGTTGCCCTGAGCCGCGTTTCGTGCCCGCACCCATGAGACAGCCCTGAAACGGAAGACATCATCCCCCGGCCGCACTGCCCCCCCTTCCTCCCAATGGTCGGGTTTCCCATTCGCTGAACGCACGATGGAATCCGTTCCCATCCTTGACCGAGCATCCGGTCTTGGTTGAAGACTGGTCCTTTACCTGGAGAGGGGGAAAGCTTTCGGGAAGAACTCCGGGCAAAGTCGGTTACACCCCGCCTCTGGAGATCCGCATTCTCGTGAGCTTCATGTGCAAGGGGCTCTGCATGCCTTTGTCCTTTTGTGTTGACCTGGAGCAGAAAAGAGGCTATGGAGGATTGCACAGATTGCATATATCGCACAGACCGCACAAATGTGGAGGGCACATGATCCCTTTCGTTCCTTTGAGAGCCAATGGGAGTCCCGGATGGCTGGAAGCCCGGATCCTCCTTTTGGGCTGCGGCAATGTTCTCTTTGGCGATGACGGTTTCGGTCCTGCGGTGGTGGAGCACCTCAACCGGAGGTGTGTGCTGCCTCCGTGGGTACGGGCGGAGGACGTGGGCACCGGGGTGAGGGATTTGCTCTTCGATCTCCTCTTGTCCGAGAGGCGTCCACAGAGAATCTTCGTCGTGGACGCTGTCCACGGCAGTGGGCGCAACCCAGGGGAACTTCTGGAGGTTCCCATGGATGCCGTTTCCCCCGAGAAGTCCAATGATTTTTCCGTGCACCACTTCCCGTCGCTCAATCTCCTGCGGGAACTGGCGGAGGTGGACGGGTTGGAGCTCTGCATTCTGGGGGCTCAGGTGAAGGAGATCCCTTCCGTGGTGCGGCCGGGTCTTTCCCCGGAGGTGGCTGCGGCGGTTCCTCGAGCCGTCGATTGGCTCCTCGAGCGGATCCGCTGGGGATGAGGAGTGGTCCTGGGGCGAGCTACGATGGAAAACTGGAGGGAAGGAAGGCATGATCATCGTTCATATCACTGCGCTTGCCCAGGCGCTGGGCGTCCATCGCAACACGATTCGCAACTGGATGAAAAGCGGGAGGATTCGAGCCCGCTCCGCCCCGGGGAAAGGCATTCTTTTCAGCCGCAAGGATTTTGATGACTTCTGCCAGGCATTTCGACTGGAACCCGAACATCTGGTTTTCAAGGAATTGTCTCTGCCTCTGGTCCCTGCAACGGTGGACGCTGCGCCAGAGGAAGGTCTCAACCATGTCCCATCCACTTCGAGGGAGGATTCCATGTCAGGGAAAATTACAGGAGCCGTCCTGGTGGTCGGTGGCGGTATCGCCGGCATCCAGGCGGCGCTGGATTTGGCCGACTCCGGCTACAAAGTCCATCTCTTGGAAAAGACAAGCGGTATCGGCGGCAAGATGGCCCAGTTGGACAAGACCTACCCGACGAACGACTGTGCCATGTGAATCATCTCACCCAAGTTGGTTGAGTGCGGTCGGCACTTAAACATCGAGATCCACACACTCTCCCGCGTCACCGAGGTCCTGGGAAAGAAAGGCAATTTCAACGTCACCGTCGAGCAGAAACCACGCTATGTGGACATGGACAAGTGCATCGCCTGTGGTCTGTGCACGGAGAAATGCCCCAAGGCGGTTCCCGACGAGTTCAACATGGGGGTGGGCAAGCGCAAAGCCATCCACATCAAGTACAGCCAGACGGTTCCCTTGAAATATGCCATCGACTCAGGAAACTGCCTCTACTTCCTCAAGGGAAAATGCAAAGCCTGTGAGAAATTCTGTCCCACAGGCGCCATCAATTTCCAGGATCAACCGCGAAAGATCTCCCTCAATGTGGGGTCCATCATTCTCGCTCCAGGTTACGAGCCCTTCGATCCCGCCAAGGCCGACATCTATGGCTACGGCCGGATAGCCGATGTGGTGACGGGCATGGAGTATGAGCGTCTGCTGTCTGCGGGGGGTCCCTTTCAGGGGCATCTCCTTCGACTTTCCGACAACCGGGAACCGAAAAAGATCGCCTGGATCCAGTGCGTGGGATCCCGCACAAAAAACTGCGGCAATCTTTACTGCTCCAGCGTCTGCTGCATGTATGCCGTGAAACAGGCCGTTGTGACGGCGGAACACCTCCACGGCGACGATGTGAGCCAGACCGTCTTTTTCATGGATCTGCGGAGTCATAGCAAGGAATTCGAGCGCTACTACGAGGACGCACGTTCCAGGGGAGTGCGCTTTTTGAGAACTCGCCCTCATTCCATCATGCCGGGGAAGAACAATATCGGCGTATCCATCGAGTACACCAACGACCGGGGGCAGCGGGTGGAGGAAGGCTTCGACATGGCGGTTCTTTCGGTGGGTCTACAGGCGCCTCCCGACGCACTGGAACTGGCCGAGGTCTGTGGAATTGAACTGGATCGCTATCATTTCGCGGTCACGGAAAGCTTTAATCCGGTGGCCACAAACCGTGACGGCATTTACGTGTGCGGTGCCTTCCAGGGTCCCAAGTCCATTCCAAGGTCGGTTACGGAGGCATCGGCGGCCGCTTGCGTGGCGGGCAGGAGTCTCTTGGAGGCGCGGGGTACATTGACCCTGGAGAAGACGTATCCCGAGGAGCGGGATGTCTCGGGTGAGGAACCCCGCATCGGGGTTTTCGTCTGTTCCTGCGGTATCAATATTGCCGGCGTCGTGAGGGTTCAGGAGTTGGCGGAGTATGCCCGGGGGCTTCCTTCCGTCGTGCATGTGGAGAACAATCTCTTCACCTGTTCCACCGACACCCAGGACCTGATCGCCGCTTCCATCCATGAGCACAGGCTCAATCGAATCGTGGTGGCAGCATGCACACCGCGCACCCACGAGCCCCTTTTTCAGGACACCCTTCGCGAAGCGGGACTCAATGCCTATCTCTTGGAAATGGCGAACATCCGCAACCAGAATTCCTGGGTCCATCAGAAGGACGCGGAAGCGGCGACGGCCAAGGCCAAGGACCAGGTGCGGATGGCCGTGGCCAAGGCGGCCTTGAACGCCCCGCTGAGCCGCATGACCGTTCCCGTGGTGCAGAAGGCCCTCGTCATTGGGGGTGGCATCGCCGGCATGACCGCTGCCCTGGAATTCGCTGAAAAGGGGTATCCGACGATTCTTGTGGAAAAAAGTGATCGACTGGGAGGCAATGCCTGGCACATCGGCAGGACCGCAAGGGGCGAAGAGGTGAGGGCTGTGCTCCTGGAAATGATCCCCAGGGTGGAAAACCATCCGGAGATCACGGTGCTGAAAAGAGCCCAGGTGGTTTCCGTGAGGGGTTCCGTCGGCAATTTCGTGAGCGAGCTGGAAGTGGAGGGCAAGCGCCGGACGGAAGAGTACGGCGTGGCCGTGGTGGCCACGGGTGGAAGGGAATACCAACCCGAAGAGTATCTCTACGGCAGGGATCCCAGGGTCATGACCCACCTCCAGTTCGATGAGGAACTGAGGGAACGGGCGCCGTCCATCCACAAGGCACGCAGTGTGGTGTTCATCCAGTGCGTGGGGTCCCGCCAACCGGGCCGCCTCTACTGCAGCAGGGTGTGCTGCACCCATACCGTGCAGAGTGCCCTCAGACTCAAGGAAATGAACGCGGAGATGGACGTAACGGTGCTCTACCGGGACATGCGCACCTACGGCACGCGGGAAGAGCTCTATTTCCGGGCACGGGAACTGGGGGTGCTTTTCCTGCGCTATTCTCTGGCTTCCAAGCCTTCGGTGTTCCAGGAGGGGGGGCAATTGTGCGTGGAGGTTTTCGATCACGTGCTGGAGCGCCCCGTGCGAATTTCCGCGGATTATCTCGTTCTGGCCTCAGCCATCCTTCCCAACGACATTCAGGGACTGGTGGAGCTCTATAAGTGCGGAGTCAATGAGGACGGTTTCGTCAATGAAGCGCATCCGAAGCTGCGACCGGTGGACATGACGGTGGACGGCATGTTCGTGGCCGGATTGTGCCACTATCCCAAGCCCATGGACGAGGCGGTAGCGCAGGCACAGGCGGCCGTATCCAGGGCTGCGGTGCTTCTGGCCAGGGAACGGCTGCAGTTGGACGCCGTAAAAAGCTATGTGACGGAGCGATGCGACGGTTGCGGCCTGTGTCTGGATGTCTGTCCGTACATGGCCATACGGCTCGAAGAGTACGAAAAGGAGGGGAAGGTGCATCGGCGGATTGCTACTGACAAGGCACTATGCAAGGGGTGCGGCCTGTGTGAGGCGACGTGCCCCAAAGAGGGCGTGATGGTTCACGGCTTCACCCTGGACCAGCTTAGAGCCCAGGTGAACGCCCTGGTGGAAGCCCTGTAAGTCCGGTCCGGAAAAGGGAGCAAGGGGGGCCGATCGCCTCTTTTCCCCTGACCGGTGAGGATCCGTGGGAATCGATCCATAGACGAGAGGTGACACAATGTCGAAAACCTTTGAACCGGTGATCGCAGGTTTTCTCTGCAATTGGTGCGCATACGCCGGGGGGGATCTGGCGGGGGTTTCGAGACTCCAGTACCCTCCCAATATGCGCGTCATCCGGACCATGTGTTCGGGCATGGTCCATCCCAACCTGGTGGTGGAAGCCCTTCAGCGGGGAATCGACGGCGTCATTGTCATGGGGTGACACCCGGGTGACTGTCATTACCTGGATGGTAATCACAAAGCATTGGCAAGGGCGAGGGCCATCGAAATGGTGCTGGAGGAGCTGGGCATCGACCCGGCCCGGTTTGCCATCGAATGGGTCTCTTCGGCGGAGGCGCCCCGTTTTGCGGAGGTGGTGACGCGGTTTACGGAAACCATCCGGCGGCTGGGTCCCAATCCGATGAGACCGGAGATGGCTCAGGCGGTTTGAGAGGAGACGGTGAGATGCGCCGCACCACGACGAGATGGGAGGAACCATGAAGACATTTTTCCACCTGATCCAGGAAGTGCAGAAGCCCGGCCTCTGCCACCACTGCGGGGGGTGCGTCACCTTTTGCACCGCCATCAACTATGGTGCTCTGGAACTCGATCCTGACGGCAGGCCCCGCTACAGAGACATCGAGAAATGCATCGAATGCGGCCTGTGTTACTCCATTTGCCCGGAAATCTCGGAACTGGACGAGGAGACCCGGCGGATGGTTTCCTGGAGTGCACCCATCGGCCGCATGTTGGAGTTGACCATTGCCAGGGCCACCGACTCGGAGGTGCGCAGGCGGGCCACCGACGGCGGGGTTGTGACCGCACTGCTACTCCACCTGTTGGACATCGGTCGGATCGACGGAGCCATCGTCAGCCGCCCTGCAGGGCCTTTCATCCGCGAACCCTGGCTGGCTGTCACACGGGATGAGATTCTGGAGGCCGCTGGTTTTCATTTTGACACCATGCACGGTATGACCCACTTTTCGCAAGTCCTTTCAGGAACCTATTCCACCTTTTCCCCCTCCATCATGAAGCTGGGCGAAATTTCCAGGAAGAGGCTGAGTCGGGTGGCTTTCGTGGGGACGCCCTGTCAGATCAATACCCTAAGGCGGATGGAGTGCCTGGGTGTGGTCCCGTCGGGGACTATCCTGTATCATCTCGGGCTGTTCTGCACTGGCAACTTCACTTTTGGGGTGAGGGAACGGGAACGATTGGAAGAGGTTGGCGAATTCGCCTGGGGCGACGTGGCCAAGGTGAATGTGAAGGAGGACCTGACGGTTCACCTGGTGGACGGCCAGGTGCGGCGTATTCCCCTGAACCGGCTGGATTTCATGAAACGTTACGCATGTCGATACTGTGGTGACTACACCTCCGAATACGCGGACCTCTCCTTCGGTGGGATCGGCGCACCGGAAGGGTGGACGACCGTCATCGTCCGTTCCCCCCTGGGACGGGCGATCCTCGCCGACGCGAAGGAGAAGGAAATCGAGGAGATGGAACGCGGCGCACGCCGGGAGGCGGTCCGCAGGGCGACGGAAAAGGTGCTGGATTGGTCCGCGCGGAAGAAAGAAACGGCCTGCCGCCACCATGAGGAACTGAAAACCAGGTCCATCACAGTAAAAGGATAGGAGGAGCCCGTGGCAGTCAAAGTGGCCTCTGAATGGCTCAATTCATGCTCCGGATGTGAAATCGCCATCCTAAACCTGGGGGAGACGCTCCTCGACGTGCTCGAGCAAATCGAGTTCGTCCATATGCCGGCTCTCTTGGATCACAAGTACTTTGGACAAAAGGGGGAAAGGGAGATCCATAAACTGGAGATTCCCAAGGCAACCGTTGGGATCATCAGCGGCGGCATACGCAATGAGGAGCACGTGGAAGTGGCCGAGGCGATGCGCAGGAACTGCGATATCATCGTCGCCCTGGGCACGTGTGCCACTCACGGGGGGATCCCGGCTCTCATCAACCAGTTTTCCAATGCTGCCCTCTTTGACCGGGTTTACCGGGAATCGGAGACGACCGATCCCCATGAGGATCCCGCCGACCCAGTCCTACCGGTGACTTTGGACCGGTCTTACGCCCTTGACGAAAAGATCCACGTGGACCTTTTTCTGCCCGGTTGCCCACCGCACCCGGACTGGATTGAGGAGGCAATCAGGGCCCTGTTGGAAGGTCGCGCCCCTCAACTGCCGGAGAAGAGCGTTTGTGATACCTGCCCCACGATCAAGGAAGGGAAAGGGAAACTGAAAAAACTCCATCGTTTCACGAGGAATGCCCATTTCGATGCCAACAGGCCGGTGAGTGCAATGCGATGTCTCCTGGAGCAGGGGTTGCCGTGCATGGGGCCTGTCACGCGAGCGGGATGCGCCGGGAGGAACGGAGAGGCACCCCAGTGCATCCGGGCCCGCGTCCCCTGCCAAGGATGTTACGGTCCTGTGAAGAGGGATGGCAACCAACTGCTGGATTATCTCAATGCTCTTGCCAGCAACCAGATCGATCTCGCCTCGATCATCGATCGGTCGACGCTCCTCGAGTTTTCAGGGGCCCACGGTCTGCTGAGGAGCAAAGCCGTCGGCAAGCAATAAGGAGGAGACATGTCCGCAAAGACAGTGGAAGTGAATGCCACCGGGGTCATGAGCCACGGCGGCAACGGTCACAAGGTGATCAACATCCAGCCGGTGACCCGCATCGAGGGGCACGCACGGATCACCATCATGCTTGACGACGCCGGCAACGTGGCCGACGCCCGGCTGAATATCATGTCCCTGAGGGGGTTCGAGAAATTCATCGAGGGAAAACCTGCGGAGGAGGTGCCCAGGATCGTTAGCCGCATCTGCGGCATTTGCCCGTGGATGCATCACACTGCTTCCAACAAGGCCGTGGATGGCTGTTTCCATGCGGAGGTGCCGCCTGCGGCCCACAAGCTGCGGGAGTTGATGCAAGTCATGGCCCAGATCAACGACAAGATTCTCCACTTCTTTTTCCTGGCGGCCCCTGACTTTGTCATGGGTTCGGGAGCGGATTATTCCGTGCGCAATGTCATGGGCATCGTGAAAGCCGCTCCCGACTTGGCAAGGAAAGTGGTGAAGATGCGCCAGGCCGGCCAGATGATGCTGGAGAGTTTTGCTGGCAGGGCGATCCACCCCGTCGTCGTCGTCCCAGGAGGCTTCGCCAAACCCATGGGCGAGGAAGAACGGCAAGGGCTTCTCAAAGCAGCCCGTGAGCAGCTCGAATTCGCTCGATACGCCATCGATTTCTCCAAGAGGGAGATCTTCCAGAGGATGGAACCCGCGACGGCGGATCTGGGGAGAATCACCACGGGCTTTCTGGGGACGGTGAAACCGGAAGACGGGTCCCTTACGCTCTATGACGGAGTTCTTCGCCTCATGAAGGCGGACGGAAGCTACCAGGATTTCCCCTACGACGAATACGTCGAGATCCTGGGTGAACACGTGGAGGACTGGTCCACGAGCAAATTCCCCTATGCCCGTTCGTGGAATGAGGGGTTCTCCATGGATCTTGGCGACCCCAGGGGTATTTACCGGGTGAACACCCTGGCGCGCCTCAACGTTTGCGACAGGATCGAGACCCCCCTCGCCCAAGCCGAACTGGAGGAATTTCGGAGCCGTTTCGGTAGACCGGCCCAGTCCACCATGCTGTACCATTGGGCCAGGCTTATCGAGCTGGTTTACGCCTGTGAGCGGGTCATCCAACTCCTGGAAGATCCGGAGATCACCGATCTCCACGTGCGCAACGAGGTCCTGCCGCGTGCGGGAAGGGGCATCGGGTGCGTCGAGGCCCCCCGGGGAACCCTCATTCACGACTACTCAACGGACGACAACGGGCTCATTTTGAGGGCCAACCTCGTGGTCGGGACCACCCATAACGTGGCCCCCATGAACATGAGTGTCCAGCAGGCGGCTCGGAGCGTCATCTCCAGGGGCCGGGTGAGTGAAGAAGCACTCAACAAGGTCGAGATGGCCCTTCGATGTTACGACCCCTGACTGAGCTGTGCAACGCACCGCCTGGATGGCGGTCGTATGGTGGAAATCGAGGTCTTCGACGCCCGGGGCAACCGATTGACCAAGACGTTCTGACCGTCCGGTTCCTATGAGAGAGGAGGCCGGGTGGATCCCACCGCTCCTCTCCTAAGTCTCTTCATGCCCACTGAAACCCAATCCCGCCGCAGGAGCTTTTCCCCCTCCCTGCCCCCCCTTTCCGGTGGAAACCGTGTGAAAGAACTCCTGAAACCTTATTGACGCCGATTCTTACGCCTTTCGTAACATCCCGCAACGCATTCGTAACAGGGAAGGGATAGAGTCTGTGCATGGGACGGATGAAAATACGGGAGGTGAACGCTTTGGAGCGTGGGAAGGCAAAGGTGCAGCAGTGTCATGACCCGACCAGGCTTCTTGCGGTGCGTCTGCTGCACCGGCTTTTCATTCCCTGGGTCGCCGTGGAGGACGAAAAACGCTTGCCATTGGACGGCAACGCCAAGATCTTCGCCTTCAATCACAACAACTCCTTTGAGACCCTCCCTCTCGCTCTCTATCTTGCTTTCAAGCGCAGAGGAATGGGGCTCACCTTCCTCAGCGACTGGATGTACGGGCGTCTTCCCGTAATCGGCTGGCTCTTTCGTCAGGTGGATCCGGTCTACGTGGGTAACAAACCCGCCCGATACGGCTTTCTCAACCGCGGTCGAAGGCGGACCTCCATCGCGGTGAAAGCCTATGCGGAATGCATTGAAAGGCTCAAGAAAAATGAAAGCATCGGCATTTTTCCGGAGGGCACAAGGAATAGATGCCCCGATTTGCTCCTTCGGGGGCGGCAGGGCATCGGGGAGATCGTGCTCCGCTCGGGAGTCCCCGTTGTTCCCATCGGCATCGATTTTCCCACACGGCTGAAGCGGGGATACATCCCGGTGGTGGGATCCATGATTCTCAGGATCGGGCCTTCCCTGGACTTTTCCAGGGAAATCTCGGCGGCGGCCTCGATGGAAGAAAAGGGAATCTCACCCTTTGCGCGACGGCGCATCTGGGCATTCTTGAGAAAAACGGTCACCCACTCGGTCATGAGTGTGCTGGCGGAACTCTGCGGCAAGCGATACCCGTATCCCCCGCCCGTCATGATTCCCGAAGCCGACGGAATTTGGTGATGCACTGAAAGGAGAGGAGACGCCACAATGACGAAAGTGAGGACCATCGAGGTAAGCGATGTCTCAAGCCGGCGGCAGGCCCTGCACGTCATCGAGGAGGTGTACCTCAAGGAAAAGAGATGGATTCTTGGCGTGGAGAACGAAATCCCCCCATGCCAAGGGGGAAACGACCGATACTCTTGGTTTCTCGCCACGGTTGACGAAGAACCGGCCGGCGTTCTTCGGCTCTTCTACGACCCTCCTCTGGAACTTCCCGAGGAGTATGCCGTCAGCCTCCTGGAAGATGTGGATCTCGTCCGGATGGGGCGAGTTGGAAGATTCGTGGAAATCGGGCGCTTCATGATCATCCCGCGCTACAGAACGAAGATCCTGGTCGCTCTGCGACTAATGGAAGCCGCTGTGCGGCAGGTCGTTGAAAGGGACTACACGCATTTCATTACGGACGTGTTCGAAGGGGAACCTCACTCGCCTCTTCGTTTTCACACGAGCATTCTCGGATTCGAAATCATCGGCAGACACCTCCACGGGGAACTCAATTGCAGTCTGACCCGGATCATCCTCACTTTGGATATTCTCAAAGCCTATCAAAGGCTGAAGGAGAGAAAAAACCGCGTCTACCGGAGTCTCACGGAGGGCATTAGAGGAATTCTGGAAGAAAAACTGACGAGATCGGTGCAGGGGCAGCCTTAGAGAGTCCGCCATGCCCCTTGGTTTGATAACAGTGAGAAAACGGGGGCAAGCCATGGGATCAGGGAAAGCCCTCCCTCAAGTGGGGAAAACCATCTCATATGTGCTTGGCCGCAAACGGTCCCCTTCTCACCGGAAACCGGGTCGGAGAGAAAGATTCCAAGGAATCGTTCAGCATCCGTCAAATCCCCAGAAAGGCCTGCTTGACCTGTTCGTTCTCAAGCAACTCGCGCCCCTTGCCCTCCATGACGATGCGACCATTCTCCAAGACATAGGCCCGGTCGCAAATGGCGAGGGTTTGCTTGACGTTTTGTTCCACCATGAGGATTGTCACGCCCTCCGAATGCACGCGACGGGCCAGTCGAAAGATCTCCTGGGTGAGAAGGGGGGAAAGGCCGAGGGAAGGTTCATCGAAAAGCATCATCTTGGGCCGCGACATGAGACCCCGTGCGATGGCGCACATTTGCTGCTCCCCTCCTGAGAGTGTCCCCGCCATTTGTCTCTGCCGTTCACGGAGCCTGGGGAAGAGCTCCAGGACCCACTCGAGGGTTTCTCTACGATGGGCTTTGGCCGTGGGAGAGAGAGAACCCAGTTCCAGATTCTCCAGCACGGACATTTCGGGAAACAACTGCCTGCCTTCGGGGACGTGAGCAATGCCCACCTCGGTGATCCGGTAAGGCGGAATCCGGTCCAGGCGCTCATCGCCGAACCAGATCTCACCACTGCTGGGATGGATCATGCTGGATATGGTCCGCATGATGGTGCTCTTGCCGGCCCCGTTGGCGCCCACGAGTACCACGAATTCCTTCTCAGCCACATGAAACGAGACATCCCAGAGAACCTGCACATCGCCGTATCCGGCGTTGACTCTCTCGACCCTCAGCATCTCCTATTCCTTTCCGAGATAAGCTTCGATGACGGCCCTGTTGTTGGCGACCTCCGCAGGCGTGCCCTTGGCGATCTCCTGGCCGTAGTTGATGCACAGGATGCGGTCGCAGATGTTCATGATCACGTGCATGATGTGTTCCACGATGATGATGGTGATGCCCGAATCACGGATCTTTCGGATGAGTTCCGTCCCCTGGACCTGTTCCTGCGGGGTCAGACCGGCCATGGTTTCATCCAGAAGGAGCAATTTGGGACCCGTCGCAAGGGCACGAGCGATCTCGAGACGTTTTCGGTCCCCGATAGTGAGGCCTTTGGCCGAAGATTGCGCTCTCTTGTCCAACTCGCAGAATCGGAGGACCTCCATGGCTTTTTACCGGGCCTCGGCCATGTGGGACGTGACGTTGAAGGCCGAGGCGATAACGTTTTCCAGGACGGTCATGCGCCGCAGGGGTTTCACGATCTGGAAGGTCCTGCCGATTCCCAGTTTGCAGATCTTCCAGGTGGGCAGACCATTTAGTTTGTTGTCTTCGAAGAAGATTCCCCCGGAAGTGATGGGATAGTAGCCGTTGATCAGGTTGAAAACGGTGGTCTTACCGGAACCGTTGGGGCCGATGAGTCCAAAAATCTCTCCCTGCTCCACCGTGAAACTGAGGTCGCTGACGGCCACAAGCCCCCCGAAAGCCTTCGTCAAACGCTTCGTTTCAAAAAAAGCCATAGTCAGTTCCCGCCGCTTGTGGTCAAGAGTTCTTTGTCTTTGGACCAGAGCCGTTGGACTTTCGACCAGTCTCCGATGATCCCATTAGCCATGTAACGAATCACAAAAATGACAAGCAAACCAAAAACCAGGATGTGGGCCTCACTGACCCACTTGGGGAACAATCCGAAAAAGGAACTGCGGAAGGTTTCCTGAAGGAGCACCATGATGAAGGCCCCCACGGCGGGGCCCCAGATGGTGCCGACTCCCCCGATGATCGCCACCAGGATGGCCATGATGGAAATGTAGTGGAGCGAAAAAACCACGTGGGGATCAATGAAAGCCATGTAGTTCATGTAAAAGGCGCCGGCGATGCCAGTGAAAAAAGAGCTGATCATGAGGGAGAGGCTCTTGTACCGGAAAGCGCTGATTCCCATGGACTCCGCTGCATCCTGATCCTCCCGGATGGCTACGAAATAGAACCCCCACTTGGACCGGACCACCCGATAGGTGACGTACACGCAGACCGCCGCGAGACCCAGGACCAGGTAGTAATAAGGCAGTTTGCTCCGGAAAGTCTGGATGATCAGGATTCCCTGCATGCCTTCCGTGAAATTCCTCCACACCGTGGCGACCAGACGAAAGATCTCTCCCACGGCGATGGTTGCCAAGGCGAAATAGGGACCTCTCAATCGAAAACAGATCCAGCCGATGAGAAGGCCGACGAGAAGGGCCACCGGACCGCCCAACAGCATCCCCCACCAGGCGGAAATCTGGAGCTTGGTGACACACAAACCGGCGGTGTAGGCACCCGTGCCGAAAAAGATGGCGTGCCCGAAGGAAACTTGCCCGGTATATCCTGCAAGAAGGTTCCAGGCGGAACCGATGATGACCCACATGAGGGCGATGATGAAAACGTGGGTGTAATAATCCGAGCGAACGGCAATGGGGAAAAGGATGAGAACGGCGAGGACTATGATTGCTGGCCAGTTCTTGGATTTCATAGGTTCGGTCCTCTCACACTTTCGTCAACGCTTTGAGTCCACCAGGGAGGAAGATGAGCACCAGAAGAAAAATCACCATTCCCACCGCATCCTTTAGGGCCATGGAAAGGTAGGTGGCACCCAGGGACTCGGCCACGCCCAGCACCACCCCCCCCACGATGGCTCCCACCGTGCTCCCCAGCCCTCCCAGGATCGTGATCACGAAGGCCTTGAGAGTGAACGGGCCGCCAATATCGGGAAAGAGGTAGTATATGGGGAGCAGCAGGCTCCCGGCTGCCGCGGCGAAAGCCGATCCCAGCCCGTAAGTGAGGACGGTGATCCATTCAGCATTGATTCCCATGAGAAGTGCTGCATCCCGGTTCTGGGCCGTCGCCCGCACGGATTTCCCCATATCGGTCTTGAGAAGAAAGAAGAAAAGCATTGCAGTGATTGCCAGGGCGATCAGGAAGGCGACAATCATGGGGATGTTGAAGGAGATGCCCCCGAGATAAACAGCGGAGGAACTGTAGGAGGTCTTGACGGACTTGTAATCGGATTGAAAGAGGAAACGGATGATTTCTGTGAGGACCATGCCGATTCCGACCGTCATGAGAACCTGGTTTTCGGGCAAAATGGAATCCACGTTGAGCAAAGGATTCAACAGATACTTCTGAATGAGCACGCCGATGAGAAAGAGGGCGGGCATGGCCACAAGAAGTGAGAAATACGGGTCCAGGTGCAGGAACTCGAACAGGACGAAAGTGATGTACATGGCGATCATCATGAGCTGGCCGTGGGCCAGGTTGATGATTTTCATGACTCCCATGATCAGCGTCATCCCCAGCCCGACAAGGGCATAAATGCCGCCGATGAGGATTCCTGAAACGAATGTCTGAATGAAAACTTCCATGGGTTACCGTCCTCTTTATCAAGGGGATGGAAGACTGCCGGGGGAGTGCCTGTGGACTGTGAAAAAAACCGGAATCCGCAGAGAAAGAGAAAGGGGGAACGCGCGCTTCCGTCTCCCCCCGGGCACGTAGGGTGATCATGGGACAGGAAATGCTTTTCCAAAGGGGGAGAGCTGTTCATCCACTGCAACGTTCGCCCTCACGTGCCTTCAAGGAGCAGCTAAGGAGCATTACCGGCTGCCAGGTCTCACGAGAGAAAAAAGGGCGCATCCATAGGGACGGATGCACCCCCGGTGGATGTTGCGTTACTTCCAGATCTTTTCCCAGTCGATTGGGTAAAGGTAGGGCTTACTGGCCACTTCCTTTGGCCAGACCAACTCGAGCTTTCCTTCGATCCACTGGACCAGGTAGGTGGGCAGCTTGTTTTGGTTGGTCTTCTTATCATATGACACGAATTTCACAGGCCCGAAGACGGTCATCATGTCCGTCTTGCTGAGAGCCTCCCGCACATCCGCTGCGGTCATGGACTTGGCTCGCTTGAGGGCGTCGGCGATGACGTAGGCCGAAGCGTAACCTTCCGCTCCGTGGTATTCGGTTTCCGAACCGTATTTTTTCATGAACTTGTCGTAGTAATCCTTGGCACCCGGGTAAGGCAGGGTCTGATACCAGAGGGTTGCCGAAAAAACACCTTCGGACGCTTTCCCTGCATTCTTCAGGAACTCGGGAAGGGTGAAGCCTGCAGCGCCTCCCACGAAAAGCTTAGGGGTCACCCGCAGTTCCATGGATTGCCGCATGAGAAGGGAAGCGTCCATCAGGTAAGAGATCATGTACACGAGGTCAGGATTGGCCTGCTTGACCTTCACCAAGATGGGCTTGAAGTCCACTCCCCCATGCTCATAGCCTTCGGTCATGAGCACTTTGATTCCGAGTTTTTCGCAGGTTTTCTCGAATTCCTTGGAACCGGAAGACCCGAAGTTGGTGTTTTCATATAGGATGACAGCCGTCTTGGGTTTCGCCACTTCTGTAAGAAAGGACTCGAGGGCCTTGGGATACTCACTGACCGGAGGATTCAACCGGAATATGTACTCCCAGTTCTGTTCGGTGATCTTGTCGTCGGAACCGGTAGCCACAAGAAAGGGCACCCGGTTTTGCTGGGCAACCCCTGATATGGCGAAGGTTTCGGAACTGCCGTACCCGCCGCCCAGCATGACCACCTTGTCCTTGGTGATCAATTTTTCCGCGGCGGAACGGGCCACATCAGGCCTTCCCGTATCATCTTCGAAGATGAACTCGAGCTTTTTTCCGTTGATGCCTCCTGCGGCGTTGATTTCTTCAAGGGCCATCTCAAACGACTTCTTCTCGATTTCGCCAAATTTCGCCTTGTCACCTGTAACGGGGAGGATGATGCCCACTTTGACCGTTTCCTGAGCGGCCGCCTGGATGGCAAAAGAGGTGAGAAGGAGTGAAGCAAGTAACAAGATCGAGGTTCGTTTCATGTCTGTTCCTCCGTGAAAGGGTTGAAATCGAATCAAACTCATCGCCCTGTGGTACGAACCGGCTTCAGCTGCATCCAGTTTCCACTGCGTTCATTTGAAGAGGCGAATCAGGGATGATTTATGTGAGATGGACCGCACAGACTTTTAACGTAGTATAAGTGAGCAAAGGAAGTCAAGCCAAGGATGAACGGAGGGATTCCGACCGTTGCCGAGGGGGAGGAGGCAGTTGAAAACGAATCACCACCACATCTCATTGCCGGTGCTGGATTCTGTTTCACATGTTGAAGCTCTGAGCCGGTTTGTATGCCTCCATCGAGAGCAGGTCCGGGCTGCTGTGGAAGACTGGGGCCATCTCATGGGAAAGGTGCCGGGCTGGAAACACCCGTGTCATTTCTCCGATGATACGGAAGAAACCGCCCGTTGGATTTTCCTCCTGGATGTGTTGAACCACTGCTTCTGGGCGGGAAGGGGAGAAGAATTGTGGAGAATCCGATACCGGGGGGAGGAGTACTCAGGATACTGGGGACTGGCGGCCGCTCTCAAAAGGGCCCTCGAGAGGGGGTATCCTCTGACCGATGCGGCATTCCTGTCCCGGATGACGATGAGGGAACTGGAGAGCATCCTTGCAGGCACGGGGACCATCCCCCTCCTCGAGGCCAGGCTGGCCAACGTGCGCGAAGCGGGACGCATTCTCATCGCCCGGTGGCGGGGAGACATCGTGCATCTTATCGAGCAGGCGCAGGAAAGTGCCGTCCAGCTTGTATGGCATGTGGTGGAATCGTTTCCGAGCTTTCGTGACGAAGCGCAATACAAAGGCGGGCGCATCTTCTTTTGGAAGCGGGCACAGATCTTCGCCGCGGATCTCTCCGCGGCTTACGGCGGCGAAGGTCTCGGGTGCTTTCACGATCTTCGTCGCTTGACGGCGTTCGCGGATTACAAACTGCCTCAGGTTCTCAGGCAACTGGGCATCCTTTGCTATGCCCCTTGCCTCGCGGCCAAGGTCGATGGACTGGAGGAGCTGAAGCCGGGAAGCGAAGAGGAAGTGGAAATCAGAGCGCTCACAATTCTAGCGGTGGAAGAGTGCAGGAAGGCCTTCATCGGGTTGGGATCACCAGTCACCAGCACACAGGTGGACAGCTGGCTGTGGCATCTTGGCCAGCACGAGCGCTTCAGACAAAAGCCGTACCACCGATCCCGCACCATTTTTTATTAATGCTCCCCGACGCAAATTGCGATTAGTGGAATGATGTCAAGCAGGGGGATGGGGTCTCCATTCATGCCGATTTCCGGGCAGATTGATGCCCACTGCCGGAAGATGTTTTGTCGAGGCACACGCATCAACACGTTCCATGAAAAAACCTATAGGATCATGCAGCCATGTCCGAATTGACCCGTGAACAGGTTCTCATGGCAACCATCGCCGGCAAGGGCCCTCCGTATCTTCGGGGTGTAGACCTTTCTGCCCTGGATCTGTCGAGGGCGGGGTGGCTGGTGAAGGCGGACCTGCGCCAGGCAAATCTCACCAGCTCGAACCTCGCCCGGGTCAACCTCAGTGGGGCCCTGCTGGAGAAGGCCAACATGCACTCCTGCAACCTGGCGGGCGCAGACCTCCAACATGCAGACATGAGGGAAGTGAAGCTGGACGTCGCGAATCTGAGGCTCGCAAATCTCGCTGGGGCCGTTCTCAAGGGAGCGAGCCTCGTGGGGACCAACCTGGTGAAGGTGAACCTGGAGTGTGCCGACCTCGAGAAGGCGGACCTCGAGGGAGCGAATCTCTCGGGGGCCAACCTGAAAAACGCCAAACTGAACTTAGCCAATCTCAAGATGGCTAATTTCAGCGGCGCCGATCTGGCTGGAGCGAGTTTATTGGGAACGGATCTGGATTTGGCGCGCAACTTGAGCCAGCTGCCGGTTCCGGCGCACGGATTTGCGGGCGCCATCCGGTCCATCCAACTCACCGACCTGATCCAGCTCGTTTGCCTCGCCAACTCCACGCTTCTCATCCGGGTGGAATCCTCCCTGGGGACCGGTATGATCCACGTGAAAGGGGGGCGCGTCTGCCATGCCGAGCAAGGTGATATCCACGGGGAAAGGGCCCTCATGGAAATGCTTCAGTGGAACAACGGGCGCTTCGAAACATTCCCCCTGTCGTTGGAAGGGCAGGCGTCCATTCACAAACCTTTGGAACACCTCCTGCTGGAGTCCATGAGGCGTAAAGACGAAAAGCTCTCGGAGGAAAACAGGCAGTGCCATTCGGACCTGCTCAAGCAGATCCGAAGCCACACGCCCATCCCCGCGTACCCGTCCAAAGATCTCGTGAAAATGATATCCGGGCGTGGGAGGAATCTGAGTGCGAACACGGAGTTACAGATCAGCGATGCGTTCGACTCCGACGAATCGGGGAACATCCTGTGCTCCATTGTGGGAGAGGACGGCATTTTCATTGCTCCCCTGAGCCACCTCACCATCAAGGAAGACCATCCCCTTTTCCAACAGGTGGCGGCTTATCAAGGTGTGCACGGAACCTGCCATGGCTGACTGTGAACATCTGCAGGGGATCTTTCTCGCCCGGTGTCTCACGGAAACGCCATGGAAGGGATTTTCCCTTGCTGTGACAGGGTCGGCTTTCTTCCAGAAGATCAACTCAAGGGAGTGCCTCGTCGTCGTTTTCTGGGCCACGCCCGGATTTACCGAAGAGAATGGGCCGTAAGACCGGCGTCCGGCTTTTAATGAAGGAAAGGGTTGCACGTTGAAATGAACACGATCCTGGATGCAAGCTACATGGGCAATCTGGCCACAGTCATCGACAAGGAGCTCCTGGATGCGGGAGCGGAGCACGTGATCATCGTCGATGTGACCGGAAACCTCATCATGGAGCGAGGGAACCTGCACATGAAGGACATTTCCTCCCTCGCGGTCCTGTCTGCCGCCAACTTTGCAGCCACTGCAGAGATCGCAAAGCTCATCGGTGAAGAGGACTTCACACTGCTCTTTCACAAGGGGGACAGGAGAAGCATCCATTTCAGCCGATTCGGCAAGGAGTACATCATCATTACACTTTTCGATGACAATGTGTCTCTGGGGTTGATCCGGTTGAAATCCGGGAGAGCGATTGAGGAGTTGTCATCCATACTTTACGGGAATGAAGGAAGACAACGGTGGCCTTTATAGATCTGAGCAGGAATGAAATACAGGCGAAACTCGTTTATTACGGGACCGGACGTGGTGGTAAGACCACGAATCTCCTCTACATTCACGAGTCCATGTCCAAACAGGTCTGCGGGAAAATGGTCACCATCGACACAAAGGGTGACCGTACTCTCTTTTTCGATTTCTTACCCCTGAGCGTTGGAAAGATCATGGATTTGAGCATCCGGATTCAGGTTTACACCGTGCCGGGCCAGGTCATGTATAACACCACGAGGAAGCTCGTATTGAGGGGAGTGGACGGAGTGGCCTTCGTGGCGGATTCGCTGAGAGTTCAGAGACAGAGAAACATCGAGAGCCTGGAGAACTTGGCTGAAAATCTTCAGGGAGAGGGTCTCGACATCAGGGAGATCCCCCTGGTGCTCCAGTACAACAAGAGGGACCTCATCGAATCCAATATTCCCCTCCTAACCATTGAAGAAATGCAGGAAGACCTCAACAAGAACCTGGGTGTTCCCTATTTCGAGGCCAGTGCAGTGAAGGGATTCGGTGTTTATGAAACACTGAGGGAGATCAGCAAGAGAACCATCAAGAACGTGATCCAGAAGGTGGGCGGGCAGCTGGAGAGGTGACGAGAGGGTCCGTTGTGACGCCGAAGGGGCCTGGAGACTCCATGCTCTCCTCTGTGGAGTACCAGGCTGTTCACAACCCGCAGGCCCAAACGCCCCACCGGAAGGTCGAGGAGTCCGGCACTATTGAAAAGAGGAAACCTCCCATGATTACGAACAAAGATGATGAGCAGAAACGCCAGGGACTGGGTTTGGACGTCGAGGCGTTCGAGATGCAGATCGACAAGGAAATCGACAGCTTGTTTGTTCCCGGCGACTCCCGGCAAGATGTCGAGGAGACATCGGGCGCAGTCCACGTGGTCGACGACGTGGACATTCAAGTGGTGGAGGCGCCGGGTCCCTCGGCGGAGACCGAGGGGACACCCAAAACAGCCATAGAAAAGCCCGAAACGCCTGGCGTCGCCATCAATGTCGAGGCGTTCGAGATGCAGATCGACAAGGAAATCGACAGCTTGTTCGTTCCTTTCGAGAGTGAGCCCCAGGCGGTGCCTGACTTCTCCCCCTTGAACTCGCCTGCGACTGTGAAAAAGGATGGTCTCGCCTCGAGCGAACCCAAACCTGGTGGAAAAGAGAAGAAGTCTGAAGAACCGTTTGGAAAGCTTGAAATGGAAGCATTTCCAGACCCTGTGGTGCCGGAGAAAGGTCCATCAAAAGAGTCTCCTAAAAAAGGGGCTTCTTCAGTCCTTGGTGGGGAACCCACGACATCCGCCGGTGCAGAACCGCGGTCGTCTGAACTGCCCATGTTGGTAGAGGCCTTTAACATCGCCTATCTCAGCCTGGACTGGGAGTTCACCGTGGAAAACGTCTCCAAGTTACGGGCTGCCTTGGAGAAGCTGAGGGTTGACTGCGAAAAGACACGGGAAACCCAGTTCTTGTTCAAGCTCTTGAGATCGCTTCTGCATCGTCTCAAAACCAACACCGATTCCGTGCAGCCCGAATTAATTGAAATCATGAGAGATGCGCAGGAATCCCTCAAGACGCTCCTCCTTTCGAATAATGAAATGGGAACCGCAGAGCGGGAAAAGCTCAGGAGTCTGGTGAGCCGTTACAGGAAACTGAGAGACAGCTTCGGGGAACAGAAGGGAAGAGGTCAGGAGGCAGTCCGGATCCCGCGGGTTTCTCCTTTTGAATCCTTGAGGAACAAAGGTTGTCCCGACTGGTCTTCCATGAACGCGGACGGATGGGTGTGCTGGCTCGAATCTGTTCCTCAACTGAACGGCGAATTGATGCGAGTTCTTGCAGGGGAGGAACGGACCGTTCGTGAAATCGCCTCAAGTCTTTCAAAAACCGGAGCAATGACGAACCTGAATCACCGCCTGGAGGAACTCTCCTCCATCCTGGCAGACTGCGTCTCCTTCTTCAGGGAGAAGCAGGCCGAATGGGAGGAAGGCATCCGGTGGCTGAAGGACCATCGACAAGGGATCTTGCAAGAAGGTGGGGATAAGCGAGCGGGCTACATCAGTGTTCAGGAGAGCCCAGATGGGAAGGATGCCGTCAAAGCTGAATGGACGGCACCGGATCGGGAAGCGGATGAAGCGCTGGTCACCAAGCAAGAGCAGGTCTTTTTCTTTAGCGTCGGTGGAAAGGCGTTTGCGATTCCTGCCAAGCATGTGGTGAAGATTGACAAAATCAGATCCAAAAAGCTCGAGAAAATACTGGCCAAAGGTTTCGCGACCCTCAAGGAGTTGAAGTCCTTCTACAGAAGCATTCGCTCAGGTCTGCTGGGTGCGTGGCACGGGTTGCCATCGGAGGTTCTCAGCAGCTACCGTTTTTTGACCGTGCCGCCACAGGCCATGGGAGTCGGCGAGCAGCCGTCCAATTCCACGGGCATCATGCTGGTGAGTACGGGAAAAGGCCACGGAGCCATCGTCGTGGATTCTCCCGCAGTTGTTCTGCACAATGATATGCCCATCCAGGTGAAGAGAGGCGGAGTCGGTCCGGTCTTGGGGACCATCGACAGGGATGTCGATGCCCCTGTGGAGGTTATCGACGTAGACGCTCTTCTTCGAGATCTGCATCAGGACGGAAACGATCCTCCTTTCGGAGAGTGATCGATCCGATTCGGTCTGATTGCCGGATGACAGCATCAAAAGGCAACCAGGGTCGACGGAAAGGGAGTCTTCAACAAAAGGTACGGTCATTAGGAGCTTCAGGAGACAGTGGTCCGCGGCAGTGAAGGGATAATGGCGTCTGGTGGGGTTTCCAAAACGGTCATGAGCCGCTTGGAGGAGGCACGCCTCTACCATGAACAGGGTCTCGGCGAGGGTGCCGTAGAGATCATCACGGGCATCTTGAACGAACTCGGCCAGATGGACTTGCCGGAAACGGAAAGGCGAGACCTCTCCACCCTCGTGGAGAAAGAACTGGCGAAAATCACAGGAAGCTGTGGCGCAATAGCATCTTCCGACGCAGAAACTCAGGACCTGCATGGAACGACGACGGTTGATCCATCGGAGTCCTACCAGTATGCTCTGGCTCTCATGGATGGCCAATTCTGGCAGGATGCCATTCGGGAATTCAAGAAGGCGGCTGTTGTCGGAAACCAGATGCTGGAGTGCTGGGAATTGGCTGGGGACTGTGCCGGAAAGCTGGAGCGCTGGGAAGAGGCCATCAGCTACTACGAAGTGGTCTACACTCAGCCCAGCGTTTCCGAGGACCTGAAGCGCCAAATTCTTGGAAAGATCACCAAATGCACCCAGGCACTGAGAAAGAGAGAAGCCAAGCCTCTCGCCCCATCCAACCCGGATGTGTCCAACAGGGTCGGCGAGTCTAAAGAGGTCGGCGAACCCCAAGGCGACGCTGGGCAGTACTTCATTTCGTCTGTCACTGCCTTCGATCAGTCTCCAGTCGGCCGACTCATCGGGGAGCAGATTGCATCGAGACCCTCAGAAAATGGGGAATATTTCCGCGGTGAGCAACTCTTTTACCGTGTGTCAAATGTGCTCCATGTGGGAATTTCCTCCGTGGTGGTTGAACTGGAGGAAGAGGGCAGTGCAAGGCGTTATGCGGGGCAGTTGCTCAATTCTCCTTTCGGCGAGGCCGCTCCAGCGGAGGCGCTCGCCAGATGGGCCTACACCCAAAGCCTGATCGATTCCCGCTATTTGGTGACCGTTCATGATGTGGCGCTGGTGGAAGGTCAAGTCTGTTTTGTGAGGGAGCACCTTCCGCTGGCTCTGGGGGACATGATGGGGGGTGGGGAGGCGATGCCGGTGCCCCTTGCCAATTACCTGGCTTATCAAATGCTCATCGCTCTTGGGGACCTCCATCTTCACATGGGCCAGGACGAGCGGATCCGGCGCATCTTTCATCTCGATCTGAGGCCATCAAGGGTACTGCTGTCCAACGAGAGGCCAAGACTGAAAATCAACAACGGCGGGCTCTGGCGCACCCTGGAAGAATCCAACCCAAAGGCACTGGCCATTCACCGACTTCCTCTTCCATTCCTGGCATACCGGGCACCGGAGCAGTTTCGCCCGTATCTGGCACGCCGCAAGCCGCCAGTCTTTACAGACATCTACCTTTTCGGCACCATTTTCTACGAGATGCTCACAGGGGTGCCTGCCTTCAAGGCGTCGTCGTTCGAAGAATATGAAATTCAGCATTGTGAGCAGTATCCCAACCCGCCCAAGGTCTGGCGGCGGGATATCCCCGAGGAAGTGAACGATCTCGTAATGAAATGCCTGGAAATCGATCCGTTCAAGCGGTGGCGCAGCACCACCGAATTGGCTCTGATACTGGAAAAGACCTTCACCAGTTCCTACAATCCCGCAAAAGATGGTTCCTACGCCCAGTTTCTCAAGAACTGCAACCAAGTGTGACCTGCACCGCTTCCACGTTTCACCTCTGCTTTTCCAATCCATCCTTTTGATTCCATGCGGCGCAGACCCTGTCTGGAAGGATGAAGCGGTTTTGAAAAGGTTCGCCCCCGGTCGGGGGCCCCGCACCGTTTTTTGGCTGGTCTTCGGAGTGCTTGCATTCTACGTGTCGGACTATCTATAATGAATCTGCCCAACACATTCGTGTTCAAGCCCGTTCTAGGATCTTCAGCAGAGAATAAAGGGAGGACGCCATGCAGTTTCTTGCCATATTCAGCTACGCTCCGGAGGATCGTGACCAGGTGATCGAAAGAGGGATGAAAAGCCTGGAAAAGAGTGTCGGCGTGGAAATCAAAGGGGAATGGTTCGACATTTCAGGTCACCGGGTGTTTCGCTTGTTCGAGGCTGAAGATGAGATCCATCTCGCCTCTTCTGTTTTCAATTGGACGGACTTGGGGGTTGCCGAGATCATCCCGGTCCTGGAGACAGACAAGGCACTGAAGTTTCTGAAGAAGGCAACGAAGAGAGGTTAGTCGCCAGGATTTGAGCGGGAGCGTGCACGCAACCCCCGAGTGGCATCGTGCTTGGCCGGGTCACGGCCGGAAGAGAAGATCGTCTGCTGGCGCAAGCCCATTCCAGGGGAAAAGGCTTGCCGCTGGAGATACCCATCAACAACTGTGTAAGCCTCTGACCGGTGCTTTGACAGAGCATAATAGGGAAGTCGGTGAAAAACCGACACGTTTGGCCGGCGCTGTGAGCGGAAAGATGTCCCCATTTTGTGCCACTGCTCCCTGATGCCTTGAAGGAATCGGGGGTGGGAAGGCCCGGGGTCTGGTTGAGCCGCGAGTCAGAAGACCTGCCGTGAAGAGGATGCCCCGCATTTTGGGGCGGTCGGCTGAGTGACTGCTGATGCCATCAAGCATTCCTTCAAGCCTCGATCGTGAGGTTTGAAGGTTTTTTTTTGGTGTCACGGTCGGTTGGTCTCAGCCCATGGTATGCAATGGGAAGGCGCCAAAGCGACAAAATCATCGCCGGTTTGCTGTTGCTTTCTTGTGAGGGTTCCCCTCGGGCAACCCGAAGTTTCGGCATGGATCAGACAGAAAAGAAAGGAAGCAGGATGGAAACACTGAAACAACTGCTTGAGGGAATCCCCGGAGCGTCGGAGGAGCATGAAACAGGGGCTTGGAAAAGGCTCAATGCACAGATTCGTCCGAGAGGCTCTCTAGGGCGATTGGAACAAATGGCGGCACGTCTTGCAGGTATCCAGAGAACACTGACTCCGGATGTGGAAAAGAAGATCATCTTCACCATGGCGGGAGATCATGGGGTTGCGGCGGAAGGGGTGAGCGCCTACCCCCAGGAGGTGACAGGGCAGATGGTCTACAGTTTTACCCGGGGATGGGCTTCCATCAACGTGCTGGCGAAGCATGTCTGTGCCGACGTACGCGTGGTCGATTGCGGTGTGGCGGCTGACCTGCCGCCGGATTGGCCCATTGTGCATGGAAAAATCAGAAAGGGAACCGCTTCGATTTTTTCAGGACCGGCCATGACCAGGGAGGAAGCAGTAGCTGGTGTGATGCTGGGGGCCCGGCTGGTGCGGGACGCTGTCTTCAAGGAAGGGTACCATATGATCGGCACAGGAGACATGGGCATCGGGAACACCACGCCATCCACCGCCATCATCGCTGTTTTGAGCGGTAGAAGCGTTCGTTGCCTGACGGGTCGAGGTACTGGGATTGACGACAGTGCCTTTGAGCGAAAGGTTGCCGTCATCGAGCGGGCCATTGAAGTCAATCGTCCAGATCCTGGTGATCCGCTCGACGTTTTGTCCAAAGTAGGGGGGCTTGAAATTGCTTCCTTGGCGGGCGCAGTCCTGGGAGGGGCCCATTGCTGCGTTCCGGTCGTCTGCGATGGTTTCATCGCCACAGCCGGTGCCCTCATCGCGTGCAGGATGGCGCCGAAAGCTAGAGAGGTTCTGTTCGTATCCCATCGGAGCAAGGAGGTTGGGCACGACACGATGATCGAACTTCTGGGGTTGCATCCTATCTTGGACCTCGAGATGCGCCTGGGAGAGGGGACGGGATCAGCCCTGGCCATGAACATACTTGAAGCGTGCACGAAAATTTTGCGGGATATCAAGACATTCGAGGAAGCAGGGGTGACGGACACAGGGCGTTAGAGCCAATGGGAGAAAAAAAGTGCTCTTTGGTAAAATCGTACAATGCCGGCCCACCGGTGTTCCATGAGCATTGCTTTGCCCGGTTCGGTGCCCCCCGTGTGCCGGGGCGAGATGCGTCAAGCCGGTATTCAACAATTGAGGGAGCATCATCCGCGATAAGGTGCACTGCCTTAGAACGGTCCAGAGAGGGGCATCGGCCTACTTGATGACCGGCAAGGACGTTGACTAACTTCTCTATAGAATGTGGAACTTCGAACCATTACAATACACTGAGCCGGGTCGTCGTGTTCGGGCGTTCTCTTTGAGAGCGCAGATTCAGGGGTATGCCGCGTGGGTTCTCTCCGGGACCCATTCCGGAGTCGACGTCCGGTGACGTCGACTGTGCCTGCCTGCTCGTTGAATACGCTCAGGAGAGAGGTTGCGATCCTGGCCCGCGAGGATTGGCGAGTCGTTCAGAATTCCTCAAGGAGGCAACGCACACATGACCACCATCATGCCCCAGGGTGAAGGGATTCGAAAAGCGGTGAAGTGGATTTCAGGGGAGTTGGAGGAAAACCCGGGAAAGTCACCTTTGAAGCTCGTCCAGGAAGCGGTTGCCCGTTTTGACCTCTCTCCTAAGGATGCTGAATTCCTGATGCAGTTCTACCGGCAGGGGAAGAAAGATTTCCCTTCGGATGCCTGAGACTTCCGCGCCATATTTTCTCTAGACCAGGCGTCCCGCAAGGAGTGGGAAATAACTGGGAGGCGCTCCAGCTGAGGAAGGGGCCGGAAGCCGTGATTTTTTCCGCCAATGCTCCGACTGGCCTAAGGCCCCAGCATTCCTGGGGTAACCGCATTTTTTCGAAAGAGGCGACCGGTTCCTTCCGTCTTTTACAAAGTGGGCGGTGGAGACAAGGGGAACGGAGCATTTCTGGAAGTGTGTTGTGGTAAAGAGGAAGCTGTACAGCCGTTGGACTTTGGTTGACAGTTTCTGAGGAACCCGCTATATAAATCGCAACCCGTGGGGATGTAGCTCAGATGGGAGAGCGCAGCCTTCGCAAGGCTGAGGTCAGGGGTTCGATCCCCCTCATCTCCACCAACCCACAGAGTCGGCTGCCAAGGCAGCCCAGCGACCAAATCCACTCAGTCTTGGGGACAGGCATTGGGCAAAGCCGTACTCCCCGCTTTGCAGTTCTATGTTCAACTTACGGATATCCGAGCCGAAACCGGCGTTACCGGCTCCTCCTCTTCTGGCCTTTCGATGACGCTTCGATCACCCTCTTTCGTGGAGATCCCTTTCATCAATCCCTGCCGATCATCACACTGAAGACCCGCGCGTCGAGCTGCGACAATTCTCTCATTGCCGATGGACGATGCCCGAGATCTTGGCTGCAAGATCGGCTGCATTTCCATCGTATTTGAACGCCCGACCGTGGGCGTTCACGATGCGACTGGGAGCATTGCCAAGATCGACCACTCGAATCATCGGCAACCCTGTCCTCGCTGCGTGCTTGACGGCATGCCTGTACTCTCTCACTGCCCAGTTCTCTCCCTTGGAATCGTGCTTGGACGGTTCCTCGTAATCCTCTGCGGCAAGGCACAGGAACAACGACGACGCTTGGATGCCTTCACGCAACAGCCGCTCGAGATCGACTCGGGGCGGATCCTTTCGTCGCACTCGGCCACCGACACGCCAGCCGGGATGACTCTGAAAACGTGGGATTGCCAGTCCGTCCAGCCAGACACCGCAACGCTTTGAGAGAAGCTCCCTTGCGATGGCGACGACGAGATTGGCCTTCTTGTTCCACCGATAGTTCAAGAAGATGGAGTGGTGAGTCCCCGTTTCCATCAGTTGTTCAAGGGCCGATATGCAGTGCTCATCCCGCAGTCTACGCGGCCCCTGCATCCGCCCCCCTACGTTCAGGAAACCTTTCTGCAGCCCCAGTGCACTTTCCAGGCATTCTGCAGCATTGACGTGAGCAAGGAAGCAACTGTTCGAGGGATCAGCCATGGCGGTGCGAA
This sequence comes from Deltaproteobacteria bacterium, assembly GCA_012517315.1. Lineage (GTDB taxonomy): Bacteria > Desulfobacterota > Syntrophobacteria > Syntrophobacterales > Syntrophobacteraceae > JAAYUJ01. The sequence continues at coordinate 315,736 of JAAYVE010000059.1, forward strand.
CTCTGCACCACGCATCTTGCTGCGACGGACACTTCGTACCTTCCTTTTGATGTCGCTGACTCCAGGCGCGCATGGCAAAGTCGCGGGAGATTCGAAATGCGGCTCGGCGGGCAGGTTCTCGAACAGACAATGCTTGGCGCCATTGCTGAAACTGTTGGTCATCAGACGGGACTTCGAGGGCGCAGTCACTCGCGTCCCGTGCCCAGTTACGCACCTCCTCGCCTGTCACGAGTCGCGCCACCGTGAGCTTCGCGATCAGAGTGGGCGGAAACTGCTGCTCCGGGATACCCCTGCACTTGTATGTCGGTGAGGAGATCACCCACAAAACACCCGGCGATTGAGTGCCCTCTGTCCCCGGAAAGAAATGGTCGCTCAGAGATGCGTACGCAACGGGTGCAAAATGCATCGTTGATCTCTTTCCGACCGCCTGGAGAGACAGGCATTTCCAAGCGACCGCCCGCTTCTGCGTCAGATAGGCCAATTGATGCATGATTCCTTTCCCGCGTGGCGAATCGGCTCATCACCGACCTTGTCCACCCAGGATCGTTGGGCGGGAAGACCGTCGGGACATCTTGGCAGCCCCCCCTGCGGCCCAGAGGTGATACCCGCCTCACACCCTCGCTGCGGAAGGAGGCATGACGAACAGTTGATTTAAGGCTCCGTGGATTCCGCCTCTGAAAGAGCTCTGGGTGAACATTCCTCACGTGCTTCAGGCCCGGTGGGTTTTGCGGATCACCCGGTGTGGGCCTGTATGCCAAGGGGTAGGCTAGGGAGGAGAAGCCCCCGGCCGGCCGATCAGCCTTCACCGGCTTCTTCCCTTCGAGTATTCCTTAAAGCCTTGCCGCGCTTCACCGATGAACACCAACAGCTGGCTTTCCTCTACAGACACCACCGAGATTCCCCGTCGTTCGGCCGCTGCACGCAGGGTGGTTTGAAACCAGCCCTTTGGCACGAAAAGCATTTTGGGGAATTGTCTCTTGTGGGCCCATGATGCCTTGAAAAGTCTGCGGGTCTCCAGTTCGCTCGGGTCGGACTCACCAAAGGGGATGAATGCGCTTCCCAGAATGAAGCAACTCGCGGCATCCATCAGACAGACAATATCGAACGATCCATCCCGCTCCGTTTGAACTGGATCATCATTCAGCTGAAAAGCGATCCACGCTTCATTCACGCGAAATTGGTGCGGATGCAACATGAGGCGATCCTTGTGAGGCATGTCGAGTATATTCCCTTGTCGGGCCGGATTCACGGAGCGTGATATTGCCGCGAAGCGCACTGCCGGCCTAGACGGAGCCTTTCGGATCTATGAACTCCAGGCGGGGGATGCTAGGGTGCACGGTGACATTGGCCGAAAAATCGATCGAATCGTAGTCCTTGAACTGTACTTTGAAGTTCCGCCCAGGGATGTTCGCTGCAACGAACGCAATCTTCGGTCCAACTTCTCGAAATTCTGGAGACCGAAAGAAAACATCCGCGCTGAACCGCTTTCCCTCTTAAATTTTCATAGCATTCCCCTCTTGCCATTTTTTTGGAGCCCGAGGGTTGCGTGAGGCTTCTCGCGTATGCTTTCCGTATGGCGGTGGCAACATCACCAAAATTTGCTCCCATTGTCCCGATCAGGAGTTGCTGGTTTAATGCTTTTTTTGTCGTCCCTGAACCAGAGGTTGAAAGAGCCTTTCTCCGCCCCGTCAGCATATGGCTGGTCAACCCACGGGCTTCGTCGGCAGTGAACCGCTGACTCTATGGAGAGTCAGAACCGAGTGGCGGGGCACCGTTTTGCTCGACCGTCTGCTTCGGAGATTCTGCCGCCTCCTGGTTCCGCCCAAGTGCCGCGGCCCATGCCCGCCCCTTTGCGAGTAAAACTACCCCGGTGATAAATGGAATGAAGGCGTTCGACACATTATACCACTCTACTCCTTCCTTCCAGGTGTCTCCGGGACTCGACGCCGCCGCCTTGATCAAGTAGTGCGTCCAGTTCAAAACCTGCGGCAAATGGCTGGAGATGTAAGAGAGTCCGACGGCTACAAAGGCGATTGTATAACAGTCAACCAGCGACATCGCGCCGAAGGAGAGGTCGCTGGATACACTCCGCGTGACAAGTTGAGCGATGGGCAAAGCGAGAAACCAGAGCAGGGCAGCGGCGGCAATCATCGCAACCACCACCAGTAAAGACAAGACCGTGAGTGAGGAGGATTCGGCAATTGGCGATGCTTCACTCACGGTGAGGAGTTGCAGCATCTGTGGTGTCAACTCCACTGCGACCCGTAGCAAGACATCAAGTGCCATCAGGCGCAGGACCACGACGACCAGGCTCTGCAGGTTCATATGCGTTCTTTCTTCGAATATCGCAGTTGAGCAGTTAGGGCCCCTGTGGGCCTACTTCGTTCGAACCGGCGGTGGAAACCCTAGTGGATACCCTGGATGGACCTGAACTCGCAGTGCGGAAGTCTCCTGTGCATGAATCGGGCAAGCTTGCATTGCACTCTTGCATAAACGCTGGCCAAAGGCAAGGGCGAAACGGTGGCGGATCCCGCTTCGTCCCTCGAAGCTTTCTTCAAGGCCAATAGAATCGCTCATACCTTTCATCGCGCTTTCGCGTTATCCTAATAAAAAGCTGGTTGGGAGAAGCCCCGGAACCGGCAAACAGGATTGTCTCTGGAGGCGGCCCATGATCCCCCCGCGAGAGTTCATCGTCAGGATCCGACCCTTTTCGCTTCTTACGGAGGAGGAACTGGATACGATACTGGCAACCCTCGAGGTGGAACTCTTTGGAAAGGATCACGTCCTCTATGATGCCGGACGGGTGCCCCCCCGGGTGTACCTGGTCTTTTCAGGGCTCATCGGCCTTTTCGACGAGGACGGTGCCATCGATTACCTGTCCAAGGGCGAACTCCTCGGAATCGTGTCCATCTACGGAGGACCATCCGCTTCCCGGGCTGTCGCCCTGCAGGACACGGTCTGTTACCTCCTCGACCCGGTGGTCTTCCGCCAGGTGCTCGATCGCAACGAGGGCTTCTCGGCGTTTTTCTCGGCGATCCTGGAGAAGCGCTTCCGATGTATCCGCGCCGTCGCGCCCGACGGGAAGATCGCCGATGAGAGCACGTTCATCCTGGACGTGGAGAAGATCGTCTACAAGGATCCGGTGGTGTGCGGCCGCGAGACCTCCGTCGGGGAGGCAGCACTGGAGATGGAGCGAAAGGGGGTGAGTTCCATCGTGGTCGTGGACGGCGAAAAGCGTCCTGCGGGGATTCTCACCCATAAAGACCTAAGAAAGGTCATCATCGGCGGGGAAAAGGCGGACCGTGTCGACCGGTTCATGTCGTCGCCGGTGAAAACCGTTTCCCGAACGTCCACCATCATGGACGCTTACGCTGCAATGGTGGATGCGGGAATCGACCACCTGGTCCTCACCGACACTGAAGGCCGCGCGTGCGGGGTTGTCACCCGCAAGGACATCCAGGTTCACCTGGAACCGCCCTTTTCCATCGTGAAGCTGTACAGGAAAGTACTGAGGGCGTCTTCCGTCAATGAACTCCAGACCATTTGCCGCAGCCTGCGGTTGTCCGTCGCCAGGATCGCCATGAGCGCCCCGAGCTACTTCGACCTGACGCGGATGCTCTGTTCCATCCACGACGCCATCGTCACCCGGATCTTGAGAATCGTCCTGAACGTGGCGGACACCCTGCAGTTCACCTGGGTCCATATGGGAAGCTCCGGTCGCAAGGAAGAAATCATCGCCACGGATCAGGACAACGCCCTCATTTCCGCAAGCGGGGATTGGCTGGGCCCTGCGGTACAGGTGAACGAATCCCTAGCCAGGGTTGGTTTCCCCAAGTGTCCGGGCGGCTACATGGCTTCCAACAGGAAATGGAATCAGCCGCTCCAAGTCTGGAAGGAGTACCTGGATCGATGGTTTTGCGACCCCGTTCCGGAACATGTGCGGTTTCTTTCGGTCTTCTTGGACATGAGACCTCTGTTCGGCGCTGTCCCTCTCTACGAGGAATTGCTTGCACTGATTCAGCGGGTTCGTACCCATGAGGCCATGAGGCTGCTTGCGTATGATGCCGTCCAGATTGAGCCGCCGATCGGCATCTTTGGAATCATGGGCCTGCACAAGGGGGTCGACCTCAAAACGTGTGGCATCTATCCCATCGTCAATGGACTTCGGGTGCTCACCCTGGAAGAGGGGCTTCTCCAGATTACGAACTCCAGGGAGAGAATGGAGGCACTGCAAGAAAGGGGGGTCATCAGCTCCCAGATGTGCCATGAATTGTTGGAGTCTTACGGGTTTATCCAGGACCTTCGCCTGAGACACCACGCCAGGGCCATACTGGAGGAGAAGGAAATGGACAACACCGTCCGTTCCCGGGAACTTTCCAAGCTGGATTTGCTCCTGCTCAAGGAGAGCTTAAAAGTGGTGTCCTCTTTTCAGAAGTTTCTCATGAAAAGGTACGATGTGAGCCGCATCGTGGCATTCAGTCCTCTTTGAAGCGGTGGAGCGGCGTATGGAAATCGTGGATGCCAGCTATTGTGCTGTCGACATCGAAACAACCGGCCTCGACACCGCCCGGGACGAAATCATCGCCGTTGCCTGCGTGCCGATCCGCTCCCTCAGGATTCTGGTCCACAGGGCCTTTTTCACCCTCGTCCGAGCTGGGACCTATCGTATCGCCTCCATGAAATACCACGGTATCAGTCCCGGAGACCTGGAGGCGGCCCCCCCATTCGAAGACGTGGCCCCGGAGATTTTTCGACTCACGGAGGGAATCCTGGTGGGGTACGCCGTCGCGTTCGACTATGCCTTTCTGCAAAGGGAGTTTCGCCGGGTGGGGATGAAGCTGAAGCGGGACCTCGTGGATGTGGCGGCCATCGAAGATTGGCTCCGGCAAAAAAATGGGGACCCTCCGATGGACTTGAGCCTGGAGAGTATGCTGCGGACTTATGAAATCCGGCCAAGATTCAGGCACCATGCCATGGCCGATGCTTTCTTTGCCGCCCAGATCTTCCAGATCCAGGTGCCGAAACTGCTCCGCCTAGGTATTCACAAGACGGGAAAGCTCAGGAGAATAGCTCGGAGACGCGGGGGCGACGGAACCGCCTTCGTTTATTGACCGGCGGTCGTTCGGTCACGACCTACCAGTACCGAAAACCTTCCCCCCGGCAAACCGGGGAAGCTCAAAACCCTCTTCCCTTCCCTCCCTGCCCAACTAACCTCCGGGACCGGTACCGTGAAAACGGCCAAACCAGTGGAAATGATGCGTCCCATCGGCATTTGAGGCCCAAGGTTCATGAATCGCCCGGACTCCCAGTCTGGCCCATTTCCTTTATTTCCTTTTGCCAGGGATATTCTACACGGGCGTGGAGGGATGCTTCGAGGGTCCTGCAGAGCACGTCCACGATCGTGGAGAGGTCCCGAGTGGACAGGTCGCATTGAGCAAACTGCCCGTCCTCCAACCGTTTCTCCGTAATCCGCCATACCATCTTGCGGATGCTGTCGTGGGAAGGTTCCTGGAGTGTTCTGGAAGTGGCTTCCACTGCGTCGCAAACCATCAGGATTGCCGTTTCCACGCTCTGGGGTTTCGGACCCGGGTACCGGTAATCCTCCTCGCGGGGCGGCGGGTTGCCCCGGGCTTCCACTGCCTTGTGGTAGAAATACTCCGCCATCAGGGTTCCATGGTGTTGGGGGATGAAGTCCAGGATCGCATCGGGGATCCCCGCTTCTTTGCCCATCGATTGTCCTTTCTCGACATGGGCGAACAGAATTTTCGCACTCTCCATGGGTTCCAATTCATCGTGGGGGTTTTTGGCCCCCATCTGGTTCTCGATGAAATACCTCGGCTGGATCATTTTGCCGATATCGTGATAGTAGGCCCCGGCCCGCAGCAGGAGGACGTTCGCTCCGACGGCCTCGCCGGCCGCCTGGGCCAAATGGGCCACTGCCATGGTGTGCTGATAGGTGCCTGGCGCTCGTGTGAGAAGTTCCCTCAGGAGCGGGTGCTGCAGGTCGGTGTATTTGTGGAGTCTGAAGGTGGAAGCGGTGTTCCAGGGCCATTCCAGTGCGGGGAGGACCAGGAGGGCGAGTGGTCCAGCGCTCAATCCCCCCGCGAACGCCCATGGCAGTTGCCGCAGGAGTTCTTTGCCGGCTATGGTCGGTGCGGAAAGCAATGGCAAGAGGCCCCGGCCCGTTGTGAAGTGCTCCAGCCCGCCCCAATCCGTTCCCAGGAAGAGGAGCACGACGACATTCAGAAGGCCCACCGCCGCCGCGGGAAGCAACACGTGGTAAGGCTTTCTCACCTCTGGACAGGAAATGAGCGCCAAAGTGGCACCAAACATGAAAAAGAAAAGGATTTCAATGGTGCGTCCGGAGAAAAGGGTGATGAGCATGGCGCCCAGGACAGCCGTGCCGACGGCGTAGAATCGGTCAAAACCGAGCAGGAACAGGAGCAGGGGGAGAATGGCGATGGGAAGGGCGTAGATGGGAAGGGTGGTGTAGAGGAGGCATGCGCGTGCGAGGACCACGGTCAGGATGAGAGTGGTCATGAGTTGAGAGGAGTTGATGCGCTTCACGAAGGGATGGGCTGCGAGCCTGAAGTGAAGAAAATCATGGAAGAGGACGAGGAGAACGATGGACAGCAGAACCCATGGAGCCGTCTTCATCGCCTCTTTCTGGGAGAATTCCTTGTGGTCGTTGAGAAGGAGCAAATCCTCTTCCCGGAGGGTCTTGCGGAATGGAACGAGGACGTCGCCCGCACTGTAGGGAACAACCACGGTCGGGTAGCGGCGGATGATGGCCTCGATCCGCCGGTCGTTTTCCATACGGTCGTATCGGAGATTCGGCACGATCAAGGCGGACGTGATGCGCAAGAGAAGATTGAGCACGTCTTCGTCGGTTTGCCAAAGAACTTGACTGACGCTTTTTCTCAGGTTCTGCTTCGCCTCCTCCGCTGTGATGAATTCACCGGCTGGATAGGCGATGGTGCCAACGGGGGGAGGAAAGAGGACTTCCGCAGTTGCCTTGCCCTTGATGGGTTCGGCGTCTTCCACGATGCGCCCCTGGAGGATGGACTCCACGATGGTGAGGATGGCATCCAGAGTCCTGTCGAGGGAGGTGACGTGAAGCAGAAGAGAGGCTTCCTCGGCAGTCATTTCCACGCGGAATTCCTTCCTGATCGCTCGAACCGCTTCCGAAACGTCCGGGGAGGGCAGGGATTGGATGGCAACCAGCCTCCTGGAAAGCTCGTGCATGCGCTTTCTAGCCTCCTCGGCCCTCTCCGGAACGAAGGTGTAAATGGGGATGTACTGGGCAAGGGCCACGTTTCGCCTGCTTCCGAAAGCTTTCTCCTGATCGAAGTTGAAAGGGTGCTGGGCACGGAAAGTGATGAGCGCAGCACTGCCTTGGCGTGGGGGGAAGAAATGACAGACGAGGTCTTCGGTGTAGCAGGCGAGAAATGAGAAGACGACCAGAGTTGCGCTGAGAAAAAACCTCATAGGGACCCCGGGTCCTTGTCTTTGCTCGGTTTTCGATGCCTCAGCCACTTCAACCCGTCCGGGCGGGCGAGGTACCATGCATGCCTGGGCGGTTCCAAATCAAGGCGGGAGGAGGCATACACCCCCGGAGGCTTTTTGAACACGATTCCGAACATGCATCAAGATGGCACAAGTTGACTCCCTCTGCAAGATCGGCCGTTTCGCGCAGAGAGTGCAGCGGATTCACCACGGACCCTCCAACCGACTTCCGCACTCCATCCTTTTTTGCAGAGTGCCCCCGCAACCGGGATGGCCCCTGTCGCCCTCGCCTTTTCCCTGTTGTGCGCGCTGTGCATTTGAGTTATCAGTGTAACTCTTCTTTGCTGGACTCATGTCTTCAAATGGATGGCGGCGGCGGACGGAATCGGGTGGGGTGCCCAGGTGCTCCACTTGAGGGGGTGGCGGTACCCTGCCTGGTTTTCCCATGATGACCGGGCCCTGAAGGGAATCGGTTCCCACCGGTCGTTTGTACGCGAGAAGACAAAGGGAAGGGAATATGGGCGGTTTGTTTGGCGTGGCATCGACGGATGATTGTGTTTCAGAGCTTTTTTACGGCACCGATTATCATTCCCACCTCGGTACCCGGCGAGGCGGGATCGCGGTCATGCATTCGGGAGGCATCCATCGCTCCATCCACAACATCGAGAGCAGTCCCTTTCGAACCAAGTTTGAAATGGAAATTCCTGGGTTTAAGGGAAAAAGCGGCATCGGGGTGATCAGCGACACGGATCCCCAACCCCTCGTCGTGGGTTCCCATCTGGGCACCTTTGGAATCGTCACCGTGGGAAAAATCAACAACCTGGATGCCCTCGTAAAGGAGGCCTACAAGAGGCGTTGGTCTTTTTCGGACACCGCGGGGGGTGCCATCAGCCCGACGGAAGTCGCCGCCATGCTCATCTGTGCGGAAGGCAGCTTCGAAGACGGCGTGTGCAATGCCCAGAGGTCTGTTCAAGGTTCCTGCTCCATGCTGCTCCTCACCCGTGAGGGAATCTACGCGGCTCGGGACCGGCTCGGCCGGACACCTCTGGTGATCGGCCGGAAGAAAGGGGCGGTGGCTGTCAGTTCCGAATCTTGCGCATTTCCCAACCTGGGTTTCGAGGTGGATCATTTCCTGGGTCCAGGGGAGATGGTCCTCCTCAACGCCGAGGGTTGGGAGACGCGGCGGACTCCCGGTCCGGCCATGCAGATATGTGCGTTTCTCTGGGTCTACTATGGTTATCCGGCCTCGGAATATGAAGGAATCAACGTCGAAGTGGCGAGAAACCGATGTGGGGCGGCCCTTGCACGGCGCGACTCGGTGGATGTGGACTACGTGGCTGGAATTCCGGACTCGGGGATCGGTCATGCCCTGGGGTACGCCACGGAGACGGGGATTCCGTACCGACGTCCTTTCGTCAAGTACACGCCCACGTGGCCGAGGAGTTTCATGCCCCAGCAGCAGGAATTGCGGGATTTGGTGGCGAAGATGAAACTCATTCCGGTGCCCGCGCTGATCAGGGGCAAACGTCTGCTTTTTTGCGAGGATTCCATTGTCCGAGGCACGCAACTCAAAGACAACATCCGCATTCTTTATCATCACGGGGCCCTGGAAGTACACATGCGGCCCGCCTGTCCCACGCTGATTTATCCCTGCGAATTCCTGAACTTCTCCACATCCCGGTCTACTCTGGACTTGGTGGGACGCAAGGTGATCCGCCAGTTGGAAGGAGATCGGGAGGAAGATCTGGCGGCTTACGCCAGGGCAGGCTCTGAGAAGAACCTCGCGATGGTTGAAGAGGTCCGGAAGCGGCTTCTCTTGACCACTCTGAAGTACCAGAGCCTTGAAGACATGGTCGCATCCATCGGATTGCCCAGGGAACGGCTATGTACCCATTGCTGGGACGGGAGCAGCTACTCATGACGACGCAGCGGGGGGATTGTCGGCGGAGGGCGGTTCCATGAAGTTGAGCATCGTGGTTCCTTGCTACAACGAGGAAAGCGTGATCGGCGAGACGGCCGGCAGGCTTGTCCGACTGGCGGATGGCTGGATTTCCACGGGGTTGATTTCCGATTTTGAAATCCTCTTTGTGGATGATGGATCGAAGGATAACACCCTGGCCATTCTCAAGGACCTGGCCCGGCAAAACCCGCACATCAAGATGATTTCCTTCAGCGGTAATTTCGGTCACCAGGCTGCGTTGAGCGCCGGGCTTCATCATGCCGGAGGAGACGCCGCCGTTTCTCTCGATGCGGACCTGCAGGATCCTCCCGAAGTCATCGAAGAGATGTTGGAGAAATATCGGGAGGGTTGTCAAATCGTCTACGGGGTTCGAAAGGAGCGCCCCGACGACACGGCTTTCAAGAAGTATACGGCTCATGCCTTCTACCGACTCATGGCCTTGATGGGTGTCAACATCGTGTATAACCATGCCGATTTCAGGCTGCTATCGAGACCGGTCCTGGACGAATTGAAGCGCTTCCGGGAGGTGAACCGATTTCTCAGGGGAATCATCCCCACTATGGGGTTCGAGCACGCAATGGTCTACTACGACAGGGACAGGCGCTTCGCCGGCCAGACGAAGTACCCCTTGAGGCGCATGCTCTCGTTCGCGGTGGAGGGAATCACCTCCTTCAGTTCCGTTCCTTTGCGAATTGCGGCCTTTCTCGGCCTTTTCATCTTCTTCATGAGTCTGCTGCTGAGCGGGTGGGCGCTGACGGTGTACTACGCAGGGGAAACAGTGCCCGGCTGGGCTTCAACGGTGTTGCCCATTTATTTCCTGGGAGGGATTCAACTCATGTTCTTCGGCATTCTCGGCGAGTACATAGCCAAGGTATACATGGAAGTGAAAGGCAGGCCCCTCTATATCATCAGGGAGAAATACAACCTTGAAAATTAAACTGGTTTTCCTCCTCTTCATGTCCTCCATTCTTGCAAGTTTCGGCCAGATCCTACTCAAACGCGGGGCGGACGGGGCCCGTTCCCTAGCCGGTTTCGTCAATCTTTCCCTCCTGAGCGGACTGGCTCTGTATGGACTGAGCACCGCCATTTGGATCTACGCCCTCTCTTTTGCCAGACTTAACATAGTCTACGCGTTCACGACCCTCACGTTTGTCTGTGTCTATATCCTCTCCTTTCTCATACTGAAAGAGCGCATGAATTCTCTGGGAATTGCGGGGATTTTTCTCGTGCTGGCAGGTTTGTACCTCATCGTGGTCAAGGGTTCCTCCAGTTGAAGAGCAGAGTGCATTGCGGCGGATCGCGGACTTTCTGAGAGACGACATTCTGGGTCAGGGAAGCTGGCTTTTTTCAGCCGTCATGACTACCCTCGTCTTCCTCCTCTGCAACCATGCGCTGGTGCTGGGTCGCGCCGTGGGTAGATGGGACGTGGACGGCCAGTACATGCAGTACTACGTGCTGGTGTGTGATTTTTTCAGGGCTGGCCGCCTGCTCTACTGGGATCCCTGGACCAATGGCGGAATACCTCTCATGGGTGATCCCCAGGTCGGGGCCTTTTCTCCCGTGACCCTTGTTCTGGGCTGGGTCCTTGGAGGTTCCCCATCGAGTTTCGTGAAATACTGGCTTTTCATGTGGTGGCTGGGGGGCATGGGGATGCTCCTGATGGCAAGGCATCTGAAGGCGCCGCCGTGGGGAGCTTTCCTGGTCTCCGTGAGTTTCCTTTTTTGCGGCGTCTATACGGGACACGCCGAACACACTTCCATTGTCATCAGTTTTTCGGCGCTGCCGTGGATTGTCTGGCGCTTGGACAAGAGCTTGAAAACGCGGAATCTGCTGCCCGCACTGCAGGCGGGAGCCATCTGGGGTGCATCCGCCCTGTGCGGCTATCCGGCTTTGACCTTGATCACGGGGTGCTTTTGCGCTCTGTGGGGTCTGGGGCGCCTTGTAATGCCTGATGAGCCCCGCACCGGCGGCGTTCCCGGTGGAATCCCTTCTCAGGAAATGCGGGGAAAGCAACGAAAGGTCGGGTTTCTCATCGCGGCGTTGACGGTCATGGCGGTGGTCGGCGTTCTCGTTCTCCTGCCCACTTATTTCTCGTTCCTGGTGGAGGGGGCCGGCCATCACACGCGGGTCGGCGTGGTGGAGAAGGAGGAGGCCGTCTGGGCCAATGCCCTTCACCCGGGAGCGGTGGCGACCTTTTCCAGCAACTTCCTCTCCATCCTCCAAATGAACAACCCGGATTCCCTTTGGCCCTACACGGATGTTTCCATGTCAAGCATTTACGGTGGGGCCTTCATGACCCTTCTGGCTGTTTTTGCTTTGGCAGCCGCCCCACGGAATCGATGGCGCTGGTGGCTCGCGTTCATGGGAATCATGGCCCTCGCCTGCGCCATGGGAAAAGCCCTTCCTCTTCGCAGCTGCCTCTACGACTGGTTCTACCCCATGCGCTTTTTCAGGCACGCGGCACTCTTTCGCGCCTATTATCTTTTCGCCCTGTCCGTTCTGGCTCTCTACGGGATCCGCATACTTGCGGACGCAATCAGACAGGGCGACGGCGCTCCTTGGAAGCGGCTTTTTCACGTGGCGCTGGTATTGACCCCGCTGGCAATAGTGACCTACATCGCCATCTGGATGCCCCTTCCAAACCGTTATGGAACGGAAGACGTGAGTGCGGTCCTTCACCTTCTTTTTGTCTGGGGAGGCGCGGTCGGTCTCATTCAGGTGTGTCGGCGGTACGGCGATGCTCCCTGCAGATGGGCGGCCGTGATCCTTTTGGGTGTGCTGGTTTCGGTGGATGCCTTCGTCTGCGCGGACCTGGCTAAAAGGACAATCCTGGATCATCGCTTTCTGGAACGATGGAAGGATTTGGACCGGATGCACAGCCGATCCATCGACCTGACGGCGAACGGCCTCAGAAGGGAGGAATCCGCTTTTAACCGGCACAGCCCCAAGAAACAGCTCAACAACGATCAGATGATCACCAAGGTACCGGTATTTAACGCATACGCGACGGAAATCAACGACTTTCACCTGGCCATGGCGGCGAACCCCCGGTTGAGAAGCCTTGCCACCGGCACGAACCGGATCTGGTTTTCCCCCGTTGCCATGGAGGTCCCTCCGGTCCGAAAGGTGTTCGAGGCGTGGGAGGGATTGGCCTCTCAAGACCTCCCCCCACTTGTGATCCATGACCGGCAGGCTCTCGTGAAGGGGCAGCCGGGTCTCACAAGAGAGGATGGAAGCTGGGTTGACACAATGAGGATGTTGCCGCCCGTGAAAAGCGTCTCCATCGAAAATCTCCAATACGGCCCCGATGAAATGGCGTTCCTTGTGGAGTGTCCCGAGGACGGCTGGCTTCTCGTGACCGACCGATGGGCGAAGAACTGGAGCGTTGAGGTGAATTCGCGGGAGGAAACCGTCTACGGAGCCGATTTCATCTTTCGGGCCGTCAAGGTCTCGAAAGGTCCGAATGCAATCCGGTTCACGTATCGGCCCCTCGGCTTGCCTTGGCTGGTCTATCTCAGCTGGGGGACTCTCGCCTCGGCATGCATCGCCTCCCTCCCATTTGCACACCGGGCGGCCGCCCCCCGTGTTTAACGGACGCCGGCTTCCAATGAGTTGTCTCCTCAGGCATCTCCTCTTCCCAAATAGGCGCGCATGACTTCCGGGGAATTGAGGACTTCTGCGGGTTTTCCCACAGCGGTCATCTTTCTCTCGCACAGGGCTACGAGGCGGTCGGAGACCTGACAGGTGAGAGTGAGAAAATGGTCGATGATGAGGAGCGTCAGTCCTCCGTCCCGCAGGCTCTTGATGAGCTCCACAGCTTCTCGGATAGCCTGGGGACTCAGGCCTGCGGCGACCTCGTCAAGGAGCAGAAGTCTCGGTTTAGTGGCGAGGGCTCGAGCGACCTCTAGCCGCCTCAGTTCAGAGAGGGTGAGTTCCCTTCCCCGTTCTTCGGCTTTGTGCCTCAAGCCCACCAGGTCCAGCAGCCTCAAGGCCTCCTGCCTCTCCCCGTCCGGCTTTCCAGCCTCTTCAGCGCCGAACCAGATCCCCACGAGGACATTTTCCAAAACGGTCATTTGGGGAAATGGACGTGGAATCTGAAATGTCCTGGCGATCCCCATGCGGCAGATGGTGTGCGGTTCGCGGCCGGTGATGTCGACACCGCGGTAGATGACGGAGCCTTTCAGGGGAGCGGCCAATCCACAGATGATATTGAAGAGGGTGGTTTTACCGACCCCGTTTGGGCCGATGAAACTCACGATTTCCTGGTGGCCCACGGTCAAGGTGATGTCTTCCAGGAGCGGCCTTCCATGAAAACCGAAGGATATCCCTTTCAGCTCGAGGCAAGGTGGAGTCGCTTCTGCAGCCATGCTCCCATTCCTTGGGGGAAAAGCATCAGGGTCAATATGACGACGAACCCGTAGAGTGCCGAGTGGCCGACGGGAAAAAGGGAACGGAAAACCACCTGGTCCAGTGGATAAAGGACAACGGCGCCCAGAAGCGGACCGTACCACTGGAACCTTCCTCCGAAAATGCTCAACACAAGCGGCAGTGCCGAGATATGAAGGCTGAAAACCAGTGCGGGCTCGACGAGGCCCATGAGATGGGCGTAGACGCCGCCGCATATCCCGGTCAAGAACGCGCTGCAGATAAATACCTGCAAACGTGTCCTGCGCACGTTGACGCCGAGGCTCGCGGCGGCGGTCTCGTCCTCGCGAATGGTTCGAACGGCCCACCCCCACCGGGAGCGCAGGGCTTGGCGGTAAAGGAGACAGAGGAACAAGGTGCCCACGAGAAAAAGATGGTACAAATGCACGGGGTTCTCCCCAAAATCCAGCATGAAGCTTCCCACTCGGATTGGAGAAAGGGGGGGGATGCCCACGACACCCAGGGAACCGAACGTGAAGGATTCCCAATTGTCGATGATGACCTTGGGAATCTCCACGGAGGCAAGGGAGGCCAATGCAAACGGAGCTCCCCGCAGCTTTCCGAAGGCGATGTGCCACAGAACGCCGTAAAAGGCGCCGAGAATTCCCCCAAGAGGGATGGTGAGAAACGGGTTGAGATGCCCGTAATGGCAAAGGAGCGCTGACCCGTAGGCTCCGAGCCCGAAGAAGGCGGTATGGCCGAGTGAAACGGCTCCCATCATGGAACAGATGTTCCACGCAAGGGCGAGGCAGCCGTGGAAAAGGGCCATGCTCATCGCCTGGCAGTGGATCCCTCCGCGCGCCGTCAGCCATGGCCATCCAAGGAAAAGGAGAAATCCCGCAGACAAAAGTGCCACCGACAGACGCGTTGGAGTCCGAACTCGTTTCATGGCCTTGTCTTCGCCCACTTCGGGAGCAGTCCTTCCGGTCTCAGAAGGAGGAGTGCGATGAGAATGAGGGAACTCGCCAGTTCCCTCCAGTTGGTGCCCAGGAGGAGAACGGTCCCAGACTCTACGAGGCCCAGAATCCAGCCCCCGATGAGAAGACCGCGGATTCTCCCCACTCCGGCGAAAATGGTCAGGATGACGGCGATGAGCGTCGCCTCCATTCCACCGAAGGGGTGGAGATAAGCCGTCCTTGCGTACAGCGGTCCCGCGGTGCCGACGAGCAATCCACCAAGACCGAATGCCAGCAGGTGCATGTGTTTCACGTTGATGCCCGCAAGTCTCGCCGCCTCCCCGTCCTGAATGGTTGCCCGGAGAGCCTTGCCCAGGAAGGACCGTTTCAAAAGCAGGAAAACGGCGCCCGTGGCGGCAAGGGAGAGACCCAGGATAAGAACCTGGGTTTCGCTCAGGAAGAGGGTCGAGGATGGGGTCTGACCCGGGCCTGTTTCAGGGGCGACAATGCGGTAGTTGGCCGAAAACGCCATGAGCATGGCGTTCTGGAGCAGGAGCACAAGCCCGAAGGTGATCACCAGGGTATTCAACTCGTGAGGTTCAGGAACACGGCGAAGGAGTCGTTCCAGGCAGAGGGCGGCGAAGAGCATGGTGAGCATGGAGACAGGCAGGATGAGGAGCAAAGGAGCGCCAAAGTGTTTTCCGAGAAAGTAGGCGAGGTACCCACTGAGGAGCAGCATTTCCCCGTGCGCCAGATTGAAGGCGTGGGTCACCCCCAGGATGAGGGAAAACCCTATGGCGACCAGGGCGTAGAAAGCGCCGAGGGTGGTGGCATTGACCAGGAACTGCAGCATCATGATCAAGGGGATTCCGTCACGATACTGCCGGTGGCCCGGTCGGGTGGATAGACGGTCACCATACGTCCCTCCTGAATCTGGACAACAACCTGGCGGTAGTAACGGGGATCCCCGTTGTCGTCAAAGACCAGGCGCTCCATCGGAAGCAGAAGGTCCAGACTGCGCAGTTCCCTGCACAGGGCATCTCCGTTCACACCGCCATGCTTTCCCATCGCTTTTTCCATGGCCGCCAGCAGTGCTCTCGCCGACGAGTAGCCATGCATGGTCGTGGTGTTGGGCTGTTTCGCGAAACGTGTTCGAAAACCGTTGACGAACGCCTCGGAGGCTTGTTCCGTCCCGGGAAGCGTAATACCCGGATTCCAGGCGCACATGCCGAAAAGCCCGTGGCTCGCCGATCCCATTTCCTCGATGAAACTGGGGTAGGCCACTCCCCAGGGACCCAGGTAGGCACGTAGAGAGAGCTTCTGATCCTTCATCTGGCGGGCAAGGAGAAGGTGATCGGGAAAAAAGCCGCCCGAAATGAGGACGTCCGCCCTCTCCATACGCAGCTTCATGAGAAAAGACGAGAAATCGGAGGTGCCCGGCCGAAACTTGTCGAAAGTGGACACGGGCACACCTGCTTGCTTGAGGCAGGTCCGCATCTCTGAGGCGAACTCAGACGACCCAGGCGTCGCAGAAAAGAGAACTGCCGCATTCTTGGGGCGAAGCTGCGACGTGAGGAATCCGCACAAAGGTTCCACGATTCCATCGAGACGGGAAACCCTGAAAAAATAGGGGTTCCGGCGGCCAATGGTGAGATTCCTCTGGAGGCTTGCCGAGGCCACGTAAGGAACCCTGTGCCTGGCGGCAATCTCACTGATGGGACCCACCAGGGAGTCCACGTATCCGCCGGTGAGCCCTGCGACCCCCACACCGTAGACGAGATCCTCCGTTTGGTTGATGGCGACCTCGGGCAGGCTCTGGTCGTCCCGGCTCACAAGCTGCACCTCTCTGCCCAGAATGCCTCCCCGTTTGTTGACCTCCTCAACGGCGAAGAGAATTCCCTCGTGTATTTCCTGCCCGTGTTTGGCCAATTTCCCTGTGAGAGGGTTGATCTCACCGATGCGAAGGGGTCTTGCGAGGAGAACCGGGGGGGAGAGGAGGTTGAATCCGATGAAGAAGGAAGCTGCAAGCGCTGACAACCTGAAGATGTGGGAAACCTGAACCGTCATGATCCTGCGCGGACTCCGTGGGCGCCGTGAACTTTTCGGTCCTGCTGCAATGCCCGTCGGCCTCGCAGACGCCTTGCGATGGAATGCTCACCGGCTCAGAACGGTTCCTCCCGACAGGGTGGTCGTCCTTCCTCAATAGATGGAAGAAATGACCCTTATCCCCTTCTTGGTCAGATCCGTCACGATCGGTTCCAGTTCACAGCGCTTCAGACGAATGGAATACGTGGATTCGCCTCCCTCGACGGCGGGAAGATGGCAGATGCTGATCACCTCGGCGCGATGCTTTTGGATGAGTTCCGTGATCTCCTTGAGAGGAATCTGGGGATCGGACACCCGGACATCGAGGCGGGACGAATTGGAGAGCATTCCCATGATGTTAATGAAAGCGGAGAGAATATCGACGACGGTGATGATTCCAACCAACCGGGACTCCTCCAAGACGGGCAGACCCCCGATGCGTTTTTCCAGGATGATGTGCGCCGCCTCCTCCAGGGGCATTTCCGGGTAGGCAGTGTAGGGTTTGCGCACCATCACATCCTCCAGGGTGAGTTCCTCCAGCATGGATGCAATGAGGACACCGCGCAAATCGGCGTCGGTGACCCACCCCAGGAGATTTGCATTGCCGTCGATGATGGGGAGATGACGGATGGAATCTCTCTTCATGACCGCCAGCGCTTCCTGAATGGAAGCTTCCTTATGGATCGTAACGACTTTGGTGGTCATCCAGTTGCGTACTATCACCGTCAAACCCTTCTCGCGCGTGGCCGATTCCGGGCACGCCCTTGGACAAAGTTTGTAAAAACTAATGATTGCAATGACTTCTCAATGCACGTGTCATGAAACCTAAGCCAATTCAGGCAAAAATGCAAGTCAAATCTCCTGCTGGACCAAGGTTGAGAGGGGGAGAGAGGGCTCCTGAGTCAAGGGATCCCCGGGAAGACCCGGAACAGGCCCGGTGTACAGTGAAGGCCGGTTGGTCCCTGAAGGGCGCATACATTGACATTGACCGGTCATCTGCTATACTCCTCACCGATCTCGAGAAGCCTCATCCAGGTCCCCTATCGTGCCTCTTCGAGGAATTTCGAGCATGCTTCCCTTCTTCGATGCACCCGTCTGAGTGTTCTCAGCGTGAGACGTCCAGAGAGGTATTCCGAGGAACGCTGTAAGGAGGAACCGGATCCATCCGGGGCTCCACCATGTCATGAATGCGGAGCAAGGAGCGTGTTTTGCGTCAGGCGAAGTTCATTTTCATTACGGGGGGGGTGCTTTCATCCCTGGGCAAGGGTTTGGCCGCCGCATCCATCGGTGCGTTGATGGAGAGCCGCGGTTTGCGGGTGACCATACAGAAGCTGGATCCATACATCAACGTGGATCCCGGGACCATGAACCCTTTTCAGCACGGTGAGGTTTTCGTGACCGACGACGGTGCCGAGACGGACCTGGATCTCGGGCACTACGAGCGGTTTACCGATGCGTCCATGGGAAAGAAGAACAACTACACCTCGGGAAGCATCTACTACTCGGTTATCACCAAAGAACGGCGGGGCGAATACCTGGGAGGCACAGTGCAGGTCATTCCGCACGTCACCGATGAGATCAAGGCGTGTATCCGCGGCGTGGTGAACGGCGTGGACATTGTCATCGTGGAGATCGGCGGCACGGTGGGGGATATCGAGAGCCTGCCGTTTCTGGAAGCCATCCGGCAGTTTCGAAACGATGTGGGACGGGAAAACGTCGTTTACATTCACGTCACCCTGGTTCCTTACATGAAGGCGGCGGGAGAGGTCAAGACCAAGCCGACCCAGCACAGCGTGAAGGAGTTGCGGGGTATCGGCATACAGCCGGACATCCTCCTTTGCCGCACGGAGAAATTCCTCACACCGGAGATTAAAGCCAAGATCGCGAACTTCTGCAATGTGGATCCGGATGGTGTCATCACCGCCAAGGATGTTGACTGCATCTACGAGGTGCCGCTCATGTTCCACCAGGAGGGCCTCGACGAAAAGATCCTCAGGCTGCTCAACGTGTGGACAAGGGCTCCCGTACTGGATGAATGGCATGACCTCGTGGAGCGCCTGAAAAAACCCGTCCACGAGTGTCGCATTGCCATCGTGGGCAAGTATATCGATCTCGTGGAGTCATACAAGAGCCTCAACGAGGCGCTCGTGCACGGGGGAGTGGCGAACAGGGCCAGGGTGCTCCTCGATTACGTGGACTCGGAAAACGTGGAGAAGGAAGGAGGCGAGACACTGCTCGAGGAAGCCGACGGAATCCTAGTGCCTGGGGGGTTCGGGCAGCGGGGGGTGGAGGGGAAGATCAAGGCCATCCGCTACGCTCGGGAGAACAAGGTGCCCTTCCTGGGCATATGCCTGGGGCTGCAACTGGCAACGGTCGAGTTTGCCAGGCACGTGGCGGGACTGGAAAAGGCCCATAGTATGGAATTTGACAAGCACACACCCCATCCTGTCATTTTTCTCATGCGGGAATGGTTTGACCATAAAAACAACCGAGTGGTGAGGCGCAGCGAGACTTCCGATTACGGGGGCACCATGCGCCTGGGGGCGTATCCCTGTATTCTGGAGCCGGGCAGTCTGGCGGCGGAAGCCTACCAGCGCACAGAGATTTCCGAGCGGCACCGGCACCGTTATGAATTCAACAACGAATACCGGGAGGTTCTCGCCGCAAGCGGTATGCGGTTCACCGGGCTTTCTCCTGATCGGAATCTGGTGGAGATCATCGAATTGAGCGATCACCCCTGGTTTCTTGGGTGCCAGTTCCACCCCGAGTTCAAGTCCCGCCCCCGTGCTCCGCACCCCCTGTTCAAGGCTTTTGTGGAAAAAGCCCTGGAGAAGGCGAGAATGAAAGATCCCGAGGGGTTTGCCAAGAGGGAGGCCGCGTGTTGATCGGGGCCGCCGACGGAGGGCGCGATGCCCCTTGATGTGACGCAATACTGCCTGCAGAGGGACCGTTTGTTTCTCATTGGAGGGCCCTGTGTCATCGAGTCCGAGGCATTGGTCATGAAGGTGGCCGGCTTACTTGCCGAAGCGTGCGCAAAGCTTTCCGTTCCCCTCATTTTCAAGAGTTCTTACGACAAGGCGAACCGGACGTCCATCGATTCCTTCCGGGGACCGGGATTGGAAAAAGGGCTCGCGGCTCTGCGACGTGTCCGGGAAGAACTGCAGGTCCCTGTCCTCACCGACGTGCACTCGGTACAGGAGGCAACACTTGCGGCGGAGGTTGTGGATGTCCTCCAGATACCTGCTTTTCTCGCTCGCCAGACGGACCTCCTTGTCGCGGCAGGCAGGACGGGAAAAGTGGTCAACTTGAAAAAGGCCCAGTTCATGGCCCCCTGGGACATGTTCCAGGCAGTGGAGAAGGTGCGTCGTACCGGAAATGACCGTATCTTCATCACCGAAAGGGGGTCTCAGTTTGGGTACAACAACCTGGTGGTGGATATGCGATCCATTGCGATCCTCTCGGAATCGGGGCGCCCCATAGTTTTTGATGCAACCCACAGTGTGCAGCTCCCTGGAGGGCAGGGGGTCTGTTCCGGGGGACAGCGGCAGTTTGTGGAACCCCTTGCGTGCGCGGCGGTCGCGGCGGGAGCCCACGGGGTTTTCCTGGAGACGCATGATGACCCGGACCATGCGCTCTGTGACGGCCCCAATTCGCTGCCACTGGACGTGGTGCCCTCCCTCCTGGCGAAGCTTCTCAGAATCCACGCGGCATTGAGGCATTGAGATGACGGACGGCTCCATGGGCAACGGCGCGGGCGATCCGCGTTTGAGGGCACGAGTCCTGCCGGTTCGCCTGATGATTTTCGATGTGGACGGCGTCCTGACGGACGGCAGCATCATCTACCACGACGACGGGTCGGAGAGCAAAATCTTTCATGTCCATGACGGCCATGGAATCAGGCTCATTCAGAGGGTGGGGATTGAAGTGGCCTTCATCACGGGCAGGAGTTGCAAGGCGGTGGAACATCGCGCAAGAAACCTCGGTATCACAAGACTCTACCAGGGAATTCATCACAAAGTGGAAGTGTACGAGAGGCTTCTTTCCGATACGGGATTCGTGGATCAACAAGTGGGTTACGTGGGGGATGACCTCATCGATGTTCCCGTCCTGCGCCGCGTCGGTTTTCCCGTGGCTGTCTCCGGTGCGGCGCAGGATGTCATTGACCATGCGTGTTATGTGACGACGGCCAAGGGAGGCCGCGGCGCCTGTCGGGAGGTGTGTGAACTGCTCCTGAAGATTCAGGGGCTGTGGGAGCAGGCCACGTGGCCCTACCTCGGAAAGGAAACGTCGGCGATTTAGCCTTGACACCTCCCTTGTGCCACGGCATCCGTCCAAGTTGGCACAGAATATGCCTTTACACCGGGCAACGGTGCATGTTACATTTTTTTATGTGAGTGACCGACACAGGCGGAATAACAATCCGCGTCCACCCACTTCGGAAGGGATGGTTCGGCGTGCGCGGTGATTCCATCCCGGAAGTCCTTTTTTTCTTCTTTGCCGCTGGATCGCTTGGGCGAGAGCACGTGGCGGAGAATGATGAATCGAGGTCGAGATGAACGCTGCTTTCCGCAAGCTTTTTCAGGGAGCCGTGCTTGCTGTGGCCCTGGGCTTGTCTTTGCTCCTCGTGCAGGGGATGTGGAAAGGGAAAAGGCAGAAGGATC
>JAAYVE010000006.1 GCA_012517315.1 Deltaproteobacteria bacterium
CCACCCTTGAAACAGCAAAGGATCTTGGGAACGCCTTGTGGGAGAGTTGGTTTCGGAGGCAGCCCCATAAACCAGCGGGACCGCCCCCATGAGGACGGTCCCGCTGGTTTATGGCTATGAAATCCGCAATGATCAGCTGGAGGCTTTGGCCTTTTCGAGTTCCTCCTTAAGTCGGTCCACTTCCTGTTTGGATTCCGGATGGCCTGAACCGCCAGCTTCTCCCCTCTGAACACTGCGCTGAGGAGTTCCAGGATCTTTTCGGCCGGCGTGCTCCGGTTGCACCCGATCCCCAAAATCAGGTTACCGGGCCTCAGGACCAGGCAGGACCGGCCCTGAGGGACCAGCTTCCCGGAAACCCAGACAGCGGGGATGCGAGGCTCAAGCATGACGGGAAGTCGGGCCGCCACCGCAGAGACACAAGAGAAGCGCCGGCCCGGATCCCTCCTGAGCACAGGCTCTCCTTGCCTTTCCGGCAGCCATCACCGGCGCCCGACTGTTCCTTGCTCCTCAAATTTGTAACAGAATCTCCGAAAACAGTAACCAGAAGTTAACACTCCCTTCATGCACATTCCCATGACCCGTGGCATAAGAGCGGCAACTCACAGAGGACATCTCCGGATGGAACCTCGGAAGTAACAATGAAAATCCTGAATATACCGGCCGGTTTGGGGCCCCAAGCCGCTCCATTGAGACGAGGTTTTTCAGACCCCCCCGCTGAGGCGAGCCTTAACCAGGATTTACTCAGGCATAGGTAAGCCGGTGGCCAAGCTACCTGTTTGGTCCGGCCGGAAGGCCGACTGTTTGTCAGGAAGCCACCTGACAGGTTTTTCAGTCAGTAATTCTAATTTCCACTCGTCGGTTTTTGGCCCGGCCTTCCGGATTATCAGAACCGTCGGGATGGGTGTTGGGTGCCACCGGCTTGGCCTCCCCAAGACCTTTGGCCTGAAATTTCACCTTGTTCAGCTCCCCGTTTGATTGCAGCCAGGCTTTAACCGCCTGGGCCCTTTTCCGGGAAAGCTCAAGGTTATATTGGTCCGAGCCCTTGGCATCCGTATGCCCTTCAATGGCAACCCGGGTTTTATTCAGCTTTTTGATCAATCCGGAGAGTTTTTTCAAGGTGTCCTCGGCTTCCTTTTTAATGTCCCACTTATCGAAGTCAAAGAGGAGGTCGCCAGATAGGGCCACCTGAATCTCTTGCCCCACTTTCTTTCCGCCGAGGTCCTGCATCATCTGGTCAAGGCTGACCGCTGTCCCGGTGAAAGCCAGCGAAGGCAATCCGACGATATCGCGCCCTTCCCCGCTTAGAGTCAATCCTGGGCTGGCCGAAGGAAGGCCTGGTTTCGGGTGGAGGTCGGCCGGTTCCGCTTTGTCGGGGATCGGACCCGATTGAACCCGGACTTCTTCCAAGGGGAGAAAACCCGGGAGGAAAACTGTGATGGCCTTGGTCTCTTTAGGTGGAGCTGGAAATTTTATCCACAGAAGCCGCTGCTCACCTGGTTTGAGGCGCTCTTTGAAGGTGCCGCCGCTCCAAGGGTAGGTTTGCGGACCGGCCTGGTATTGCCCCTGGTCGTCTTTGAGGGCTTCATACTTGCGGTGGTTGTGGAAATCCACGTAGTAGAATTGTAGGAATGGCAGTTCCGGCTCCACCGTTGTTTGAGATTCGTTGGCCAAAGAAATCTTTAAAGTGAGGGCTTCTCCCCGGACGGAAGCTTCGGAAACTGTGGCCGTTAATTTGCCGTCAGCCGAGGCTTGGACCGGTGCCTGGTCCTGTGAGTAGAGCGGTAACGGCGCTCCAAGGGTCAGAAAAGCCGCGGCCAGCAAGAAACTTGAACATAATGTGGCCATGGTCCCTACTCCTTAGCTGGACTCCGGCTTAAGGGCAAGTCTTCAAAGGGCATGATCCCCGGAATGAAAAGATCTACCGTTTCCGTAGCTTCAGGTGGAGCAGGAAATTTCGCCCAAATCGTCATAAACTCGCCTCCCTTTATCCTCCCCTTAAAGGTGCCGCCGCCCCAATCATAGTGTTGGGGACCGGCCAAAATGACGCCCTTCGAATCTTTCAGAGGAAAGTACTTTTTCTTATCCTTGACATCAGTCACATAAAATTCTTGGAACCGCAGTTCCGGCTCCAGGCTGCCGTCTGTCGTGTTTTTCAATTTTATCATTACGGTCAGGACATTACCCCTGACTTTGGCCTGGGTAACGGAGGCTTCGATTTTGCCGTCAGAGGATGGTTGGACTTGAATTGCCTCCTGAGAAAACACGGGGAAACAGAGTAAAAAGAACACCGCCACACTCAAGACTGCGACAACCGATACTGACCCTTTCATGCCTTTCCTCCCATGGAGACAAAAATTTTGAAGGGCATAAATATTTCTTTCATCGCATTCCAGGACATTTTACCGGTGGCTTGGAATTTGACTCCACTTATGACAAAAATCCTTTCATTTTTAAAGAAAAACTTACCGATGGACAAATACCCGAGGGTTCCATGGTATTCTAGAGGTTAGCAGTGGTAGCCCCCCTAAACGGCAACACCGGCTCCAGCCGGTCCCTGATGGTGGAACCGTCTGGGTCAGGAGATTTTTGGGGAGAAAAAGTCCCGGACCAGAACCTTTATTTCCTCCCTTTGACCGGAAGAAAACCAGCGCACCTCGGGGTCGCCCCGAAACCAGGTAAGCTGTCGTTTGGTGTAGCACCGCGTTTCTTTTTAGGTCTGAGCCGTGGCTCCCTCCAGGGAGAGGCGGCCATCCAGAACCACCGCCACCACGACGGTGACCGAGATGAGAACGATCCTGAGCCATTCCATCGGCATGATGGGTTCCATCCGAAACACCCACTGCAATGCCGGCACATAGATCGTGCACAGGCATGCCGCCCCGCACCTCCAATGGGCTATCGAGGTGGTCTGGAACACGGGCAGCCGCCCAGGCCCGAAAGAGCTGTTTGCCCTGAGATGGAGCGAGCACGTTGATTTCGACCGTGGTGTTGTGCGCATGATGGGGAAACGGGATCTGTACCGCGAGGTGCCCATGAGCGACGCCTTCAGGGCGCGGCTCTTGACCATGCGCGCACAAGCCAAGACGGACCACGTGATCGAGTACGAAGGCAGGCCCATCACCCAGCTTCGCCGGTCGGTAAAGAACGCAGCCAGACGCGCCGGTCTCACCTACTCGGTGTGCATTTACGACGTGCGCCAACTGTTTGCCACCGTGCTCCTGTCACGGGGCGCGGACCTGGCTGCCGTGTCCAGGATACTGGAGCATACCTCGACCAAAATGACCGCCGATCAGTATAACCACCTACTCAGCGGCGAGAAGAAAAGGGCGGTTGAAATGGTGCCGACCATCGGCCAGAAGGAGGGCGTTCAGGTGAGAAGACTCAGGTTTGTGGAGTGAGGTGAACAAATGGTGTGTGCTCGGGAAACAGTCATCCAAAAAGTCATCCAAATGAAGAAGCCGGATGATGTCATCCGGCTAAGTGTCTAATTTTCCTGGTGGAGCTGAGGGGAGTCGAACCCCTGACCTCTTGAATGCCATTCAAGCGCTCTCCCAACTGAGCTACAGCCCCGCAGAGTGAAGATAATCAATACAGGAGACCCTCCCCCATGTCAATCGATTTTCTCCGGCTTTTCCCACGATGCAATGTCCCGTAAGCCCTGCTTCCTTCGAGAAGCCCCCGTTGTCACGTCCATTTGGCCTTGACACTTCGCAGCGCCTCTGGCAATAGTTTAATCAACTTTTCCACCGGAGCCGGAGTGGTGAAACCGGTAGACGCGCTGGACTCAAAATCCAGTGGGGGCAACCCCGTGAGAGTTCGAGTCTCTCCTCCGGCACCAAGTAAAATCAAGAGGTTAGGTCGATGAGCCGGACCTCTTTTTCTTTTTCAGATGGGCGACTATGCCCGAAATTGTGCCCGTCTGAGTTCGGTGACACGCTTCCCGCTTCGCAGCGGCGAGCTTGAGGTCTTCATCGCTCACGATGTTGCACCGGTCAAAGACCGACCGGGTCTGGCCGCCACTGATCGTCATGGCGACCCGTCCGGGCATGCCTGCCCTCACTCACCATGCCCCTGACGGCGGTTCTTCCGAAATCATGGAATACGCGGTTCCCAAGGTCTGCCCTCTGACATGCCGTGTTTCAAGCGCTCCTGAAATTCCTGATCCCGCCGTTTCCCCACTCGTCAGGAAATACAAAGGGGGTGAGCCTCCCGGTTCGCTTGCGCAATGCTCTCTGAAGCGGGAAGATCTCCTCCAGTTCACCGCCCCAATACTGTGCGTCCGAGATCCAGAAACCATCTGTCTCGAGATCGACCGGGGTATTCTTGCGTCCAAGGGGCTGTCCCGTGCAAATCCAGACTGGGTAGGCCCCCCTCGCGTCAAACCCATGTGCACGAAAAATCGGCACGGCTAGCCCATGGGATACCGAATGAGGATTGGACCCTCCGGCACAAAATTCCTGCCGTAGCTCTTGGGTTTCTCCAATCCCCAGAAGCGTCCGGTTGGAATGCACTGGTCTTCCTGCAATCGACGGAGACTTTCGACCTCCCAGAAAACCGCCCAGTACCCGTGGTTATCCTCGTGGTATTTCCCAGTGGAAGGAGGTCGAAACCTCATCCCCATTGGGTGGGCCCCATTGTCGCTTTCCACATGACCGACGTAGAGACCTTTCCATGAAACAGCCAGTTTGTGCACGTGGGGGTCATGGGAAGCGTAGATGAAAACCTCCACAGGGAGTCCGTTACGAAGTGCATCCAGCTTGCGGAACACCTCCCATGCCCTGCTGCCGAAGGCGACGCGGCCCTGCTTCCGGCAAACCTCCGAACCGTCTTCCAGGTGTTCCAAAGACACAGGGGCGAGCAAGGCAACATCGTACGAAACAAACGTCATTGTCAGCACCTCCAATTGGCTAGCCGCCGGTGTGTAGTCTCGACAATGCTCTGCCAGTACAACAGCCTAATCGGAGTGACCATGCCGACAGATGAGCGGCTTTTCCCTATTTGATAAGGGTTTTCACGGGGACCCGCTCCGTAAAGGCTGCGGGTCCCCCGGGCACATCACATTGCAGGGATCATCGGTTCTGGAGCCTTCTCGCTCTCTCCCCCGCCGAAGCCCGCCGAGTCCGTGGCGCCATGGAGTCCTTCAGCGTCTTGTTCACGGGAAAGCAGGAGAAGTGGACACAGGCATCCCGCCAGTATAGCCCAGAGCCGATGAGCTCTCCCGATCCGCACCGGATGTCCTCGCCGACTCCTGGCGATGCATGCAGTGACACGTTCGTGTCCAGGACCGCGCTCCACCAATGCGCCGCCAAACCCTCGGGAATGCTCTCCAGGGGAGGGTCCGAAAGGACTTCAAAGGCAAAGCTGCGGATGATCTTCCCGTAAGCTCTTGCGAACAGGTCGGGGGTACCCAGAAGTTCCGCCCCAAGAACCCCCGCCTGGGAAAAGAAGATGGCTCCCAGCTGTCCCTCCAGGGGCGGAAGGCCCTGGACGAATTCCTCGATGCGGTGGGCAACCTGCTCCCGCCCCGCCCGGAAGTCCGAAGTGGGCGACGCCGCACGGAGTTCGTGAAGGGACTGCTGCACCTCCTCCCACACGGCCCCCTGCTCGCCCCGGAAGCTTCCCTCCCTCGCCAGGCTCATACTCACATTGCGCTTGTGGAGTGCACGGGACTTGGCCCTGAAGATCGCCTTGCCCGAATCGAACTGCTCCTGCCTGGTCGCCCACCTGCCCGCTTCCATGCAGGAAACGGGGATCTTGAGCACGGACCCCGGCAGTATGACGAGGGTCGTGTTGACGATGCGGTTTTGCTTGCCTCCCACCAGTTCTTCCCCCTCCAGAATGAGCACCGGCCGCTCACCTTCGTTCACCAGCAGGAGAAAGGGGACTTCCCCCGCTTCCGTCGTCTCGGTGATTCTCACCGATCCCCTGCCCATGGCTTCGTCCAGGAGATCGATGACCGGCAGGTCAACCGCACCGCCCGCGCTGATCGGTACGACACCGAGCCCATGCAGCAAAACGGCTTCTGCAAGAACCATGTCTCTTTGCACAACGTCGGATACTTTCATTTTCACCCACCCTTTCCTGTGCTAAATTTTCCTGATCGGTTTGTCGGAGAAATCGCAGCTCCCAAGAGGAAGCGCGGAGCGATCTGCCAGGGAGCCGGAGCGTCTCTCCTCCAGCCGTCCGTCCAGTTGGACGAAAACCGCATTCCATCCGCAGGGCTTCCGGCTCCAAGAACCGGCAGGGAGGATCATAGCCCATGCCTGTGACACCCCAATGTCACTCCTCTTTGGGATGCGTTTTCCCCTGGAGGCGTTGGAGAGAGCGGGCAAAAAAGCAGATCGTCACGGCCAGGCTGCTGTCACACTGGCTTTGGAGAATGACTCAACCCGTTGGGTGGGTAAGCGGTTCCCTTTGTATGGAGGGAGGGGTGAAGGGGAAATTTGACCGGCTCTTGCGCATCCTCAATCTCCTCGACCGGGAGCGGGCCTGCAAGCCGTCCATGCTTGCCGGGGAACTCCGGGTCACGGAGCGCAGTGTCTTTCGCTACGTGAGTTCTCTCAGGGAAGCGGGGTTTCCCGTGGTTTTCGACAGGGAGAAGGGAACCTACGCCTTCGAAAACGCCTTCAAGTTGAAGAAGGCTCGGTTGAATGTGGATGAAACGTTGGCGTTGGCCATGGCGAGGAAAATGCTCGGGACCTTCGGAGAGTCGTTTGCGCGAGCGTTTGACAGCCTGGAGAGGAAAGTCCTTGAGGTCTGTTCTCCGTGCGACGGTCTCCTGCCGTCCTCGGCTTTGGTTCTTCCCACCTTCCCTGCCGGGGAGACGCCCGACCTTTCCAAGCTTTTAAAGGCCATGACGAAGGCGAGCATGGATCGCAGCCTCGTGTGGATGACTTATCGAAGCCTGTATTCGGGGGAGGAAACCAAAAGGGAGGTGGAACCCTACTATCTTTTCTTTTCCCCGGACGGGTTTTGGAACCTGAGGGCTTACTGCCGAATGAGGGACGGGTGGCGCACCTTTTCCCTCGACAGGGTGCGGAGTTGGCAGGTGCTGGACCGGTATTTTGTTCCGAGGATCTTCGCCGACGAAGTGGGACAAGAATTCTCCCGGGGTTTTGGAAGCTACCTGGACGGGGATTCGGTGCGGGTGGTGGTGCAGTTCACCCCGCAGATCCGCCCCTATGTGGCCCGCAGGATTTGGCACGCCTCCCAGGAAAACCGGGAGCTTCCCGACGGGGGAATCGAGATGACCTTCACCACGACGGGAATGGAAGCCCTGAAGCACTGGCTGTTTCGATGGATCCCGCACGTGCGGGTGATCGAACCCGAGGAACTCCGCCAGGAGATGAAGGGGGCGTTGGAGGCCCAACTTGTGAGGCTCCGGGAGGGCAAGCCAAAGGGAAAACGGGTGAAGGGGTCGGCATCCCCTCCATAAGGGACATGATCCTTGTGCTCCGGGTAAAACACAGGGACCTTGCAGGGATTTGTCGCGCCAGCATAGTTCTCAGGATGGGTAGGGAAATGATGAAACCTCTGCTTGGCCCCTCAGAGGGTATTGCCTATTCAATGACAACTTCTGAACAAAACGTCGTTTGTGACTCGCGGGTCAGACTCCTAACCTCATGGACCTCCCCAATCGGTGCTGGAATACATCCATTGCAGGACTCTCTTTTGATGCCAGAGTGAAGGAGGACTGCGTATGGCAAGTACACCATCGGGAACCGTCAAGGAAACGGGAGCTGGGGCGGGCGCTGTCTTGATAGGAGTCTTGCCCCTCAACAGGAACCTTCGTATCAGAGTGCATTGTGCTCAAAGGGCTGGAGAGGGGAGACGCGTGGAAGGGAGTTTCGAACTCCTGCATGCGGGTGACGGCACTTACGCCGGAGCCCTGAAGGAACTGCTGGGACAGGATTTCATCAGCACCGCTGAGTTCACCGCCGAGCTACGATCAAAACCGGGTGCGGAAAAATGCAGTCACGTGGTCAACCGGAATACTCTGAAGCTGTGGAATGACGCTGATGAAAAGTGGCGCTGATGTTGCGCCTGCTTTCTGTGCCAATGTGGCTGAGACAACTCCCCGGCGTCAAATTGGAGTCGAGGGCGAGGAGGAGAGAGCCATGACAGAGGCAACCCGGATGAAAGAGGGCCTGATAAGCGAGGGCATTCCGGAGGCAAGTGAAGGCGGGCGGCGCTAGCCGAAAGAAGCAGCAGGGGGGGGCAGGCACGCCGGATTAGGATGAGGCGAGGAACATCCTCAAGGCCTTCAACAAATGGTAAACTCTCACCGACCCCCTCCAGGAACTGCATGCCAAGAAATCCGCCCCTGTCCCTCAGCCTCTTTTCTCTTTCCGCAACGAGATCCTCCAGTTTGAAACCGTATATCCCGATGGCCGCCAGTATGATCACCAGCACCTCCGCTGATTCTTTCAGAATTCCCTCTCCGTCGCCCTTTCGCCAGGAACGGAAAAGTTCTTGGGATTCTTCCAGAAGTTTCGCCCCCACCGCATCCCGGAATTCCTCCGGCTAAAGGGTGCGGACAACGGGTCCCCCCCTTCTTTTCGAATGATCTCTGGAATCCCGTCGCGAACCAGTTTTCGGTAAATCATCAGCGGTAAAGCTCCCATCCTCGGCTTTCATTTCATTTCCAAAACATAGGTGAGCCAAACATCCTTGTCGTTTTTGACGGAATTCTGTCTGTGGAAATGGACAATGTGGAACCCTCTCCTTTGGAGAAGCTTCCTCAAACCCTCATCGCTCCAGTACTGGAAAACCCTTCCGTCCCGGTCTGTCGAGGAACCGCTGCCTTCCTTCATGGTGAGAAGAATGAGCCCATCCTCTTTAAGAGCGGCGGCAATGTTGGAGAGAGCCTTTCCCAGTTGGGCTTGAGGCAGATGCACAAGGGCTCCCACCAACAGAACGGCGTCCATGGCAAACCTCGAGAAATCGAAGACCATGAAATCGCCAACAATCACGGCGCATTCTACACGAGTCCTCGCTAGAGTGGCCATTTCAAAAGAACGATCGAAACCTGTGACATGGAAGCCACGGTTTTTCAACCACAAAAGGTCGCGACCCGATCCGCATCCCACATCCAGGATCCGGGCCCCGGCGGAAAGTCTGGTCCGGATTGGAGTCAAAAAAGACGTGGGGTCAAGGTGGAAAGTCTGCAGGTGGTATTCATGGCAGTGTGCAGCGTAGTAATCGAACATCAAGACGCGATCCTCCGAGTCCTCGCTGAACCGATCACCGTGAGGTCAGCCGTGAAAGGATTCTCATGGGTAACCCATAGCCCAACCGGCAAAACGCGTCAAACGATTCTCAAGGCATAAGGTTTGGGTGAATTCCGGCGGTCTCTCCGGATCTCTCGGGATCTCATAGAACTGGATACCTTCATCCCATGGAAATCCGTGCGTTCCCCAGCTGCGGCAAAGAAATCGATTTCAAACCAGGTTGTCGGTTGGAGACCGGCAAGATGAATCTTGGAGCGGGCCGTGACAACGCCGGCGTCTGCCGCTCCATCTCTGTCTCCGCCTCTTTCAAAGAGTCATGGACTGCGTCAAGCTTTTCAATGACTTCTCCTGATCCAGGTGATCTCGCCGATTTCGGGCCTCAATGTCTTCACGGGAAGCAGCTCCGGATATGTGACGATCAGTTCCTGGATGAAGCGCTCATCAAGCTTGTGATGGACCCTCCGCAGGCGAAAAGCGGACCGGGCAGCGCCTTTGAATACAAGGAACGGGCCAAGGGAGGGCATTTGGATATGCTCCTGATGTTGGCTTGAAAAAGATTCGTTTTTTTGTCCGCTTCGGCCGGAAGACCAGCTGCCGCCTGGCATTCCGTTTCCTCCGAACATCTCGTTCACTTGTCGCTTTCGGCAAAAACGCTGCGGAAAGGGCCGAGAAACCGCCTCTCGCGCGACCAGTCAGCAATGGCAAACACGATATGGGAGAAAGCGCCGCTGAACTCGTTTTCCAACGCATGGCGAAAATCGCAGGCAGTGCGATGCGGGTCATTGGCGAACGCCCCACACCCCCAGGCACCGAGAACGAGTGCGGAATGGCCGTATGCGCGGGCGATGGCGAGCACGCGAAGAATGCGTTTCTTCAACAGGTCAGCAGCTTCCTGCCGGCCGATTGCAGGGGCATAAGGCGCAGCACACGTGAGAAAACTCAGAAGCCAAGGGCGATCGAGTTCCTTTCCGTCGTCTGTACGAAAAACCGGCACATTTGGTGAGTAAATTGCCCAATCAGTGGAATCCGGTCGATGGCGTCCCCGGTGGTACTCATACATCGGGTCGCCAACGAGGGTAGAATACAGTGCACTTGAACGGCAAAGCACCTCCTCCTGAGCGCGAGCACCGCTTAGAAATCCTCCCCCCGGGTGGACACCGTTGGCAAAATTCAGTGCAAAAGGTCTCAATCCTCTCTGAACAAGGCGGTGCGATGCGAGAAGTGTCGTTTCATTGGCAACCTGAACGTGGGTTTCCACTTGGGAAATCTGCTCCAGAGGAGGAAGGGGAGCATCCGGGGGGATGCTCCGCTTTCCCAGGCGCGCAGCCTCGATTTCAAGACTCCAGTCGACTCTTTCGCCGGTATTGTTGACGTAGTACCCAAGATTGGCAGCCTCCAGCGCCGACCTGCCAAGTGCAGCGGCTCTGCTTCGAGGGATGTCCAAATCTCGCCGGCAGGAAGCAGACATTTCGGGGGAGTCCAAACAGGGTAGGATGATGAGCTTTGCCTTTTCGCCGATCATTTTTGCTCCTTGGGGAATTCCCGGTTCTCCCGGAAACGAACGAGGGCATAGAGGACATCCGCACGCACTGCCTGCCGACCTGAATGCCGAGGCAGTGAACCCACAGGTTACATCTTTGTCCGGGCGTGTCGCTTCGACCGGCGGTCGGTATATATCATTTTTTTGAGCGTGAATGGAGGCATGCGACGAAAGGGCTCGGGAAAGCCAGAGGAATTCGTCCAGGGCCTTCCGCCCCTGGAGGGGCAGGTGGGAGCCATCTTCTTTTCCCAGGCAGGGGTTCTTGGGGCGGGACTTTTCGCCGCCCGGGATCTCTTCGCAAGAGCTTATGGGAAAATCATCCGCAGCTCTGCCTTTGAAGCCCTTTCGGACCCGCAAAGGGAGACGATCCCGGCGGGTGTGGCAAAGCGGTGGCGATGCACAGTCCTGGAGACGCCGATGTCACTTCATCCATCGCCCGGAGCCGGCGAGAACATCCAGTGCGCATCGGGAAAGCTCATCGGCTCTGGGCTCTGCCGGCAGGATGCCTGTGTCCATTTCTCCTGTTTTTCCGTAAGCAAGACGCCGGAGGAGTTGAAGGCTGAACTCTCTCTGAACGCCAAGGCACTGGAAACGAAAGAGAATGAATGGGAGGCCCTTTCCGACCGACTCTCGTTGATGGAATCCCACGAAAGGGAAAGAGACTCCTGAGGACTATGGAAGCCCATCCAGTCGGATGTTTCTCCCCTGAGGGCATAGAGCCAGGAAGATAACCGCCGTCCTTGAAGGGCTCCGCGTGCAGCGTGCGTTTCGCTTGCCGTGCCAGACATCATAGTCAATTCTCCCATTTCAGCCCGGGAACCCTTTCCAACGCCCTCACGTTGTTTGTGGCCAAAGTGGCAGACGGGCTCCTGGCTTGTGCGACGATCAGAAGGTCCATGCTTTTGATGGGGGTGCCTGTTCGCTTCAGTTGGAGACGGATGTCTCCGTAATGTATCGCGGCAACACTGGCGAAGGAAAGGACCTGGAAAGGCCCCAGGAATTCGTCGAGAACCCGGTGGTTATGCTCCGGCCTGCTGCTGTTGGACATGCCGAAACGCAGCTCCGCTTCGGTGATCGCGGAAGTCGCAACGGAATCTGGTGAGAGCTTCCGCAGAGCACCGAACACACTCCTCGGTTTCTTCCTGATAGTGTGAATACAGATGTTCGTGTAAAGCATGTATATCATCGACGGGCCCCCGCTCCTGCAGCGGCAACTTGCCAGCGCCCTTCTTCAAAGACATGGTCGGTGAATCGGGCGGCGCTTTCTTCCGCATTTTTCCACGGGTTGTCCTCGGGGATGACGACGATACAGTTCCCCATTCTCTTGATATAGACTTGCTTTCCCCGGAGCTGGAACTCCTTGGCAAGCCGCAAGGCCTGGCTGTTCCCGCCTTGGATCAGTCTGAAAGGTGCATGGTGATCTCGACCGCGCAATGCTTCCGGAGCCCCTTGAGCGGAAATCAAAGAACTAGAAGAATCAACCAGTTGAAATTTCACTTCAATGGCCTTCCCGGCAGGTTGGGACTCAAAATGGAATATGGAGGCAATGGGCACGGCTCCAAGGTCTTTCGCAGGGACACAAGCGGGCAGGCAAGCCGGGTTGCAGCCCCGGGTAGAGGCGTCTTCATCGCTTCGATTCCTGGAGAAAGAGCCAGGTGTGTTTTTCGAGAAAGCTCCCTTGGACGCTGTCTTCCATCTCTTGGAACAACTCCAGGGGCATGGCGAATGAGAGGTATTCCGAGCCGAGAAGAGTGCGGACATATTTCCTGGCGGAAATGTCCGTCAGCCCTACGACGGCTCTCGGCTTTCCGGATTTGGCTTCCCTGTAGGGAAGAATGCCTACGGTCTGGCACCCCGCAGCCCAGGGGATGATCACGTTCTCCATTCCCCCTCTCGCGTAATTGGCAAGAATGACCAGAGCCGATAGCTGGTCTGCATTGGCGAGGAAAACCACTGTCTCCGGGCTCTCCTCTGCAAGGTGCACTCCTGAAAGGGGCTTGAAAAGCACATACCTCGATCCCACCTCCGTTATCGGGAGCTCTTCAAGCCATTTTTCAACAAGTTCTGGTGTTTTCACATAACCTTCACCTTTCAGGAAGTCTTCCGCAAACTCCTTTCCTCCGCCGGATTCGAGACCCCTGGCGACTTCCTTCCCCTTTTCCCAATGAATGTTCCCTGAAGACAAAAAGCGGGCAAAACACTGGATGCCCCCGGGAAAGTGCAGGTAGACGTTTCCAAATCCGAGCCCCACACCACCCCCCCAACAGCCATACGTCTCGGCATCGAAGGCCGCCGTCTTGCCTTTAGCGGCATTCGCGAACATGAACATGACGCAGCCCCATTTTCCCGGTTTGAATTGCAGGGCGTTGTCCGGCTTCTCGTCCGCCAGGACCACAGCCACGGGGTTGTACTTGAGTCCGAGGGCTTTTGCCATTTTGGATTCCATCAGCTCATCCTTTGCCGGGATACGGGTTCCCTTCCGATACACCCCCTTCAGCATGCTCCCGCCCCTCCGATCGCTCTAATGCCAGTGAGGAAAAAACACCTGTGCGCAGCGCCCGAGCAGCAGTGCATCATGCGCTTCCGCGCAATGAGGACAAGGAGAGGGCATGATCATGCTCCCTTTCGCCGGGACACACCTCCGCCGTTTTTCTCCGGAGGTGGGATGGACGAACGACCGAATTCCGGCCCTCACCCCCATGAAGAGCCATCTTGCCCAAGCGTGTCTTCCAACAGGATTTTCATCGGCTGGCAATGCATTGCCGGGATGCATTCCTACCAGACCCCCAGGTCAGTTCTTCTTCCTTTTTATGGAGCACGCTGCAAATTGGTTCCCGCTGCACACATTCAGCACCTTTCCCGGGGTGAGCTTCTGGGTTTTGTCAAGCCCGTTGATGGAACAGAGTCTTTCGACCGGTATTTTGAAACGGGCCGCCACCGTCTTGAGACTGTCACCCTTCTGGACCTGGTATCGACTCGGTTGAGCAGTCTTTTCGACAGCTTTTTCGCCCTTTTTGCCACCAGAAGACTTGGCCGCCCCCTGACTGTTGTCTTTCCCCCCCGGGGATGAAGCGACCTTGAGACCGTCTCCCACAGGAACCCGGATGGACCCTCCCGCTTTGAGCGGCTGCCGGGGGCCTAGTCCGTTCATCTCAGCAAGGGCGGTCACCGGACAGCCATATTTCTTTGCAAGGCTGGTCAAAGTGTCTCCCGGCTTTACCAGCACTCTCGTGCCCACAGGGTTTTGCCTTCTTGAGACCGCGGCAGGGCGGGAGGGCTCTTCTTTCGGAGGGCCTTCCGCCAGGGCGGCCAAGACCATCTGACGTTTCCCCAGGGGAACACTCAGTTCGTAGCTGGTGCACCCGGGCGGGGTGCAAACCTTGGAAAGCTCGGGGTTGTATGCCAGCAGGGCAGTCTCGCTGATGCCCGCTTCCTTGCAAAGCCACTCAAGCTTCATCCCACCGGGAACCGACACTGTTTCATGCCGGGGAGCGTAATGCTCGGGGAAGAATTGGAAACCATACAGGGCTGGGTTTCGGCTGATCTTCACCGCGGCGAGAACTTTGGGGACGTATTCACGGGTCTCCGCCGGAAGCACCCCGTTGTCCCTCAACTCCCAGAAGGTCTTCGAGCCGGTCTCATTCAGTGCCGCTTGGACAGCGTTTTCCCCCGCGTTGTATCCGGCAAGAGCCAGTGGCCAGGAACCGAACCGGTCATATAGAAAGGAGAGATAATCTGCTGCGGCCCGGGCAGCCTTGAAGGGGTGGCACCTTTCGTCCAGCCACTCGTTTTGTTCCAGGCCAAATCGTTTGCCAGTGGATGCAATAAACTGCCACATGCCTACGGCACTCGCATGAGAGCGGGCCTTGGGCATGAAACCACTCTCCACAAGCGCC
Organism: Deltaproteobacteria bacterium; assembly: GCA_012517315.1. Lineage (GTDB taxonomy): Bacteria > Desulfobacterota > Syntrophobacteria > Syntrophobacterales > Syntrophobacteraceae > JAAYUJ01. The sequence goes on from JAAYVE010000006.1 coordinate 14,667, forward strand.
ACAAAAACCAGTTCTCCCGGGAGGCCTTTTTCCAGAAAGATCTCCTGAGCAGGTTGAACATACTGCTGTGCCCTGTCCAACTGGACTTGGAAAGACTGGTGCTTCTCCGAAGTAAAGCGATTCACCCACTCTTCAACAGCGGGGTGATCGGGGACGACAAGCTGCCATTTGCACTCATTCGTTTGCAGGGTGCTGCTCATCCCCTCTCGTTGGTGGAGACTGTATGGTCCGCTTGTTGTAAAGGATGCTTGCGAGGGGGGGTGGGAGGAGAACGTCCCACAACCGGCAGCCAGAAAAACCACGCTGCTCAGCAAGGAGAACTTGACAATGCCGTAGCAGTCGATTCGACGGGGGGAAAAAGACCGGAAGCGCCGCCTCTGCCTCCACCCTCCACAAAACCTCAACGCAGCCATCAGCCCCTTCTCCTCCTCTGCATCGGTTTCGCAATCTCCAGGGGCCGACTCACTCGTGCCGTCAATTCTCACGGCCAGATGGGCCTCCCCCTTCTTGCCCCTCCAAACCTTTCTCGTCGGTGCGTCTTTTCTCGCAATGGACGGCAGACTCGCCCGTGCCCCCCCATACCACAGACGTGAGTTTGCGGTCAAGCTTTGGACTTCCCCGCCTGAACCCTTGAAGGTCCGTTAGTCTCGTGGCAGATGAGCCGAGAAAACGAGGAATTGCCTGGGAAACACAAACGCCATATGAGATTATAGTTAGATATAATAAATAGATAGGATATCGCCATCAGAATCGCCCCAAGAATGCCCAGGGACGTCTATTGAATTCGGCACGCTCCATCTGGTATGAAAACATTCGATTTGCAGGGCAGGCGGGGAAGTCATTCCACCACGGGGGGCAGGTGGCTTCACAAGAGCCTTTGACTGGGCATCCAGGCCCGCAGGAGTTCGCGCTCTCTTCTTTTCCACCCGTACAAAAGCTGAAGAGGCATGACTTCAAGCAGGATCACCGGAGATTCGGGTCGGTTTCGTTCCACAGAAACTGGAAGAAGCCTCATGGTTGCTACCCTTCTATTCGTTGTTCTGATCCTTTTCGCCGGTCTTTGGCCCTTCGACCCCTGGCCGGAGAACCGTGTAATGCCTCTGGACGGAGGTAAAGGGCTCCATTTCGCGGGAGAGGGTCTCGTCTTGAGTGAAGGGAGAGAGGCAGAGACCATCCGGTCCTTGTTCCAGGACCGGGCGATCACCATGGAACTATGGGTGAAACCGACGGGCGACGTTCCCGGGGCAGTCAGCGGCATCCTGGCCTTTTATGACAGTCGGAACGGGAAGAGCTTCTTCGTGGGGCAGTGGCGTTCCCATCTTCTCGTGCGCACCCAGACATCCCATCCCGCCAGAGCAAACAGGAATTACCGGGAAATCGGTCTCAGGGATGGACTCAACACGGAAGACACCTCCTTCATCACCATCACCTCCGATATGGCGGGAACCCGGATTTACGGAGAAGGTGTTCTCGTCAGGGCTTATTCCAACTACAACGTGTTCCCGGAATCCGCCACTTTCGAACAGGTGTTGGTGGGAAACACGCCCGCTGGAAAACAGGGCTGGACAGGGGATTTCTTCGGCTTAGGCCTATACCGCCGCAGTCTTACATCCGAGGAAGTGCTGGAAAGCTGCACCCGATGGAAGGACGGCACCAGATCTTCTCTTTCCCTCCCGGGCACCGTCGCGATGTACTGCTTTCAAGAGCCCGCAAGGCGGTTCGTGAGGAACTGCGCCGCAGAAAACCTGCACCTCCTCATTCCAGAGAGGTTTGTGCCGCCCCGCAAGATCATGCTTTCCCGCTCCCGTGAACACCTGATGCACGGGTGGTCCTCCTTGCAGGATGTGCTCATCAATATTGCCGGGTTTGTTCCTCTTGGATTTCTTCTTTGCGCCTTTCTCCGCACCAACTATACCTGGAACAGCATTTCCGCCTGCCTCATCACGGTAGCTGCCGCCGCGTTCCTGAGCCTGTCCGTGGAATTTCTCCAAGCCTGGTTTCCATCCAGAGACTCCAGCCTGGCAGACTTGGCTTTCAACACTCTCGGGGGGGTCCTGGGTGGGGTTGCAGCCCTCTTGTTGCCCGGGAGAAAAATCACATCCCTTTGACATCTTTGGAACAGGGAGGCCCCACTGAGGGGAAACCGGGTGTGTGCGGCGAAAGCTCTCACATGGATGGAAATGGGTAGGGATAGGTAGAGATGTGTAGACATCCGAAGGAGGAAAGCAGGCCGAAGGAAAGCGCGACCTGCCCTCCCCGCCTCAGACTTCGAGATGCATCTTGTATTCAGCTTCGTGGTATACCATGTTGGACATGTCATGGAAGGAAAAATTCATGTAAACGGAATGGCCGTTGAAATCGAGCACCCTCATGTCATCCTTTTCCCGGAGATCGCTCACCACCTTGTCGTATTGCGCGCCGTACATCTTTCTCACCGCATCCAGGGGCAGCTCGTACGCCATGTACTTCCACACACCCTTTGCCGCGAGCTTGTCCACCAGTAAGGGATCGGTGAGCGATTCATGGGTTGTGAGGATAAGAATTGGGCCCGTCCCTGTAAAGATGACTCCTGCTTTCATGGCTCCCTCCTGCATTTGAGAATGGCATGATGGGGAGGATGTGTGCATCCGCTGCACACCCATCCATTTAAATTCATTGTAACCGCAATGAATGAAAAAAGAACCATCCCGCAAGTCGGCCACAACACGTTTCTGCCCACTTCCCCCCATCGCCGCTGCTCCTTACCCGTTGGCCCATTTTGAATCCATGAGCACAATCATCGGCGGAAGCGCGGCATAGCATGCCGTGGGGTGAACCCTAGCGGCTCCCTCGAAAGGCCCACCCTCCCGTAAATGAGAACGGCTTTTTCCCCCACCATCTCGGCATCCCCACAGGAAAACCAATGACAATCGTTATCTCAACAGCCGCCGGTCGCAACCCTTCGTTCTCCCGTGCTTATTCACAAAGGCTCGGTGCATATAGATCCCCATCGTAGAGCAACTCCGTGATGGTTCCATCGGCCTTCCGGTTGTGCACAAAAGCCACACCGGCAGTCCCGTCGGAGAAGGAAAGATAGACTCGGTCGCCTGCAACTCTGTATGCACCCACGTTGGATGCGTCGCTCCCTGTTCCGTAGGCCTGTCCCGATCCCCCACTGAATGCACTCTCCGACCTGTACTGGAAGCCACCTTGGCCGTCGAAATAAGCCCGAATACTATGAGAATAACCGCTTCCTCCCCCTGAGGAACCGGACCAGTGACAAAAAGGGCCCTGAAGCAGGTGATCGCTCCCTTGGGAGTCGGCTCCGCCACTTCCCCCAAACTGGCACTGATTCCAAGAACGGGAGTTCTGCGCGGTTACCAACCGCACAGGAATTCCATTGAAGCCGCATCCGTCGTGAGCCGCCTCACATCGCATCGAAAACGTCGCGGAGAGCGGGTGCGTTCCGACGTCTTTCGTCGGCAGCGGATCCATCGAGGGACCTGATCCCAAGGACAAAACGGCGATGCAAAGCAGTCTTAAAGCTTTCCTCCTGGTCTCACATGACATGGATTGATCCTCTCATCAGGTCTTCCGTGCCACCCCATTTTTGTCGAAAAAGAGGGGTGTGCGTTGAGCCGGACTATTGGATGCGTCGGTAACGAGACTTCTCGCCGTCGGAGTCGATCAGAATCAGCTCTTGCCCCGACAGCTTGAACTTGTAACGCTCAACATCATGTGTCACAGCGCTGCGGATGATCAGTTGGTTTCCTCGAATCTCGTAGCGACCCCGATCGACCAGTTGATTGAACCCGTAGAGCTCGTAGGTGGACACATCGATCTTGATGACGTCACCCTCTTCCCCTCGCCAAACACCGACGAGAGAAACCCCATGCTGCTGACTCTGGGGAGCAGATGGGGGAGCGACCACGCCCGGAGGGCTGGAAAGGGGCGGAGTGGTTGAGGCCGGTGAGGGGCCCTGTTTCGCCCAAAGAAGGAGCCAACCCTTCGGAACCAGGTATTTGAGGATCATTCTCGGTGAACCCTCTTCCCATCGGGATACCAGCATGGTGAAATTCATCGCCTCCACGGGTTGCCCGGCGTCGTCGAAGGAAATCAGCCTGAGGGTCGGCATCAGCCTGGTGTCGAGGAGGACCAGCATTGGTGAGACCTTCCAGCCGGCCTCACCGGGGTTGTGAATCTTTGCGACCAAGACATCGGGGTTGGAAGGGGAAGGAGTGATTTCAGTGTAGGGAGGAATAGCCTTCCATTGGCCATCCTTCAACCCGTGCCACTGCCATTTCCCGACGAGATCCTTGAGCTTGACCTTTTTCGCATTTTCCACAAAGGACCGGTCTTCCCTCGTCAGAGCTTCAAGCCGGATTGGGATTGCGGTAAAGGAGGATTGGCCCCCTATGGACTCCGCACGCATCGCCACCACCATTTCGCCGGGCTCGTCCGTGTCGATCACAAGTTCCAGGCCGTTTCCCCACTTGAAGGTTTCACCCGGAAGGTAGCCCTGCTTGCCGTCGTCGGGGAGAAACTCCATGAGCAGGGTGACCTCATCGTCGGGCTGCGGCTGGATCATGCAATATGCCACGGTTCCATCCCGCTGGGGGATTTCTCCCAAAACGTTGACCGCCTTCCACGTGACACCGTTGAAAAACACCATGGCAAAGTGTTGCTCCATGCCCTGCCGTTTGTAGGCGACGGGAACCCCCACGTGGGCGAGGTCCGTCAGGCTGGTGGCATCAAGCGTGGCGCGGGCTGCGCGCCTGCCATCCGTCACGCTCAAGTGGCGGCCCAGGATTTCCTTGGAAACCTTGTTCTTGTTGCCTTTGAACTCCGGCATCACAAGATCCACGGCATCAGAGACGGCCTCCTCCTTTTTCTTGTAGAATTCAGGATCGTAGACATACCCTTTTTCGAGAAGCACTAATCCCTTATTTTTGTTATCTCTCACGGCTTGAAGGTACTGGACCCAGAGGACATTTTCCCCTTCAACGGTTGCCTCGATTCTGAAACCGCCGCCGGGTTTTCCCCCGGTGACAGGCTTTCCCGTTTGCGCATCAACAACCCTCATCTCTGTGATACGGGGCGAAGTGAGTTGTTTTTCCTGTGCTTTGTGCAAGGCACTCAAAAGCTTGGGCCAAGAGGAGTCCTTGCCGATCCTGGTCTGCAGGTATTCGCGGTTGAACTGATTGCCCCGGATCGGAGCATACAGTGCCAGCCCATGGCTGAGGCGATGGCGCGGCGAGGCGTATTTGGCAATAACGGCCCGGTCCATGATGTTGACGACTTCCTGGTATTCCTGCTGGGCGGGGAAATTCGCGATGGAGTGACGGATGCGGTTCAGCACATCGAGAAGGTCCACACTGGCAAGGACTTCCGAGCCTTTACGAATATCCGTGCGTTCCGCGTAACATTCCGCGTAGAAAAGAGACCTGGAAATGTCCGGCCAAGCGTTTGGGATGGTCTCTGCAACCTTTGAGGCAAGACTGTCCAAGGCTTGCGTCATCGCTGCCGCCTCGTTGAGATCGATGGCGGAGAGGGTGGCAATGCGCTCCTTCCGTTCCCCGTAGAACTTTCCATACGCTTCAACGATCTGGGCAGCCAGTCTTCTCGTTCCCAGCGTCCCTTTTCCGAAAAAGGGCAGTATCTGGTCATACGGCCAACCATCGCCCGGTTCCACAGCCTGGGAGGCCACCATGGCATCCGCAAGACCAGCGAGTTCGGAGGCCGTTTCCAGTTGGGCCATGAGACACATATCAAACCCGATAAGATCGAGCTTCTGCAAGTTGACTTTCTTCAAAGCCTCGCTGATTGCTTGTCTCAGCTTGGGAAGAGTCAACTTGTCATGCCCTCCGGATACGCCCGGTGCGTTGTGGTCGATGGCGTGAGCCGCCCAGCCTCCACCATGATCCCATAGAATCAGGGCATGATGCGGTGCAGGAAAGGTGGTCAGTGTGGCGGAGAGGAAGGAGCGGAGAACATTGGGGTCACCCATGTTCAACTCGCCGGCTCTCGCAATGACCTCAGACTTAATAACCGGCGAAGAATCTTTGCGAACGCGGTAGACCCTTGCATCCTGCCAGTCTCCGTCAACGTTGCTGAAACCCTCGGCGCGGTCTACGAGCACAATGCACTCCACTCCCTCGTCGGGCAACCCGCGTTCCAATTCCTTGAGGTCCTTCATGGCGAAAGGTTCGAGATCGTTGTCCCCGTCGATGTAAAAGACGAGCGTCCAGGTTCGCTTGGGGTCCGCTTGCACGGGGCCAAAATCCAGTTGCAAGGGGCTGGTGGGTGCTGCCGAAGGGAACTGGGGTACCGAGCCCCCATGGGAGGAAACCGCCAGCTGAGAAGGGCCCTTCACTGCAAAAGGAAGACCTGCCGCCTTTTTCCCGTCCAGGTACAGTTCAAACCTGTAGTTGCCGTCGGGCCATCCTTTCTGCGGCCTAGCTATGGAGAAATGGGCCACGTCCCCCGCCTCTTTCCGAAGCTCGGTTTCCGATGAGTCTATTTCGTAATCAGGGGTGCTGACAGCATCGACCGAAATCCAGACGCCCTTCACCTTTGTTCCGGCCTTGGCGTTCTCCAGTCTCGCCAGCACATGGATTTCAGCACTGTCGGATGCAAACGTCTCCGTAATGTTGACGGGAATCATTCCCTGACCTGCAACCTGTTCACAGGCAACAATGGATGTCACCTTGGGTAACCTGTCCTGAGGCGCGGAAGGCGTTGAACCCACTGCACCGGAACCTGTTGAGGCCAGAATTTGGAACGGCACGGACATGCTCAACGCCCCGTCGAAGTAGAGATCACACCTGTATGCCCCCGGAGGCCAGCCTTTGGTCGGTTTGGAGAGGGAAAAATGGGCGGTGCTGCTTTTCGCTTCCGGCAACAGCACCTCGATCGAGTCGATTTCGTAGTTGGGAGTCTCGACAGCGTCCACGGAAATCCAGGCACATTTCAGTTTGGTTCCAGGCTTGTGCCGTTCATACTGGACCAGGAGATGAATCTCGGGGGTATCCGCAGCGAATCGCGTCTTGACGCCCGACACCTGCCCATCTTCGGTGTATTCTTCGCACATGGTGATGGAGACGATTTGTGCCCCAAAAACGAAGGAGGGAGACAACGGAAGCACAAAGAAGCAAACGAGAAACAACATCTTCATCTTCACTCGAAGAGCAGCCATTTCTCCCTCCTCCCCAGCCATGGGGATCCATCGGGTCCAAACTGATTCAGACTCCCGCTGCCTTCCTTTTTTCCCGGATCATTCCGGTTTTGGTAGATTCTTAAGCGCCTCTGGATGCTCCGGTGGGTTGAGATAGAATCATCCGTAAGAGACTGGCAAGTCCACTTGAAGAAGTGCGGTCAGAAAGCGAGTTTCGAGAGTATTATCAAACTCTTTTGTGAGACCCGTTTTTGCGTGGTCATTTGATTCTGAAAGGTGCCGTGGAAGCCAACTTCTCGTTCACATAGACTTCCAATTTGTAGTTTCCCGCGGGCCACCCATTCGTCGGTCTTGAAAGGGAAAAATGCACCCGGGCCTCGCCTTTTTCCTTGAGTTCGACTCCAACGGAATCGATGGGATAATTGGGCTCGGCGATGGCGTCAACAGCGACCCAGATCCCCTTCACGATGGTTCCTTTCGCGGCATCTCTGAGGACCGCCACGGCATGGAGCTCCGGTTGATCCACTCCAAATTCATCCGTAGGGTCGATCGGAACCGTCTTTGAAGCGTCAACCTTCTTGCAGATCGTCACGGAAATACCCTGAGCATTGGCTGCAAACGGCAGGAAGACCAAAATCGAAACGACGACAAAAAGCATGGAACTTTTCCAGCCAAACATGCTTCCTCCTTTCGATCGAATGGTACGTTAGATTCGTACGGCAGGCTCCCATACACCATTGAAAACACGCAGTTGTCCTCAGACATGTTCAAAGCTTCGCATCAAAATCTACCACGACGGGCTACTCTCAACAAGGCATTTGGGGACGCGGCGGATAGGGGAAAAGTCGAGCGGTCGGCAGGAGACCGGGCGGAAACCCGCCCTTGTTTTTTCGCTTTCGGCAGGAGGAAGCAGGTATTCGGGCACGTCCTCGTTGTTTCCGCCTCCGCCCTCGATACTGATACACCATAGGGAGGGTGTCTCAGTCACATTGGCACACAGGGTTGTCCCTCAAGCCACCCTTGCCAGCGACACTTCATGAAAAACAGCGGAACACCATACAATGTACGCGTGAGGAAATGGAAGTTTACCTGCGCCTAACGTACCCAAACAAAAAGGCCCACAGGTGAAAACCCGTAAGCCTTTGATTTTCTTGGTGGGCCGTCAGGGACTCGAACCCCGAACCTCCTGATCAAGAGTCAATTCCCTCAAGCTTCACGACATCCTCAATTTGACGGAACTTAGCGGAATAACAGGGAATCGCGCTTTCCATACTTTGGCTGATTTTTCCATTTTTGCCTATTTCACACACAAATTCTCGCACAGAGTCTCACACGGAAAAATGCCGCTCGGCCCCTTTGTCTCATTGGTTCTCCGGAGGGGTTCCTGCAGGCGCAAGGTCTCCTTCCGAAACGATTCCCTCTTCGGCCATGTTTTTCAGAATTTGACCAACCGTTTGTCCCGCGAAAAGCTCTCTGCGAAGCTCGGTGTAGTTCCCCTGGCCTTTGTCGTACTCAAGAAGGAATCTCAAGCTCTTGGCAACCCCCAACTGAGACACCAGTGCTTCCCAGCCCGCCTTGCGGATTTCCGCAGGGGTCAGATCAATGGATGTTGTCATCATTCAAAATACCTCCCTGGAAATGAAATCCAGCAGGCTCACGGCCCGGACTTTAATATTTGCGATCTTGTTGAGTCTTCTCACAAGAACATCATCACAACTCACAAAGTAATCAGCGCCGGCTTCCTCCGCACAGGCAACATGCAAGGCATCCATGCCTAGGGCGTCCAAATCGGCGCGCGCCCGTTGACTGGTTTTTGGCTCCAGGCACAGGGAGCAATACTTTTACCATTCTAAAATGGCCCACGTGAGGGCATCTTGCGTCTAGCCGTACCCTCCTTGACACTGAAGCCGCGGA
>JAAYVE010000060.1 GCA_012517315.1 Deltaproteobacteria bacterium
GTAAGTGTTCAGGGGATACCTTAAATCCATGAGACATCCGGAGTCAGATTTTGGAACGAGCAGGTAAGTGCCTCAACGAGAATGGGGAATGTTGGAAGACCTCTGAGGCGGCAGGTCTCCCGCAGGGAGAGTATCCGTTCGACCCAGCGATCCCCCTTTTCATTGTAGCTCCCCTGCATCATTCGGTGCCAAACGCAGGGCTCTTTCCGCCCGGTTGTTGGTGGGATCAACGCTCTCCTCGAGCAGAAAGACCCAAAGGTTTCCCATTTCGGCATCGAGATGTCGGGCAAACCTGCCCGCCTCATCTTTTCGACCCCGGTGCTGGTTAATCAGATGACACATTCGGGCATACCATGTGGCGACTTCCCCCTTGGTCGGAGGTGCATGAGCCCAATGGATCAGTCGATCAAGCTCGGTGGAAATCCGCTCGCCAAAATGGGCCACCACGGTATCAGCCCTTTCACTCAACCCTTTGGCCCTGCGGATAAGGTGGGCAAGGCAGGTTTGCCGCATTTGCACCCACTTGCGGTAGGCCCCGTACCCGTCGCTCACCAGAATCCCGGCCCAATGCCCGATCAATTCCTCAAAGGCGGCCTTGGACCGGCTCGCCTTGACGCTGAAGAAAGCCACCGTCCCATTGACCATCACCCACAACCAGGCCAAAACCCCGTGCCGATACCAGGGCGTTTCATCCACATGGTTGACTCTGGAGGTCCGCGCCCTTGCCGCGATGGCTTCGTAGTGAGGAAGGATCGCTTGAGAAACCCGGTCCACGCAACGCTGTATGGCCCCAACGCTGATGGAGACCCCGAGCACCGACTGACAGAAATCCTTCACCGCCCTTCGACTGCTGCGCTGGCCCCCACTGAGCTCCCCCACGAACCCGGTAAGCCGTGGCCCATATCCCACTTGGAAACCTTGTGGAATTTCTCCCTTGTTTGGGCTTCCACAAGAGGAGCATTCGCCTTCGTAGAGAACGAAATGGGTAATCTGCATCTCAATTTCGGGAAGCTCTATATGCTGATGCGTGTGAAACGGTTTCAGGTCCCTGAATTCCCGGCACCCGCACGCACATCGATCAGGTGGCACGGGCACTGTCCTGGTCGGTTCAAGAAGCGATTGTTGGGACCCTTTGTGCCCCTTCTTGGCTCCGGGTTTCCCCGCTCCCTTCGATTTCTTTCTCTTAACCCGTTGTGGGGGTGGGTCAGACGAAGGTGGCCGGTTGGAGTTTTGCGAGTTCTGCCCAAGCCTGGCTTCCAGTTCTTCGATGCGCTTGGCGAATTCCGCGATGATCTCCTGTTGTCTCACGAGCACGGCCCGCACGGAAGGGGGTGTCCGTTCCCAGTCCTCGTGAGAAATTGTCAGGCTTTGTGTGATGTCTGGTTCGAACGGCTTGGAAGGCATCCGGCTGTGTCTCCTCGCTCCCTGTTCACAGCTTTGCACCTTCCTATATCAAAAGAATTCCGGCCTGTCCCGCAAAAAATGACCAGTGTTATGCATTTACCCCCTGAACACTTACTCGACAGAGTTCCAATCGTAGTATAACCCCTTGTGGGCATTGCAGATGCGACGGGCACAAGGCCCTATGCTACACCAGCTTGACTGCAACTTCATATTAATCGTTTTGAATTGGCAGCCTGATTCTTGCTGCTGCCTTAGACAAATAGATAGAATGGAGAGGAATACATGCGGATCGGCATAGTCGGGGCCGGCCTGAATTGTGATAAGCACATTCAATTTATCAGCGATTACCCAGGTGCGGAGATCGTTGGCCTTGCAGACCGGGACAAGGGTCTCGCCGAAGAGAAGGCCAAGGCTCATGGCATCGCCGGAGCATACTCAAGTATCGATGAGCTCATCGCGGGTGGGAGTCCGGAGGTCATTCACATCGTGACGCCGCCCGTTACCCACTACTCTCTCGCAAAGACAGCCATCGAAGCCAGGAAGCATGTCCTGGTCGAAAAACCGATGACATTGAATGCAACTGACGCAGCAAAACTGTTTGAGTCGGCTGAGCGTTGCCGAGTCAAGCTCTGCACCATGCACAACCACTTTTTCGACCCCTGCATGGAGAAGGCGCGTGAGTTCGTCAAGGAAGGAAAGGCTGGGCAGATCATCGGAGTGGAAAGCTACTACGGACTGAACACGAGCATCGACGCCTTCCGAAAGTACCCTGCCCCCGATGTTCTGCCGTGGCTCTATTCCTTGCCGGGAGGGGTGTTTCACGACTTCATGCCGCATCCCCTCTATGTGATGCTTCCCTATACTGGAAGGCCGCGCAGGCTGGAAGTCGTCGAAAAGAGCTTCGGCGAGCTCCCCCAGAACATTTCGGATGAACTGAGGGTTCTCGTGGACGGGGACAGGTGCCTGGGGACCCTGACGTTCTCGTTTGCGGCAAAACCTCACCTGCACTTCCTGAGAATTATCGGCACCAGAATGATGGTCCATGTCGACTTCAACCAGATGACGACTGTCTGCCACCCGCTGAGCAGCCTCCCGAAGGTAGTGCAGAAGGCCACCTACAATCTCAGTGAAAGCTGGCAGCTTTTCTCGAGCACGGTGTCCAACGTCTGGAACTTCGGCAGGGGAAAACTCAAACCGTACCATGGGATGAAGACCCTGATCCACCAGTTCTACGACAGCATCAAGGAGGATGGCGAGGTCCCGGTCAGCAAGACGGAAGCGCTGCTTGTCATGGAGACCATGGACGAGATATTCAAGGAAGTCAAAAACACCCGGCTGAATTTCAATCCTGTGATTCCGGTGACTCAACCACGCGAGGACGCACGACGCGTTCTCGTGACGGGTGCCACGGGGTTCCTGGGGAAAAGGCTTGTGGAAGTGCTCGTTCAGGATGGTTTTGCCGTACGGGCGTTGGCCAGGAAGCTCTCCAATATCGAACGGCTGAAGGGGCTCAAGGTCGAGATCCATTTCGGGGATGTCGCAAGCCTGGAATCCATCGCGGCTGCATTCAAAGGCGTTGATTACGTGGTTCACGCTGCCGCAGACACGACCGGAAATGAAGAGGATGGGCAGGCCAGCACAGTTCAGGGGACAAGGAATGTCGTCCAGCTCTGCGAGCAACACAAGGTCAGGAGACTTGTGTACATCAGTTCCTGCAGTGTCTACGGGGTCGCAGGCTATGAAAAAGGACACGTGGTGACCGAGGATTCGGCCCTGGAACGATGGCCGGAGCGGCGAGGCCCCTATTCCCATGCCAAGCTGGAGGCTGAAAAGATCGTGGTTGAAGCCATGAGAACATCAGCGGTGCAAGCAACCTGTTTGAGGCCCGGGACTATCTATGGACCAGGAGGGGAAGTATTCACACCCATCATGGGTTTCAATTTCGGCACCAGGGTTTTCGGCATCATCGGAAACGGCCAGTTCGTGCTTCCCTTTGTCTACATCGACAATCTGGTGCATGCCATAGTGACTTGTCTCGCCAGCGAACAGGCTGCGGGGAAGATCTACAACGTGGTGGACCCCCAACACATGACCAAGAAACAGTACGCGGAAAAGCTCCTGAAGCGGCTTTATCCCAAATCCCTCCACGTGTACATCCCTTACTCCCTGTTGTATGTCACCGTGGGGATGCAGGAGCTCATGTTCAGGCTGCTGAGGCGCAAACCTTTCCTGACCAGGTATCGACTGACTACCTCACAGAAGAAGATCCTCTATGACTCTTCAAAGATCAGTAAAGAGCTTCGTTGGAATCCTCCGGTGACTGTGGAACAAAGCTTGGAGAATCTATATCGTCATGAACTGCATCGAGCGTGAACAAGAAAGTCCGTTCAAGGGAGTTTCCACTCACTGAGGCCACCCAGCGGATTGGTCCCGGTCCTTTTTGCTGGCATGCCTTATCATGCATTTGGGCGATCACTTTTCATGCTCCCACAAGAGCCTGTCACAATGATCACCTGCGATAGCAGGCAACAATATTCCATCATGGCCTGTAAATGACTCTGCTCGGCTCATAATGCCCGCCCAAATGCCCCAAGATATCCTTCACAACTATGAGACCCTCAGGTTGCATGTCGACCACCCAGAGTATTTCAATGCACTGATTGTAACTGTTCAGGGGGTAAATGCATAACACTGGTCATTTTTTGCGGGACAGGCCGGAATTCTTTTGATATAGGAAGGTGCAAAGCTGTGAACAGGGAGCGAGGAGACACAGCCGGATGCTAGGGCGTCCAAATCGGCGCGCGCCCGTTGACTGGTTTTTGGCTCCAGGCACAGGGAGCAATACTTTTACCATTCTAAAATGGCCCACGTGAGGGCATCTTGCGTCTAGCCGTACCCTCCTTGACACTGAAGCCGCGGAC
>JAAYVE010000061.1 GCA_012517315.1 Deltaproteobacteria bacterium
ACATCCCCTTGAATGAGCGGATCATCTTCGCCCTGGACGTGGATTCCCACGAATCCGCCGTCCGATGGATCGACCACCTGGAGAGCCACATCCGTTTCTACAAGGTAGGGCTTCAACTGTTCCTCGCCGACTGGTTTCACACGGTGGACGAAATCACGCGGCGCGGTCACAAGGTCATGGTAGATCTGAAATTCTTCGACATTCCCGAGACGGTGCGGCTTGCCGTGCGACAGCTCAAACACCGGGGGGTGACCTTCGCCACCGTCCACGGGAACAACCCGATCCTGGAGGCCGCCGCCGGGGAGAAAGACGGGCTCAAGATCCTCGCCGTCACCGTGCTGACCAGCTTCGGGGTTGAGGACATGAAGGAGATGTTCGGGGCCCCGGTGGACATCAAGAAGTTGGTTCTCTCCAGGGCCAGGCGGGCCTTGCAGTTGAACTGCGATGGAGTGGTGTCGTCTGGCCTCGAAGCAAAAGAGCTCAGAAGGGACCTGGGACAGAACTTCCTCGTCGTGACCCCCGGAATCCGCCCGGGCGTCAACCGCGAGGAACCCATGGACGACCAGAAGCGCATCGTGACGGCGGGCGAGGCCATTGCAAACGGCGCCGATCACGTGGTCGTGGGCCGCCCCATCAGCAACGCAGCGGACCCCATCGCCGTGGTGGAAATGATGCAGAGCGAGATCGAAAGGGCCCTTCTCCGTGGGGGGCCATGACCGCTGGCGACTACTGTATGGGCCAGCTTGGCAGCGGTTCCAATGGGAAAAAAAGAGTCAACCCCAATCGACCTTCGGTACATTGAAGCCAACACATGTATCGCTTCCCCTCCTCTTTGCCCGGAATTGAAGCTCCACCTCCTCAAAGAGGGCGCGCCGCTGAATCACGCTGCGCCCCTTTGGCGAGGCAAACCGCAACTCTTCGCGTGGCATGGGCCTCGTCCTTATTGGGCATTTGCCTGGGCGAGCGGGCAGGCCCTCGCCCGCTTCGTTCTGGACCATCGGGAGGTTGTGAGAGGAAAACGGGTTGTGGATTTCGGTGCGGGCTCCGGCATTGGAGCCATTGCCGCCGCCTCTGGAGGTGCCACGGCTGTCACGGCATATGACGTCGACCCGGCGGCAATCCAGGCAATCCAATTGAATAGCCGGCTCAACAACGTTGCTGTTCTGACAAGTGAAGAAAACCTTGCCCAGAGGAATCGTCACGATTGGGATGTCCTGCTGGCCGGCGACGTCTTTTACCATGGGGGAGATCCCCATTGGTTGATCGATTTGGCTCCACAGGGCAAACTCATACTCATTGGCGATCCTCCTATCCGCGGGTTTCCCAAGGAGTACCTCAGGGAACTCGCGCGCTACACGGCACGCACCTTCCCTGAGCTGGAAGATCCTTCCATGGAGGAAGCATGTGTGTACGCTGTTTTGACACGGAGTTCACCCCAAAGTGAACAATTCGCAGCCTGAGGGAGCTGTAGGAGGACTCACATGGAAAATATGCATCCATCCAGGGGCGGATCCCCGTCGAAAGGAGGGGAGAAGCCCGTCGACTACCGAGGCGACTGCTGAAGGGCGTATCAGGACGTAGGCTTATGTCTGAGGATACTACCGATCGGCAGATCGTTCCATTTCATCGTCTCCAGTGAACAACAGGAAAAGATCGTCAAGGTCATCTCCCGCAACGGGGGCCGGATCCTTTCCCAAAAACCCCTTGAAGACGGAATGGAGTTCACGGTCAGCAAGAGTTGCGAGCCCCTTGACTGAAAGCTCTGTCCAGGGATCAACCCCAGGGGGTAGGTCAAGACCCCTCTGGAGGCGGAAAGTCGTCCATGGTCCCAATGGGCCGATCACGCAGCGGCCCTCCACCCGCCCCAGGGAGGGATTGCCGGCGTTAGAATCGTTGACGGCAGGACACTCTTCCCAGACCCTGAGCGAGACACGCTCCCAAAGCGTGGTCCGGAGAACGGCTCTCCATTTTTCTTATTCCACGATCAGGATGCCGGCCTTTTTCAGAGCCGCCACCCCTCCCTGTAGACCCACGGCATTATCAAACCCATGAGTCTGCAACTGCCTTAAGGCTTCATATGATCGCATGCCTGCATTGCAAATGAGGACGATGCGCTTGTCCCGGGGAATTTCACTAAAACGATGTTTCAATGTTTCCTGGGGGACATTCAGCCAGCGTTCCTTGAAACGGGCCACAAAGGGCGCTGCATTGGCCGCCCCCCGCACATCCAGGCAGATGATGTCGTCCCGTGCTTCTTCCAGGAAAAGCCGCTGAAAATCCACTACCGAGATTGACTGGTTGAACCCGGTGACGACGTTCTCCGCCGTGTTGGCAACGGTGTTCACGATGTCCAAGGCCGTGGCGTAAGGCGGGGAATAGGCTGCTTCAAGGTTTGCCAGATCCTCGATGGTTCCACGATGCAGCAGAAGTGCGGCAATGGTGTTGACGCGACCGACGAGGGCGTCGCCATTGGCACTGGCACCCTGGACTCCCAGCAACCGCCTGGAACTCCGGTCCACCACCAACTGCAGGTAGATGAGCTCCTGGGTGGGATAGAAATGTGCATGGTCCTGCTGCACCACCAGAGCGGCTTCCGGAGTGAGGCCCTCCTGCCGGGCCGCCTCGAAGGTGAGCCCCGCCCCCGCGACAGCCAGGTCGAAAACCTTAAGCGTGAAGCTCCCGATGACGCCGGGAAAGAATGCACAATCTCCAGCCAGATTGGTGCCGATCACCCGGCCCTGACGGTGGGCGAGGGAGGGTTCGAAGAAATGTGTGCCCCTGCCGGTGAGGAGATGAAGGTTTTCGATGCACCCCCCGCCCGCGTAGATGTCGGGATCGGATGTCTGTAGCCGTTGGTTGACCATCACCCCCCCGCCGGGCGACACCATGAGCCCGGCCGAAACGGCTAACTCCGTTCTGGGTTCCGCTCCCAGGGCGACGATCACGAGGTCGGCAGGCAGGCGCTGCTTTGAGGTCACCACCTCCAGTGCGTTATCACCCGTTGCGGAAACGATCTTGGTGACCGACTCGTTGAGACAAACCTGGACCCCCCGGCTCTGAAGCTCCTGCTGCACCATGCGGGCCACGGGCAAGTCCAGAAGATCGGCCAATACGTGGGAGCCTGCTTCGACTAGGGTGGTTTCCACCCCCCACAGGTCACTCACCGCCGCAGTCATCTCCAATCCACGAGGGCCGGCTCCAACCACGACCGCTTTGGCCACCTCTCCCTGAGACAAGCGCTGCCTAATATCCTCGGCCTGTCTCAGCGTGGTGGCGCTGATCACACCGGGCAGATCGCATCCCGGTACGTCCAGTGATTTGGGTCGTCGACCGGTGGCCAGGACCAATTTGTCATAGGACAGCCTTTGCTCGTCACCCGTCTCCAGATGCCGGACGAGAACCCGCTTCGCCTTTCGATCCAAAGCGAGCGCGCGAGTCTTGGTCTGCACACACACGTTCTTGGCGTTTTCAAAAAATTCGCGGCTTCGCACCATCTGGAAACTTGCGGTCATGAGTCCCTTGATTTCACTCACATCACCCGAGATGTAATAGGGGATACCGCAAACGGAACAGGCGATTTCCTCCTGTTGTTCCACCACGGTCACTTCCCAATCTTGTCTGAGACGCTTGAGACGACACGCGACTTTGGGCCCCAAGGCCCCACCGCCGATAATCAGAATCCGCTGGGATGCCATGAATCTTCTCCTTGATCTCACGGGGATTGCCGTCGCTGCTAGGTTTCGGTCACCTATTCACATCAGTTCGAAATCTCCACGATCGCCCTGCGACAATCGTCGGTTACACGATACCTTCCTGCGCCGCCATGCCTCCTGGCCATGCAGACTCAAGAGCGAATCACTCCACTATCCATTGCACCGCTGCCGGCGTGGGTGGTCGGCACGACCGCTTCGCGTCCAACAGAAGGCGATGGGTTGAGTGCGTCGGCACCAAAATTCATCAAAACCAAGGAAATCCCAAGTCGCTGGCGCCAACCTGAGAATGACCTTACCGGAGGTTCTCACAATCTTTGCTGCCGCGTCAATTGCCCTACGGCGCAGGGTCTGTTGGGTAAGACTTCAACGGGACAACGCCGGAGCACAGTTCCCCCTTGAAGCATTCATAGAGGAAAAAAGCAAGAAGGAGGGTGAAACGAAGAGCGGCATTGGGGGCAAATCGTTTGAAGGGCAGCACTTTAGAGCACGGTGAGCCGGTTCATCACCCCCTCGGTCGTAAGACTCACCAAAGATCGACTCAGTATGACCTGGATTGAGCGATTCTTCCACAGCAAGGGGTGATATATACGTCCATCCCAAACTGAACGATTTGGGCACAGACATCTCGGCAATGTTCCAATGCGGGACCGGTCATGCGGTTGGCCCCTCTCAATTCCCGGGTTCCTCCCTTCACAGGAACGAGGGCTCAGCAATGTTTTGAAGGAGACCCTGCACGAGTCCCTGAAACGCTTCCGAAATCCTCACGCGCCTTATTTCCCCCTCCACACACTGGCCTCAATAGCTGAATGAGCTGCATGTTACGGGGGCAGTATTTCCCAGAACACATGAATTCCACCCGGTGTCAACGGAGCACCTTCGATTTCGAGGGACACGAATCGCCAGGACTGCGATTCAGGTGAAGGGGGAAACGCTGCCTTTGCGCCGAAGGTTTCTGCAGTGTCATCTGGCACCGCATCGTGGCGGTCCTCAGCACACAGGTTGACGACGCAGGCATTGTTGCTGCTGTTGTAAATGCCAACTGTACATTTTGACCCTTCAGGAGAGTCTACGAGGTTGGCCCCAACCTTTGCCACGTCAAGACCCCGCCCCAGCCTCCTCCCCGCACAGTTTCGTGACCTCTTGGCTGAAGCCGTGCCTTCAGACGATCACAGTGAACGAGCTACTGGATGAGCACTCCGACTTCTCACCAGCAGTTGTGGACACCCGGGGTGCAGCGGGGGTGACCCCGGAGATGCCACGGCGGGGTGCACCAGTGAGCACCGTAACCGCACCCCCAATGAGCCGGGAAATCCCCACAGAAACACTCATCGTACGGGCACCATGGGTCATCCCAGCCCCACCCCTCGCCGTAGCTCCCCCCATAGCCTGAAAACCGCTGGATCAACTGCATGCCGCCGGCGAGTCCCGCGGTGATCAGGTCGACCCCCAGCCGGAGCATTTTTCCCACGATGGCAAAGAGGGATCCTTCCGCAGCCGCCTCACGGCGTGGAGATCCGGGATAGGGGTGTGGGGGTCCCTGGGGACCTCCTGACCCGCCTATGCCTTGCCCATAGGAATTCCACGAATGTCGCCATGGCGGGGGCGGTGGAAATCCGGGGTTTCCCTGCATGCCGGATGCTGCTTGTGAAGCCATACGTCTCCGGTACTCCTCGAAAGCGGCCTTGGCCGGGTTCACCCTGCCACCTTCGCCCACCTTGCCCTTCTCGGCCGAATCAGATTGGTGATTGCTCATGGCACCTCCTCCTGCTCCCGATCAGCAGCTGAAGGTCTCACACCAGCGCACGCGGGCGACGGCATTGATGCCATAAAGGTAGAGCTGGGCTCCAGGCTTTGTGGTGATGATGCCTTCCTTGATGTGATAGCCGTTGGGTGAGACCGTCTTGCCCCATGAGAGAAACGTGGCACTGTCCATGACCGGCACCAGGACGGCGGCGACCGGTCGATCTTGAGTTTGGAATCCCTTGGGGAGGGATGGGCGGAGTAAAAATACTCCACTGACAGATGAACACAGCACCCTCCGCCAATGACGGCGTCTTTGCGGTCCACGGTGTATGGTTCTGCCAGTGCCTGCAAGTCTTCGTTATCAATTGAAATACCGTTCACAGAGAGCATCCAGGCATAGGCAAAAGCCGCCGTGAAATTGGGGGACACAGGGGTAGCCGGGGCCGCCACGGCGGAAGGCTGAGCCAGAAGCACCTTGGGCACCTTGCGGCAGTGGGGCAGGCCGTAGCAGCACTTGTGCACAAGGTGGCAGCAGGACCGGCAGAAGCCGTGGTAATGGGGGGGTGGTACGGATGTCCAAACGCCCCGGTCCACGGACCGCTGCCAGTGCGGTAGAGATCAGGACGGGATAGTATTTGGTTGGCCATATCGGGTCCTCCAGTTCTATGCTTTTCAGCAACAGAGCGCCTCACACCATCGGAGACGGGCCATGCACTCCTTGACTTCCAACTTGACCGTGGACCCGGGTGCCGCGGAAGCGAAGTCCTCCTTCACGTGGTAGCCGGCGGGGATGGTGGTCACGTTCCATTCGCTGCTGTCGCTCGAGTCGGTGACAACGACCTTGACGGACGGCGTCGTGGCCCCGGTGACGGGCATGTACTCGATGGTCAGGCGCACATTGCGGCTTCCCCCGATGAACGCTTCCCTGGAAGGGTTGGCCGTGTCGGCGGAAACCTCCTGGTGCACGTGAATGGAAGGCCTGATGGAGCAGCAGCACAGGTGATAAGGCTGTCCACAAAGGGGGCACAAGTACGGTTGGACTGCAGGCCCGGTGAACCACGCGGGGGGGTGATAGTGGCAGCATTCATGGCGCCAGGCCCACGGATGGCACACAGGAGTGTGTCTGGAGCAGCACATGGTCTTCCTCCTTTCTCACGGTTCCTGCTTGGTGAGGTCCTGGATCTTGATGAGCATATCCTTGATCACACCAAAGCATGTGGTGGCAACGCTGGTCACCACATTGGCCAATTTATCCGGGATTTCGTTGTCAGTAATGGCCTTTGCCGTTTCATGAACGATCCGATTCAATGAACCCAGAATAACGCTCGCCATTTCTAACTCCCTTCAGAACCGACGTGGCTCTACGATGCGATGCCTCCCTCCCGGCTGTCCGCAGTCCGCAGGAGATTGCGCCGGCAGACCGTGACGGCCCTTTGCGTAGCACTCGAGGAGCCCAAGCGCTTTTGCGAGGATCTCCGTACCCCATTCGAGATTCGTGAGGGGGGCCTTAAGAACCCTCCCGGTCATTTTCAGCAGGACGCAGGCAGCGGAAACGCAATGGCTGAAAAGGGGAGAGGTGGCGTATCTATGGGGGGCGAGGAGGGTTGAGATCCAGGTCCCTGGGTCAAGAGGGGTCACCCCGAGCAGTGTTCGGGGGCAGAGGCACTTCCTGGCGAGGAGCGTTCCGCTGAAGATCCCTCCGCAGAACTCCTCGAAATCCGGGTTATCCCCGATGGCACGGGCGATGGTCTGGATGAGTAGGAGGTAGATTTCCCTCAGGTTCGGGTTCTTGGCGATGGAGAGCATGAGTTCCCCCGTGCGCCAGTCCATTTCGCGCCTCCCGTTCCAGCGGGTTGCGTAACGGCCCAGGAAATCCCTGGAAAAATCCCCCCCGGCGATGGCCTCCAGGGCAACTTCCGACGCCAGATGCCCGCTTTCCATGGCATTGTGGATGCCTCCCCCGTTGATGGGATCTGCCAGGTTGGCCGCATCTCCAATCACCATGACCCACTCCGCCACCATGGTCTTGTGCCTGTAAAAGGAAGCCCACCCCCCTTGGGTTTTTCGATGGCCTCCTCGAATTTCAGACTCTCCTTGAGGTCTTCCTGGGTGAAGCGGTGGAACATGGACTTGAGATTTGGCTTGACGGGGAACTTTTCATCGAAGGCATAGCCGATCCCAACGTTCGCCATGCCTTCGTCGTCAACGAAAACCCAGCCGTACCCGGGGAAAGAGCGCTCGTCAAAATAGACCCGGATCGGAGGACCGTTCAGGCAGGCACCCCGGTAGTAGCCACGGAGGGAGACGGCCGTGGCGCCTCTCATGACCCGGTTTCCAATGCAACGCGTGATGACGGAATTGGCGCCGTCGGCCCCGATGACCAGTCTGGCCTTGAAATGAACGGGGCCTTGGTCCTCCACCGCCTCCACCACGATCCCGTCCGGGAACCAGCGGAGCCCCTTGACCCGGCATCCCGGCCTGAAGAGAGCCCCGTGGAAAACCGCGTTGCGCACAAGAATGTGGTCCAGTTTCCTCCGGGGGAGAAGAACGCTGAATCCCGGATAGGGGGTGTTCTGGGGAAACATCTCCCTCAAGACCTGTTTCCCGTTGAGATAGATGTCCCCCTGGACGCAGAAGGATCTCGTCTGTTCAAGGACTTCATCCACACATCCCAGGATCTCCAGCCAGTAGAGGGCCTGGGGGGCCAGACCGTCGCCGCAGACCTTGTCACGGGGGAAAAAACGTCTTGTCCAACAGCAGGACGGAAACCCCGCCGCGCCCAAGGAACGTCGCCGCGCTGCTCCCCCCCCGGGCCAGCCCCCACAACGATCACATCAAACATCTGGTCCATGATGCTTCACCGCCAAGAACACCCCGAGATGTTCCGGACTGCACCGCCCCCGCCGGAAGTCATCCCGGAAACGTCTCACCGGAATTGAGGATAAAGGCCGACCATGAGGATCACCGGCAGCCTGATCTCCTCATCTCCCGTGATGCGGACCCACCCATTGTAGGAATCCTCCAGCGCGTCGGCGGGTATGTTGCCCGTCAGGACAAACTTGTCGAAATCCAAGGGAGCAATGGCTTTCTCAGCCGGTTGAACCGAGAACAAGTGCCTCTCCATCCTGAAGCCGGTTGTCGCGCCGACAAAGTCCTCGGCTTCCAGGTGCAGTCTCTTCTCGGAGGCATCGGAGTCGTTGTTGATGCAGAAGGAGATCTGGAACGGCCTCCCGGGTTGGAGGGAGATGCGGTTCGTCACGAAGGGGTTCCAGGAGGTTCCCATTCCTGAGTCGGGATCGCCACGAGGTTCCCTGTGGAGCGCAGCCGTCCCCATCCCCGTTTCTCCCATGTGCGGGGGGGGATATCCCCCTCCCCCGTGCCTCTCATCTTCGCCTTGCCTGTAAGCCGTCTCACTCTGTGCATAGGAGCTCAGCCTGGAAAGCACGTTGACCCCCAGCCCGACTCCCGTCTCCGCGAGCTCCAGGATCTTGCTGAAAATCGCCTCGATCTGCTCCACAGTGCCGCGCCCCTTTTCCCCGGCAGGCTTGGTCCCCTTTGCACCCTGAGAGGACCCGGGCTTCCTGCTCTTCTGTTTTCCCCGGGATCCAGAACTCTTGGTTTTTCCCGTCTCCTCGGCTTGCGATCTCTTCTCCGCCACCCTCTACTCCCTCGTTGATCCTTCTCATGACTACGCCCACAGAATCCAAACGGGGTGACTGCCCCCCTACCTCCGGGGATCTCAGCAACAGCAACTGCAACGGCATGGGTAACAGTGCGGCACGCACTCCACGTAGTAGGAATGGTGCCCTTGCACGTGGCATCCGGACCAGTGGGCGGGATAGTAAGGGGGATAGCCGGGATGGCATCCATGCCAAACGGAGCCTTCAACGATCGTGCGAACGAGGGTGGCCCCTCCCTGGAGAACCGCCGTGGTGAGGTCGATCATGCCACCGAAGACTCCCATCAAACCGGGGTGGCGATGGGACACGGGATTAATGCCGTAACGTGGATAATGGCGCATGGTTTGCCTCCTAATCACCACTGCTGACACAACCTTCGTCATAGGACGCGGCGGATTCGTCGGAACCTGCTCCCTGGAGATTCAAACCCGGCGGTCCGAAGGAAATGGAACCGGTCGTGGCGCTTCTCGTCGCACCCCCCAGGTGAAAGGACACGACCCGAGGGGGATGATGGAGAGGGGCGCCTCGGCCTCTCCCACCCACTGGGGCCGCCCCGTGACGCCTTGGGCGGTGGGACGGCCCCAGTGGGGTCGCGGCTGGAGGGCGGCAAACCGTCACCTCCTTCTCCAGGCAAAGGGAGGGAATGGCCGCGTTGCCCGAAGCTTCCGGAACCGGGAAGCTCCGGTTGTCACTCCTTCCCTGTTCCCTCCTGAAACGCTCCATGGGAACAATGGCCGTCTCCCCCTCCAGGTGAATGCGGAACACCTCGATTCCGAGGAACCTTGCCCTCACCGTATAGTAGGAAGGCAGGCGGAAGTTCTGATGGGACCCCACGGAGAGCGCAGGCAGCCGCCTCACGCTGAAATCCACCAGTGGAAGTTGGCGCAGCAACATGTTCACCGTGGGCAGGTTTGTCACATTGAATTTCGCGATGTGGATCGGATCGATATTCTTCACTTCATTGACATGGAAGGCCTCGATGGCGATGGGATCGATGTGGTTGATTTCCTTGATTTGGGCCGCGACGTGGGCGATCTTCTGGACCTCCTGCACTCGGGTGGGCACAGGTTCGGATTCCCTGCCCTTGACGAGGAGTTCCGACTCGTTGTGGACTTTGACCTTCAATGGATCGTTGGTGACCGTGATGTCTCCCATATTCCCCTTCCTTCTCCCGTCGTCACAATCAGTCCGCAATCCCAGGCCACAAGTAATTGATCAGAAGGACCGTCGTTTCATCCTTGACGTCGTGGTCTACAGCCAGTCGGACCGCGATCTTCACTGTGCCGGGGAGCCCTTTGTCCGAAGCCGGCTCATAGAGGTACCCAGGCTCGCTCCCGCTCTTGACAACGGACCCATCCCTCAACCATTGGAGCTCTTTGGACTCGCTGTGATACAATGCGGCTCGAAAGAGTTGCCGGGTGTTGCTCATGTCAATGTATTCGTTGTGAATCGCTGAAGAATTGTTGCCCCGGTAATAGACGCAAGAGCGCTTGGGATAGATCTCCACCCTGGGATCAGGCGAAGGTTCGGGCCCCAGGCCCACCAGGGCAACCCGGGCGAATGCCTTGCGCATGGGGTCGTCCACGGAAGTGGCAATCACGATGTCCGTCGCTGCATAAGGCGCCGTCCCCTTGATTGGAGCAACGTAGAGCCCGGATTCATCGATGGTTCCCAACCCTTGACCGCCGCCCCCCCCCAGCCACTTGCCAGGTGACCCTGTTCGTGGGTCCGTTGTACACCGTCGCACTGAATTGCACCTGAGTATTCAAGGAGTTGACAGTGCGCTCATCGGGATAGGAGAGTTCCGCCACAGCCGGCCACACCTCCACTTCGATCTGGTGCCGGCAAACGACGTGGTGCATCACGTGATGGGGCCACCTTCGTCTGTGATAGGGCAGGTGATGCTTCATGGGGTCCGCCTCCCGGGCACGATTCCGGTCTTTGTCGGGATGATGCTCATCACAATGTTACACCATCAGGGTTGACAGGGCTGTCGCCATCGCGCCTTTGAGCCGGGACCTGGGATAACGGTCTCGATGCCGTTCTTTGGCCAGCATGATGCGGAAAAATACGGGGAGGCCCTGTCCCAACCTGCACTCAGGACGTCTCCTTCTCGTCCAGGTTCACCTTGATGCTGCCCAGTTTGAGGGGCAACTTCCCGGCCACTTCCATCTCGGTCTTGCATGTGATGTCACAGTCCACATCCGCCGCAACACCCTTGGTCCCAATGGTCCCCCCGAGGTCCAGCGAGATGCCCCGGACCTTGATCTTGAATCCATCGATGCGGAGCCCAAAAGCGCCCAGGGACATCACCATGGGAATCTTGCGCCTCGGCTTCATGAAAGGAATGGCAAGCCGTATGGGAATCTCCCCCTATCTTTGCGGACAAGGGACTGACGGCCAGTTTCAAGGACCCCGAGGCAGATGTGTCAAACTGAACGGGATCTATTCTGAGCTTGGTCTTGAAGCCGGGGGCGTCTCAAGCGGACCTTGCGCAGGAAAAGGCCAAAGCAGCTCTTGAGCTTTCGGAGCGTCTGGAGGGGTTCGTATTCGAGGACCAGGTGTATTTGATCTCAGAGAACCTCGAATCTCCGAAGCGTGCCGAGGAGGTCCTTCTTCACGAGGTCGTCGGCCATCACGGCATGGAGTCAATCCTCGGGAACAGGTGGAACGGATTCCTGGATGAGGTCGTCGCTCTATATGGCAAGAAGGGACTCCGCGAAATCGCCGACCTCTATGGTCTGGACCTTGAAACGAAGGAGGGAAGAAGGAACGCCGCAAAGGAGAAGATTGCCCAGATGGCCGAGACCAGGGAGAGGCCGGGGCTCTTGAAAAGGATTTATGCGGCGGTTCGGGACGCCTTGAGGAGGATAGGCTTTACCTTGAGGTTGAATGATGCGGATGTGCAGAGGCTGCTTGAAAGGGCAGAGCGGTATGTTGAGGGGGAGGAGGGTGTTTTGGCGGAGGCTGCCGGAGAGAGAGTTCCAGCTTTCTCTTCAAGGCCCCTTTCCTTCAAGGACAGGGAGGAGATCCGCAAATACCTCGAAGGATTGAAGCCGGAAGAAATCAAAGCCTTGAAGAAGAGATCCCCCGCCGAATACAGGGCGATTCTGAAAAGCATTGTCCGAAAACTCTTTCCCCAAGGAGCGGATATTCAGTTCAGGAGGGAAGGCAGAATCATTGATTATGACCATCTTCTCAGTGATCGCAGAAGACAGGAATACATCCACACTCTTCCGGCAACAATCAAGAGAGAAGACATCAAGATTGAATTCAGAAATGGAGATATCGACAAAGAGGTCCTGATCAAGAAGTATTTCGACCCGGAAATCCAGAGAGACATATGGGATGTGGTTGTCCTGCACAACAAGGAGATACGCACCAAGATTGCGCGAAAAGGGAGAAAAGGTGAGGGATATGTGGAAGGGCTTGTTGACAGGGCAGGCAACGTGGCGTCACGTTCTGCCACCCCGGATGAGGCTAAGGAGATCGCCTCCACTCATCTCGGGAACACCAATGAAAATATACCTCAAGAACCCGAATCGGGCAAGACCGAAGAGGAAGACCCCGACATCGCTTTCAGCCTTTCCGCTCCCGAGGTGTTCCGGAAGCTCAAGACCAGGCTCCAGGGAGAACCCAGGGAGAACCTCCAAATAGTGTTTGGAGAGAACGCGGAGAGAGATCTCCGGGAATTCAACGACTCCTTCCGGATCTCCGCATGGTTGGGCAAGACCAACAAAACGGTCAAGGCCCTTTTCGACAGGCAGAACCGGAGGGACAAGGACCGCTCGAAGCTCTACCATGATTTTCTCTCCGAGACGAAGGGCGTGTTCGACCTCGACAAGGATCAGATGAAGGAGTTCTCTGACCTTGCTTTCGGCCTGGAGAATAAAAAGGTCGTGGATGAGCCGAGGTTCGTCAAAACGGGAGAACGGGAGATCTCCAAGGGAACCAAGGGAGAGATTGTCACTATCCCGGTCTATGAGTTGAACGACAAACACTATGAGGAACTTGGGCGATATCTGGAAGAGAAGAAGGTCTCGAAGGCCGTGAGGGATGCCTACGTCTCCGCAAGAAAGACCCTGGACAGGTCTCTTACCATGATCTGGGACCGACTTGCGGAGATCAAAAACATCGATCCTACCCTCATCGAGGAATTCCGGACCCAGATCGGAAGCATCGAGAACTATTTCCCCCACAACCGCTACGGGAACTTCCATATCCGTGCGGTAGACCCCAATGCCAAGGCGGGAGAAAACACCCGCTACCGCATGCACTTCAACGCCCTGAACGAGAAGCACGCCACGTGGTGGGTGAATCGGAACATCGACCGTATCCGTGAGGAAGCGAAGAAAGAAAATCCGGATCTCGACTGGGATTCTTTTCAGTGGGAAGTGGACCGGAACAGGCAGCTCCCCGAGGAGGTGTACGACTTCCCGATCCCCGTGGACGCCATGCAGAAGATCATCGACAGCGCCGCGTCCCGAATGCCCGAAGAGCTGCGGGAAGGATTGAAGAAGACCCTTTCCGAGGAGGTATCGAACGTCCTCAAGTCCCGAGGTTTCGGGTCTCACATGATCCGGCGTAAAGATATTCCCGGCTTCGAGAAGGAAGACGTGGCCCGCGTGCTACACGACCACTTCGCCGGTTTTTCCGGGTGGCTGACCAAGATGGAGGCCGCTCACGACTTCGGCGAAATACTCAGGGGAATCGACGCATACCGCAAGCCCAACGAGTACAAGTGGGGGACCAGGTTCGTCCAAGATATGCTTCAGAATCAGACCCAAATCGATCGGGTAGTGGACGGGGCAAGGACATTTTTCTTTCTGAAGTATCTAGGGGCCAACGTCAAGACGGCTGCGGTGAACATGACCCAGAACTTCGTTTCAGGGGTCCCGAGACTTGCTATGGACACCGGTTTTGCGAATGCTGGGAAGGCGTTTGCCAAAGCGACCACTGATCTCAGGCTTGCCCTGACAGAGGAGGGAATTAAAGGAGCCGGCGAGGGAAGGCTCACAGAGTCAGAAAAGCGATTTCTCTTGGATATGTATGCAGAAGGATGGGGGCAGGCCCAGCTCACCCGTGAGATGCGCGGAAAGGTCTCTGGGCGGTTCAGGCAGGTGAAGGAGAAAGTGATCCGGGTCATGGGGTTCCCAATGGAGATGGCCGAACGGTACAATCGCATGAGCCTTGGACTTGCAGCGTTTCGGGCGGCTACGGAAGGACGGATCAAAAACGATAAGACTCTCCATGAACTCAAAGCGAAGCGGGGAGAGAAACTTTCTTATGAAGATGCAAAACATTTTGCGGAAACGGTGGTGAACGACGCCCATTTCATATACGGCAAGGGTAATCGTCCAGCATTTCTCCGAGGGACAAGCG
Source organism: Deltaproteobacteria bacterium (assembly GCA_012517315.1). Lineage (GTDB taxonomy): Bacteria > Desulfobacterota > Syntrophobacteria > Syntrophobacterales > Syntrophobacteraceae > JAAYUJ01. Next base: position 14,519 of record JAAYVE010000061.1, read on the forward strand.
CCGGCAAGGTGCTCTCAAGTGCCTATACTTTCAGGAGCTTTTCCCACAACCTTCTTTCCATGTGGCGATGGATGCTGACTCAAGGAGACAAAGAAGGCAGGAAAGCGTTTGCTTATTCCATGATGTCGATGATCGTCCTGGGCGGTCTTGGGGCAGTGCCTCTATACGGGACTCTTGCGGCACTCATCCGGCAACTCTTCGGAGATGACATATTGGAAAGCGGAGTGAGGAAAGAGCTTCCCCCTGGCATGCGGGATCTGGTCATGTACGGGGCTCCGTCTGTGTTCGGGGTGAACATCGGGCATTCCATCGGAATGGAGGTGCCTCTGCTGGATCGGGCAAACGTGAACCGGTCCTGGAGTGAACAGATTGGCCAGAGTATGGGAGAGCTTCTCGGTATTCCTTATGCGGTCATGAAGGAGATGGCCCAGGCGGTGGACGCGGTGAAGGCGGGGAGGCCAGACCGGGCTGCGGAGACGGTGGCACCGACAGTGCTCCGAAACATCCTGAGCGCGGTGAGATTGTCCACCGAGGGGCAAACCAGTCTCAGCGGGAAGCCCATCAACGTGCCGGGAGAAAGAGGTCCGAGAAGGATCACGGAGGGAGAGGCCATTGCCAAGGGGCTCGGGTTCCAGCCCCTTTCCAGCACCAAGGCGTTCGATATCTACCGGACCATGGAGGAGCTTAAATCCTTCCGCGATGAGAAGCAGGCGGAGCTCGCAAACCGATATGTAGCTGCACAGAGGAAGAGAGATAATAAGGAGATGGTCCGAGTTAGAAACGAGGCGCGGAAATGGAACCGGAACGCGGTCCTGGAAAAGAGGCCGGAAATGCGGATCGACCTGCAGGAGGCCATCAAGGCCAGGCTGCAAGCCAGACAGCCCATGAAACAAATGCATGGACTGGCTAGAGAATTGCGGGAAGCCTACGGAATGTAATGACATTTTTTGTGACGTTTGTGCTGGCCTCTGTGATCAACCTGTGGTAAATTACATTGGTGTTTTCCAACCATACGGCCTGCTTCTTTTCAGGAGCGGGCTTTTTTTTTGGAAGGAGCTGTGATGTCAATCGCGGCTGCATATGTCAGCTCAACCAGCTTTACCGTTGGGACAGACCGTACGGCGGATTTCATTCCTGGCCGGGCAGTCCGGTGTGATTGTGGGGCCGACGGCATCAAGTATGGTTATGTCGCGCAATCGTCGTACTCCTCGCCCAACACCACAGTCACGTTGGATAGTACGGACTCGCAGGCCATAACCGCAAATCTTGTATCGGTCATGTTTTCCAGGGTCAAGTTCCAAAGAACCAGCGGCAACATCCCACTCGACCTGCTTTGGATGATCCGCGGCATGCAGACTGTCGTCGTGACATACAAGGATTCCGATGAGATCACACTCCAGCCGGGCATAGTCCATATCAATGACGGTACACTTGAGCAGCTCTATAAGTGCCCCGGCTTCGATAAAACCGTATCCGGTCTATCGTCGTCGACGTGGTATGCGGTGTATGCAAAGCCACCCTCGGATGGAAGCCGCATACTTTCCGCATCTGAGATCGAGTATTCCTCCACGATGATGATGCCGACTTTGAATGCCTCCAAGCAGGGCTACTATCATGGGACGAACACAAGTTGGCGTTGCATCGGGTTTTTTAAGACCAACGCCTCTTCGGTTGTCAAGCCATTCCATGTCAGCGGCGGGCATTTCCTTTTTACGTCCGATCTCACTACATCCAATGCTGACCTGAATGCTGTGGCGCTGTCTTCTTCGTTTTCCACACACACCGCGCTTGTTCCGATTGGCAATATTCTTGTCGACATGATTTTGATCTCTGCCGGTTCTGCCAGCACTGCGCTTTACTATCGGAAAAAAGGTGTGACGGATGCGGATGGCACCTACCTGATGTATGCCGGCAGCAGCGACGAAACGCGCGGCCTGATTGCAGTGAATGAGAACAAGCAATTCGAGTTGAGATGGCGTGACTCGTCAAGTCAGGCGATGAGCGCGTGGTCGATTGGTTTCCGGTTCCCCCGCGAGATTTTGTCCGCCTAGGATGGTGTGGCATTTACCATGCCCCATGTTCGATCTCGCAGACCAAGATGGGTTGGTGCAATTTGGGCTTTGTTCCTCCTGACGGAATATAGCTATGTGGATCGATGAGCACTCTTTGTGCTTTGCGGAATCAGAGCTGGATCTCTGGACGGACGAGGAGGTCGAATCCCCAGGAGGGGGAACCCTTTCGATCGCGCTTTCCTGGAAGGTCTTGAAAGCCATATCGCAAGAGGCTTCCTGGAAGATTCTAAACACTCTGGCACGGGAAGCGGCATGGATAATCTTATGCACACAGGATTTTGAGACAACTTGGCAAATCCTGGCCGGCCTGAATCGGGAAAGCTCCTGGAAAATCCTCACAACCAAGGAACAGGAAGCCGCCTGGAAAATACTGGCCGGGATCAGCAGGCAATCCTCCTGGAAGGTGCTGAACGTCCTTACACGGGAAGCGGCATGGAACATTCTCGCCACACAAGACCTTGGAACGGCCTGGAAGATACTGGCCGGCATGGACCGCGAGAGTTCCTGGGGGATACTGGACAGCTTCGAAAGACAGACCTCCTGGAAGGTGCTTGCAGGAATCGACGCGGGTTCCTCGTGGAAGATTCTGAACGTCTTAAGCCGTGAACATTCCTGGCAAATTCTGAACAAATGGCTCCTTTCGACACCATTTTCCTGGAAAATCCTGAACACCAAGGAGGCTGAGTCGGCCTGGCGGGTCTTGAATGCGCTACCTCAGGAAACTGTCTGGAAAGTCCTCAACTTCCTGGACCGGCAGACCGCCTGGAGCATCCTGACCCTGCTTTGCGAGCAGGAGATCGCATGGAAAATCCTTCATGCAATTGAAAAGGAAACGTCCTGGAAGCTCGGGTTTGAGACAATCATCAGTCTCCTCCCCGTGAAGGTCCTCCAGGCGAGAGCACAGGCGTTTCTTTACGGGGCGCACAGGCTGGATTTCGACTTTGAGGCTGGGGCAAAGATTCACAGGTTCATGGCAAATCCGGCTGAAGGGCTCGAAAACGAGGCCCTTGCGATCATCTACAGACACATTGCCAAATCACGATAGAAAGGAGATCAACACATGGCGGCATCTCTTCAACTTTTTCTCACAGGCGGCTCAGGCAACTCGGACCCCAATGCATCCCTCGGGGGAGTCCGAAGCAGCACCCAGGTTTCCGGAACGGCGATGAACAATCTGTTCGATAACGTCACGCCGGCCGAGGCAAGTGCTGGGGATATCGAATACCGGGCAATCGACATCTACAACAACGGGGACGCGGCGGCTGAATCGATTCAGGCATATCTCGATCCCGAGACCACCAGTGAGGATACGGAAATCGACCTGGGCCTGGATTCGACCACGCAAACGGTCGGAAACGAGAGCACTGCTCCGACGGATGTCACCTTCGCCCACTACACCTCTTCGAGCAAGCTCTCCATATCCAATATCGCGGCATCCGGTGCGCAAAGGCTCTGGCTGAGGAGAACGGTCTCTTCGAGTGCCGGAAACCTGGCCAACGACAGTTGCACGCTCAAGATCGAGTTCGCGTAAGAACGATTTGTCTCAAGTGTAACTTACTATAGATTGACAACAAAGGCCAGCACAAAGGAAGGGGAAAGCATGAGCATCATCATCCGGATTCCCGTGCAGACGCTCCGCCGCAATGCGATTGTGCCCCGTCTGGACGTGTCTGTTCTGCAGGCCTTCCTGGCCCGGGAAGGATTTCTTGGCTGGGAGATCGACGGCCTTTACGGCCCTGTTACCGAACGGGCCGTGAAAGCGTTCCAGGCCCGGCAAGGGTTAACCCAGGACGGCATTGTCGGACCGGCAACTTGGTCCCGACTTGTTTCCAACTTGGTCATTGATGGCGATAAGCCGCCAGACAACGACTTGTTCACGGACCAAGTTAATTCCGTCTCCAATGGGAAAACCCTCACCGAAGAGGATTATGCAAAAGCCGCTGAATTCCTCGGGGTGGATGTGGCGACTATCCGGGCGGTATGCGAGATTGAATCATCGGGTGGCGGCGTGGCCATCGCCGAGTACCTCAAGGAAAAGGACTGGAGGATGTTCGCCCTGGCCTATAATGGGCCCGGATACGCGGCCAACCAATATGATACCCGCTTGGCTGAGGCGTATCGAAAGTGGGTTAGGGCTGTGTCAGGATCGGGAGAGGAGGCGGTATGAACTTCGATTTTGATGTGTCGGAAATCAGAATCAACCCGGCCACGGACGCCTGGGGTCCCTTCCGATTCAACTTGAAATGGGCCTTGCCCAATCCCACGGGGGACCCGGTTGCGTCCTGCACCGTCAAGTCCTTCCTCAACGGCACGGAGACGACCACAGACCTGATTTCATCCTCCTCCATGGCCTCTGTCGGCAATGCCGTGGATGTATGGTTTAAGTACCCAGGAGTCACGAAGACAGGGCAACATATTCTGGAACTCACCGCGACCCTGGTAGGTGGAGGGGTGAATCGGTTCAGGTTTGGGTATGTGGAGGTGGGATAGAGCAGGGCAAAGGTCGTACATTTGACGGTTGCTCAATTGTGAGCCTTCTGAGCAGAACTGATAATAAAAATGGTAGTCAAGCAACCCATAAAACAAATAAGCTCCAGCTTTGACCAGAGCTTAACTTATTGATATGGCGGAGAGAGAGGGATTCGAACCCTCGGTAGAGCTTTTGACCCTACACTCGCTTAGCAGGCGAGCGCCTTCAGCCGACTCGGCCATCTCTCCGCTAGCTGGAAGTCCATTGCACTGCCTTTTGGCGGAGGGAGTAGGATTCGAACCCACGGTCCCGCTGCTAACGGAACAACGGTTTTCAAGACCGCCGCCTTAAACCACTCGGCCATCCCTCCGCAAGCGAACCCATCCATTCGTCAGAGACGATACCTTTAGCACCGGGTCTCAAACCTGTCAAGGAATTCTCCGCCTTCTCCGGCGGCCTGCAGAGCGGAAACGTCCTTGCGGACCACCGCAAAAAGCCGATGGAGTTTCACGCATAAGTCCCTTGAATAGTTATGAGTTGTCGGTTAATGTAGCTCCACGTGGCGGATGACCTCTGTCGCCCGCCTCGACATGCGCTCGTTGGAGCATCCGTGCCACAATGTATCGCCGTTGCCTGCGACAAGAGGAGTCCGTCTTGGATCATGCCACCTCACCGGATCCCGCCTGTCCCGCCGGGTTCGAACGATGTCCCGTTGCATTGGAAGTGCAGCGTCTGCGGGGAGAGTGTCAGAGACTCTCTGAGATCTCTCAAACCGACCCACTGACTGGACTGTTCAACTACAAGCACCTCATGCATGCCTTGGAAGTGGAAATGGAGCGCACCCGGCGCACCCAGTTTCCCACGGCCCTCATTATGATCGACCTTGATCATTTCAAGGCCGTCAATGACACTTACGGGCACCAGGCGGGTAACGAGGCGCTTCTCTGGGTCAGCCGCATCTGGAAGGGAAAGACCCGCCAGATTGACATCCCTTGCCGCTTTGGAGGCGAGGAATTCGCCATCGTTCTTCCCGGGACTTCCCTGCTCCAAGCTGTGCGCACGGCAGAGCGGCTCCGAACCATCGTCGCCGATTCCCCCGTCATCCTAAACGGGCAACCCGTATACCTGACGGCCAGCTTCGGTGTGGATGTTTATCGGGCGGGGGACCGGTTGACGGCGGGAGAGTTCCTCGAGCGGGCGGACCATTCTCTCAGGGAGGCAAAGGAAAGGGGCAGGAACCGGGTTTGCCATGAACACGCCCGGTCGGAGAAGGTGTCCACTGAAGTGACCAGCGAGGAGCGAGCCGCTCTCTTCGTCACTCGATGGCCCAGGACCTGAGGTGGTCCAGCCTCACATGCCCGGCATCCAGGAAAGCCGCCCTGCCGTGCCTTCCCGCTAACCACCGGTCTCCCAAGGTGGTTCCCACCGTCACTGCCCACTCATTCAAGCACCATCCCTGCAGCAAAACTCCCGCAACCTGGAAATCTGCCCTGGATCCCCGATGACGATGAGGACGGTCTGAGCCTCCAGTTTTTCCTGCGGAGACGGATTGTACGCGTAATCCTCCCACTCGGGCTGTTTGATGGCGATGGGGACCAGGCCCGTCTGCTTGTATATGTCGATTTCTTCCAGTGTTCTGCCGACCCAGGGTGAGGATGCGTCGAGGACCACCTCTTCCACCCGGATGGCCAGGTCCCTGCTCCGGAGCATGCGGTCCAGGAAGGAGACAACATGGGGACGGATCATCTGGCTGGCCATCCGCATGCCCCCGATGAAAGCGGGGTTCACCACGTAGTTGGCGCCGGCACGGTAGAATTTCTCCGTAAGGTTGTTTTCATTGCAGCGTGAAACGATGGTGACGCCCGGATTGATGTAACGGGCCTGCACGGTGATGAGCAGATTGTGGGAGTCGTCGCTGAGGCTCGCGATGACCCCGGCGGCGTTTGCAATGCCCGCCTTGTCCAGGACGGCCTCCTCGGTCGCGTCCCCGTGCAGGCAGAACAGCGCCCCGAATTCTTCCTGAACCCGTTCAAGCCTTTCCAGGTCACCCTCGATGACCACGCAGGGCCGTCCCGTGTTCACAATTTCCCTGATGACATTGATTCCCGTCTTCCCCGCCCCGCAGACGATGATGTGGCCGCTCAAGGCGGCGATACGCTTTTCCATGCGTCTTTCCCTGAGTATCCTCCAGAGATCCGTTTCCACAAAAAAGGCCGTGATCGTCGACACGGCGTAGAGCGTGACCCCCATGCCGGACCACATGAGCACCATCGCAAAAAGGCGGCCGTCAGAACCCAACCCTTCCAGGATCTCGCCGTAACCCACGGTCGTCAGGGTGATGCTCGTCATGTAGGCACAGTCGAAGAGAGTCCACGCCCCTTTCCCAATGAGATAAAAGCCGAACGCCCCGAAAAGGAACACGCCCAGCGCCAGGGCCGCAGGCACGATGAGCCGCTGGAGAAGGGCCCGCATGAGGGCAATGTCGGCGATGAGAAGCTGTGAAGTTTTTGAAGAGGCCATGGCTCGTCGGAATGTGTCCATCCGCCCGAAAAAGTGAGAGAATGCTCCCTCGAGTTTTCAGGACTCCCACCGGGAGCAGGCGAATCGGGGCAAATTCCTTTCCACCTCCTAGAGGGTTGCGTGGCGGGAAAGGGCATTGCGCAGGTCACTGGCCACCGGCGGCGCATCCAGATCCTGTCCTTTCAGGATCTGGATGGGAAGAATTCCAGCCATGTTGTAGAAGGCTGAGTTGCTCTTGTAATCCACCTGCAGGGAAGCCCCCTCCAGGGACACCCCCGCAAAAAGCCCCCGGCTCCGGGAATAGCTGTAGATCTCCGACTTGAGCATGATGTCCGTGCTCGCTTCGGCATATCGCCCCACCGGGCCGGCCGCAACGCCTGCATCCGCCCCCACGGTGAATTTGCCTCCTGTGATGGCTTCCACGCTCCTGTTGCTCTTGAACACCAGGATCACGTCAACAGACTGGGCCCCGAACTGGAACCCGAAGCTGCCTCCCATGGCGGAAATGAACAGGGGGTTTCCCCAGTCGCCCCCATCCCGCCGCACGCAAAGGACCCCCTTGCCGTAGCGCGCTCCGACGAAGAACCCCCCCTTGATGACCCCGGGAATGATGGCGATGCCGTAAGCGTCTCTCAAAAGCGATGGAGGGATACAGTTCTCAGGAATGGACATGATCTTGTTCAGCACGTCGATGGCCGATCGAACCCTCTCGATCTCCGCGGTTCCGGCAAAGGCCGGTGCATGGCTCGCCACAAGGAACAACAACGGGTAAAGAGCGCTAAGTGCCCACCTTTTGATCATGGCAGTATCACTCCTTTCTCAAATCTCCAGGAAGCCCCTCTCGCCGCCACCGTTACAGATTCCCGCTCCTGCGGCCTGCGGATGAGCGGCCCCTGTCGGGTCACCGGAATTCCCAATCGCTCCATCGCCAAGGCGAACGGCTCTTCCTCCTCCCCGAAGGTCCCAACGGCAGGGGCGGAATGACCCGGCCCATCGGCCCCCTCGGTCCAGCAACGCGGAGCGGACGCATCCCGTCGGTGAATTTGCCGCACTCATTCTATTCATGCAGCACGGCATTCTGCAACAGGCGTGAACCGTTGTCCACCCCGAAAGCCGCACGGAGGACCCCAAGGCAAGGAGGTTCACAGGGATTTGCATCCCTCAGCCTTCGGGGATTGGGAGGATCATCCGCTGGATCGTGGAGAAGCGGGGGGCGGCATGATGGCATGGAAGGGATTGGAGGATTCGCAGGACTTCGCCGGCTTCACACCGGTCGCCGGTTCGGTTCAATGCACCGTTGCCGGACGACGGTCAGGGAGATCCTTGAAGAAGCCCTCTACCGAATACCCGCATGATATTCCTGGAGGGATTTCACCGAATCCCCGCCCCTGCGGTAAGCCTCGATCCCGCGGGCGGCCGCAATGGCGGCGGAAATGGTGGTGATGTAAGGCACTTTGTACATGATGGCGGCTTTGCGAATGTACGAGTCGTCGTGCTTGCTCAGTTTTCCGCTGGGAGTGTTGATCACCAACTGGATCTCCCCGTTCTTGATGGCGTCCACGATGTTGGGGCGTCCTTCGTGCATCTTGTCGATGGGCTTGGCGGCGACACCGTTTTCATTCAAAAACTGGCAGGTGCCCCGGGTGGCCCGGATCCCGAACCCCAGGGAATCAAACCGCCCGGCCACCTGGAGGGCAGGCTGCTTTTCACTGTCGGAAACGGTGATGAGAACGGTTCCTTCCAGGGGCAGCCGTTGCATGGCAGCCTCCTGGGCCTTGTAAAACGCTTTTCCGAAGGAACTGGCCATCCCCAGCACCTCCCCGGTGGACCGCATTTCCGGCCCCAGGACGGGGTCCACTTCGGGGAACATGTTGAAGGGAAAAACGGCCTCCTTCACGCCGAAGTGGGGGATGTGCCTCGCTTCGATACCCAGGTCGCCCAGCTTTTTCCCCAGCATCAGTTGGGTTGCCAGTCGAGCCATGGGGATGTTGCACACCTTGGAGACGATGGGCACCGTCCTGGATGCCCGGGGATTCGCTTCCAATACGTACACCGTGTCCTCATAAATGGCGTACTGGATGTTCATGAGTCCCACCACGTTCAGTTCCACGGCGATCTTCCGGGTGTACTCGTAGATGGTCTCGAGGTGCTTGGCGGGGATACTGATGGGAGGAATGACGCAGGCCGAATCCCCCGAGTGAATTCCGGCCAGCTCGATGTGTTCCATGACGGCGGGGACGAATGCGCTTGTTCCGTCGGCGATGGCGTCCGCTTCGGCCTCGATGGCATTTTCCAGGAACTTATCGATGAGTATGGGACGGTCCGGTGTCACTCCCACCGCAGCCGCCACATATTCCCTTAGCATCTCCGGATCGTGAACGATCTCCATCCCCCTCCCCCCCAGGACGTATGAGGGACGCACCATGAGAGGATAGCCGATCCGCGAGGCCACCTCCATGGCCTCCTCCAGGCTGCTGGCCATTCCCGATTCAGGCATCGGAATATTCAACTTTTTCATAGTCTTGCGGAATCGATCCCGATCTTCCGCCAAGTCAATGGCGTCGGGGGAAGTCCCCAGGATTTTCACCCCCGCATCCGCCAGTTCTCTCGTGATGTTCAGCGGCGTCTGCCCTCCGAACTGGACGATGACCCCTTCCGGCCCTTCCTTCTCGTAAATGGCGAGCACGTCCTCCACGGTGACGGGTTCGAAATAGAGTTTGTCGGAGGTGTCATAGTCGGTGGAGACCGTCTCCGGGTTGCAGTTGACCATGATGGACTCGAGGCCTTCGTCTCGCAGTGCAAAGGCCGCATGGACGCAGCAGTAGTCGAACTCGATGCCCTGCCCGATGCGGTTGGGTCCCCCGCCGATGACCATGACCTTTTTCCGGTCGCTGGCTGCCACGGAATCGGGGGCGTTGTAGGTGGAATAGTAGTAGGCCGCGTTCTCCACACCGCTCACGGGAACCGCATCCCACCCGTGGACAACCCCGAGGCTCTTTCTTCTCTCCCGGATGTCCCTCTCGGGGATCCCCAGGATCTGCGCCAGGTAGCGGTCTGCAAACCCGTCTTTCTTGCTGCGGATGAGCAGCTCGTCCGAAGGCATTCTCCCCTTGAACTTCAGGATTTCTTCCTCCAGTTCCACCAGTTCCTTCATCTGCTGGATGAACCAGGGTTTGATGTGGGTCCTGGCGTAGAGGTCCTCCACGGAAGCTCCTTTGCGCAGCGCTTCATACATGAGGAACTGCCGCTCGCTGGTGGGGGTGGAGAGCATTTCCAGCAAGTCCTCGAGGGCCCTTTCGTGGAAGTCCCTGGCAAAACCCAGTCCGTAACGCCCGATTTCCAAGGAGCGGATGGATTTTTGAAAGGCCTCCTTGTAATTCTTCCCGATGCTCATGACTTCGCCCACGGCGCGCATCTGGGTACCCAGCCGGTCCTGGACCCCCTTGAACTTCTCGAAGGCCCACCGGGCAAACTTCACCACCACGTAGTCGCCCCACGGAGTGTACTTCTCCAGGGTTCCCTCCCGCCAGTAAGGGATTTCGTCCAGGGTGAGCCCCCCCGCCAGGCGTGCCGAAATGAGGGCGATGGGAAACCCGGTGGCCTTGGAGGCCAGGGCGGAAGATCGCGACGTCCTGGGGTTGATCTCGATGACCACCACCCGGCCCGTCTTGGGGTCGTGGGCGAATTGGATGTTGGTTCCCCCCACCACCTGTATCGCCTCCACGATGTCGTAGGAATATTCTTGAAGCCGCTCTTGCAGTTCAGGGGCAATGGTGAGCATGGGGGCCGTGCAGTAGGAGTCTCCCGTATGGATCCCCATGGCGTCCACGTTTTCGATGAAACAGACCGTGATCCGCTGGTTCTTGGCATCCCGCACCACTTCCAGCTCCAGTTCCTCCCAGCCCATGACCGACTCTTCCACGAGGATCTGTCCGATGAGGCTTGCCGAAAGGCCCCTGGACGCCACGGTGCGGAGTTCCTCCACGTTGTAGACCAGCCCTCCCCCCGTGCCACCCAGGGTGTATGCAGGCCGGATGACAACCGGGTACCCCAGTTTCGCCGCAATGGCCTCCGCCTCCTCCACGCTGAACGCCGGCTCACTGCGGGGCATCTCGATTCCCAGTCGGTTCATGGTCTCCTTGAAAGCGATCCGGTCCTCACCCCTCTCGATGGCGTCCGCTTCCACTCCGATGATCCTGACCCCGAACCTGTCAAGAATTCCCTGGCGGGCCAGCTGGCTGGACAAATTCAACCCCGTCTGGCCTCCCAGGTTGGGGAGAATGCCGTCGGGGCGTTCCTTTTCGATGATTCGCCGCAGGCTCTCCACGGTCAGCGGCTCGATATAGGTCACATCCGCCATGCCCGGGTCCGTCATGATGGTGGCCGGGTTGGAATTGACGAGGACGATCTCGTAGCCGAGTTGTCGCAGGGCCTTGCACGCCTGGGTCCCCGAATAGTCGAATTCACAGGCCTGGCCGATGACGATGGGCCCCGAACCGATGATCATCACCTTGTGGATGTCCTGGCGCCTTGGCATAAAGAAAGTCCCTTTCCTGATTGGCATTCAGTCAGACTAATGGTCATGGATTGGCGGGGAACCGGGCGGGTCAGGCCTTCTCCCGAAAGGCCGCCGCTCAGCAGGAGAGTATATAGACAGGGGCGTGGCGACGGTCAAGAAAGAAAGCTTGCGTGTTTTAAGCCATTCTGAAAGGGAAGTCGGGGAACTGGGAAAAAATATGCGGCCCTGTAACCTTTGGGAGACTTCTTTCGACTTGACGGGTGAGAGCCACGTTACCGGCTCCGTCCTGTGATCATGGGAGATGCCCTTTGAGCAAACCATTCGGAAGGAGTGCCAAATGAAATTCAGATTGCTGTTCGGTCTTTCGTGTGCGATCCTTTTTGTTGTGCTTGCCGTGGCCGGTGTTCAGGCCAGGCCTTTTGATTCCGCCGAGGGACCACGCGGTCATGGCGACCCGGAAATGTCCTTTGTTCCTTTTCCCCTGCTCCAGATGCTCAACCTGACGGACTCCCAGGAGAGGGAAGTCGCCATGATTCTCAGCAAATACCGGGCGAAAATCGGGGAGGTGGTTTCAGCGCGGAAGGAAGCGGCAAAGAACCTTATGGAGTCGTCTACGGCAGACGCGTTTTCGGAGAGTTCGGTGAGGACAGCGGCGGAGGGCCTTGCGGCCCAGGACGTGGAAGCCGCCCTGCTGCGGGCTCGCATCATGAACGAAGTGAAGTCGGTCCTCAGTGCGGAGCAGAAGGAGCGCCTCGACGGATTTCGGAATCGACGGGCCCATAGGATGAAGCAGCGCATGGAGAACAGGATCTCCGCCCTCGATGACTGGATCGAGGCGCACCTCAAGTAAACTCCCATCAAGAACGGGCGGAAGGTTCTGCAAACTTCCGCCCGAAATCGGCCCCCTTTGGAAACGAGGGGCGATGCAGCCGACCCTGCACCGTGACGGGGGGATCGATTCCCGATGCCTGACCGTTCCTGCATCCCTGAGAGAGTATGAAAATGGATGCTTTTTCTTGTGTTGAATCCATGAATGAGCAAGGCCCCCGGCCTGTTCTCCCACTGCTTCCCATCGTCTCAACACTGCAGGATGCAAAGCGGCATCCGTTTTTCCCGGTTTTCCCGGTCTGCTGAAACCGCCGGTTGCCGAACGGGGACGCGGGGTCGTTTCTTCATGGGACCTATGGGGGACGGATTGCCGGACAGGGAGATCATCGCCCGGGTCATCCAGGGTGACGCACACTGCTTTGAACTGCTGCTGGACCGCTATCGGCTTCGGGTTCTTGGAATCGTGGGAAGGCACGTGCCTTCCCACTCCGTGGAGGACGTGTCCCAGGAAGTCTTCCTGGAAGTCTACCGTTCCTTGGGATCCTTTTCCGGCAGGAGCCCCTTGGCCCACTGGATTTCCAGAATCGCGGTCCGCTGCTGTGTGGATTTCTGGCGCCGGCATCGCGGTCGCGAACTGCCCATGAGCAGCATTTCGGAAGATGGGCAACGATGGATGGATTCCCTCCTGGCGAATGATTCCGTCGAGGACTTCCAGAAAAGTGCCACGGCGAAGGAGGCCCAGGAGGTGCTCGAGTTCGCCCTGACTAGGCTTTCGGCGGAGGAGCGAACCGTTTTGACACTGGTCCACCTCGACGGCCTCTCCGTAAAGGAGGCGGCGGACATGCTCGGTTGGACGTCCGTTCTTGTGAAAGTGCGCGCCCATCGATCGAGGTGCAAGCTGAGAAAAATCATCGAGAACCTCGTGGACGGAAGCGGAGGTGTTCCATGAAAAAACAGCGGAAAGAGGGCATTGGAAAGATCGAGGAGACCCTCATCCGGTTTCATCGGAACCGGCCCGTTCCCGAGGTGTCCGAGCACTGGCGGCACAAAGTGATGGCACATATCCTGGAGCAATCCCCTCCAAAGGTCAGGGAGCAGGAAAACGGCATGAAAGTGGGATCGGCCGCCTGGCGCCTGGCAGCGGTGTCTCTTGTCATGACCCTTTTTCTTGCCGCCTTTCTCGTGGATGGAGGGGCAAGCAACCCTTACGACCTGGTGGACGGGATCCTTTGGGAGACCTCAGGCTACGACCTGGGTCAGGTTTTCGGGGTCCTGTGAAAGGAGTCGACCACCCGTGAAGAAGCTCAGACTCTGGGGCGGTCTCCTGGCCCTCTTTCTCTCGGGAGTCCTGATGGGAGCGGTGGGGACCCGAGTGATCTTCGACCGGTGGGGAATGAACATGCTGGAAGGCCCGAGACCGCCGATGCAACGGCTGATCCTGAAAAGGCTCGACCGCGAACTGAATCTGGACGAGGAACAGGAACGCCGCATCGAGGAGATTCTCCGCCAGGGCCACCGGGAGATGATAGAACTGCGCAGGAAGCACGAACCCGAGATTAAGGCAGTCCTCCACAGGGGCATCAACGCCATGAAAAGCGTGCTTTCACTCCAGCAGCAGGAGAAGCTCGACGCTTTCGTGGAAAGGGAGCGAGCCCGGCGGGCGAAACGGGAACGTTCCCTTCGGGAAGACCGGTCAAGGGAGAGAGAGCCTTGAGGAAGTCGAAGCCAGAGTCTTTCTCACTCTTGGTTCCGTTGACGGAGGCGGGCCCCAACCTCTTCAGAACCTGCCGAGTCTTGAGAAATCGGGAGGAACCCTGCCGTCGAAAAGGTCGCAGGCCTTGTAGTATCGCACATCCTCCGCCCAGAGTTTGAAAAAAGCAGGGTCCTTGTAGAGGTCTTTAGCGAGCTTAAAAGGACGGGAAGCAGCCTCAAGGAAAGGGTGCAGGAGGTACGACGGATCCCGGAAACACTCCCATTCACAGCGGCTGCAATTTGCTTCACCCTCCCCACTCAAGCCGTCCAAGGACCAGAGTCTCCCCAGATTCTCACCCCCCCGGTAACCACAGGGATACGTGCTCCCGTCCCCGGCATTCACGAAGAAATAGTCCCTTCCTCCCAAACAGGGGTAGGATACGTGGGGTTCTCCCATTTGAGCCCGCCCCAAGGCATACAGAGCGCTCCGGGGAGAGACGATGCGGATCCTGGATCTGTGGCGGGGAATGGTGTCCAGGAGGCCCTGAAAGAGTATCGCCTTTTCCAGCCGGGAGAATCTCACCACCGCGTCCGGCGAGTTGGCTCCATAAACTGCCCTCAGCCCCCGATCCCCATCTTCTTGTACCAGTGAAATGGGATAACACGCACTCACCAACGTGAAACCCATCTCCGTCACAACACGGTAGAAGTTGTCGAAGGCCTGCCTGTAGAAACGGTAGAAGCGGTGGGGCGAACATCCGTTTCCGCCCGGATCACCCAGGTCGGGGCTTCGAGCGCCGTTGTCCGCCAGGTTGCGGTTGATCCCGAGGTTGGCGGTGGGGTAGAGGCCCCGTTCGTGGAACATGGGAAGAGCCTTTTCGATCCCCTTGAACACCCCCGCAAACCCCCGCATGCCCTCGTGCCTGGCAGGATCGGCGGAATCGACGCTGATCCAGAAGTTGCGCAGGGGGGTGGCTGCCAGGGCATCAGCCAGGTGCGCGACCCGGGAGGTGAACTCCGGCCTCTCCGGATGCTGAAACATGAAGCCGTTGGTTCCCGTGCGAATGTATTCCACGCCGGATTGCCCTGCATACCGGATCAACCCGACCAGTTCATCCAGCATGAGCAAGGGTTCGCCTCCGGTGAAAGAAAGGATCTGCACCCCCCGGGCGACCGCTGCGTCTATGATCCGCTTCACCTCGTCCGTCTTCAGGGTAGATCGGGGAAAATGCCGGCTGACACGCATCCCGCACTGAGGGCAGGAGCCGTTGCAGCGGTCCGTCAGCTGGATCACCAACTGCCCGGGCACCCGCCGCCGAAAGAATCCTCGTACGTGATTCCCGCGGAAGGGCGGCCATGATCCCTTCCCCCTTGCACCCTTCATGCGTCCGTTTCCCCCGTCAGCCTTTATCCGGCGGCATTGCGGCGCTCGATTCCCCGGGTCAGTCCGCGTTGATCCCGTCGATCAGCTGCCGGAGCCGCCCGTAGTCCCTTCGGTTAAAATCCAGGACCAGCCTCGGCAGGTCTTGGATCATGGGTTCGTCGGCCTCTTCGGGCAAAGCACCCGAAAGAGAGAATTCTTTCTCCCCATTGAGGATGTCCACGAATTCCTTTTTCAGTTCGGCCAGGCGCTCTTCAGGGAGGGGTTCTTGGAGACGGATCACCAGTCGCCCCCGCACGAATCTTAGGCTGTGATATCGCCTGTAGAAACGGTCGATGATGGCGACGGTCTCGTCGATCGACTGCACGAGGTCGAAGAGGCTGAAATCGTTGGCATGGATGTAATTTCGACCGGCCAACTCCTCCTCGATGTAACGCTTCCAGTGGGCCCAATAGGTTCCCCCCGGTTCGTCCACCAGGACCAGGGGAATAGGATAGCGCTTTCCCGTCTGCACCAGGGTGAGGACCTCCATGGCTTCGTCCTGGGTTCCGAACCCGCCCGGAAAAAGGGCGACGGCGTCCGCTTCCTTGATGAAAGCCACCTTGCGATTGAAAAAATACTTGTAGGTGATGCTCCGCGGCGTCCCTTCCACAATGGGGTTCGGTGTATTTTCGAAGGGAAGACGGATGTTCACCCCGAAGGAGTGTTCAGTCCCGGCCCCTTCGTTGGCTGCCTGCATGATGCCGGGGCCTCCCCCCGTGATCACCATGTAGCCCGCCTTGGCCAGTTCCGCTCCAAGGGCCTTGGCCATTCGAAAAGTGGAAGACCCGGGAGGGACTCGGGCGGATCCGAATATGGTGACCTTCTTCACATCCCGGTAAGGACCGAAGACCTTGGAGGTAAAACGCATCTCCTTCAGAGTGGAGGTCATGAGTTTGAGGTCGGCCCTGTGAGGAGTCTCCTGACCCGCTTTGAGGGCGGCGAGGATCATTTCACGCACCAGTTCCTGGTGCTGGATGCCACCCACGGCGGCCATCAGAGCGTCGATCGCTTCGTCGATGGGGCCGTTGGACCTGGAAAAAGAGAGCTTGACCGGTAGGTCTTCCGATATGAATTGGGAATGCAACACATCTTTAATGAACAATGGAAACGCTCCTGTGGTTTGATTGTTCGCCCCGGCGCCGCGGAAGCAACGCCGGCAGGGGAAGCGCCCGCCGCCGCACCAGGGCCGGTCCTTCCACCATCGAGAGATTGAAGGTCTCGACGGACAAGGACATCATTTCGCACGACGCATCAAAAGACAACTCCCATGTGTCATTCTCGTTCCAGTTTCGTGACATCTTGGCATCAACCGGCAAACGCTTGACACTTCTTTCCATGAGGCTGTAGTCTGCCGTAAACCCCTTTGGACGAAGCCACAGCACAGGATGGAGATCCCACATGATTGTTGCGGTAGTGGTCGGGTTTGTCCTGGGTCTCCTGGCTCCGCTGGTGGTCAGGGTGGCACGAAATGGGACCGGATGGATCACCGGGCTTGTGCCCATCGGGCTTTTTGCTTACTTTGCGTCCTTCCTGAACAGGATCCAGGCGGGGGAGACGCTTTTCTTCCCCTATCCCTGGCTGTCCCCCCTGGGCATCGGTCTCTCCTTCCGGCTGGATGGGCTGAGCCTGCTCTTCGCCCTACTCATCACCGGCATAGGAACCTTCGTCTGCCTCTACTCCGCCGGCTACCTCGCGGGACACCCGGATCTCGGAAAATTCTACGGCGCCCTCTTCGCCTTCATGGCTTCCATGCTCGGCCTGGTGCTCTCAGACAACCTCGTGGCCCTCTTCGTCTTCTGGGAACTCACCAGCGTCACCTCCTATCTCCTCATCGGATTCGACAGTGAAAGGGAGGCCGCCCGAAGAGCCGCTCTCCAGGCGCTCCTGGTGACCGGGGCCGGAGGGCTCGCCCTCCTCGCCGCCTTTGTCCTCATGCAACAGGCGGCCGGCTCGTTCGAGATCGCCATCCTTGTGGAGCGGTCACCCGATTTGCGGACATCCCCACTGTACGCCGCCATCATCTTCCTCGTTCTGACGGGGGCGGCAACCAAGTCGGCCCAGTTCCCTTTCCATTTTTGGCTGCCTAACGCCATGGAAGCCCCCACGCCGGTGAGCACCTATCTTCACGCCGCCACAATGGTGAAAGGGGGCGTCTATCTCTTAGCGAGACTCAGTCCCGTCCTCGGCGGGACCGACCTCTGGCGGGACTGGTTGATCCCCCTGGGAACCGTGACGATGCTGACGGGCGCCTGGCTCTCTCTTGTGCAGGTCGACCTCAAGCGGATTCTTGCCCACACCACCGTGGGCGCCCTGGGTGCCTGCGTGCTCCTCATCGGGATGGGAACGCAGGGCTCCCTTCAAGCCTGCATGGTTTTTCTCCTGGCCCACGGCCTCTACAAGGGGAGTCTCTTTCTCGTTGCGGGCATCGTCGACCACGAGACCGGCACCCGCAACGCGGCGGATCTGGGGCGGCTGGGACGAGCGATGCCCTTGACCTGCATCGGTGCGCTCCTCGCCGCCTTGTCCAGTGCGGGCGTCTATCCGTTTCTCGGCTTCCTGGGAAAAGAACTCCTGTACGAATCCACGCTGGTCGGCTTTACCCCGGTGCTCCTGGCCCCTTGCGCCGTGGCGGCCGGCATTGCCTTCGCCGGCATGGGGGCGGTCGTCGGGGTCCGGCCTTTTTTCAGTGCGCAGGGCCGGTTTTCAGGCCAGCCTCACGATCCATCCCCGGGCATGTGGGTCGGCCCTGTGCTCCTGGGAATGGTCGGGCTCCTTTTCGGATTGTTCCACGGCCCCCTGCACAGCGCTCTCATCACTCCCGCGGTGAGGTCCTGCATCCTTCAAGCGGGTGATATCCCAACGCCGAGTTGGCACGGCCTGGATGTAAAGTTGGCATTGAGCGCCCTCAGCCTCCTCATGGGAGGCGCTCTGTATTGGAAATGGAGTGCGCTCAGAGGAAGACTCTGCCGCTGGAGGAACGTGGGACGATACGGCCCCGCAGCGGGCTACGACCACGCCCTGTGCCTCCTGGAAGCTTTTGCACGGCGGCAGACGCGATTCTTTCAGAGCGGCAGGCTGAACGTCTATCTCATCATCGTCATCTGCACCGCTGTCGCCTTGCTAGCCTGTGCCCTGGTGAGGGACAACATCTCCTTCTCCGACCTGGTGCTCCAGCGCTGGGCGGATGTGAAAACCTACGAAGCGGTTATCGCGGCCATCCTCCTCACGGCCACCGTGGTGACGGTGAGGGCGCAGTCCATGCTGGTGGCCGTCGTTGCCCTGGGCGTCGTCGGCTACTGCGTGGCCGTGGTTTACCTTCTCTTCAGCGCACCGGACGTCGCCATGACCCAGTTTGCCATTGAAACTCTCTCAGTGATCCTGCTCATGGTCGTCCTATTGAGGCTTCCGAGGCTGAGGACTTTTTCCACCTCGCGGCAGCGCTTGCGAGACGCTCTCGTCGCCGTCTCGGCCGGACTCATCACGACACTACTCGTCCTTGTCGTGACCACCCAGGCGAGAAACCCCAAATTGGCTGATTTTTACGCCCGGAACAGCCTGGTCCTGGCCAAGGGCCGCAACGTGGTGAACGTCATCCTGGTGGATTTCAGGGGATTTGACACTCTGGGCGAAATCACAGTGCTGGCCGTGGCGGCCATCGGGGTGTACTCCCTCGTGAAGCTCGGATCTCACCGGGATCGTATCCCTGAAGGCCCCCCATTTGGCGGGGAAGCTCGCGGCGACGATGTGTCTCCTTGAAATTGCCCTTCCTTGCAAGACCTCTGCTGTCGGGGGGAAGTGGATTTCTCATGATTGGACGGGCTTTCGGCCTGTCGTGTGAAGGGTGCCATATGTTCTCCATCGTCTTGGCAACGGCGACCCGGTTCTTGCTCCCCCTTCTCCTTCTTCTCTCCGTGTACCTGCTTGTGAGAGGCCACAATGAACCGGGTGGGGGGTTCGTGGGGGGACTGGTCGCCGCTTCCGCCTTCTCCCTCTATATGATCGCCTTCGACGTGGAAAAGACCCGCCGGCTTCTGCGCGCCGAACCGCGAGCCTTGGTGGGGGCGGGACTGCTGGTGGCCCTCGGCAGCGCAGGAGTTTCCCCGGTCCTGGGAAAGCCCTTCATGACAGGGGTCTGGCTGGAGCGGACCCTGCCGGTCGTGGGTAAGGTGGGAACTCCGTTTCTTTTCGACGTTGGCGTTTACCTGGTTGTGGTCGGGGTCTGCCTCATGATCCTTTTGACCGTCGCGGAGGAATGACCGTGGAAGTGGAACTGGCGCTGACGGTAGGAGGGCTCTACGCAGCAGGGCTCTACATGGTCCTGCGCCGAAGCATCGTGAAGCTCGTCATTGGCCTGGCCCTCCTGGGACACGCTGCAAACCTGCTCATCTTCACCATGGGGGGGCTCGTCCGGGGGCAACCTCCATTGATGCACCCATGGGACACGCGCCTTTGGGGACGATTCGCGGACCCCGTTCCCGAAGCACTCATTCTTACGGCCATCGTGATCGGTTTCGGCGTTCAGGCGTTCGCCATCGTCCTCATCAAACGCATCTACCTGGACATGGGGACGGAGGACTTGAGGGAACTCCAATCCACCGACATCACCCCGTGACGAAACTGAAAAGGGAGTTCTTTCCCTTATGAACGGAGACCCATGAACAATGCCCTGCCTCTCGTCATTGCCATTCCCATGATCACGGCGGTGATTTCCCTGTTAGGCCGGCATCGGCCGGGCATGCAGAAAGGAGTGGGACTGGCCGGTTCCCTTGCGCTGCTCAGCACTTCCATCGCAATTCTCGCGGGTGTTCTCCTTGAAGGGATCCTTTCCGTCCAGATCGGCAACTGGCCTGCACCCTACGGCATCACTCTCGTGGCCGACGTGCTGAGCAGCCTCCTCACCCTCGTCGCAGCCGTCGTCGTCCTTCTCGTCTCCATTGCATCGTGGACGGAAATCGATCCCGACCGGGTGGCCTTCGGTTACCACCCTCTCCTCCACATCCTCACCATGGGGATCTGCGGGTCTTTTCTCACGGGAGACGTCTTCAATCTGTACGTCTGGTTCGAGGTCATGCTCATCTCGTCTTTCGTCCTGCTTGGTTTCGGCGGGGAGAGAGCGCAATTGGAGGGCACCACCAAGTACGTCACCCTGAACCTCCTCTCGTCCACCCTTTTCCTGGCCGGCATCGGCGTGCTTTACGGCACCTTCGGGACGCTGAACATGGCGGACCTGGCCCTCCAATTGAGAGGACCCACGCACGCCCACCTCGCGGAGACGCTGGCCACCCTGTTCCTGCTGGCCTTCGGGATCAAGGCCGCCGTCTTCCCCTTGTTCTTCTGGCTGCCCGCGTCCTATCACACCCCCCCCGTTCCCGTTTCCGCCGTCTTCGCAGGGCTCCTCACCAAGGTGGGTATCTATGCTCTTGTGCGCTTCTTCACCCTCATTTTCTCTGGGGATGCGGCGGTCATGCACCGGATCATTCTTGTCCTGGCGGCGTTCACCATGGTGGTGGGCATCCTTGGGGCCCTCCCCCAAAGAGATTTTCGCAGAATTGTCTCGTTCAATCTCATCAGCCACATCGGGACGCTTCTGGTGGGTCTGGGCATCTTCACTCCCCTCGCCCTTGCGGGAACCGTCTTTTACCTCATGCACGACATCGTCACGAAGACGTGCCTTTTCCTCTTCACCAGCATCGTTCAACGCCTGGGAGGTTGCGCGGACATCGGGAAATTGGGAGGCCTGTATCGGTCCCATCCCTTCATGGCTCTGCTCTTTCTTCTTGCGGCCCTCTCCGTCGGGGGGATTCCTCCCCTGTCCGGCTTTTGGGGAAAGCTCATCCTGGTCCAGGCGGGCATTGCGGAAAAGGAATACTGGCTTGTGGCCGCAGTTTTCGGTGCGGGATTTCTCACCCTTTACTCCATGAGCACCCTCTGGTCTGAGGTGTTCTGGAAGGACCGGCCTGAGGCGATCGGAGATCCCGAGTGCGAGTGCGTCGGAAGAACCTTTCTTCCCTTGTCCCTCGTGACGCCCATTGGTATCCTGGTTTTTCTGATCGTTGTCATGGGAATCTGGCCAAGCCCTTTTTTCCACCTGGCGGAACTGGCCGCGCGGCAACTTTCCGACCCCCAAATGTATATTCAGAAGATCCTGCAGGGGAAACCATGAGCATGTTCCTTCTCAACATCGTTTTTGCGATCATATGGATGGTCATCACGGGATTGTTCAAACCGGAGAACTTCCTGGGGGGATTCGCCATTGCATACCTCATCCTCTGGCTCCTGCACGACGCCATCGGGGGCCCTTCCTCGTACTTTTCAAAGGTGCGGCAGACCGCGGGATTCGTCGTCTTTTTCCTTAAGGAACTCTTCAAGGCAAACCTCCGAGTCGCCCGGGACGTTCTCACGATCACGCACCACATGCAACCCGGCGTGGTGGCCGTACCCCTGGACGTGGAAACGGACCTTGAAATCACCCTTCTCGCCAACCTCATCACGTTGACGCCGGGGACGCTGAGCCTGGACGTGTCCGATGACCGCAAGATCCTCTATGTGCACGGGATGTACGTGAATGACCTGAAGCAGTTTCGAAAGGACATCAAGGAAGGTTTCGAACGGCGGGTGATGGAGTTGCTGCGATGACGAACATCCTCGGTGTAGCGTTACCGGCGGCCATGCTCCTTCTCACTTCCACCATCTTCATGGCCTTTGTGCGGCTCATGAAAGGTCCTAGCTTCCCGGACCGGGTGGTGGCCCTGGACATCATGACAACGGTTGCCATGGGCCTGATCGGACTCTACGCCATGGAGTCGGGGGAAGTGATCTTTCTGGATGTGGCCTTGTTCCTGGCCCTCGTATCCTTCCTGGGAACGGTGGCCTTTGCCTATTACGTGGAACGCAGACAACTCAGAACGGGGAGCGGGGAATGATCCAGGATTTCCTTTGCACCACCTTGGTCTTCATCGGGACCCTTTTCATGATCGTCGCAGGGGTAGGGATCCTTCGCATGCCGGACCTCTTCATGAGAATGTCCTGCACGAGCAAAGCCACAACCCTGGGAATGGGATTCATCATGGCCGCCCTTGCCGTGCGCTTTCCTCACCTGGAAATCGCCACCCGGGCCCTCATCATCACCCTTTTCGCTCTCCTGACCGCACCTGTGGCGGCGCACATGATCGCCCGGGCTGCCTATGTCTCCGGGGTCCCCCTTTGGAAAAAGACGGTTGCAGATCAGCTCTGCAATCGCTATGACCGGTGCAGTTGCACGCTTGAGAGCTGCCCCATCGTGGAAAACCCACCGGAAGAGGAGGAACGGGTGGACCCGGACCGGCAAGAACCACGAAAGTGAGAACCCGAGAGCGTCCCGGTGCCCCCGCCCCTGCAAATCAAAACAAGGGACGCCCCTCGCCTCCAGACCGCGTCGTTTTCGCCGTTCAAGCCGGCTCCATTCCCTCGCCCGAAGGTGCGTCCCCCCCCACCGGCTCCGAGGCAGGCGGCCACCCCCTGTTTTCGTACCAGGCGTCTCTCAGGTCACTCACCTCATATTCCAGCACCCGGGGGTGATTCCTGAACCAGTTCTCCACTTCCTGGCGCTGCTCCTCAGTCACCGACCCGCGACCGTCCACGGCCACGAACCCATCCCATTCATGGTATCCGCTGCCTCCGAAGCCCAGACCGCGGGATTCCAGGGCCTCCTTGAAAAACTGGTCCAGGAAATTGTCCAGGTCCTCCTCGCCAATGTCCTGAGGAAGCCGGAACCGCACGTAAAAACCCATCTCTTTGAACTCTCCCTTGTGGAGCTTCTTGCGGAGACGCTTTTTCATTCTTTTGCCTTCCCTCTCCGGTCTTCGAGACCGCTCGTCACGCATTTGAGAAATACGGAGCCGGTTTTCGCACCCGACCCCGCCCGTTTCCTTCCCTAAAGCCGTTGAGACGACGGGGCACCCATCACCCGACTCCCCGTCTCCTTAACACAACATGTCACCATGATCCATTCGATTCCATTGGACGCCGAAAGCAGTTGGTACGATCCATTCAGACCACTCAACACATCCCCCGCATGCGGCGAGGGATCGCCGCATCCCCCGTTTTCTACCAGTCATACAGAATTTCCCAATGGTCGTTGAAAGAGGGGTCCTCCATGCTGTAGCGATAGGCCATGGTTTTTCCGGTGCCGGGACCACTGCTCGTGTCTTCGCGCCAGTACCTCAGGTAGACGGCTGGAACCTGCTCGACTTGGGCGGGATCTTGAACCGATGGCTTCTGGAGCCACACTTCTTTTTTTTCGATCACTTTCCAGACGGTCCCGAAGCGCTTGCTCCGCACCCTTTCGCCCACCCGCGGCAGACCCAGGTTTTCCCGCAGTTCCTTGAAACGATAGAGGGTCATTCTCTCCCCGTACTCCAAGGTCTTGTCCCCGATCAACATGATCCCGATGGCCCCCAGGGGCGCGGTGACAAGGATGGACAGGACCGCAACGGCCAGGATCACCTCCCCGGAAGCCACCCCCGCCCCGAGGGGAATGGCGCCGATGGCCGCCTGGACGGTGGCCTTGGGGATGTAGGCCACCACGCAGAAGAGCTTTTCCTTCCAGTTGAGACCGGACCCGAGGAGGGAAACGCAGGTGCCCACACTTCTGAACACGAGTCCCACCGCAATGACCACCAGACCCGCTAACCCGGCCTTCCAGGCCACCTGGACGTTCACCTGGGCCCCCACCAGGACGAAAAGTAGCAGTTCCGCGAAAATCCAAAGCTTCTTCAGCTTCTGGGAAATGATGTGGGCGATGGGTTCCGATTTTTCCAGGATGATGAAACCGATGGCCATGACCCCGAGGAGGCTCGCGATAGGGACCCATTTTTCCAGGGAGTGCTCGATCTGGGTGAGGACGATGGCCGTTCCCAGGACCACCAGGGTTCGCTTGGGAGGTCTCCAGTCATACCGGGTGAAGAGCTTGTAGAGGAAATAGCCGGGGACGAGACCGATGAGGATGCCCAGGCCGATGGAGAGGGGAATCTCCCCCAGCTTCGCCCAGTAGTTCACTTCACCTCCCCCGTACATGCCGAGGAAGATGGAGAAAAGCACGATGACGAAAACGTCGTCCACCGACGATGCGGCCAGAACCAGGGTAGGAATTCCCTTCTTCACACCCAGGCCCCGGTCCATGAAATCGATCATGAACGGCACGACGACGGCGGGGGAAACGGCCCCCAGGATGGCACCCAGCATGGCGGCCTCCACAAGGCTCATCCCCAGAAGCTTCGGTGCCACCAGTACGACCCCGGCGATTTCGAAGAGGGCCGGAACGCAACTCATGGAGATGGCCGCCCCCCCCACACGGTTGAGGGTGTCCTTGTGGAGTTCGAAGCCGGCCCGCAGCAGGATGACGATGAGGGCGATCCTTCGAAAGTCCCCGGATACCGTCATCATCTCCGGCGCAATGAGGTCCAGGACGTAGGGACCGCACAAGACGCCGACGATGAGCATACCCAGGAGTCCGGGGAGCTTCATGCGCCGGAAGATCTGGTCTGCGGCCAGACCAAGGATGATGATGAGGGCCAAACTCCATGCCATGGATGTTCCTCCTTTGGGATGGACGAGGGTTTGATTCCGGAGCGGCTCCCGTCCAGGCCTTGCCTCCACGCACGGAAGTCTCCGCCCCACAAAACAGAAAAACCCGCTCCGGCCTGGGGCGGGTTTCTCAAGAACTGTCGACTGGAGGTCTGCTCCCTGACGCCGTTTGCGGCGGGAGCGGTCATCACGCGCGCCGAAAGGACCAACCGCTCGAAACCAAGCAGAAGTCATCAGTCCGGAAATCTCTTCCCGGGCGGTTCAGGCAGACCTCATTGCCTTCCATCGAATGGGTAAGCCGCTTGTACCATTCTTTTCCGGGCCCGGTCAACCCGCAGTGCGTTCCCTTCCCGGCGAAGGCTTCGAAGCAGCGGGAACCGGGAATGGTAACCCGAGGCAAAACCGTCCGCCGCCATCGTAACCCCTGGTGGGACCGCCCTTTCCCTTGACATGGAAGTCCGCTGTTTGCTAATGAATAGAACAAAAATGGCGATGAAGTTCGCCTTGAACCGCCCTGCGGGGACTTGGGGCTGATGACTTCTACTTTCGGGTGAGGGTAGGAGTTTTTTTTTGCCTCAGGACTCCTGCCCCATTGAGGGCTTTTCCCCCTCTGGGGATGCGTTGCCGCTCGATTTTGCGGCCAGTGTCTTGACCGGTTGCACCTGTCGAGAAAGGAAGGTCATGTTGGATTATCCCAAAGTGAGAGACGGTCTGTTCGATGTCGCCGAGAGCCTCGCCCCGTACGTCCGCCCGGAGACGGTGGGCTCGTTGAAACACATCGAGGCGAAACTCCAGGAGGAAGCGTTCAATTTGGTCATCCTCGGGCAGTTCAAGAGGGGAAAGTCCACCTTCATCAACGCCCTCCTGGGGAAGGACATACTGCCTACCGCCATCGTCCCCCTCACTTCCGTCGTGACCATTCTCCGTTACGGTCCGGAACTGAGGGTCGAAGTGCAGTACCAGGACGACCGCAGGGAAACCGTCGCCCTGTCCCAAATCGCCTCCCTCATCACGGAACGGGAAAACCCCAAGAACGTGAAGGGAGTGAAGGAAGTCATCGTCTATTATCCCTCCCCATACCTCAAGGGAGGAGTCCGCATCATCGACACGCCCGGCGCAGGCTCCGTGTACAGCCACAACACGGATGTGGCCTACAGGTTTCTTCCTTACGTGGACGCCGGCATATTCGTGGTTTCCGCCGACCCGCCCCTTTCCAAGAGCGAGCACCAGTTCCTCCAGGATGTGCGGGAGCACGTGGACAAGCTTTTCTTCGTGCTGAACAAGATCGATCAGGTGAGCGACGCGGACCGCCAGGAAGCCCTCGACTTCACCCTCCGCATCTTGGAAGAGGACCTGGGAGCCGGCAAGGTCAAAATCTACCCTTTGTCCGCACGGTGGGCCCTCGAAGGGAAAAAAAGCAACAACGGAGAAATGCTGCGGCAAAGCCTGCTTCCAGACTTCGAAAAAAGCCTCCAGGAGTTCCTCGTTCATGAAAAGGGCAAGGTCTTTCTGCGCTCCATCATGAACAGCCTGCGGAAGCTCATTTCCGACGAGACGATCTCGTTCCAATTGGAGCAGGAGGCCATCAAGCTCCCCCTGGAAGAACTATCCGCCAAGATCGCCCGGTTCGAGCAGGAAATCCAGTCCATTTCCAAGGACCGCGAGAACAACCAATACCTCCTCAAGGGGCATCTGAACAAGATCATCGCCCAGCTGGACGAAGAGATCGGGCATTTCAAGCGGGAACGACAGCCTGTCTTGCAGGAGGAGCTGGAAGCCGAATACGTGCGCAAAACCCGGCGGGGAGGAGGTCGATTGCGGGAAGAATTGGAGGAGTTCGCGTTCCAGGCCATTAAAAGGACCTTCAACGAATGGCGCGTGCAATTGACGGACACGATTGCGTCACGGCTTGAGGACGCCCACCGCGAATTCGCCGAGAAGGTGAACGAGACGATCGAACGCATTCTGACCCTCACCGGCAGCATCTTCGATCTCAAGCTCAAACCGTTCACTTCCGTGGAAAAGCTGAGCAAGAAGAGCGAGTTCTATTTTCTTCTCAAAGACGACCCGGTCGGGCTCGAATTGATCCAGCTGGCGGTGACCTCGGCGCTTCCCCAGTTCATGGCGAAAAAGATGATCCTTAAGAACATGAAAACCTCGGTTGCGGAACTCTTGGACCGCCATTGCGGGCGCGTTCGTTACGACTTGGTCAACCGGGTGGGAAAAACCGTGAAGGACTTCCAGAATTCCCTCAACGAAAAAATCGACATGACCCTGGAGGGGATCCGGCTCTCCTTCCAAAAAGCCGTCGCCCTCCACCAGAGCGGCAAGGTGGACGTGGAAAAGAGCATGAACGAGCTGAGCGTGAAGCTCGGGTCCATTTCGGGTATTCAGGAGCAACTGCTTGCCTATGCCTCCGTGCTGAATCATGACGGTTCGAAAGCCCGGCAGGAAGGGCCGTTGCAGTCGGGCCCCGTCCACTGACCCTGCAGCGGGGTCGAGGAGATAAATCCGGTTGGTGCGGGCATCCAGGCTTCGTGAAAGATGCGTGGCCATCTCCCATCTTTTGACGTTGCCTCGGACCGCCGAGGTTTCTTGCGGGGATACCCGATCGGGGGCGCAAACGCCGAAGATCCCCGTAGGCCCCTGTCTTGTGAGGCCGCATGAGCCTCCCGGCCCCCTTCATTTTTTTCCTTGCGACCACCGATTTCCCTCATTTAAATGCTCACATCACCGATGGGGTGCGGTTTCTCTATGGGCGAATGCTTGAAAGACTCAACAGGGAGCAGTGCAGCTTTTCGGCCGATTCGGGAGGGCAAAGATAGAGCTTCTGGACCTTCTTCACGTGACGTTTCGGGTCTCCGGCGTTGAAACCTGGGTGTTTTTGCCGCCGCTTGTAGCCTTCATCGTCTCCACCGTCACCTCCATGGGGGGGGTCTCGGGGGCGTTTCTCCTCCTGCCTTTCCAGGTGAGTGTCCTGCGCTTTGTGACGCCGTCGGTGAGCGCCACCAATTTCGTGTTCAACATCGTGGCCATCCCCAGCGGAGTTTACCGTTACCTCAAGGAAGGCCGCATGGCCTGGCCCCTGACGTGGGTGGTGATCATCGGGACCCTCCCCGGCGTGTTCATCGGGTACTACCTGAGGGTGCTCTACCTTCCCGACCCCAGGTCCTTTAAGTTCTTCGTGGGCCTGGTGCTCCTCTATATCGGGCTCCGCCTTCTCTACGAAATGACGGAACGCTCCCAGAGGGGGAAGAAAGAAATGAAAGCCCTGGAAGAGAAATTCAACCAACACGTGAAACAACTCAAGGAGCAGCACTCAGCCAGACTCTCCGCAGGACTTCCTTCGGCTGCGGTGGTGAAAACCGTGTCCTGGTCCCTGTCGCGAGTCGAGTACGATTTCTGGGGGCACCGGTTTTCCTTCAGCACTCCCGCAATGTTCACCCTGGCTTTCGTCGTGGGAATCATCGGGGGTACATACGGGATCGGGGGCGGAGCAATCATCGCCCCCTTCTGCGTTGCGGTCTTTCACCTGCCCGTGTACACCGTCGCCGGGGCGGCCCTCCTGGGGACCTTCCTCACGTCCATTGCCGGGGTTTTCTTTTATAGTGTCATGCCGTCCAACCTCCCATGCGCCCCCGACTGGCCCCTGGGTTTCCTCTTCGGCGCCGGGGGCGTTGCCGGGATGTACGTGGGTGCCAGGCTCCAGAAATACGTTCCCCAGAAATATCTCAAGCTCATCCTGGGACTCATCATCACCTTTCTTGCGGGCAATTACATCGTGCAGTTCTTCAACCGGTGACCCAGAGGGACCGTCTGTTCTCAACGAAGCGGGGCGCGGGAGAAAGCGGCGGGCATGGCGCTCGGTCCGGGGAAAACCAAAACCCCCTTCTCCCACTTACCGTAGATGCCGCAGGTTTGTGCCGGAAAACCGGGAAATGCATTGACGGAATATGGGGAGCATGGCCCTCATTTCTTGTTCCCTTTTTGCTGGACTTTGTCTTCATCCTGGGATAGGAAAGACTCCCAAGGAGGAAGCCCATCATGGAACAGAGAACAAATCTCAGGTTTTGCGGGATGCCGGTGAGGGCATCGGAGCTGGAGATGATCGAAGGGACGGTGCGGGACTGCTTCGGCCTCAGCCGCACGGAGTTGGCCTTCACGCTGTGTGAACTCCTGGACTGGCGGCGCCCCAACGGACAGCTCAAAGCCCACGAATGCCGCCAGTTTCTGGAGGAACTGGAGGAGAAAGGGCTCCTGAAACTCCCCGGCAACAGGGGAACAGGTCGCAAATCCAAGGTGGTCCCCAAGGCGACCGGGGAATGCCGAACCCCCACGCCGCCCGTCGTGGAGGGGACCCTGGCGGACCTTGGGCCTGTGCAACTCCAACTGGTGAACACGCCGGACGACCGTCGCCTCTGGCGGGAGTGGGTCAGCCGCTACCACTATCTTGGCTGCACGGTTCCTTTCGGGGCCCACCTGCGTTATTTTGTAACCACCAGCGAACCCGTTCCCAGGAAGGTGGGCTGCGTCCAAATGTCCAGCCCCGCCTGGAGAATGGCCCCGCGGGACAAGTGGATCGGGTGGGACGAGGAACAAAGAGTGCGGGGACTGCAGCGCATCGTCCAGAACAGCCGATTCCTGCTTCTCCCCTGGGTGAAGATCCCTCACCTCGCCAGTGCGACCCTGTCCCGCCTGGCACGGCAAATCGCCGACGACTGGGAGACTCTCTATGCCGTCCGCCCCGTCCTTCTCGAAACCCTGGTGGACCCCGCCAAATTCAAAGGCACCTGCTACCGGGCCGCCAATTGGCTGCCCCTGGGGATCACCACCGGCCGGGGACGCATGGACCGGGAACACAAGCGCCATGGAGCGGAGCCCAAGGAGGTCCTGGTTTATCCCCTCCGCCGCAAGGCCCGCGAGATTCTCCTCAAGGGATGAAAAAAGCCGACGGAGGCCGGCTTGAGCCCTCTCACCAGGACCGGCCGCTTTTTCCTCATGGCGGCGGTGATGCTGGCCCTTTTCCTTGGAGCCCTGGACGCCCTCATTGTGGGGGCGGCCATGCCCACCATCGTGGCCGATTTGGGCGGTCTGCATCTCTACAGTTGGGCGTTTTCCGCCTACCTTCTCACCCGCGCCGTGTCTCTGCCCATCTTCGGCAAGCTGTGCGATCTCGTGAGCAGCAGGAGTCTCTACACGGCCGCCATCGCCGTTTTCATCGCCAGCTCGGTCCTGGCGGGCATCGTGGACGACATGGCCCAGTTCATCGCCTTTCGTGCCTTTCAGGGGATCGGCGCGGGCGGGACCTTCGCCCTGGCCTACATTGTGGTCGCGGACCATTCCTCTCCTGAGGCGCGAGGCAGGATGATGGGGACCATCAGTTTCGTCTGGGGGCTGGCCAGCATTCTCGGGCCCGCCCTGGGGGGCTTCGTCATCGCCTGGCTTTCCTGGCGGTGGATTTTCTATATCAATCTGCCCCTGGGGAGTCTGGCCCTTCTGGGCATCTACCTTTTCCTGAAAGATACCCGTCTGAAAAAGGAAGAAGCGCCCATCGACGTCCTAGGGGCGACAACCCTGTGCATCTCCGTCCTCTCCCTGCTCGTCGCCTGCATGCTGGGGGGACGGAGCCTTCCTTGGGTTTCCGCCGAAATCGGGACCCTGGGTCTCGTGACGCTTCTTTCGGGCGGTGCGTTCGTGCTTGCGGAAAAACGCGCGAGGGAACCCATCCTCGACCTGAGGTTTTTCGCCGTCCGAGGCTTCAGCATGGGCAATGCCTCCGCCTTTTTCAGCAGCGTCGCCGTCTTTTCCCTCTCCGCCTTCGCCCCCCTCTTCATCCAGGGAGCACTGGGAAGGCCCCCCGCCCAGCTGGGGATCACCATGGTGTTCCTGAGCCTGGCCTGGTCCCTGGGGGCCTTCCTCTGCGGACGGATCATCAACCGAAGGCGGGAGAGAATTCTCTCCATCCTAGGGTCGGCCATGCTCGCGTGCGGGTCCGGCTGGATGCTTCTCTTTTCCCCGGACACAACCCTCTTGGAGTTCTCCGCCGCCCTTGCCCTGGCGGGAATGGGCATGGGTTTCGTCTCCATCTCCACGCTGTTGGCAGTTCAAAACAGCCTGGACGAATCCGATCTCGGCATTGCGACATCGTCCCAGCAGTTCTCACGGACCTTGGGGGGAACCATCGGGATCGGCGTCTGCGGCAGTCTGGTGAGCCTCCACCTGGGTCGGGCACTGGAATCCCTGAGAAGCTCCGGCGGAGATATGGGGCGGGTCCCCGAAGAGCTTGCCGCCCAGATCTCCCGTAACATGGAAAGTCTCCTGGACCCCGGTTTCCAGCAGATGATTTCCCCCCAGGTGCTCGGCGTTCTGCAGGGTGCGGTCACCGTCGGGGTCCGAATGGTGTTCTGGTGCACTCTGGCGGCGTCCCTGGTCAGCCTTCTCTTCTGCCTGCGCCTGCCGGCGTCCGCCCCTGTTCCAAAGGAAAGAATCCCATGAGCTACAAGTTCAACAGGAACTGTCACGTGAAATCCTTGGAAGAAAACATGTTCTGCCTCCACGGGCGTCGAAGCGGGGAGGGGGTGGAAGGATCCCGCGTGGGGGGCCTCCGGGCTTATGAAAAGTCGTTGGAAAGCTCACTTGGCGCCTCCCATTCCGCACCCTTGGGCATCGAGGAGCGGATCACCGGGGCCTTGGGACTTCACGCCGGTTGGGGTGAAACCCTCAAGGGGGAGGAACGCATCGAACGGTTGATGCGCAGGTTGGAAAAAAACCTCCAGGTCTCCCGCCGGACCATGGGTGATCTGGGAATCCTCCAGACCTGCGCCGAATGCGATGAGAAGGCACCCGAAGGAAGCTGCTGCAGCCGTGGACTCGAGAAGAAATACGGGCTCGTCCTCCTCTTGCTGAACCTGATGTTGGGGGCGGAGTTGCCCGGGTGGAGGCTTCGCCGGGACAGCTGTTATTTCCTGGGGCACCGGGGCTGCATGCTCAAGGTGAGGCATCCCCTCTGCGTGGACTACCTCTGTCCCCAACTGGAGACAACCCTTGGCCGGGAGGGGCTCATGCGGATCCAGGCGGTATCGGGAGAGGAAATCGAGGCCGCCTTTCTTCTGGAGGAAGCCGTGAAAGAGGCCCTGCGGAGGCACCTGCAGTGAAAGCTCACGCCGGTGATGATGCAGTCGCTCCTAAGCCTTCTTTTCACGAGGCCCCTCAACGAGAATCCCCGGCCGCCCGCCCGCGGCACCCCCACACGATCCCTTCCCTTTCCCTCGAAAGTCGCCGGCACCGTGCGGGACACCCGGGATCCCCCGACGGGTCTGTCACCGATCTGTCACCGATAGGTGAAGGGGAACAGCTCCCTTCTGTGCCGCAGCACCGTCGAGAGGACTTCGTCCCATGCCGAGCAAAGGAATAAGCGCCGGAAGTGGGACTGCTCCCCATACGCATTCCGGATCATTCCCAGGATCGCCAGGGTTTTTTCCCGGAGCCACTCGACGGGGCGATGCCCTTCCTGCCGGAGGAGAGCAAGGGGCATGAGGCCCATGGCCCGGACAGTGGGACCCAGCCTGAGGCAGCGGTCCAGTGATCGGCAAAAGGCCTCCGCCCGATCCCCGGGGTCCTCGAGGTACAGACCGGCGTTCAAGAGCCAGAGCTGCCAGGGATGCCTGCAGGGCGTGTCCCGGAGGTGCTTGTGCATCCACCGTTCATAGACGGGGAGTCGCTCCCCGCTGTCCACGAGGAAACGGGCGACAGCCCCGTGCCGGAATCGGTTGAACCCCTCCACGTCTTGTGCATTCAGATCTGACGGTTCCTTGCCGAGATATCTTGCCAGGACTGCCCGCGCCTCCCCCAACCTACCCGCATCCATCAGGGCATAGCACAGGTAGCAGAACTGCCGCCTCCAGTCTTCTTCATGCTCGGGAACCGCCCCATTCCCGAAAGCATCCTGGGCCAGATGGACATACCGTCGCAATGCGTCGAGTCGGGCCGGTCCACAGAACCCGCAATTCTGGGCGAGGGTACCGTAAAGTCCGCCCAGATTGGGCGAAATGTACTCCGGGGAAAACCTCCTGCGGAACCCGAGGAACTGTTCCAGGTAGCTCATCGTCTCCATCAGTTCGTCCGGCAGTTCCATGCGGAAGTCGTAGTGATTGTGGCGCTCACGGAGGAAGGCACGGTTCATGAGGTCCACTTTGAGACGCAGGCCTTCTTCAGAACGGGATGCGGCGGGATCCAGCAACCGACCCAGTCGCACCCAGGTTTCCCCTTCTTCAATGCGCCCGTCATGATTGGCGATAGTCAGCTGGATCTCGGTCAACCCTAAAGCCGCAACCGGCCTGGATGCGGCGATTTCCTCGACGGTTCGCACATCGAATGGAGCCATCAGATTTTCCAGACACTGACCTGAGGCGTCGGGATCGTCCATGAATCTGCGCAGATTGTACACGAAAGAGTCGATCAATGCCGTTTCCCGCAAGATCTCTCCCAGAGTGGCACGGTATCGGCGTTCGAACCCCTTCCACAGGATCACCCGGCTGTCGAGGAGATGAACGTTGGAAGCCAATCGTTTGGGGTCCGACAAGCAATGGAACTGGTGGTCCAGGTCCTTGCCGGTCCCCGGGCTGTACAATTCGCAGAGAAAGCAGGCGTGGTCGAGGCTCTCCGCTTCCAGGACCTCCACCCCTTCCACTTCGACGCTTCGAGATTCCTCGCTGACCGGCCACAAAACCGCCGAAAAACCTTTCTCCCGTGCAAGGCGCGCCTTCTGCCGCAAGTGCCCGACGGGTGCGAGGGAGAGGTCGCGCCCCAGGGCACCGGTGGAGAGAATCCTGCCGGGAAGAATCCCTCGGTCGAGAGAACAGCCCGCCAGGTACACGGGCAGGGCGAGGGAAGGGCCGAAAACGACGGGGCTCTGGGATGGGGGGAGGAGGGGCCAGAAAAAGAAGCCCGGGCCCAGCCGGTCTTCCAGGCCGCTCATGGCCGTGGACACCGCTTCCCGGGCCTGATCATCTGCTGCACCATCCCACCATGAAGGCCACCCGGGGGCGAGGGGCCGCCCTTCGATTCTCCCCATGAGGGCCCATGCAAGGTGAGCCCCTCTTTCCGTGACCAGGGCGAGGGGAAACGCCTGCCATCGTCCCTTCAGGATTTGAACCCACGTAAAGGGAAGTCCCAGGCGCGAGAGGGATACTCTCTTTTCCAGGAAAGGGAAAAGCCATGGGGGCATGCGTTCCTTCCCGGCCAGGGCCCCTGCCGTCACGCCGGTTTGCAAAATGAAGGTCCTGCCCCGTCCGAGGGCCTTCTCCACGCTGCGCCAAGCTTGTGCCCATTCCCCCTCCGTACGGGGCGGCTCCAAGCCACCAGGGCAGAGCATGTCCCACACCCGGTCGGCAAGGTGTCCGTGGAAGGCCCACACCGCCAATTCGGGCAGTGACCATTTCATGGGTTCACGCACCGATGAGGAGGATGAAAACCTTCCCGTCCCACCATTCCGGCTCCGAAATGTCCTTGAAGTAGAGTCGAAAGTAGCCGGTTTCAGGATCGATGAAGGACTCTTCACCGATTCGCCCCGGCTGCCCCGGCGCAGCCCATCGCCCATAGAGCTCCACCCGGGGGGGCAGAGATGCGAGAGCCTTGCCGCCGACGACCGTTCCCCCTTCTTTGGGTGTCAGCACCCTCAATTCCCAGAGGATGGGGGAGAGTTGGACGGTTCCGCGTCGAACCACGACGAGGTTTGCCGGGAGGGTTTCCCCCTCCCCGGCGGCGGCCAGTGGCAGTTCCGATTCGGGAAAGCGGGCTCGGGCCAGCAGGTCCGCTGCATCCCCCGACGCCTCCGGCCAGGCGATTTGCGGGTAAACGCCGGACAATTCTCTTTTCAGGGTTCCCCCATCGGGAAAGAGGGCGCGGAGCCCCTCCAGGGGACTGCGTTCCCGTCGTTTCATGATTTCTTCCAGGGCCTGGAGAGCGAAAAAAGCGGCCACTTCCACCTCCAGCCTGCGAAACGCCTCCAGGTGAGTCCCTGCCGGGGGGGCCGGCCAATCCAGCGCGGCACCCTCCTTCACCTGCCGCAGCGTTTCTTCGTCGACACAACCGCCGCAGCATTCCAGGTCTTCCTCTCTCAGGGTGTACGTATTCCAGCTTTCGGCGAAGACGTCGTCTCCCAGGGGAATGTCCCCCGGACCGGCCAAAACCGGATCGTCATAGATCTGCGCCACTCTCGCAGCCCCGGGGAGATCACCGGGCAGGTCCAGGACGAGCACCCAGGGAGGGTTGTAGTATCGGCCCTTGGGGCCCCAACCCCCGCACCGTTCGGAAACCCTGCACACCTGCCCCGGCGCCGGTCCCGCCTCGGGGCGGGGCATGGAAAAGCGTCTCAATTCCCTTGCAAGGGCGGTTTCCTCGAACTCTTCCCGGCCCATGGCCGC
The DNA here is from genome assembly GCA_012517315.1 of Deltaproteobacteria bacterium. Classification (GTDB taxonomy): domain Bacteria; phylum Desulfobacterota; class Syntrophobacteria; order Syntrophobacterales; family Syntrophobacteraceae; genus JAAYUJ01. The sequence continues at coordinate 50,031 of JAAYVE010000061.1, forward strand.
GGCTTCGCTGCAAAAAGGGCAGGTCGAGAGGTGATGAGAGAGGGAGCTGTCGCGATCCTCCCCCAAGAGGACCCGGTCTGGCGGGCACCCCCTGGCCTGGAGCGCGGTCTGCCAAGCCAGCCTCATTTCCCACGGCTCAAAATCGGACATTCAACAAGACTCCGTCGGGTGGAAACCGTTGCGTGTGTGTCTTCCTTGCCAAGAGATACGGCTTCACATTTCTTTCTTGCAAATCTCCACCACCTCCAGCAGGAACGCCTCGAAAAGACCCCTGTCCAGGTCGGGGGGCGACAGGCCGGGCCAAAGAAGGCAAAAATCCCTGATGCTCTCGTGCACGCTTTTCTCGAGATGTTTGACCCCCGAAGGACCGCTGTAGCCGAGCCTCGGTGCGGCTTCATGGAGGGGAACCTCTTCACCCTGGAGGAGTGCGAACATCAGGCGTTGCCGGGGCGACCAGCCTGCGGCCAACTGTTCCGCGAGCAGAGGAATCCGGCTCCGTACGACCCCCGCATCCGCCCCGGGACCGTCCCAGGGGATCTCGACCCCCCTGCCCTCGTCATGGCCTGCGATCCGGCCCTCTGCATCTAGCGGCACGGTCTCCGGTACGGAAAGGTCGGGGTAATGGCAGCCGATGAAATGCACCAGCTCCCGCACCGCCATAAAACAGGGCCTCCCCAGCCGTTGTGCGGCCTGCCGCCAGAAAAAGCCGGCCAGTTCCACGAGCGCATCCCGCTGGGGCAACCGCGTGACGCTCACCACGGCCAGGGGGGATTCCCATGCGGCGTAACCCTCTTCCCCCGCGGGATCATGGGGTCCGGGCAAGTCCGCATTGGAGTCCAGGCTGTAAAAGGCCCCTTCCCGGGTAGCCCGGTAGGCGATGGAAGGCTCCTCCGAGAGGATCTGGCGAAGCCTTCGATACAGGGATCTCCTGGGGTCGTGGTCCAGGGTCCGCGCCTGGTCCCTCAGGTGGTTGAAAAAGCCCCGGGCGATGCGCTCCATGAGGACGCGGCCGTTCGCCCCATGGGCCGGCAGATCCCCCATACGCCGCAACCACCCTTCAGTCCGGGAGTTTAGAAAGAGCCACAACTCGTGGGCCACGGAACGGAAGCAGTCTTCACGCTCTTCTTGGGGCAAGGCCCATGGGTCGCAGCATGGAAGGAGGTCCGGGGGAAGACCCACTCGGCGGGCCAGGCGGAAGACGAACCGGACCGCCCCTTCCAGGACGGGTTGGCACTGAGGATTGGAAAGCCAGTCATGCCAAGCCTCGAGCAGAGTCATGCCATCCTCTCATCCAGGCACTCTTCCGGGACCCGGCCCCTGAACTCGAGACGGCCGAGAAAGGCAGGGTCCAGGGGGAGATTGAAACTGCAGGATTCCACGAGGTAACTCGCACGGTCGGTGACCACTCCAGTGTATTGCAGGACACACCCTCTGCGGATGGAGCGGCGCGCCCCCCAATCCTTGGAAGAGCATGGACACACCCTCTGGGCCACACCCGGCAGGGTCTTGAGAACAAAAAGGGGATGCGTTGATTTTCGTGAGACAACCGTGTGGGGGAATTCCCCGGTGACTTCCCTCACCCGCGTGTCGGACGCCCCGAAAAAGAGCATTCGGGGTTCCCAGTAACACGGGGGCAGACGCTTGATACCGGGACCGATCCGTTCAAGGTCCACGGGACGAACCTGCACAGGCTCGATGCATTCCCAGATGGATGCGGCTCTGGATGAAAAGGTGGACACTGGTTCTCAGCCCATGGATGAACGTGAAACGGCTCATGAAAACCTGCTACGGAACCGGGCCGAATCCCTCACCCGATGAACCTTTCTATACCACAAGCCGAACGCCTGCGCCAGACAAGGGTTTCATCCTTGACTCACTCATTTCACCCCGCTTCTGAAAAAATGCGGCCCAAAGCCGTAATGGCCCAATGGAAAGTGAGCGTATGTGAGGAGGGACGGAAAAGGGTCTTCGCCCTCCCGGGCAGGCAAGAAACAGGAAAGGAGGAACACCGTGAGTGTTGCATGGATCCAGGTGCATACCAGGTACAAGGCGGGGGATGAAGTCTTTTGCGCGGTGGACGATACCGGGTTCGGGTTCAGGAGAAAGTATGTCCGCAGGGTCTACGTGGAAACGGAGGTGGAGAACCTGGAAGACACCGCACGACAGGAAAGTTGTGTCTACTACGCCGTGAGCGACTTTCCCCACGGGGATTTCGACCCCATCGACCGGATGCCCGAGGATCACCTCCACACCCGGGAACAGGCCCTGGACCACTTGGAAAAGCTGGTGCGACACCGTGCCGGACCTGTCCCCCAAAGCCCCGCGCCCGGGGACAACGTCAACGGACACCCGGAAGACGCCTCCTTCTGGACAGAGTCCGCTTCCACCGAGGAAGACACCCAATTGGAGGGGATTCTCCTCCTCCTTCATCCCCCTCGCCGGGAAGCCCGGCGCCGGACCATCGACACGCGTCACCCCTGCGGCGAGGAAAGAGCATGAACGGAAGCATCGAAACCTTGAAGGAACTGATCCTGCGCGGTGAATTCCACATGTTCACCGTGGCCCCCTGGGAAGTGATCGTCTATTGCAGGGTCCCCGAAAACGAGTACGCAACGATCGGCGACCCGGATATCCGCCTTGCGGGCATCTGGGTGGAAGACTGCCTCGCCGTCGTGGATATGACGTCGGAAGAGCCTCCCGAAAGGACTCGGCGTGACGGCCTCCTCAGGGACATGCGGATCGATGTCCCCTGGGATGCCGTCAACCTTTATTACCTGGCCGGGCACTCCCCGTGGGACTTTTTTTCCACCGTGCATGTGGAAGGCGTCACCCTGGGGGAAACGGTCTTTGTTTTGCGCTACCCAGTCCATGCTTGACCCACGGATATCTCGGGGGACCCAAAAGCCACTGGTACCCCGGGGGGGCCAGTGGAGGCGGACCGCTCCATTCCACGCATGGCCCCTTGACGCAGCCGACCGCCGGAAAGTATCTTCACGGCGGACCTGTGCAGGGCCTCGCAGAAGAGGAACGGGAGGCCGATCCCCCGACAGGTTCACCTTCGCACAACCTGAAAGTGCCGGACGAATGTCGAAACTTCTTCTTCTCTTCAATCATACCCTGACGGGGCAGCAGTCGGCGGACGCCGTGGAAAACCTCGGTGTGTCCGGTTTCGTCAATCCACCCGAATCCGTCAAGGCCCTCTGGGCAGATATCCCTGCTTCCCCCGCCGAGATCCGCCCCTTCCTGCAGCCGGTCTTCGACTGGCTGGACGGCGCTTCAGAACCCGGTGATTATGTTCTCGTCCAGGGCGACTTCGGGGCCGTCTTCCTGGTGGTCCACCATGCCCTGGAAACCCATCGCATCCCGGTCTATTCCACCACCCGCCGGGAGGCCGCCGAAGAGCCGGGCCACGACGGGTCCGTCCAACTCACCCACCGGTTCCGCCACGTGCGGTTCCGAGAATATGGAGCATAGAAGATGGCCAACGTCTACATTTCTTTTCTGGGAACCAACAATTACCTGGAATGCATCTACCATTGCAATGGTTTCGAGACCCCCGAACCGGTCCGGTTCGTTCAAGAGGCGTCCATCCAGATGAATTGCAGCGACTGGGGACCGAATGACCTCATTCTCATTTTCACCACTAAGGAGGCGGAACGGAAAAACTGGGTCGATGACGGCCATCGAAACGAGAAGGGCGAGATACTGCCCCTAAAAGGACTGGATCGGTGCCTCCGAGAAATGCGGTTGGCCGCCCCTCATGAGAACCGTTCGATCCCCGAAGGATACTCGGAGGAAGAAATCTGGGAAATCTTCAGGAAGGTTTATGATTGTCTCTCACCTGACGATCGTGTCGTTTTCGACATCACCCACGCATTTCGATCCATTCCCTTGGTGGCGGCAATTGTGCTCAACTACTCAAAAACATTGAAGAACATCCAGTTGAAAGGCATTTACTACGGGGCGTTCGAGGCACTGGGAAGCATCGGGCAGGTAAAATGCATGAAGGTTCAGGACCGGCGGGTGCGCATACTGGACCTCACCGCCCTCGATCGCCTGATGGACTGGACCGTGGCTACCGACCGCTTCCTGCAAAGCGGGGATGCCAGAATGGCCGGCACCCTCGCCAAAGAGAGCGTCAAAGAGATCCTTAAAGAGACGAGAGGACGGGATGAAGCGGCCAGGACCATACGAGACCTTGGGCAATCCCTGGAATGCTTTACGTGGATGCTTTCAACCTGCCGCGGGCCGGAAATCACGGAAACAGCCATGAAGCTGAAGCGCCAGGTCCAACTGTGCCGCAACCTGCAACTGCTTCCCCCGTTCCAACCCTTGTTCTCAACCATCGATGAACGACTCGGGGCATTCAGGGGCGAAAACCTTCAGGATGGACTGGCGGCGGTGCGGTGGTGTCTCAATCACAACCTCATTCAACAGGGGTTCACCATCCTTCAGGAAATACTGGTCACCTTCGTACTGGAGGAAACCGGCTTCGACCCGCTGGACCGGGACAAACGGGAAAAAGCGTCACACCTCTTCAAGGTCGCCAACGACAGGTTGGCTGGCAGTCCCTGCAAAGCTGAAGATCCCCGGGAGCCAGAAGGGGAAGATGCCCAAAAAATTCTGCATGTTATCCAACGGTACGGGGCCTTGTGCCAGGAAGTGGAACGAATGAGAACCCCCAGAAATGACCTCAACCATGCGGGGTTTCGCCCCGAGACGGAAAGGATCAGGGTGGACCGGTCGCCCGGCTTCGCGAAAAAGCTGGGAGAAATATTGGAACGGGTTGAGACACTCCTCAACCGGTGAATCATGCAAGAGCTTGCTGGAAGGGGATTTGCCCGGGTTTTGACAAATTGACCATTGCGTGGTGAATATTTGACCACCTATGCGGCTAAGGGGATGATTCTTGGGCGCAGCCCCTGAATGGGACAGGGACGGTTTCACGGAGGGGCTTGAACCCGCTAAAGAGGCATTCCCGTCTTCCGTGCCTCCTCCACGAGGCTTTCGGGCGCCATGTCGTCGAAAACCAGGTTGAGCGAGCGGTCCCAGATCCCCGTGGCATCCTCCACCGCCTTGAGGGCCTTCCAGGTGAAGTCTTCCGGGAGGCCCACGATGAGCATGTCGATGTCCGAGGCGCGGTCGAAATGCCCCGGGCGCAGGATGGAGCCGAAGAGGATCACCTCCTTTGCTCCCAGGGCCCGCAGCGCGTCCCCCGCCGACCGGACCTTCTCCAGGAGCTCCAGCCTCTCCCGCTCCATGGCGGCTCGATCCTCGTCATACTGCCGCCTGAGCCCCGCCCAATAGGCCGTCAGATCCCTGCCGTCACTCATGGAGCCGACTCCAGAAACGCTTTGAACTGGAGGAAATCCTCCCTCACGCGCTTCCAGTCCGTCTCGAGACCGTCCATGAGCTTGAAGATCCTGGCGGGGTCGATGTGATGCGTGTAGAGGTGCCTGAAAAGGTGCCGAAAGGCCCGGTATTCTTCCAGCCTTCGGTAGCTCTTCTCGGAGATGAGTGCCGGTCTCTTGCCCGGGCGCTCCACACTGACCGCCTGCAGTAGCTCGCGATGCCATTCGGGACTTCGGCCGAATGTCCCGTCTATCTCCCGCGCAACGGCTTCAAAAATGCGTTCGAGACCGCTGTAGAAACTGTGCAGGCAGGCGGCAAGGCTGTCTGCCAGGATGTCCTCGGAACCGCTCTTCGCGAATTCCGCCTTGCGGGCATAGCGGTCGAGGCAGGTCGCGACCAGCCGGTCGAGTTCCATGCACTCACGCTGTATCAGGGCAGGCAGCAGGGTCGGCATCATCTTGAGCCCTTTGTGCAGAGATTATGTGGTTGGCGCTCTTGCCTTTATACCAGCGTCAATGGACGGACTCCAGGGTCAGGAGCAGCCACCCAAAAGGCATGGGAGGTTTTCCATTCTCCATGACGCAGCGGGTGCGGGTGGCCCCCATTTCCGTGATGGGCCTTCTAGCCTGGACGTTGTATCCCTCCCGTAGTTCATCGACGGAAAGGGACTCGAAATGGGAATATCGTCCTATGCGCAGCAAAAGCCGCTTCCTCTGACCCTGGGACCAGTAGTCGCTGTCGGGATCGATGATGAAGATTGGAGCATCAGGCTCGGGCAGCTTTCCTCTTGGAAACAGCTCGTGCAGGACCTGCCAGCATCTCCCGCTTGCGGCCCTTCCATCGAATCTGTCAGCTTCGGCAAGCATGCGGCCCCAGTAAAAGCGATTACAGGCATCCAAAACGGTATCGAAATCCAGTGTCCTGCCGAGAAGAGCCTTGACTTCATGGTGTTGCATGACCGCCGTATCCAGATGGATGCTGACCGTGAAGCTCGGAGGCGTCCAACTGTCGGCAAATGACTTGACGCGCTCGAGCCAGATGGGGATGTTTTCGACTCCCGGTCTTGAGGGGTTGAGCATCTCCGCACGGTCTATCCGGGTAGCCGCATCGGGCAGAGCAGCATCCTCGACCTCCAACAGCCTCAGCACATCCCGCTCCGTTTCGCTCTTTGATCTGTTCAGTGCCGATTCTTCCAGCCTCTTCGAACGCTCACCTCTGGGTGCCCTACGAACAGCCTCATGGACACGTTCACGGGAACTCGGGTTCAAGTTGGCGAAGTAGTTCACGATAGCCGTCCGAACGGCACCCTTGATGCTCGACCCCGGTAAATAGGCACCGCCGGAGTACGGATTGCGCGGCATCATGTCCACGCGAAAGCGATTGTCGGGATTGCCGGCCCTGGCCAGGAATTCCCTTTGAAACGCTTGCGAGACATCGATTCTCGTCCGTCCCTCACGATCAGGATCGACATGACCCCGAAGAAACGACTGAATGCCTTTGAGGTCGGCTTTATCCAGAAGTTCGTTGAATCTGCGCAACTCGGATTCCTGCAGCCTGTTCAAGACAACCGCGGGACTGAACTGGACCAGGCAATTGTCATGAAGGATATACTCCAGAGGATCGATCTCATTGCCTGCACCCACGTGAATGGGCGTCAGCGCCTGAGCCTTGAAGCGGTAGATCGTCATGATCTCACCTCCGAAAAGAGGAGCGGGAGGTGTAAGGCATGGTGGCGAACCCCTGCAAGCTCCTTATCGTGGTGGACCCCCCGAAGCAAAGCCCCAAAGGGGCCGTCGTCGCTGGGTGCAAACGTTGCTCCCGGCCTTGCCATGAGGATGGGGTATTTGAACGGACTGTAACTGCCTTTCGCGTAATCACCCCCGAGCTTCCCAAAATGAACATGCTGTTTAAAACGCACGTCCCTCATATTATGGCTGATCACGCCGTGGGACAGGCTCATGGCCCTGTTGCCGGTCGGCGCGAACAGAACCCTTTCCTCGCTTATTGTGCAACCAAAATGACCGTTGCCAGTGCTTGCATTGCACCCGAACCCGTTCGCACCCACGAAAGCGAACAGGACTTGAAGTCTCTCCAGGCATGGTTCTCGAGTGCTCAAGAAAAGCTGGTGCATTGCGTTCGCATGGGGGATGGCGACCTGTTCAAAGAAGAGCCCTCCAGTTTGAGGCGTTGTTCCCGTGAGACGGTCAATGGTGTTGTGAGCCCTGACGCTTTCATCAGCCAAACCGTTTGTCTCTCCCGCCTTGATCACTTCTTTCTGCAGTGCGCCGTTGAGTTTTGCATCGCTCATGGTGTCACGCAGACGAAGAAAAAGAGACTCGCTGATGAACCGCCGTTTCCGCAAGGCCTTATTCAAACGCATTTCGTCCAGTGACTTCGGGAGCTCAGTTCTTAACTCCGGCCTCAGCAGGGGACGAGGAAGCATTCCAACAGGCATCTGGCTGGAGACGAGCCATGGTCGGACTTCTTGGTCCTGAAGCCATTGCAGGAAGGGTTTGTCGCCTTCTAGATACCTGATTGCCCAAGCCAAGTGGCCCCAGATTGTCCCCGAGACCAGGTCGGTTCCCAAGGCGCTCTTGAGATTCAGTCTTATGCGGTAAACAGGCATTTCAGATGCTCCTGCGGAGTTGAAGGATGTCTTCCGGTGCGATCGCCCTGAATCTCTCCTGCCAATCCTGACCGTCAACTTGGAGACTCTCGAATTGAATTCGACCGTAACCCCTGGAACCCGACCCCCCAAGAGCGTCATGCTCCAGTAACCGCATGATTTGCAGCAAGGCAGTGAAAAAATCCTCGTCCTTCTTTCCTCCGTCACCGGTGTCGAAGATACGGTAAACCATGGTCAAGTCGAACAACGCCCCCGCAGGAACGCGCTCCGTCTTGCGGATCCCAACACCAGCCTTGCCTTGAATACGATCAATGTTATTCTCGAATTTCTCTTCCGTGAAGGGGAGACCGCGTTCAACGACTTCGTCCCTCCACACGGGGTTTATGGGACAGTCCCGGACAACGAGCCTCGTAGGACCCGCATTCCAGTTCTTACTCGTTGTACCGAAAATGCGCAGCACAGGGTCTTGAGCAAGGCACTCCGGGTTGCGTTCCTCACCACCGTCCCACGTCTTGCCATCGGACCTTACGCGGTTCGTGGCCCACTCCATGAGACACCGCAGCTTCCCCTTCAGAGAGGAGCCGGGGATATATGGCTCGGCAGTGTAGGGATTCTTCACCACGGGGCTATCGATTCCACCGATCTCGATGGCGTCTTTGCCCGCGCCGATATGGAGACCTGTGACCACCTTTATTTGTCCCGTGACAGTTTTGTTCTTAACAAGCCTCATGATGCAATTCTCCTCTCAATTGTCTTTCGCATAGAAACGGTGGAACGCAACAACAGCTTCGAATACCTTGATGAATGCTTGGAAATCCCTCAAATCCTTGATGGAAGCTATGTGGTCGAAAATGAACTTGGTGAAGGCTCGCGGAGAAACCTTGCGTTTTTCAGCATAAACCGCCTTGGCCTTGAACATCATGATGAGGGCCTTATCTCTCTCGAAATTATTCTGCTGCTCTTGTAGGTCCTTGCCCCCAAGGATCTTGCGTTCAATAGCCTTGAATTCATCGTAAAAACGGCGCATCTGGGCAACTGTCAAGTTTGCAAAACCTTTTGCCCACTCCAGTGCTTGCTCATCCACCAGTTCCGGCTTGAGACTCTTTTTCGCCTCATCTGTGTGATACTTCAGTGGACTGGCCACAGGAAGCTGATCGCCTGTACCCGGCTGTTGTCCGCCCCGCCCACCCTGCGACGAACGTCCATGTTGTTGCTGATGGTTTACCATAGTTCAACGCTCCTTCATCTAGCTTCGGTTTCGATACAACGCGATGGACAGGGGAAGACGCCAGTCGTAAATGTTGGGGTGTTCCCCTGTTAACTTGAATTGATCATCCAAGCCGAGCCGAGTGAGCCACTGGATAATCCGGTGCTCCTTCTCCTGCAGGTTGGCCGCCTTGATGTTCCTTGCCAAGTGATACGCCAGCTTGCTCCGCCAGCACGCCTTGGCCACATCGCCGCGTAAGGCAACCGCTTCCGCGTCTCCAGCGATTTCGAGGATGCGGTAGACAAAGCCGGTGCCTACGGGTGAAGCGCCGTGCATCTGCTCATGAATCCACTCCGAATCGTCCAACCGCTCGACGTACCTTTTCCAGGTGATGGCTTTGTCCATCATGGCGCAGATACCATTCCGCCCCTGATTCTTTGCATCCTCGAGGCATTTCTCAGCCTCCCATACTGATCGGTTTACTGGATGGTTAGGTTTGAGCAAAGTGATCCCCGCGGAAAGGGTAATGTTGGGATTGTTCCCCGTATAAGCGCGGAACGTCTCGTTGATTCGAGCCGCCAAACGCAGTATCTGACGCCATGGTCCAATGAGGAGGAGGTCATCCCCTCCTGCATATATGGTGTAAGTATCCGGAAACTCTCTGTGCAGCAATCCCTTGAGATAGCCGGTGAAATAAAGGTCCATCATCCGGGAGAGCTGCGCCAAGCGAGACAGGGTGAAGCGGTCCTCTTCAACCCTGGGTCTTTTCAACCCATAGCTGAAAAGAAGCCCCAGATGGTCCACATCAGCCTTGATAAGCCCCAGAAAGGCTTTGCCTCGCAGACTCCTCCCGTCCGACTCGACCTCCAGCGCTTCAGCGGCGATATGCATGAAACTCTTGGGTTCTCCATGGCCAATGGTCGTTTCATCGTCCACGATCCAGCTATACCTGGGATCACGCGCCGCATAGCGATCAGAGAAAACGGGAACGTGATTGGCGAGAGCTTTCACAGGCCAAGGAAGTTCAAAAGGATCGGAAGTGGTCCTCTGAACCGAAAGGAATCCCCCCAGGATTTCAGATGGTTGCTTCTCCAGAATAGCCAGTTCGAGACCCAGTATGTCGGAGGGCTGCCAAGGGCGGGGTAGACTTCGCCCCCACACAAGCACCTTCGCTCGGACAAGCCTTCTGCCAATGTCCAATTCATTCTGACAAGTCGGACATCTGTATCCACTTTCTCCTGAGACCTCCGCGGGTCTGACTCCGCAGGAATCGCAGGATGTTTCCAAAGGAAACTCACGTATCAAGACTCCATGAGCACAAGTAGAGAGTGGACGCTGCTTTCCTTCTTCAATGGACTGGCTCAGTTGTGCCATCACCTCCCGTAGTCCGGCAGGGCGAAATCCTCCTCCGGGAAAAGGCTCGGAGAGAGCAATATTCAGAGCCAGCGTTCCTGTGTACTTATCGAGAAGCCACTCATCGAATTGTCTTTTCAGTTCTTCCACGGCAGCTTGCGTATGCTCAAGGGCCGGAACCAGAATGACGAAACGTCCTCCTGCTTGCTGGACAACATTGCAGAGAGGGAGTTGCATTTTCTCCAGAATCATCAACGTAGCTGCCTCGGCCAAAGCTCCCATCGTGAAAGACCGAGCCCGGAGTATTTTGTTGACACCCTTTACACCCTGTGTTTGCAGGGTAAAGAGGGTGCTCTGAATGCCTGAGAGATCCCCTGCCAGAAAACGAAATTTGAGCGTAGATTCATTCTTGATGGCCTTCAACTCCTCCAATTCCCCCCTCGCTTCGTGATACCGATGGAGGCAAGCTGCGATCGCGGCAGTGGTCCGTGAATGGTCATACAAGGAGATGTCGGGCGAATCCACTGTGCTGGAAGGAACAGCCCATGTGTAGCGTTCCATCAAACCGAGGAGCATTTCCTCGTAAAGCCGGAATGAAAGCTTGGGTGCTTGTAGGCCCAGCGTTCTGAATTCAGACCAGAATGCCTCCCACAATTTCCTGTAGAGACTTGGCAGGTTATCGATGCGACCCGTTTCAGGCCATGGAGTCGGTATTGCACTTTCCGCATCCTCTGGAGACAACGGACCCATTGCATAAGCGTGCCTTGCCGGCCTCCCGAGAGCCATTTCATCCAATATCAATTCATCAAAAACACACCTAAGAGGAGTTGTGCGATAGGTTCCTCGTCTTGAGCTGTCCTGGCTTGCCTCCTCGTCTTCTCGACGGTCCATTCCCGCAGAGTATCTGTCACCCAAGGCACATAGCCATGCAGCACCAGGCTGATCGCACGAGTCCGGTTTGTGATGATAACTGGCAATGTTTTCAACCGTGTCAATATTGACACCGTCAGGAAAGGCAAGACTCTCGTTGCGCATCATGTCAAACAGGGCATTTGTGAAAAGAACATGTTTGTGCGTGTAATAGTGCTTTGCAGAAGGGCACAAGGTCGATTCGAGATCATAGGCATTGCCCGATACCTCCTCGATGCTTCCATATGCCCGCTGGAGAATCTTGCCCACGTCATGGAGAAGACTCCCCAAAACCGTTTCAGCCATCGTGTAACTCATCTCTTCCTCCAGCAACTAGCCCGCGTTACACTAAGATCCCTTCACACGCCCTCCAGCCGGTACCGGCCCAGGCCGAAGGTGGTGTTCTTGCCCAGGTTGACCCAGGAGCCAAGAACCAGGAGTGGCAGGAAAGGGGCGAGGTCCCCCTCGTAGTCCAGCTCCCCCAGGATGCCCCCCAGCTTCATGCGCTTGTCCTGCCTGTGGGAATAGCGCTCCCAGTCGTGCCACCGGGTGTTGCGGCGGGCGAGGCGGACCTCTTCCGCGAGATCGATGAGCCTCCCGTCCAGGGCCGGGGCACTTTCGTCGCAATGAAACAAAGTGAGATTCCCCAGGCGCCGCAGAAGGTTGCGCACAAGAACATGGAAGGCGGGCTCCCGGCATAACTCCCCGCCATACACGAGGCGAAGCGGCGTGAGCAGGCGCATCCTGAGCCTGTCCCCCGGCAGCCTCTCGCACGCCGCCAGGGCGTCTTCTAGGCTCAGTGCCGCCCGGGGCATCTGGAGGGTCCCGTCTGTGTAAACCGTCTCCACCTCCCGGTCCTCCCCGTTGAGAGCCATGAGCCGGGTCACCGTAAAGTTCCCCCGCCCCTTCCCCAGGCCCAGTTCTCCCATGCGCCGGAAGGCGAAGACAAAGTAGGGGAGAAACTCCACGGCCCGACCCACCAGGGTGATGCCGAAGGAAAAGAGGCTTCCCCGTTCACATACCTCTTCGCCCCCGATCTCCAGGTTGAGCACGAACGGGTGGGGCGCCGTGGCATACCGCCTGGTCTCCTCGGCGACGCCTCCGTTGGGGGTCTCGAAAACATAGCTGTAGATGCACCGGGTCCTCAGGAGGCAGTTCTCACAGTTCTGCCTTTTCAGGACGCAGCAACTCGCCTTGAGGGCCGTCCCGAAAGCCCCCCGCAGGGCGCCCCCCCGGTAGGCGGGTAGGTGGATGGTGGACTGCGCCTTCACCTCCACCCGCAACCGCACGCATCGAAATGCGCCCAGGGAAGCCTCAAGCCCCCGGCACCCGAGAGTCGGCGGCAGGTCCTCGCGCCCTGCCACTGTGCATTCACCATATCCCTTCATGGAACGGACTCCATCCATCGTTATCTCTTCACCCAACAACGGAGGCGGGGCTCACGATAGGGGGAGCCCTCACCACACTGCCCTGGGTTACGGCCGCCGAAACAGGATTTTTAAAAAAAGCAAAGAAAAAAAGGAGAGAAATCCACAGCCGGCTTCTTGCACCCCTGGCGAAACACACCTCGGGCCGGGCGGCCCAGGCAACAAACAAGGGAGATTCGAAAGAACTCATGGAAACGAAGCCGGCTGCATAGGGAAGCGCAACCCGTCCCCAAAGGGACCGCGTTCCAGCCTTCCCTGGCATTTGCGTGCTCCACTGATGGAAAAACGCCCGTTCGCTTTGAAAAAACGATCCGTGAAGCCGTTGAACCTCTATGCAGGTGAGGAACAAAACGTGAACCCTTATACCACAGGAGTTCCGGTGATGGAACTGAAAGCCGTCGCAAGAATCATTACTTACCCACGCAAGAGGGAGGGAGCGCCCCAAGTGCCTCTTCAACCCCAAAAGCTTGCTGAGACTCCACCGGAAGCTGCGGGCACGGACACCGCCCCTGGGGACTTCTTCGACCGCCTCGCTGAGGACGGGATCCTGAGGGAGCACCTGGTGAACGAGCGCAAGCGGCTCCTGGCGGAAGTGACCGTCCTCAGGACCGAAAACCGTTGGGAGGACATCGTCACGCTTCTGCACCCGGTGGAGGAAAAATGCCCGGAGCTGGACGATGCGTGCATGGCTTCCCCTCTGCGCTATGAAGTCTCCTTCGCCCTCGACCACCTGGGCCGCTTCGACGAGGCCATCGCTCTGGCCCGCGCTTGCGTGGAAAGCGAACCGGAGAATTTCCACTATCACGCGGGGCTCGCTTACACTGCCTACAACAGCCTCTACGCCGCCAAGACACGCCGGGTGACGCTCCACCCCGCCGAGCGCAAGGCGCGCATCGAGCTGGCCCACCGTCATTTCGACAAGGCTTGTACCCTCAGGCCCGGCGGGGTCACGAGCTTCTACAGGCGGGGCATGCTCTTCAAACAGATCCAGAACAAGAAGGATAAGGCGCTGCCCTTGTTCGAAACGGCGGTGAGAAACTGGGACGCCTTGGAGGCAGAGGAGCGGGAAAAGCGCCACCAGGAGCGCAAGAACTTTGTGAAATCCCTCTACCAGCTGGCCTCCTGCCTCCTGGACGCGGGGAAACCCCTCGAAGCCCTGGAAAAGCTCCAGCGATGCATCGAGGAAGACAGTGCGTCCCAGTATCTCCGGATGGTCCACAAGCACTTCGCCCTGGCCAAGACTTATTTTCATCTGGGGCGGCTGGAGCCCGCCCTGGACGCCCTCCGGTGCGCGGCGGCCCTGGCGGACCCCGAGGATGACGACTACGTCTTTGAACTCATGGCCCGGGTGCACCTGTTCAGCAAGGACACGCACAGGGCCTGGGAGGCCGTCAACCGCGTCCCTCCCAGGAAACGGCGGCCCTACTTCCGGTGGACGGAAGCCGACGTTCTGCTGGCCCGGGGCGAGACGGACCGTGCCGTGCGCATCCTCGAGGAGGCCGCGGAAAAGGACCGCAGGGGACGGCACAAGGCCCTCATGCGCTTGGTGCGCATCGACTTCAGGAGGGGGAACTTCGAGGTGTGCCTCAAATGGGCCAGGGACGCCCGATCTTTCTTCTGGGAACAGTACCAGAACACCTACGCCGAGGCACTCCTCTGGGAAGCAGCGGCCCTTGTGAGACTCAAGAACCTCCAGGAGGCGGCCAGGGTCGCGGAAGAACTGGCCGCGACCCACCCGGGGCACCCCCACCTGGGGAGGCTCAGGCAGGCCCTGGCGGAAGCGCAATCCCAATCCTCCTGACGGGAGCACCGTACAATGGACCCATTGCCTTTCGAAACCAAGCAGCGAAAAGGAACCGGGGGGTCCCCCGATTTCCAACTTCTCCTCAGGCGTCTGGAAGCCGCCGTCACCGCCGAGAAGGGAAGGGAGCGCCTGGCCGGCATCCTCTCCCGGGAAGCCGTGTGGAAGCGGCTCCCTCCCGAATCGGCCATGCGATGGGCGAAGCTCGCACAGATCATGGGTCTTTGCGACCTGAGTCTGCAGGTGCTGGCCTGGGTCAACACCCATCACCCCCAATGCACGGAAGCCTGGCAGCAGCGCATCGAACTCCTGGAACTCCTGGGGAAACACCGTGAAGGGAAACCGGTGCAGGGCGGGGAGGAACCCCTGGCGGACCTGAGTTCGGAAGCCCCCCGGGAGCGTTTCCAAGGAAGGGGAAAAGACCCGGAGGAGGAGATCAAGGGGCCTTTTGCGGCCATGAGAGAGCGGGATGAGGCGCTGGATCTTTTCCTACGGCTCTTCCAGGGGCGGGAGGACTGCTTTGCCCGTCAATGGGTCGACCGCCAAGAGGGGACACAGGGGTACATCCCCGTGCGGCGACCCATGACGCCGAAAGACGTTGCCGAACATCTCGCCGGTTCTAGGACCTACGGCATCTATCTCCTCCAGATGGACAGCCGGGTGAGAGCGGCGGTGGTGGACGCCGACCTGGTGGCACGCCTCCGCTCGGGGTCCCTTGGGCCGGAAGACCGAAAAAACCTGGCGGCGGAGAAACGCTACCTCCTCGACCGCCTGCCGGAAATCAGCCGGGAAAAGGGGATGCCTTGCCTGACCGAATTCAGCGGAGGAAAAGGCTTTCACTTCTGGTACCTCTTTTCCGAACCTGTTGCCGCTTCCAGTGCCCGGCAGGCCCTCGGGGAAATCGTCCGGCATGTCGCGTCCGACCTCACCTGCTTCAACCTGGAAGTCTTCCCCAAGCAGGACCGCCTCGCCGGCAAGGGGCTTGGAAACTTGGTGAAGCTGCCCCTGGGCATTCACCGGGGGACGGGCAAACCCTCCTTTTTCACACATATCGCGGACCGCTCCCCCCAGGCACAACTGGCGGCCCTCAGAAAGGCTCCTCTCATCGCCCCTTCGATAGTGGCCGATGTCTCCGCATCCCCCAAGGGAGCCGAGGTGGTGGTTCATCCCCGCCACGAAGCCTGGGCCGCCCAGTTTCCCGAACTCGCCCTCCTTGGGGAACGGTGCATCGCCATCTCCCGAATCATGGTCAACTGCAGGCGATCCAGGGAACTTTCGGTGCGTGAGGAAAAGGTCCTCTTGGGAACGGTGGGGTTCCTTCCCCGCGCCAGATCCCTGCTCCACCACATCATGCAGGCCTTGCCCGATTACAACCCGCACCTCACCGACTTCCGCCTCTCGAGGCTCCGGGGAAAGCCGCTAGGGTGCAGAAAGATCCACGCCCTGCTCAACCTGACCCATGAATTGTGCCCGTTTGAGAACGTCCCCAATTACACCCATCCCCTCCTCCACCTCCCCCAATGGACGGAGGAAGGGGGGCAGGAGAACCGGGCCGAACGAATCGCCAGCCTGGACGGGGCCCTGGAGGAATTGAAGCGCGCCATTCGCATCGTGGAGCGCTTCGTGGACCGGCGGAGAGAGAATTGACCCATGGACCGGATGTACGTCCTGGAGCCCGGTTCCACCCTGCGGAAGTCGGGCCGGAACCTTCGCCTCATGAAAAACGACGTCCTCCTGGGTGAGATCCCCCTGGAGAACCTCGAACAGCTGACCCTCTTGGGCTTTGCATCCCTCAGCGGGGCGGTCCTGGACACCCTCATCCGCCACCGGGTGGAGACGGTGCTCCTCAGCCCCACGGGAAGCTTCCGGGCCCGGCTCATGGTGGACGAACACAAGCATGTCCAACGCAGGCAGGCCCAGTACCTGCGCCTGAGCGACAACGCCACGGCCCTCCGGGTGGCCAGGGCGGTGGTCCAGGGGAAGGTGCGCAATGCGGCACGTTTTCTGTCCCAGCGGGGCGCTGCTTCAGGCAACGGGGAGCTGCTTCGGGCGGGGGCCCAATTGAAGGGGATCGCCGACTTCGTGGAGAAGCAGGAAGACATGGAAACCGTGCGGGGACTGGAGGGACTCGCGGGCAACCTCTATTTCAGCGTCTTTCGGCACCTGATCCTGGTGCCGGGTTTCAGCTTCACGGGACGCAACCGCCGCCCTCCCCTGGATCCCGTGAACGCCCTATTGTCCTTTGTATACACTCTCCTCACCCTCGAAGTGCTCACCGCCGTCAAGTGGGTGGGACTCGACCCCTACCTGGGGGCCCTCCATGTGGTGGACTACGGGCGGCCGTCTCTTGCATGCGACCTGGTTGAGGAATGGAGGACCTTCCTGGGGGACCGTTTCATCCTGGGTCTCATCAATCGCCGAGCCGTCGGGCCGGAGGATTTCATCGTCCGTACAGTGACCTGCACCGACGGGGTGGACGAGGAAGACCTCAAGGGAAAACGTCCCGTGGAGATGAAGCCCGCGGTGGCCAGGGCCTTCATCCAGTCTTACGAGAAGTGGATGGCCAACGGCATCCGCTGCCCGGAAACAGGGGACCGGACCGATTATAGGGGGCTCATTCGAAGACAGGTGCGGCGCTTCAACCGGTATCTCCTGGGAGAACTGGAATCCTATGAACCGTTCCTTTGGTCCAGGGTGAAATGAAGTCCGAAGGGGCGGAAGAGAATATGGGGGGCACGGGCGGTGTTCTACCTCGTTTCATTCGACGTGAGCGACGACCGGATCCGCTACCGGGTGGTGAAGGTGCTCAAGGGCTACGGCCAACGGGTGCAGAAATCGGTCTTTGAGTGCCCGCGACTGAATGAGCACAAGTTCTTGACGCTGAAAGACCAGCTGGAGTCTATCATCGATTTCACGACGGACAGTGTGCGGTACTATCGTCAGTGCGCCGGGTGTTTGAGGGAGGTGGAAGTGTCGGGGCTTGGGGAAGTCCCCGACTCGAAGGAATACGGGGTGCTTTGAGGTTGTCCGTCCGCGTATGTCCGGGGATTTCGCCCGAAATGGAATAACCCCTTGATTTTTCTCGATACGGTTCAAGCAGGTGCGCGGATTGGAGATAACATTGAGATTTCAAGAGGTTTATTCATTTTGAGCTTTCGGAAAACGGCTTGTTCTTGCCTCGGCCCCCAGAAAAGGGGGGATATGCGCGGATTGACCGCTCCAAACTCTTGTGCATCAGAGGCTTCAAGGCTATAGTGTCCGGAAGGTTGCCCCGATTCGAGGGGATTGAGACTGACTTTTAATCGTTTCGGGGAGAGCCACCAGTTGGGTCCGGAAGGTTGCCCCGATTCGAGGGGATTGAGACATAACAACTTTCCTTTCTGTAAATTCCCCCGATTTGGGTCCGGAAGGTTGCCCCGATTCGAGGGGATTGAGACGAGGAGTCGGAACCAACCCCCTCCATCGGTCGCATGCGTCCGGAAGGTTGCCCCGATTCGAGGGGATTGAGACCCGAACAGGGAGTTCCATTACGCCGGCGGTGTATATGAGTC
>JAAYVE010000007.1 GCA_012517315.1 Deltaproteobacteria bacterium
AAGGGACTTCAACGCCCGGGCCGGCTTCACCGCCCAACACGACCGCCTCCCCAGGTTCTTCAAAACCGAGGCCCTCGCACCCCACAACGTCACCTTCACCGTCAAAGACGAAGAACTCGACCAGGTCTTCAACTGGTAAGACACACAGCGCGCCGCATTCATCCAACGCCGGAGAGGAGCGCGTTTCCTCTCCGGCTTGTTCCTTCATGCCGACGTCATGAGACTCCCCGCCTTTTCACGCCCGCTGCCGCTTCCAGAATGGGTCCCGATACCTTTCCATGCCTCGCGAGACAGGAGGGGGCTAGGGATTCGGCACTTTTCCCGCATGATCTGTTGACACGGGCTAGACACTGCCCTATAAGGCCTGAATCGATGCAGCGCAGGCGGCAGCCTTTTCGTGCCCTCTCTCCCATGCCCTGCACCGTCAGTGTCAGGCGCAGATCGGCTGTAGCCAGGTCGATCGGACTCTTCACATCCGGACAGGTGAGGTGAAGCTATGCAAAAAAAGAACTACTGGAGCAGTGTCATTCTCGCGGTGGCCTTCATCGGCGGGACTGTTCTTGCCGCTGGCCATGCCGCAGCGGCGGAGTTCTCGGCGGACGTGTTCATGAAACCCAAGGGAGAAGCTGAACTCAAAAGCACCCTTTACGTCAAGGACAGGAAGATCCGTCACGAACTGACCGAAGACGGGGAAACCCAGATCATCATCTTCAGGCCGGACAAGCAGGTCATCTGGACCGTGATCCCTGACGAAAAGATCTACCTGGAATCCCCCACGAGCGATTCGGAGCGTTCCCTTGAGGAGTGGACCGCCGAGAAGGAAAAAAATGCCAAGAACCTCGGTGAGGAAACGGTATCCGGCTACCCTTGCAGGAAGTTCGAGATCGTCGAGGACGGGGTGAAGACCCTCTTCTGGGTTTCAAAAAAGTTCCCTTATCCGATCAAGATCCAGGATGAGGAAGCCGTCATCGAATACCGCAATATCAAGGAGGGGTCGGTGGCGGACTCTCTTTTCGAAGTGCCTTCGGGCTACGAGAAGATGTCTATGACCGAGATGCCGGGTATGAAAGAACCGGAGAAATGAGTTATGAAGAGACCATCTTCCGGACCCTGTTGCCTTGAGCCTAGCCGTTGATTCATCTTCCTTCAAGCAATGAGGTGATTCTTCTCCACTTTCCGCCCGGGACCAGAATGGTTCGGTTCCGCCGCCGGGAACAGCGTTTCAAAGTCCTGGTGGAAGATGCGGGCCAACACTTCTGGGTGCACTGTAACAACTCGGGAAGTATGCTCGGCCTTCTCAGGCCGGGGGCGAAAGCAGTCATCTCCCCTGCCCGGAACCCGGGAAGAAAGCTCTCTCACACTCTTGAACTGATAGAGGTCGACGGCTTCTGGGCGGGAGTGAACACGAGCACGCCCAACAAGCTCCTTCGGCTGAGTTGGGAGCACTCTTGCCTCCCCGAGACGCAAGGGTATGAAGAGTTCCGCAGCGAAGCCATGGCTGGTCACAGCCGCCTCGATGCATTCCTCTCGGGATCCGCCGGCCAGCTCTGGGTGGAAGCCAAGAACGTCACCCTTGTGGAAGGCGGGGTGGCATACTTTCCAGACGCCTTGACCCTGAGGGGCCGGAAACATCTATCCGACCTCATTTCCCTGGCGCACCAAGGTCACCGCGTTGCCTGCTTTCTCCTCATCCAGAGAGAAGACGCCCGTTGTTTTGCACCTGCGGATTTCATCGATCCGGCGTTTGCCGACCTTTTCTGGAAGGCTATGGATCAAGGGGTCGAAATGTGGCCTTACCAGGGCGTCGTGACTCCCGAGGGAGTGGGCATCGGGCCCCGGCTGCCCGTCTTTCGCTGATGGGTCGGCACCTGTGACGGGGGTTGACGGTTTCACTACGCCAGGGGGTGGGAGAGTCGAAGTCCGACGATGCCGGCAAGGATGAGCGTCGCCGATAGAATCCGCAGGACACTCACCGGATCGTTGTAGAAAAGGATTCCCACCAGGAATGTCCCCACCGCGCCGATACCTGTCCAGACGGCGTACGCCGTCCCAATGGGGATCGTCCTCTGGGCGAACCACAGGCACACACCGCTCAAACCCAGGCAGACGACCGCCAGCACAAAGCCCAAGATCCGTCGCCCGGGCATTTGCGACAATTTGAGGCCGACAGGCCAGCCGATCTCGAAAAGACCCGCAACGATCAAATACAACCAAGCCAAACCCACGACGGGGATCTCCTCCCTTTTAGTCCCAGGGCTCTCATCACTGGTTGGGACAAACTCATCCCTTCACGCAGGCGAAAGCCGGTTACCGAGATTCTCCCCAGGTCTCGGGGCTGGAAGCGGCCACCGACAGCCTCATTGGGCCATCATGCCGGTGTGGTCGCGCCGAAACAGACGGCGTCCCCGCCCCACCTGCGGAGTTCCCCGAGCGACAGGGCCCCATGTTACCGCATGCATACCCCTCCAGGCGAACGCTTTCCGTCTTCCCTGGGATTTTGAGGCAGGAGATGGGTGAGCGAAATATCATCCGCCCCCGGGGGCTCGAGTGAACATCCCTCCGCCGATCACAAGGCAACGTTTTCTCAAGGCAGGTTCTCGGACGGGTCCAGTCTCAGGATCCTTGCACATCGGGAAATCACCTCGCAGAGGGCTTCGCTCGAGCGGTCCTTGCCAATTCCATCGGCTAACCTGTCCGACAATTCTTTCCAGAATCCGGGAGCCGCCCTCTCCTTCACCCCCCGGTCTCCCAGAATCCAAACCTTCCTCTCAAGCAGGGAGATAAAAATGAGGATCCCTGTACCCGTCCCGCACAGATGAAGGCCCTTGTCATAGAAGGTCTGGATGGCACGCTGCTGGACGGCGTCCTCCACCCGCCGCCTGCTCACCAGGAAAAGCTGCAACGCAGGAAAGGCCTCCATGATTCTCCGCGCCGGGTAGAGGAGGAGAACCACCATGATGATGAAGAACATGAGATCGTGACGGTTCATGATCCATGCGATTGACCCGGACAGGATTCCGGAGATGATGAATGCACCGAGGATCTGGGCCTCCAGGTAACGATTGCTGCGGTCCAGCACCGTGACCGCGATTTCGCCGGAGGCACGGGAACCCTCACCCAGGAGGGTCTCGCTGAGCACTCTTCTCTGGTCCTCATTCAGGAAATGTTCGGCCTTCATCTGCGCTCCATCCTCCTTCCCTTCGTGCGAAATTCCTCTGCACTCCGACGGGCGCTCCACCACCTCGCCTCTCACCAGCCGCTGGAGACGAAGACCCCCGGGAATCTCCGCCCCTCTCTAATGGAGCTGTACTCGATTCCCCCGCCGCAACCGATGGTGACGGAGACCCCTGCGACAGGTGAATCCCGGCTCCCACTCCCCGGCGACAACGAAGCAGTGCCGGTGCCCCTCTCCATGTCCGCCTCAGGCTTCTCCCTGGCGGTGCGCCTCACGTAGCTTCCCAGCAAATAACCATAATAGGAAGCGAGAGACCCGACCGCCGTGAGAAAGAAGGCTTCCTCCGCAACGCCCGAATAGAAGAGGAGGGCAGGAAAACCCAGCCCGCATCCGGCTGCGGAGATGAGGGGGGAGGCATTGCCGAGCAAAATGCTGAGAATGATCATGGGCATGAGGAGAAGGAGAAAAGGAGATTGACCGCCGTGGGGCACCAGCGTCTCTCCATCGCTCATACGGCTCATGTCCGTCAACGCATGGCGGATTGATGAAATGGCAACCCTGATCGCCCCCTCCGGATCGTTCGCCCGCAACCGGGGCAACATCTCGTTCCTGATGAGTGCTTCCCGGAAACGCGCATCCAATTTCATGGCGAGAGGGGCTCCAACTTCCATGTGCACGCCCTCGCCGTAACCGGAGATGAAGATCATGACGCCGCTAGAAACCTCCGGCCTCCGCTCTTTCCATGCCTCGGCTGCCGCCGAAGCCAATCGCGCCAGCCCCTCCCCGTTGGGCACACTCACAGTGCTGACAATCACCGGGATCGACTTGGATCTCTCCAAGGCCGCCAGGTCAGAATCGAGAACCCGGGCGACATTCAATGGCAGAATACCGGCAAAGTCATTGAGGTGACCCCTCGGATCCGGCACTTCGGATGCCGTCGCCCGAGCCCATAGGATCAAGAAGAGAAGGAAAATAAGCCTTTTCATGACATATTCCCGGGTAATGGGTGAATGAACATGGGCCCATCGGTGGATGAGGGTGCCCTTGCCTACGGAAGGATCAATCGCATCGTTTGCCACGGGACAAGCCTCCCGCCAAAGGCGAGAGACCAGCCGACGGCACGGGGGATGACCGTGGGGAAAACGCTGCCCGGACGCATTGCGAGAATGTCACGGGGAAACCGCTTGCCGGCGCTTTTGACACTCGAGGGGAATTCTGTACCTTACAATCTACAGGTTGCGGGGGATGGACGTGAGCGATCAAGTTGAAATAGCTGCTGCAATCGTTGATTATTTTAGGACTCTCTTGAGAAGATTTCAAGAAGTGTTGTGCACACCGATCAAACCTTGCGCCAATCTGAAACGCGCTCCTTCCACCTTGAACTCCTGACTTTCTGTTGACACCCAAGCATAAGACAAATATTGTGATTCATGGGATTTATTGGCTGGTGAAGCCTCAGCATTTCGGTGGGCCTTCCTCCAGGCAACCTTCTGGAGATGCTTTGACCGTTGCTCGCCTTTGTTTTCAGGCCACTGAGCTTCTCAGAGGCGCTACAGGCCTTTTTCGGAAGTGCCGCAAATCATCCCTCATCAGTGGAGAAACGCAAATGAAACGCCTTCTCCTCATTTTCTTGCTTCTCGCCTTTCCCGCATGCGCCAGTTTTCAGGAAACCTGGAAGGAGAACTCGGCCACCGCCCCCGACGGCAGTGCCCCGGAAGGGACATTCACTTTTTCCATCGGAACCCGGGAGAGCACTCCCAGCGAAGAGAAAACAGACCTCTACGAAAAGCGGGAGAGTGGACCGGCGGATAATCTCTCCATCGGCATTTCCAACTCCTGGCAGTTTTGAGTCTTCGGTGCGGGGGGAGTCCTTTTTGCCTATTGGAGCGGGCCGGCACGACTTGCGCCTTTTCAGGGGCGCGGGAGGCTGTTACGGGCCGAGTGCATCGTCTGCGACAATGGCCTCCCATGGGTGAATTCAGGAGGAAACCGGACTTTTCCGGTGAGGATTTCAGTCCGTGCGTATTCTTCTCGTGAAGGTTGAAGAATCTGTTTTCTCACGCCAAGACGAGGAGACACCAAGGCAGGTTTTCTCTGCGTTCTCCCCGTCTCTGCGTGAGTCTAAGAGCGCCACTTTCAGACCTGAACGGGTATAGAAGCGCAGGAGATCGGAGGGAGCATGGAAACAGATCAAAGAAAACAGACGAGACTGAGAGCAAAATACGGAGCGCTGGCCTCTTTCTTCCCCCCTTCCCCTGACTTCGCCTTGGTGATCGGCAGGCTCATCGACATCAGTTCTGCCGGGCTCGCACTGCAATATTTCGCCAAAGAGAGACCAGCCCATGTGGCCAACAAATTGGAGATCTTCGGGGTGTATCAACCTCTCATGCATGTAGAGGGCATCCCGGGCCGCATCGTGTATGATTTCGAGGTGAAATCCAACACGCGAAGCAGCCTCAAGGAACGGCGCTGCGGGGTAGCCTTCGGGCCCCTCACCCGTTCCAAGCGGCTTCAGGTGGAACGGTTCATCGAGCAGTACGCTTTAGGGCTCCAAGAGAAGCCGTAAATGAGTCGGCGTCCGTTGCAGCACTCTGAATCCCGATCGCCCCGGGCTCATGCGACGGCCTCCGCTGCCTCGCGACCTTCTCCATATCACTGCGTTGCAGGTTGAAGTGCCGGGCTGCGAGTCTCGAAGGCTCAGAGTCCCCCGTCCCGCTTTGAGTCTCACGGAACCGAATGCGATCGGAGACCGGCTGCACCTCTCCGCAGCCGGTCCCGGCTCCGGGCCTTGGACTATGCAGCCCAATCCCGGATCATCCGGAGTTTCCCGACCGCAGGAGGTCATCAAAGTAATCGATGGTCTTGCGCAGTCCTTCTGCGAGCGGCACTTTCGGTTTCCACCCCAGCTTGGATTCCGCCAGGCTGATATCGGGCTTCCGCATGATGGGATCGTCCTGCGGAAGGGGCTTGAAGACCCATTCTGATTTCGTTCCCGTCATTTCCCTAATCTTTTCAGCAAGTTCCATGATCGTGAATTCCCCCGGGTTTCCAAGGTTCACCGGACCGGTGAATTCGTCAGGAGAGTCCATGAGCCTCAAGAAACCCTCGATGAGATCGTCCACGTAGCAAAAGGAACGGGTCTGGCTACCATCCCCGTAAATGGTGATGGGTTTGTTCTGGAGCGCCTGGACGATGAAGTTGGAAACCACCCGCCCGTCGTTGGGATGCATCCTGGGACCGTAAGTATTGAAGATGCGGGCCACCTTGATCTTCAAACGATGTTGGCGATGATAGTCGAAAAACAGCGTTTCAGCGCAGCGCTTCCCTTCGTCATAACAGGACCTCAAACCGATGGGATTGACATGTCCCCAGTAGGATTCTTCCTGGGGGTGCACCTTGGGGTCTCCGTATACTTCGGAGGTGGAAGCCTGCATGATTTTTGCCTTCACCCGCTTGGCCAGTCCCAGCATGTTGATGGAACCGTGGACGTTCACCTTGGTCGTCTGTACGGGATCGTTCTGGTAATGAATGGGGGAGGCGGGACAGGCCAGGTTGAAGATTTCGTCCACTTCCACGTAAAGGGGATATGTGATGTCGTGGCGCATGAGTTCGAAGTAAGGAGTTCCAAGCAGGTGCACGATATTGCGTTTGCTTCCCGTGTAGAAATTGTCTATACAGAGCACGTCACGCCCCTCTTTCAGGAGCCGTTCACAGAGATGGGACCCTAGGAACCCGGCGCCACCTGTCACTGCACAGCGTTTTTTGAGATGCATTTCAAACCCCTCGATTCATCGTAGTGCGTTGTTTTGGAAGCGTCGAGCAGTTCCGCTCAAACGCCCGCTCATGGTTTCCACGACCCCCGTGGGTCGAAGTTGCGGTAATCTAGTGCATGTGGGAGAGTTTGACAATCTCCGGATACTGGGCCTGCGGCGGGGTGTGTGAAGAAAGCGCGGCGCATCCGCGTCTCCACAAGTCCCCCCGCAAACGTTTGGCCTATTGTGCAGGAGCTTTCGCGATGGATCCGCCCCCGCTGAACCCAGGACGCATTCTTGAGATCTCCGGCTATTATTGGAGAACATGCACACTGCACGCGGCGGTAAAATTGGATGTGTTCACCGCCATCGGTTCCAGAGCCATAACCACGGATAAGCTCGCGGCCGAAATGGGCTTAGACCCGAGGGCGGTGGAGATGCTTCTCAATGCCCTGAGCGCCATGGAACTCCTTGAAAAAGAAGGAACGGCGTTCAGAAATACTCCGCACGCAGCGACCTTTCTATCGAAAGATTCCCCTGACTACACGGGGCACATCATCATGCACCACCACCATCTGATGGATTCCTGGGCGCAGCTGGACAGGGCAGTCGCCACAGGCCGGCCGGTGCGATCCAGGGTCACCCACAGCGACGGAGAATGGCGCGAAAGCTTCCTCCTGGGAATGTTCAACCTGGCCATGGGAATCGCGCCCAGGGTCGCCCGGCTGATCGATTTGACAAACCGACGACATCTCCTGGATCTGGGAGGAGGACCCGGCACCTACGCAATCCATTTTTGCCTGAATAATCCAGATCTCAAGGCCACCGTTCAGGATCTGAAATCCACGGAACCCTTTGCCATGAAGACCATCCGACGATTCGGCCTTGAGGACCGGGTGCGCTTCCAGGCGGGCGATTATCTGCAGGAGGCGATCAAGTGCTCCTACGATGTGGCCTGGCTCTCTCACATCCTGCACGGTGAAGGGCCTGAGGCCTGCCAGATGATCATCCATCGCACCGCGGCCGCCCTCGAACCGGGAGGGCTTCTTCTCGTTCATGACTTCATCCTCGATGACACCATGGACCGTCCCCTTTTCCCCGCCCTTTTCTCGCTGAATATGCTCCTGGGAACACCCGACGGCCAGGCTTACTCCGACGGGCAAATCCGGGACATGCTCGCCGATGCGGGTCTGAAAAACATCCAACGGTATCCCTTCAAGGGCCCCAACGAGTCTGCCATCATCGGCGGAACCCTCTGAAGGCGGCAGCGCGGGTCACCAGCGCTTCTTGGCCTCTTCCATGTAAGATTTCAGTTGCCCCGCCTCAACGGCACGCTTCAGTTCGGTGAAGACTGCTTCCATATCTTTTTCGATGCGGCTGCCCAGAATCCACTGCACCGGAAGGAAGGCCGCAACGGCCGCAAGGGCGACGATGACCACCTCTCCTTGAAATGTACTCCTGAAATAGCGATCAAACTGCACGACGGCGTTGAACACCCCGACCATCGCCAGGATGAAAGCCCCCGTCTCTACGGCGATGTTGACCTCATTGCGAAACGGTTTTCGGATAAGCGAAATGGATTTGATCCATTGCTTGCGGTCCCGAACCAACGACTGGATGAATTGCTCCTCCGATTCCTGCCGCGCATGCTCTTCGTAGTGGAGGATCAGTTTCTTTCTGAATTGCGCCGTCGGCTTAGTTGCCGCATAAGCCAGCAGTGCACCGCTGAAGACTCCCATGAGGACGAAGGCCGTCATATCCCTGCTCTCCAAGCGTGATCGATGAGTCTCACATCAACCATTTCCCTCTTTGGGGACCCTGGGCGCTTCCCCCCTGGAAGGCGTCCCTGTCTCCCGCGTTCACCCCCAAGACCGGATGCATCATCCCATATCCGATCGGATTCCAGCTGTAAACCCCCCAATTGTCTCCAAAGGGTTTGCCGTCAGTCCGACATGGAATCGGAGGAACCGGGACAACAGCGCTTTGGAACCAGGGAATGTTTTTTCCAAGCCGGGAGATCGAGGACTCCTGGGGCGCGGCCCGCAGGCGGTCTCTTTGGGACCGGGTTGCCTCCTCAGCCAGGAGGTCTTGCCTGAGCCGCTTGTCCTATCCTTGATTTGGAGTATCAAAGAAAGTAGAAAAGGAGGAAGCGGTGGTAACCGGTGTGGGGGCTCGACCATGGAGCGACACGACGAAGTCCACGGGAATTCAGGAAGTTGGCAGGTAGCGACGTTCAATGTGAACGGAATTCGGGCCCGCCTGCCCTTGGTGTTCTCCTGGCTCCGGGACCGGCGCCCGGATGTCCTGTGCCTCCAGGAAATCAAGTGCCAGGAAAGAGATTTTCCCTATCAGGCGTTCTCGGAACTGGGATACACCGCTACGGTGTACGGTCAGAAAGCCTTCAATGGGGTGGCCTTCCTCAGCCTCTCGGAGCCTGCGGAAGTGTGGCGGGGATTTGGCGACGCGTTTTCTGAGGACGAAGCGCGGATCATATGCGGCCTGTTCGGCGGCGTGTGGATCGTGAACACCTACGTTCCCCAGGGCCGGAGTCCCCAGGATCCCGCTTTCCGTTTCAAGCTGGATTTTTTTGCGAAACTTCTCGACTGGTTCCGGGAGCGTTTCGACCCGCAATGGCCGGTCATCTGGACGGGAGATCTCAACGTGGCGCCCGAACCCATCGACGTTTACGATCCCGTGAGACTCCAGGGCGAAGTGGGCTTCCATCCTGATGAACAGGCCGCCTTGGAACGGGTGAAGGGTTGGGGCTTCGTCGATCTTTTCCGCATGCACAACCCCGGGAAACGCCAGTACACATTCTGGGATTACAGAATCCCCAAGGCATTTCAGAGGAATCTGGGGTGGCGTCTGGACCACGTCATGGCCACCCGCTTTTTGGCCGACCGGTCCAGGGAATGTCGAGTGGACGACCAATCCCGCGGTGTTGAGAAGGCCAGCGACCACGCCCCCGTTGTGGCTGTGTTCGATGCAGAATCATTAGACGCCACCCATTTCCATTAGAGCCCCGGGAGACCGCAGGCCGCGGTTTTCCGAGCCTTCTGCGAAGCTCTGTCGGGAAATTCTGCCTCGATTCAATGAGGTGACACCTCATGAGCGTTCTCCAGGAAAGCAGGCCAACATCACCGCCATCGAGGCAAACGGGCAGGCTCCGAACACGGCGCGAATGCCTTGAGCTGCTCTATGCACAGGCTCATAAGGGACTGCTCGCGGCAGCCCTCAATTCCATCGTCCTCGTCATCGTCCTTTGGAAGGTTCTGCCCCCTGAGGGACTCCTAATCTGGCTTGCATTCAATTTGCTGGTTCTTGTGGGCAGATACCTTCTGGTAAGGGCTTACCACCGAACCCGTACCCCAATTGAGGACGCCCTGAAGTGGGAAAGGCTCTTCGTGGGGGGATTGGGGGCTTCCGGGGTCGTCATGGGATCGGGCGGTTTTTTCTTGTTTCCCGCCGAGTCTTTTCCTTACCAGGTTTTTCTCGTTTTCTTTCTCGGCATCGCGGTCGCCGTTGCAACCGTACTTTATTCCGTCCTGAAAAAGGCTTTTCTCGCTTACAGCATTCCAGTGCTCGCACCTGTCATCCTCAGGCTTATGTTGCACGGGGAACCCATGCAACTCGCCATCGGAGGGATCATCGGCCTCTTCTTTCTGATCATGCTCTCAACGGCGTCTTTCATCGACGAAACGACGCGGCGATCCCTCGAGCTCCGGTTTGAAAACAGCGACCTCATCGACGATCTCACCACTGCCAAGGGTCGGGCCGAACAGGTGATCGCGGAACTGAAACACGAGATTTCCATTCGCCGGAAGGCGGAAAAGGCGAGGGAGGAGAGTGAAACGCAGTACCGTCGTCTCGTGGAGACCATGAACGAAGGACTCGGGGTCCAGGATGAAAACGGCATCGTCACCTACGTGAACGACAAACTGTGCGAGATACTGGGACGTTCCGCCGCGGAGGTGGTGGGAAAACCCGTAAAGGACTTTCTCGAGGAAAGGATGCGGAGCTTCTTCGGAGACATGACCCGCCGACGCCTGAAGAAAAGGACGCTTTTCGAAACCCAGCTGCTGGCAAAGGATGGGCGGGTGATCCCGGTCCTGGTCTCGGCATCCCCGGTGTTTGACCGGAGCGGAGTCTTTAAGGGGGTCATTTACGTGCTATCTGATATCACCGTTCGCAAACGGGCGGAGCGCAGGCTGCGGGAATCGGAAGAAAAATACCGGACGATTTTTGAAAAATCCCCCTTGGGTATTTTTCATTTCGATGCCACGGGTACCATCACCGCGTCCAACGAGAGTCTCTCCCGAATGAGCGGTTCACCCGCGGAGCATTTCATCGGGCTGAATCTTTTGGAAAACCTCCGGGACGAGACCATGCGCAAAGCCGTTCTGGACTGCCTCTCAGGCGTGGGAGGGCATTATGAAGGAAGCTATCACTGGCTCATGCACGGTCGCATCACGGACATGAGGGCGGAATTCGGTCCGGTGTTCGCTGAGGACGGCACAGTGGCGGGCGGCATCGGAATCATCGAGGACATCTCAGAGCGAAAACGCGCCGAAAACCTTCTGAAGGATCAGCTCCATTTTCTGCAAACCCTCATCGACACCATCCCCAATCCCATCTTCTACAAAGACACTCAAGGCCGCTACCTCGGCTGTAACAGGGCCTTCGAAGAACGCATCGGTGCAAGCCGTGACGAGATTGTGGGAAAGACCGCGTATGATCTCTACCCCAGGAACATGGCCGAAAAATATGTGGAGATGGACAATCGGCTGTTGGAAAGTCCAGGTGAGCAAATCCACGAAACCTCTCTCCTTTTCGCCCAGGGAACGCTTCACGACGTCATCATCAACAAGGGGACCTTCACCGACGCCAACGGGAATCTCGCGGGACTGGTGGGAGTTGTCCTGGACATCACCGAACGCAAGCAGGCGGAAGCAGCACTGCAGCGGGCCCATGACGAATTGGAGATTCGCGTGGCGGAGCGGACCGCTGAACTCGCCAGGGCCAACGAGGAGTTGATGTGCGAGGTGGCCGAGAGGAAACGGGTGGAGGAGGAATTGAGAAAGAGTTCTGAGAAACTCAAATTGTTCGCATATTCCATCGCCCATGATCTCAAAAGCCCGGCCGTGGGCATCCACGGGCTCACAAGACTGCTCCACTCCCGATATCGCCATCTCCTGGACGATCGTGGAAAGGGCTACTGTGACCAGATTCTCAAGGCATCGGAGCACGTCGCCTCCCTCGCGGAGGAAATTAACCTCTATGTGGCTTCCAAAGAGGCGGCTCTCAAGTTTGAACGGATCCACATCAGTGAGGTGCTGGAAATGCTGCGGGACGAGTTTTCCACCCGCCTGAGCGTCCACAGGGTCAAATGGGTCGAAAAGGAGAACCTGCCCGTGATTTGCGCCGACCGCGTCTCCATGCTCCGCATCTTCAGGAATCTCGTGGACAATGCGCTCAAGTACGGGGGGGATGACCTCAGTGAAATCGGCATCGATCATTTTGAAACGGAGGACGAACATGTTTTTTCCGTCCGGGACGACGGCGTCGGAGTGAGCCAGGAGGACTCGGAGCGCATTTTCGGGCGATTCCAGAGAAATGGGCGCACCTCGGGAGAAGTGGCGGGGTCCGGACTGGGATTGGCCATCGTGAAAGAAATCGTCGAACGGCACAAGGGGAGAATCTGGGTCGAGTCGGGAAGAGACAAGGTGGGAACGACCTTTTGTTTCACCGTGTCAAAGTCCCTCCTCCTCTGCGGGGAAACATGAACAGATCCGGTCTCCCGCCCCACCTCCACGGGACCTTTCCATATCCGGCGCGCAAAGATGTCTCTTTCACTCGATGGTGGCGAGGCAGGAAGCCTCACCAGGGGGAGAATACCCCGCAAAGAGCGGGAGTGGAGGTCCCTCAGGAAGACGCATTCTGTTGGACATGGAGGGTTCTCTATTGTAAAGGTGACTCTCGGACGCCCCGCCGCTTCGTGACGTTTTGCCGGGCCCGTTTGCGCCGTGTGAAAGTCACGTCCGGGGGTGCAGCCGCCAGAGCGGGCGTGTGACCTGAGACGTCGGATGGACCCATACCTTCAGCCATCGAGATCAATTGAGGGGAGATCTGGACCGATGAAGCCTTTCGAGAAAAAAGCGACAAAGCGATGGATCCTCTTGAGTCTGCATTGCGTCCTGTTGAGTTGTGCTTTCGGCTGTGCCGCTCCCGAAAAGACGACCCGACCCAAGGACTCCGCCAAAGCCCCCGATGCCGCCGCGGTGGAGATGGAGAAGGATGTCTCTGCCGCAACCCCACCCGTTGCATTCGTGCCCTCGGTTGCCCCGTTCTATCCGACTCCCACCCGGATGGATCTATGCGGAGAGCCGGTCCCGCTGAACAGTCAGGATGTGTTCGAGCGGTTCGATAGGGAGTTCACCATCATTGTGTACAACCACTCCCAGGTCTATCTCTGGCTCAAGAGGATGGAGCGATACTTTCCCTGGATCGAGGAACGGCTGCAGAGGGCAGGGCTCCATGACGACCTGAAATATGTGGTCATCGCGGAGAGCGACCTGCTGCCGACCGCCGCCTCGCCCAAAGGCGCAGCCGGTCCTTGGCAGTTCATGCCAAACACGGGCACCTCCTACGGTCTGGAACAACGGGGAAGTTTTGACAGCCGCTACGATTTCGAAAGGGCCACGGAGAGCGCCCTGCGTTTGCTGGAGGACCTTCGCAGGCGGCATGGCAGCTGGGCGATGGCCATTGCGGCGTACAACTGTGGAGACAAGCGGATTTTAGAGGAAGCAAGGGCCCAGAGGGTTTCCGACTTCTACCACCTGAAACTGCCCCAGGAAACGGAGCGCTATGTGTTCCGCATCCTGGCCATCAAGGCAGTCCTGAGCAATCCGTCCCAGTATGGGTATTTCCTTCCGAAAGGGCAGGGCTACTCGCAGGAGCGATTGGATCGCGTGAGCCTCTCCCTCGCTTCGCCTGTTCCCATCCAGACCGCGGCGGAAGCGGCCGGGGTGACCTACCGGGAATTCAAGCGGCTCAACCCCACCCTTCGGGCCGATCACATTCCGGCCGGCACCTGCGAAGTGAAGGTCCCCG
This sequence comes from Deltaproteobacteria bacterium, assembly GCA_012517315.1. Classification (GTDB taxonomy): domain Bacteria; phylum Desulfobacterota; class Syntrophobacteria; order Syntrophobacterales; family Syntrophobacteraceae; genus JAAYUJ01. Next base: position 14,038 of record JAAYVE010000007.1, read on the forward strand.
AAGGCAAAGGGACGTTCTTTGAGGAAAAGCTGCCGGTCACCCGTGGGGAATCCCCCGCGGCGGAGCATTCCCAACCCCTGCCTCCCCGTGAAAACTCTCCCGGCGAGAAGACGGCCTCCGTGGCATCGGCAAGACCCAGCGCCGACAAGCCCTCCGGCCCCAAAGGAACCTCGAACAGGTCCCACACGGTTCAAAAGGGCGACACACTCAATAAGATCGCCCGGACCTACAAGGTGAGCGTCCAGGATTTGCGGCAGGCCAATCACATCAAAGGTGAGAATGTGAAAGCGGGCCAAACCCTGAGAATCCCCTGAGGGGCGATCGCCATTCCCCATCGCCCTTGCCACCGCATGGACCTCTTCATCCAGCGCCATGCGGTCGAGCTGCCTCATCACCGCATGCATCATCTCGAGGGCGAGGCACTGCGCTTTTCCGGACGGTTGAGTACCAAGGACGCCACTGGACCGTCCTGCTCCAGAATCACGGCCTCCATGGAATCGGACGACGCCTCATTCCCTTCTCTTTGCAGAACACTTTCCTTCTCTTCCTGTCAATGACGGCCTTTGCGCCATAGTGACCTCCCGCGTCCTGGCCTGAGCGTCTCAGCTGCAACGCCGGGCCCGTCACCGGAATTTGAAGCGACAGCGAAGGGCATGAAAAGGGAATTACAGGCAGTCGGGGGAGGTATCCAGCCAGAAATGCAAGGCTTTCTTCAGTTCCTCGATTCTCTCCGGGTCCAACACCTTTTCCCCTTGAAGGGTTTTTACGTAGAACACGTCAGCCACCTGATCAACCCGGGTGGTGATTTTGGCGACAAAGATGCGCAATTGCATCTCGAAGAGCACCCGAGTGATGGTGTACAGGAGACCGACCCGGTCGGACGTGTAGACTTCGAGGATGGTGTAAGCACCCGATGACTCGTTGTCCACTAGGATCTGAGTCGGCACCGTTCTCGCCGGCGCTCTGCCCTGGGAAAGGCTCGCCGCGTGAGCGGCGATGCGATAGCTTAAAGCCATCTTGCCGTCCAGAATGTGGCGCATGTCCCGAACCACCGCTGTCCAGTCCACCTCACGAACCGTCGGGTCAGGCAGACGGCATCGGAAGATGAACACGCCCACTCCGTCGTACATGGCAAACACCTGCGCTCCCAGGATGTTCATTCCATGAAGGGAGAGGGCCCCGGAGAATCTGGAAACCAGGCCCGGTCTTTCATGACTGACGAGAGTCAAATCCGCCACTTCGTCGGAACTCTCCACCTCCCAAACGAAAGGGGCATCGCCCCGTCGGAGATCCCATTCCATGCGCAAATGCTTTGCGATGGCCGATGGGGGCATGGAGAGCAGGTAGCGCGGGGCGAGGTGGGCAAGGTTCGCTTCCAGGGCGCTTTGCCCGACCAGTTCGAAGAGTTCGCGCTCCACTTGGTTTCGAATGTTTTCGATTCTGTCCCTGATGGCTTCAGGACTGGGCTCTCCCCGTTCGAGAAGGTGGTGCAGCCTTTGGTAGAGTGGAATGACAGGGGTATCCCTCCATTTCTGCAGACCTTTCGGACCCGTGGCCGCCATATCTGCAAAGCTCAGAAGGGCAAGCGGGTCCAATCGATCGATGGAGCCGATCGTGTTGGCACAGTGCGTGAGCATCTCTTCGTCCGCCAGGTCCCTCATGGCCGCACTGTCGATGAGGAGAAGGTGCTCCCCCACGAGGAACTGGAGTGTTTCCGTTTCGGTAGGAGTCAACCCGAGCCGACTGCCGATGGTGGGTATCATCTCCGCGCCCCGGGCGGCATGTCCCCTCCCGGCGCTCTTCCCGATGTCATGAAAGAGAGCGGCCAGAAACAGGATAGAGGGTTCCGAAATTCCCTGGGCCAACTGCGTCAGTTCGGGCTCAAGCTGGGAGTAATCTCCGGAGAGCAGACGCTTGATTTCGCTGAGGGTGCGCAAGTGATGTTCGTGGACCGGGTAGAGATGAAAAGCGTCGTGCTGCACCAGTCCGTGCACGGAATCGAGTTCCGGGACCAGGGAAGAGAGCAATCCCAGGTCGTAGAAATTTCTGAAAACCGGGAGGTTGGGAGCATCGGAGCGGATGATTTCCAGGAGTTCGTCCTTGACGCGCACGTTGCCCGCTGCCGTGTTGAGGACGTTGCGATGGTGCTCCACCCATTGCCTGGTGACATTGTCGAATCCCAGGCCGTTTTTCGCGGCCACATGGAAAAGGTGGACGATGCGATCGGCCGATGCGGGATACCGGTCGGTTCGGATGCGGATTTTGCCGGCCCTGGCGGAAATCCCCCCTTCCAATTCCTCCTCGTGCGCACCGGAAAATTCCATGTGGTGGCGGCTTTCGTGCATCCTTTCCCAAAATTCCCTGGAGATCCGGAGCACTCCGTGAAACGATCGAAAAACCTGCTGCATGAAGGATTCCACAGGGAGAAAACCTTCGGGTGCCCCATAGCCGAGTTTCGCCGCCAGCACCTCCTGCTGGTCGAAACTGAGCACGCTGTCGGTTTCCAGAAACAGGTTCCGGGAGAGATTCAGCAGCCGGGTGAATGTTTTTTCCGCCTGCTGCAAAAAGTCCACTTCCTGGCGGGTGAGGTAGCCGCGGAAAATGGCATCTTCCAGAACTGTCACGTTGGAAGCGATGCGACAGGCCAGACGAATGGCATTGATCTCCTCCAGCCCCCCCGGATTGCCCTCCAGGTCCGGTTCCAGCCAGGCATGCTCGTCATCGAGTCTGGTCGCCCGCTCCTGAACCGATCCGAACAGCACATGGAGAAGGGACTCCCTGCGCCCTTCCAGCTCGGACTCCAGGCGGGTTTCCAGTTCCTCACAAAGCTGCCGGTTTCCGGAAATATAACGATTCTCCACAAGGCCGAAGAAGAATTCCGGATCTTCCGACGCTCGATTCAGGAGCGCCTCCACGGTTCCGTGTGTCATTTTCACGAGCCAGCCGGCCTGGGATAGGGGCCCCGTGATCTCGTCGAGCCAGGTGTCCTGCCACGGCGAAGACTCTCCCTTTACGAAGAGTAGAGAGACCACCTGGCTTGGACCGATCAGCCCCCTGGCAAAGCAACCCGCTCCGAGCAATGCACCGCCGGAGCGCAATTTCTCCGTATCCACATCGATCCGGTTCACCGTCCGGTTATAAAGGGAAATGAGCGCGACATCGAGCAAACTGGCATGTCTCGCCAGTTGCTCCTCGCTGCTGTCCGAGAGGATCTGCTCCCGCTGTCTCCTGAGAGACTCCGTCATGTTTTGCATGTTTCTGCGCCCTTCCATGGGGGAAATGGACCCAAAGCTTCGAACCCGTGAGATGCCTTTGAGGGGCATCTTGCACCGGCGTTTTCATCATGTCAAAAGCAACCTTTCACAGGACCGAGGCGTTGCGATTCTCAATGGTTGACCGTCAACAGAATAATGGATACTTTGTCCATCTATTTCAAGGGAGACCAGCATTCAACGGAGGTATCGGCAGTGATCGCCATATTGGACTATCGGGCGGGGAATTTGACAAGTGTCGAGAGGGCATTGAGGCATCTGGGCCTGCCGTGCGAAATCACCGCCTCCCATGATAGAATCCGTGAGGCTCAGCGGATCATCTTTCCAGGTGTGGGGGCAGCTGGTAAGGCAATGCAGGACTTGAAGGATCTGGGTCTGGATGCGTTGCTTCGCGAGCGGTTCAATGCCGGGATCCCAATCCTCGGGATCTGTGTGGGTCTGCAAGTTCTTTTCCAATACAGCCAGGAGAATGACACCCGGTGTCTCGGGCTTCTCCCGGGAAGAGTCGTCCGTTTCCCCTCCCAACTGTGCACGGACGGCGGCGTTCCTCTTAAGATTCCCCACATGGGTTGGAACGCCGTGAGTTTTTTGAGGGACCACCCCGTGTTCAGGGACGTCTCCCCGTCCAGCGAGTTCTATTTCGTTCACAGCTATTACCCTGAGCCGGAAAACCGCGAACACACCGTGGGGATCACGGAATACGCCCTTTCTTTCACCTCCGCCGCCGCGTATCGTAACCTGGTGGCCGTTCAGTTCCATCCGGAAAAGAGTGGGCCTCCGGGCCTGCGCATCCTTGCCAACTTTCATCAATGGGACGGACGGTACTCGGAATGAAGGAGCGATCCATGTTGAGCAAACGCATCATCCCTTGCCTGGACGTGCGTGACGGCCGCACCACGAAAGGAATCCAGTTCAGGGACAACGTCGACATCGGGGATCCCGTTGAGATGGCCCGCTTCTACTACCGAGAAGGAGCCGACGAAATCGTGTTCTACGACATCACCGCCTCCAGCGACCGGCGGCCCATCATGCTGGACGTGGTGAAACACGTTGCCGAGACAATCTTCATTCCCTTCTCGGTGGGAGGCGGCATCCGCACCGTGGAAGACATGCGCGACGTTCTCCTGGCCGGCGCGGAAAAGGTGAGCGTCAATTCAGCCGCCGTCCTCAATCCTGAAATCATCCGACAGGGCGCCCAGGCCTTCGGCAGTCAATGCATCGTCCTTGGTATGGACGTGAAGAAGGTAGCTGTGTCCCAAACGATCCCCTCCGGCTATGAAATCGTCATCAACGGTGGTCGAACCTTCATGGGGATGGACGCCCTCCGCTGGGCGCAACAGGCTCAGGAACTGGGGGCCGGGGAAATCTGCCTCAATTCCATCGACGCAGACGGAACACAGGACGGATACGAACTGAATCTCACCCGCCTCATCTCCACCCGGGTGTCCATTCCCGTCATCGCTTCGGGAGGCGCGGGAGAACCGAGCCACCTGGCCGACGTGCTTAAACAGGGATGTGCCGATGCCGCCCTGATCGCATCCATGGTGCACTACGGCACTTACACGATCCGCGAGATCAAGGAATATCTCCACGCGGAAGGAGTCAAGGTGCGCCGAACCTGGTGACTTCCACGCTTCCAATGGGAACGGGTTAGTGCTCATGGGATTGGCGAAGGTTTTGCCCCAAGCGTTCCGGGAGGCGGTCCCATGAAAAGGATTGCCGTCGTCGGGGCCACAGGCTACGTCGGGGGGAGGCTCGTGAGCGAGTTGCTCCGGCAAGGGTTCCACGTGCGCGCCGTTGCCCGCTCGGTGGAAAAGTTGCGCTGCAGAACTTACGCGGCATCAAACGGCCTCGAAATCACCCAGGCCGATGTCCAAAACCCGGCGGAACTTCTGAGGGCCCTGATGGGATGTGCTTCCTGTTACTGGCTTATCAACGAAACGGGCCCTTGGGAACAGTCGAACCGGGGACTTCAGGCTGCAGCTGGAAACCTGCTGAGCACTGCAAAGGCGGCGGGACTCTCCCGCATCGTCTACCTGGGTCCTCCGAAGAAATCCACGCCGCGAGTACCGCAAACGGACTCCCATTGCGGTTCCGCGATCGATCCCGGTGAGATCCTGGCATCCGGGAGCGTGCCCCTCACCTGGCTGCGAACGGCTATGATCATCGGGGCGGGGAGCGCATCCTTCGAAATCCTCCGTTACCTCACCGAGCGTCTGCCTATCATGGTCGCACCGCGATGGATCAAAACCCCTGTCCGTCCCATCGCCGTCAGCGACGTGATCCGCTACCTGGCGGAGTGTATGAGGAACGAACAGACCGCCGGCCTGCATTCCGATATTGGGGGCCCCGATCTCCTCACCTTCCGTGATCTCATCGATATTTACAGCGATGCAGCCGGTCTGCCCAGGCGCTTTGTCCTCACCTTGCCGGTCCGGGCAATAGTGCCGAGCGCATACTGGATCAACGTGGTCACCCCCGTTCCCTTCAACATTGCCCGCCCCGTCGTCGAAATCCTGGACGGGGCACCATCTACTGAGGATGATCCCATAAGACGCGTCCTTCCCATCTCCCTCACCAGCGTCCGAGATGCCGTCACAACCGCACTGCAGGATCTGGAGCAGCATGAGGTTGAATCGTGCTGGAGCGATGCGGGAGCTCTCAGGCCGCCGGAATGGCTCATGTGCGGTGACGCACCCTTCGCCGGCGGGGATGTCATGGACTGCAGCTATCGGATCCTTTTGGACTGTTCGCCGCGAAGGGTTTGGCAGGTTCTTCTCACGCTGGGAGGAGACCGGGGATGGTATTTCGGCAATGCCCTCTGGAAAATGAGAGGTTTCCTGGATCGCCTTGTGGGTGGCGTCGGACTGAGCCGTGGCCGTAGAAGCGCTCAGGATCTGCGTACCGGCGATGCGGTGGATTTTTGGCGCATCCTGCTAGCCGAGGAGAACAGCCGCCTCATCCTGTTGGCTGAGATGAAGGTACCAGGTGAGGCAGTGCTTCAGTTCAGTCTGCGTCCAAGGGATGGCGGCTGTGAGTTGATCCAGGTCGCCAGGTTTCGTCCGAAGGGAGTGTGGGGCCTTGCTTATTGGTATGCCATGGCCCCGTTTCACGACTATTTGTTCAGAGGAATGCTCAGGAGCATCGCAAGGAACTCGGGGTGTGCCGTCGTACACGACCCCCAACCGTTCTGCGGTGGAGGGGAGGTGTGTCGCTTGCCGGATGAATGGGGAAAGACGGGCTGACGCCCACGATCCTCTGTCGATTCGCATTGGGAGGGTCTTCCCAACGGCAAACTTCTCCCATTCACGGGACCCCATCGTGGAGTCACCCCGCTAGGCTTCCCAACACCAGTTCCGCGACTCCCTGATTCACCTTCCCCCCGGGAGCGGGAGTGGATGACGATGGAAAGACCGTTGTGGACCGTGGAGAAGAAGGAGAGAAGATGAGTATGCGGCGTGTCCTGGTGACGGGCTCCACCGGGTTCATCGGCTGGGAAGTGGCAAGGGTCCTGTCGGAAGAAGGTCTGCGCCCGCGCCTTTTGGTGCGACGGATGCACAGGGGTATGCTCGTCTCCCCCATGGACGCCGAACCCGTCGCAGGGGACCTCCTGAGCCCTTCGAGTCTCCGCCGGGCGGTCGAAGGAATGGATACCGTCATCCACCTCGCCGCCAGGGCCTCGTTTGAAGCCTATGCCTACGTGAAGCCGAGCATCGTGGACGGCTCTAAAAACCTGATTCATGCCGCAGCCGAGGAAGGGGTCCAATGTTTTGCCTACGCGAGCAGTCTCCTGGTCTACGGTAATCAGAAAGCCCCCATCGATCGATCCACCCCCGCGCACCCCATCTCCGACTACGGAAGAGCGAAACTCGAGGCGGAAAGGCTCTTGGAGCACAAGGCACGGGAGACCCGTATGGCCTTCTGTGCGGTTCGCCTACCCCACGTCTACGGGGCGCGCGATGCGGTGTTTGAGAGTATTCGCAGAGGCAGGCTGCTCGTCCCCGGCCTGGGGCGGAACATATATGCCCATTTGCATGTGACGGATGCCGCCCGGGTCATGGTGGGAGCCGCTCGGCAGCGCTTTGAGGGTATTCTGCCCGTGGCGGATGACGAACCGGCCACCTGGAAAACCTTTTTCCAGGTGGTCAAGGAATACTACCCTTCGTTCAAGAAGCTTGCCCTCCCCGGTCCCATCTCCGCGGCAGGGGCATTTTGCCTGGAAACCATGGCACACTTGCGCGGCTGGCAGACTCTGCAGACACCTGCAGGGGTGAGAAGCTGGAACCTCAACCTGCCGGTAAAGAAGGGGCTGCTTTGGGAGGAACTGGGGCTTCAGCCTCTCTTCCCGACCATCCACCAGGGAATTCCTGCCGTCCTCGACGACTGCGTCGCCTATCGCTGGCTCCACCCTCTCCGCGACCACCGTTAATCGGATCGCTGAATGCTGCGAGATCGATGGATGACTTACAGGGGGAACCTTCAGAACTCCCGACGGGGGAATCCTTCCGAGGCGCCCGTCAGGGGATTGGTTATCGTCCTCTCATTTTTTCAGTTTCTTGATCAGTTCCTCCACTTCCTCGGCACCCTCCTTGTAATAACCCTCTTCCTCGGGCTCAAGCTCCTTCAAAAGACGCAGAAACTCTCCCGCATGGACGATCTCTTCTTCCGCGATGTCCATGAGAACGGCTTTGGCTAACTCGTTGTCGGTAGACTCCGCCGCCTGAACATAGAGTTGAACGGCCTCATACTCAGCGGCGATCATGAAACGAATGGTCCGAACCAGCTCGGAATGCGTCAGTTTGCGATCCAGAGCCAATCCAGAAAACGGGCTTCCAAATTCGGGCATGGACAGTCTCCTTTCTTCCTATGCAAAATCACATGATTGTTCCGAAGAGACCCAGTCGGTCTCCTCCCTCGTGTCCCGGCTCTCGGCTTGAACCCTGACGGCCGCAGGAAAACGCCGCGTTCACCGTCTTCCCTCCCATGATGGTCTATCCCGACTCTGCCGCCACGCTCACTCAGGAGAGGACCCGCACATCTCTTCCCGCATCCACTGCAGCGTCCTCCCGAGCCCTTCGCGGAGCGAGACCTTCGGTTCCCAACCTCCCGCTTGCTTCAGCGCATCGATGGAAGCCACCGAATGGCGGATGTCCCCCGGGCGTTCCCCCTGAAAAACCATTTCTCGCTGTTGGCCCGCCACTTCAAGAATGGTTTGTGCCAGTTCCAGGATACTCGTACTCCTGCCCGTTCCCACGTTGTAGACTCCGTGAGGCAGCCGGTCCCGATCCTGAGAAAGCCCTGCGGCGACGAGGTAGGCTTCCACGATATCGGAGACGTAAATGAAATCCCTCGTCTGAAGACCGTCCCCGAACACGGTCAGGGGGCTCCCCCTGAGCGCCATGTCCATGAATTTCGATATGACCCCGGAATAAGGGCTCGACGGATCCTGACGGGGCCCGAAAATGTTGAAGCAGCGCAGGGACACGCCTATCGGGGAGGCGGCCACCGCTTCTGAGGCGAGAAACTTGGCGCGCCCATACGGACTCGCATGCCGGGTCTCGGGTCCGGCATAGGACTCAAGCAGGGGAAGTCTTTGGTCATTGCCGTATTCTGCGGCGGAACCAGCAAAAACAAACGCCTCGAGACCCTCTTCCACCGCCCCCTCCAGGAGCCTACCCGTTGCATGGAAGTTTACCTCCATGGTTTCTTCCGGGCGCTCCACCGAATAAGGAACGCTCACGATGGCCGCAAGATGAAAACAGATGCAGAGATTCGCGTGCCGCCGCGCCATTTCCGTGATGAGTCCTCTCTCCGTAATGGAGCGTTCATGGAAATGAAATCCGCGGCAATCCTTCAATGGTTCCAGATTCCTGGGAGAACCGGAGGAGAAATCGTCGACGCCCACCACGGGATGACCGAGGGACAGAAGCCTTTCGGCGAGGTGACTGCCCACAAAACCGGCAACCCCCGTCACGAGACACGTGCGCTTTGCCGATAAAATTCCCATACTTCAGAAGTCTCTAATCCATCGGCCGGGAATCACGAGCCTGAAGGAGAACCCCCTCCACCAGGGTCCTAATTTCCTGGAGCCGTTCCTCCTTTTCGGCTTCGTAGCGCAAAACCAGAACCGGCTGGGTGTTGGATGCCCGAACGAGTCCCCAACCATCGGGGAAAACGATGCGTGCGCCGTCCACATCAATGACCTCGAGACCTTTCTCCACGAAAAGGTTCTTGGCCCGTTCCACCACCTCGAATTTGATTTCGTCGGGACAGTCCACCCGGATTTCCGGTGTCGAGAAAGTGGGTGGTATTCCGTCCAACAGTTCTGGAATCGTTTTTCCGCTGTCTGCAAGGATCTCCAGCAGGCGGCACGCCGCATAGACTCCGTCGTCAAAGCCGAAGTAGCGATCTTTGAAGAAGATATGGCCGCTCATTTCCCCGGCCAGCACAGCGTTCACCTCCTTCATCTTCGCCTTGATGAGGGAGTGACCCGCCCGCCACATGATTGCACGCCCCCCCCGTTTTTCGATGTCATCGTAAAGGGTCTTGGAACACTTCACTTCGGAGACAAAGGTTGTGCCGGGCCTGCGGGAGAGGATCTCACGGGCGAAGATGACCATGAGCTTGTCGCCGAAAACAGGTTCCCCCGTGTGGTCCACCACTCCGAGCCGATCCCCGTCGCCGTCGAAGGCAAGGCCCGCGTGGAGCCCTTCCCTTCGCACCAGATCCCGCAGTTCCTCCAAGTTATCCAGGACCGTTGGATCCGGCTCATGGTTGGGGAATCGGCCATCCATGTCGCAGTAGAGAGGAAACACCTCGCAACCGAGGGAT
>JAAYVE010000008.1 GCA_012517315.1 Deltaproteobacteria bacterium
AAACCTCAGGGAACTTCCCGCAAAGCTCGAGGGCTGGAAGAGATACCAGCACAAGCGCACGGTTTGGGAGTACGTGGAGCTTGGAGACAGAAGAGGGACCTGGAAGCGCTTTCGCCGGCTCATCTACTGCCGCAAGGTGAGGGAGAGCCAGCAGCTTCTGTGTGATTTCGCAAGGACCTGATTTGAGCGATTCTACGCTGAGGCTGCTGTTAGACGACTTGCCATGCGGGCGAGGATATACCTCGTCTTTGCCAAGCAGCTGTAAGAGCGGCAGTAAAAGGATGCTTGAAGATGAACAGGACACCTGAAAGAGGTTTTTCCGTTGGTCCGCAACCTGTCTTGAGTCGATATCGCGGTTCCCTCCTGGGTCTCGCCGTGGGGGACGCCCTGGGAACCACCCTCGAATTCAGGTCTCCCGGCACCTTCGAACCATTGACGGAAATGGTCGGCGGCGGCCCTTTCCATCTGAGGGCAGGTGACTGGACCGACGACACCTCCATGGCTTTGTGTCTCGCCGAAAGCTTGATCGAGAGGAAGGGGTTCGACCCGAAAGACCAAATGCAGCGCTACGTGAGATGGTTTCGGGAGGGGCACCTGAGCAGCAACGGCCGCTGCATCGACGTCGGCAACACGGTGCGGGAGGCGCTCACGCGATTCGAGCGCACGGGGGAGGCGTATGCCGGGTCGACGGATCCGTGGTCTGCGGGGAACGGCTCCATCATGCGACTCACTCCCGTGCCCCTTTTCTTTGCGGGCAAACCGGAGGAAGCCATCGAGAAGTCGGCACTGAGTTCCAGGACGACCCACGGGGCTCCCGCTGCCGTGGACGCCTGCCGCTACCTGGGAGCATTGCTCACGGGAGCTCTTTGCGGTGCAACCAAGGAGGAACTGCTTTCCACCCGGTACAGTCCCATTGAGGGATACTGGGATACCCACCCCCTGGTTGGGGAAATCGATGCCGTCGCATGCGGCTCGTTCAAACACCGCAACCCTCCGGATATCAAGGGGAAGGGCTACGTGGTCGCCTCCCTGGAGGCGGCCCTCTGGGCATTTCACCGTTCCGGTTCATTCCGGGAAGGCTGCCTCATGGCGGTGAACTTGGGGGACGATGCGGACACGACCGGCGCCGTGTTCGGCCAACTCGCCGGGGCCTTCTACGGCGAGGAAGGCATTCCGGAATCGTGGCGCGATCAGCTCACCCACCGCTCCCTCATCGAATCCATGGCGGAGAAGCTCATGTCACGGGGGTTGCCTGCGAGATCCCATTTTTGAGCCGTTTGGTGGTCAAGAGGCACCAAACTGAGGATGAAACGGCAAAGGTTCGGCTTCATCCGCCCTGTCCCTGCACCCCGCATGGAGAAGCCGTCCTCACACAGGACAATCCCCTTGTCCAAGAGCATCCAGACGGTCTCTTCACGTGCAGTGAGCCCGCAGACAACTTTCAGGACGCTTGGGGCCATGAGACGGGCAAAACCGGCCATTGCCCGACGCCCTCGAAAACGGAAGCGGCGGAGATGCTCTCAGGCGCGTAGACGATGAGCGTCACGAGGGGCAGTAGTCCGCCCTTGCGAAAGGCGAACAAAACGATGAGAAAAGCCGGGTAGAGAATATCCCACCAGAAAACGTATCCCGCATTGCCGGCCGCGAAGTTCTTGCGTCTCAACATGTCACGCACGTGGCCCGCAGCGCACCCCCAAAGATAGACCGTTGCGACAATGACGGTGGCGAGGTGGAACTCATGTCCGTATCGGGGTGTCAGCAGGCCGAGCACAGCGATGGCGAGGGCGGCCAGCCCCACCTCCATTTGAAACGGGCTTCCTTTTTCCCATCCGATATGCTCTGCGACGGTATCGCTGAAAAAAATGTGACCGACGGCAAAACCGAGCATCTGAAATCCGAGCCCATAAAAAAGGGCGTTCTCTATCAGGAAACCCTCCATCCCGACCAACCTTGTTGCATCCCATCCGCGAAGGTGAAGATGAAGACGCACAACAACGGTATGGCAACCGAATACCGCATCATGATCTGCTTCATCGCCTCTTCTCCCAAACGAAAAACTCGGCCGCGCGCCCACGCTTTCTGAGCGTCCCCCTTTTCTCCAAAACGGTGGCCCCCTGTCAAGCACGGAAGAGGCGTTGAAACGGGAAAGACCATAGGCATCACGATCCGGTTGGTGTACCATGAGACCCTGTGGCCGGCGCCCCCCTACGCCCACATGGAGCTGTGGCAAGCTCACAACACACTGCGATGTCGAACCAAACGGCAACCGGCCCACCGTGGCAGGGGCGCCTCGGCCGGGATGCCGAGAAGACCCTTGAAGGACGATCGGGAGCACCAAGCATGGGAACAACATCCGTGACGAACCTCCTCCACGAACTTCACATCGGCTGCGGCAGGGCCCGGCCGGTGAGGGCCCCCCGGGGCTGCGAACTGCACTGCAAGGGATGGCAGCAGGAGGCGGCTTTGAGGATGCTCTGCAACAACCTGGATCCTGAATGCGGGGAAAATCCCGATGAACTCATCGTCTACGGCGGCACGGGACGAGCGGCCAGGAACTGGGAATGCTTCGACGCCATCGTTCGCTGCCTCCTCGAACTGGCAAACGACGAGACGCTTCTGATCCAGTCGGGAAAACCCGTGGCGGTCCTCGGGACCCACGCTTGGTCCCCCAGGGTGCTCATGGCGAATTCCAATCTCGTTCCCCGCTGGGCCGACTGGGAACACTTCCACGACCTGGAGGCGAAAGGGCTCATGATGTACGGCCAGATGACGGCGGGTTCCTGGATTTACATCGGAACCCAGGGAATCCTCCAGGGTACCTATGAAACCCTGGCGTCTCTGGCTCAAATGCACTGGAAGGGGTCCTTAAGGGGAAAGATCGTCGTGAGCGGCGGTCTCGGAGGCATGGGAGGGGCCCAGCCCCTGGCGGTGACCATGAACGACGGCGTCGTCATCTGCGTGGAAGTGGACCGGAGCCGAATCGAACGCCGCCTCCGGACGCGGTACCTCGACGTCATGACCCACGACCTGGGCGAGGCCGTTCACATGGCCAGAACCGCCGCCGGAGAGAAGCGACCCCTGTCCATCGGCCTCTTGGGAAACGCAGCGGAAGCGCTCCCCACCATGGTCCGCAGGGGATTCGTCCCGGACGTGGTCACAGACCAGACGAGCGCCCACGACGAACTGAACGGTTACGTGCCGGCGGGGATTCCCTACGAAGAGGCCCTGGTGCTTCGCAAAACGGACCCCGGCCGTTATGTGGACATGGCTCTCGATTCCATGGCACTCCATTGCCGCGCGATCCTGGACATGAAAAACCGTGGAGCCGTCGCGTTCGATTACGGGAACAACTTGCGGGGACAGGCCTTGAGGCGTGGTGTTCACAACGCCTTCGACTACCCCGGATTCGTGCCCGCTTACATCCGCCCTCTATTCTGCGAGGGTGAAGGCCCATTTCGCTGGGTAGCCCTGTCGGGAGACCCTGAAGACATCCGGGTGACCGACAACGCCCTCATGGAAGCCTTCCCCCACAAGGAGCGTATGGTGCGATGGCTGCAGCTCGCCCAGGGGAGAGTGGAACACATGGGGCTCCCGGCCCGCATCTGCTGGCTCAGCTACGGGGAGAGGGAGCGTGCCGGTTTGATTTTTAACGAGCTCGTGGGCAGTGGGAAGGTCAAGGCACCCATCGTCATCGGCAGGGACCACCTGGACTGCGGCTCCGTGGCCTCGCCCAACCGTGAGACGGAAGGGATGCGGGACGGCTCCGACATCGTGGCCGACTGGGCCGTTTTGAACGCCATGGTGAACGTGGCTTCGGGGGCGAGCTGGGTCGCCTTCCACGACGGCGGCGGCGTGGGTATCGGATACGCCCTGCACGCCGGCCAGGTCACCGTGGCGGACGGGACCGGCGAAGGCGCCCGCCGCGTGGCCGCCGTTCTGCGCAATGACCCGGCGACGGGCATCGCCCGCCATGCGGACGCAGGCTACCAGCGGTCCGTGGAGGTGGCACGGGACCGAGGCGTCAAGCTCCCCATGATCAACATGTTCAGGTAGGCCCCACCCACGGAACCACGTCACATGACATCCCCCGACGGCGGGTGCACATGATTCGAAAACTCTTCACAAATGGACGCATCTTCAGCCCCCTGGACCAGGGGACCCCTCTTGCGGGGGAGCTTCAGGGACGGGTGATCCACTTTCCCAGGGGGGCCATGTGCGTGTGCAACGGCTTGATCGAAGTGGTGGGGAATGAGGAGGAGGTCCTGAAAAACCCCGTCTGTCGCCGGATCGATTTAGAAGTGGACTGCAGAGGGTATTGCGTCATCCCGGGCTTTGTGGACTGTCACACCCACATGTGCTTTGTCAAGAGGAGGGAGGAGGAGTTCGTCCAGCGGCTCGAGGGGGCGGATTACCTCGAAATCCTGCGCCGGGGGGGAGGTATCCTGTCATCAGTTCGCACCGTCAGGGAGGCTCCCGATGCGGAACTGCACGCCATGACCCGCAGGCATGCCCGGGCCGCTCTCCAGCTGGGAACCACCACGCTGGAAATCAAAAGCGGTTATGGACTGGAGACGGCCTCGGAACTCAGGATGCTTAGGATCATCGGTCAACTGGGGCGGGAAATGCCCCAGGACGTCGTCGCCACGTTCCTTGGGGCTCACGCCTTGCCTTGGGAGTTCACAGGAAATCCGGACGACTACGTGGACCTCGTTGTCCATGAGATGATCCCTGCGGTGGCGAAAGAGGGCCTCGCCCGGTTTTGCGATGTCTTTTGTGAACGGGGGGTGTTCGATGCGGGGCAGAGCCGCCGCATCCTGGAATCCGCCCGGAGCTGGGGACTGGGGCTCAAGATCCATGCGGACGAACTCCACGATGTGGGCGGAGCGGCCCTGGCGGCGGACCTGCGGGTGACCTCCGCAGAACACCTCCTTCGCTCCAGCGAGGCGAACATCCGGGCCATGGCCCGGGCCGGGGTCACAGGGGTCCTGCTCCCCGCAACCGCTTACAGCATGAGAAAAGAGTACGCGCCAGCCCGCAGGATGGTGGAACTCGGCCTCCCCATTGCCATCGCCACCGACTGCAACCCAGGGACGGGGTACACGGAATCCATGCCGTTCGTTTTTGGACTGTCCGTCCTCAACATGGGCCTCTCCATCCGGGAAGCCCTGGTCGCCTCCACCCTCAACGCCGCCTATGCCGTGGGGCTGGGCAGGAAAGTGGGGAGCCTGGAGGTGGGAAAGCAAGCGGATTTCCTGCTCCTGGACGGGGACAGTCCCGCCATATTGGCCTATCACGCCGGTGTCTCCCCAGTTGTGGAAGTCTATAAACAGGGGGAACCGGTCTACTCGTGCTAGGCCGTGACGGTGCTGGCGTCCGCCCTTTTGGAGTGGACGCAGGGCACTGGATTCCGCGACGCCAGCAGGCCGGCCGATGCCGCCGGGACACCGCCTTCGGCAGGCGTTCAAGGGGGATTTCCATCCTATGAAGCAAATTGTGATCGGCATGGACGGGATGACGCTTGAAGACCTCGTGGCCATCGCGCGGGAGGGAGCTTCGATTCGCCTTGCCGAGGAGTGCAGGGAGAGGGTTTGCCGGTCGCGTGCCCTTGTGGAAAAATGGCTGCGGGAAGGGCGGATCATCTATGGGATGACGACCGGCTTCGGGGCCCTGAGCGATGTCATCATCCCCGCCGAGGAAACGAGACTCCTGCAGCAGAACGTTCTCATGAGCCATGCAGCCGGGCTGGGTCCTCTGCTCGACGAAGAGACCGTCCGGGCCGTCATGGCTCTTCGGGTGAAGGACCTGGCCAGGGGCAATTCGGGCATCAGGGTGGAAACATTGGAACGGCTGGCGGAGCTGCTCAATCGCGGGGTTCTGCCGGCGGTCCCGGAAAAGGGTTCCGTGGGAGCCAGCGGAGACCTGGCCCCGCTGGCCCACTTGTCCCTCATCCTCATCGGCTTGGGGGAGGCGTTTTTTCAGGGTGTGCGGATGGCTGGCGCAGAAGCCCTCAAAAGATGCGGTTTCGATCCTCTCCAGTTGGAAGCCGGGGAAGGTCTCGCCTTGGTGAACGGCACCCAGATGACGACCGCCATGGGAGGCCTTGCGGCCTATGACGCGGGTCAACTGGCCAAGACGGCCGACGTTGCAGCGGCCATGAGCCTGGAGGTGCTCCTGGGGAGTCGCACCGAATTCGACCCGAGGATCCACCGGCTGCGTCCCCATCCAGGCCAGGCGGCGGCGGCGGAAAACATGGGCCGCATCATCCGGGGGAGCGAAATCGTTTCCTCTCACAAGGACTGCCGCCGCATCCAGGACGCTTACACCCTCCGTTGCTCCCCGCAGGTCCACGGGGCGAGCAGGGACGCCATCGGCTACGCGAGGCGGGTGCTGGAGACGGAGATGAATTCCTCCACCAACAATCCCTTGATTCTGCCGGAGTCCGAGGAGTTCCTCCTGGGGGGGAACTTCCACGGCCAGCCCGTGGGGCTTGCCCTCGATTTTCTCTGCATGGCCGTCTCCGAGCTTGCCAACATATCCGAGAGGCGCATCGAGCGGCTGGTGAATCCCCAACTGAGCGGGCTTCCCGCCTTTCTCGTGAGCGAAGGGGGACTCAACTCGGGGTACATGATCGCCCAGTACACCGCAGCGGCCCTCGTTTCGGAAAACAAGGTGCTCTCCCATCCTGCCAGCGTGGACTCCATACCCACCTCGGCCAACAAGGAAGACCATGTGCCCATGAGTCCCATTGCCGCCCGCAAGTGCCGGGAGGTCGTGAAAAACGCCCAGTATGTCCTCGCCATCGAACTGATCTGCGGGGCTCAGGCCCTGGATCTCTTCACCAATCTCAAGCCGGGCGATGGGACACTGGCTGCATACAAAAGAATCCGGGACTCCATTTCCCACCTGGAATCAGACCGGATCCTATCCACCGATATCGAGACGATGGTCGGACTCATCCACAGCGGCACCCTCCTTTGCGAAGTGGAATCGGCGGTGGGGGAACTGCTGTAGGCCGGTCCGGCAGGAGAAGCCACCCCGCCCTCGAGGGGCGGATGCCGTATGGACCATATGCAGCGCACCCTTGGGAGCTTCACGGAGTTTCCTTCATCATGGCGAGACAACTTTTGGAATGTGTCCCCAATTTCAGCGAAGGGCGGAGGACGGACGTCATCGAGGCCATTCTTGAGCCTTTTCGCCGAATCAAAGGGTGCGGGCTCCTCGATCATCGGGCGGACAGGGACCACAATCGCCTGGTGGTGAGCCTGGCGGGGTCGCCCGGACCCGTCCAGGACGCCCTCATCCAGGCCGCAAAGATCGCCGTCGAGCGCATCGACATGGAGGGGCACCAAGGGGGCCATCCGCGCATTGGGGCGGTGGATGTCATCCCCTTCGTGCCCCTGCAGGACATGACCATGGAGGACTGCGTGTCCCTGGCAAGGGAATTCGGCAAACGCTACCATGAGGAGACGGGGATCCCTGTGTATTATTATGAAGAAGCCGCTTTGAATCCGGATCGCAGGCGTCTGGAGGTGATCCGGAAGGGCCAGTACGAGGGACTCAAGGAAGAGATCGGGCGCCCGGAGAGGCACCCGGACGTGGGAGCGCCAAGGCTGCACCCGACGGCCGGTGCGACGGTCATCGGCGCGAGAAAGCCTCTCGTCGCCTTCAATGTTAACCTGGAGACCCGGGATTTGCGCATCGCAAAGGAAATCGCCCGAGCGATCCGCAAGTCCGGCGGAGGACTTGGCCACGTGAAGGCCATCGGACTTCCCGTTGAAAAGCGGAACCTCGTCCAGGTAAGTCTGAACCTCGTCGACCACGAGAAAAATCCCCTCTACCGGGTATTGGAACTCATCCGGATGGAAGCCCGAAGGTGGGGGGTCACCGTGGTGGAAACCGAATTGTGCGGGATGGTGCCGGCGGAAGCCATGTTGGAGAGCCTTGCCTACTACCTGCAACTGACGGGTTTCAGTGCCCGCCAAGTCCTTCAGTTGCGTTTGCTCCACTCCCTCCTTTCTGAACAGGACCCCTGAACCGGCACCCCGGGAGGATATTGGGTCATGGACGGTAAGACCATGAAGTTCGTCCAACTGTCCGTTCAGGACTTTGTGGCAAGACTTGCGGCAAGAACCGCGGTCCCGGGAGGCGGATGCGCGGGGGCCCTCTGCGGCGCCCTCGGCGCCGGACTCTCCAGGATGGTGGCCAGCCTCACGGTGGACAAGGACGATTCCACAACCGGCCCGGCGGAGATGAAACACGTGGAGGAAGAAGCCCGCACCCTTGCGGACCATTTCCTCGACCTCGTGGATCGCGATGGGGCCGCTTACCGGAAAGTGATCGCAGCTGCCAGACTTCCCCGGAACACGGAAAAAGAGAAGCATGCCAGGCATGCGGCGATTCAGGGAGCCCTCAAGGCGGCGGCCGGGGTTCCCCTGGAGACCCTGAGGGCGGCGGAGAAGTTGTTGAGCCTGGCGAAGACGGCGATCGAACTGGGCAACCCCAAGGCGGTGACGGACGCGGGAGCCGCCCTCCACCTGGCCCGAGGCGCCGCTTCGGTCGCCCTGGCGAACGTACGCATCAATCTCTTGTCCATCGAAGACGAGGCATTTGTGGCAGAGTGTCGCCGGGAACTGAGCGAGGTCACGAAGCGGTTCGACCTGCTCTTCCAGGAAGGGGAGAGACGCCTGGAGCTTCGACTGGTGTGACGGACCCAGTGGTTGGAAGGCCCCAGGGGCCTTTCACGATGGGAAGGATCCTCCAAGAGCCCCTGTAAGGGCACGGCGAACCCACTGAACAATCACGATCCCTTTCGAACGGGTGACAGCCCCTGAATCCTCCCGCAGCAGTTCCACTTCAGAGCCGGCGCAGCTCAATCGTTCCCGCCTTTGTGTGTGGCGCGGAAATCCCCCTATAGAGTGCAAATTGAAGCTCATCCCTCAATGCAGCCAATTTAGGATATTTAACGCCACTCACCACGCACAGGGACGCTTCCACTTTGAGGTGCCAGTTTCTCTATCATGCGGCACCGAAAGCCATTGTACTCGGACACAGATCGCGTTCTTCCCATTCAGAAGCGACAATCTTCCTGCCTGAATCCCCTTGCGAATGATGTTTTCAAGGCGCTGCCGTCCAACGCCAGGAAACATTTGAGCGAGGTCGCGGCATACTTGCCATACTGTGAATCGCTTCCCCTCCGTGCCAATGTGACCGAGGTTCGAGGATCTGGAAGTGCTGGAGAAAACCAAGGCCATGAATTTGGAGCCGGAGGGCGACTTCCTCACTGTGTCCCGAGGCTGCAACCCACGAAGTTGCCCCCTGTGAACGAAACGAGAGGATGTCGGGGGATTCCTGCTCCTCAGACAACCCCTTCCGATCTGAGACGCTCAACCTGGTCGGCACCCAAGCCAATCTGCTCCAAAAGTGCATCCGTATGTTCCCCGAGGTCAGGAGCGTGCGTGGCGATCTCCCCCGGTGTTTTCGAAAACTTGGGAGCGATGCCCAATTGCCTGTATGCCCCCCAGGTTTCATGGACCATGTCGATCACCATCCGCCGGGCTTTCAGGTGGGGGTCTTTCAGGACCTCCTCGAGGTTAAGGACGGGTTCGCAGCAGCAGTCGAAACCTTCCATGTGTTCCGTCCATTGGGCCATGGTCTTTTCCCTGAAGACGGCACTAATCTGTGCTTGAAGCTCCGCCTGATGGGGTCCCGGCTCAAAGTACCGGGGAGTGTCCCATTGCGGTTTTTTCACGGCCTGGCAGAACGACTTCCAGAACCGGGGTTCCAGGGCACCAAGGGACATGAAACGGCCGTCTCGAGTTTCATAAATGTTGTAACAGGCAAACCCGTGGTTGAGAAAATCGTCCCCGGGACAAGGCACTTCCCCGTCCGCGATGAATTTCCCCCACCGCAGGCAATTCCAGGCGAGAGCACCGTCGGTCATGGAGATGTCGATGAACTGTCCTTCCCCCATACGCTCTCTGGCCAGGAGGGCGGTGACGATGCTGAAGGCCGCCAGGAGACCCCCGCCACCCAGGTCTGCGATTTGGACCCCCGCGAGAGTTGGGCGCCCGCCTTTCCCGCTGTGGGAGAGAACGCCGTTCAGGGCCAGGTAATTGATATCATGTCCCGCTTTCCCGGATCTTCCGCCTTGAGCGCCGTAGCCCGTGATGGCACAGTAGACGATCCGGGGATTGATGTCGCTCAGTTCTTTGTAACCCAAACCCAGCCGATCCATGACGCCCGGGCGGAAGCCTTCCAGAACCACGTCCCCGTCTTCCACCAGGCGCCGGAAGATCTCTTTGCCTTTCTCCGCCTTCAGATTCAAGGTCAAGGACTTCTTGTTCCGGTTGAGGACGACGTGGAACCCGCTGTTCTCTCCGATTCTGGGAGGCCACCAGCGAATGTAGTCCCCCACCTTGGGGTCTTCCACTTTGATGACGTCCGCCCCCATGTCCGCCAGCAACATGGAACAGAAGGGACCGGGGAGGAGACGGGACAGGTCCAGTACCCGGATTCCCGAAAGTGCGCCGTTCATTGATTCGCCTTTGCTCTGAGGATAAAAGGGTTCACCGGCCCGCACAGGCTTCTTTTGCTTCCGAAGTGCGTCAGGCGGGACAATCGGTCTCGACGAAGGCCACACGACACATGAACGCTCCTCTTGTCTCTTCCCGCCCGATGCCTCTGTGAATCGCTCCGGCCACCCGGTCGGGTTTCAGAGCCGCGCGGTGTGCTTTAGATGACTTCCGCACCCGTTCCTGCAGTCCGTCGATCCAAAGCCGGGAGCAATGATCGCTCCTTCAACCAGGCGGTTCACCTCACATTCGGTCTCGGTGAAAGTGGAAACCGCGAGAACTCTGCAATGGGGATGGGAAAGCAGGTAATCGATGTGCCATCGCATGGGCTTGCTTATTGCCAAATGCCTCGCTACCCTGGCTGCCATGTTTCTCCTGGCGCTCCCCGTGTAGACGTACTTCCCTGCAGGAAAGGCGAACCTGCCGAGCTTGCCGACGGTGATCACCGTGCTTTTTTCGAGGACCAGGTGAAGCTGGTAGGAGATGGGGGAGTTTTTGCTTCTCATGGCTCGCCTCCGTGAGTTCAAGCATTGTAGCAGAAGTGCCGGAATGCGGCGCTCGATCGTTGAAAAAAATCAACGGCCGGACTTCCTTCATTATCTTTTTCCTTGACTGAGCCCCCCGAGTGGCGCATCGTGAAACCATCATTATCTTGCACATTCGCATGCTTGAACGCCATTCAAGACCACCTGCGGCGCCCGATTCTCTTGGCTTCATCTCAATCCGCCTCTGGCCCGAGGCATGCCTCGTCCCTTTCGAGGTGTTCTCGATCCACTTGGCCAATTAGCACAAGAAATGCCTTTACAGCCTGGCCTGCTCGCTTCTCGTCGGCGTTGGGCCAAGGCGGACCGTTTCTGCTCACCGTGATGTTCCAAGAGAGGAGGTCAAGCGATGAAACGGTTTTTTTCCGGCATGGATTCTCTTTGCTTTGGTCCTTGTGCCTTCCGCCGCCTCAACGCTCACACCTCGGGAGATCATGGCCCGAACACGGATTGTCAACCTTGAAGCCCAACCTGTCTGGTTCCGTGCAGGGCAATCCATCGACTTCCTCATCACGGTCCAATACGACGGGGGAACACAGGATGGTTTTGACGTGGGTGTGTTTCACGAGGGCCGGTTGGTGGGTTGGGCGATGAATCAGCGCTTGCAGGGCGGCATGAACACTTTTCAACTGCGTGATGCTCATTTCAGAGGCGATCCGGGTGCCTACATCGTCAAGCTGCGTTTCGGCGGCAGGGTCCTTGCCGAAAGAAGATTCAATTCCCACTCCCACTGCATCTTCACGCTGGATCCCAGAGCGCCGCTCCCAAGAGGCGATTAGCAACAACTCCAAATCCACGGCGTTTTCCTTCATCTGGCTGGATCAAGTCCGGGAATTTGCACTTCCCTTCTCTTGCTAGGGATATCAACTTCTTCCCACCGCGGGGTGAGAGGCTGACACTACGGAGCAGACGTTTAGAGGATTCGAAGGGAGATTTCACCCAAAATGAAAGGAGAAAACGACATGAGATACTTTCCTCGTGAACTCAGACACGGGTCCGGAGCCATGATGACTCTGGATCCAACCCGGCTTTTGCTCGCATTCAAGGAAGCGATGGCCATTGAAAAGGTTACTGAGCAACTGAAAGAACTCCGCCTCGTACTCGAGGATGCGCAGGACACGGAACGAGAGAAGCGCTCCCGTCCGTTCGACGTCGTCAATCACACGGACCGGCGCTTCTGGATTCGCTCACAGACAGGGCAGGCGATCGACCAGGAGCGCTTTGAAGGGATACAAAACAAGCTTGCGGAAGCCCTGGACTGGGTGGGGCCGGTGTATCGGCTGGCCGACGTATCCGGAAGGGGTGGACTGCTGTGCCCTCTTCCCAATGTCCTTCTGCTGAGACCCGCCCCCCAGCTCAGCGAAAAGCATCAGAAAGAGCTCGAAAAGATGCTCAAGAGCTACGGGGGTCGGGAGGTCCGCGAGAAGTCCACCTATCTGGGTGAGTATCGTTATTATGCGTTATCGGACACAAAAGAGCGCAATGCATACCGTCTGCTCGAGGTGCTGCTGAAGGAAAGAGCGCTGGTGAGCGAAGTGCATTTCGAGAACATGCCCATGGTGGTTCCCATCGCCTTATCACCTGACGACACCTTTTTTCCTCAGCAATGGAGCATGACACGCATCCAGGCGGGCGGTGCGGGAACGACGGGTTGGGACATTTCCCCGGGAGCCCCCGGTATCGTGATCTGTATCCTGGATACAGGTTGCGACTTAACGCACCCTGACCTCAACTTCGCGGCAGGAGCCGCAGGCCAGGGCATCAATCTCGGCACGATGATGCCCACCGGGGCCCCGGTGGGCAATGCAAACGTCATCGGGCACGGCACCTGCTGCGCCGGCATCGCTGCGGCTCGATTCAACAATGCGGCGGGTGTGGCGGGGGTCGCCGGAAATTGCAGCATCATGCCGGTAGCCTTTCAAAGCTGGACGGACGCCGAAGTCGCAGCTGGAATCAACTGGGCGGCGAACAACGGAGCGCATGTCATCAGCATGAGCTTCCGTCAATACGCTCCTGGTGAAGGCTTCGCCCCCACGGGCTGGAATTTCGCAGTGATCGATCCGGCAATCACGAACGCGGTGAACGTGCGTGGCTGTGTGCTCATTGCGGCCACAGGTAATGAGGACACGGGCATAATCAACGGTTATCCGGCCCGGAACCCGCTTGTGATAGCGGTTGGGGGATCCGACCAGGCGGATAATCGCAAAAGCCCGGCAAGCGCTGATGGAGAGTGCTGGGGAGCGAATTTCGGACCGGGGATTTCCGTCGTCGCCCCTTGTGTGCTCAACCCCAGCACGGACATCCAGGGCAACGTCGGATACAACTCCAACAACGGCGGACCGCGCCTGGTAGCCTGTGTGAACTACCCCAGCTGCGGCGATGCGGCCGGTGAGTACTTCTTTCAATTCAACGGAACCTCATCGGCAACGCCCCATGTGGCAGGTCTTGCCGGTGCCATCCGCAGCCAGTATCCGGCCCTGACAAATCTTCAGGTACGTGACCTTATCGAGAGGGCAGCCGAAAAGGTAGGCGGCGTCTATGCCGATGTCCCCGGTTTTCCCAACGGCACCAGAAATGTCCAGATGGGATATGGACGGATCAACATGTTCCGCTCTTTGGACCTCGCAGATGTCTTGATCAAAGACTGGCCAGGCGACGGCGGTGTCGAACCTTCCACCCCTCCGGGGGGCAATTTCTGGTCGTTTTCCGATATCGTCGTCCGCATCACCGACGATAACGTCTTTGATCCGGGTGATCCGAGCAAATCCAGCAACGTGGAACGCGGCCAGACGAATTACCTCTATATCCGTGTGACGAACAACGGTCCGAGGGATGCGAGAAACGTCGTGGTCAGCGCTCGCATAACGCCCTACGTGGGACTGGAATTCGTCTATCCGGCAGATTGGACGACGGTGGACGCAACCCACGTGAGCCCAACGCCGGTCAATGCATCCTTTGCGTCTATTCCATCGGGTGGTTCGGCCACGGCCAAATTCACCATTTCCTCGGTACAGGTTGAAACCCTGTGGGGATGGATCAGTGGAATGCACTGGCATCCCTGTATGTTGGCGATGGTGAACGCCGACAACGACTACGCCTTTGCCACTTCCAGCACTGCGGGAGGGGGCCTCGTGTTGCGCCGCAACAACCTGGCGCAGCGGAACCTCTCGGTGATCGATGTCCTTGCCTCCGCTGCCGTCACTTTCCCTTTTTTGGCAGGAAATTCCCTCAACGCAGAACGCTCGCTGGAAATCTTGGTGGATCGGCGTCGCCTTCCCAAGACCATGCCGCTGCTTCTTGGGCTGGATGACGACAAAAGGGCATTTCCCCTCGTAGACTTGACACCGACGTTCATCCCGGAGGAACGTGAAGAAGGGGGTATTGTCTTTCTCGAACGCACACGGATCGAAACCGTGCTGGGTTGCTGCAGGGGCGTTTTGACACTGGAAAAGGGATCGCGCTTCGATTGCCTTCCCCCCACAGGGGTCGGCAAGATCAACGTCAAAGGCGGTGAAGTCATCCTCCGCAAAGGCAGGCGGTTTGTGGAGATTTGCAACGAAACCGCCTCCATTCGCTTGGAGAAACAGCCCCATCAACTGTACCCCCTCACTTTGCAGACTGTCATCCCCAACGATGCGGGTCAGGGCCAGGCCTTTCTGATCAGTGTCGCACAAAGAAATGAAAGGGAAGAAACAGTGGGTGGTGCCACGGTCGTTTACAATGTAAAGTGATCGGTAGAAGCCGGAATTTCTGAAGGACATGATATTTTGCCCTGCATTCCCTGCAGCAGACCGGCGCCGCCTGCAGCAAGGCTGGCGGCTGAGTCTGAAAATTGGGGCGCGTGGACGGGGAGGGAAACGCGGCGCCCCTCCCTTTCCTGCCAGACCATCATTGCACGTCCCATGGCAAAACAGCACCTACTGGGGCTTCTCGCCGTCCGTGTCGGCGCGATAGGGGGAGTGAGCGGTCTTTTGCCTTGCGGCTCAGGCGTCGAGCACATTCCGGGTCAACCGGAGCAGTTCTTCCACCTTGTATGGCTTGGTGAGGTATGCTCTCGCCCCCATTTCCATCAAGGTCTCGGGAGTTTCCAGGGTGGAATGGCCGCTTGCGATGATGACCCTCGCTTGGGAATCCAGTTCCAGAAGCCTCACCAGGCACTGGGCTCCTCCCATGCCGGGCATGACGAGATCCAGAATGACCAGCCGGATGGCGTTTTTCTTTTCCTGGTAGATTTTCAGGGCCGTCTCGGCGTCCTCCGCAGTCAGGACTTTGTAGCCGAACCTGGTCAAAATATCGTTGCCCAGTTCCCTGACGGAATCTTCATCGTCCACCAAGAGCACGGTTTCGTCTCCGCCGCAGAACTCCGCCGCGCCCGACATGTCGCCGGACGTCTCGTCCATCTGCTGCATGGCCGGGAGAAGGATCTCGAACGTGGTCCCCTCCCCCGGGTTGCTGAAGCAACGGATGTGTCCCCGATGGCTTTTCACGATGCCGTAAACCATGGCGAGGCCCAGGCCCGTGCCCTTTCCCACTTCCTTGGTGGTGAAAAAGGGGTCGAAAATGTGTTCCAGTGTCGCTTCCTCCATCCCCTGGCCCGTGTCGGCGACGGCAAGGAGCACATACTCCCCCGGGTTCACTTCCGGTTGGGCGCGGTGAGATACCCCCCCAAAAACGACGTTCCCTGTCGTGATCACCAGGTCGCCCCCCTGCGGCATGGCATCCCTTGCGTTGAGGGCGAGATTCACGAGAACCTGCTCAATCTGCGAGGGATCCGCATTGACGCGGTGAAGATTTCTCGTGAGGCGCAGTTCGATGCGGATCATTTTGGGGATGGTCCTCTCCAGGAGGACCCGCACAGCCTCCACAATCCGATTCAGATCAACCGACTGCAGCCTGGTTTCCACCTTTCGGCTGAAGGTTAGCAACTGCCGGGTGAGTTCGGCACCTCGCCCGGCCGCGTGGCGAATCTGCTGGAGATCCTTGTATCCCGGTTCATCCTCTAACTTGTCCAGGAGGAGCAGTTCCGTATAGCCCTGTATGGCCTGGAGGAGATTGTTGAAGTCATGGGCGATCCCACCCGCCAGGGTGCCCACCGCCTCCATTTTGTGGGCCTGAAAAAGCTGCGCCTCAAGTTTCTTGGTCTCGGTCACATCGATGACGATTCCCCTGAGTCCGACGGGTCTGCCGTCCCGCACAATAGCGGTCGAGTGGGTGATGATGGGGAAGGTGCTTCCGTCCATTCTGATAGCCCTGTATTCCTGCAGGCCCAGCTGCTCACCGTTGAGAACCCTCTTTCCATTGTCCAGGGCTCTTTGCCGGTCTTCCGGGCAGATCATGTCGAAGGCGTTCAGACCTCCTTCCAGGTCCTCCTGAGCGAAACCGAAAAATTCAAAGGCGTTCTTGTTGACAAAAGTGAGCCTCCCCGTGATGTCCGTTTCAAAAATAGTTTCGGGCAACAGCTCGGCCAGTTCCCGAAACCGCTCCTGGCTCTCCCGCAGGGCTTCTTCCACCTTCATGCGTTCGGTGATGTCATGCACGAAAGAAAAGAGCAGCACCTGATCGTTCAGCTCAATGGGTGAAGAACGCACCTCCACCGTCCGGACCTCCCCGCTGCGGAGTCGATGGGGGAAGACAAAACAATCCCGCTCCTCGAGGAGGGCACACCGGCGCTCTGCAGCGATTTCTTCCGGCGGTAGCTGATTGATCTCGGCAATGTTCATGGCCCTCAACTCCTCTCGCGAATACCCATAGAAAGCAGCCGCCGCGGGGTTGGCATCGACGATGGCGCCCGAATCGGGCTCGATGAGAAGCATCACGGACTTGTGGTTTTCGAACAGGTGGCGAAACCGTTCTTCGCTCTTCCGCAGGGCATCCTCGGCGGCCTTTCGCGCCGTGATGTCCCTCACGGTGGAGATGACGGCGGGCTCGCCCCCGAGGTCAAAAA
The DNA here is from genome assembly GCA_012517315.1 of Deltaproteobacteria bacterium. GTDB lineage: Bacteria > Desulfobacterota > Syntrophobacteria > Syntrophobacterales > Syntrophobacteraceae > JAAYUJ01. The sequence goes on from JAAYVE010000008.1 coordinate 17,058, forward strand.
GCCGGATGTTGATTTCCACAGGCAACCTCTCTCCATCACGGCTTATGTGAGTCCCCTCCCAGACGGCACGTTTTTCCGACATCACCTTCTGGACCATCCTGCGGGCCAACTCTAGGGACCCCGAAACATCGATGTCGGCTGGACTCATCCGGAGCAGCTCATCCCGGGTGTATCCCAGCCGCTGGCAGGCGGCGTCGTTCACTTCCAGGAAGGGGCCGGGCAAGCCTTCAGGTGTGAATCCGTGGACAAACACGGCATCGTTGATGGTGTTGAAGAGCAGCCGATACCGCTCCTCACTCCTCTGCAGGGCTTCCTCCATAAGCTTTCGCTGGGTGCGCGCCTCCAGTTCCCGCCGCTCGAGCATGCGCTGGCGCACCAGGAGGAACATCATGCAGAGCATCACCAATAAGGCGACCATGAAGAAGACATTGAACCTGAAAAGGAACCGGTCCAGGCGGTCACGCTGGGCAGCCAGCATTCCTTGGGCCATTGACTCGGAAGTGCGGTTGAGTTCCCTCGCTTTGCGAAAGGTGTCGGTGACCCGCCCCAAGACCACATCCATGGTGATGCCCGTACCGGGGCCATGACCGGAAACGCCTTCCGAGAGCCAGAGCTGCACATCGCCGATCGCCGGGGCCACAACCGCATGGAAGGAGGAGGCCTGAACCAGATTGTCGAAGACGTAGGTGTTGCGCAATTCCACGACCGCATTCTGGACATCGGCGGCTTTCTTGCGCAGCCTTGCCAGGTTCTCCTCGCTCGGCACGGCCCTGGCGAGCTCCGCGGCGGAGACGACCAGCGAAATATCCTCCACGATGCGGGTCAGATCATGGAGTTGCTCAAGGATCGTGCTGGGAAGGTTCTTTTCGATGGACCGCAGCGTCGTGTTGGTCAAGGCTCCCGCCACAACCAGCGCCACGAGGACGGAGATGACGACTATCCATGACAAAGCACCTCGAGGGATGCGAAATCCTTTCATGGGGATGCGGCCTCCGTGGGACGAAGGCCTCGCTCCCGGTAGAACCGCTCCGCCCCGGGATGAAGGGGTATCGGAACGCCCTCGAGGGCGCTCGCGAGATTGACGGCCGCCCCCTGGGGATGCCCCGCCCGAAGAAGGGCAAGAGTCCGTTCACTCCAAAGGGCCGCCGTCACCCGGTAAGCGAGCTCGTCCGATACCACAGGCCCGACCAGCAAAAGGGCATGGACTTGCAGAGTGGGGGTTTCGTGAATGCCGGGGTAGACCCCTGCAGGAATCTTCCCGGGGGTGAGGAACGGATACCGTCTGCTGATGCGGGACAACATGTCCGGAGCGATGGGGACAAGAGAGAGGTCCACTTGGTGAAGGCGGGTCACCGCCTCCATGGGAGTCCCTGCCATCATGGCGAACCCGTGGAGTTCGCCACTGAGCACTTTGTCCCGGGTGAACGCGGGCTTGAGATACACCGGAGCCAAATCTCTTTCCGACAGCCCATGTGCCTGGAGAACGATGCGCATCACGGCAAGGGTCCCTGAACCGGATTCGTCCAAGGAAATGCGCTTCCCCCGAAGATCGGAAATGGACTGAATGTTGGCGTCCCTGCGGGTCACGATCTGCAGCTTTTCCGGGTACAGGCTGGCCACCGCCCGGACGGCCCGCACCTTTTCGTTTCCTGCGAAAAAATCCTCCCCATGGAAGGCCTTCGCAGCCACATCGGCCTGGACGAGCGCCAATTCAATTTCCCCGGCGGCAAGCGTCAGGACGTTGTCGATGGACCCAGCCGAGAGCTGGGCGACAGCGATGCAGCCGGGAACACCTCCCACCTCGGTTCCCTGACCTTCCTTCCTCTCCGGGGATTCAGTCAGGCCTTGGGCAATCGCCTTGCCCACGGGGTAATAAACGCCGGTGGGCCCTCCCGTCCCGATGCGAATGAGTCGTTTTCCTTCCGCCGCCTTTGAGGACACCCCCTCCGTGATCAGGATGAATAAGAGCGCGCAGATGGGGGAAACGGCCAACTTCCGGATGAAAAGAGACTGCTGCGGCGTTTTACCCCAAAATAACAGCTTCCCTTCCCGGCTTCGCGATTTCATGAGTCGTTCCGGGAACGGCCTTTTCGGCCGCCGCTCCTCCCGTTGGCCGCCCTGCCCGCGCCCAACGTTGGCCTCTCCACGCTCATGATGCATTTCCAGATCCACGTTTCCTGCCGAGCATCCATCGGCGCGGCGTGGGACGCCTGCCGATTCAGCCCTGGAAGAGGTGATGCACATGCTTCGTCCCAGCCGGGCGCTTAGCGATAACACATGGATGATATTCATCTTTTGAGGGAAGGCCCTCAACCGCTGCCGCCGTCCGGGCGGCGGCAAGCCCCTTAACGGCGGTGGGCACCGGAAAGCCGGCCAGACAAAGGGGCCCGTCCTCTCGGAAGCTCTTCCCTCAATGGGTTCCCGCTTCTTTTCGCCAATGTTCAAGAGTTCAGGAATTACTCTCATTTCTACCACTCAAACGGAATCTTTTCCAGCCAAACAGAAAAGGCCATCACCGACGGTCGTGAAATCGGGAATGAATGAGCGGCTTTGGGACAAGACAGGCTGCATTCGGCTGGAAGATCGACCCCCCACTCTGGACACCGGTGATCACTTCGCATGGGGGATGCGTCGGGGATCCATGGCATCGAGGTTGGGGCGAGCTACGCCAAAAGGGACGAAGCTTCGGGATCGTGGGCCCGGAAATTGGCCCTTGCACGGTCGATACTCGTGGTCGCGTAGCAGTACACACACCCTGCGGGGCACGAATCGTACATGCCGATGTCCTTGCTCACCGCACAGCCACAGCTCCTGCGCTGGCAAGGATCCTTTCCCCCTCTCAGGTCGAGTCCGAACACCCGTGAAATGAGTTCGTCGTCGACGCATTTTCCCGGCTTCAGGCCGTAGCGCTGCAAGTCCCGTTCATCAGCACAGCTGCGCGGCTCCATTCCGTTTTCCCGTGCGGTCTCCACGAGGGATCGCACAAGATCGCCGGCTCTTTCCTCATCCCAGGGGAGCAGCCGGATTCCTTCCCCGGCCAATTCTTCCAATCGCCTTCGGGCCTTGCGGTAGAGGTGAGCGAAACTCACTACCGACCGCGTGGTGGCACCCCGCAATTCCCCGGCGATGTGCCGGAAGGTTTTCTCGTGGAAGTCGTAATCCGTTACGCTGCTGAGAAAAATGGGATCATAGCGCCAGACGGTCCGCTCCCGCCCGATCCTCTCCGAGAGTTCCCGGAAATTCCTGGCGGCCGCAGCCATGGGGCGCGCTCCCGGATCGATCCGCCAGGGATTCCCCATCAGGGTGTAGAGGAAGTAGAAGCGGTAGCCCCTCTCCTCCAGTTCCGATAAGTGGGGCATGAGGGGGCCTGGGTTGCGGGTCCAGAAGACGATGACATCCACGTCTTCCGGTTTGAGGGAGACACGGGAGACCTGGGTAGGGTTGAAGGGGTTGGGAACCAGGCAGTGGCCGGCCCTGATGCGGTTCATGAACCACCGGGAATAGAAGGCGGGGATGTCCGTTCGTCGACTCGCGCTGATGATCACCTACGGAAACCTTCTCCACTTTCTCCGTGCCGCCCTGGTCATTGCGGAAAGGAGCAGCAGGCAAGCCGAAGGAAGCCAGACCCAGAAAAGCTCGCTTTGCATGACCAGCCAGCCCCGTCTGCTGAATAACCCTTGTATGCCGATGGGGGACACCTCGATGGGGGTCCATGGAAGGAAATATCGTTGGTTGTCGAAGGGTGCCAACAGGGCGATTCCAAGCCCTCCATCGGTCAGGGCATCCAACACTCCATGGCTGGCGGTGATGAAAAAGAAAAAAACCCAATGAAACAGGTCCCGCCGCGTGAACCCGTCCTCTCTCCTCAGGAGGGAGACGGCTGCGGCCCCCGCCAGGAGGAACGCAAAGGAGAGAGAATGAGAAAAACCTCTATGACCCAGCACGTGTCGATACGGGATGCCCACGAGGAAAGCAAGAACATCGGCATCGGGAAGCATGGAGCAGATCGCTGCGGTCGCGCAAAAACGGGTTGGAGCGTTTGCCGGTGCAACCGCCTTCGCAGCACAGACGGCGATCAAGGCATGTGTGATGGTCGTCGGCACTCCTTCACCTCCCCCTGAGGATGCAGGCAAGCCTTCCTGTGGAACGGATTCCCTTACATACGGCGCTTCTCCTGGGCCCCTTCCGGAGAACTCTCACCGCCTGCGTTTGTTACGGAGCCGGACTCCGATGGAAAGCCCGATGATGATGGACCCGAAAAGCACCACGACAATCGTCACAACTTCCACGATCCCCTCCTGCGTTTACCGTTCATGAGCGTGACCGCATAAAAACGCTCAACCCACCGCAGAACCGGCCCCATTCCATGGCCCACACCCCCTTATCTCAACCTTCCCTCCCTGAGGGAGAGGCGGTTCCGGCACGTTCCTCTAGCGCCTCACCTTTACCACGAAACCCGGGCTGCCGTAATGCACGTAATCGGCCCAGTCCACCGATTTGAGCTGCAGGACGCGCCTTCGCCCTTCCTGGAGCGCGTCCCCCACGGAACTGCCGTTGACAAGGCCCTTGTAAAAGACCTGGGCAAACTGTTCGGCGGCGGTATCCCCCACAGGCCAGTAGGTTCCCACGTAATTGCCCACCCCTGCCCTCAGAAAAGCCTCGGCCAGGCCCACGTTGCGCTCCAGCCTCTGAGCGGTGGGTTCCCCGGCCGCCTCGCCGCCGATCGCATCAGCCCCCCGGACCCGCCCTGCTTCACAGGCGTTGAAGAAGACCAGAGCCGGAAGCTTCTCCAGGTGCACCAGGTCCCTCCCCGAAAGGACCTGCCGCCCGTGGCACAGAATCCCGCTGCGGGACCTCCTGACAGGGTCGAAAAACGCGTGTCCCGCGTAATGAATCACGTCGTAGTCCCCCGATCGAAAGCGGGCCCGCACGGCACTCCAAGTGGCTTCTACCCCGCGGAGTTCGTCCACCAGGAAGGCTGGGTCCCCACTCAGGAGCCCCTTGATCCGGTCCCCTTCCTTTTCGGCCCCCGGCAGGTCTCCCGTGGGATTGACGATGAGGAGCACCCGGAGGCGATCGGCAAGGCGGCGCTCCTCCAGCCACCCGGCCACGGAAAGGTCCTCGGCTTCGTACTTGCGGCTCAAACCCGCCGATGCAGCGGGTTGCCACCGGTCGATGCACAGGGTTTCCCATGGGATCCGCGAGGCCCGGGCATCGTGGATGACCACCAGATGCCGCTCCTGCATATTGGACAAGACCTTCCGCACCAACTGGGGCAGAACCAGGTCAGCCAGTTTTCGCCCGAAGGCGTCCAATCCGGTGAAATCGAACGATTCCTTTTCGATTTGCTCGAGGTGTGCGTTGAGTTCCCTGCCTTTGACGTCCACCACGTCGGTGATGACCGTGGCCCTGCTCCCCGCGGTCAGGACGGAAGCGCGGAGGGCGAAATCGGCGTCGATGGCGGGGTTCGTCTCCTGGTCTCGCGTGTCCTCCATATCCCGCACCATGAGGTAGACGGGATCCTCGGGAAGACGGGGTGCCCTGCCGGGGAACACGGCAACCGGGGCAGGCATGGGGGGAAGCTCCCGCATCTCCACTGTCACCTCTAGGTCGTCGAACAGGGCAGTGGTCGTCAACCGCAGCAGTTCTGCGTGCATCTGGGCGAACCGCTCCGAGTCCAGTTCGCAGAGGGTGATGGAGCGCAGGCGGTTTTCCCGGTCCCCTTCCTGGAGACCTCGAAGGAATCCCTGGAGCAGATTGGCCAGCACCACCCCCACCGGCATGCCGCTGCCTGTGCTGAGAAGAACGGTGGCGAACTCGTCCACCCTGGTCCGCGCAAGGGCCCGGGCTGTGTTCTCCGCCACGATTCTCAGGACCTCCTCGTTGAAGTCATCGTAGCTCCCCAAACCGCAAAACACGACCATGTCCGCTCCCATGCGGTAGCGGTTGGCGGGCATGATGAAAACCTCACCCACGTTGCCCCCGATCATGCGACGTTCCACGAAGTCCGTGACGACTCCCCCCAGTTGTTCGTCGATGGCCCTGGCCGCCCCGGAGGGAGCGACACCGCGAAACAATCCCAGCACGACGGCCCGTGTGTCCGCCTGTGTGACACTGCCGTGAGCCATCTGCAGGTCGAGGCGGCGCTGCCGCTTTCGGCCGACGACGATGGGTTCTCCCGTTACCTTGGCGAACTCCACAGCCGGCGCGGGAGGGACCGTTTCCCGGGCCCGGGCGGGGGGGGCCGCGAATTCACTCAGAATTTCCCGCACTTCGCGGGGGCTCACTTCGGCGCCCCGACGCCCCCCGAAGGGCACCTGCGGCAAGTCGTCGGGCCGCAATTCCCGAAGGGCCCCACGCCGGCCGCGAGTCCACGCGTCGGGAAGCACATCCGTCCGCCCCCTTTCCACCAAGTCGATGACCGCCCGAGCCACATCCCCGTTGTTGGGCAGGCTTCCGTGCTCCTCTTCCACGAAATAGGTCGTGACCCCTTCCAACTGGGCGAAGGCAAGGGGCACTGTCCCGTCCCCCTCGTTTGAGGTCGCGTAGACGAACGCTTCACCCTCTTTCCTCACGCTCACCACGGTTTCCTGGTTGACCCCGGCGATGAGAGCAAGACGGTCGTCCGGAGGGGCCAGGGAATGGTGCATCCCGGGGGCGTCGGCCAGGAGGGCGTCGCGCGGACCCATGCCCGTTGCAGGCCAGTTGGCCGCGCTGTAAAGGTCCACTCCGGAGAATTTGTCCCGGGCCGGGAGCATCTGGTAGAGGCCGGGGAAGGTGTTGAAAATGAGGTTGACCAGTTCTTCCCGGCTGTTGGCCAGATCCACGGCGGCAACTTTGCGCACCATGGAGTGCGTCCCCGAAAGGGCCTGGACCGGGGAAAAGGACCCGAAGTTGGGGGTGCCCAGCATGATGAGGCGACGCACCCTGGACGCTTCCCCCGTGTCCTTCAGATGCTTCAGGGCCGCCCGCGAAACAAGCCCTCCCATACTGTGAGAGACAAGGGTGAGGTCCTCGCGACCCGAATCCCTTCCCGTTTCCTTCCTGATTCGGGCGGCCAGTTCCGCCCCCGTTTCCGGAATCCCTTTGCGCCAGTCGAAGGGATGGAAGTCGGCGTCGAAACCCGCCTGTTTGAGGCGCAGCTTGAGCTTAAGGTAAGCGAGGAGAATCACGCCCACCGGCTGGACGTCCTTACGGCCGTCCACCAAGGAAAGCTCCCGAAGACGACCGACGACGATGTCCACGGGATCGATCCAGATGGTGTCGTCGAAAAGAAACCGGGGTCTCCCCAGCTTGGAACCCATGATTCCCGGCAGGATCAGGACCCGCGGTCCTCCCCGAGTCCTGGCGGTTTGGGCCCGGGTGGCCAGGAAGCGCAGGTCCTCGTAGGCCTCCTCGCCGAAATACGTCTCCAGGAGGTCCCTGTGCTCCCCCGTGATGAGTGCCTCCTCCACCAGGTCGTCCCGGAGGGCATGACCGGTTCGCTTGTCCTCCGTCCGCATCTCGCGGGTATCTTGGGAAGCCCCCCCCGTCATGCCCCCGTTGCCCCTGCCCTCGCCGGAACCCTTCCGGCCGGTTTTCCTGACGGCCATGGCTTGTCCTCCTCCACCCATCGGTGTCCAAAAGGTCCAATTCCCTCACGCCGATCCTGCTGCCGCAAGACCTTTCCCTGTATCCCGCCGGACCAGCTGCGCCATCCCCTCGCATCTCCCGTTTCGAGAGATGAAGACACTCCATTCCACGGAAAAACTCATGGGTGGTTGACGACCACCAGCACTTCCGAGGGCTGCACATGGCGCACCTCGACGAATGCCGTGCCGTCGGCCTTCCTTTGGACGGGCAAGGTCGCACCCATGGGGTGAGGAACACCGTCAGCCCCGGTGACCGCCTGAAGGGTGTTGCACACGACGGTGACCACGCTCCCCGGTGGGTTCAGCCGGGCGTCCACCACCACATCGGCCCCACGCTCCTCCGTCCCGTGAGCGTTCACTATACACAACGCCTCCTCGTCATCCAGGATGCGTGACCAGGCGACAATTTCCCCGGGGCCGTGGACGGCGAACTCACGGCCCAGAAAGGCGGTGGGCCGAAGATACTGGCGCCCCAGCCGAAGACTCCCGTATCGTCTCCGGACGGCGTTCAGCGCGGCCATGCCCAAATAGGTCGGGAAATCCCCGTCAAAGCAGTGGGCGCCAGCCGTCCCGAAAGGGCCGAACCCCGGCTCGTCCGGGTCCAGCCCACCGGGGTGCGGAAGCAACCCCGCACGTCCCTCCCGCCGGGGGTGCTCCGGCCCGAACATCGCTTCCCGCAAATAGCGGTCCGACCCCTTCCAGCCCGGCAGATAATGCCGCTCGGAGGCTTCCGGCCCACCCAGCGCCTGCTCCGACCCATAATAGATGCACGATATTCCCAAGGTGAACAACTGCAGCGCCGTTGCCGCCACGATCTGCCGGACCGACGCCGCCTCGCTGGAAAAGCGGATCTTTTCCCCGAACACGTGATCGTGATCGTCCAGTATGGACACGTGGTGCTTCCCCACGTTCCGGTGAGAACCCATCACAGCCCTGCCCGGGTCGAAGCCGTCGAAATAGGCCGCGGGGTGAACCAGTCCCTTGGCCACCCCGCTCAGGGCAAGGCGCATCTCCCCAATATCCAGGGCCGCGTTGAGGTTTGCACCCAGCACGTCCAGGTAGCGGTCCTGATGGGTGTCCCCCCCGGCCACTTCCCCCACCAGGAAGAAGTCGTGCTTCCCCAGCCGCGCCGCGAACTCCTTCACGGCCCCGCAGAAGTTCCTCCCCTGTTCGAAGGAGACGTGCTTGAGCGTGTCGATGCGGAACCCGTCACAATCGGTGAGAGCGATCCAGTACTGGTAGCAGCGGGCGAGAAGGTTCAGCGTCCCGGGGTCCCGTTCCCCTTCCCCCGGCGGATCGAAATTGAAATCCCGCAGGTCCAGGAAATCGGAACGCTTGTGTTCCGCCCAGGGGTCCTCCAGGGGCCCCGCGCCCAGGCTGCCGCTGCCGGCCCGCGTGTAACACCCCGGGACCTGGAACTCCGCCGGCCACACCCCGTCTTCGCCACCCCGGATGACTTCCAGGGCTTCGTCGTCCTTCCCGCGCCAGCGTATGGACGGGTAGTGCCCCGGCCACGGAAGAAAACCCGGCTGTCGTTGACGCTGACCGTCGACGAGGTAGTCGAAGTTGGAACCCGAGTGGTTGAAAATCACGTCGAGGATGACCCGGAGTCCCTTCGTATGGGCTGCGGCCACCAACTCCACCAGATCCCGTCGGGTGCCGAACCGTGGGTCCACATCGAGGAAATCCTGGATCCCGTAACCGTGATATGTGTTCAGGTGTCCCCGCTGCTTGAAGAGGGGGCCCACCCAGAGGGCGGTGACCCCAAGGTCCCTCAGGTAATCGAGCTTGGATGCAATGCCCCGGATGGTGCCGCCTTGCCAACGGGCCCCACCCGACCAGGCCCAGCGGTCCCAGCGCCACTGGGTTGCGCCGGCCGGCGCCGGTCGATGGGACTCCAGGTTCCGACGGTCCAGGAGTGGACGGCTTCCTTCGCCTCCGTCGCTAAACCGGTCCGGCAGGAGAAAATAGAGGACCTCGTTGCGCCAGTCCCCCGGCGAAACATGGTATTCCCCATCCACCGCCCGGGGCACGCCTTGAAGCCTTTCCGGCCGCTCCACGCTCAACATCTGTTCCGCAAACCGCATGGGTCACTCCTTTCTATTCCTGTCCGTGCCCGGCCCTGCCGGGGGGGAACTGCAGAAGCACAGCGGCCTCTCCCGGCTGGAACGGCTGGATTTATTCCTCTTGTTGGGCTGGCTCCGGGCCTACTTCTCTCGGTTCTCGTCGGATCAAGTGCAAGAGGCGGTTGTTGGATGCCGTGGGGAACGAGCCCTCCGCCGCCGGACTCAGGTGAAGTCGTTGAACCGTCTCTTTCCTGCCGTCACCGGCGGTTGCATGTTCGTTGGCGCGTTCATGAAGGCGGTGCGGCCCGCGGAGGAGAGGGTGAGCAGGGAGCGTTCTCCATATGCGGAAATGACGGCTGCGGGCGAACGTTGGGATGCATTGGGCAGCCGGTGCCTCTGGGAATACATTATGAGGTTTTTCCCTGTGCCGTGCAACAATGAACTGTTCCGCCCGACCCCTTTGGCATCGGGAGTTCACGCGGCGGAGACGCCGGATAGGAGGGGATGGATGCAATCCAGGAGAGAGTGGGGAGGGGAATGGGTCCATCGCCCCCTTGTTCCCGCATGGGACCTCCCCCCGTATCGGGCCGTCCCATGTGAAAAGCTTCTTGACATGACCACTACTTTCACCTAATATTCACCCCATCAGGGGGCAGTCACCCACGGGAAGAAAAGGACAGACACGGGAGGTGAAAAATGTCCATCGATCTCTACACATTGAGAAAAAGGGCGGTGATAGTGTTCCATGACGACGGCGGCCGGGAGAGTGTCCGCATCCTCCAGTTGGCCGTGAGGCAGGCCCTCTCCCAGGACGCCGGGCCCATGTTGGACGCGGCTCTCAAACACGCCACAGGGGAATGGTGGGATCGGCAGGATCTCGCCGGTTTGGTGGTGCAGGTGGGGGCGGATGGGACACCCAGGCCGGGTTCTCCCCTTTACCGGTGGAATTTTCACAAGAGGCCCTTCTGCTTCGACCATGAACTGCCCCAGCCAATGGGATATCTCGGGGAAAGGGAGTCCTGCGGGTTTCTCTTCCGCACGGTAAAGGAACAGAAGCGGCTGAAGGACCTGGAGACGGCGAAGCATATAGACAACAGAACCGTCAGGGTTTACAAAGATTTCTGGAAGGGGGAACTATTCGAGTCGGGGGAGGAGTTCCTGAGGTATCGGGGCCTGCGGCGGGAAATGGAGTCCGCCCGGAACGGATCGGGCGAAGGCCCGGCATCGGTGGTTTCCGGGCGCGTGAGCAAGATCCTGTCCCTCATTCGTCTCATCGAGAGGAAGGGAGAGCGGGCGTCCGCCGCCGACCTGCATTTTCTCTGCCGTCTGAAGGACAAGGCCTTTGAGTTGGGCCAGCGTCCGTGATGGTATCGGAACCTGCCCCAAGGAACCCGAGCCTGCCGTCACGGAGGACGGCCGAACCTGCATCGGAAAGGAGCCTTCATGGGACTCACGCCTGCCCAGGACCGGGTGTACCAGTTTGTCCGCAACTACATCCAGCAGCGCGGATATGCCCCATCCTACGAGGAGATCCGCACTCAGCTGGGCTTTCGATCCCTCAACGCCGTCTTCAAACACCTCAAGCAGATCGAGGAGCGGGGTTATCTCAGAATGCCCCTGAGCAACCGAAAGCGTTCCCTCGAACTGGTTCCGTTGCGCACCGGGTCCGCGGCGATCCCTTTTCTCGGCGTGGTGGCGGCCGGAACGCCCATCGAGGCCGTCGAGGTGCCGGAGTCGGTGGAGGTACCGGAGAGTTTCCTGGGGGAAGGAGACAATTTCGCCTTGAAGGTGCGGGGGGATTCCATGATCGAGGAGGGAATCCGCGACGGGGACATCCTGATCGTGGCCAGGCAGCCCCGGGCGGAAAACGGGCAGACGGTGGTGGCCCTGGTGCGAGGGGAAGCCACCGTGAAAAACCTTTACCGGCGAGGCGACGGGATCGAATTGAGGCCCGCAAACAGTGAAATGGCTCCCATTCGGGCCGACGCACAGGACGTGGAGATTGTGGGAACCGTCGTCGGCCTGCTGCGCGATTACCGCCACAGACTGTTTCGAAGGTTCTAGGGCTCCCTCGGCCTGCTTTCACAAGGTTCCCGCCCCTTGTCGGGAAGGGCGGTCTCAAAGCGTTCTTTACCACGCAGGGCATCCAAAGCCTCCTCCATGAAGGGGAAGCCCTTCGCGGGCGTCGGGACGGAACGGGCGCCGGCAGGTCAGGTGCCCACCTTTTCCAGGCGGCACATGAAGGTCCGGGCGGACGGGGTCCCCGTGACCACGTCTCTTTTTTCGTCGTCTGTGAGGCAGTTCAGATCGGCCTCGGGATCCACGTCGCCCCAACCCCAAGCAACACGCAGGGATCCGGGGTGGACCGCCCCGGAGATTCTGGCCCTCATGCACACTTCCCCCCTGGGGGTTTCCACCCTGACGCGGTCCCCTTCGGTGATTCCCTTCCCCGCCGCATCTTCCGGGTGAATGTCCACGAACCCTCCCGGCTCCATTTTGAGGAGAGCCTCAACCGTGTGGAACTGGGTGTGGGTGAACCGGTTGGAACGGGCCCCGCTCATGCCGATAAACGGATACTCGTGGCGGCGGTCGGAAAAGCTGATGGGGTCCCCTGCCCATCCACTCATGTATGGAACGGCGTCCAGTCCGTGGTCCCTTAGCCGCTCCGACAGGATTTCCACCTTGCGGGACGGGGTGGCAAACCCCTGCTCCCGGTACTTTTCAAAGGCGATTTCCATGGCGGCAATCCCGGAAGGCCTCTCCCGGAGCATGGCCACCGTGATGCCCGAAGGCTCCAGTTGGTAATCGATGGCCTCTTCCACCGTTTCCCAGGGAAATTCGCCGTGAAGGCCAAGACGCCTTGCCAACTGGAACATGATCTCCCAGTCGGGCCGGCTTTCCCCCAGGCAGTCCATCACCCGGTCCTGGAGGATCACCAGGTTGTTCCGCATGGAGGCGCGATTCAGCTGGGTCTTTTCGAAGCATCCCGCAGCGGGGAGGACTACGTCGGCGAACCGTGTGGTCCGTGTGTGGAACAGGTCGATCACCACGAGGAACTGGAGCTTCTGGAGGGCCTTTCGCACCCGGTTGGAGTCGGTCATGGTCACGGCGGGGTTTCCCGACTGGACGACGAGCATGCGCAGGGGGTAGGGCTTCTCCTCCAGGATGGCATCCACGACGCACGACTGGGCATGCAGGCCCCAAGTGGGATGGAACGCGTTGAAAAGGGGGTAACGGGACGTGACCGGTTGCAGTCTGGCAGGGAGACGCTCTTTCAGTTGAAGGTTTCGCACGGGCACGGGCTGAGGGATGAAATCCCCCCCGGGCTTGTCCAGGTTGCCCGTAATAGCCCTCAGGATGCAAACCGCGCGGGTCGCCTGGAAAGTGTTCGCCTGCATGTCGAGACCATTTCCATCGATGATACAAGCCGGCCGGGTGGAGGCATACACTCCCGCGGCCTCACGGATGTCCCTCGGATCCAGCCAGAGGTCGGAAGCGACTCGGGCGGGGGCGAACGTCTCGGCAGCCTTCCTCAGTTCCCGGAAACCCGTGGTCCAATTGGCCACGAAATCCCTGTCGTAGGATTCACTTGCGATGATTTCGTGAATCATGGACATGGCCAGGAGACCGTCGTGGCCCGGTTTGACCTGGAGCCATAGATCGGCCATGGCGGCGAGCCCCGTTTTCACGGGATCCACCACGATGAGCTTCGTCCCCTGCCTTCTCGCTTGAAGAATGGCTTCGAAGGCGCCGGGATTGGTGTTCCGGTCGTTCTTGCCCCAGACAAGGATGCATCGGGCATCCTTCGCCTGAGGCACGGTCATGGCGCCGTAGGTATAGTTGTGGGCCATTTCCCTCGCCACATGACAGACGGAACCGTTGCCGACGGTGTTGGGGGAGCCGAAGGCGTTCATGAGCCTGTTGGCGTAATCCCACGGGGCACCCCAGTCGGCGGCCATGCCTCTCAGCCAGCAGACGGATTCGGGACCGAACCGCTCCTTGAACTGGAGGAATTGATCCGCCACGATGTCCAGAGCCTCATCCCAGGACGCCTCCCTGAAACCGCCGGAACGGCCCTTTTCGTCCCGCACGAGAGGTTTGAGGATGCGCAAGGGGGAGTGGGTGATTTCTGGCGCCGCCTGTAGCTTGGGGCACGGAACCCTCTGCCCGGCGGGCAGGGAGGAAAGTCTGTCCGCCGCAATGAGACGGTTTTCTTCCACGTGCACCTCCACGGGGCAGCAGGAAGAACAGAGTCGGCAGACGGTGTGTTTCTTCATGGGGATGTCCCTCCACGATGGCCCTTTTCCAGGGATGGATCGCGCTGTTCAGCGGGCGGCCTTCACATAGCAGCTCCGGATCAGTTCGAAATGATTGGCGTGCGTTCTGATTTTCCACCAGATGTGACCCTCTCCCCCTGGTGTCCAGGCCGGACGGATCCAGCCGTCCTTTCCCCCCAGAAGCGCCTTCACGTTGTCCAGGCCACGCCCGGCGAAAGGTCCCTTTTGGGTCCCTCCCAGCCAGTCCTCTGGCCTTGCCACGTCCGTGGACCAGGAGAATGGATCGGAAAGAAGCAGCTCCACCCCCTCGTTGGGGGCAACCCGGTTCAATTCCTGCAAGTGTTTCAGGGGGAGCGGCACCTTGTCGATGAGATTCAGAGAAGCGAGTCTGGAGAAAGTGTGCGAGGGAAAGGGAAGCGCCAGGGCGTCACCCACGATGAACTCGACGTTGTCGGACCGCCAATCGTCCCTGAGCACCAGGGTCTCTTCCCGGGAGAGGTTGCCTTCCTCCCGGAGGGAAATCCCCTTGCGTCTCCGCACCATGAGTTCCCTGGCCGACCGGACGAAGGAAACGGAATTGTCGATGCCCACCACGAAATGACTTTTCGTTGTCATTTCAAACGAAAAGCGACCCACGGCCGATCCGAGGTCGATGGCCGGGCCATCGGTGCCGGACAGGAGGGAAGCCCATTGCCCGTAGGCGTCGGAGGCTTCCCCATCGCCCAGCAAATCTCCGTAGTGGCTCCACAAGTATGACGAAACGACGGCCGGTGTTTCGTACTTGGATTCGGTAGGGGGGGCGACCTCACCCCTGGGGTCCAGAAATGCGATCCCTTCCCTGACAGGGTAACTGCGGCCGCATCGACGGCACTCCAGCACCCCTTCCACCATGTCCCCCTCTTCTTCCCGCTGGATCCTTCCCACCAACTTGTTTTCATGAGGAAGACAGGAAGGGCAAACCAGCAAGTCCAACAGTGTCTTCTTCATTGGAGGCTCCGGATCGAAAACCTGAGAAACATCCCAACATGGCCCTGCATGAAATTCCCCTGCACGGCTTGTCCACGAACTGCCGCACAAGACCCAAGTCTCCCGGCAAGCCCGGAAATTGATAGGCTACTAAGTTCTCTGTCGTTCCATGGCAAGATCAGACGTCCACTTCTTCCGCGCTCCCCAAAGGAAAGGGAACAAACGGCGCCCCCCGGTGCGCTTCGGCACCCGAGGCTCGTCAGTCGCCCGGAGCGCTTGACTTTGACCCCATGAGCCCATAACATTCCCCCGCGGGCAACGGTCCTGCACTCAAGCG
This sequence comes from Deltaproteobacteria bacterium, assembly GCA_012517315.1. GTDB lineage: Bacteria > Desulfobacterota > Syntrophobacteria > Syntrophobacterales > Syntrophobacteraceae > JAAYUJ01. Next base: position 32,335 of record JAAYVE010000008.1, read on the forward strand.
CCGGCCCACGGGAGCCGGCAACTCTTGAAGATTGAAAGATTAGATCAGGAAAGGAAAGAGGGCAGTATGAAGATTTGTTTTCCCACAGAGACTCTTTCGGGACTCAACAGCATGGTTTTCGAACATTTCGGTTCCGCACCCGCCTTTGTCATCGTGGACACGGACAGCATGAAGGTGGAAGAAGTTCAAAACGGCGACCTCCACCACTCCCACGGCATGTGCCAGCCCCTGAAGGCCCTTGGAGGGAGGGCGGTGGACGCCATTGCCGTTTCTGGAATAGGCATGGGAGCCCTGTCCAAACTGCAGGCCCAGGGAATCCGTGTATACCGTGCAGCGAACGGCACCGTGCAACAGAACGTCGATCTCGTGAAAAACGGCAAATTGCCCCAGTTCGATGCGCGGTTCACCTGCGCGGGGCACGCAGCGGGCGGCTGCGGCCATTGTTAGGCGGGTGCCCTATCGGTCTGAATTGTGGAGAGGGGCCGGTCCCATGGAACGAACAGGCGGGTTTTTGAGGCGGTCCTTGCGGTTCACGGTCTGCATCGCCGGGGCTGGATGGATTCTCGCAGCCGGTTCCTTCATGCTTTGCGCAGCGGCTGCGTCCAAGGGGTCTGGGGAGAGCAAATCACAGGTGGAGAGCATCCTGACAGGCAAGAAGACCTGGAAGGAGTGGCAAACCCAGACCGACTGGGACAGCTATTCAGCCGAAACCTATCGACCGTCACGGGATAAGCTCAAGAAAATCGGGCGGCTCGCTCAAGCCCGTAAAGCCCGGTTCCTGGTTTTCGCGGGTTCCTGGTGCAAAGACTCGGAAGCCCATCTTCCCGCTCTCATGAAGGTGCTTAACCGGGCGGGAATTTCAGCGCGGGATGTGGAACTCTACGGAGTTGACGGCAACCTGACGGAACCTTCCGGAACGGCCCGGCTGCATGGTATTGTGACGGTTCCCACGATACTGATTCTATCGGGTGAGGACGAACTGGGGAGAGTGGTGGAACGCCCCAGCGCTTCATGGGAAGAAGACATTTTGGAGATTCTCTCCCGGAAGTGAAGGCTCACTGCCGGTTGTGGAGAGTTGCTCGATGCACCGAGAGGGAGATTCATTTTTTTTCCGCCGATTCAATTTTATGCTTGAACCCCGGCTGCCATTGGGGTATAAGAACAATACCCCTATTCATTACTAACTCTTTCCTCAGAGCCTAGGCCGCCCAACCTGGGCTCTACTTGTTTATGGAGACGCTCTCTATTCTCGATAGGTCCCTTCACCTCCCCCTCCTGATGTAGAAATCTTCGCAACGCTCCATCACAGCTTTTCTTCCTCGATGAAGCGGTTCACCAGGGAAAAAATCTCTTCATTGCCGCAGAAGCGTTCCCCGCGGATTCGGTTACGGTACTCCTCGAGACGCGCCTCGAAGGAAGGGATCGTGTCGCGGGCCGGTCTCAAGTGCGCCAGGCATTTTCCGTACCCCAACTTCTCCAGGTAATGCGCGTTGAGATACTGCTCGAAGATGTTGCTGATGGGAAAGGAGATGACAGGTTTGCCCAGATGGAGCGCTTCTGAAAGGAGCGTGTGCCCTCCCCCGCAGACGACGTAGCAGCAGGAGGCGAGATCTTCCAGAAACCCTTTTTCCGAGTACTTCTTGAAGGTGAGATTGCCCTCCACACGCGCTTCCCCGAAGCCGTAAACCACCACCGGTCTCCCAGCAGCACGGAGTAAGGGAAGGAACCTTGAGAAGGTGGAGGTGCTCTGGTAGGCCAGCACGTGTTCTCCGTCCCTTGGGATACGTTTCATGACGAGTTCCCGCAGGAGGGGAGGAACCAGGCGGGCTTTCAGGCAGGACTCCACCCCTTCGGGTTTATAAAAGGAGACCACCAGGTAGCGGGAAGCGGCACTGAAAAGGAGGCGCGCCGCCAGGAAGGCCCCCACGTAGCTCGCCACCTGGGCGGGGGGCACCCGGTGTTTCCAGCACGTCACGATATGCTGATGATCCATGGAGAGACATGGAATGCCCAGCTTCCGGCTCACGATGGGCACGAAGTGCTCGTAGTCCGTGATGGCCACGTCCGGCTTGAAGGCATCGAAGATCTTCTCCACGGATTTGAGTCGTTGCCGGCGCTTCATCCAGAAGTGGAGGTTCTTCACGGCCATTTCGGCCCCTGCAACGCGGTGTCCCCGAACCGGCGTTTCCGGATTGGGACACAGGACCGTAGGGTACTCTTTCTGGAGGACCGGGAGCCCGTCGGTATGTGTGAGGAAGAGAAATCGGTGCTGCGGGAAACGACGGGCCAAGGCCAAGGCCCTCACGGCATGGCCGCGACCGTTCCCCTGCACTCCGTAGATGATTCTTGCCATGGATCTCCTCCCATGCACATCACTTCCTCCCCGCAAACGGAAGGTCGAAATCCCTATGCCCTTCACGTTGCTCCCGTCTCCTGCAGGGGCCTGAGGCCGACCGCCGGAAACGTAAGAACATAGACCAGCATGGCCGGACTTGTCTACGGGAAGGTCACGGAAAGTCACGAACGGGAGCGTGCTTTCAGGATGTCCATAATTTCCCCGATCTTCTGCCCCACTGCCTTGAGCCGATCCTGGTCTTCCCCGTCCGTGTGGTCCGCGCGCCCCGCGACCATGGCTTCCATGCGCTTCACCAGGTCGGGGAGAATGTCGTAGTTTTCCTGCAAGTGCGTGGCTTCTTCGTTCAGGTAGGAAGACACGGCCCCGATGGTACGGGAATGGATGTTCTGGGGGCCGATGGTCTCGGTGACGCCGCTTTTATCCAGCAAATCCCGCGTGGAAGGCTGAAGCCTGCTGAGGCGGAGCCGGATTCCCCGGTCCTGCAGGTCTTTGTGGAGTTCTTCCAGCATTTCCACACCCGGGATGTCCAAGTCGCTCGTCAACTCCAGATCGACAACGACGGTGCGCACCGGCAGGCTACAGTGGTCGACCAGTTTCAGGACTTGCTCCCGGAGGGACTGCGCATTGGCGTAGAATATGCCTTCGTCGAAGCGCAGGATGCAAAGCCCAGGGATCGTGATGTTTTCAGGGTTGTCGCGGATGTCGGAGAACTGCAGGCGGCCGGGCACACGGCCCAGGATGCTCATGCGCGCCTGGGAAGCCCGCCAGATGACCAGGAGGAGGGAGAGAAGCACGCCCACCAAAACACCGGCCAAGATTCCTAGGAACAGGACGCCCGTCAACGCCGCCGTTGCCGTCCAGAATTCGCGGCGCCTCAAGCGATGGAGGCATCTGAGGGAGTCCAGCTTGAAAAGCCCCCGGACGGCGACGATGACCACGGAAGCCAGGACGGGTTCCGGCATTCGGGCAAAAAAACCGGTCAGAAACTCAAGAACCAGCACCACCCACAAGGCTGAAAACCCCCCTGCGAGGGGTGTCCGGGACCCGGCTGCATCGCTGAGGGCCGTCCGGGAGAAACTTCCCGCCACCGGATACCCCCTGGTGACGCCGGCTCCGAGGCATGCAAAGCCCAAGGCGAGCAGTTCCTGGTTGGTGTCCACCCTGTATCGATGACCGGAGGCATAACTCCGGGCCATGCTCATCCCTTCGATATAGGCGAGGACAAAAGCGGCGAAAGCGGTCGGGAGCAGGGACCGTATGACGGATGGAGCAAGGTGGGGAAAAACGGGGGTAGGGAGCCCCACGGGAATTTCACCCACGACGTGGATGCCCCTGGCTCCCAGGTCCGAGGCGGTCATGACCGTGATGGATCCGAAAACCAGGATAAGCGCCCAGGGAACCCGCCTGGCAAGGTGTTCCCCCGCCAGCAAAAGAAGGATCCCCCCCAAACCCATGCCTATCGCCCACGGGTTGGAGTCTTCCAGATGCCGAGCCAGGTGGACGATCCGCTCGAAAAACTCCCCTTCCCCACCGGGAATCCCGAATAGTTTGCCCACTTGGGTGGAAGCGATGTAGAGGGCCGCTCCCGATGAAAACCCCACCAGCACGGACTCGGAGATGAAATTGACCACGAAACCCAGTCGGAGCAGGTAGGCCAGGAGGGCAAAACATCCCATGAGAATGGCCGTCATGGACGCCATGGCAATGTACTGACCCGTTGATTCCGCCCCCACCAACTGCAGACCGGAAGCCACAAGGACCGACACGGCGGAGGTTGGCCCGACGGCCAGCTGCCGGGAGGTCCCCAGGACCGTGTAAACCAGGGGTGCCGTGATGGCGGCATAGAGGCCGGCCTGGGGGGGCAGCCCCGCAAGGCCGGCATAGGCCATCGCCTCCGGGACCGTGAAGGCGGCGAGAGTCATTCCAGCCATGAGATCCGCCCGTAGCCACTCCCCCTTGTATTCCGGCAACCAGCGCAGAATGGGAAGGACCTTTGCGAGTCGGTCCTTTATAGGCAACCTTTCAGACATGTTTTCACCCATGATGCATCATCCACCTGCTGCTGCTCTCTCTCAAGCCTTTTCCGCCGCCTCACCACCGTTGAGGTTTGGCAGGTGGAGAACCAACAGGTAAAGGGTGGAACCGGCATAGGCGACGACGGTGCCCATGACGATTCCGCACCGGGGGTAACAGATCAACACCGCAAGCGCGTAGACGATGATGGAAGCGATTCCTCGGGGAACGTGCTTGAGAATCGTATGGACATGCTCCACTCGGTAGAGACAATGCATGATGACCACAAAGGGGAGCATGGTGATGGGGAAAGCCGAAAAAAGGCCCGCCCAGCGAGGGCCGACCATGCTGGCGAAAGACGTGATGCAGACGACGAAAAGCGCCGCAGCGGCACCTCGTGCCAACATGGCCCCCACGGTCAACCTGGACGTTTTCTCGATCCTGGTGTCCTCCAGTTTGCTGAAGACATGGGCGAAAAAAGCGGTCCCACCGAGGGCGACGGCCACCGCTGCCTCAGGGGTCCACTCCCACCGCCGCAGGAGCCATGCCATGCCGAAGTAAGCCGCCACTCCAAGGGCGGATGAAAGGACGACATTGGCTCCTGTGCTCCGGTTCCCCAGCAGGAGGGTACCGCGATAGTAGGCGTAGGCAAAAGACTGGGTGGCGATGAGTCCGACGGTGGTGAAGACCGCGCTTTGGGCGGCGAAGTGGGGTCCCTGTTCCACTCCCACGAAGAAAAGTGTCAGAGCGACCCCCAGGGGAAAGCCCGACAGGATGCCGGCTGTCCTGGGCCCCAGTTTTTCAGCCAAAAGGGAGAGTCCCATCACCATTGAGGTGGCGGCGGACATCTTCACGAGACTCATCCAGTTGAAGAGCGCTTCCAGGCCGTTCATGCCTTTTCCCAGGCAAGTCCAACAGTGTCGCGGGGACCCGGAACCCCGGCACTCCCCTTCTCTTCGTCCCGTCCAGCCGTGGAAGGTGACGTGCAGCACCCTTATTCACTATGATGCAGCATGTCAAGCTTGCCGTGCCCAACCACAAGGCATTTTTGCGCACGAGGGAAGCACCTGCTTCTGCCCCCCCCGGCCTGGCCGGGAAATGGCTGAGGCTGGTCCCCATCTCCGGGGGGAAGCGGCACTTTTCGCAGAAGTCCTGGGAGCAGCGCTGTCCCTTGATACCAAATGTGCGGGCACGGGGCAGGACCATCCGATTTTTCACATGAGCGGTGAATCTTGCCTTCGGGGCAAAAGAGAGTTCACGCATACGGAACGCTCCCCCTTTCTTTCCTTCATTGCAATTCTTCATGACAGAGGGAAAAACCTGCGGGTCCTTACGGGAATCCTCTTGCGAAGCCCTTAACCATAAAATAAAGTGTAAAATCAACATACTGGGTGGAGCCAAAGCCTATCCCCATTCTGCAGCCTGGATCACCTTCTTCCCGTTGCCGTTCAACGCTCCATCACAGGCTTGGAATTGTGCAGAACTGCTCAAACACTGGTTCGCCTCGAAAGGTGGTGAGAATGACTGCGTACCTCAACTGTCTCCAGGTCTTGAATCTTTTGATTCTTGCCTGGCTTTTGCGGGTTCTTGAAAAGTACCCGGAAGCGTACGCCTCTGAGAGAGGGAAGAATCTCGCCACAAAGGAAGATATAGGAGACATTACAAAGACTGTTGAGGAAATCAGGGTTCAGTGCGCTTGCGAACTTAAGGATTATAATCGATCCTGATTTTCAGACCCCGACCTTAGGTGGATGTGAGGTAAAATTCACCTGACCGTGGAGGCCAAACCCATGGAGACAAAACGAAGGATTTTTACCGCCCAGTTCAAGTTCAAAGCTGCTCTGGAAGCCGTGAAAGGGGTGAAAACCTTCAGCGAACTTGCAAGCGAACACGGTGTCCACCCAAGCCGGATCGGCCAACGGAAACAGCAACTGCTCAAAGAAGGAGCGGAGGTTTTCAGCCACAACTCCAAGAACCGGCAAGACGGCCCAGGGGTGGAAGCCAATCTGTACCAGCAGATCGGAAGGCTCAAGATGGAACTGGAGTGGCTGAAAAAAAGTTCCCTGACAAACATAAACTCGTCGATCCCGCTCATTCGGCAATAAGCATCAGGAGGCAGTGCGAGCTGCTCGGATTAAACCGTTCCACGCTGTACTACAAGCCAGCGGCCGATTCCGACTTAAACCTCCACCTGATGAGGCTGATCGATGAGCAGTATACGAAAACCCCTTTATATGGCTGGCCCAGGATGACAATACAGCTCAGACGCCTGGGCTACCTGCGTTGTGAGTGCAACTAGCCCGGGGACTCGGCCTCCTACCCCATTTCTGTTTGTCGGCTTTTCGCGTTGCGCTCCGGCTTCCTCCAGACGGTCCCTCACGGTTCCGCCCTTGCCTTCGGCTCGCACTTGTGTCAGTGCTTCCATCACTGAGAGGACTCACCTGCAGGGGACATTCATCTCACAAGTTCACCCCTATTTGGAGCACACACAAGACCAATTGCGCCGACTCAAGAAGCAGTCGCCTGATTTGCGCCGTCGGTTCGGGCGACAGTATGCCTATCATGCAAGCATGAATGTGTTCAGACGATCCTGGAAAGTCTGAGAAGGGCAAGGGAAATGAAGCTTACCCCCTTTGTTCCGGAAAGTGCAGGAGGGCTGGGCGGGGTTTGTAGAGGAATTGCCGGGGGCAACCCGCAACGGGATGACATGGGGGGACATACGCCAGACCATGCGAAAGTTGAAACTCAGCCCTTGCCCGAAGGGGCCCGATCAGTTCATATACCATTCTCATCTCAACAGCGATCACCCACGGGAGTCTCACTATGGAAACGCTTTTGGGTACCCACTGGCACCATCTCCCTGCGGAAAAGGTGGAAGAACTCCTCGAAACCAGCATGACCAAGGGGCTCGACCTCTTCACTGTTCAGGAAAGACAGGAGCATTTCGGCCCCAATGTCCTCTCTTCCAAGAAGGGCCACGGACCTGTCGTTCGATTTCTCCTCCAGTTCTCTCAACCCCTGGTGATCATTCTCTTGGGGGCGGGAATCGTCACGGGCTTCATCGTGGAGTGGTCGGACGCGAGCGTCATTCTTGCCGTCGTCCTCGTGAACGCCATCATCGGTTTTGTCCAGGAATCCAGGGCGGTGGGGGCCATAGAAGCCCTGGCACGCACCATGACCACCACCACGACGGTCCTCAGGAGCGGTGAAGTGCGCAGCCTCTCCTCGGAGGAACTGGTTCCGGGGGACATCGTGGTGCTGCAGTCGGGAGACAGGGTCCCGGCCGACCTCAGGCTCTTTCAGCTTCGGGAGTTGCGCGTCGACGAGTCCGTACTCACAGGAGAATCCATTCCCCTTGAAAAGGACGTGGGCGTGCTGGAGCACAGCGCGGTGCTGGCCGACCGGCGGAACATGGCCTATGCGTCCACCCTCGTCACCTTCGGGCAGGGACGGGGAATCGTGGTCGCCACCGGAAACCGCACAGAGATGGGGCGGATTTCCCAGCTGATCTCCACCGTCCAGTCCCTGGAAACGCCTCTCACCCAGCGCATCGCCCATTTCAGCCGCATTCTCCTCTTCGCCATCCTGGGACTGGGCGTGCTCACTTTCGGGGCCGGACTGCTCCACGGGGAGCGCGTCATCGACATGTTCATGGCGGCGGTGGCCCTTACAGTAGGCTCCGTTCCCGAGGGACTGCCGGCCGCGGTCACCATCATCCTCGCCGTGGGTGTTTCCCGGATGGCCGCCCGCAAGGTCATCATCCGGCGACTCCCCGCCGTGGAAACCCTCGGAAGCACCACCGTGATCTGTTCGGACAAGACAGGAACCCTCACGGAAAACCAGATGACCGTCATGGAGATCCTGGCGGGAGACAGCCTCTACACAGTGACGGGCTCCGGTTATGACCCGGCGGGGAACGTGACCGCAGGGGGGCAAGCAGTGGATCCCGACGCCGCCCCCGCCCTCATGGAATGCCTTCGAGCAGGGCTTCTTTGCAACGATTCCCGCCTAGTTCACTCCGGGGACCGGTGGTCGGTGGAGGGGGACCCCACGGAGGGAGCCCTCATCGTTTCGGCCGCAAAAGGCGGTCTCAGGCTGGAGGCGGAGTCCGTCACCCTTCCCCGCCTGGACACGATCCCTTTCGAATCGGAGTACCAGTACATGGCGACCCTCCATGGAACGGGGGACGGGCCTCCCATCCTGTACGCCAAGGGATCGGTCGAATCCGTTGTGGCACGCTGCGACGATTGCCTGCATTCACGGGGAGACTTCGCCGCACTGGATAGGGCAAAGGTCCGCCGCGACGCAGAGGCAATGGCCCGCCAGGGGCTCCGCGTCCTCGCTTTCGCCAGGAGGGAATTGCCCAAGGGGCAAACGTCCCTCTCCCGGGAGGATTTGAGTTCAGGGCTCACTTTCCTGGGGCTTCAGGGGATGATCGACCCTCCCCGCCAGGAGGCCGTCCAGGCGGTTCGTGCCTGCCAGAAAGCGGGAATCCAGGTGAAGATGATCACGGGGGACCACGCCCTCACCGCCTCCGCCATCGCCCAGAAGATCGGGCTCTATTTGAACCCCGGCACCTGCAGCCCCGACTGTCATGTACTTACCGCCAAGGATCTCGCGGAAATCTCCGACACGCAACTGGTGCAAACCGTCCACGATACGGAAGTCTTCGCGCGGGTGTCGCCCGAACAAAAGCTCCGGCTGGTGAGGGCCCTCCAGTCCAGGGGGGAAATCGTGGCCATGACGGGGGACGGGGTGAACGACGCCCCTGCCCTCAAGCAGGCCGACATCGGGGTCGCCATGGGGATCACGGGAACGGAAGTGGCCAAGGAGTCGGCCGACATGATCCTCACCGACGACAACTTCGCCTCCATCGAAGCTGCCGTGGAGGAGGGACGCTGCGTGTTCGACAATCTCACGAAATTCATCGCCTGGGCCCTTCCCACCAACATCGGGCAGGGTCTCGTGATCCTGACAGCGGTTCTCGCCGGTGTGCCCCTTCCCATTCTTCCCGTTCAGAGCCTCTGGATCAACATGACCACGGCGGGTTCCCTCGGGCTGATGCTCGCCTTCGAACCAAAGGAAGGGGGGATCATGGAACGTCCCCCCCGGGACCCCGGGAGTCCCATACTGTCCAGGGACCTGTTGCTCCAGGTCCTCCTGGTGGGATTCATTCTGCTTTGTTCGGCCTTCGGTCTCTTTGAACTGGAGGAGTGGTCCGGGGCTTCCCACGCCGAGGCTCGCACCGTCTCCGTCAACGTATTCGCCGCCGTGTCCTCCGTTTATCTCCTCAACTGCCGGTCCCTGCGCCGCCCCTCCTTCCGGGTCAATCCCTTCAGGAACGCCTGGATCCTCCTGGGGATCGTCCTCATGGCCGGAGTCCAGGTGGCGTTCACCCACGTGCCGTTCATGAACGTATTTTTTCATTCCGCTCCCATCAGCCTTGAAGCGTGGGGGAAGATCATCGCCTGCGCGGTCATCGCCCACCTGCTGGTGGAGTTGCACAAGTGGTTCTTCCGGCGGCGATCGCAGGCGGCGGCTCAGATCTCCCAAAGGGCCCCTTGAAAAGCCGGGTGGTGCCCACGGGACGTGTCGCCGGCTCACCGGGCCAGGAAGCAGGCCTGGACCGAAGGAAGCTTTCCCGGCCCTTCAGCGGATTCCACGAGAGCCGTGCAGATGGCCTCCTCCATGGGAATGAGGCGGATGGGGATGAGTTCTCGAATGCGGTTGTCCCGGCACACGACCTCGTTTTTCAGCCCCTCAAGCAAGGGCATGACCACCCCGGCGGGAACGGGCGTCACGAGGTTGATCCAATAGGAAGAGAGCCGGGGGGTCAGCACCGGCACGGTGATGATGATGCGGCGGAGCCCCCTGACCCGGCAGTAGATCTCCATGAGAGACCGGTAAGAGAGGATGTCCGGTCCCCCGATGTCCAGGTTCTGGCCGGCCGTTTCCGGAACATTCAGGCATCCCACGCAGTACTCCACCACGTTTTGGACCGCAATGGGCTGGGCAAGGGTTTCCACCCACCGGGGGCAGACCATCACCGGCAGCTTCTCCGCAAGGTGCCTCAGCATTTCGAAGGGGGCCCCCCCCGCCCCGATGATGTTGGCCGCCCGGAGAACCGTCGCCGCAGCGTGCCCGGAAGCGAGGATTTCCCCCACATGCTGGCGGCTGGCCAGGTGCTTGGAGAGGTTGCCCCCCATCTCCCCCAGGCCGCCCACGTAGACAATGCGACTCAAGCCGGTTTCATCGGCGGCGCGGACGAAATTCTCGGCGGCCCTCGCATCGCGCTCCACGAAGGACTCGATCTCCCACATGCTGCGGCCTCCCATGGAGTGGACGAGGTAAAAGGCGGCATCCATTCCCTCCAGGGCCCGACGAAGGGTCTCCGGCCGCAGGAGATCCCCCTCCACCACCTCCATCCCGGGCCTTTCCCCCACTGCCTTGCGGAAGCGTTCCGCGGAACGGACGAGACACCGCACCGGGAAACCCTCGGCAGCCAAGACCCGCAGCAGGCGGCCCCCGATGAAACCCGTCGCCCCGGTCAAGAGCACTTTCGGTCTGTTGTCGCTCATGGTTCCCTCTCTCTGTCGTCAAAATGGCAACTGGAAGGCATGCCCACCTTCAAGCAAAAAAACGCTCTCGACGTAAAATTCATACAACGAGGACAAAGCCCCTGGCAAGAGCCCCCTTCCATTATCGCCGGTGCCCCACCCATCTGACAGAAAGAGCGTCCCTGAACCGGACCCTGGTGCATGGACTTTATGGATCCCATAGGAGAAATAGGCCCACAAAGGCATTCTTCCGGATGCACCCCCTTTGAATCTCCTCCACAGGCGCAGATCCCTCCAGAGCACACCGACTGCAGATTTCATGAGGTGGTTGGGAATCCCTCTTGCCTCCACCGAAGGAAAGGGAGGCAGGAACCATCGGCGTATGTCAGTCCGTGAGGGCGACCGACTTCACCTGCACCCAGATTTCCATGCCGGGTTCCAGATTGAGTGCCGTCACCGCGCGTCGCGTCAGTCGCGCCAGCAGTCTGTTGGGTCCCACCCGGACCCTTACAATAGCCAGTCCTGGATGCTCGTCTTCACCGATGCACTCCACCGCACCGGTGAGGATATTCTGAATGCTGGACTCCTGTGGAGGCCGGGCGGAGAGACTGACATCCCGTGCGAGGACACGAACCCTCACCCTGCGCCCCACAGGCAAACCGGGATCTCGGAACCACAGATTGCCTCCTGGAAAATCAATCCTTGCCAGATGCCACCGGGCATCGATGATACCGACAGTCGCATCCAGGATCACGCAGGGATCCTCCCCGATCCTCATGGGACCGTCCAGCCGCGTCAGCGTCTCGGCAAGAGGTCCCCGGGCGACGACACGACCTCCCTCCATGGCCACCAGGTAGTCTCCCAGCCGCAGGACCTCATCGGGAGAATGGCTCACATAGATGATGGGAATTTCCAGTTCGTCATGCAGGCGTTCCAGATAGGGCAGGATTTCCCGTTTGCGTTTCTGGTCAAGAGCGGACAAGGGCTCGTCCATGAGGAGCAGGCGGGGGTTGACCGCCAGGGCCCTGGCGATGGCAACCCTCTGGCGTTCTCCTCCAGAGAGGCGTGCCGGCCTGCGATCCAGGAGGTGCCCGATCCCCAGCAGTTCAACGGCATGCCCAAGGCTGATCCGTTGGACGTCTTTGACCCGCTTCAAGCCGTAGCGCAGGTTGCCCATCACTGAAAGATGCTCAAAGAGGCTCGCCTCCTGAAACACGTAGCCAAGGGGCCTCTTGTGAGTCGGTACCCAACGGCGCCCGTCCTGCCAAATCTCCCCGTTGAAGCTGAAATGACCCCGCAAAGGCCGCTCCAGTCCGGCCATGCAGCGCAAAAGCGTCGTCTTACCGGAACCGGAGTGGCCGAAAAGCACCGTTACACCGGCAGCGGGCAGATCCAGATCGATATCCAGAGTGAAGCCGGGCCAATCGAGACGAAACCGTGCATGAATACCGTCCAATTCAGCCTCTCCTTCTCGGGTCAGGCCGCAAGGCATAGAGGGCAAACAGCACGAGGAACGAAAAGCCCAGCATCACGGCCGAAAGATGATGGGCCTGAGAATACTCCATCGCCTCCACATGGTCGTAGATTTGAACCGAAGCGACACGGGTCAGTGCCGGTATGTTGCCTCCGATCATGAGGACCACACCGAACTCGCCTACTGTGTGGGCAAAAGTGAGGATGGAGGCGGTGAGGAAACCGGGAAACGCAATGGGCACCGCGACGGTGAAGAAAGAATCGAGTTTTGATGCACGCAGCGTGGCGGCCACCTCCAAAGGCCGGTCGCCGATGGCCTCAAAGGCATTCTGTAGGGGCTGCACCATGAATGGCAGCGAATAGAAGATGGAGGCGACCACCAACCCCTCGAAGGTGAACGGCAAGGGGCTGATGCCGAGGTGCCGGGTCAACTTTCCCATAGGTCCGTTTGGCCCCATGGCCAAGAGGAGATAAAAACCGAGCACGGATGGGGGAAGGACCAGGGGCAGAGCCACTACGGCCCCGATCAAACCTTTCCACCTCGATCCGGTGCGAGCGAGCCACCAAGCAGCCGGAGTTCCCAGAACGAGCAAGACCAAAGTCACAATGCCGGCGAGGCGGGCCGTCAGCCAGATAGCCTGGAAGTCTCCCTCGACGAAGTGCATCCTCATCCCTCGGATCATGGGTCTTGTTCAAAGGTATTCACAGAGCACCGGCCGATCCCGCTGGAAGGACAAAACCGTGTTTGCTCATCACTTCACGAACCGAGGCACTTCCCATGTGCTCGGCGAATCGCCAGGCCAGTCCCTTTGCACCGGCTCTAGCCGTGACGATGAAACCTTGTTCCAGGGGTTCGTGGAGATCGTCTGGAATCAGCCGGTAGCTCCCCTTGGGGGACAGTTCGGGGCTGAGGGCGAGAGACAGGGCAAGGATGCCGACCTGAGCATTGCCGGTCTGCACCAGTTGGGCAGTGTGGGCGATGTTTTCGCCATAGACCAGCTTGGATTCCACCTGATCCCAGACTCCTGCGGCTCGCAACGCTTCCTCTGCTCGCTTTCCGTAGGGCGCGTGCCTGGGGTTGGCGACGGCGATCCGGCTGATGGCCGCATCAGCCAGGTCGGCCAGGGTCATCTTCGAGGCGTCTAGAGCGCCACTCCACAAAACAGTGCGGCCCCAAGCATACAATTTGACCTCCGAGGCGGCGAAGCCGCTTTTCACCAGTTCACGGGGAAAGGCCATGTCGGCGGAAAAAAACAGATCGTAAGGGGCACCCTGGCGGATCTGGGCATGAAACTTTCCAGAAGAACCGTAAATCACCTCCACTTCGTCCGTCGGGTTGGACTTCTTGAATTCAGAGACAATCTCGTCCATGGCGAACTTGAGATCAGCGGCAGCGGCCACGGTGATCTTCTCTGCATGAACCGTTGAAACAGCCGACACAAGGCAACAGAACATCAACAGTGTTTTCATGGTCTTTTCCTCATCGGTTTGCACAACTAAAGCTCGCAGGGTGCATGGCAGGGGAGGATCAGGTCCATGGCGTTTTCGAGTGGGGCATGAACGATCCTCGATCCTGCTGCCCCATTTCCCCAAACTCCACTGGATGGACATGGAAACCTGACCCGCTTTTCAATGGAGCCCCTGCCGCTCGATTCCTTCAAAATCGATGGCCGACGGCAGGAGAAACGAGGCAGATTTCATGCCAGGAAAAGAGGGCTCAGCAATCGAAGGGGCGGCCGACAAATCCACGATCGACGGCAGGTGCCCCTCATCAGGCCATGCAGAAAGGAAAGAGGATCCAGGAAGAACCCTCACGAGGAGACGTCTGCAGACAAACCGGAAGGCATTTCTCATCCTTCAGGATCCGCTGTATGACGCAGGCATCCGACAAAATTGTGGACAATGGTCAGCAAAGGGTGACCGAATTGTCTCTGAGGCCTTTGCCGGTCAACGCACCCCCTGCAAGGAGCCCAGATGACCCGTGCCGGAGTGGGCGCTGCAGTCTGAAAAATCAGGGGGGGGAGGCGGTACATGACCGCCGCGGATTCAGCGAGCGTCTTCTAGTGGGGGAAGGTGCCTCGTGAGAAGCCGTCAGGGTCATTGCCGAAGGGAGGTTCCCTCGGCAAGATGGAGGTCCGGCCTTCAAATCACGCCGGAAAAGCCCATGAACTGGTCTGCCTTCCGGTCCATGGTCACGCCGAAAGCGTCCTTGCCGCAGAAGGCGAACTGGATGTGACCCGGATCGATGGTGCCGTCCCCGGTTGTGTTCTGCTGAAGGACGAACCGCACGGTTGCGGACCAGTTGTCAGCGTCGTACTGAACGCTCACGGGGAAGGGGTTCAAGGTGATCTCAGTGGAAGGGATCGCCAATCCAAAATTGTAGAGCCGGCCTGCGCCGGTTTCCTCAGACCTGCCGATTCTCCAGTTGAAGGGGTTTTGCACAGACTGCCGGTCCATCGGTTTGTCGAAATAGAAGGTCATGGAATATGTCTTGGATGCCCCTGCATTGGCGAGATATGCGTCAAGCGCGGAAAGCCTGGTCCCCGCCGAGTACCGGTAATATGGGAACGAACTCTTGACGGGATCGGCGAAAAAAATCCTGGGGGCCCGAACCTGATAGATGTAACCGCTCAGGGTTCCGGCCAGGTCCGAATCGTGATCCTCCAGGAATTCGAGGACGTCTTCGGCTTCGTCAATCCGTCCCGCATCGGCGTAGGCATATCCCAGTTCCGCGTAGGCGTCGTAGAAATCCTCCTGGACCCCGATGGCTTCTTTGAACGCCATGACCGCTTCGTCGAAGAGCCCCCGGCGGGCGTAGCTCTGTCCAAGACCATAGTATCCACCTGGCTTTTGCGGTTCCAGGGCCTGCACCTTCCTGAACTGCTCCTCCGCATCGCTGTACCGGCCGTTGGCCATATACGCCTGCCCCAGGGAAAAACGGTTGGCAGCGTTGGGGTTCAGCCTAACCACCTGTTCGTATTCACGCTGCGCCTCCTCATAGCGCTTTTCGAAATAGTAGAGCTTTGCAAGGGACGTGCGGGTGTCCTCTCGGGTGGGGTCCAGGGCGACGGCCCGTTTGTAGCAATCGATGGCTCCCTGGGCATCGTTCAGGTTCAGGTAGACCTGCGCCATGTAGTTCAGTGCCTCCACCGCGCTGGATGAATTGGGAGCGAGGGCCACGGCCCGCTTGAATTCCTTCACGGCCCTTTCGTAGTTCTTGTTCACATACTGATCGATGCCGCTGGAAAGGGCACTGTTGGCCAGGCTCTCCAACTGGTCCGCCTGTTGTACCGTCAAGGAAAAAATGTCCGTTGTGCTGATGCCCCGCGTGTCCATACACCCTCTCCACTCCTCAGGAGAAAAGTCTCAAGGTGAAAATCGGATGGGCGCTCTGGTTTCTTGAGCAGCACAACAGCAGCGGAAACCGGATTCCGACCTCTCTGAGGCCGAAGACAAGTTCGGACCGTCACGGAATCGTAACATTGATCCGGTAGATTCCCCCTTGGACTGCCGTGATCCGCCCCGCCGGGATCGGCAAATCACGGAAGCCTAGAGGATGATCGTTGCCCGGAGTTCTCCCACGCGCCCCCCCAGGACCAGCAAGGGAAGAGTAGCGGCGGGCGCCTTTCAGGAGGGATGGGGAAATGCCGACCAGGAGGGTCCTTTTTATCTGTACACACAATTCGGCCCGCAGCCAGATGGCCGAAGCGTTCCTAAAGAGCCTTGGAGGCGATCGGTTTGAGGTCCACAGTGCGGGACTCGAACCGACCACCGTGAATCCCATGGTCGTCAGGGCCATGGGGGAATTGGGATTCGACCTGTCCGAGAACAGGACGAAAAACGTGTTCGACTTCTTCAGGAGCGGAAAGCTCTTCGACTACGTCATCACCGTGTGCAGGGAATCCCTGGAGCAAAAGTGCCCCGTTTTTCCAGGCATCACCCGGCGCCTGCACTGGGGATTCGACGATCCGGCGGCCGTGGAGGGGACGGATGAGGAAAAAATGGAGAAAGTGCGGGCCATCCGCGATGCCATTCGGTCAAAGATCGCCGACTGGTTGATGGAATTGGAAGGGGAAGGAAGAGGGGAAACGTGAGATCAAGCCGACTCCCCTTACCCTGCGATTCCCCAGGGGTTTCGGGATGACGTGGCAGGGCGGGGTGACCGATTCCCGCGCGACCTGAACATTGCGGTGAGGGTCATCTTTCCAGAAGACTCAGGATTGCGTCCTTCTTTTTCAAAGCGTCCAGCCAGGATCCGGGCAATGCCCCCATGCCCAGGTGCGCCCCGAGCACCATGCCTGCAAGCATGCCCCGTGCCGCCGAATCACCGCCGGCCATGACGTTTTCCACCAGCGCCTCCCGGAAGTTGGTTTCATAGCGCCCGATGAGGTGCACCACGGCGGGAAAGGCCCCCCGCTCATCGCAACTCTGGCCGAAGTTCAAAACCGCCTTCACGGTTTCCAGGCCGGTGCTCTCCAGCCCCCTTCCCACAGCCTCAGCCAGCGGCGTTCCCTGAAAATGATCGGCGCACTCTCGCTTCATTGCCTCCACGGGAGTTTCCCCTTCCAGGACGAGCCGGGTGGTCCTCGCGAAAAACTCCGCTTCCTGGAGCACCGCCGGGTGGCTGTGCGTCATGGATGTCTGCGCCCGCACCGCAGCGATCATCGTTTCCAGGTCATCCCCGTGGAAAGCGACGAGAGGAGCGATGCGCGCCGCCCCGGCCAGGTCGGAAGAGGAGGACCCGGTCCGGCCGGGATCCTTCCCTGCGGCGAAATTGGCCAGGGTTTGCCTCGTGGCCCGATCCACATAACCGTCATAGTTTTCGAACAGCTTCCGCCATCGCATGGCGAAGTCCTGCAGGTCGAACCTTCCCAACGAGGCCACGGACGCCAGCAGCACAAAGGCCTGGTCCCCGTAATGGGTGAACTCCCCCGCATCCCTGGACGGGTGATACGATCCCTTGAAAGGCTTAAGAAGGTTTTCCACCCGCCCGAACTCCCGCCGGATCCGGTCCACCTCGTAGATCCAGTGCACACCAAGCGCCATGGAATCCCCAAGGAAAGAACCCAGCACCAAAGCTTTGCGATTCTCTTTCATGAAAGCCTTCCCCCCTGTTCTTCACAGCATGGCGACGCATTCATTTCTTGTTGTCCTCACCTTTTTCCATGATGCGTTCCGTGTCGATGAATATTCCCGCCTTTTCAACAGCCTCCCGGACGAACTCCTCCCCTTTCGCCGCGGCCAGATCCTCTTCAAGCCGCAGCCGGATGAGTTCCTTCACCTCTTCGAAACTCCTGGGTTTTGCCTCGACCCGTTCCTCCACCTTGATGATGTGGAATCCGAATGGGGTTTCGATGAGATCGCTGATCTCACCTTTTTTTAGGGAAAACGCCGCGTCTTCGATCACTTCGATCATCTGGCCGCGGGTGAAGAACCCGAGGTCACCCCCCGACTTGCGCACTTCCGGGTCCGGATCTTCCGAGTAGAGGTTCACGGCCTTGGTGAATTCTTCGCCGTTACGCAAACGATCCAAGACCGACTGCGCCCTTTCCCTCGTCTTTTTCCGTTCCTCCTCCGTGTCCCCCGGTGAGGTGCGAATGAGTATCTGCCTGACACGGACCTGCTCCGGAGCTGCCAGGTTCTCTTCATTCACCCGGTAAAACTCTCGCATCTCCTCCTCGGTCACCTTGACACCGCTCATGACCACCTTGTTCAGGTATTCGCGGGAGAGAAAATCCTCCTCGATGTACTGCAACTGCTCACGCACCTCGCGCCTTTCGTCGAATTTCTCCTCCCTCGCGATGGCGGCCACCGCCTTGGCTTCCAACATCCTTCGGATGAGAGACAGGATGCGGTCGGGATTCCCACGAATTCCCTGCTGCTCAGAGACAGGATGGTAGCTGATGAATCGCTCCAGATCCGACTCACGGATGACATAATCTCCCATTCTACCGAGGATAGGGTCGGGCTGCTCCGATCGCCCCGCAGCTGCGACCAAAAAGACGAGGATTACAGAAAGGCAGAATGTCCCGACGCGCATCTCTCCTCCTCTTCACTGTTTCCGTGAACCCCTCCATTCCCGGCTATTCAACTTCATTAAAGGCGTCTGCGTGTTGGGCACCGGATTCCCTCCCCATGCGGATGCCACCCCCCGTTCCGGCAGCGGCACATTCCCCCTGGCACTTGGGGGGCCGGCGCTCTCCATCAGGAAGGGGGTGGCTCGCTCAGGCTCCTCAGCCCCTCCACAAGGGATGATGCAGGCGCCGACTCGAGCATCTTCAGCCAGTTCCCCTCCCGCGTGTTCCCCAGGAGAAACACCCGAAGATGCCCTTCGGGCAGTGTGAGGGTGTTCCCCAGCTTACGGTTGATCACGTCCATGTGCTCCTTTTTCCCCGTCACAAATACCCACCCACTCTTCGGGTTGAATTTCCCGGCGTATTCCTTGACCGCCTCCACCGTGTCCCTCTCAGGATCGACGCTGATGGAGAGGAGGATCACTTCCTTCCCCAACCGCTCTCCCAGGAGGTTCTGCAGCCGAAAAAGTTTGCCCATGCTGGGAGGTGCCGTGGGACAATTGACATAGAAAAAATTGATGACCACGAGCTTGTCCCTGAGGAGATCGGAGTAGAAGCGCAACCGCCGACCTTCATGGGAAACGACCTCCAAATCGGTGAAATACCGCTGGTTGGCCTCATCCTGGCTCACCCCCGCCTCCTCGGGCACGAAGGATCCGGACCCGCGGACGCAGGCGATGTCCGAAAACAGGGAAAGCCCAACGAACCAGAGACTGAATGAGGCCATGATCAGCCCGCGCCGTGCCGCCTCGTTTCTCACCTTCATCGCTACGTCTCCTGACGGCCCTTTAGCAACCTGTCGATTTCCTCCAGAACCTGCTCAGGGGAGGGAAACCCGTGAAATCGCCTCCATTCATCCCGGGCATTGCCCACCAGGGTGATGGGAATGTGATTGTGATCGTCAACGTTTGAAGAAAAGAGCACTCCAACACCCAGTAGAACCTCCCCGAGATTGTAACGGTCTCCCGAGAGAAACACCCAGCCCGACCTGGCCTTCTGTTTCCTGGAAAAGGCCTTGAGGCGCACGGGAATATCCGTCTTGGGATCGACGCTCACTGAGACGAGAACCACTTCCCTTCCAAGTCGGTCACCCAGCATTTCCTGGAGTCGAGTGAACATGAAGATGAGGATGGGATAGGACGTGGTGCAGGTGGTGTAGAAGGGAATGATCACGGCAACACGATCCCCGATGATGTCACTTTTGAATTTCACCGCATTGCCGTCCTGATCCACCAGGTCCAAATCGTGAAGCGTCACCTTGATGAGTTCTTCGTCGCTCCTCTGAGCATCCGGCGCACCGGAGGCTTCCGCAGTGCCGGAGGCCGATGCAGCACGCCCTCCCGTCTCCAATGCCCCTGGCGACGAAAACGGGTACAAGGGAAGAAAAAACGTGATGGCGCACAATACCAGGCTGCCAAGGGTGACGGGAGCCATCGCATTCATTCCTCTCTGAAGATGCGTTCCCACCTCCAGCACATCGACCTCACCATGCAGGAGCCTCGAGGGCACCCGCACCTGCCGGTCGAGGCGCCAGGCCTACTGTCAACAGACATTAAAGTAATCATTAAAAGGATGGGAAAAATCAGGCTTGAATGAGTTTCTTCCGTATGGCGATTCTCGCCAGCTCCACCACGCTGCAGGCTCCAAGCTTTTCCATAATATGGTATTTGTGGGTTTCCACGGTCTTGGGACTGAGATGGAGTTTTGACGCCACGTCCTTCACCGAACAGCCTTCGGCAAACAGCTGCAGCACTTCTCTTTCCCTCAGGGTGAGGGAGTCGAAGCCATCGAGGGCCCGACCGGGTCTCTCCAGGAACTTCCCGCACTCCTGCCAGACTTTGGGGGCCGTGGTGCTGAAGTAGGTTCCTCCGCGCCTCACGGCCTGAACAGCCAGGACGAGGTCCGAAATGGAGTCCTCCTTGAGAACGTAGCCGGAGATGCCGGCCTTGAGGAGGCTGATGACGTATTCCCGGTCCGAATACATCGTGAAGATAATGACACGGGTGTTTGGTACCGCTCTTTTGATTTGCATGGTGGCGTCCACCCCGTTGAGATCGGGGAGGCTCAGGTCCATGATCACAATGTCGGGTTTGTGCTGCAGGACCTTCTTCACTCCCTCGCGGCCGTCGCGGGCCTCCGCCACCACACTGAACTCCGGGTATTCCTCCAGGGCGCTCTTGATGCCCCCGAGGACCACCTGGTGATCATCCACCAGGAGGATTCGTGTCTTGCCCATGGCTAACTCCCCTGGAAAGGCCTTTGTGACATAGGAGTCTCGATCCCATCTCTGTGGACTGGATCTCCCGGAAGAAGTCAAGGACAAAGGTGATATGGCTTTTCATGGCGTCAGAGGCGCCGTCGGGATCGTGGTCGCGGATCGCCCTGAAGACGTCCGTGTGCTGCTGAATGACCCTTTCAATGTTCCTGGGCTGGAGGTACAAAAGCTCGAGATTCTCCTTGATACCGAAAAAAAGCAGATCGTAGAGGCTCTTCATGATGTGGATGTGGACGGTGTTCTTCGTGGCAAAGGCGATGGCCATGTGAAAGGAGATATCCCCATCGCTGCCGAGACTCCCCCCCCTGACCTCCTCCACCTGTTTTTCCAGGCTCCGCTCCAGCTCCAGGATGTCCTCGTCGGTCGCCCGCTGCGCCGCAAAGGCCGCCGCATTGCACTCCAAGCCCAGCCGGAGTTCCATCAAATCCACCAGGTTCACCTCCTGGCCTTCCATCAAAGCGCTCAGAGGGTTGCGTTCCGGCGTGCCCGACGGCGAGTTCACAAAGGTTCCCTGTCCTTGACGGTGTTCGAGAAGCCTCATGGCAACCAGCTTGTGGATGGCCTCTCTCACCGTGGGCCGGCTCACCCCGAGATTCCTGGCCAGATCGCGTTCCGCCAGCAGCTTCTCTCCCGGTTTGAGGTGCCCCTTGAATATCAGGTCCCGGAGCTGCTCGAACACCTGATCGGAAATGCGTTTCGGTTTGATGGGCTTGAGCATAAGACACCTCAGGCTAACGATTCTGCGTAGATCTCGATGAAATGCTTGACCTGAACGCGGTCCCCCGCCTGGGAGAGCATATCGGAAATCTGCAGCATGCAGGCCGGGCACCCCGTGGCCACCACAGAACATCCGGTCCGGGCGATGTCGTCCCTTTTCCGCCTGCCGATGGCCGCGGAGATGTCGTAATGCTGCAGGTTGAAACTCCCTCCGCACCCACAGCAGCGATCAGGCTCGGCCATCTCACGGAGAACGGCACTTGGATTGGCCTTGATGACTTCCCGAGGCTGAGCGGCAATCCCCAGCGATTTCTTCAGATGACAAGGATCGTGATAAGTCACCCCAACGCCCTCCCGGGCGGACTCCTTCTCTTGCCCTCCAAGGTGAAGAATATCCACCAAAAACTGGCCCACGTCCAATGTTTTCTCCGCGATTCCCTTGACCTGTTCCCACTCTTCCGCCGAAAGATCCTCCGCCAGGGTGGGCCAGAGTTTCCTGATGGTGGAGGTGCAAGTGGCGCACGCGGTGACGATATAGTCCACCCTTGCAGAGAGAAATCGCCGGGCGTTGTGGCGAACCAGCCGGTTGAAGGTCTGGGAATCTCCGGACGAAAGGGCAGGGATTCCGCAACACCCCCAATCCTTGGGAATCACTACGCCGACCCCGTGATGCTCCATGACCCGAAGGACCGCTTCCCCCACCCAGGGGAAGACCTTGTCGATGACACAACCCACGAAGAAGCCCACTCGCAGCCCTGATGCCCCGGACGGAGTGTTCACCCGGCCGTTGCTCTTGTGAAAGGGCACCGGAGCCAGCGCCTTGAAGTGGCGATCCAAGAGGGGAGAGACGAAACGGGCGCAGGAGGTTCCCAGGAGGTCATCCACCGGTTTCACAAAAATTCCCTGGAGCTTCGATCCCCATTCCATCAAACGGTCGAAAAACTCGGGCCGGGCAAGCATCCCCCGGAAAATCGCCTTCTTCAGGGGATGGAGTCCCATGTAACCCGTCAGAATGGCCCGGGCCTTCAGAAAGATATCCATGACATTCACACCGCTGGGGCAGTTGGCCGCGCACGAACCGCAGAGCAGACACCTCCCCAGCCGATCGTTCACGCCTTCGGGATCCTGGAACATCTCCTGGGCGAGTCCCTCAAGAAGAGCCAGCTTGCCGCGGGCCACGTCGGCCTCGCGGCCGGTTTCGGCAAAAACGGGGCAAACCGCCTGGCACATCCCGCAGCGCATGCACACCACCAATTGATCTTCAAGTTCCTTGACCAGTCCGGCCAATTTTTTCATGTCATACATGAACGTCTCCTGAGCAGGCGGAATGTTTCGGGTGATGACCGTCCTTCCCCGCAGCGGGCATGCCTCCCGGGTGGCACCTTATGCGGCCTGCTCCACCGACGGCACCCCGATGATCTTTCCGGGATTGAGGATGTTCTTCGGGTCCAGGGCCTCCTTGATGCGTTTCGAATAGAGAATGGTCCCCCTGGTGGTCTCTTGCTGGAGATACCTGGATTTGGCAATGCCGATGCCATGCTCGCCCGAAAGGGTCCCCCCCATGGCAAGGGCCTTTTCAAAGATGACGTCGATGGCCTGTTCCACCCGGTGCCACTCTTCCTTGTCCCTCCGGTCCGTGAGAATAGTGGGATGCAGATTGCCGTCCCCAGCATGTCCGAATGTGCCGATGGTCAACCGGAATTTCCGTCCGATCTCCTCAACGGCACGCATCATCTCCGGAATCCTGCTCCGGGGCACCGTGGCATCCTCCAGGACCACGGTGGGCTTCAAACGGGAAAGGGCGGAAAGAGCCGCCCTGCGAGCCGCCCAGACCTTCTCACGCTCCTGGGCATCCTGCGCCACCCGGATTTTCATGGCCCCCAGCCGCCGACAGATGCTCTCCACCTTGGCCGCGTCTTCCTCCACCTGCGCAGGGTGTCCGTCCACCTCCACCAGCAGAAGGGCAGCGGCATCCGTCGGCAGCCCCGCGTGGCTGAAATCCTCAACCGCCCTGATGGTGAAGTTGTCCATGAATTCCAGGGTCACGGGGACGATGCGGTTGGCAATGATGCTGGAGACGCTCTCCGATGCCTTGTTCACGTCGTCGAAGACGGCCATCATGGCCTTTCGGGCCGCCGGGGCGGGAATGAGCTTCAGGGTGATTTCACTGAAAACGCCGAGCGTCCCCTCGGATCCCACGAGGAGCCCCCCAAGGTTATACCCCGTGACACACTTGACCGTTCGGGCGCCGGTCTTGATCGGTTCCCCCGCCGAATCAAAAAACTCGAGCGCCATGACATAATCGCGGGTCACTCCGTATCGCAATCCCCTCAATCCACCGGCGTTTTCCGCCACATTGCCCCCAAGGGTCGACACGGCCTGGCTTCCGGGATCGGGGGGATAAAAAAGCCCCTTCGCCTCCACAGCCGCGGCAAACCGGGCCGTCACCACGCCGGGCTCCACTACCGCGTAGAGGTCCCCTTCATTGATCTCCAGGATCTTGTCCAGGCCGTTGGTGAGAATGACGGCACCTCCCGGCAAGGGAATGGTCCCTCCGCTGAGGTTGGTGCCGGCCCCGCGCACCGTCAGCGGCAGGCCGTTCTCGTAGCAGAGGCGCACCGTCTTGCCCAGGGTCTCCCGGGAAGTGGGCCTCAGGACGACAGCCGGAACGACGGGAGGCAGAACGGCGGCGTCGTAGGAGTAAGTCAGGCGGTCCGCCTCGTTGAGGAACACGCCGTCCTTTCCCAGAACATTTTCGAACTCTCGGATCAAGGCCTTCTGGATCATGACATCTCCTTTGTGGACATCCTTTGCCCCAGGCACTCAAATGTACAATTGGTAAGGCCAGTTGATTATTGTTCCACCTAACGCATCAATTGAAGGTTGTCTATGACTTTAGCCTAACAAAATATAATAAAAATGCAAAACAGTTTTTTTGTTGTAAAGCTATTTTTTGGCTTGACTTTAATGATGCTCCGGATAATGAGGCCCATGGACTGATTGTAGATGGTAAGACCATTTGTAAAACACCCGGTGGGAGCACGCTTCACGGAGGCCCCTGAAACCGGATGGAAGGACACAAAAGGAGGTGATGGGCAGGGGCACGCCATGACAGGGCAAGACTCGGGAAACTCACGAGGGACCGATTCCTTTCGGCCCGGTGGAAGAGGAACAGCATATCAGCAACGGAGGCCTTCACATGAGTTGGACACAGGTTTACAACCCTCTGGGTAACATCGCCCTGTCGGCCCTGGTCGCCGGCATTCCGCTCTACGTCCTTTTCTACATGCTCGCCGTGCGCAGATCTCCCGGGCATTACGCAGCCCTTTTCGGAACGGCATCCGCCGTCGTCGTCGCCGTGCTCGTCTGGAGGATGCCCGTGGGGCTGGCGCTCAATTCCACACTCATGGGGGCTGCTTTCGGCATTTTTCCCATCGTCTGGATCGTCATCACCACCATCTGGGTCTACAATATGACGGTGGAATCGGGCGAATTCGATATCATCCGCAACTCCCTGGCCTGCATCACCGACGATCGCCGCCTGCAGGCCCTTTTCATCGCCTTCGCTTTCGGTTCGTTCATCGAGGGGACGGCGGGGTTCGGCACCCCGGTGGCCATCACGGCCGCCATGCTGGTGGGATTGGGGTTCAATGCCAAGTATGCCGCGGGAATCTGCCTCATCGCCAACACGGCCCCTGTCGCCTTCGGGGCCATCGGCATTCCCATCGTGGTCGCCGCCAAGGTCACCGACCTCGACATGATGCGCATCAGCCAGATCGTCGGCAGGCAACTGCCTTTTCTCTCCGTGGCGGTTCCCCTCTGGCTGAGCGTCACCATCTGCGGTTGGAAGCGCAGCATGGAAATCCTGCCGGCCATTGTAGTCACCGGTCTGTGCTTCGCCGTCTCCCAGTTCCTCGTTTCCAACTTTGTCGGCCCGTACCTTCCGGACATCGTTTCCGCCATCGTCACCATCGTGGGACTCGGTTTCTTTCTGCGCATCTGGAAGCCGTCGGTCGTCTTTCATTTTCCCGATGAGAAAGCGACGGGTCCCGTCACCTGCCATTACTCCAGCGCCGAAGTGGTCCGCGCCTGGATGCCTTACGTCATCCTGGCCGTCATGGTTTTCCTGTGGGGACTCGAACCCGTCAAGAAACTCCTCGCCCCTTTTGGGTTTTCATTCAACTGGCCGGCCCTGCACAACCTGGTGGTGAAGACAGCCCCCATCGTGGCCAAGGATGCACCCTACGCCGCCACGTACAGCTTCAACTTCGGTTCCGCGGCGGGAACCGCCATCCTGATTTCGGGCATCCTTTCCATCTTCATCATTCCCAATTACGGCTTCGGCCGCTCCGTGGCCTGCTTTTTCAGGACCCTGAAGCAACTGCGCTTTCCCATCCTGACCATCGCCCTCATCCTCGGGCTCGCCTACATCATGAACTATTCGGGCATGAGCGCCTCCATGGGACTGGCTCTGGCTGGAACCGGCGTGCTCTTCCCCATCTTTTCCCCCATCCTGGGGTGGCTCGGCGTTTTCCTCACGGGCTCTGACACCTCCTCCAACGCCCTCTTCGGCTCCCTGCAGAAGACCACCGCGACACAAATCGGCGTCGACCCCGCCCTCACCGTTGCAGCCAATTCCTCCGGCGGTGTCTGCGGCAAGATGATTTCCCCCCAGAGCATCTCCGTAGCCACCGCGGCATCGGGGATGGTGGGGGAGGAAGGAAACATCTTCCGGTTCACTCTCCTCCACAGCATCTCCATGGTGCTCATCATGAGCGCCTTGACTTTCCTCCAGGCATATGTCTTGACGTGGATGCTTCCCTGATCGAAACGGTTACAATGGGACCGGGTCCAATGTCCGGAAGGGGGCTTCCCGGGCATGGGCCCGTCCCGGACCAAGAACGGAGCGGCGGAAGGAGAGATCCCGGATGGAAAGCACGATTCGAACCGTTGAAATAATGCGTGAAAAGGCCTTGGCCGTCCAGACGGTTTTCACGACCGTGGCTGGCCTGCGGGAGGCTTTTTCCTATGCCGTTGAGCTCACCGGCAGCCAGGGGGGGAAGACCCTTGCCGCCCCCGGGTTGGGAGGGGAGGATCGCAGGGAGTTGGCCGCCCTGTGTGAGCAACGGGGGATTTCCCTCGTGTGGGAAAACCTCCGGGGCCACCTGGGGAGGATCCACACGGGCTTCACGGTGGCTCAGTGGGGCATTGCAGAAACCGGTACCGTCGTCCTCGATTCCACTTCGGAAGACGTGCGCATCGCGTCCATGTTGAGCGAGACTCACATCGCCGTGGTGCCGCGTTCGGCGGTCAAGCCCGGTGCTGTGGATCTCGCCGGCGAACTGCAGGAAATGATGAAGCGCCCTGGTTCCTACGTGGCCTTCATCAGTGGGGCCAGCCGTACCGCCGACATCGAGCGGGTCCTGACCATCGGGGTTCACGGCCCGCAGGAGTTCCACATCCTGATCTCCGGCGAAAACGGCGGTTAGCACCCGCCGGCCTTGCCACGACGGAGACTTTCGGCCTCGGAGAAGGGTCTCCGGCAAGGAGACACGGTCATCCGTCCAGGAAATCCTGGAGCGCCTTTCCGGTTTTGCCACCTCAAGGGAGACTTCATCATGATCACCACACCCAGCGATGTCCGGGAATATCGACGAGACCTGAAAAGGGCCCTGCGCAATCAATTTCTTGGAAACACCCTGGAGACCTTTGCATCGGCTTTCCGGATCTCGAGGGCCAGGGCGTTCGAGGGCATTGACCTCCCGGGGCTCATCGGCGAAATCGCGGAAGGAAAAGACGCCTCCATCCAGCGACTTGAGGAATTGTTCCAATCTTTCAAGACCCACGCCGAGGCGGCAGGGGTGAAGGTGCACACGGCGCGGACCGCTCTGGAGGCAAACGCTCTCATTGCCTCCATTGCCGCGGAAAATGGAGTGAAACGCATCGTCAAGGGCAAATCCATGACGGCCGAGGAGACCTTCCTCAACGATCACCTGGAAAAGGCGGGCTTTCAGGTGACGGAGACGGACCTTGGAGAGTGGATCATCCAGTTGAGGGGGGAAGGTCCCTCCCACATGGTCATGCCTGCAATCCACCTGTCCCGCAAGGAAGTGGCGGAGCTTTTCACCAGGGTCACGGGGACGCCTCAGGATCCCGAAAACATCGACGGGATGGTGAAGGTGGCGCGCAGGGAGCTTCGCCAGGCCTACCTGGAAGCGGACATGGGGATCACGGGGGCCAATTTCGCCGTCGCGGATACGGGAACAATCGGGCTCGTCACCAATGAGGGAAACGGCAGACTGGTGACCACCCTGCCGAGGGTTCACGTGGCGCTGGTGGGCTTCGACAAGCTGGTGCCCGACCTGCCATCGGCCCTGCGCATCCTCAAGGCCCTTCCCCGCAACGCCACCGGCCAGCCCATCTCCACCTACGTCACCTGGATCACCGGCGCCACACAGTGCACCACGGCTCCCGAGGGTCGCAAGGTCATGCACATCGTCTTTCTGGACAACGGCCGCCTCGCTCTGGCCCGGGATCCTCTCTTTTCCCAGGCACTCCGCTGCATCCGGTGCGGTGCCTGCGCCAACGTCTGCCCAATCTATAAATTGGTGGGGGGACACAATTACGGGCATGTTTACATTGGCGCCATCGGGCTCATCCTCACTTACTTCTATCATGGGCGGCAGAACGCGAGGGCCATTGTCCGCGCCTGTCTCAACTGCCAGGCATGCAAGGCGGTTTGCCCCGCGGGAATCGATCTACCCCATCTCATCAAGGAAGTCCTCCGCACGGTGCTGGAAACGGAAGGAAGGAAACCGGCCAAAAACCGTCTACTGGCCCGAATCCTCCCCAACCGGAAGCTCTTTCACTTCCTCCTCCGGCGGGCTTATCTCGCACAACGCCCCCTCACCGGCGGGGGGGAATACATCCGCCATTTGCCCCTGTTTTTCTCCCCGGAGCACCAATTCAGAAGTCTGCCCGCCATCACCGGGACTCCCCTGCGAGACCGGTGGCACAAAATGGCTCCCCAGGTGAAGGATCCCTCCATTCGTGTGGCCCTTTTCGGAGGCTGCCTGGTGGATTTCGTCTACCCGGAACAGGCTGCGGCATTTCTGGAACTGGTGAAGGACCGCAACGTGCAGGTGGAGTATCCCCAGGACCAGACCTGTTGCGGTCTCCCTGCGAAGATGATGGGGGAAAACACCGTGGCCAAGGCGGTGGCGATCCAGAACCTCAAGGCCATCGACCCCGCCGACTACGATTACATCGTCACGCTCTGTGCTTCCTGTGGTTCCCACATCCGGGAAAACTATCCCAAACTCCTGGGGGATTCATCCGGTTTCGGGGTGAAAATGCACCAGTTCATGGACAAGATTATTGATTTCAGCTCTTTTCTGGCCAACGTCCTCAAGGTTGAGCCTGCCATGTTCAGGGAAGGCGGTCCGAAAGCGGCGTATCATGCACCTTGCCACCTGTGTCGGGGACTCGGCGTCACCCAGGAACCCCGGGAGCTCATCGGCACTGCAGGAATGGAATACGCGCCGGCAAAGGACGAGGATGTGTGCTGCGGTTTCGGAGGTTCATTTTCCTTGGAATTTCCAGAACTTTCGGCTGAACTCCTCACACGGAAACTGGACTGCGTGGAGGCCGCGGGAGCCGACCTCCTGGTGACCGACTGCCCGGGTTGCGTCCTCCAGTTGCGAGGGGGAATGGACCGGAGAGAGGGAAAAAAGATCCCGGTGAAGCACATCGCGGAGGCATTGGCGGAACAAAAGCGGGCGAATGGGCGACGGTCCGGCTGAAACCCGTTGAGCGCATTCCGTTAGGTCGGCAGAAGAAGATTCTCGGGAACCGCCGACGGAATGAGGCAATTTGAGCCATGGGAAGGGGGATCCCAAGGAAGACGGAACACCATCTCTCGGGAGGAATGGAATTCCGGTATTGACCCCGATCCGGCCGGGTTTCTTTGACGGGATCCGGCCGCCCCAGACAGGATGGACACAAATGATCAATGGAAGCAGCATCTTGCCGAAACTCAGCCCGGCAGAGGCGGCGGCTCAGATCCGTCACGGCATGACGGTCGCTTTCAGCGGGTTTGCGCAGGCCGGGGCGGCCAAGGCCGTCCCCAGAGCCATCGCCGCCATGGCCCGGGAAAAGCACGAAAAGGGGGAATCGTACAAGCTGCGGGTGCTGAGCGGCGCATCGGCGGGTCCTTTCGTGGACGTGGAAATGGCCGAGGCGGAGGCCATCTGCTGGCGCGCCCCATACATGAGTTCCCACTCACTACGCCGCCAGATCAACCGGCAGGAAGTGGAGTACCTGGACATGCACCTGTCCCATGCTCCCCAGACGCTCGGGGCAGGCTTTTTCGGCAAGCTCGATTACGCCGTGGTCGAAGCGACGGGAATCACGCGGGACGGCCGGGTCTACCTCACGAGTTCCGTGGGCAGTTCTCCCACCTTTCTCAAGTATGCCGACCGGGTCATCATCGAGATCAACGAATACCATTCCAAACGGCTGCCGGAACTTTCGGACATCACTCTTTTGCCGTTGCCGCCCCGGCAGACCCCGATTCCCATCCACGACCCCCTCACTCGGGTGGGGTATCCCTACGCCGTGGTAGACCCCAGGAAGGTGGTGGGCATCGTGGAGACGGAAGAACCCGACAAAATCGACCCACCCACACCGCCCGACCGGAACGCCCAGAAGATCGCCGAGCACGTGGTGCAGTTTCTCTTCGGCGAAATGATCCGCGGAAACATTCCTCGAGAGTTCCTCCCTATCCAATCGGGGGTGGGCAACCTGGCCAACGGGGTCATGGGAGCTCTGGGCAGGAACCCTTACATACCCCCGTTCAAGATGTACACCGTGGCCGTGCAGGACTCCCTGGTGGATCTCATGGAACAGGAAAAGCTCTTGGGGATGAGCGCCACCAGTCTCAGCGTCTCTCCCGCCACCTTGAAGCGCATCTACGAAAACATGGATTTTTTTGCCCCGAGGATCGTGCTCCGCCCCCAGGAGATCTCCAACGACGCGGGAGTCGTCCGGCGCCTCGGGGTCATTGCCATCAACGCCGCGGTCGAAGTGGACATTTACGGGAACGTCAATTCTTCTCATGTCTACGGGACGGACATCATCAACGGGATCGGTGGGAGCGGCGAGTTCACCCGCAACAGTTTTCTCTCCATCATCATGTGCCCTTCCATCGGGCGCGGGGGAAGGATTTCTTCCGTGGTGCCCATGTGTCCGCACATCGACAGCAACGAGCACTCCGTGCAAATCCTCGTGACGGAGCAAGGCCTTGCGGATCTCAGGGGGCTTGGACCCATGCAGCGGGCCAAACGCATCATCAACAACTGCGCCCATCCAGCCTACCGGGACTACCTCCAGGGCTACATCCGGGATGCCAGGGTGGGCCACATCCGCCACGACCTGAGAAAGGCCTTCCAACTGCATCGCAACCTCATGGAACACGGCTCGATGCTGCCGGATCTGAATCTCTCGGAAATCCATGAAATCCGATAGGTGAGCACTGGAACCGGCAAAGGAGTGAGGCATGTCCAAAATGAACGCATTTCCTGTGCTGACCCCCGAGGAGGCCGCTGAAAAGATCTTTCACGGGGCAACCGTGGCCTTCAGCGGGTTCACCAATGCCGGGGCGGCAAAGCTGCTTCCCAAGGCGATCGCCGCCCGGGCGGAATTCCTACATGCCCGGGAGGAACCGTTCAAGATCAGGGTCCTCACGGGGGCCTCTAGCGGCGAAAGCATCGATGAGCCTCTGGCCCGGGCCCAGGCCATCGCCTACCGGGCGCCATACCAGAGCGGGCCGGTCCTCCGCCGCCAGATCAACCACCAGGAAGTGGAATATGTGGACATGCACCTCTCCCACCTTCCCCAGACAGTCCTCGAGGGTTTCCATGGAAAGGTGGACTTCGCTGTGGTGGAGGCGACGGAAATCACCCGCGACGGAAGGGTTTACCTCACCACCTCCATCGGGGCCTCCCCAACCTATCTCAAGTACGCTGACAAGGTCATCATCGAGATCAATCACCACCATTCCCAGCGACTCCGGGAAATGGCCGACATCATCATCATGCCGCCGCCGCCCCACCGCTTTCCCCTCCCCTTCAGCGACCCCCTCACCAAGGTGGGATACCCCTATGCCGTTGTGGACCCGAAGAAAGTGGTCGCAGTCCTCGAAAACGACGAACAGGACCATGTCCCGTCCTTCAGTGCGGCTGACGAGCGGAGCCATCGCATCGCCCAGCACGTGGTCCGTTTTCTTCTAGACGAGATGCTGGCCGGACGCATCCCCCAGGAGTTCCTCCCTCTCCAGGCGGGAGTGGGAAATGTCTCCAACGGGGTCATGGCGGCCCTCGCCCAGAACCCATACATCCCACCCTTCCGCATGTACACGGAAGTTTTCCAGGATTCCCTCTTGGACGTCATGGAGCAGGGCAAGCTGGTGGCTGCCAGCACCACCAGCCTCACTGTCACCCGGGAGACCCTGGAGCGCATGTATGCCAACATGGATTTCTTTGTTCCCAGGATCGTTCTGCGCCCCCAGGAAATCTCCAACCACCCCGGAATCATCCGCCGCCTGGGTGTCATCGCCCTCAACACCGCTCTGGAGATGGACATCTACGGGAACGTGAACTCCTCCCACGTTTACGGCATGGACATCATGAACGGCATCGGCGGCAGCGGTGAATTCACGAGGAACTCATACATATCCATCTTCATGTGCCCATCGATAGCGAAGGGGGGAAAAATCTCCTCCATCGTCCCCATGTGCCCCCACATCGACAATAACGAGCATTCCGTGCAGATTGTCGTCACCGACCAGGGACTGGCCGACCTGCGTGGGATGGGCCCCATGCAACGCGCCCGGACCATCATTGAGAGGTGCGCCCATCCGGCCTACCGTGACTACTTGTACAAGTACCTGGAACGATCCCGCAGAGGACACATCCGCCACGATCTCTCCACCTGCTTTGAACTCCACGTGAATCTCCTGGAACAGGGCGCCATGCTCCCTGATCTCGATCTTTCCACCATCGGGGACGCCTGAGCCCTCCGTTCCCCGGGAAGATTCCGGGAGCCGGCGGGGAAAAGGGGCCGTGACCGTGCGCTTGGACGTCATGGGATGACCGGAGGTTACCGCCTGCATCCTACCCACAGCCGTTCACCGGAGCCGGACGGTTGCATCCCCACCCTTGAGGAGGCCTGCCTGGGGGGGATCCGGCTCTCTCAGACCATGAGCCTGGAGGGGCTCCGTCGGGGGGGGTTTTCGCATCTGTTCACCGGAGCGCCGACCTTCCACATCGAGCCGTTTTGTTTTCCACTTCCTTGACAGACCCTCGAGAATCGTTATGATCTGTACAGCAAAACGAAGATTTTTCAGATACCGGCGAACTTCAATCCCAATTGCGTGAAACCACCTCAGGTGGTCTTTCTCCAGAGCGGTTCTTCAAAGATGAATCAGAGACGCATCCACGAGGTTTCTCGGCCCTGGGCAATGAGGGGGACGTTGAACATGTTCACCGAAGCGTCTCCTCCCGGAGCCTTCCACCTTGCTGCACGGGCGGTTCTCGGGCTTCCGGACGGAGCATTTCGGAAATCCGCTCCCCGGATTCCCCGCGTATTCCTGAGGTGATTGGACTTTTCAAAGAGGAGGGAAACATGTCACTAGTGAATCGAGCAGTCGCCGAATTCATGGGAACGTTCTGGTTGGTGTTGGGAGGCTGCGGCAGCGCCGTGCTGGCAGCTGCATTCCCCGGCGTGGGGATCGGCCTTCTGGGTGTCTCTTTGGCATTCGGCCTCACCGTGCTCACGATGGCCTACGGAATCGGCCACATCTCAGGGTGCCACCTGAACCCGGCCGTGTCCGTGGGGCTGGCGGCGGGTGGCCGTTTCAAGTCTTCCGAACTTCTGCCGTACATTGTCGCCCAGGTTCTGGGAGCCATCGTTGCGGCGGGGGTCCTTTACTTCATCGCAAGCGGGAAGGCCGGCTTCGACCTGGGCGGAGGGCTTGCTTCCAACGGTTTCGGTGACCACTCGCCAGGTAAGTACTCCCTTGGGGCAGGCTTCGTTTGCGAGGTCGTCATGACCTTCATGTTTCTCATGGTGATTCTGGGTTCCACGGACAGGAGGGCTCCCGCAGGCTTCGCACCCATCGCCATAGGGCTCTGCCTGACCCTCATTCACCTCATCAGCATCCCTGTGACCAATACGTCCGTCAATCCGGCACGCAGCACCGGTCCGGCGATTTTCGTCGGCGGGTGGGCCATCCAGCAACTCTGGCTCTTCTGGGTCGCGCCCATTCTCGGAGCGTTGCTCGCCGGCGCCGCCTACCGCTGGCTCGGGGATGAAAAAACTGCATGAATTCCCAGCATCCCCCAATCGGAGAGTGGTCGGGCACGCCCCCTTCTGGCGTGCCCCGCCTCCGGCATTTCACCCCGGTGATGTGTTCTCATGGGCCTCACTATGGCGATTCCCGCTCCGGACCGAATCCAGAGTCTCTCATCGCTGTCTCCGCTTGCAGCACCCTTCACCGGCTGGAAGAATCGGAGCCCCGCACGCTGTCATCCTGACTGAGTGTCGCGAGACGGGGGCGTTGGCTTCAGGGCCACCCCCTTCTCCAAGGAACGCCACAGGTCACATCCATTCGGCCCCATGAGGTGAGCCGCCGCCGGGGAGCAACCTTTTCCCCGGGGCCGCTCGTGTTTCGGGAAAACGGACCACGAGGACTCCACACTCAAGGATCAGGAAACGACGGCCGATTTTCTCATGGGCAATGAAGCGATCATTTCCTCACCCTAACGCGATATAAGGAGGACTTCCGGCATCTTGGCGATTCATTCCCTGGAACTGCCTGCAACGCTCAGTTCTCTGACGACACTGGAAAATTTCGTGCGTCAGGCGATGGAGCCCGCGGTTCCTTCGCCCGATGTATTTCGAGACATCCGGCTGGTCCTCGAGGAACTGCTCGTGAACATCGTCTTCTACGCATATCCCGGAGAGGGGGGCAAAGTACGTGTGGAATGCTCCCTGGATCCAGGCGGGAAGCTCTGCATCCGGCTGCGGGACTGGGGGATCCCCTTCAACCCCCTGGAATACCCGCCCCCAAGGCTGGAAGGCGACATGGCCGAGAGAGAAATCGGCGGTCTCGGCATTCACCTCGTCAAACAGCTTGCCCATGAGATCCGCTATTTCAGGCAGGAGGACTCCAACGTTTTGACCGTGTGTTTTCAGTTGTGAAACAAGGAGAAGAGGATGCCTCTCACCGTGACTTCGATGGAAAAGCAACCGGGGGTTTTCGTCGTTTCCCCCTATGGTTCCCTGGACACTAACACGCACACCGTTCTCGAGAGGAAGATCGATTTTCTGGCGCGGGAAGGGGCCGCCAAAGTGATCACCCTGGACATGGGCGGGGTCGACTACATCAGCAGCATGGGCGTCCGGGTTGTTTTGAAAACGAAAAAAGAACTCTCCCGGAGAGGAGGCGCTCTGGTCATGATGAACCTGAAGCCTCAGATCAAGAGAGTCTTTGAAATCATCAATGCCCTGCCGACCCTCCAGATCTTCTCCAGCCTTCAAGAACTGGACGATTATCTGACGGAAATGCAGCGACAGGTCGTCCACGGCTAGGGAAAAGCGGCGCGAGGCGAAGCAATGGGCCCGTAGGCCGGCAAGTCTTGGGACAGCCAGGTTCGCGACGCTTTGCAAGGGGGAATTCCGCCCTCCCCCCTTCCAGAAGGAAAGGAGAAAGGTCTTCCCGGCAAGATGCATTGCATTTCGGGGGGCTCCCCAACATGCCATCCGGTGTTTCCCGCGATGGAACCGCTTCGTTTCGGGAACCTTTTGACGATGACTTCGCGGGCATGAAATCTCACAAGAAGCATCTCGCACCCGGGATTCTGATACTGGGAGCCTTTTTGCTCCTGGTTTTTTCCGCGTTGAGTTATCATGGCACGCGAGAATTCCGCAATCCCGTCGCCTACGCATTTTCCGGCAGTATCCTCTTCGTCTTGGAAAAGGACCGAAACACCCTCCTGGAACTCAAGTACGCCTCGGAGGGACCCGCCCTCGAACTGGCCGCATCGTATAGCATCGAGCCAGACGATGCCGAACACTACTACATGGTGAGGAAGCTCTTTCCGGCACCTGTCGGCATTGTCGTCCAGAGCTACATCTATCGGAAAGCATCGAGGGAGTTTCTAGGATATCGCTTCTCCCTGCACACTTCTGCGGGGCGCCCTCCTATCCGCTTGCTCACGGTCATTCTCCAGAATCCCAACGAATACCCTGAAATCACGTATGCCTTTGATTCCATTGGCCAGCATTATTTCGCCAACAACTGCAAGTACCGCCACAACATCTGGAAAATCCCGCCATCGGGAGGGATCCGGGTGGAGGGGGATCACATCCCCCCCGAAGTGGAACCGCTCGGCACCATCAACGGTCCTCTGGACCAGTGGGAAGCCATGGCGGTGGGACCGGACGGATCCCTGTTTGTTTCCTCGGCGGCATCGGGAAAGGTTCACCGCTATTCACCCCAGGGTGAACCATTGCAGGAGATGGGTACGGTAGGGTTCCAGGCGGGCGAACTGTTGGCCCCCGATGAACTCTTTTTCGTGGGCGGCCCCATCGGTGAGGCTCCTCTCCTGACGGTTGCCAGCGAAGGCAACAGGACGTGGGTGCAATTCAGCGCAGAAGGCGCAACGGCTCGAGTCATTCAGCCCCTGAAAAACGGCTACCCGTTCGAGGACACGCTGGTGGGCACGTTCCAAATGGACCAGTCGACAGGCAAAGGTTATGCGTTCGATCTGGCCAACAAGAGCTTCGTGGTCTTCGACGAGGCGTTCCGGGCCTACGGAAGCTACACCATCCGGTCTCCCGGAATGACCGCCGCCCTCGCACTGGCGTCTGCATGCCTCCTGGGACTGGCCTTCCGCTTTTCCCGGATCCTGAACTTCCTGGGAGCCTTGAGGTTCCCGTTTTTCTTCAAGCTCCTGGTCCTCTTCATTCCGCTTCTTGTGATCACTACGGAATTCGTGGCCGCAGGCGTCTACGAAATCATGAGGGACGAGGTCAAATCGGAATATCTGAGGCGCTCCGCCAACCTCGCCCATGCCATACTGACCAGCCTGCCACTCAGCGACCTGCAGTCCATTCGGGATCCTCAGGACCGGGAAGGTCCGGCTTACGAAAGAATTTATCAGACCGTGTCGCGACTCCTGGACGTAAAGAGCGCGGAACACTCTCCCAAGTGGATTCTCCACAAGATCGTGGGCAATCACTATTACTTCGGGATCAACGTCTGGCGGGGGGCCATCTTCGAGCCCTGCGTCGTGCCCAAGGAACGGAGCATGTTTTTTAAGGCCCTCCAGGGGAAAACGCCTCAGCACGGGCAGTTCATGGATGAACAGGGGGAATGGTTCAGCACCCTCCATCCCGTTTTGGACGACAAGGGAGACGTCGTCTACGTTCTGGAACTCTATCGCTCCGCCGAGGAACTCTATCGGGGGCAAAAGCAGGTCTCCCGCAGAGTCAGCCAGGTGGTGGGCATCACAGTCGCCATCACCGTCATCCTGATCCTCATCTTTTCTTACTTGTTCACACGTCCCTTGCGCCAACTGATACGCCGAACGGAGATCGTCCGCAGGGGCGATTTCCAGCTGGGCATCGAGATCCGCTCCCGGGACGAAATGGGAGATTTGGCCCGGGCCTTCGACCGCATGGTGGTGGATCTCGACACGTACACCCGGGAACTTGCACGCACAACCGCCCAGAAGGAAAGCATGGAAAGGGAACTGCGGCTGGCAAGGCAACTGCAGCGCGAAACGCTGCCCAAGCGTTTCCCTCCCTTCCCAGAAGCCCCTCAGGTCGTCATCTATGCGGAAATGGAACCGGCACGCGAAGTGGGCGGGGACTATTATGACTTCTTCCTCGTGGACGACTCGCACCTCGGTGTCGTGGTGGCGGACGTCTCGGGGAAGGGGGTTCCGGCAGGTCTTTTCATGATGCGCGTTCGAGCCATGCTGAGGGGGAGTGCCGTGGGCAACCTGAGCCCTGCGGACACTCTCTTTCGCATCAACCAGCTCATCGCCTCCGAGAATCCTTCAGCCATGTTTGTGACCATGTTCTACTTCATCTGCCACATGGAATCGGGAGAAATCACTTACTGCAACGCGGGGCACAATCGACCTTTTCTCCTGAAAGGGGGAGAGGTGGTCAAGGTGGGGGAGGACACCGCAGGGGGGAAGGGACTGCCCGTCGGCGTCATGGAGGACGCCCCGTACACGGATGCCCGGCTGCAAATAGGCTGCGACGACGTCCTCGTCGTCTACACGGATGGGGTCACGGAGGCCTGCAACAAAGACGGTGAACTTTACGGTGAAGACAGACTCGTTGGGAACCTGGCCCCACTCCTGGACCTTTCACCCGAGCGCATCTGCCTTCAGGTGCTGCATACGGTGCGAACACACCAGGAGGACTCGGGCCAAGCCGACGACATCACCATCTTAGCGTTCAGGCGGAGGCAACGGGATCCTGCAACTCTTTCATCAGACCACGCATGAAGACATCCGCAGGGACCGACTTCCCCCCCAAAGACCGCCGAAAACAGCGGAGGCCGGCATCTTCCGGGCTCGCGGCCGACCAGGCGCAGGAACTCCCCCACCCCTCCCCCTCCTGCTTTTCCGGATGGAGGGGAGTTTTCGGGGGAGGATACTCTCGAGAATGCCTGGCTCAAGAGCTGCGGAACTCACCGGGAGGGACCGTCTGCGGCCTTCAGAATCTCCTCGATTTTTCCGGAAAGCTCAACCAGGTCGTAAGGCTTCTGGATGAAGCCGTCGCAGCCGTTTTCCAGCATCTCCTTCACCATGGAATCCGGAGTGTACCCGCTGCACAGGAGGATCTTCTGCCTGGGATTGATCTGCTTCATGTTTTCACAGGTCTGCCTGCCGTTCATCCCCGGCATGACCATGTCCATGATCACGAGATCCACCTCGTTTCGACTCTCCTTGTAGAGTTCCAGGGCTTCCCGCCCACCCCTCGCCTGGAGAACCCGGTACCCGAGACTCTTCACCAAATCCACCGAGACACTCAAAACCCTCTCCTCATCATCCACCATGAGGATGGTGCCCCTGCCCCGGCGAATCGTCTCTTTCCTGCGGGATTTCGCCTTCCCGCAGTCTTTCCGAGAAGCCGGCAGAAAAATCCTGAAGGTTGTTCCCCTGCCCACCTCCGATTCAAAATCGATGTATCCCCCATGGGCCTTCACAATCCCGAAGACGGAGGCAAGACCGAGGCCGGTCCCCCGCCCGTTCTCCTTTGTCGTAAAAAAAGGCTCGAAGATGCGTGGTTGGATGGCTGGATCGATGCCCGTACCACCATCCGTAACCTCGATCATCACGTAATCGCCGGGTTTCGGGTCGAAGGCGCTCCCCTGCATGGCTTCGTGGGTCACGTTGGAGGTCCTGAGGAACAAGTCCCCCCCTTCCGGCATGGCATCGGCGGCATTGATGTAGAGATTCAGCAAGACCTGCTCCATCTGGCCCTTGTCCAGTTCCACGGAAGCCAGATCCCCCGAAAACTCCTTGCGGATGCGGATGTCTTTTCTTGCCCCACCAAACGCGTCTGCAGTGTTGCCGATCAACTGATTGAGATCGAGTGCCTTGACTTCGTAGGATCCCTTCCTGGCAAATCCCAGCAGCCGACCCGTGAGTTTTGCGCCGCTTTTCACCAGGTTGTCCACGCGCTGCAGCGTCTTGAAATGAGGGCTGGACGGCCCGATGCCCAATAGGGCGAGGGTGACATTTCCCTGGATGGCCATGAGTAGGTTATTGAAATCGTGAGCGATTCCTCCCGCGAGTGTACCCAGGGCCTCCATCCTCTGAATGTCCATGAGCTTGGATTCCAGTTGTTGCTGCCGGGTCAGGTCAACAAGGGTCAGAACGACCCACGCCCGCTCCCCCAAGTGAACGAGGCGGCTGAAAACCAGCAGGTGCAAAACGCAGCCGTCCTTGAGCCGCATGTTCATTTTCACGCCGTCAGCCGGTCCTTGACCTTTGACCTGGAGCATGAAAGCCTTCAGTTCCCCAGCCGAACATAGGGGGGACTTCTCCAGCGTGGCGCCGAGCAGTTCCCCTCGGGAACAGCGGGTCAACCGGCAAAAGGTGTCGTTGACCTCGAGAAATTCGCCCCGTTGAAAATCCACAACGGCCACAGCATGTGGGGAAAAATCAAACAAGTTTCGGAACTTGAGCTCGCTTTCCCGCAGCGCTCGCTCCGTTTCACGATGTCTTTTGATCAAAGCCGTCAGCTGGTCGATCTCTCTCAGGCGTTTCCTGCCGGTTTCTTCGGCGATCTTTTGGTAATAGGCGGCCTTCTGTTGGGCTTCCGCGACGAGGGCACGCAGCGAAACCACCTCTTCCCGCAAGTCTTCATCCAGTGTTGCCATTTCCTTCATCCCCGGCCAGCACCAGCAAAACTCCAGTCCAGTCGAGGCCTCTGCTCCTGCGGAGGAGTGGAGCGATCTCGACTCCCGAATAGAACCCCAAAAGGGGCACTCCGTAACGGTTGAGGCATTCCTGAACCTCCCGCGCCTCTTCTGCGGGAGCATTGCAGCAGGCGGCGGTTCTTCCCGCACAGTCGATATAAAGGGCGAAAAGAGGGCGTTTCCCATCCCTTCTCACCGCTTCCATCAATTCCTGGGAATTTTTCCTCGCCGATTCGATCATGGTGGCGTTGTCCCGGATCATGAACTGCACTTCCGCCCCCAAGAGGAGGTCCGGTTCGAAGAGGGAAATCCCGGAGCCATCGGGAAGAATGCCCGTGATCAGACGGCTCACATAATCGAATTCCCTGGCCGGCCCCCATTTCTCCCCATGGTTGACTCCAAGGGCCAGCAGGTTTACCGGATGCTGCAGGCGCCACTGCCGGTTGCCGTAAATCTCGTCAATTCTCTCCACCACCGGCCGGCCGTCCAGTTCAAAAACAGAGGAACCCTCCATTGCCGTGATGACGTGGTATCGGCCGTCCAGGGGGGTACAGCCGTGCATGACGCGGCAGTAGGGGATGATTTCGCCGCTGAACATCATGCCCACCAGGGCCTGGCTGGAAACCCGGCTTCCACAGAACTGCCGAACCGGTCCGAATCCGTAGTCACCCACAAGACCTGCTCCCACGACGGGGATTCTGGGATCGAGCAGTTGCTCGATCCCCTGGAGGACCAGAGAAGAGGCATTCAAGGAAGGCGGACCGGAAAGGGTCCCGGGGATACGAATTGAATCGTAAAAGATGAGCATGAGGCGGTCGGTGGATTGAGGTTCCAAACACCGCACCAGTTGGCTGCCCGCACGCCTCTCATCCAGGTGCAGACCCTCCGACACCTCGAACCGGCAGCAGGAGAATTCCCATTGGAACACGGCCACCGCCGCCGGATGTCCTTCGTAAGAGAGGAAATGGTTGGTGATGACCCCAATGGCCGATCCCCCCAAAACCGGAACGCCATTTCCCACCAAGGAATGGATTCCGTGGAGAAACTCCTCATGGTTCAGTTGACCGTGGCAGAAGGCGAGAACACAGTGAGCGTTTGAAACGGCGCCCCTTTCCATGGCCTGCCCCGCGGCCCTCCTGCCCGACAAGAAAGCATCTTCCGTATTGGAGCAACCAATCCCAACCAACATGCATCACCCACC
The DNA here is from genome assembly GCA_012517315.1 of Deltaproteobacteria bacterium. Classification (GTDB taxonomy): domain Bacteria; phylum Desulfobacterota; class Syntrophobacteria; order Syntrophobacterales; family Syntrophobacteraceae; genus JAAYUJ01. The sequence goes on from JAAYVE010000008.1 coordinate 73,506, forward strand.
GTGGCTCAGCTTCGCACCCGCTTTTCAGCGAGGGTTTTCCTCCATTGGTTTGGTATGGATGGTGGTGATGTTCCGCGACATTGCCGGTAGAGGCGACTCTTATAGCCCGCATGATCCTTCAAGGGGTAATGCTTAGCACAGAGGGGACGTCAATGAAAAGATTTTTTTGTGTTGTGATACCAGAGTCTTGCATTATCGAGAGTGCCGCTGCCCTGGAGAACTGAGAGCAGGGTAAGGCATTCGGGGAAACAAATGGGAAAGCGGCGATTCGGTCATTTCCCTGCACCCGACACTTCAATTTCATTGGAGACCACTGCAAGGGGCATCTCGGGGAACGGCCGGTTGCAGAAATCGATCTTGAACCGGTATCTGCCGGGCGAGAGCTGCGAAGGCAGAAGGAGGTGCATGAACCGGGAAGTCTTCCGGTCCTCGACGGGGAGACAGGGAGATTCCCTGACGATTTCGCCGAGCGTTACAGGCACCGTCGCAACCGTTGCATTTCCGTCCGGATCTAAAACCAAAGAGGCAACAGGCCTGATTCCAAAACCGAAGTTGCTCACGGACGAAAAGGACAGCCGCACCACATCGCCCGGCCGATAACGGTCATAGTCGGTGGCGAGGTAAATCTTTCGGTTGTAGTCGCTCTCCCTTGTCCTCGTCTTGGAGGTCGCCGCTTCCCAGAACCTGGGTTTGGCCGAATCCAGGTGAATGATCGCCCCACCGTAGTGGCCGACGCCGCAGCAATCCTTGCTCCTGATGATTTCCCAGAGCTTCTTGCCGTCGACTCCTTCTATGCGGAAGTCGATGGCCATCCCGTCCATGTGCTGGCTTGTCCGGGCGGCGTTGGCGCCGGCTTTCCGGATTCCGTCGTTGTATTCGGGGCTTCGGTAGCCTGACTCCAACTGGATCGCTTCCCCCGGCGCCACCAGGTCGGAAAAATAATCCAGCATAAAGATGAGACGGGGAGAGACGTGCTCCTCCTTCTCACGGGTGGGAAATCCGAAAACTGCGTCGATGCGGTTGAAACTCTCTTCGTCCAGAGAACCGTCGGGTCGCAGAAGATTCACGCAGACCTCCTCCCCAGTCCGGACGTTCCTGATTCGGACCGCTCCGTCTCCTGCAAGAAAAAACCGACCCGCCTCTATCCCACCCATCCCTTCCCCCGTCAGAGCGAAGAACAGGGCGCTCACAACCGAGACGAAAGCCGCGCAGAAAGGACGTCTCGTCAATTCCATCGTCGTTTCTCCCTGTGAGAAGGGGACAGGGCGTACAAACGGAGGCCCTTTTCACTCCTGGAGGCGTGTGCCGCATTCCGGGCACTTGCCGGGATTGAGCATCACGCCGAAAAAGTAGCTGTCGTGCCCTCTTAGGAGACTGTTGCACACGGGGCACCTATACTGCAGAAACCCCGTCACCGCCAGAACCAGCCCTGCCAGCAACTGGGCAAAGGCGGCGGTCTTCCAACCGCGGCCTCCCACGCCCAGAAGTCCTGGGAACAGATCGGCCATCTGCATGAAGATGAGACCCAGAGTGAACAGAGCCAGGGCGAACCCGAAATTGTGCAGGAGGCGTTTCCTGCGGCGCTGGAATTCCACGGTCACTTCACGGCCTGAAGGGCGCATGGCGAACTCCCGCTAAGGAACGAGGGGTGATTGAGAGGAAGGATTCCCCTTGGGGTGTCGAGGAGGTGGCTCTCACTTCCTGATTGTACACTTTGAACCCGTTCTTCAGGTAAAAGCTCAGAGCTCCGGGATGGTCCAGGGTGCAGGTGTGGAGCCAAAGCCTGCGAGGAGCATTTCGCCAGGCCGATTGGACCGCATGGTCAAGAAGGCATTTCCCCATTCCCTTTCCAATGGCGGCAGGGACGACGCCGAGATAAGTGAGTTCGATGTCCGGATGGAACCGGAGGTCCATCTCGACGTAACCCAGGGGGCGCCACCCTTTCAGGAGCAGGTGGATCTCCACCTGGGGGTCCTGGATGATCTTCTTCAACGTCTCGTCATCCATCCGCAAACGGTCGACCCAGGACCACCTCTCCCCCACCGACCGGTACAGTTTTCTGTAGAACCGAATGGACGGCCTGGGGATTCGCCTGATGACCGTTCCCGGTGGCGCCGCTTGCGGCGTGAGGTCCCCCGGTTTGCGACACATCTCAAGATAGGTGACGACCATTGTCGACGAACTTGGATCCATGCGATTCCTTTCGCCCCCGGAAGAACAACCGAACGGCCGCACGACACCGCAAAGCCGGGCCGACGCCCAGCCCCCCCTCGACCACCCGGCGCCGCCCATACCTTCACATGCGTTCCCATTCACGGCTACTACAGGCCCTCCCCTTTTGCAAGGCCTTTCCGGCTGCCTCTCTTCGACTTCCCCCGTTTCCAAGGCCTCGACACTTGCCTTGACACCAAAACTCCTTTTGACGTATTAAAAAATGCGTATTCTCATTTCCATCTTATTCTCAATGCTTCAAAGCAGGCGTTCTCCGGTCGCGGCCGATCCCACCCACCAAAAGGAGCAGATCCATGAGGAAAACCATCGCCTTCGTTTTCGCGGCACTTTTCATGTTTAGTCAAGCGGCATGGGCGAGAACCATCGTCATCGCCCAGGACGCCACATGGCCTCCCATGGAGTTTGTGAGCGAAAACAAGGAAATCATCGGGTTCAGCACGGACTTCATGAAAGCGGCGGCCAAGGAGGGCGGCTTCCAGGCCGAGTTCAAGAATGTGGCCTGGGACGGCATTTTTGCAGGGCTGGATGCAGGCAAGTACGATGCGGTGTGTTCGTCGGTCACCATCACCGACGAAAGAAAGGCCACCATGGATTTCAGCACACCGTACTTCAAAGTCCGCCAAGCTTTGGTGGTTCCCAAGGATTCACCCGCCACCAGGATCGAGGACTTGAAGGGAAAGACCGCCGGGGGACAGATCGGCACCACGGGATACTTCGCCATCAAGAAGGTCGATGGCGTCAACAGCAAGTCCTATGACGAAATCGGGCTCGCCATGGAGGATCTCTTCAACGGTCGCATCGACGGCGTCGTGTGCGATGACCCCGTCGCAGCACAGTACGCTCTGCAAAAACCCGAGTATGCCGCCAAACTCAAAATCGCCGCCGTCCTGGACACTGGGGACGAGTACTACGGCGTGGCGGTCAAGAAGGGAAACAAGGAGGTTCTCGACCTGATCAACAAGGGGATCGAGGGGGTGATCACCAAGGGATTGGACAAGGAACTGCGCAAGAAATGGATGGGGCAATGAGGAAGGGAGACCGCCGGGACGGGCGGAGATATCCACCGCTGTGTTTCACCACGCTCTCAGTATGCATCCCGTTGACCTTTGAAATCTCCCCGTAAGTCGGCGAAGCGGTCCGGCATGAAAGAGAAATCCGTCATCAACATCACCGATGGGGCAGCCATTCCCTTGAAAAAGGACCCGGGGCTCTTTTCCGCGTGGCGGATCGCCTTTTTCGGCTCCCTTAGCGTCCTCGCGTACTTGCTCCTTTCCAGGCCCAAACCCTACGTGGACATCCTCAAGTTCCTTCCGGACGGGATTCTCGTCACTTTTCAAGTGACTTTCTGCTCCATCTTCTTTGCTCTCTTCCTCGGACTCATCACGGGTATCGGCCGCATTTCCAGGAATCGCCTCATCAACGCCATCGCATCGACTTACGTTGAAGTGGTCCGGGGAATCCCCCTCCTGGTGCAGCTTTTCTACATTTATTACGCCCTGGGCCGTTTTGTGCGCGTACCGGACATCGTCGCCGCCGTCATCGCCATGTCTTTCTGTTACGGGGCGTATATGGGAGAGGTGTTCCGCGCCGGAATCGAATCCATCGACAAGGGGCAAATGGAAGCTGCGCGCTCCCTCGGCTTCAATCCTTCCCAGAGCATGTTTTACGTCATCCTGCCCCAGGCGTGGCGCACTATCCTGCCCCCGGTGGGGAATGAATTCATCGCCCTGCTCAAAGACACATCCCTCGTTTCCATCCTGGCCGTAGCAGATCTTCTCAGGCGCGGCAGGGAATTCGCCTCCGAGACCTTCACCTACTTCGAGACCTACACTCTCATCGCCCTCATCTACCTACTGATCACTCTGATATTGTCGAAACTGGTGAGCATCATGGAGGAGAGGCTGAGATACTATGAGCGCCACTGAACCCGTCACGGAACCCATCATCCGCATGGAACGTGTCACCAAGAACTTCGGGACACTACAGGCGTTGAGGGAGATCTCTCTCCATGTCCATCCCGGTGAAAAGGTCGTCATCATCGGACCGAGCGGTTCCGGGAAGAGCACCCTCCTCAGATCCATCAACCGGTTGGAACGAATCGACTCGGGACATATCTTCGTGGACGGACAGGATATCACAGATATACGAAATGATATCAACAAAATACGAATGGAAGTGGGAATGGTCTTCCAAAGCTTCAATCTCTTTCCCCACAAGACCGCTTTGCAGAATCTGACCCTGGCCCCCATGAAACTCCGCAAGATACCCCGGGCGGAAGCCGAAGCCAACGGACTGCGACTCCTTAGGAAGGTGGGCATCGAAGACAAGGCTTCCGTCTACCCTTCGCGTCTTTCCGGAGGCCAGCAGCAGCGGGTGGCCATCGCGAGGGCCCTCGCCATGAATCCCAAGATCATGCTCTTCGACGAACCCACCTCCGCGTTGGACCCCGAGATGATCGGAGAAGTGCTGGACGTGATGGTGACCCTGGCCAGGGAGGGGATGACGATGGTGGTGGTGACCCACGAGATGGGCTTCGCCAGGGAAGTGGCCGATCGGGTCGTTTTCATGGACCAGGGAGAGATCCTGGAAGACCGCCCTCCGCAGGTTCTTTTCCAACAACCTTCGCATCCCAGAACGCAGAAGTTCCTGAGCCAGATCCTGTAGGCCATTCGCCGCGCCCTCCAGTTGCGCAGCCCTTTTCCCTAAGCCGAGTGATCCGCGCCGTGTGGGGGAATCTCCGGAAGTCGAGCCCGAAGTCGCCGACATGCTTTTTCGTGGATGTCGGCCATGGTCGCGGAAGAAAAAGCGGGGTCTGAAGGACGGATGGTTCATTCCATCTGCGGTCTTCATGCCCTTCTGCACCGTTGGTCCCTGATTCCCCGTCGGGTTGACACTCCTCCATCCTTCCCCCATAATTCCGAAACCGGAAGGCAACAGCGAAAGCAACTCGGGAACGAGGGATTGGGAGCGACATGCCGCATCACGAACGAGACATCCTGCGCCTGAAGCTGGAGCACGCCATTTATGCGGACTTGGCGAGAGCTCTCACTTCAACCCTGGATCTTTCCCAAGTCCTCGAGATCATCATGGAAAAGGTGAGCGAACTTCTCAAACCCCGCAATTGGTCGCTTCTCCTCACGGAAGCCGATGGGCTGAGCCTGCGATTCGAGGTGATCGTGGGGGAAGGTGCCGAGGGAATCAGGGGAAAGACGCTGGCACTGGGAGAGGGGATCGCCGGTTGGGTGGCCCAGACGGGGGAGAGCCTGCTGGTTCAGGACGCCCAGAGCGATGAGCGTTTCTGTAGGCGATTTGATGACATGTGCGCTTTCACCACCCGATCCCTCATCGCGGTCCCACTCAAAAACAAGGGAAAGGTGCTGGGAGTGATCGAGTTGGTCAACCGAGTAGAAGAGGGCGGTTTTACCGACCTGGATCGGCATTCGTTGGAAACCCTAGCCGAATATGCAGCCATTGCCATTCACAACGCCGCGCTGTTCCAGGAGGTGCAGCGACTGGCCATCACCGACGACCACACTTCCCTCTATAACAACCGCCACCTCTACCAGACCCTCGACCGTGAACTGGAGGAGGCACGGACCCACGGGCAAGAGCTTTCCCTCGTCTTCTTCGACGTGGACCACTTCAAAACGGTGGTCGACACCTATGGGCACCTCGTCGGCAGCAAGACCCTGAAGGAACTGGGGTCGGTTCTCAAGAGTCTCGTGCGCGCCGGGGACCTGCCCGTCCGGTACGGGGGAGACGAATTCGTGGTGCTCATGCCACGAACTACCAAGAAAGATGCCCTGGCATTCGCCGAGTTTCTTCGCCGGAGGATCAAGGCACACTCGTTTCTCTCCGAAGACGGGATCAACCTCCACATCACGGCCTCCTACGGTGTCGCCGCTTATCCCGGGGACGCCACGGACAAGAACAGTCTTCTAAACATCGTGGACGCCACCATGTATCGAGTCAAGGAATCCACAAGGGACGGTGTCGCCGGGGCGTGAGGGCGCCTTCCGCCGAAAGGGACCCAAAGTACAGGCAGGACGCCCCGCGAGGCAGGCCCGGCAGCTTCCCCCAATTCCACCACAGGGGCAATCACCCATGCGCTACGAGATCATCGACGCCCACGCCCACTGCGGCATCCAGGACACCTCTCCGCCCCAGTCCCTTGAAGATTACCTGGATGCAGCCAAGGGCAGCGGCATCACCGCCGCGGTCTTTTTCCCTCCGGTCATGGAGATCTACGACCGGTACCAATTCCATTTCCAGGATTCACCCCAGTGGAGGCAAAGAAGGGAAAGGGCCAACCGTTACCTGGAGGCCCTGGACCATCCCGACTTTCAGGTGTATCCTTTCTTTTTCATCTGGAACGATTTCGCCGTGGAACAGTTGACTTCAAGACACAAGGGCATCAAGTGGCACCGGCACGGCGACGAACCCATGTATCGGTACGAGGATCCCCGGTGCACTGCGGCCATCGAGGAAATCCGCCGCCGGAACATGCCCGTGACCCTTGAAGAGGAGTGGCACTTCACTTTGAGGTTCATTCACCAGTTGGCCGCCGGCGTCCGGGTCATCATTCCCCATTGCGGGCTTCTCAACGGAGGTTATGAGGCGTTCTGCAGGCATGGAATCTGGCAGCTCCCCAACATATACGCGGATACCGCTCTCGCCCCCCCAAGCGTCATCGAGGACTACCTTCGCCGTTACGGTCCCGACAGGATCTTCTTCGGTTCCGATTTTCCGTTCGGGGATCCCCCGTCCGAGGCGAGAAAGATCCTGAACCTCAGGATATCGGAAGGGGAAAAGGCCCGTGTGCTCGCGGGAAACATCAAGCGTTTGCTCGCCGAGAGCAACCCCGCATGATGGAGCTCGATGAAGAAAGACGGTCTCAAAATCCGCCTCCGAATACCCTTGACGCCAAATTCCCGGGTCAGAGCACTCCAATGACATCCACAGGTGCAGTCCCCAGAACAGGTTACCTTTACGTCGTCATGGCCGCAACCCTTTGGGCGGTTTCAGGCTCTTCGGGAAAATTTCTTTTTCAGACCGGAGTCACTCCTTTTGAACTGGTGCAACTCCGGGTGACCCTCGCCTCAGCCTTTCTTTTCGCCTGGCTCACTCTGCGCGACCGTGCGCTTCTCCGCATCGCCCCGAAGGACATCCCTTATTTCATCAGTCTTGGGGTTCTGGGAATGGCCATGGTTCAGTTCACCTACTTTTACACCATCAGCAAGATTCACGTGGCCATTGCCATCCTCCTGGAATATCTCGCCCCCACCTTCATCGCACTCCACGCGGTGCTCATCGCCAAAGAGCGTCTGACCCCCTGGATGGTCGCAGCGGTCGCGGCCTCCACCATCGGCTGTTATCTGGCCGTGGGAGCTTACAACCTCGATCTTCTCTCCATGAATCTCGAGGGCATCCTCTCGGGAATCGCTTCCGCCATCGCGTTCGCCTGGTATGCCATCCAGGGGGAGAAGGGGATGCGCCGCTACCATCCCTGGACGGTCCTCTTTCACGCCATCCTGTGCGCAGCCGTCTTCTGGAATATCGCCTTTCCTCCCCTGAGAGCCTTCCTCCGTCCCTACACCCCCATTCAATGGGGGTGGATCCTCTACATCGCCCTCCTGGGCACCGCCGTTCCCTTCGGGCTCTACCTCCAGGGCATCAACCTCATCCGATCCACTCGAGCGAGCGTCACAGCCACTCTTGAGCCCATCATCGCCGGACTCGTGGCTTATCTTTTCCTGGGAGAGACCCTCCAGCCCCTGCAAGCCTTGGGGGGAGGGCTGGTGCTCGCCTCGGTGGCAGTGCTTCAGGGCCGCAGGGAGTGGGATGAAAACACACCGGTCTTGATCCGCCGGCGAGCAGGCAATCGGGAAGGGTGATGGGGAAAACGTGTGCGTTGCCACCCCTCTCCCTTTTCCTCATTCTCGCGGTTGCCCCAGGCGACTTTGTGCCCAAGAGCACACGACAGGTGCCCTCCAAGAGGTTTTGTCCATTCCGTGATGCGTGCTCACCGGCAGGGCAACCGAGGAAAAAAAACCTGTACTTTTCCGTGAATTTGTCATAGAAATAGGCTATTCAGGTGGGAATTCATTGGGGGTCTGGCTTTCGTCTCGGTGCGCCTCGTGGGGGATTATGCCGGGGGGCGGGTAGGCTCGTGCGGTCGTATGTTTTGTGAAACAATTAACTTTACTCCCCGAGGGTTCCGGTGGGGGGCCAGCGGGTGTGGGTGTGGGAGAGGGAAAAGACTTTTCAACTTCAAGCGGAGGAGGTGGACCCATCTTCAGAGAGAAAATGCCGTCAGAGCTGGTCTCAAAACACTGATCGCGGAACGTAGAGGAGGTATGATGCAAGCTGTTGCTCAAGCAAGACAGGCGGTAAGGACCGAGGCTGTATGGGACTTCCTGCAGATGTGTACCGGGGTAGCTCTCGTGCTTTTCATGTGGATGCACATGATTCTTGTGGCCAGCGTCAACGTTGATTTCGGGGGGGGTCGTGTCATGAATGCCATCGCCTACTTTTTCGAGGCAACCTACATGGCACAGTTGGGCGGCCCCCTGATCTTTCTCACCATGCTCGCCCATTTTGTGCTGGCGGCCCGAAAACTTCCCTTCAGGGTTGCGGAACAGAAGGCCATGTGGGTGCACACCAAGCGTTTCAACCACCTGGATACCTGGCTGTGGATCATCCAGGCGGTAACGGCTTTTATCATTCTCGTGATGGGCAGCATTCACATGTGGACGGTTCTGACGAACCTTCCCATCACGGCGGCCAGAAGCGCGGCCCGTGTTCAGACGGGATGGTGGCTTCTTTTCTACCTTGTCCTCCTGCCCTGCATCGAACTGCACGTAGGCATCGGCGCCTATCGCATCGGGGTCAAATGGGGCTGGATCAAGCGTTCCCATCGGCAGTACTTCCACGGCTTAGAGAACAAGCTCACCTTGGTGTTCATTGCCATCGGACTGATCACGCTGATCACCTTCTATTTCATTGTCAAACCAGCAGTGTAAAAGGAGTGCAAATTGGAAACTTTTTATACTGATGTGCTCTGTATCGGGGCGGGCTTGGCTGGAGAACGGGTAGCCATAGAGACGGCTGCAAGAGGATATGAAACATTGTTGTTGAGTCTGGTGCCACCCAGGCGTTCCCATTCTTCCGCCGCCCAGGGGGGAATGCAGGCGTCTCTCGGCAACTGTTGCAAGGGGGAGGGAGACTGCCCGGACATTCACTTTGCCGACACCGTCCGGGGTTCCGACTGGGGATGCGACCAGGAAGTGGCCAGGCTTTTTGCGGAGACCGCCCCCATCGCCGTCCGCCAAATGGCCTTCTGGGGAATTCCCTGGAACCGGGTTGTTGCCGGAACCAGCACCTACTACAAGGGGGGCAAGCAGTACGAGAAAGTCGAGAAAAAGGAAAAGGAACACCTCATCACGGCCCGGGATTTCGGCGGGACGGCCAAGTGGAGGACCTGTTACACCTCAGACGGAACCGGACACACGTTGCTTTTCACCATGGACAACGAAGTGGCCCGCCTGGGAGTGAAGGTTCACGACCGGGTGGAAGCCATCGCCCTCATCCACGACGGGGAAACCTGTACGGGGGTCATTGCCCGCTGCCTGAGGACCGGGAAACTCCGAGCATACCTGGCCAAGGCCACCCTCATCGCCACGGGGGGTTACGGCCGAACCTACCGGGAAACCACCAACGCAGTGATCTGTGACGGTGCCGGTATGATCATCGCCTTGGACACGGGTCTTGTTCCCTTCGGAAATCCCGAGGCGGTTCAGTTCCACCCCACCGGCATCGTCCCCACCAACATCTTGGTCACCGAGGGATGCCGGGGAGACGGGGGAACCCTTCTGGATGTCAATGAAGAGCGGTTCATGCACATTTACGAACCGGAAAAACAGGAACTGGCATCGAGGGACGTGGTTTCCCGCTGGATGACCCATCACATCCGCATCGGAAAGGGCGTGCCCAGTCCATACGGACACCACCTCTGGCTCGACATCCGCCACCTGGGTGCCAAGCACATCAAGACGAAGCTGAGGGACGTGGAGGAAATCTGCAACGAATTCCTGGACAGGGACCCCATCACTCAGCTCATCCCCGTCCGGCCCGCGCAGCATTACAGCATGGGAGGAGTCCGTACCAACAAGGATGGCGCGGCTTACGGTCTCAAGGGCCTCTTCGCCGCGGGGGAAGCAGCCTGTTGGGACATGCACGGATTCAACCGGTTGGGGGGCAATTCCCTTGCAGAGACTGTGGTTGCCGGCATGATCGTGGGAGAGAAAATCTGCGAGTTTCTGGAGGGCTACGAAGTCACTTATAAGACCAACGTCATCAGGGATGCTGCCAAGAAGCAGGAAGAACGGATCGCGAGACTCATGCGGGGTGCCGACGGCAAGGAGAGTGTCTACAAGATCAAGGCAGCCCTTGGGGACATTCTCATGGACAAGGTGGGCATCTTCCGCAACGGGAAGGATCTTCAGGAAGCCGTTGATGCGATCCAGGAACTCTACGTGAGGGCGGACAAGGTCGGTCTCCGGTCCAGCGCCGTGGGTGTCAATCCCGAACTGGCTGTTGCCCTGCGCCTGAAGGGAACACTGCGATTGGGCCTCTGCATCGCCTATGGCGCCCTGATGAGAACGGAAAGCCGCGGCGCCCATGCCCGGGAAGACTTCCCGGAACGCAACGACCGCGACTGGCTGAAACGTACGCTGGCTTACTGGAAGAGCGAGAGCGACACGCTCCCCACCCTGGAATACGAAAAGCCCTCAAAGGTTTGGGAAATTCCTCCCGGCGAACGCGGGTACGGAAGCTGCCAGATCATCTGCTCCGAGGATCCTGAAGTGGTCGGCCAACCAATTCAGCGCAACTAACGAGAGGGAATCAATGGGAAGACAGCTCAAATTCAACATCTTTCGGTTCAATCCTGAAGATCCTGCTTCCGTGCCTCACATGGACACTTTCGTCCTGGAGGAGACGGACGCCATGACCCTGTTCATCGCTCTCAACCGCATTCGGGAAGAGCAGGATCCGACCCTCCAGTTTGACTTTGTCTGCCGTGCGGGCATCTGCGGTTCTTGCGCCATGCTCATCAACGGTCGGCCCGACCTCGCATGCCACACCAAGACCAAGAAGCTGCCGGATGAAATCACTCTCATGCCCTTGCCGGTGTTCAAGCTGGTGGGCGATCTCTCCGTGGATACAGGCACCTGGTTCCGTGGAATGCATCAGAATGTGGAGTCCTGGATACACACCAACAAGGTGTTCGACCCCAAGGCTCCCGAAGAACCCATGACCAACGAAATGGCGGAGGAAATCTACGAACTGGAGCGCTGCATCGAATGTGGCTGCTGCATCGCCGCGTGTGGGAAGGCCAACATGGTTCCCGACAAATTCATGGGTGCCGCCGCCTTCAACCGCATCGCGCGCTTCATGATGGACCCACGGGACCAGAGGACCACCGGCGAGTATTTCGAGGTGGTGGGAAACGACGAGGGGATCTTTGGTTGCCTGGGGCTGCTGGGGTGTGAGGACGTCTGTCCGAAGAAACTCCCCCTCCAGGACCAACTGGGAATGCTGCGGCGCAAGATGGGATGGAGTGCCGTTCAACACCTATTCAGCAAGGTGTTTTCCAGGAAGTAGAGGGAAACTGCCGGGGGGAAACACAAACAAACCCCTCGGCAGAGTTCGTGAAACTGTCGTTTTCCATCGCATGAGGAAAGGGGGATCGTCCTGGATGAGCTTGAGGGGACGCCCCCCTTCTTCTTAGCCGGTTTTTTCGGCGTGATCTTGATGCCGGGCCTGGGAGACGTGACCCTTTCACGCCTCGGCGTCTGGGGTAGCGAGAAATGCCGTGGACTTCAAGTGGAGCAAGGGGAAACGATCCTTTCCTCTCTAGGACGAAGGCGCCCCACTTTCATGAATAGCCCTTTCCTCGGTCCGATCCCCTACCTTCTCCCGCATGCGTCACATAGAGTACCATCCAAGGTGCCGAAGCCCCAATGGGGTTTTGTGTGTCACCCGGGATGAGAAATCAGCAGGATGGGGTATTCCTTTTCCCGAGACAATTTATTATACCCCTATACCGGTTGAGAGCCAGGGCGGGCACCGGTGCGTCGCCACAGTCATTCCCAGTGTCGCCGGAAAGGCGCTGAAGACTGGATTGGATCTCGCGCCTGTCACAATGGAAAAGAGCCGTCCCACGGAACAAAAGGGAATGGCTTCCCCCTGGATTCCCGCAGACCCCGCGGGCCGGGAGGCGCGGGTGAGCCCGTCTTTCCGCGGGATTGAGCGAGGCACTTGGATCCGTCGAATTCGTCCAAGTTGGAGGCAAGTTGAACGGAGAGGTTGAGATGGAAGCAGTGGGACCCTCTCGGGGGCAACCTAAGGCAGTGGTGCTCCTTTCAGGGGGCATCGACTCGTCGACATGCCTTGCAGCAGCCAGGAGGGAAGGCTTCGTCCCTCTCGCTCTCACCTTCGACTACGGTCAGAGGCACCGACACGAACTTCGCGCTGCAAGGAGGGTGGCGGCCGCATTGGAGGCGTCGGAGCACCTTGTGTTACGCATCCCCCTGGAGCAAATCGGCGGCTCCGCTCTCACCGACGAATTGCCGGTGCCGAAGGACAATTCCCTTGGGGGCATCGGCGGCCAAATCCCTATCACCTACGTTCCGGCCCGTAACACGATTTTTCTGTCATTTGCGCTGGCCTGGGGAGAAGTCCAGGGGACGGGGGACCTTTTCATCGGTGTGAACGCCCTGGACTATTCGGGTTATCCCGACTGCCGACCGGAATACATCGAGGCATTCGAGAGATTGGCGAATCTTGCCACAAAGGAAGCCGTCGAAGGAAGAACCCCCATTCGGGTGCACACCCCCCTGATCGGACTCACCAAGGCAGGCATCATCCGCCTTGGCCGTGAACTGGGAGTGGACTTCCGTTTGACTCATTCGTGTTACGACCCGGATGAGTCCGGCCGCGCCTGCGGCCGCTGTGAGAGTTGCCTTTTGCGCAAGAAAGGCTTCCAAGAGGCAGGCGTGACGGATCCCACCGAATACAGCTCTCGATGACGCCCCGCCGCCGTTGGGAATCACCCGATGCCGCGCTTTGGGCGCAGGTTCCTTTGAAACATATCCAGGGAGGAAGTTCATGGAAGAGTCCACTCGTGGTGACCGACTGACCCAACTGGGCAACACCGTACCCCTCCCAGGGAATCCAGATGAGGCGTTGCTGGAGACCTTCCCCAATCCCCATCCGGATGTGGACTACGTCATTCGACTGACCTCGTCGGAATTCACTACCCTTTGTCCCATCACGGGCCAGCCCGACTTCGCCACAATCATTGTGGACTACGTCCCCGGGGCACACATCATGGAAAGCAAATCGTTTAAGCTGTTCCTGGGAAGTTTCAGGAATCACGGGACTTTTCATGAAGACTGCACGGTTTACATCCATAAGAGGTTGCAGCGCACTCTGCAACCCAAGTATATTCGTGTCGTCGCTCTTTGGAACCCGAGAGGCGGGGTTCCCATCGACGTGACCATTCAGTCCGGTTCTCTTCCCTCTTTCTGCTCCCCCTTACCTTTGGGGGCAACGACTTATCGTGCAGGGAGGGAATGACGGGGAGGCGGCGGCATGCGGTGGCCGGAATGCGGTGAGAGACCCTTCCACGATATAATGATGTCAAGGAGTTCTCACCGTTGGCCGAGGGTGAGACCCGTCAAGGCGGGGCATCCCGCCTGGGATTCGCCCTGTGGGAGAGATGTGGCAATGGAACGCGGAACCGTTTGGGCGTGCCGTGGAACGTCCGGGAGAGAACGTCCTGATGACTGACAGGAAATGTGGTGCCTGGCTCATCGGAGCACTTGGGAACATTTCCGCTGCGGTCATTGCCGGAGCGGCGCTTCTCCGGAGGGGTCTGGCGGAACCGTTGGGCATGGTGACGTCCATCCCGCCCTTCCAAGGTTTGGATCTCGTCACGGTGGAGAATATCGTGTTTTCCGGTTGCGACATCCGCCAAGGGCGGCTTCAGGACAGCCTGCAGCAGCTTCTGGACGGGACCGGTGCCATCGGACCGGAAAAACTCGCCTCCATCCGGGAGGACCTCCTGAAGGTGGAGAGCACTTTCGTCCCGGGGACTTGCAGGAATTGCGGTCCGGCCATCGAGTCCCTTGCAGCTTCAGGAAATGGGGAAGACTTCCATCTGAGAGAAGAGATCAGCAGCTTTCGCCATCGGTTGAGGGAGTTCAAAAGAGAACATGGTCTCGAGACGCTGGTGGTCGTAAATCTCGCCTCCACCGAACCTCCCGTCCCGGCATCCCTTCCGTCTGAGGACCTCGACGCCCTGGAGAAAGCCCTCGACACAAACGACGGATCCGGACTGAGGGCGAGCACTCTGTATTCGTACTCCGCCATCCAGGAGGGATGTCCCTATGTCAATTTCACTCCTTCCACGGGAGCCCTGACCCCGGCCATCCTCAGGCTGGCCCGGAAAAGACGGGTTCCCGTCATGGGAAACGACGGAAAAACAGGGGAAACGCTGGTCAAGTCGGTGCTGGCTCCCATGTTTGTCTGGCGTAACCTGGAGGTGATGAGCTGGGAGGGTTTCAACATTCTCGGAAACATGGACGGGTGCATTCTGGAGAATCCCCAAAACAAATCGGCCAAGCTTGAAACCAAGGACTTGGCGCTTTCGCATATACTTGGTTATTCCCCCCATTCCCGGGTTCACATCGATTACGTGCCCTCTCTCAGAGACCAGAAGACTGCCTGGGATTTCATTCACTTTCGTGGTTTCCTGGGTGCCGGAATGTCCCTTCAGTTCGTCTGGCAAGGATTCGATTCTCTCCTGGCGGCCCCGCTGGTGCTCGATCTGGTGAGACTTGCGGAGTTCGCACAGATCAGGGGGGAATACGGCCTCATGCCCCATCTGGCATCCTTCTTCAAAGCGCCTTTGGGCGTTCGGGCCCATGCCCTCCACGAACAGGTCCAGCTTCTCACCGACTACGTCCGGAAGGTGAAAGAGGGACGGGCTCCCGAATGATGAAACTCTCCATGAGCACCAACGCCTACGTCAGGTTCTCCGCCGCGGAAGCGGTGCGGCGCATTGCAGCCGCCGGGTACCAGGGTGTGGAGATCCTCGCCGATGCGCCTCATCTCTACCCATACTCCCTCAGCCACAGTGAACTCGTCTCTGTGGAACGTGTCCTCACATCCACCGGCCTGGAGGTGGCAAACCTGAATGCCAACACGGCCGTGGGCTTCTACGGCAGGGAATTCTGGGAACCCCTCTTCGAACCATCTCTCGCCAACCCGGATCCTGTCATGCGCCAATGGCGGGTGGATTACACGAGACAATGTCTGGACATGGCTGCATCCCTGGGGTGCGAGCACGTGAGCATCACCTCTGGTCGTGCGGTTCCCGGCACGCCGCCGGAGAGGGGCCTGCAATTCCTTTGCGAATCCTTGGAAAAGCTCCTGCCCCATGCCGAACGGAAAGGCATTCGCCTGGGGATCGAATATGAACCCGGACTGCTCGTGGAGAATCTGTGGGAACTCAGAGCCGTCCTGGACCAGTTCCAATCCCCTTTCCTGGGGGCCAATCTGGATCTGGGACACAGTCACGTCCTGGGGGAAGAACCGGAAGAGGTGCTGTCCACTCTGTCGGAAAAGATTTTCCACGTTCACCTGGAGGACATCCGAGGGCGCAAGCACTATCACCTGATCCCGGGAACCGGCGACATGGATCTGCTCGACCTTATCCGAATGCTCCGACGGCGAGGGTTTGAGGGTTTTCTCACACTGGAACTTTACACTTATCCCCATCGAGCTGACGACGCGGCAAGGGAAGGGCTGGCATACATGTTGAGCATCCTGGAGTCCTCCAGCGATGAGGCAAACGAAAAAAAGCCGCTCATGGCTCCATGAACGGCGGGCTGCAGCTGCCCGAGGTGAGAGGAGCCATTGACGGCCTGGATATCAGGTTATCTATCGACAAGAGATCAGCAAGCCCCATGTTTCAACGGTGGTTCTCTAAC
Organism: Deltaproteobacteria bacterium; assembly: GCA_012517315.1. Lineage (GTDB taxonomy): Bacteria > Desulfobacterota > Syntrophobacteria > Syntrophobacterales > Syntrophobacteraceae > JAAYUJ01. Next base: position 89,795 of record JAAYVE010000008.1, read on the forward strand.
TTGTCGCACGCTGGACCGGATAGGACATGGCCGCGATGAAACTCGCCTTCAGTTCAAACGCTTTTCGACGCTACACACTTGCCGACGCCATCCGCATCATCGCTTCGGCGGGATTCCAGGGAATCGAGATCATGGCCGACGTCCCTCACGCTTATCCGCCGCATCTCTCGGACAACGACATTTTGGAGATTTTGAGGACCCTCGAAGAAAACCGGCTGGAGATCTCCAACATCAACGCATTCATGCTGCACGCCATCGGTGATACGTATCATCCCTCCTGGACGGAAAAAGACCCCGTTTTGAGGCAAATGCGCGTAGAGTATACTCTCGGCTGCATTGACCTCGCCAACCGGCTGGGAGCGGCAACGCTCTCAACGGAACCGGGGGGGCCGATGACGGGTGGATCAAGGCAGGAGGAACTCCGCCTTTTCTTCGACGGCCTTGAAAAAATGAAACCCCGTGCACAAACCAAAGGTGTTCGCATCCTGATAGAGCCTGAACCGGGACTGCTTATCGAAAACAGCAGGGAGTTCCGGGAATTTTTCCAGTGGCTCGACCCGGCGGTATTCGGACTGAACTTTGACATCGGCCATTTTTTTTGCGTGGGAGAGGACCCGGTCAGGCTCATCAGGGAACTGAAGGAGTGTATTCATCATTTTCACCTGGAAGACATCGCCGCGTCCAGGGAACACCATCACCTCATGCCGGGACAGGGTGCGATCGATCTCCCCCGGGTGCTGGAAGCCATCGATTCCATCGGCTACTCAGGATTCGTGACGGTAGAACTATACACGTACGAGGATCATGCCCAGGAGGCAACCGAACAGGCTTTCGCATATCTGCAACGGATCATGCCCTGAGACTGCATAACCCGACCCGGGAGCAAGAACCACCGGTTCGTTTGGAGCGGCCGCCTTCTGTCATGCTCGAACCATTACAGCTTGGGTTGTCCGCTCCGGAACAAAATGCTTCCCTGAGCGGCTCCGATCAGGTATGACGCAACGTCGAGCCAGCCTCCTTAATCACACTGCCACCAGGAGATCCTGCCATGGGAACTGTGATTTGTTTACTGCTTGTGACGACATCCTTCCTCACTTCCGTCCCGGCGTGGGGAAACAAGGTCCCCAAGGGGATCGGCGGGATTGTTCTCGGGAGTTCCATCGACCAGTACAGGGACATGCTCATTGAGGGAACGGCCCTGCCCATCCGCCACATGGAGTGTCTTACCGAAGTGGAAATCAAGCCGCCCAAAGGCTACAGGAGTGGATACGTCACCCACGCCAACTGCGAAAAACCCGGTCAGATCGTCCGGATCAGGCTGAAGTACGCAAACGAGACAAAGGAATTCTATGAAGAGCTCCTCACGCGGTTCACCCAGGCCCTAGGAAAGCCATCCGAGTACCGGGGCGACCCCTTCCGCGCTTTTCTCGCCTGGAAGTGGTCGTTTTCCGGTGAGAAGGGCGAACGGGTCAGCCTGACGCTGCAGCACAACAGCGTGGAAGACGAGGACTACTCTACGGGGACCATGTTGAAGATGTCCCTCATCAGCCAGATCGAAAAGGAACGGGCGACCTATGAGAAGACCCGGAAGCAGCGGGAAAGAAAGGATGAAGAAACATCGGAGGCCGACGAAAAATCTCCGGTGGATTTTCACAACCTCGTTCCCGAATAGTGTGAAGGGGACACGGAATCCCCTCGACAGTCGTCGAATGCCTGGAACTCCAACTGCCTTGAGACCCCCTTGTCGACCTTTTGGACCTCGGGCCGGATGGGTTCCCACAATTGGATCGTATGGGGAAACACATGCATGAAAACATTGCTTCTCAATCCTCCATCTTTTGAGAAATTCGACGGAGGCGCGGGATCCCGCTGGCCTGCAAGGCGGGAGATCACCTCGTACTGGTACCCCGTCTGGCTCTCTTACCCGGCTGGATTGATCCGGGAAAGCAGGCTCCTGGATGCACCGCCTCACGGAGTGTCTTTCCACGAGACCGCCCAAATCGCAAAGGACTATGAGTTCATGGTTCTTTTCACAAGCACGGCGGGTTTTCAAAGCGACGTGCGACTGGCTGAAGCGGTGAAGGATCTCAATCCGCACATTAAGACAGCCTTTGTAGGCCCGCCGGTTTCGGTTCAACCGGAGGAGAGCCTCAAGGCGTCCCACGCCATTGATTTCGTTGTGAGAAGGGAATTCGAACTGGCGGTGACGGAATTCGCCCAGGGAAAGAAACTGGAAACGATCGCCGGGGCGAGCTACCGCCGGAACGGCTCGGTTGTGCACAACCCAGCCAGAGCGCCTCTCACGGACCTCGATTCCCTGCCCTTTGCCGTGGAGATATACAAGAGAGACTTGGACATTACCCGATACAACATCCCGTTCCTGAAACATCCCTTCGTATCCTTCTATACTTCGAGGGGTTGCCCCGCCCTCTGCACCTATTGTCTCTGGCCCCAGACCTTCAGCGGACACAAGTGGAGAACGCGCAGCAGCCAGAACGTCGCAGCGGAGGTGAGGCGTGCTCTTGAACTCTTCCCGCAGGTCAAAGAGCTTTTCTTCGACGACGACACCTTCGCCTGGGGAAAGGCGAGGACCATCGAGCTGTGCGCAGAGCTTAAGAAGATTCCCTTCACCTGGTCCTGCAATTGCCGGGTCCACGCCGACTACGAAATGCTCAGGGCAATGAAGGAAGCCGGCTGCCGCCTCTTGATCGTCGGATTCGAGTCCAGTGACCCCGTGATTCTCAAGAACATCAAAAAAGGGGCCACGGTGGAACAGGCCCGCCTTTTCATGAAGAACTGCAGGGAACTGGGACTGACGGTTCACGGGGACTTCATCATCGGCCTGCCCGGCGAAACACGGGAAACCATCCGCAACACCATCCGGTTTGCAGAGGAGCTCGACTGTGAAACCATCCAGGTTTCCATCGCCCATCCTTTTCCCGGCACCGAGTTTGACGAGTATGTCCGGAAGAACGGATACCTCACCGACGACGGCCTCTCCGACGAACTGGGCCACCAGTTGCCCAACATCCATTATCCCGGGCTGAGCCGCCAGGAGATCGTCGAGGCGGTGGAATATTTCTACGGCCGCTACTACTTCCGGCCGAGGATCGTTTTCAGAATCCTGCGGCGAGCGCTTTTCGACGGTGAGGAAAGAAGCCGACTATACAAGGAGGCCAGGGAATACCTCACCCTGAGGGCCCGCCGGAAGAAATTCTATGCCGGAAATGAATGCGCCTGAGGCGCCGAAGGTTTCCGTTGAAGCATGAACAGGGGCGAGATCCACATCAACGCTGACGACCTGGGACATTCCCAAGCGGTGAACGAAGCCGTGCTCAAGGCATTTCGGTACGGAACTCTCACCAGTGCGAGCCTGATGGTCACGGGTGACGCATTCCACGAAGCGGTGGAGATCGCCAGAAACAATCCCGGCCTGCTGGTGGGCATTCACCTGGTGACCGTAATGGGAAGGGCGGTTCTACCCCACAGGGAAATTCCCCACATCACCGACGTCCTTGGCAGGTTCCCGGATAATCCTGTGGTCGCCGGTTTGCGGTATCATTTTTGCCGAAACGCCCGGCGAGAATTGTTCAAGGAACTGGAAGCACAGTTCGATCGCTTTTGCTCCACCGGAATGAAACCGACCCACGTGGACAGTCATCTCCACATGCACGTCCACCCTGTTGTTTTTGAGGCAACTGTGAACCTGGCCCGGCATTACGGAGTGAAATGCATGAGGGTGCCTGTAGACGACCTATTTCTCGCCCTCCAGCAGGACCGGACCGGAATGGCCCGTAAAGTGCTGGAGAGTCTTGTTTTCAGGCTCTTGGCCCGTCCGATGAAACACCGTTTGGACGCTCTCGGGATCGGCCGGTGCGAGCGCGTCTTCGGGCATCTTCTTTCGGGGCGCTTGACCGAGGAGTATGTGCTGGCCGCTCTTGAACGGCTTAGGCCCGGTGGAAACGAAATCTACTTTCACCCGGCCATTTGTGGTGACGGGGAGAAGGCACCCAATCCGCAAGGGCGTCAAGGCCTTGCGGAGTTCAGGATCTTGACCTCCCCCCGCGTGCTTCGCAGGGTGTCCGCGTTGCGCGGCCGGCATGACGCCGACGGTTCTGGAGAGTGAGTGCAATGCGAACCGCTATCGTGATTAGCGCGGCCGTATTGGCCCAAGCCGCCGGAAACACACTGGTGAGCAAGGCCATGAAAACCATTGGGGGCATGTCCGCTTCTTCGGACATCCTGTCCCCCTTGCTGCTGGTCGAGGCCATGGGGAATCCGATGATCTGGACGGGAACGGGTCTGCTCATTCTCTTCTTCATCCTCTTCACAGCCTCCCTCTCTTGGGCCGACCTGAGTTATGTCCTCCCGGCCAGCTCTTTTGGCTATGTCCTGAACGTGGCCTTTGCAAGGCATTTTCTCGATGAACCCGTTTCGCCGGCACGGTGGAGCGGGGCCCTTCTCATTTTTCTAGGAGTGGCACTGGTCGCCCGATCAGGAAAGATGAAGACTGCGGTCCCTGCGACGCCCAAGTCGCCCGAGGGCCAGTAGGAAAGGGGATTCGATGGACTTCTTGACGGTCCTGATGATCACCGTCATCGTTTTCGCCAATTCTGCGGGGGATGTGCTCATCACCCGCGGCATGAAAAGAGTCGGGGAAATTTCGACCCTTCATCCCCGGGAGATTCTGATCGTTGCCGGGAAAGTGCTTCTCAACCGGGATTTCCACTTGGGAATCTTTTTTCTGGCGATCGGCTTCTTTTCTTTCCTGGCCGTGCTCGCATGGGCCGACATGAGTCTGGTCGTTCCGGCCACATCCATTGTCTACGTGTTTAGCATCCTTGGAGCTAAATTTGTGCTCCGGGAGGAGGTGACTCCGCTGCGCTGGGCGGGAACTGTCCTGGTATGCGCCGGAGTGGCCCTCATCTGTCTCTGAGCCGACGGCCCCTTCCCGATGCACCTGGTTTCGAAACGATGCACATGTCCGCCTTCTCGTCGCTCCTGGGAATTCTCACCGCTGCCTCCGCCGTCTACTGCCTGCTCTGCCTCGTTGCGGCCCACCGCTTCATGAAAGGCACCAGAGCATCCCCCAAGCTCCTCTCCCCGCCTCCTGTGAGCATCCTCATTCCACTGTGCGGCGTGGATTTCGAGGCACTGGCCAACTATCGCACTTTCTGTTCCCAGGATTATCCCCGGTACCAAATTGTTTTCGGCGTTCAAGACCCTGAGGACACATCCATTCCCGTCGTCGAGGAACTCATGACCCTTTTCCCCCAAAGGGACATCGACCTTGTGATCTGTTCCACAGCCCTTGGTCAGAACCCAAAGGTGAGCAACCTCCATAACATGCTCGCGAAAGCAAAACACGAATACGTCGTGATTGCCGACAGTGACGTCCGCGTCGGCCCGGATTATCTGCAAACCATCATGGGGGAGTTGTTGGAGGGGGGAGTGGGGCTGGTCACCTGTCCTTATCGCGCTGCAGAGGCTTCAGGGCTGCCTTCCAGGCTGGAAGCCCTGGGCATTTCCAGCGAATTCATTCCCGGGGTGCTCGTGGCTCAACTTTTGGAAGGAATCACTTTCGCCCTGGGTGCCACCATGGCGACCAACAAGGAGACCATCGAGGTCATCGGCGGTCTTCCATCCGTCGCTGATCACCTCGCCGACGACTACAGGCTTGGAAACCTCATCGCCCAAGCCGGCCTTGAAGTGCGTCTCTCACGTTACGTGGTGGAGACGATGCCCGCGCACACGAGCTTCTCTGGCTTTCTCAGGCACCAGCTGCGATGGGCCAGGGGAACGCGCATGTGCAGGCCCATGAGCTACATCGGCTATGTGGTCGCCCACGGGATTCCCCTCGGCCTGCTGTGGGTGCTGTGTGCAAAGGCGTCCCTTCTGAGCGTCACCGCACTGTGTTGCGTGGCATTTGCAAGGTTTGCCGTGGCCTGGAACATCGGAGTCCGCTTGCTTCGGGACCGCACCCTCCTCAAGTTCCTTTGGCTTTTGCCCCTGAGAGACCTGCTCGGTTTCGGCGTCTGGTGTGCGAGCTTCCTGGGCAACCGCGTGGAGTGGCGTGGGAAAAAATATACCGTTGCGGGGGATGGAAAACTGCACCCCGTTCCATAGCCATTCTTTGTGTCCGGGAGCAAGGCCGTGGAGCAATTTCAGAGGGCCTGTCTCTGGGTCTTCATCCGTTTCAACAGGTCGTCCACGGAGCTTTTCCGGATCACCCGCTCGAAGCTGTTCCGGTAGTTTTCGACGATGCTCACCCCGTCGATGACTACATCGTTGATCATCCAGCGGTTCCCTTTTTGCACCACTTGATAATCGACAGGGATATGCTCGTTGGTGCGCATGATGACCGTCTTCACCAGCCGCCCCCCTCCTTTGCCGGATTCGCCCCTGTACTCGATGTTCTCTTGCTGGAGAAAGTTGAGCACCATCCGGGTGTAAGAATCCTGGAACAAGTCTGTGAAGAGCTGCCGAAATTCCGCTTGCTGCTTTGGAGAGAGGGACTCCCAACGGCCTTTCAGGGATTCCCTGGCCATTTCGTCGGATAGAAAGTTGTCGGCGATGAGGTTCCGTACAAGGCTTGCCCGTTCCTTTCTCTTTGCTTCCCCCGCAAGGTCAGGCCTCGTCTGGATTTCCATCGCCTTATTCAGGATCTGAGACACCCCGGCAGTGGCTCCCTGATCCTGCGCCGGAACCGCCACGACCGTCACCCACTGCCACAAAAGGATCGTCAGCACCGAAAACGGCAACAACCTTTTCATCCACTTCCTCCGTATCCACTGCCACACGCGGCTGAGGCACAAAAGCCAGGACGGCGGGCAGAACGATCATGGCCGAGAGCACCACACAAAGACTACCCTCCCAGGCCACAAAACCCAAGCTGAAGATTCCCCGATGATGGGACATCATGAGGGTACCAAAACCCACCGCAGTGGTCAACGAGGCCAGCAAGACGCCTTTGCCCGTGCTGTAGGGCAAGTGACCAGGCAGCATCCGTCCCTCACGCCACCGGTTGAGGATGATCACCCCGTACTCCACGCCAGCCCCCACCACGAGGGGCATGAAGATGCTGTTGGCGAGGTTGAAGTCCACACCTGCAACTCCCATGATCCCTACGGTGAAGAGAGCTCCAACCCCGAGGGGGAGAAGGGCGAGGGCAGAGAAAAAAAGGGAACGGAAAGTGACGAGGAGGAGGACCAAGATAAAAATCAAAGCATACGCCGAAGCCTCCACACAAGCCCTTTTGAATGCCGAAGCAAAGACGTGGAGAGAAACAGGGTCTCCCACAACCTCTGGATCGACCGTCTGCAGGTCCCTGACGAAGCTGTTCAGCGTCCCTTCCTCCCAGATGGACTCCTTGGGATAGATCCTGAGCAGATACACACCGTCTTTGAAATAACGACCTCTCACCTCCTCCGGGATGTCTTCCGGAAGCATGGGAGAAACCGAGGCCCCCTCCCGCAAAAAACGCCATGTGGTCAACAGATCTCGGCGGAATTCCCCCGAATAGCGTTCCAAACCCTCCAACGCCCCGTTGGACGTAGCGAGAAGCATGATGACTTCCTCGATGAGGCCTCTCGCCCGGGAGATCTGTTCAATTAGAGGCCTTGCCGCCCCCCACCTCTCGGCCTCCTCGTCCTGGAGCTTGAATCGAATCCTCTCCAGAATCTCTTTGAGGGCCGTCTCATCGATGCCCGCCACATGGCCGGCCACATCATCCACCACGGGGAGCAGAGGCAAAAGGGATTGGAGTAGCGGCACCTTCTCCTCCTGGTCTTCAGGAAGGAGGCTGAAGAGGCTCTCCACCTCCGAAACGGAGGGCAAGGCCTCGATGCGCGTGGACTTCTCTCGCACTTCCTCGGGAGACGACGCAAACACGGAGGCCGACAGAGGGGAACGTCGGGATTTCTCGAGCAGCAGCCTCTCCCAGATGACTGCCTCCGCGTTGGGCGCCTGAAGCCGCAGGGGATTGAGGTCGAACTTGACTTCTCGCCCTTTTATATAACTCAATACGCACAGCAACGCGGTCAGAACAAGGACACAGGCAGCCGACTTGGGAGAGAGCCTCAAAACGTCCCTTTCGGCAACCTCCCGCAGTGCGGCACGTTTCGGGGAACGAGGTGGGAGAAAGAGAACACTGAAGGCCGGCAGTAGAGTCAGATCCGCAGCCAGTGTGAGGAGGATGCCCGTGCCGGTGATCAGTCCCAGTTCCATCAACCCTCTGAAGCCGGTGAGGACAAACGGCAGGAGGGAGAGGGAAGTACCCAAGCCGGCAATGAATATGCCGGGACCCGACCGCTCCATGACGCGGCGGACCACGGTGGCAACGGACACCCCGTTCTTCTTTTCTTCCTCCTCCATCCGGGAAAACCAGTAAATTCCGTAATCCACTCCCAAACCGCAGAGCAGGGGTGCAAACACAATGGAAAGAATGTTCACGTGACCGATGAAAAGGGTCGTCCACCCAAAGGTCCAGCAGAGTCCGACTCCCAGGGAGAAGAACTCCATCAAGGGCCGCCGGAAGCTGCGCAGGAACATGAACATGAGGACCAGCACGCCCAGAAGGGATGCCCAGGTCGCCCTGGCCATGTCTGCGGAAACCGTGAGCATTTCATCGGTGTTGAGCGCCTCTTGGCCCGTCACTCCCACCCGCACGTCGGGGAACTCAGCCTGGCTTTCTTGGATCTTTTTACGCAAGCATTCCAGACAATTGGACTCAAAAGCAAAGCCATTCTTTTTCTTCACCGGGATGACCGACATGATGAGGAGTTCCCGGTCGGCTTCCCAGAAATACCCTTTCAGCTCCGGATCAACAGAGGACCCCTGGAAGAAGGAAGACCAGGGCGATCGATACTCACGGGACCCCTTCAGGTGGGACGAGAGGCCCTCCAGAGTCTCGATGAGCACCCCCAGGTCCATGGGTCTGTCATTGGTCTCCCCACCGTTTTCCGCCGCCTCTTGGTCCAGAAAGCCCGTAAACAACTCCCCGATCATGCGGGAAGCCATCTCCCGGTTCATGAGCTGCAAAAAGGCCGTGAGATCTGGATCCGCGACAAAGGCCTGGATGAGCGCTGCGTTGCCTTGCAGAGTTTCCCGGATCTTGAGGATATCCTCCTTGTCCAAATAAAGGAGAGCCCACTTTTTGAAACGCTCCGGGTCGATGCGGTAAAAGACCTTCTGAAACGTCTCTGGGGTCTCCAGAATGCGCTTCTCCAGCGCCTTGGCAAAAGCCACGGCTCTCGGGGGCGAAGGGGCCTGGACCACCACCACGAAGGCCGACTCTCCGTCGAAATTGAACGGTTCAAGCCTCTCCGTGAGGGCAATGAGGGGGTGATTCTTCTTGATGAGAGAGAGCTGGTCCGTCTTGATGCCCAGCCTCTCGACGGTGAGCCAAATTGAGACCGCGGCGAGGGCGACACAAAGCGTGATGGCGGTGCGCGGCCAGCGCATGACCCAGGAAAGCCATGTCTTCAGCATTCTTTCAATCATTTTTCTAAGTGCCCCAAAAAAACTCAGTCGCCGGCCCCCAAACGGGAACCGGCGAAACGATCATCTCCCCTGCCCTCCCGGGAAGTGTGGGAAGATGCCTTAGGTTCAACGCAGCCCGCCACAGCGATTCGCCCCATGGGGAAGAGCACGTTCCACGCTCCATCCCCATGGATCGACAAGAGGCCCCTCTCATTGAGGCCCGCTGCGGTACTCCGCCACAGCATTGCTCAGCTTCGCCAGGGCAATGTTGTATTGGTACAGCGCCAGGAGATACTCCCCCTGGTTTTTTCCATAGCGGTCGATAGCGTCAAAGAGGTCTCTCGCCGTTCCGAGGCCGAAGTCGAAATCGGCAAACGCGGAAACGACCCATTTCCGGGCAGCCGTCGCCCCTTTCTCATAAGCCTCGAAAGACGCCTTGGCCTCGACGGCGTCCTGGTAGTGCTTGACCACCTGTACAGGAATATTTCGTTCGGCATATTCCTTAGTGTGGAGAAGCTTTTCATACTCCGCCCTGGCCTTCTTCACCCTGTTGGAACCGATGCCGAAATCAAAATGCCATTGACTCCCCAGAACGACTCCCGCATAGGCGTGGTTGAATTCGTCCGGAAAGTAGGAGATGTCGAGTCGCTCCCTGCCGGGGGCACCCGCCACCGAACCGATGGCCGCAACGAAAACAGACGGATAGAGGTCCGCTTTTGCCGCTTCGTATAGGGACTGCTTCGCCGCGATTCCCGCCCTGAGTTGTTCCAGGTCCGGTCGCCTTTCCAGGGCCTGCATGACGTACGACTCCTGAACGACCTCGAGACCCGGGGTGTCTTTGGGAAGCTCACTGCGGTCCAACCGGAAATCCCGATCCTCCGGAAGTCCGACGGCCTTCTTCAGAGCGAGATACGCCACTTTCGCCCCGGATTCCGCCTTGGCTCTGAACTGATTGATCTGGGACTCCAGGACCTCCATGCGATAGAGGTCCGTCTCCTCAACGCTGGGGGACTTCAATTCCAGCAGCCTCTGAATACGTGCCTTGGCATCGCGGACGAACCCCTCCGCGTCGTCCGCGGCCCCTTTGCCTTGTTGGGCCACGATGAGGCCGTAGTAGAGCTCTTTCACATTGAGGATCACTTCCCCTCGCGTGTTTTCCTTGGCGGCTCGCTGGGCCTGCACGCCATGAAGAGCCGCCTGTTTGCGTTTGGAAATTTTTCCAAAGGTGAAAAGAGGCTGCACGAGTGCAAAATCGAGTCTCCCGAAAACCCCGATGTCGTCTTTGTCCCGGTCCCGCAGCCGTCCCGTGAGAAAGCCTTCAGGCGAGGGAACCGGGCTGATCTGGACAAAAGGCCTGTCGGCATCCTCAGCAGGTCCGGCAGTGCCGACCAGATCCAGTTGCGGCAACTGCCCGGCTTTCGCCTGTCCCAGATCACTCTCCGCCGCAATGAGTTCCTTCTCCGCCTCCCCCATGCGGGGGCTGGATTCCACCGCCATGCGGATCAACTCCTCTAGCCCCAGGACCATGGGCTGGTCGCCCGAACTTACATTCGGAGAAAGTCCCATGAAAATAAACAGGAACAAGAATACAAGCGTCGGCACGAGAGGCTCGGGCCCCCTCCAAAATGTCTTGGGCATGCTATCCCCCCTGTCTTTCGCAATGAACCGGAAACCCATGCGGAATTGGCGGCCAAAATAGCGCAATTCTGGCGCGTTGTGAAGAAAGAAAGGGGGGAGGAAGCCACCCACTCCCCGGCACGGCGGAAAGGGGAGGCTTTGCCCTTCAGGGTTTTCTCCTTTTTCTGTTGCCTCTGGAAGAGACTACGTGGTAAAAAGCTCTGATTTGCTCAGACCGCACACTCCTCAACCTTTTGGTGCCTTTTTCCGAGGCTGGGAAGAGGCCTTGAGGGGTGGAGGCATCAACCAGAAGGGAGAACACATGGCAGTGGTGGGAATGAAACAGCTTTTGGAGGCGGGGGTTCATTTTGGGCATCAGACGCGCCGTTGGAACCCCAAGATGAAGCCTTACATTTTCGGCGCGCGCAACGGGATTTACATCATTGACCTGCAGCGGACGGTGAGGCTTTTCAACAGGGCCTATCAGTTCGTCGTGGAAACCGCCGCGGCGGGGGAAAGCATTCTTTTCGTGGGCACCAAGCAGCAGGCCCGGGACACTATCCAGGAAGAAGCCCGGCGGTGCGGAATGTATTTTGTCAATCAACGCTGGCTCGGAGGCATGCTCACCAATTTCAAGACCATCAAGTTGAGGGTGGACCGACTCAAGGAGCTGGATTCCATGGTTCAGGATGGAACCATCAACCGCTTCCCCAAGAAGGAAATCCTTCAACTTCAGAACGAACGGGAGAAGCTGGAGAAGAACCTGGGCGGCATCAAGGAGATGACCCGCCTGCCCGGGGCTCTTTTCGTCATCGACACGCAGCGGGAGAACATCGCCGTCGCCGAAGCCAATCGTTTGGGCATCCCGGTGGTGGCAGTGGTGGACACCAATTGCGATCCCGACGTCATCGATTATCCCATCCCAGGCAATGACGACGCCATCCGGGCTGTTCGACTCATTACATCCAGGGTCGCCGACGCCTGCATCGAAGGCCGCCAGAAGTACGAAGAGATGCACGAGGCGGTGCGGGACAAGGAGGAGATTTCCCTGGAGGAAGTACCGGCCGGACAGCTGCTCAAGGAGGAAGAAAGCGGTCCGGTGGTGGAAATCGTCAATCCGGTGGAGGATCCCCGGCCGGAAGAGGCGTAAGCCGTTTTGCGAAAAAGATCAAAAGGGTCGTTCATGCGCGACCCTTTTTGCTTGGCGCTCCACGAAACGACGAAATGGAGATGAGCGCCAGGGTTTGGGAAGAAGAGCGGCGGTTTTTCGGGAGAGGAAGGAGGAGTTCCTTGGAAATCACGGCATCAATGGTGAAAGAATTGCGGGACAAAACGAACGCGGGGATGATGGACTGCAAGAAGGCCTTGCAGGACACAGGGGCGGATATGGAAAAAGCCGTCGACCTTCTGCGTCAGAAAGGCCTGGCAAAGGCCATGAAGCGCGCCGGCAAAGAGGCGGCGGAGGGGATGGTCCATGCATACATCCATGGGGGTGGACGCATTGGGGTTTTGGTGGAGGTGAACTGCGAGACGGACTTCGCGGCGAAGAGCGAAGACTTCCTCGAATTCGTCAGGAACCTCGCCATGCACATTGCTGCGGCCAACCCCTTGGGAATCCAGCGGGAAGACATTCCCCAGGACATCATCGAACGAGAGCGCGCCATCTGCATGGCGCAGGCGCGTGAATCGGGCAAGCCCGACAACATTCTCGAAAAGATGGTGGACGGAAAAATGCGCAAGTTCTACGAAGAGTCCGTTCTCATGGAGCAAAGTTACGTGAAGGACCCCGAAAAGACCATCCAGGACTACCTCAATGAACTGGTGGCCAAGATCGGCGAGAAGATCATCGTGCGCCGTTTCGCCCGCTTTCAGCTGGGCATGGAATAGGCCTCTCCCATGACTCTCCCAGAAAAATCCAGGTACCGTCGCATCCTTCTCAAGCTGAGCGGTGAAGCGTTAATGGGGGACGGAGCTTTCGGCATCGACTCCATTGTCCTCACCGACATTGCCCAGGAGGTTTTGGAGGTGCACCGGATGGGCGTGGAGATTGCCATCGTCATCGGTGGAGGAAATATTTTTCGCGGGATTTCAGGAGCCTCCAGGGGAATGGACCGGGCGACGGCCGATTACATGGGAATGCTCGCAACCGTCATGAACAGTCTTGCGCTGCAGCAGGCCCTGGAGAAACTGGGAATGCCCACAAGGGTCCTTTCGGCCATCGACATGAAGGAAGTGGCCGAACCGTATATCCGCCGAAGGGCCATTCGCCATCTGGAAAAGGGCCGGGTCATCATCTTCGCCGCCGGCACGGGCCTCCCCTTCTTCACCACGGACACCACCGCCGCTTTGCGGGCTGCAGAAATCGGTGCCGAAGTCATCATGAAAGCCACCAAGGTCGACGGCGTCTATAATTCCGACCCCGAAAAGGACCCCCGTGCGGAGAAATACGATCGCATCAGCTTCTCAGAGGTTCTGCAACGGAACTTGAAGGTCATGGATGCCACGGCCATTTCCCTTGCCAGGGAACAGGACACACCCATCGTGGTGTTCAGCCTGAAGGAAAAGGGAAACATCAGGAGAGTCCTCCAGGGAGAACCCATCGGAACGGTTGTAGAGGAACCCAATCATGCTCAATGAAGTCTACGAAGACGCACAGGACAGAATGAACAAGGCGCTTGAAACCTTGCAGAACGAATACAAACGACTGAGAACCGGCCGCGCTTCCGTTTCCCTGGTGGACGGCATCAAGGTTGAGTACTACGGCAATCCCACGCTTCTCAACCAACTGGCGACCATGACCGTTCCCGAGCCACGAACCATCATGATTCAGCCTTGGGACACAAGCATCATCACGGAAATCGAAAAGGCGATTCTCAAGTCTGAATTAGGACTGACGCCCATGAACGACGGCAAAGTGATCCGCATCAACATCCCGGTTCTCACTGCGGATCGGAGGCGGGAACTGGTGAAAGTGGTCAAGAAGATGGCGGAAGAGTCCAAGGTGGCGGTGAGGAACATTCGAAGGGACGTCAACGAGATGATCAAGGATCTCAAAAAGGAGAAGACCATCTCCGAGGACGAACAGTTCAAGGCCCAGGAAGAGATTCAAAGAATCACGGACGATTTCATCAAGAAGATCGATGCGTCTTATGCCGCAAAAGAAAAAGAGATCCTGGAAGTTTGAGGATGGTACGGCTGGACCCTGACAAACTGCCGCGACATGTGGCGATCATCATGGATGGAAACGGTCGCTGGGCCAAGGCGCGGTTGCTCAATCGCGTCCTCGGGCACGAGGAGGGCGCCAATTCCGTCCGGGAAGTGGTCCGTTGCTGCATGGAACTGGCAATCCCGTTCCTCACTCTTTATGCATTCTCCAAGGAAAACTGGAAACGGCCGGCGGGCGAGATCCGAGCCCTGTGGGAACTCCTCCGCCGTTTCATTCAGTCGGAACTCCCCGAACTCGTGGCCAGGGAGATTCGGGTGATTCACCTGGGGGACACGGAGGGCATTCCTCATGAGGTTCTCCAGGAACTCCAGACGGCAGTGGATGCGACTGCTGCCTTTGACAGGCTCACTGTGGGCCTGGCCATCAATTATGGAGGAAGGCAGGAAATCGCCAGGGCTGCCAGGCTCTTTGCCATGGATGTTTTGAACGGTAAAAGGCAAAGCGCCGATTTGACACCGCAGCTCCTGTCGCGATATCTCTTCACCGGTGAATTCCCGGAGGTTGACCTCCTCATCAGAACCGGAGGGGAGCGCCGTGTGAGTAATTTCCTTCTCTGGCAACTGGCTTACACGGAACTCTACTTCACGAACGTGCTCTGGCCCGATTTCCGAGAGCCCCAGTTCCTGGAAGCCCTGACGGACTACCAGCAAAGAGAGCGCAGGTTCGGCCGCACGGGTGAACAGGTGCGCGCCGAGACACAACCGGCGAAACTCGTTGATGAAAGGACCGTCGAGCCCCTGGAGAATACCGGTTTCACCCACTGAGTTTCTGGTTGCACTGGACAGTGTCAATTCGAGGATTTTATCCCCCCATGATCGATCCGCGTCAGTGGGGATCACACAGGCAGCGGCTGGTCACAAGCATTTTCATGGCCATCCCTGTGGCTGCCCTGTTGGCCTTGGGACCTTACTGGGGCTGGGCCCTGGTGGTGATGGTTTTGTCGGCCCTCGGGCTTTGGGAACTTCAGGGGCTGTTTTTTCCCGCAGGTCTGACCATGGCAGGGAAGGTTCATTTCGTCGTCACCGGCAGCCTGATCCCTTTTTGCGCGGCCGTGGGAGGAGTCGGTTGGCTCCACGCCGCCCTGGTCGCCATATTGTTTGTCAGTCTCGTACTGATCCTGTTCCTCTCACCCCTGGACCCAGGGGGAATTCCACGTTTAGCCCTATTCCAGTTCGGTTGGCTTTACATTCCCTACCTCCTGTCGTACGTTCTTCTTATCGGTGACGTGGAAGGGGGCAGAAGGTGGGTTTTTTTCGCACTCCTCGTGACCGCCGCAGGTGACATCGGGGCATACTACTGCGGCAGATTTTTCGGGCGGCGCAAGCTCTACGAAGCGGTGAGCCCCAAAAAAACATGGGAAGGCTCTGCGGGTGGACTCACAGCGGCTATCGCATGCGGAGTGATTTACGGCACGTTGTGCATTCAAAGTACAACCCTCGTCGCCGTCACGTTGCTTAGCGCTCTCCTGGCTGTGGTCGGGCAGCTTGGAGACCTCATTGAGTCCATGATCAAGCGCGTGAGCGGGAGAAAGGATTCCAGTCGACTGATTCCCGGGCACGGGGGAATTCTCGACCGGATGGACAGCCTGCTCTTCGTGTTTCCATGTCTTTGGGTTTACCTACACTGGATGCCGTGAGACCATCATCCGGAGAAAGCCAGATTGAAGAACATCAGCATATTGGGAAGTACAGGATCCATCGGGGTCAGCACCCTCCAGGTCGTGGAGCAATTCCCTGAGCGTTTTCGAGTCATCGCCTTGGCCGCAGGTAAGAACGCCACTTTGCTCGTTCAGCAGATCAAGCGTTTCAAACCCCTTGTGGTGGCGGTGATGGACGCTCAAGTCGCCGCTGCGGTCTCCCAGGCTTTGGGCAAAGAAGACGCCAAGACGGAGATTCTACACGGACCCGCAGGGTACGAACGGGTGGCCAGTCACCCGGAAGTGCATCTGGTGGTGTCCGCCATGGTGGGGGCTGCGGGACTGCTACCCACGCTAGCCGCCGTCTGTTCTGGAAAGCACCTCGCCCTGGCCAACAAGGAGACCCTCGTGGTCGCCGGAGAGATCGTCATGGACCTCGCCGCGAGAAACGGGATTCGAATCCTGCCGGTGGATAGCGAACACAGCGCTATTTTTCAGGCGCTCCAAGGCAATCAACGCAAGTCTCTCAGGAGGATTCTCCTCACGGCCTCCGGGGGACCGTTTTTCCTCAGGAGCACCGAGGAACTGGCCCGTGTCACTCCCGATGCGGCTCTCCGCCATCCCAACTGGTCCATGGGGCAGAAGATCACCGTCGACTCTTCGACTCTCATGAACAAGGGTCTGGAAGCGATCGAGGCCCACTGGCTTTTCGGTGTTCCCGTGGAGCAAATCCATGTCCACATTCATCCGGAGAGCATCGTTCATTCCATGGTGGAGTACGTCGACGGTTCCGTCATCGCCCAGATGGGCATCCCCGATATGAAGATTCCCATCGCTTACGCCTTGGCTTATCCCGAACGACTGCCCGTGCAGGGACCTCCCCTGGATCTCTTTCAACTGAAGAGTTTGAGCTTCTACCCACCCGATGGCGAGAGATTCCCGTGTCTCCCCCTCGCTTATAAGGCCTGCCAGCTGGGATCCACCGTCCCTGCTGTCCTGAATGCGGCAAATGAAATCGCCGTCCAGGCCTTTCTCGATCACAGGATCGGTTTTCTGGACATTCCCCGGATCATCGCAGCCGTCATGGAAGAGCACGTTCCGGCGGAGCGCCTTTCCCTGGATGCCATCCTGGCCGCAGATGCATGGGCCAGGGAGAAAACTGCTACGGAACTCGAAAATGCGTGAGGTCTCTGAAGACATTCGAGGCAACGGACTTTATCATTGTGGGAGTAAGGCAGACTTTGTCTTTCGCCTCCGCCAGAAGGCGAATTGTGTCATGAAATAGGTCGATGCGATCGATCTAATGTCCGATGTCCCAAACGGCTGAGTGACGAACCTCCCTGGATTCTTTGCAGGTTCTTGCAGAAAGGTAGATACATTGTTCACCACCATCTCTTCCACGATACTCGTATTGGGCGTTCTGATCTTTGTTCACGAATTGGGACATTTCCTGGTGGCCAAATGGACGGGTGTGACCGTCCTGCGTTTTTCCTTCGGTTTCGGTCCGAGGCTTGTGGGATTCAAGCGAGGCGACACCGATTACTGTCTCTCCCTCATTCCCTTGGGCGGCTACGTGAAGATGCTCGGAGAGGAAAGAGACGAGGAAATCACCGAGGAACAGCGGGCGGGGAGTTTCTCGGTACAGCCTTTAGCGAAGCGCAGTGCAATTGTCTTTGCCGGTCCCCTGTCCAACTTCCTCCTGGCCATCGTCATTTTCACCCTGGTGTATGCCCTATCGGGCATCCCACAGATGACCGCAGACATCGGTACGGTGAATCCTGGGTCCCCTGCCGAACAGGCCGGCTTGCAGCCCGGTGACAAGGTGCTCGCCATCAACGGAAAACCGATCACCTTCTGGGAGGAACTCTCAAAAACCATCGAGGCGTCGGGAGAAAAGCCCATGGCGCTGGATGTGCAGCGGGGTGACGAAAGAATTCTCATCTCGGTCACCGCCGCCGTGAGCGAAGTGCCAAATTTGTTCGGGGAGAAAATCAGACGGGCGGTGATTGGAGTGACCGCATCGGGAAAATTCATCGTACGCCAGGTGGATCCCATCAATGCTTTCCAAGAAAGCCTCATCCAGACGGCCCACCTGAGCAAGCTGTTTCTCATGACCATTGTGAAGATGGTGGAAGGGGTGGTTTCTCTCAAGACCTTGGGCGGCCCCATTCTCATCGCACAGATGGCGGGCCAACAGGCCAGTGAAGGCATGCTGAACCTTGTTTACTTCATTGCCCTTATCAGCGTGAACCTTGCCGTGCTCAACCTCCTGCCCATTCCGGTTCTGGACGGCGGCCACCTGCTCTTCTTTTTCCTCGAGGCGCTCATCGGAAGGCCTATCGAAACGAGCAAGATCGAAATGGCGCAAAAACTGGGGATGGTGGTCCTGCTGGTCCTCATGGTGTTCGTTTTCTATAACGACATCATGCGCCTGATCCCGGGACAGAAGCCTGATTTTATGCCGTAGTGTTCGCCGGTGGGTTTCAACGCGTCCTTTCCACACCGAGTCCGTCTCCCTGGGCTCCGAGGGTGCGTGCGCCGTGCAGGGAAGCAGACCCCTCATTTCAACAGACTCAGAAGCACTTGAACCCCATGAAAATCCTTGCAGCGGACTGTTGCACGTCTTCGGGGAGCGTCGCTCTTCTGGACGGTGAACAGGTGGTTGCCGAGTGGACATTCGTCTCGCCCGAGACTCACAACCGTCGTCTTCTCAAAACCATCGGTTTCCTTCTCAACGAAATCGGCTGGTCCCTACACGACGTAGACGCCTACGCCGTGACCAGGGGTCCCGGCAGTTTTACGGGTTTGCGCATCGGCTTGACCACGATGAAAACCCTCGCCTGGTCCACAGGCAAGCCTTTCGTCGGTGTTCCCTCTCTAGACGCCCTTGCGGCTCCCTTGGCAACGGGTTCCCTTCCCATTTGCACGCTTTTAGACGCAAAAAAGCAGGAACTCTACTTCGGTTTCTTCTTGCCTGATGGGAGAGGACAGGCCACTTTGGCAAAGCCCTACCGGCTGTTGCCGGTCAGGGGCGTGTCGGAACATATTGCCGCCCCGGCCATTTTCTGCGGCAACGGCTGCCCTCTCTACAGAGACACTCTTCAGAGCAGCCTCGGAAATCGGTTTCTGGAAGCCCCCGCCCCGTTTCACCTCATCCGGGCGAGTTTTGTCGGGCAGATCGCCCTGACCCGGCTTCTACGGGGGGAAACCGATGACCCCATGACCAGTGTGCCTCTCTACGTGAGACCCTCAGAGGCAGAACTCAAACGTCCCCAGTCTGCCCGGTCATGAAACCTTCCCGTACCGGTCTGCAGCGAATTCTTCGGACGTCCCCCTTCCCCCTCACCTTTCTCTTGAGAAATTTCAGAATATTGCGCAAGGAACCACACTGGCGTACGCTCTCCATCGCCGCCAGGAGGGGACTCCTCCTGGCCTTGGTGAAAGAACGCGTCCGGTTCTTCATGGAAGTGCGGCAATGGGTGCGGGAAAAGCAAGGGGGAGGAGACCGGCTGCACATCGCCCCTGGAGATCCACCACTGTTCCAGGACCAATACTGCAACCGTTGCGGCGCCTGCTGTGAATTCGCAAGCGGTTTGCCCGACTTCCCGTTTCCCGGGGAAATCCCGGTCCACTGGTTGGACGTCTTCGGTGAGGGTTTGGGAAGGGGCCACCGCTTCTGCCCCTTTCTGTGGGAGGACAGAGCAGGGCGTCGAAGCATCTGTTCCATCCACCCGTGGAGACCGGTTCCATGCCGGTCTTTTGAGGAGGAGGAGTGCGCATATCTGAAGGAGGACCCCGCTTTTCAAGAATCCTCCCCTGAGTCCGACCTGTCAGTGGCGCGTCGATGGCTCGTCCACTTGGTTGATCCCCGCAAGACGCCAGGCAGGCTCGCCGATCTCCCTGCAAAAAGTCCAAAATTCCTGAAACTTAACCGGGTTTAGTTTATCTCCCTCCAGGACGCCCCCCGTCTTGTCATCCACGACGTAGTCCAGCAGGTTCGCCGTGAAAAGGACCGTCACATAATCCTTGCCCATTTCCTGCCAGGCTTCCGAGGGTTCCACCTTGCGTACGGCGATGTTCTCCAAGCGGTTGATCTGGCCCTTCTGCCGCATGGCCTCGAATTCGCCTTTGAAATAGTCGATCATTTCCTGAGTGAGCAGGTTTTCGATGCCTTCCAGGCTGCGATTCATCCACCCGGCCTGAACACGGAAGAAGATGTCCTGAACGGTTTCCTTGAATCGCTCTTCGTCAAAAGCCGGATCGGTTCGCCCAATGACGTCCAGGGGATTACCCCTCGCTCCCCCCGAATAACTGTCCAGATCAGAATCCCTCCCGTAAGGGCTCGCATCCATTTGACGGGGCATGGCAAAAGCACCTTCGGGATCCGGCCCGCTTCCCCCATAGTAAGCTGCAGCTTGGCTCGCCTCGCGCCTTCGCCTCGCGAAAAAGCGCCAACCAAAGTATAGGAGCGCACCAATAAGGATGATATCAAGGAAGCCGATTCCTCCTCCCGACTGGCTGCCGGAGGGAGCCGCGTGACCGGAACCGCCAAAGAGGAGACTGCCGAGAAGACCGCCTGCCAATCCACCGGCCAACCCCTGCATGAAGGGGCTCCTCATGAGTCCGCCACCAGGCGAAACAGGGGCTTGAGGACTGTCCAGGCGCCTCTGGGGACTGCTCATGCCGGGCCCCGGGGAAGAAGGACTCATGGGTGAACTCGTATCGGGCCTCGATGGCATACTGGGTGACGAGAAGCTGCGGCTGCCCCGGCTTCCCGCAGACCCGCCGCGCCCCGCTCGAGCCCAGGCATTGGATTCCAGAGCAACGCAACAAAGAAACAGCACCGCCCCAAACAACACGGCGCTCTTGTAGATGGCTTTCTTTTTCATCGTGGAACTCCCATTTCCCTTGGTGTGATGGACATCTCAACCTGCCCGGGCCATGCCCGGACACTAACATTAACAGCCGGCTTGGGAAATGGCAAGCCACTAAAGCACGCCAAGGCTTTCGATCCGGCGTTCAGGAGGTGGGATGAAGTGGCAATTTGTATGCCTTCCTACAGACACAGGGAGGGAAAACGCCGTCTTGTTCCCTCTCCAATGAGGAAGAGGGTCTGGGTGAGGGCAGGCTGGAGCCTGTCGTCACCAATCCCAAACATTCCTCCGAAGAGGAAGGAACAAGAGGAAAACGGCATAGAGATCCCCATCGCCTAGGTCGAGGCTTCGCCGGCTTTGTGCCGTTTCCGCTCGAAAGTGAAGCGTCGGGCGGTTTACGCTGCCTTCTGGAGAGCTACAGCGCAGACCTTGTACTCAGGAATTTTGGCGATGGGGTCATAGGCCGGATTGGTCAGGATGTTGGCACAGCTCTCGATAAAATGGAACGGTACGAAGACCGTGCCCCGCCGAATCCGCGTCGTCACGTCGACGCGGATGACCATTTCACCCCTCCTGGAAGCCACCTTCACCGCGTCGCCCCGCTTGACCCCGAGGGCAAGGGCATCCTCCGGGTTCATTTCCAGAAATCCTTCGGGCATCTCTTTCTCGAGGGATGGAGAGTTGCGGGTCATGGTGCCCGTGTGATAGTGCACGTGGATTCTTCCAGTGGTGAGCCAGAACGGGTAATCGGCATCCACCACTTCTGCCGGCGGCTTGTACTCGATGGCATGAAAAAGGCCCAGCCCGCGGGAAAAGCGGCCCTGATGGAGAAATTTCGTCCCAGGGTGATCCGGGGTTGGACACGGCCAGCAGAGGCCGTCTCCTTCCAGGCGCTCGAAGGTGATGCCCCCGTAAGAGGGAGTTAAGCGACTCACTTCCTCGAGGATGGCGGCGGGCGAGTCGTATTCCATGGGATAGCCGAACCGGTTGGAGAGGTCCTGAATGATTTCCCAGTCCGCCCGTGACTCTCCGACGGGCGCGATGGCACGGCGCACCCTCTGTACGCGCCTTTCCGTGTTGGTGAAAGTGCCGTCCTTTTCCGCGAAGGACGCACCGGGCAGAACCACGTGGGCAAAAGCGGTCGTGGGCGTGAGAAAGATGTCCTGGACCACAAGCAACTCCGCATTTCGCAGAGCTTTCTCCACATGGTGGATATCCGGGTCGCTCATCATGGGGTTTTCACCCACTACGAATAGTGCCCTCACCGAACCCTCGGCGAGTCCTTCCAGCATCCCGGGAATGGTCAATCCCACCTTGTCCGAAAGCTTCCCATTCCACGCCGCCTCGAATTTCTCCTGATTTGCGGGAACGTTCACCGCCTGGTAACCAGGGTAGACATTGGGCAGGCCTCCCATGTCACATGCTCCCTGAACGTTGTTCTGGCCTCTCAGAGGATTGACCCCTGTGGATTCGCGGCCGATGTGCCCGGTGAGCATGGAAAGATTGGCCAGGGATTTCACGTTGTCCACCCCTGTGGTGTGCTGCGTGATACCCATGCAGTAAACGAGACTCCCCGCCCGGGCATGAGCGTACCAGTCGGCGATGGTGCAGATGTCGTCCACGGACACCCCGGTGATTTCGGACACCCGTTCCGGCGTGTACTGCTCCATGACTTTGCGGAACTCCTCAAACCCCTCGGTCCTCTCGTCCACAAAAGCCTGGTTATGCCAACCCCGGGCGAGGATGACGTGCATGATTCCATTGATGAGAGCCACGTCGGTCCCAAGATTGTGCTGTACATGCAGGTCGGCCTTATGAACGAGTTGAATTCTGCGGGGGTCGGCGACGACCACTTTGGCCCCCTTCTGCTTTGCCCGGAAAATGCGCGTAGCCACAAGGGGATGGGAGGACGTGGTATTGGATCCGATCACCACGATGCAGTCGGCATCCTCCAGCTCCCCTATGGAGTTGGTCATGGCGCCACTTCCAAAGGCCGCGGCAAGACCTGCCACGGTAGAGGAGTGTCAGAGCCTGGCGCAGTGGTCCACATTATTGGTGCCCACTGCAGCCCGTGCGAACTTCTGGATGAGGTAATTCTCCTCGTTGGTCACTTTGGCGGAGGCCAGAAAGGCAATGCTGTCGCTCCCATGCGCCTCCTTGATCTCCCGGAGACGTGCTGCCGTGAAATCCAGGGCCTCGTCCCAGGAAACGGGGGTCAACTCCCTGTTTTTTCTGAGGAGAGGGCGCGTGAGGCGCTTCGGGCTCTGAACGAACTCGTGCACATTCCAACCCTTGACACAGAGCTTTCCCTCGTTCACGGGATTTGTCTTGCAGGGGATGGTGCCCACCAACCGTCCGTCCATGACTTCCAGGTAAAGGCCGCAGCCGCAGCCGCAGTATGTGCACGTCGTCAGTACCGTCCGGTATTCCATGGGAACTCCTCTCAGTGCTTCAGTTCTTCTCCCCGGATATTGAGCCCGGGAGGGGTCTCCGGGGAACCGTAGCCCGGCCTGCAGTGAAACTCCTCTTCGACGATATCCGCAATCTTCTTGTAGAGGGTTCTCAAGGGAATGTCCGCAGGACACACCTCGTTGCACAGACCGCAGTCGATACACCGGCCCGCCATGTGAATGGCCCGGGTCAGGTGGAAGACGGGGTTCTCGGCGGGCAGGCTTCCAATGTCTCCGAAATCCTTGTTTTCCAGGGTGCACTCGCTGCAGTAGCACATGGGACAGATGTTCCGGCACCCGTAGCACTTGATGCACTTGGAGAATTCCGCAAGCCACAGTCGAAAGCGCTCATCCAGTTCCATGGCCTCCACCTTGGCCACGGTGGCGAAGGAGCGAGGTTCCGCCGCCTCCCCTGCAACCCGTTCATCGGGATACGGCTTCAGGCATTCGCACGCATCGGCTAGGTCCTGGGGGCACGCAATCCCGACGGGGACCACCTGCTCGGATTTGATCTGCCCGGAGCCGAAAAGGGTTTTGAGACCCCTTTCATCACAACCACGGACCAACACGCCATAGCATCCACTGGGATCGCCGCGGGTGATTTTCATGAGCTGTTTGTTGAGGGGATATCGGGAATCGCCCGGCTTGAACCTGTCCCCCACGACCAGTCCTTCCAGATCGTCCCCATCGGTGAAAAGGTATGGTCCCACCTGCCCGTGCCGCTCCCGAAGACCGAGAAACCCTTTGATCTTTCCGGACTGGAGAAGTTCTTGAACCTTCATCTTGATCTTGTCATCCATGAACCAAAACCTCTTCGTCTAGAATCCCCTGCACCCATCCCCGTTGGGCGCGTCTGCACTCGAGGTCGAAAATCCCGGAGCTCCATCTGCAACGGCGTCACACGGAGATTCGCACGAAACCAAACTTTCAGGCCTTCACCCTCAACGGTGAGGGTCCAAGGGCCCTGATCTCTTCGATGAATTCCGTGGCAACCCTCACAAAGGTAGGGGCCTCGGCGGACGAGAGCCAATCCACCCGCAGCCTTCCTGGATCGATACCGGAGAAGGCGAGGAGTTTCTTCAGCATCGCGACCCGTTTGGCCGCCATGAGATTGCCTTCCAGATAATGACATTCTCCCAGGTGACACCCCACGACCAGGACCCCGTCAGCGCCTTTGGACAGAACCCTGAGAATCAGGTCGGGGCTCACCATCCCGGAACACATGACCCGAACAACGCGCAGATTGGGCGGATACTGCATACGACCGACCCCAGCCAGGTCAGCGGCGGCGTACGCTCACCACGTGCACAGGAAGCCGATGATGGTCGGATTGAAAACATTGGACATGTGGGCGTTCCTTTCCGTTTTTCAGTCCCATGAAACGTGAAAACACAGCGGGTGGGAACGGCTCATACTGCTTCGAGAGCCGCATCCACTTGGGCCTCAAGCTGTTTTCTCGTAAAACCCAATACCACAACGCCCCCTTTGGGACACGTTGCGGCGCAAAGGCCGCAGCCTTTGCAGAGAATCTTGTCGGACCTCGCCCTCCTGCGCATTACACCGTCTTTTTCGTACTCCTCGAGAGAAAGGGCGCCGTAAGGGCACAGTTCGATGCAGTACCCGCATCCATCGCATCGTTCCGTCACCTGGGAGACCAGGGCGCTGGTGACAAGCTTTTCCTTGAACAGCACTGTTCCCACCCTGGATGCGGCCCCCAGTCCCTGGGCCTGTGCTTCGGCCACCGTGGCGGGGTATCGTGCCGTCCCGCACAGAAAGATGCCGTCTGTGGCAAAATCCAGGGGCCTGAGTTTGGCATGGGCCTCCATGAAAAAGTTGTTCTGGTCGGTGGCGATGCGCATGAGATTCGCAAGCGCAGTGGCACCCTCCGGAGCGACGAGGGGGGTGGACAGGACCACGAGATCGCAGGGAACCTCCTCCACCTCCCCCAAAAGGGGCTGATACACCTCCACCACTCCATGCCTCACCACGGGTGGCCGGTCCACGTCGTACACGTCGAACCGCACCCCCTTGCCTCGAGCGTCCCAAAGCAGCTTTTCGTTCTCCATCCCGTACATCTGGATGTCCCGGTAGAGAATGTGCACATGCGCGTCGGGAATCGTCTCCTTGATGGCCAGGGCGTTCTTTACAGCGGTGAGGCAGCAGATCCTCGAGCAGTAGGCACGCTCAGGGGACCTCGCCCCGACACACTGGATCATGACCACACTCCGGGCATTCAGTGTTCCGGCCCGGAACTTCTCCTCCAGTTCGATCTGGGTGATAACGGTCTCCCCATTGTAGCCGAAGAGGCCTTCCGGTCGAAAAGGCACAGCGCCTGTCGCCACCACAATGCAACCGACCAACTCCTGCCTCTCGGTCCCTTCCGCCTCTCGGACCGTCACCTCGTAGTTGCCGATGACGCCGCTCACCGCCGTCACCTCGGATCGCAGCAGGATCCTCAGGTTCGCCCTGCCGGCCGCCTCTTTCACGAGTTCCTGGATGCGTTCCGCCGCCGAATCTCCCCTGGGAGCGATCCGGTTGACGCGTCGCAAAAGCCCCCCCAGTTCGGCTTCCCGTTCCACCAGCACCACGTTGATCCCCATGTCGGCCATCGCAATGGCAGCCGACAGGCCTGCGACCCCTCCTCCGATGACCAGCGCATTGCGCACGACGGACGCCTCGATGTCCTGTTGCGGCTCCAGGAAAGTCGCCTTGGCCACGGCCATGCGGATCAGGTCCATGGCCTTTTCCTGGGCCATCTCCTTTTCCTGCATGTGGACCCAGGAGCACTGATCCCGGATGTTGGCCATTTCAAAGAGGTACGGATTGAGTCCGGCCTCTGCGCAGGCACTTTTGAACAAGGGCATGTGAGTCCTGGGAGAGCAGGATGCCACCACCACGCGCGTGAGTCCCCGCTCCTGAATGGCGCTCTTGATTTCTGCAATCCCCGCTTCAGAGCAGGTGTAAAGATTGTTTTTCACATACACCACCCCGGGAAGGGTCGCCGCATACTCGGTCAACGCCGGACAATCCAGGTATCCGGCAATGTTGGACCCGCAGTGGCAAACAAAGACTCCCACCCGGACCTCCGGATTGTGTGACTTCATGGCCTTTTCCGTGTGTTCCTGCATACCCTTGCTCTCCTTCAGGATGCGAGCCGCATGGTCCCGGAACCCGATAAGACCTGGGCCGCCCGGGCGGCGGCGCTGCTGGCCTGGGCGACGGACTCTGGTATATCCATCGGGCTGTGGGCACAGCCGCAGATGAAAATACCCGGTTTGGTGGTGTCCAGGGGCAGATGGGACAGGGTCTTGAAGAAGCCGAATTCATTGAGTTCGATCCCAAGAAGATCGGCCAGGGGCTTTGCCGAAGCACTGGGCTGACAGGCCGTGGAGAGGATCACTAGGTCCACAGGCATCCGGCGCACCACACGCTCCTTGGTGTCCTCGTACCAGACGACGGGCGTGTGATCCCTCTCTTCGGTCACTTCCGCCACACGGCTTCGGACATAGTGAATCCCCGCTTCGTGGGCGCCGCGGTTGCGGTACTCCTCGAAGCCCTTCCCCACCGCACGAATGTCCATCCCGAAGATGTAGACTTGAGCGTCCCTGTCGTGCTCCCGCGCGATGATCGCCTCCTTGATGGCGTGCATGCAACAAAAGCCTGAGCAATATTTGTTGAACCGAATGTCCCGGGATCCGACGCATTGGATGAAGGCGAGGCGATGGGCCGCTTCAATGGATTCAGCCTTCCTGCGCAACTCCTCCAGCTCATCCTTCGCCTTGCGCGCCGCACGCACGGCTGCCGCCCACTTTTCGTAGTCTTCGTCTCCTCCCTTGAACTCACCGGATTCGTAGCGCTCGTAGAAGGCATCCGATGTCATTTCAAACTGCTTCTCAAAACGCTCGAGCCCCTTGAAAGCCTTCTGGCAGGTCTTTTCCGCTTCCGGAAGGGCCTCCTGGACGGCCAAGTCCGTGACACGGTGCACGTGGCCGTGGGTGGGCCCGCTGGCCGAGAGGAAGCGCTCGAATTCCAACGCCGTGATCACGTTGGGAATTCTCCCGTAGCCGTATTCCGGAATTCTGCGGGCATCGAACAACTCATAGCCCGTCGCCACAATGACGGCACCCACGGGAAATTCGAGGGTCTTGGCTTCCTGCTTGTAATCGATGGCCCCCGCCTGGCACACCTTCTGGCACACTCCGCATTTCTTGCCCGCCTGAAAGTTGCGGCATAGGTTTGCGTCGATGGTGTACGCGGAGGGAATGCCCTGGGCGAAGTATTTATAAATCGCCTTCGCTTTGCCCAAGCCGAGATTGTACTCATCGGAAGTGACCGTTGGGCACTTCTCGGCACATGCCCCGCATCCCGTACACTTGGACTCGTCCACGTAGCGGGGCTTTTTGCGGACGGTGACCCGGAAATCTCCCGCCTCCCCCTCCACACTCTCCACTTCCGAATACGCCAGCAGGTCAATGTTGGGATGCCGACCGACATCCATCAACTTGGGCGCCAGGATTCAAAGGGCGCAATCGTTGGTGGGAAAGGTCTTGTCCAGCTGGGCCATTTTGCCCCCAATGCTGGGAAGCCGCTCCACCAGATGCACCTTGAAGCCCATTTCAGCCAGGTCGAGAGAGGCCTGAATGCCTGCAATGCCCCCCCCAATCACCAGAACGTCCCGGTTCACGAGGTGTTCCTCCTTCTACTCTGCCATCTCGGGTCACGCCATCTGTTGCAGCAAAAACGCGTAAAGGTCTTTGATGCTTAAGGAATACTCCGTGTTCTGCTCTGCACAGGTGAGGTGAATGCGGCACTTGGGACAGGCCGTAATGATCGTTCCCGCCCCCGCATCCTGCGCCTCCTGGAGACGCTCCACCTGCAGCGCCTTGGAACAGCTCGAACACTCCATCCAGGCCGTGGTCCCGCAACACGCCGAATTCTCACGGTTGCGCGCCATCTCCACAAACGCGATTCCCGGAACCATGGCGATGAGCTGCCGGGGTGGGTCGAAAATCCCGGCCTGCCTTCCCAGCCGGCAAGGATCCTGGTAAGTGACGCCGCCGTTTCCGCTTTCCCCGAAAGGCTTGAAGGTGACTCCCGCCCCGGGCAGTTCCCGCGCCAGGAACTCCGTCACGTGGAGCACTTCGAACGGCAGGTCCCCAAAGAACTTCGGCAGGTAATGCTTGAAAACGGTGAATCCCTCAGGGCAGCTGAACAGGACCGTCCGAGCGCCGGAACCCCGGATCACCTCGAGGTTCCACCGGTTCAGCCGGCGGAATGTCTCCTCGTCGCCGCTCCACAGGGCATCGTGGCCACAGCAGCGTTCGTCGTTGCTGACCACCGGTTCGATCCCCAGGCGGTTGAGCAGCTTGAGAACGCTCCGGGGCACTTCCTCAGCGCCCGCCCCCGGTTTGAGGACCGCCTCGAAGTACGGAGCACAGCCCACAAAGAAAAAGATGTCCCCCGACGCGGCAATCCGCCCCGCATCCGTAGCCCAGGCCGTCCTCTGCTGTTTGACGTTGCGGGTCTGGAGAGCGGCAATGGCCTGCAGGGTTCCGTGATGGGCGAGCTGGGGCACGTTGCCCTCTTTCCTCGCCCCTTCCCGATGCCGACGGACAAACTCGGGAAAATCGATGGCGGCAGGGCATCGCACACTGCACCTGGCGCACGTGAGGCAAGACCACAATTCGCGGCAATGGACCACTGCCTCGTCCCGATCCATCAAGGTCCGTTTGATCATCTGACGGGGGGAGAAGTTGCTCATCATGCGGCTGATGGGGCAACTCCCGGTACATACCCCGCATTCCATGCAGTAATCGATCTGTTCCTGTGTGATGACCATAGCTTTTCCACCAGGCTGATCATTGTGGGCGAAAGGGTCGACCCTCACACGGGGGCGGATACCATGGGCTCCGGCAGGGCGCCGCCCGATTCCGCCAAAGGATTGCGTCCCAGCTGTTTCAGCAGCTGGGTGAAAGCCCGCACCTCTTCCGCGAAGACATTCCCCTCGGAGGCAGAGATCCACTTGAGGCGCAGGTACCGCTCATCCACACCGAGCAGGCGCAACACCTTCCAGGTCTCTTCCACCACGACTTGACACTTTTCATTACCTCCCAGGTAATTGCAGTCGCCGATGTGTCACCCGGAGACCATCACCCCGTCCATCCCCGAGAGAAAGGCGTTGAGAAGGAAGGCGTGGTTGATTCTTCCCGTGCACATGAGGCGTATGAGCCGCACGTTGGGCGGATACTGCATGCGCCCCACCCCGGCAAGATCCGCCCCAGCATAGGCACACCAGTTGCAAGTGAAGGCAACGATTTTCGGTTCGAAGGAGTCAGACATCACCGTTCCTCTCCCGTTTGTTCGAGCACCATCCCTCACCGTGCAGCCGGCTGCAGGGACGGTCCCTGTGAATTTCTCCTAGAGCGCCCGGATCACCATGTTGATCTGCTTGTCCCTGAAGTGGGCGAGGGAGGCCGCTCCGGTCGGGCAAGCGACATTGCATGCCCCGCACCCCGTGCAGATGGCCTTATTGACCACGGCATGCCTGCGCCCCCCTTCCACTTCCATGACCTTGATCGCTTGAAAGAGACAGGCCTTTTCGCATTCCCCGCACGCACGGCAAAGGTCCGGGTTGACCTCCGTCACCATACCCGCCGCCACGATCTCTTTCTGCGAGAGAATGGGAATGGCCCGGGATACGACACCCATCGCCTGGGCAATGGCCTCGTTGGCAAACTTGGGGCCGTGAGCGAGACCGCAGAGGAAACACCCTGCGGTCGCAAAGTCCAGAGGACGCAATTTGATGTGTGCTTCCATGAAAAAGCCGTCCTGGTCCAGGGGAAGCCGCAGGGCCTCGCTCAGTTTCTTGCTCGCCGCGTGGGGCCGTATAGCGGCGCTCAAAACCAGCAGATCGGCTTCCAGCGCGAACGGCCGCTTCAGCTGCGCATCCATGACCGTCACCCGCAGATGGTCTCCCACCGGCTCCACGACGGGCTTCTGTTGCCTTTCAAACCGAAAAAAGCGCACTCCCTGACGCCGCGCATCCCTGAAATAGACCTCTTTGAGGCCAAAAGTCCTCATGTCCCGATAAAGAACGGAAATGTGAGCTTTCGGATTGATCTCCCTCAACTTGAGGCTGTTCTTTACGGCGGCGGTGCAGCACACCCGGCTGCAGTAAGGGTACTCCGGCTCCCGGGAACCCACGCACTGAATCATCACGACCCGTCGCAAATCCCTGACCCGTCCGGGTTCGGTCTCCAGCATTTTTTCAAACTCTTTTTGGGTCATAACGCGTTCGTGTGTCCCATAGAGGTATTCCTTCGGCTTGTATTCTTCGCCCCCTGTAGCCACGATCACCACTCCATGGGCGACCTCTTGCGTGGCACCGTTCACTCTGATGGTGCTCCTGAAATTGCCGGAACCACCTGTGATCGAAACCAGTTCCGCCTCTGTGTAGACGGTGATGAGCGGTTCCGCCTCCACCTGCTTGATGAGTTCCTCCAAGTATTTGGAGGGACGCGCCCCATCCTCGGTGTAGAAAAGGGTTCTCGCATTTCCCCCCAACTCGGAGGTCCGTTCCACAAGCACCGCTTCGAATCCCTGCTCCGCGATGGCAAGAGAGGCGGTCAACCCGGCCAACCCCCCCCCGATGACGAGCCCGCGCTGCACCACTTCGTACGTGAAGTCGTGGACGGGCTCGAGCAAGCTGGCACGGGCAACCGCCATCCGGACAAGATCCTTTGCCTTCTCCGTCGCCAATTCCGGCTCGTTCATGTGCACCCACGAATCCTGCTCGCGAATATTTGCCAGTTCGAAAAGATAGCCGTTGAGTCCGGCTTCTCTCAACGTGTTGCGGAATAGGGGCTCATGGGTTCGCGGCGTGCAGGAGGCAACGATGAGGCGGTTGAGTCGGTTGTCGCGTATCGCCTGTTTGATCTCTTTCTGCTGGTCCGTGGAGCAGGCAAACATGGCTTCCGCTGCAAACTCCACATTGGGAAGGGTCTTGGCATACTCCATCACGGCCCGCGTGTTCACGACGCCGGCAATGTTGATGCCGCAATGACACACAAATACACCGATGCGGGGTCTTTCTCCGGAAATATCCCTCTCGTCGTATACGGGTGGGGGCGTGATGAGGGTACCTCGCACCTCGGACAACAGGGAGGTGGCACAAGCAGCGGCGCTGCTCGCCTGCTGCACCGTATCGGGAATGTCCTTGGGCCCCTGGGTGACCCCACAGGCGAAGATACCCGGCCTGGATGTGGCCACCACATCCAGGGCGTCCGTCGCACAGAAGCCGAATGGCTCCAATCGAAGACCGAGACGATCAAAGAGTCCTTTTGTAGACGGGTGCGGACAGAGGCCGACGGCAAGCACCACCATGTCGAATTCCTCCTCTCGAATGCGGTTTTCGGAATCCGAATAGGTGATCATGAGCCTGTCGGTTTCGGGCACAGGCACGACCCTGGAAACCATGGACCTCTCGAACCGAACCCCTGTCTCGTCCCGGGCACGTTCGAAGAAACGGTCGAATCCCTTCCCCTGTGCACGCATGTCGATGTAGAAAATGGCGGTCTCGGTATCGTGTTCGTGCTCCTTCGTGATCATTGCCTGCTTGATGGAATACATACAGCAGACAGCGGAACAGTAGTCCTGCCCGATACTGCTGTCCCGCGAACCGACGCACTGAATCCACGCAATCTTTTGGGGCGTCTTGCCGTCGGAGAGCCTCTGGATATGCCCTCCAAACGGTCCTGAGGCCGTAAGGATTCGCTCGTACTCGATGCTGGTGATCACGTTGGGCCAAATCCCATACCCGTATTCCGGTTTCAGGCGGGCATCGAAGGGCTTGAAGCCCGGCGCCACAATGACGGCACCCGATGCGAGCTCTTCCACTTGGGCGACCATTTCATGGTCGATCGCTTTGGCGAGGCAGGCGTCGACACACTGCATGCACTCACAGCAAATCATGCAGTCGAGGCATTTGCGGGCCTCCGCCAGGGCCTGTTCCTCCGTGAGCCCCAATTCCACCTCCTTGAATGTCTTGCGCCGCTCAGGCATGGAAATGGTGGCCATCCGGGCCCTGGCGGTTTTCTCAATATCCTCTGGGACAGGCCTGAAGTCCTGCTGCGGGCATTCGGTCTTCACACGCCCCGCCGCCATGTCCTCCCCCCTGATGTAGCGGGAGATGGAAATGGCCGCCTCCCTCCCGTGGGAAACCGCCCCGATGGCCACCCACGGGCCCGTCTGGGCGTCGCCCCCC